>NZ_JBMDKN010000004.1:0-556594 GCF_057809735.1 Novosphingobium sp. FG137 | reverse complement strand
TCCGTCTATGTTGGCGACCGGTGGAAGAAGAAGCAAAACCGCATCTCCCTGCCGGAGGCCGGTCAGATACGGACGAGCTCGTGAGTCGTCAAACGGTTTTTGCATTTTTTTTGAAACTATCTGGATATCGCCCAAACCTTGGCCTCAACCTTGGCCTCAGGCCGCAGCCCCACCCGCCATCAGCGCATAGGGATCGATGTTCCGCGAACGCCAGATCTGGTGGCACCGGTTGTAGAGCACGGTATCCCCGATCCCGAGGCGCTGGCGCACTTCGGACACGCGCAAGGGGAGGAGTTCAAGCACGGATTCCTCGATCAGGTGCTTGCAATTGCGGCCGAGCCGCTGCCCTTCACGGATCGCACGCAGCACTGGCGCACCCCAGCCGCCGCCAGTCAGGATGGTCAGCCCGACCGGATAGGCGATGAACAGGTTGCCCAGCGAAGGCTCCTGCCCATAGGTAAACGCCAGCACGCAGGCCTCGCCCAGCGCATCGCGTCCATAGCCTGTCAGCACGTGCAGCAGATCGTGCGTGTCGCGCGTGCGGTCTTGGGTCCATTCGGCCAGGTCATCGTGGCGCAGGCCCGGCTCGGCGAATTTCTCGTATTCCTCGACCAGCCCTTGGGCCGAGAGGTTCTCGCCCTCCATGAAATCGCAATAAGCATGGGCGAGCGAGCCGAGCGGCATGCGCCGCAACCGTTCGTGATCATCGAGGATTGCGGGCAACCAGGGCTCTTCGGCGCGGATGCGGTGCAGGCGCTCATCAGTGGCAAAGCGCTCGGCGCACTCACGCAGCCCCGTCCAAGGCAGAGCATCGAACACGCGGAAGACGGCGGCGGTATCGTCCTTGTCCCGCGCGACATCGGCAAAGTGGCGCAACGCGGCAATCGGGCGCTGGCGCGGAGTCGGCCGAGCGGAGCTGTAGACTGGCAGATCGGGGCGCAGGCCAATATAGTCGACAGGGATCATAGCTTCATCCTTCCTTGGCGGAGAGTCCGGCTCCCATGGGGCAGCGGACACTCGCGGGCTTGCTCGTCGGCCTGCGCCCATTATGATGGATTGCTCGCAAAACTGGACTCGCATTTTCCATGCCCGCGCCCATCCCTTCCCCCGCCCGGCAAACCGCCCCGAATCCGCGCAAACGCCCTAAGCAGGCGCGCGCGCAAAACACCGTGGCGGTCATACTCGAAGCGGCTGCTCGCATTCTTGAGGAACAGGGACTCGAAGCCGCCAACACCAACGCAATCGCCGCGCTCGCCGGGATCAGCGTGGGATCACTCTATCAGTATTTCGGCAGCAAGGACGCCATCCTTGCAGAACTTGCACGCAGCACAGAACTTGCCACGGCAGACGAACTGGAACAGGCGAGCGCCTCCGTGGCTGGCCTGGCTTTCGAAGAGCAGGCGCGCACGCTGATCCACCTCGCGTTCGGGATCATCTATGCCCGGCCGCAGCTGGGGCGCATTCTTTCGTATCATGAGGCGCGTATGCGCAAGGATGAAGCGTTCGTTTCCGCCGGAGAACGCATGGCCGAGACGATCACCCGCCTGCTCGAGCATAACCGCGCCGATCATGCCCGCGGCGATTGCGTAACCGCGGCGCGGGATGTCCTCGGAATTGTGGAGGGCATGGCGCTTTCAGCCAACCGGCGCGGCGAAGCCAATATTGCGCTGCTGGAACAGCGGGTGGCGACCGCCGTGCTCGGCTATCTGACCCATCCTGGCCCAGCCTGAGCGGCCGGCGCGGCCAAGGACTGGCAGCCGGGAGCGTCTGTGCAGACGCGGCAGGAATTGGTTAGGGAGCCGGAGCATTTCTCCTAGCGCTTGCCCGCCATCACCGGCTAGACAACTCGGCGGGCGCGCAGCGGCACAATCGCGACTGGGCCAGACTGATTCAAATGGCAAAATGGAGAACAGTGTGGGTCTGGGGAAACCTTGAAAGGCACCATCATCTAGAGAGATACCTTGAATATCGTCGCGACTCAGTTCTACACCTCCGTTGTTCAGCCCTACAAGATCATCAATCTGGTCAATTAAAAAGGCCTCAACGTCCATTATAGCGCTTTTGCGATCGACGTCTTCAGCGCCACGAGCTGCATCAGAATTTCCCGAAGCCATGCGATCTATTTGCAGGATGTGATTGGTAATTTTGATTATTTTTCCGAAGCCGTTGAAGCAGCTGAAGCCGGTCTGATCGATTATTCCAGGCCCAATCTGCACCAAGTCAAAGGGTTCGATCTTCATCCGATCCGCTTCCCCTCGCTGGCGGAACCGACCGCCACGACCGAGCAGTATCTGGGCTTTGCCAATCTTGCGGAGGGTTCGGTTGCGCTGGACCTGGGCGCCTACTCGGGCCTCACTTCGATCATGTTTCGCAAACTGTGCGGGACCAACGGACGCGTGATCGCCGTCGATGCCGATGACGGCAATATCGCCGCCATCCGCGAAAACTTCGAGATGTATCAGGAGCGGACCGGCCGCAAGATTGAGCTGCTTGAGGGAGCGGTGTGGACTCACGGCAACGGGATCAGCTTTTCCAGCGAAGGCAACATGGGTTCGTCTGCCGTCGAGATAGTCGGCAACCGCGTCGGCGCGGCCAACCTTGTCCCCTCGTTCACGCTTTCGGACATTGCCGATCGGTTCAGCCTTGATCGCATCGATTTCATCAAGTGCGACATCGAAGGCAGCGAAGGCGTGATCTTCACCGACGGCGCCTTTTTCGTGCGCTTCAAGCCGCGTATCATCGTGGAGGTGCACCCTGTCGGCGGCAAGATGACCACCGATGCCGTGCAACGCGCCCTCTCGCCGCATGGCTACCGTTTCCGCCTGATCGAACAGGCGGGAGACAGCCTGCCGCTGATGGAATGCTGGACGGACTAACCGCTGATCGGTGATGCGCAGGTTCGGGACCCCCTGAATCCGCCCCTTGGGCGTTATCGCCGGGGCGCGCGCTGATAGGCGATCTTGCCGTCCATGATCGTCATGTCGACGTTCACCGCGCCGATCCTCGCCTTCGGGATCGTCAGCGGATCGGCATCCACCACCACGAAATCAGCCAGCTTGCCGACTTCGATGGACCCCATGTCCTTTTCGAGGAAGTTCGCCTCCGCGCTCCAGATCGTGAACATACGGATCGCGTCCATCACGGGAATCGCTTCGTCCGGTTGGACGATCGTCCCGTATTTGCTGTCGCGGTTCACCGCCCGCGCGATCGAGAAGAACGGGTTGGTGGCGAAGTTCTGCGTCCCGATCGTATCGACCCCGCCCGCCGGATGCATGCCCTTCGCGATCAGCATCTTCAGCGGAAAGAACGCGACATCAGGCTCGGCGGCATTGGTCGCGTCGAGCCGCCAGAGAAACGCGACCTGCATCGAGGGGATCACCTGATCCGCCACCATGCGCTGCAGCCGCCGCTCGGTGCGCTGCGGATCGAGGCTGAGGAAGTGCGCGAAATGCTCGATCCGCAGGCGCGCATCGGCGCGCGGCCAGCGCGCCTGCGCCGCTTCATAGGCATCGAGCACCATGTCCTGCGACCGGTCGCCATTGGCGTGGATCTGCACCTGCCAGCCGCGCCGATAGGCATCGCCAACCAGCGCGTCGAGTTCGTCTTGCCCATAGGTCACGCCGCCCACATTGTCCGGCTTCCAGGTCGTGGCCGAACCCTTCCAGTGCGGCCGGTAGACCGCCGAAGTCGTGCCCCAGACGCCGTCCTGAATGAACTTGATCGCCCCGACCTTGAGCCATTCGGTGCCCCCGCCCGGCTTGTAGCCCATCACCTCGATCCGCCCGACCGGGTCCGGCTGCTTCGAGGAAGCGACAGTAATGCCCGCGTGCATCAGCGGCCCGATCAGGAAGTTCATGCGCACCCGCGTCGGCAGGCGTCCTTCGGCCCTGAGCTCGGCCATCGCGGTATAGCTCGGGATGTCCGACATGTCCGAGACCATCGTCACGCCGCGCTTCAGGTAGAAGTCATCAAGGATGGCGCGTACTGCCTCCTTGCGCTCGGGCGCCGTGAAGGCGGGGATCATGTCCTTCGGCCAAGGCACTTCGGCATCGCGGATGATCGCGATCTCGCCCTCCGCCGTCCGCTCGAAGCGCGCGGCAGAGCCGGCCGGCGGATCGGGGAAGCTGCGATCCAGCCCCATGATCTGGGCCGCCTTGTGGTTGATCAGGTGGTCATGCGCGCTCCAGCGCAGGTCCACCGGATAATCCGGAAAGGCGGCATCGAGCGCCTCGCGTGTGGGCATCGGCTGGTTGTAGGTGCCGTTGCCGATCAGCCATGCCCCCGGCGGCAGATGGGCGGCCTTCTCCTTCAGCCGTGCGATCACCGCCGCGCCGTCCTCAAGCGGCGGCACCTGGATATCGACGGTGTGTGCCTCCACTTCCGCCATGCCGCCGACATGCGAATGGGCATCGATGAAGCCGGGCAGCATCGTGCGCCCCTTGAGGTCGATCACGCGCGTCCCGCGCCCGCGATAACGGCGGACATCGCCGACCGCGACAATGCGGCTGCCCCGCACCGCTACCGCGCGGACCACCCGGCTCCGGCTGTCCACCGTCACGATCTTGCCGTTGAGGATCACCAGATCGGCCGGACTGACGCCTTTGGCTTCGATCTTGCCTGAAAGCACCAGCGCCAGCGCCAGCGCCGCGCCCGCGCCCCACTTCCGTTTGGTCCGCATCCTGCCGTTCCCCCTCGCAGTACCCCTTTCCGCAGCAGTTTGGCGCGCGCAGCGGGCAAAAAGCAAGGCGCCGGGGTTACCCCCCGGCGCCCGCCTCAGACCGGCTGGCACCTTTGCAGGCGCCGGGCCGGTTCCCCCCGAACGATCAGAACTTGAAGCCGGCGGCGATGCCGTAGCGCCGCGGTTCCAGCGTAAAGACGTTGGTGAAGTTACCCGAGGACTGGTCGGTCACGTAGAGACCGGTCACCGAGTTGTCGTTGGTAATGTTCTGGATAAAGCCGCGGATGAACCACTTCTTGTCCGGACCATCGAGCTGGAGCTGGGCATTCAGCTGGGTGAACGACGGAACCTTGTCGACCACCCCGTTGAAGATCGTGCCATCCGAATTGCCGGTGAAGTTGAGGTCGAAGCGCGGCGTCAGCGTCAGGTTGCCGATCGGCGCAGCATACTGCACGCCGGCCGAGAACTTCACGTTAGGCGCGCCGGGCAGCTTGTTGCCACGGATATTGGTGGCGATACCCGACGAGTAGACCGTCACGCCGCCGATGCCGGGCGCATTGCCAAGCGTCGGAGCGAGCGCGCTGAGCACGGCGCAGATCGAGTAGGCACCGGTCGAGGCAATGCCGCCGCCAGCCGGGAACGCCGTCGTGCCCTGAAGACCGGCACCACCAGCAACGCCGGGGATCGCCCCGCTGTTGATCAGCGTGTTGGCCGTGTTCACGAAAGCATTCACGCCTGCGACGTTGCCCGAGTTCGAACCGACAGCGCAGTTCGCGGTGTTGGTGATGTCCTTGATGATCACCGCATCCTTGCGGCCATTGCCGAAGTCACGCGGGTTCGAGAGGAACTTGTCTTCCGACACCTTGGTGTTGAGGTAGCTGAAGTTCATGTTGATCGTCAGCTCGCGGACCGGGCGGATAATCGCTTCGGCTTCCACACCCCAGATGTTGGCGCTCACGTTGTCGTTGACCGAGGTACGGGCGACGATGCGCGAGAGCTGCAGACCCTTGTACTGGTAGTAGAACCCGGTGAGGTTCAGCTGCAGCGCGCCGTTGGCGAAGGTGTTCTTCGAACCGATTTCGAACGAGTTCACGAATTCAGGCGTGAAGCTTTCCGGAACCGCGAAGATCGGCGACAGCGGCGGGTTGATACCACCCGACTTGTAGCCGCGCGAGTACGAGGCATAGACCAGGTTGTCCGGCGAGATCTGGAAGTCGAGCACCGCGCGGCCGGTGAATTCGCCGAACTTCACGTTGCGCACCTGGAACGGCTGGTTGCCGGCGATGGCCGAGTCCGCATCGTAGCTGGCGGCGAGGAACGGCGAGTCATAGGCATTGGCAATGCCCACCGGCGCGAGGAAGTTGAACAGCGTCGTGCGCGCCTTCACTGCCTTCTTGTCGTTGTTGTAGCGCAGACCGAGGGTCAGCTTCACCTTGTCGTTGAACTTCCAATAAGCTTCACCGAAGATGCCATAGGTCGTCAGCCTGTAATCAGGCGTGTTGTTCCGATAGGTCGGCGTGGCAAGGTAGGCCGGCGGCGCACCGGCGCCAAGCGCCGAGAACGCGCCCACCACGCCGGCGAAGTAGTCAAGCCCGAACGAGTTCACATAGTAGCTGTTCTCGGTCAGGGTGTACTTGCCGTAGATGCCGCCGAGCAGGAAGTTGAACGGACCGTCGAACTTCGAGGTCAGCACCGCTTCCGCCGTCCAGCTCTTGTTGTTCTGGACCGAACGGTCGAAGTCGAGCGGGGTCGAGGCGCAGACGCTGTGCCCGCCGAAGACGCCGGTGCCGGTCGGCTCGCCAATCGAGGTGCAGAGTGCTCCACCCGGGCCCTGCGGGATCAGCGCATTGGCAATCGGGCCAAGGTAGCTCTTGAGGCCAGGCCCGAGCAGGCCTGCACCTGCCGCAGCAAGGGCGCTCAGGCCGGGCGTGAAGCCCGAACGATCGGCAACCGCGTTGTTGTAGTCCTGCTGCGAATCGACCTTGACGTTCTGGTAGTTGCCTTCGACGCGCAGGCTGAACTTTTCGCCGATGTCCTGCTTGAGGACGCCCTGGAGGATGGTTTCCTCGGTGAAGTAGCTGGGCTTGAAGTCGGTGTTGACGACGCGCGGATCAGCCGGGTTCACCTCGTTGCGATAGACCTGCGGGCCATAGATGCTGCCCAGCGCGAAGGCGGTCGGCAGGCCGCGGATCGCGAAGAATTCCCTCGATGTCAGCACGTTGGCAAGCAGCGCATTGCCGTTGGTGGTGCTGGTGCCGCGCGTGGTGTTGAGGCAGCCCAGGATACCGGTCGGATCCTCCTGGCAGTACTGCTTCTGGATGCGCATGCGGCTATCCTTCTCGCGGAAGTACTGGCCCATGAGGTCGATCGTGGTCGACGAGGATGGCTGCCAGGTCAGCGAGCCGCGGAACCCGTAGATGTCGCGGTCGTCGATCTTGGAGTTGTCGAAGAGGTTCTTGGTGTAGCCGTCGCGCTTCAGGTAGAAGCCGGCAGCGCGCACCGCGAGCGTCTCGCTCAGCGGCACGTTGATCATGCCGCGCACGCGGATGGAGTTGTAGTTGCCGTATTCTGCGTCGCCCGAAGCGCTGAAACCGTTGAGGTCAGGCTTGGCGGTGCGGAAGTTGACCACGCCCGAGGTCGCGTTGCGGCCGAACAGGGTGCCTTGCGGACCACGCAGAACTTCGACCTGCTGCAGATCGTAGAATTCGCCTTCGAACAGGCGGGTCGCGAAAAGCGGCGCATCGTTGATGTGAATCGCGGTCGCGCTGTCGCAGGTCACGCCGGTGCAGAGGTCACCGATGCCGCGGATCGTGAAGCTCGACGTGGTGAAGTTCGTCTTGGTGAAGGTGATGTTCGGCAGCGAAAGCTGCAGATCGAGCGGGTTGCGGATCTGCTGTCTGTCGAGGTTTTCCTTGGTGAACGCGCTGATCGCGATCGGCACAGTCTGCAGGCGCTGCGACTGGCGCTGCGCGGTAACGATGATTTCCTGAACACCCGGGCCGGTATCGCCGCTGGCTGCGCTCTGCGCGTTCTGCGCGAACGACGGCGTTGCTACGGCTGCTGCGCACACACCTGCGAGCAGGGTAAGTTTGCCCCTCATATCAATATCCTCTCTCTTCAGCGGGCGCCCATCATTTTTGAGGGTCGACCTTCTGCCTACAGAACATAGCGGAACACTGGCGTTGTCAACCGCTCAATTAAATTTTGCCCATTCCGTAGCGGCAGGCTGCACCAAGGTGTGACCTGACAGCAACCCTCTGCCAGCGGAAATGGTTGGAATCGCGAATCAACTTCGCAAAATCGCATCGCGATGTGATGCGCCTTCTTGCATATCACATTGTGATGTGAGATATGCGCTGCATGTCCAGTGAACTCATCGACCGCATCCGCCACCTCGTCATCGAGGGCGGAATGTCCCGCTCCGGCCTCGCCCGCGCGGCGGGGCTCCATGCCAACACCCTGCGCGATGCGGGCCTGCCCGGCTGGAATCCCACCGCCGATACGCTCGCCAAGCTCGAACGCGTCTTGAGCGAGAGCGACGACACCCCCGCCCTCGTGCCCATCGAGGAAATCATCGACGAGGCGCGCAACGGGCGCATGTTCATTCTGGTGGACGACGAGGACCGCGAAAACGAGGGCGATCTCGTCATCCCTGCGCAGATGGCGACACCTGATGCGATCAACTTCATGGCAACGCACGGCCGCGGCCTGATCTGCCTCACCCTCACACGCACCCGCACCGAACAGCTCGGTCTCGAACTGATGAGCCGCAACAACGGCACGCGCCACGAAACCGCTTTCACCGTCTCGGTCGAGGCGCGCGAGGGCGTGACGACCGGCATTTCCGCGGCCGACCGCGCCCGCACCGTGGCGGTTGCCATCGATGCCTCCAAGACGAAGGACGATATCGTCACCCCCGGCCACGTCTTCCCGCTGATCGCCCGCGATGGCGGCGTGCTGGTGCGCGCCGGCCATACTGAAGCGGCGGTCGATATCTCGCGCCTTGCCGGGCTCAATCCTTCGGGCGTGATCTGCGAGATCATGAAGGACGACGGCACCATGGCGCGGATGGACGATCTCGTCCCCTTCGCGCGGCGCCACGGCCTCAAGATGGGCACGATCCGCGATCTCATCGAGTATCGCCGCCGCCATGACCATCTCGTCGAATGCGTCGATCAGCAGCCGTTCCATTCGGACTACGGCGGCGACTGGACGATCCGCACCTATCGCAACAAAATCGACGGCGTCGTCCACCTCGTGCTGCAGAAGGGCGCCGTGCGCGCCGATGTGCCGACACTCGTGCGCATGCACGGCATTTCGATCCTCTCCGACGTGCTCGGCCAGCCAGGGCCCCGCAAGCGCAGCCTGCAGCGCGCGATGAGCGAGATCGGCAAGGCCGGCGCGGGCGTGATCGTGCTGCTCATGCCCGGCGGCAGCGAGCACCTCCAGGCCGAGATCGCGGGCCGCACCGGCGACATGGACTTGCGCAGCTACGGCATCGGCGCGCAGATCCTCGCGGATCTCGGCATCCACGACATGATCCTGCTCACCAATTCGCATCGCAACATCGTCGCCATCGAAGGCTACGGCCTCAACATCGTCGGCGAGCAGCCGATCACTGCGGAGTAAGCGCGCATGGCAAAGTTCCTTATCGTCGAAGCTCGTTTCTACGATCACCTCAACGACATGCTGGTGGCAGGCGCGCGTGCTGCGCTCGAGGCCGAAGGCCACAAGGTCGACGTGATCACCGTCCCCGGCGCGCTGGAAATCCCCGGCGCGATCGTGTTGGCCGATACGTCCGGTCAATATGACGGCTTTGTCGCGATCGGCGTGGTGATCCGGGGCGAAACCTATCACTTCGAAATCGTCGCGGGCGAAAGTGCGCGCGGCGTGATGGCGCTGACGATGGACGGCCTTGCCGTGGGCAACGGCATTCTCACCGTCGAAAACGAAGCGCAGGCACTCGTCCGCGCCGATCCGGCGCAAAAGGACAAGGGCGGCGAGGCGGCGAAGGCAGCCCTTGCCCTGCTTGCCCTGCGGACAAAATTCGCCTGACCAAGGGCCGCAGGCGATCCGGCGATTCTTGCCGGATCGTGAATCCTGCACCTTTGGGCAGGATGCGGCTCTGCAATCGTTAACATCACGCTTTGCGAGGCTAGGCAAAGCACCTTCGAATCCGTGCAAGCCTTTGGTTTGCATGACGGCGTTATGCCCTCCCCACACTGCCCGGAAAAACGTCGCCCGGCAGCAAAAAGCAGGGGAGTACCGTAGTCATGTCCATCCGAATCCAGAGTCGCCGCAGCGGCTTGGCACTGGCCGGAACAGTGACTGCGCTACTCCTGCTGATCGGCCTTGCCGTGCAGCACATCCGGGTCGGCGGCACGGTGCAGAACCGCATCGACAGCGTGACCGGCTTTACTGCCGATATCCTGCCTCCGCCGCTCTACATCGTCGAACCAGCGCTCAAGGCGCGGCAGGCAATCGATGATCCGGCACACCTCGCGCAGAACCGCGCCGACCTTGCCGAGCTCGAAAAGCAGTATCGCGCCAGCCTTGCGCACTGGACGGCAGACGATGTCGATCCGGCGCTGGCAGGTGAGCTGCGCACGTCAGTGGCACAGGAAGCGGATGCGTTCTGGCAGGAAGTGAACACCGTGCTGCTGCCTGCACTAGGGCGTAGCGATGCGGCGGCGGCAGAGGCCAGCAAGCAGCGGCTCGATGCGATCTTCGCGCGCGAACGCAGCGCGATCCTGCTGCTCACCGAGCACGCGATGGCTGCGCGCAATGCGCTCGTATCGACCAGCACGACGACTGTCTCTGCCTTGCTCGTGGTGATGGCTCTGGCCGGCGCCGGCACGGTCGCGCTCATTTTCACCGCTATCCGCCTGCTCAGCCGCCACGTCCTCGATCCGCTTGCAGGAACGGCAGAGGTGATGTCTGCGATGGCCGCCGGCGATCTCGAAACAGGCCGGCGCACTGATCACCGCGCCGACGAGATCGGCGATATGACCCGCGCAATCGAAGTGTTCCGCCGTGCCGCCAGCGCGCAGCGCGAGGATGCCGAGAAGCAGGCCATCGTCGTCTCGCGCATGGGAACAGCACTCGACCAGCTCGCCGAAGGCAATCTCGTCCACCGCATCGAGCCCCCCTTCCCTGCCGAGTACGAAGAACTGCGCGGTGCCTACAACGCTGCTGCCGAACGGCTCGACAGCGTGCTGGCCCGCGTCGGCGGTACGGCCAGCAGCGTCAGCACCGGTGCCGCAGAAATCCGCAGCGCTTCCAGCGATCTGGCCAACCGCAACCAGAACCAGGCCGCCAGCGTGGAGGAATCAAGCGCGGCGATGCAGCAAGTGGCCACCCTCGTTTCCGCGACCGCCGAACGCACCCGCGAGGTCGAGTCCGAGATCGGCATGACCACGCAGGATGCCGAGGCCGGCGGCATGCTCGTCAGCGAGGCGATGGCGGCGATGAGCGCCATCGAGCGCTCGTCACAGGAAATCGGACGGATCGTCAATCTCATCGATTCGATCGCCTTCCAGACCAATCTGCTCGCTCTAAACGCCGGGGTCGAAGCCGCGCGCGCCGGGGATGCCGGCAAGGGTTTCGCCGTCGTTGCCACCGAAGTGCGCGCGCTTGCCCAGCGCAGCGCCGATGCCGCGAGCGAAATCCGCGCGCTCATCGCCACCAGTTCGCGCGAGGTTGCCGGCGGCGTCTCGCTTGTTGGCCGCACCGGCGAAGCGCTCAATGCCATGGTCGGGCGCGTCGGGCACCTCGCCCGGCTCATGGGCGAGATTGCGCTCGCCACGCAGGACCAGTCCACCAGTCTCGATCAGGTCAGCGCGACCGTCTCGGGCATGGACACGATGACCCAGCGCAACGCCGCCATGGTCGAACAGACCGCCGCCGCCGCCCGCTCGCTCGCGGACGAAGCGGGCGAGCTGGCTACGGCGGTTTCCCGGTTCCGGACGTCCGCCCGCACCACCGCCGCGCGGCCCCGTGCCATAGCGGCCTGAAAGGGCGCAGTTCAGCTTGCTTTTTCCCCGTTCCTGACATAGGGGCCGCACGTCCTTACCGGGGCATCGCTCCGGTGTGGATATCTGCCATGGCATTCGGCCCGGCAGATGGTTCGGCCCCTTGCCCCGGGTCCGCATGGTGCGGAAGCTCGGTGAAAGACCGGCGGAGACAACCGCCTGGCCGGAAACAGCGATAACAGGACTACCAGCAATGGCATCTCATCCCACGCGCGACGATTTCGCCGCGATGCTCGACGAAACCCTCGGCGGCGCCGCAAACGGCGGCTTTGAAGGCCGGGTCGTCAAGGGCACCGTCACCGCCATCGAAAACGACAAGGCCGTCATCGACGTCGGCCTCAAGAGCGAAGGCCGCGTGCCGCTTCGCGAATTCGCGATGCCTGGCCAGCCGCACGGTCTTTCGGTCGGCGATGAAGTCGAAGTCTATGTCGACCGCGTCGAGAACGCCGACGGCGAAGCGATGCTCAGCCGCGATCGCGCCCGCCGCGAAGCCGCATGGGACAAGCTCGAGAACGAATTCGGCGAAGGCAAGCGCGTCGAGGGCGTGATCTTCGGCCGCGTCAAGGGCGGCTTCACCGTCGATCTCGACGGCGCCGTGGCCTTCCTCCCCGGCTCGCAGGTCGATATCCGCCCCGTGCGCGACGTGACCCCGCTGATGGACATGCCGCAGCCCTTCCAGATCCTCAAGATGGACCGCCGCCGCGGCAACATCGTGGTTTCGCGCCGCGCTGTGCTGGAAGAAACCCGCGCCGAGCAGCGTTCGGGCCTGATCCAGAACCTCAAGGAAGGCCAGATCATCGACGGCGTGGTCAAGAACATCACCGATTACGGTGCGTTCGTTGATCTCGGCGGCATCGACGGCCTGCTCCATGTCACGGACATGAGCTACAAGCGCGTCAACCACCCCAGCGAAGTGATCGCCATCGGCGATACCGTGAAGGTGCAGATCATCCGCATCAACCAGGATACGCAGCGCATCAGCCTCGGCATGAAGCAGCTTGAAAGCGATCCGTGGGATGGCGTGGCCGCCAAGTACCCGGTCGGCGCGAAGCTGCACGGCGTTGTCACCAACATCACCGAATACGGCGCCTTCGTGGAGCTGGAAGCTGGCATCGAAGGCCTCGTCCACGTTTCCGAAATGTCGTGGACCAAGAAGAACGTCCACCCCGGCAAGATCGTTTCGACCTCGCAGGAAGTCGATGTCATGGTCCTCGAGGTCGATAGCGACAAGCGCCGCATCAGCCTCGGCCTCAAGCAGGCCCAGCAGAACCCCTGGGAAGCTTTCGCAGAAGGCCACCCGGTCGGCTCGACTGTCGAGGGCGAAGTCAAGAACGCGACCGAGTTCGGCCTGTTCATCGGCCTCGATGGCGACGTCGACGGCATGGTCCACATGTCGGACATCGCCTGGGGCATCTCGGGCGAAGACGCGCTGGCGCTGCACCGCAAGGGCGAGCAGGTTTCGGCCATCGTCCTCGACGTCGATGTCGAGAAGGAGCGCATCTCGCTCGGCATGAAGCAGCTTGAAAAGGGCGCTCCGGCGGCTGGTGGCGTTTCGGCCGGCGGTGCTGGTTCGCTCCGCCGCGGCGAAGTCGTTACGGTCACCGTGCTCGAAGTCCGCGATGGCGGCCTCGAAGTGCAGGCTGGCGAAGATGGCGCGACCGGCTTCATCAAGCGCACCGACCTCGGCCGCGACCGCGACGAACAGCGTCCGGACCGCTTCCAGGTCGGCCAGAAGCTCGATGCCATGGTCATCGGCTTCGATCGTTCGAAGAAGCCCAACTTCTCGGTCAAGGCGCGTCAGCTCGCCGAAGAGAAGGAAGCCGTGGAGCAGTACGGCTCGTCGGAAGCCGGCGCTTCGCTGGGCGACATCCTCGGCGCGGCCCTCAAGGCCAAGCAGTAAGCCTTTCGCCGCAAGGCAAGGCAAATCAAAAGCCCGTCCGGAGCGATCCGGGCGGGCTTTTGCATTGCGGCGCACACTCCGCTAGGCTTTGCTGCAAAGACGCCCGAGAGGACCCATGACGCTCGAAGTCCACCAGTTCGCCTGCCTGTCAGACAATTACGGCTATCTCCTCCATGATAGCGCGAGCGGCGAAACTGCGTGCATCGATACGCCCGACGCGGAGGCTTACCTGCGCGAGGCGGCGGCCAAGGGCTGGACGATCACCCAGATCTGGAACACCCACTGGCATCCCGATCATGCGGGCGGCAACGAAGCGATCAAGGCCGCAACAGGCTGCAAGATCATCGCCCCCGCTGCAGACGCCGCCCGCATCGCCGGGATCGACCGCACCGTCGCGCAAGGCGATACCGTCACCTTCGGCGCGTACTCAGCCCATGTAATCGACGTGGGCGGCCACACGATCGGCCACTGCGCCTATCACCTCCCCGAAGCGGCGATCGCCTTCGTCGGCGATGCCGTCTTCGCACTGGGCTGCGGGCGCATGTTCGAAGGCACGCCGGACCAGTTCTGGGCCAGCCTCAGCCGCGTGAAGGCGCTGCCGGGCGAAACCACGCTCTACTGCGCCCACGAATACACCGCCTCGAACGCGAAGTTCGCCCTTCACGCCGATCCCGACAACGCCGCGCTCGCCGCCTATGCGGCAGAGATCACGGACAAGCGCAGCCGCAGCGAGTGGACCGTCCCCACCCTGCTCAGCCGCGAACTCGCCACCAATCCCTTCCTGCGCGCCGATGATCCCGCGCTGCAGGCCCGTTGGGGCGGCGCCTCGCCCACCGAAACTTTCGCCGCGCTGCGCAGCGCCAAGGACAATTTCCGCTAGATGCCGCAGAGCACCGACACCACACGCCGGATCACCCGCGTCACTTCGTTCGATGTGGCGGAGGAAGCCGGGGTCAGCCAGTCCACCGTCAGCCGCGCGCTGGCGGGCGATACCTCGATCAGCGAACCCACCCGCCAGCGCGTGATCGCTGCCGCCGCCCGGCTCAACTATCAGGTCAACGAAAACGCCGCCCGCCTGCGCCGGGGCAAGACCGGCACGCTCGCGGTGGTGATGATCTGCCGTGCCGGGCAAGACCGCAAGGATCTCAACCCATTCTACTTCGCGCTGCTGGGCAGCACTTGCGCTGCCGCCTCCGCGCGCGGCTACGAAGTGCTCGTCTCCTTCCAGGATAGCGCGGAAAATTTCTGGGGCCATTACGAGGAGCGCCGCAAGGCCGATGGCATGATCGTCATCGGTACGAGCGAGAACACGCCCGCGTGGGATTATTTCGGCGAGCTCGACCCTGCCACCTGCTGGGTCTGCTGGGGCGCCCCCAGCGATGCCTTCCCGTGGGTGCGCAGCGACAACGAGGCCGGCGCCGCGCTCGCGGTGCGTCACATGCTTGTTCGCGGATACGAGAAGATCGTCTGCATCGGCTCGGAAACATCACCCCAGCGCCAGTTCAAGGAACGCTACGACGGTTACGCCGGCGCGATGCGCGATGCGGGGCGCGAGCCGGTGCTCCAGCGCATCGAACGCGGGCTGGCGCGCGAGGAGCAGGGCAGCCGCGCGGCCGCCATGCTGGCGGAAAGTGGCCAACCCTTCGATGCGATATTTGCAGTGAGCGACGAGATCGCCCTCGGCGCGCTCAAGGAATTGAGCCAGCGCGGCTATCGCATCCCGGACGAGATCGGCATTGTCGGCTTCGATGGGGTGCGCGCGGGCGCGTGGTCCACCCCGCCGCTCACCACGATCGAATCCGATTTCGAAACCGCCGGCGCGCTCCTTGTCGAACGGCTGCTCGCCTCGATGGCGGGCGAGCCAGAAACCCCGCGCCGGGTGCCCGTGCGCCTCGTCGTGCGCGGCTCCACGCGTCCCTGATCGCAAGCGACTCCATGCGCAGCGTCATCAGGCTCATTGTCTACACCCTGCTTATCGGCGGCGTCCTTGCCGTGCTCGGCAACTACCCTGAAACCCGCGCGCGTCTTGGGCTCCAGATCGTCCTGTTCCTCGCGGTGGCCGGCTACATGCTCGTCCTGATCCGCCAGGGCAGACGCGTGAACCTCGGGGTTATCCCGGAAGTGCTCTACTGTCTCGCCAGCGCCTATGTCGCCTTGGTATCCTTGCTCCGGCTGTCCGCATTCCACTGATCGGCCCGGGAACCCGCACAACGTCAGGACGTCCATGAATATTGCCTTCCTCGCCTGCAGCACCACGCTGCCCGGCGCCCCTGATCGCCGCGCCGATGCCTTCGAGCATGACCAGCAGATGGCCGCGCTCGTTGCAGCGCTTGCTCCGGGCGAGACAGTGACGGACATCGACTGGCAGGCCCCACTCGAAGCCTTCGCCGCCTTCGATGCCGCCCTGATCGGCACACCGTGGGATTATCAGGACAATCGCGAGGCCTTCCTCGCCAAGCTCGATGCCATCGCTGCGCTCGGCGTGCCGGTGTGCAATGCGCCCGAAGTGGTACGCTGGAACATCGACAAGGGCTACCTCGCCGAACTTGGCACGCGCGGTGTCGCCACCATTCCCACCCTGCTGCTGGACAATCCGGGTCGCGCGGAAATCCTCGCTGCCTTCGATCACTTCGCCTGCGACCGCGTGGTGGTGAAGCGCCGCGTCGGCGCGGGGGCGGAAGGGCAGTTCGATTTCACGCGCGACGCGCCGCCCGCTGCCGATTGGCGCATGGGCCATGCCGCGCTGGTTCAGCCGTTCATCCCCGGCATCGTCGCAGAAGGCGAACATTCGCTGATCTTCATCGATGGCGCCTTCAGCCACGGCCTAATCAAGCGCCCCGCGCCGGGCGACTACCGCGTGCAATCGCTTTATGGCGGGTGGGACACGGCCGTCACCCCCGCCCCTGACGACCTCGCGACTGCACAGGCCGTGATCGCTGGCCTCCCCTTCCCTGCGCCGCTCTATGCCCGCATCGATCTCGTGCGCGGGCCCGAAGGCGGCCTGCTCCTGATGGAAGCCGAGCTGATCGAACCGTTTCTCTATCCGCTGCAAGGCCCGGAACTGGGGCCGCGCCTGCTGGCAGGCCTGCGCCGCAAGCTTACTGCATCTGCGCCCTGAACGAGATCGTGAAGTTCGGCGGCGTACCGGACGATCCCGCCATCGTTCCCTTCGGATTCACGCAGATGAACTTCACCGCCGCATCATAGGCCGACGTCGGTGTATAGGTGCAGCCGGCATAGGTCGTCGGCGCGCTCGCCGCGTTCGAATAGCGGATGTCGTTGGTGGCGTTGAAGGTCAGCGCGCTCGTCGGCGTTCCTTGCGTGAACGTCGGGGTCGCTGCGGTTCCGACACGCATCTGGCTTGGCAGCGAATCGATCAAAAGGACGGTGTTGTTGTCCACCGGCGTCGGCCCGGTGTTCGAAACCAAGATCGAATACTGGACGATCGCGCCCGGGATCATCTTGGGGTTGGTTGCGCCATTGACCGGGTCCGACAGCACGCTCGATGTCTTCACCAGCGTCAGCGTCGCGTTTGTACCCCGGCGGGTGTTGGTGATCGTGCACGAAATCACATCGCCCATCTGCGGCGTGACGGTGCCGCCCACCGCGCTCGGCAGCGTGGTCGATGAACCGGTGAAGGCATTCGTGCAGGTCATTGCCGAAGTGTACTGCGTCAGGCTCGTCGTCCCCGAACCCAACTCGGTGAACGCATAGGCCGTGCCTGCCGAGACCATGACCTGCGGCGTCGTCCCGTTCGTCACAGTCGCCGAGGTGCCTGTGGTGGTCGTCGTCGCCACCGTGGTCGTGCCCTGGTTGATCTGCATAACGAACTGGTCGGTGCTGAAGCGCCGCCCGCCGGTGCCCAGCGCCTTGGTCAGCTGGAGATGCGGAAACACTGTATTGGTGAACGTGCAAGTAACAAGATCGCCGAACTGCAACGCGCCGAAGCTGTAGTTGGTCGATATCACCCCACTTGGCAGCGGCGTGCTCGAACTGACCGAATTGGTGCAGGTGAGGCTTGAGCGGTAGTCGGTGAGCGGGTTCACACTGCCAGCCGCCATCGCCTGCGTCAGTGTCAGCGGCAGCGCGGACGCGGTGGTGAGCGTGGCAGCCGAGAACGGTCCGTTGCCCGTTCCGCTCGAAGTGCCGCTCGCCAAAGTAGCGCCGCCAGAGGTCGCGTTGATATTGAAGGTAAACTGGTCAGCAGCCGCCGCTCGCGCCCCTGTCAGCTGGAGATTGAGGCGGATCGAGGCAAAGCGCACTGCAAACATCACGCCCTGCAGGCCCCCGCCGACGATCGTGGTCGTGAGCGAGGTGGGCGTGCTCGACCCCACGATGTTCGCGCCGACCGTGCCGGCCACGCCCCCGATATTGAAGGTCGATGTGCCAAGCCCCGAGCTTGTGGGATAAGTCGAGCCGCTGATCGGCCCGGCATTGTCGAGCGCAACCCAGTTGCCGCCATTGGTCTGGAAACTGAGCGATTCGCTTTCGTTGGAGGATTCGCCGTCCGCCGCCACGAACATGTAGCTGGTGATCTGCGAGACGCCGGCGGGCGGGGTCAGCACGATGTTGGAGATCGCGGCCGTCGTCGTGCCCGCCGCGCTCTGATAGAGGATCGGGCGGCCGCCGATGCCGAGGAACGCGGTATTGCCGATCGCCGCGCCGGTCCAGGAAGGCGCCGCAGCACCCGTGATCGCCGCGCCGCTGATCTTGAGCGTAAAGGTCATCACGGTGCCATCGGGCAGCGTGTAGGACATGGCCTGTCCGGCGGTCGAGCGTGCGGCCGTGTCGTTATAGCCGGTGAAATCGAGCCAACAGTAGGAGTTCCAGTTGGCCGGGCCGGTTGACCCTTGCGATGTCGCGTAAAAGCAGCTCGCCGCCTCGGCGCGCCCGGCGCCAAAGCTCAGCATCAGCAGCGCCAGAAGCAGCGCCGCAAACTGCCGGAATTGTCCGCGGCTCATGCCTCGCACCCAGTCCCAATCCTCTTCATGAGAGCGGACCTAGGCGAAAACCCTTAGGGTAGAGTTAACCATGCCCCGCCCCGCAGGCAGGGCATGGAATCAGTTGGCGAGGCCAGCGATGGCGCTGTCGACAAGCGCCTTGTCCGCGCTGGCGCCGTGGTGCTGGGCGATGAGCTGGCCGGCCGCAGCAGCAGCAGCAGCAGCCGCGCGAGCGCGGAGCTCTTCGACCGCAGCGCGTTCCGCCGCCGCAATCTTGTCGGTCGCCATCTTCTCGCGGCGCGCGATCATCGCGGTCGTGTCCGCTTCGGCCTTGGCGATGATCGCCTGAGCTTCATGACGTGCATGCTCGACCATCGCGGCGGCATCTGCTTCGGCGCCGGCGATCTTCTTGGCATATTCGGCGCGCAGCGCCTCGGCTTCGGCACGCAGCGCTGTGGCTGCATCAAGCTGAGCGCGAATCGCGACGATCTTGGCATCGAGCCCGCCAGCGATCACAGCCGGCACCTTCTTCCAGATCACGATGGCGATGAACGCGGTCATCGAGAGCGCGACCCACATACCCGGGGTCACGAACCCGAACGCAACCGGTTCGGCATGCTCGGCCCCATGTTCAGCGACTGCGTTTGCCGCATGAGCGAGCAGAGCGAGCTTAACCATGGAGAACGTCCTTCACCGCCGCGCGCGCGGCATCGGCCGCGACCGTCAGACCCGCAACGCGGGCAGCGATATCGGCAGCGGCTTCGGCCGCCACAGTTTCGATTTCAGCCAGCGCACCTTCGCGAGCCGCGGCAATCCGCGCCTCCGCTTCGGCCACGCGGGCTTCGGCACCGGCACTCGCCGTGGCGAGCCGGGCTTCGGTAGCCTTGGCCCCTTCGGCCTTGGCCGCAGCGATCAGCGCCTGGGCTTCCCCGCGCTGCTTGGCAGCTGCCGCTTTCCACGCATCGTCCTGCGCCTGCGCCTCGTGGCGCGCGGCTTCAGCAGCGGCGAGATCCGCGGCAATCTTCTGGTCGCGACCTTCCATGGTCTCGAGAACCTTGGGCGTCATGCCCCGGCCGACGAGGAAGAAGACGGCGCCGAAAATGACCAGCATCCAGAAAATCTGGCTGGAGTAGGTCGCGGCTAGCTGCGAAATCTGGGGCATTGGGGTTCCCGGCGATCAAAACGCTGAAAAACAAGGGAAGGGCCGGCACTCCGGACCCGTGCCCGGAGTGCCGCCCTTGCGCATGGTTCAGGCGACGAAGATCAGGATCATCGCCACGACGAACGAGAGCAGACCGAGAAGTTCGGCGGCCGCGAAGCCGATGAACAGACGGCCCTGCTGGCCATCAGCCGCACCCGGGTTGCGCAGCGCGCTCTCGAGGAACGAACCGAAGACGTTACCCACGCCGATGGCGGCCATGCCGGCGCCGATCGCAGCGAGACCCGCACCGATGAGCTTGGCGCTTGCAGGTTCCATGACTTAAACTCCCTTTTCTCTCAAAATCAGATGGATGGATACTGTACGAAGAAAACTCAGTGCAGATGCTCGGCGTCGTTGATGTAGAGCGACGTGAGCAGCGCAAAGACGTAGGCCTGGATGCCGGCGACGAGGATCTCGAGCGCGCAGATGGCAACCATCAGGATGAAGCTGGGGATCGAGACGAGCCCCATGAAGAACGCGCCGGCATTGGCGCCACCGATCACGAAGCTCGACAGCACTTCGAGCAGCACGTGCCCTGCCATCATCGCCACGAAGAGACGCAGGCCAAGGCTGAAGGGGCGCACGAGGAACGAGACCAGCTCGATCACGAAGATCAGCGGAATCATCGGCAGCGGCGTGCCATGCGGCACGAAGAGCGAGAAGAAGTGGAAGCCGTGCTTCCAGAAGCCCACCACCAGCACGATCGAGAACGACAGGATGGCGAGCACGCCCGTCGCGGTGAAGTGGCTGGTGAAGGTGAAGGGGTGAATGCCGACAAGGCCCAGCGGCAGCAGGCCGAGCAGGTTGGCGAACAGGATGAACATGAACAGCGAGAACACGTAAGGCAGGTACTTGCGCCCTTCCTTGCCGACGTTCGCCGAAAGCATGTTCTCGATGAAGCCGGTCATGGTCTCGACCATCATCTGCCAGCGGCCGGGGACGAGCTCACGCTTCATCCCGCCCAGCATGAAGGCATAGAGCACCACTGCGGAAATCAGCATCCACAGCGCAGAATTGGTGAACGCAATGTTGAAGCCGCCAAGGGCCCAGTGATCGGTGCCGAACAGCGGCTCGATCGTGAACTGGTGCATCGGATCAACTTTGGCTTCGGTTGCCACGCGCGAAAATCCCGTTTCCCAGAAAACCACAAAAACTTATGCCAAAACGGCCTTCCAATGCGGCCCCCTCGGTCCAGGGGGTCAATCGGAACGCCGGTTCGCAATCCGGATAATGTTTCTGAAGGCGACTGCGATCCCGAGGAACAGCATCACCATCAGGCCCCAGTGGCCGCGTCCGACGAACCAGTCAATGGCCACGCCAACCGCTGCACCCCCGATCATTCCCCCCAACAGTTCGGCCAGAACGCGATTGCCGAGGCGGTAACCCGCATCGGCACCTTGCTGGCCGCTGCGCGTCCGCTCCGCCTCGATCGCCTTCGCCGCGGCAAGCCGCGCCTCAAGCGATGCGATCCGGGCATCCGCGCCGATAGGGTCCTCACGGTCAGGGTCGTCAACCATGCCAGCCTTCTTTTCGCCTGAAACAGCGCAAGGGGCCTGGCGCGGGAAACGGTCCCCCGTCAAGGGCACCGGCCCTTTAGGAAGGGCGGCTTATCAAGTCAACCGCGGCGGAAGCAGCTGTAAACCGCAGATTTGCGGCATGTGCGAAGACGCGCGCCGGATCATCGACCCGGCGCGCGCCCGAATTTGCCGCGATTTTACCTCAGGGGCAGCGCGAATCGCGCAATGGGGGCGCGGAGGTGCGCGTCTGCCAGCTGCCATCGGGGCCCTGGTACTTCTCGCCCGGCTGGGTCTGCGAGATCAGCAGGCAGCCAGACGTGAGCGCATATTCCTCCACCGTCGCGTGGGCGGCGGCGGCCTTTTCGGCGTAAACCGCCTTGCGCTTGATATTGAGCTCGTCGATCACCCCTTTGAGCGAGGGCGGCGGCGGCACGACATAGCCGAGGTAGCCATCGACCTTCTCGCCCACCTGCCCGGCGGCGCGCGCGGCGGCGTAGGCAGGATCGCGCTGGGCCAGCGCGGCGGCGGGAATCATGCCCGCCACGGCCAGCGCGGCAAGCGCAATCGTGAAGTTTCCAAATGTGCGTGCCATCTCAGAAAATGTCCTTGTTCTTGTCGATCGTCTGGCTGGCATCCCCGGCCAGGCGATAGACCACTTCCTGCTTGATGTTGATGTTGAGCTCGATGACGATCGGCTTGTCGGGCGCTTTCACGGTTATGCAGCCCGCCGTCAGCATCGAGCCTGCCACCATCACGGCCGCGAGGCACAATTGCCGCAGTCGTCTGCCTGTCCCAGCCATTCTGTTATGCCCCTCACCTTGGATGGGCCACTTGGTTGCAGGGTTGCTGACCAACGTCAATTGCTGGGTCCTTTTGGCTTGGTGCTGCTGACTTGGGGCTGAACGCCGCTTGCAGGTGGCTGCAAGGTTCCCGGCGCCAAGGTTCCCGGCGTCAAAGTTCCCGGCAGGCCACGAAACGCCCCCGGCGGCGGCTGCGGGTTCATCGAACTGATCAGGCTATAGAACGGCGCATGGATGTTGACGTTGAACTGGATCGGCACGCGCGAGACCTGCCGGGTGATGAAGTTCTGCTTGGTGTCCTTGCCCTGCTTGATCCCGGAGAACTCGACCCGCGTGATGACATCGCCCGCGAGGTTGCCGTCCATCCCGATCGTCATGCTCGAATAATCAAGCGATTTCAGCGCATCGAACGCGAAGTTCGCCATGGTCGAGAGGTCCTTGTAGGATAGCGCGCCGACATAGGACACTGTGCCGCCCGGAGGCCGCGAGACCAGCTGTCCGCCCGTGATGCGCCCGCCATTGGCATCGAATTCAAGCGGCAGGTGGCCATCGAAGACACCGGTTGCGGAAAGGTTCGCCAGTTCCATCCGCTCAAGGAACTTGGCCGCATCGATCCCTTCCATCTCGATCCGGAAGCGGCGCGGCTCGTTCACCGTCATGCGCAGGTCGCCCGGCGCCAGCTTCAACTTGCCGCCAAGGAACGGCCATATCCCGCTATTGATGCGCACGACCTGCTCGGGCAGCAGTTCGATATCGACGACACCGTCGGTCACTTCGATCCCCGGATTGGCCGAAGCCACGTGCAGGGTCTGGTGCGGTGCGGTGACCATGCCGATCAGATCGGTGAAGACCAGTATGCCGGAAATGCCCTTTACCGGGCCAAACGCGGCGGAGAAATCAAGGTCTTCGGTGCCGAAGCTGCCAGAACTTGTCACGCGTTCGGCGGTCCAGTCGACCACGCCCTTGCCGCGCACCGTCCCTTCGGCATCGGCGACGACGCCGCGGAACTGCGGCGCCAGATCGCGCAACTGCAGCCCGCCGACCTTGCCGGGCACGATCTTGCCCTTGTCGAACACCAGCCCATCTACCGCGAGATCGGCATGACCGCGCGCGGTGGCGAGATCGTGGCGGACGGCCACCCGCAGCACCTCGCGCCGCGAATCCGGCTCCCGCAGCAGGGCCTGCGCAGTTATGCGGTTGTCCTTGAGCGTCAGAACCGCGCTTTCCCCCGCCAGCGTCTTGAACCGCGCCGGCGCAAACCGGTCGGCGGCGGCGAAGCGCACGCCGCTCAGCGTCAGCACCCCGTCCGCAAAGCGCCAGTCGCCCGCGGCTCCGCTCATGTCGATCGGCACGGCGGCGAGCTTGGCGTCCACGCCGTCAAACGTGCCGGTAAAGTCCCGGCCCAGCCGCGCCACCAGATTGACGAGGCGCAGCCGCGTCGCCGTATCCCCCGGCCCCAGCACTACGTCCGCGCCGCGAACCGTCAGCGTGCCGGGCCATGCAAGGCCTACCGGCCCCGTGTTCAGCAGCAGAGGGGTCTCGCCCAGCCGCCCGCTCAGCGCGAGCGCATTGATGCCGAGCGCGGCCTTCAGCCCCTGCGGACCATAGCGCACGATAGCCTGTCCGCCCGCTGGACAGATCGTCAGCTGCCGCTTGTCGAGCGTGAGCGCGCTCAGTTGCAGGCTGGCGAATGACGGCGTCACGCAGCGCGGCCACAGCGCGAGATCGCCGCGCGGCCCGATCGTGCCCGCAATCGGCAGGGTCAGCCCCCTCACCGCGCCGCCCGGGATGCCCCCCGAAGCCAGCGCCGTGCCGGCAAAGCTGAGCGATCCGCCCGGCCCTTGCGCGATCTCGAGCAGGGGCAGCGCCAGCATGTCTGCCCCGGCGCGATATTCGGCCATACGCAGCTTGAGCGCCGGGCGTCCGCCCGCGCCAGGCTCCATGCGCCCGGTGATCGGCGGCAGACCTTCGCCCGCCATCACGAAATTGCCGGTAAGCGTGGGCAGCTTTTCTGGTTCCGAGGCGACCTGCAGGCGCGAAACCGAAAGCAGCACCGCGCCGCTCCCGCCGCGCAGCACCGCGCTTGGCGCAACAAGGCTGAAGCGCGCCCCATCGCGGCGCAGCGCGATATCGCCGGCCAGGCGGCTACCGCGTTCCTCGCGGCCCAGCGCGCTGCGCAGGCGGGCGAGCAGCGGCGCGGCCAGCGTGCCTTTCGCCGCCGCTTGCGCCCCTGCCAGCGCCTTTTCGCTCGCGGCCCCGCGCGCAAGGTTACGGCCGGAAACCGCACCCCGGAAGACGAGGCTCTCCCCGCCCCCTTTCATATCGAGATCGCCGTCGATACCGAGCGAGCCCGCCGTCAGGCTCGCCGTGCGCACGCCTTGCGCCTCGCTCAGCACATGGCCGCGCAGTTCGCCCAGCTTGAAGGCCAGTGCACCGCCCAGCGTGAGGCGTGCGGCAGTCATGCCCGGCGCGGCCAGCGCGCCCGCTTCCAGCTTGCCCTTGATGGTCGCGCCGCCGAGGTCCTTGTCCCCCGACACGTCAAGCGCCAGTGCCGATGGACCTGCGGCAAGATCCTTCCCGCAGGTCAGCCCGGCAAGCCGCACCGGCCCCGCAAAGCGCGGCCGGCCGTCCGCTACCGAAACTGTGCCATAGCCCGTCAGCCGCTCGCCGCTGCATCCGCCCGCCGCCACGCCGGGCATGATCGCGGCCATCGTTCCCTTGAACCCGTCTGCCAGATTGCCCGCGCCATCGGCCTTCACGGCAAGGCGGCCAAAGTCGGTTTCCAGCAATGCGCGGCCATCGACGATCCGGAGATCAAGATCGGGCAGCCCCGGCGCCGTGCCGGAGGGCGCATTGGCCAGCACCATCCTGTCGAGCGCGCCGAAGCTCAGGTGGCCTTGCCGATATGCCCCGTAAAGCCTTGGCTGTTCGAGAATGATCTGCCCGATGCGTGGCCCCAGCAGGCCATAGGACAGGCGGATTTCGGCGCGCGCGATGGTGAGGTCGGGATGCGCCGGATCGCCGATCACGATGTTCTTCAGGATTTGCCGATCCGCGCCGATGCCCTCGATCGCATAGCGACCGGGCAGGCCCATTTGCGCCAGCTGCCTGTCGATCAGGCCGCCTGCAATCTGCTCGCGCGCAGACCACAGCCCAATGGCCAGCGCGGCGAGAGCCCCGGCGGAGACCAGCGCAATCCTGCGACGCTTGGCGCTGCGCGGTGCCCCAGGCTTGCCATCCGGCGATTCGTTCAGAGGCGCGGTCTCGTCCGGCATTGCCCGCCTTGTTGCCCAGCAGGCGGGCGGACGCAATGCCGCCGCTTGCGCCCTGCCGCCCGCGCGGGCAAAGTCTGCGCGTGATGGACGAACCGCCCAGCCTCTTTCCCCAGCCCGGTCGCGACAAGTCGGAGAAGGACCGGGTGCGCGAGGCCGGGCTCGATCCGTCCGGCCACCGTGCCCGCCTCAGGAAACGCCTGCTCGAAGGCGGCGACGATGCGCTCGGCGATCACGAGGTGATCGAATATCTGTTGATGACCGCCATCCCCCGGCAGGATGTGAAACCCCACGCGCGTATGCTGCTCCAGCGCTTCGGCAGCCTTGCCGGTGTGCTCAACGCGGATGCGCAAACTCTGATGGGTGTGTCTGGGATCAAGGACGCCGCCGCCGCCGCCCTCAAGATCGTCGGCATTTCCGCGCGCCGCCTCGCCCGGCAGACCGTCCGCGAAGAGCCGGTCCTTTCCAGCTGGCAGGCCCTGCTCGATTACCTCCACATCGATATGGCGCACCTCAACCACGAACGCGTCCGCGTACTCTATCTCAACACGCAAAACCGCCTGATCCTCGATCAGATCGTCAGTGACGGCACGCTCGACGAATCCGCGATCTACACGCGCGAGATCATCGCAAAGGCCATGGCCATCGGCGCAGCCGCACTGATCCTTGTCCACAATCACCCCTCCGGCAGCCCGGAGCCCAGCCGCGCCGACATCCAGATCACCCACAAGATCATCGAAGCCGGGCGCCTGCTGGGGATTACCGTCCACGATCATGTGATCATCGGGCGGCAGGGCCATGTCAGCCTGAAGGCGAAGGGCCTGATCTGATGTGCGTTGCCGCTGCCGCCTTCCGCGCGCATCCGCGCTGGCGCCTCGTCGTGATCGGCAACCGCGATGAGTTCCACGAACGCCCAACCGCGCCCCTGGCGGAGTGGGAAAGCGGCGTCATCGCCGGACGCGATCTGCAAGCCGGCGGCACCTGGCTCGGCGTCAACGCTGCCGGGCGCGCCGCGCTGGTCACCAACTTGCGCGTCGAGGGTTATCCGCAGCCCCACCTCGCCTCGCGCGGCGCACTGGTGACGGACTGGCTGGCGGGCCGCGAACCCGCCGCGCCCGAAACCATGAACCCGTTCAACCTGTTCATGGCCGAACCTGAGAGCGCGTGGCATCTCACCAACCACCCCCGGCCGCAGCGCCGCGCGCTTGCGCCCGGCATCCACGGCCTCTCCAACGGCCCGCACCACGCGCCCTGGGCCAAGACCCGCGCGCTCGAAGCCGCACTGGGCGCATGGCTGGAGATGGGTGAAGACGATCCCGCCGCGCTCTTCGCCGCGCTCGCGGATCGCACCGAACTGCCCGGCGAAGGCCCGGACCCGCGCTTCTCCGGCGTATTCATCCGCAATCCGCTCTACGGCACCCGCTGCTCGACCGTGCTCACCATCGCGGCAGACGGAGCCGCGCGCATCATCGAGCGCCGATTCGATGCCGCAGGCCAGACCACGGGCGAGACCGACCTCAGCTTCACCGCCTGACCCGCGCCCTCTTGCCTTCCGCCACCCTCCCTCCTAGCGGCAACCCCAACAAACCGCGCTTGAGGAGTCGTCCATGGTCCCCCGTTATGCCCGCCCCGCGATGACCGCGATCTGGGAACCGGAGGCGCGCTATCGCATCTGGTTCGAGATCGAGGCCCATGCGACCGAGAAGCTGGGCGAACTCGGCGTGGTCCCGCCCTCCGCCGCCAAGGCGCTGTGGGACTGGTGGGCGACGAACCCCAAGATCGACGTCGCCGCGATCGACGCGATCGAAGCCGTGACCAAGCACGATGTCATCGCCTTCCTCGATTGGGTGGCCAAGGAAGTCGGCCCCGAAGCCCGCTTCATGCATCAGGGCATGACCAGCTCCGACGTGCTCGATACCACCCTCAACGTCCAGCTCACGCAGGCCGCCGATATCCTTATCGCCGACCTTGACGCGCTGCTGGAGGCGATCAAGCGCCGCGCGGTGGAGCACAAGTACACCCCCACCATCGGCCGCAGCCACGGCATTCATGCCGAGCCGACCACCTTCGGGCTCAAACTGGCGCAGGCCTATGCCGAATTCGCCCGTTGCCGCGCGCGCCTCGTTGCCGCCCGCGCCGAAGTCGCCACTTGCGCCATCTCGGGTGCGGTCGGCACTTTCGCCAATATCGATCCGGCGGTCGAAGCCCATGTCGCCGAAAAGCTGGGCCTCGCAGTCGAGCCCGTCTCCACGCAGGTCATCCCGCGCGATCGCCATGCGATGTTCTTCGCCGTCCTCGGCGTCGTGGCCAGCAGCATCGAACGCCTCGCCACCGAAGTGCGCCACTTGCAGCGCACCGAAGTGCTGGAAGCGGAGGAATACTTCTCGCCCGGCCAGAAGGGTTCTTCGGCCATGCCGCACAAGCGCAACCCGGTGCTCACCGAGAATCTCACCGGCCTCGCTCGCGTCGTCCGCTCCGCCGTCACCCCCGCGCTCGAAAATGTCGCGCTGTGGCACGAGCGCGATATCTCGCACTCCTCGGTCGAGCGGTACATCGGGCCGGACGCGACGATCACGCTCGATTTCGCGCTCGCCCGCCTCACTTCGGTGATCGACAAGCTGCTCGTCTATCCCGAGCGCATGCAGAAGAACCTCGATCGCATGGGCGGCCTCGTCCATTCGCAGCGCGTTCTGCTCGCGCTCACGCAGGCTGGCCTGACGCGCGATGATTCCTACCGCCTCGTCCAGCGCAATGCGATGCAGGTCTGGCAGTCGGACGGCCAGCTCTCGCTGCTCGAACTGCTGAAAGCCGATCCCGAAGTCAGCGCGGTGATCAGCGCCAAGGACCTCGAGGACAAGTTCAACCTCGATTACCACTTCAAGGCTGTCGACACGATCTTCGCCCGCGTGTTCGGGGAGTAAGCCTGAGTTGATAGCCCTCTACCCTTCAGGGGAGAGGGTTGGGAGAGGGGAACGGACCGCCCGATGCCCCTCTCAACTTCGAGGTCTGGCCTTCCTCCGCAAAGCGCCCTAGCATGGATGCCAACGCGGCGGGGGCTGGGGACAAAGCCTGATGAAAGTGTTTCGTTCGATCCTGTGGCTGGTCATCGTGGCCGCGCTGGCCGCATTCTCCGCCGCCAACTGGCAACCGGTCGAACTCGTCGTGTGGCAGGGCCTCGTTCTCGATACCAAGCTGCCCGCGCTCGTGATCGGCGCGTTCCTCCTTGGCCTCGTCCCCATGTGGCTGATCCATCGCACCACGCGCTGGCGGCTCCAGCGCCGCATCGCCAATCTTGAAACCACGCTGGCCGGAAGCGCCTCGCTCTCCTCCACCCAGCTCGAAGCCCGGAAAGCAAGCGAAGCCTCATGAGCAATCCCGTCTATCTCGCGCTCGATCTCCCCCGCCTCGATGCCGCCATTGCGCTGGCGCAGAAGGTCAAGGGCCACATCGGCGGGGTGAAGCTCGGCCTCGAATTCTTCTGCGCGCATGGCCACCACGGCGTGCACGAAGTGGCCAAGCTCGGCCTGCCGATCTTCCTCGATCTCAAGCTGCACGACATTCCGAACACCGTCGCCGCCGCGATGCAGTCGATCCACGTGCTCGAACCCGCCATCGTCACGATTCACGCTGCGGGGGGGCGCGCAATGATGGAAGACGCCAAGGCCGCGGCGGGCGAGCATTGCAAGGTCGTCGCCGTCACCGTGCTCACCAGCCTCGATGACGACGACCTCGCCGGCGTCGGCGTCCCCGGCGGCGCGCACGATCAGGCGCTGCGGCTTGCCGATCTGGCGCAGGAAGCCGGGCTCGACGGTATCGTCTGCTCGGGCCACGAAGTCGGCGCGATCCACAAGCGCTGGAAGAACGGCTTCTTCGTCGTCCCCGGCCTCAGACCAGATACGGGTCATACCGCCGATCAGAAGCGCATCGTCACTCCCGGCGCCGCGCGGCGGGACGGCGCCAGCGTCCTCGTCATCGGCCGCCCGATCAGCCGTGCCGAAGACCCGGTCGCTGCCGCCCGCGCCATCGAGGCCACGCTCTGAACCGAGCCATGACGACCTACCGTATTGCGCAGCCTGCCGACGCGCCCGCGTTACGCGCCCTGATCGAGAGCGGCTACCGCGGCGACAGCGCCCGCAAGGGCTGGACCAACGAAGCGGACCTCCTCGGCGGCGACCGCACCACGCCCGCAGAAGTCGCCGCGATGGTCGCCGCACCCGAAAAGCGCGTGCTGCTTGCCGAACAGTGCGGCACACTCGTCGGCACGGTCACGATCACCGATCTCGGGCAGGGCCTCGCCTACATGGGCCTGCTCTGCATCGATCCCGAGCGCCAGGCCGGCGGCCTCGGCCGCGCTCTCGTCAGCGAAGTCGAACGGCTTGCCGTCCGCGAATTCGCCGCCACTCGCATGGAACTCATCGTCGTCGACGTGCGCGAGGAACTGATCGCGTGGTACGAACGGCGCGGCTACACCCGCACCGGAGAGCTGCGCCCCTTCCCGCTGCCGATGGACGTGCCCTTCCAGATGGTCGTGCTCGAACGGTCCATCTCCTGAAGCGCTCCTGTCATCGCGGTTCAGCCCCGCGAAAGCCCCCTCGCCCCACATGGGCGGCATATTCTCAAGGGGACCAACCGATGACGACTACCTCCACCTCGCTCCTGATGGCCGCCGCGCTTGCCGCTGGGTTCGCCGTTTCCGGGGCCGTCTCGCCCGCCATGGCGCAGGCCGTTTCACCCGCCCCCGTGGTCGCCCCCGGCAATGCCGTGCTCACGCTCAGCGCTGATGGCAAGTCGAGCCGCACGCCGGACCTCGCCGTGTTCAGCGCTGGCGTCACCACGCAGGCCAAGACCGCCGCTGCCGCGCTCTCCGAAAACGCCGACCGCATGAACGCGGTGATCACCGCGCTCAAGGCCTCGGGCATTGCCGAGCGCGACATCCAGACCAGCAACCTTTCGGTGAACCCGGTCTACGGCCAGCCGCGTGCGGATGCGAACGGCAACGTCAGCGGCGATCCGGTCATCATCGGCTATCAGGCCAACAACCAGGTCGAGGTCAAGCAGCGCAAGATCGGCAACTACGGCAAGACGATCGACACACTGGTGAACGCCGGCGCCAATCAGGTCAGCGGCCCCTCGTTCCAGCTCGACAACCCCGATACGGCAAGCGACGAAGCCCGGCTCGAAGCGATGAAAAAGGCCCGCGCGCGCGCTGAGCTCTATGCCAAGGCGGCTGGCCTCACCGTCAAGCGCATCCTCACCATCAGCGAAAGCGGCGGCTATGCCCCCCAGCCGATGGTGATGTACGCCCGCGCCGAAAAGGCGATGGCCGGCGCCCCCAGCCCCATCGCAGCAGGCGAAGTGCAGGTGGCTGCGAATGTGACGGTGACGTTCGAACTGGGGCAGTAAGACACCCAAGACCTCGTCATTGCGAGCGCAGCGAAGCAATCCAGAGCGGCACGCACAACCGCTCTGGATTGCTTCGTCGCTCCGCTCCTCGCAATGACGAAGAGGTGGACAGACCGCATATCCAACCCCTATCCGCACCTCATGCCCGCCCCCCAAATCAAGATCTGCGGCCTCACAACCCCCGTCGCCCTCGAAGCGACGATCGCCGCGCACGCCGATTATGCGGGCCTCGTGATATTTCCGGCCAGCGCGCGCCACCTCGCGCTCAAGGATGCGGCAGCACTCGGCGCTCGTGCCGCGGGCCGGATCAAGCTCGTCGGCCTCTTCGTCGATGCCGCAGAAAGCCTGATCGCCGAAGTCGTCGCCGCCGTGGAGCTCGATGTGATCCAGCTCCACGGCAAGGAAGACCCAGCCCGCGTCGCCGCGATCCGCGCCGCTTTCGGCAAGCCGGTGTGGAAAGCCACCGCCGTCTCGACCGCTGCGGACATCGCCCGCGCTGAAACCTTCGCGGGCGCCGCCGATCTCGTCCTGTTCGATGCCAAGCCCCCCAAAGGCGCCGCAATACCCGGCGGCCTCGGCCTCGTGTTCGATTGGACCCTGCTCGCAGGCTACAAGGCCCCGCTCCCCTGGGGCCTCGCCGGCGGCCTCTCCCCCGCCAACGTCTCCGAAGCCGTCCGCGTAACACAGGCCCCGCTGGTCGACGTCTCCTCCGGCGTCGAATCTGCGCCCGGCGTGAAGGACGATGCCCTCATCACTCAGTTCTGCAAGGCTGCCCGCGCCGCCTGACCTTCCCTTAAGCCCACGAATCTGGACAAGCGCGCGCCCCTCTGCCAAGCGAGGCGCCATGAACGCGCCCATCCCCAACAGCTTCCGCAACCAGCCTGACGCACAGGGCCACTTCGGCCAGTTCGGCGGCCGCTATGTCGCCGAAACGCTGATGCCGCTGATCCTCGATCTGGAAGCGGAATATCGCAAGGCCAAGGCCGATCCCGCCTTCCATGCCGAATTCGACGATCTCCTCGAACACTACGTAGGCCGCCCCAGCCCGCTCTATTTCGCACCGCGCCTCACCGAGGAACTGGGCGGCGCGCAAGTCTGGTTCAAGCGCGACGAGCTCAATCACACCGGCGCGCACAAGATCAACAACTGCATCGGCCAGATCCTCCTCGCCATCCGCATGGGCAAGACGCGGATCATCGCGGAAACCGGCGCGGGGCAGCACGGCGTCGCCACCGCCACCGTCTGCGCGCGCTTTGGCCTGCCCTGCGTGATCTTCATGGGCGCGACGGACGTGGCGCGCCAGGCACCCAACGTGTTCCGCATGAAGCTCCTCGGCGCCGAAGTCGTCCCCGTCACCGCCGGTGCCGCGACGCTTAAGGACGCGATGAACGAGGCGCTGCGCGATTGGGTCGCCAACGTCCACAACACCTTCTACATCATCGGCACCGCCGCTGGCCCGCACCCCTATCCGGAGCTCGTCCGCGATTTTCAGAGCGTGATCGGCAAGGAAGCCCGCGCCCAGATGCTGAGCCGCGTCGGCCGCCTGCCTGATCTCCTCGTCGCGGCCATCGGCGGCGGCAGCAATGCCATCGGCCTGTTCCACCCGTTCCTCGATGATCCCAGCGTCAAGATGATGGGCGTCGAAGCTGCGGGCCACGGGCTCGACCAGCTCCACGCCGCCAGCCTCGCGGGCGGGCGCCCCGGCGTGCTCCACGGCAACAAGACCTACCTCCTGCAGGACGAGGACGGCCAGATCCTCGAGGGCCACTCGATCTCGGCGGGCCTCGATTATCCCGGCATCGGCCCCGAACACGCCTGGCTCAAGGAAACGGGCCGCGTCGAATACACCTCGGTAACCGACACCGAAGCGCTCGATGGCTTCCAGCTGCTCTGCCGCACCGAAGGCATCATCCCCGCGCTGGAACCCGCCCACGCCATCGCCGCGGTCAAGAAGATCGCGCCGACCATGGACAAGGACGCAATCATCCTCGCCAACCTCTGCGGACGCGGCGACAAGGACATCTTCTCGGTCGCCGAGCATCTGGGGGTGAAGCTCTAAAAGGCCCTCTCCCCTTCAGGGGAGAGGGTTGGGAGAGGGGCAAAAAGGGGCAGAGGGGAAATGCGCGACGCGAAGCTCACGGGCCACGCCCGGGATAACCGCAAGCACATGACCGAACCCGAAACCCGCATGTGGCTGGCGCTGCGGGCCGAACGATTTGCAGGCATCAAGTTCCGGCGGCAAAAGGTGATTGGCAACTTCATTGCCGATTTCGCGGCCAACGAACCGAAGCTGGTGATCGAAATCGACGGTGGAACCCACGACGTCGATGATGCTCACGACGCGATGAGGACTCGCTTTCTGGAAGCGCAAGGCTATCGAGTCGTACGCTATTCGAATATTGACGTTATGCAGAATCTGGAGGGCGTTTTGATCCATCTGACCGGGGTGATTGCCGAGATGCTGCCCCCTCTCCCAACCCTCTCCCCTGAAGGGGAGAGGGCTCAGTGACGCGTTTGTCCGCCGCCTTCGCCAAGGGCCACCCCGCCCTCGTCTGCTTCGTCACCGCAGGTGATCCAACGCCCGCCGCCACGCCCGCGATCCTCGATGCGCTCGTCGAAGGCGGCGCCGATGTGATCGAGCTTGGCATGCCTTTCACCGATCCGATGGCCGATGGCCCGGCGATCCAGCGCGCCAATCTGCGCAGCCTTGCCGCCGGTACCAAGACCGCCGACATCCTGCAGATGGCCACCGATTTCCGCGCGCGCCACCCGGATGTGCCTTTGGTCCTCATGGGCTATGCCAACCCGATGATCACGCGCGGGCCGGAATGGTTCGCCGCCGAGGCCGCCAAGGCCGGGGTCGACGGGGTGATCTGCGTCGATATCCCGCCCGAGGAAGACGGCGAACTCGGCCCCTATCTGCGCAAGGCCGGGATCAGCCCGATCCGCCTCGCGACGCCGACAACCGACGCCGCGCGGCTGCCCGCCGTGCTCGAAGGCTCCTCGGGCTTCCTCTACTACGTGTCGGTCGCAGGCATCACCGGCAAGCAGTCCGCCGCGCTCGCATCCATCGAAGAGGCCGTCGACCGCATCAAGCAGACCGCCCAGATCCCCGTCGCCGTCGGCTTCGGCGTGCGCACGCCCGAGCAGGCCGGCCCCATTGCCCAGGTGGCAGACGGCGTCGTCGTCGGCTCCGCGCTGATCGACATCATCGCCGAGCACGGCGAAAACGCCGCCGGACCTGTACGCGATCTCGTTTCCGCGCTAGCCAAGGCCGTCCATTCGGCACGAAAGGTTGATGCATGAGCTGGCTAACCCGCGTCCGCAATTCGCTGCCGTTCTCGCCCAAGCGCGACACGCCGGACAACCTCTGGATCAAGTGCCCTTCGTGCAGCGAAATGCTGTTCACCAAGGAGTATGAGGAAAACCTCTCGGTCTGCCCGCGCTGCGATCACCACGGCCGCATCGGCGCGACGGAGCGCCTCACCCAGCTGCTCGACGCCGGGTTCGAGATCCTGCCCGCCCCCAAGGTGCGCGAAGACCCGCTCAAGTTCCGCGATACCAAGCGCTATACGGATCGCCTCAAGGCCGCCCGCGCCGCCAACCCGCTGCCTGATGCGCTAACCGCCGCGGTCGGCAAGATCGATGGCCACAAGGCCGTCGTCGGCGTGCAGGATTTCGGCTTCATGGGCGGCTCGATGGGCATGGCCGTGGGCGATGCCTTCATCGCCGCGACCGAGGCCGCCATCGCCAACAAGTGCCCCTTCATTGCCGTGACGGCGGCAGGCGGTGCGCGCATGCAGGAAGGCATCTTGAGCCTCATGCAGATGCCGCGCACCACCGTGGCCATCAATCGCATGCGCGCGGCGGGCCTGCCTTATATCGTCGTCCTCACCGATCCGACCACCGGCGGCGTTACTGCGAGCTACGCCATGCTCGGCGATATCCAGATTGCCGAACCCGGCGCCCTCATCGGCTTTGCCGGCCAGCGCGTGATCCAGGACACGATCCGCGAAAAGCTTCCCGAAGGCTTCCAGCGCGCCGAATACCTCCACGCGCACGGCATGATCGACATGGTCGTCAGCCGCCACATGCTGAAGGCCACCCTCGCCCGCACCATCGGCTACCTGATGGCCGCGCAGGCGGCGTAGACCCCTCCACCACCCGCTGACGCGGGCGGTCCCCCTCCCCGTTTGGGCTTCGCCAAAACAGGGAGGAACAAGAAAGGTCCTCCCCATTTTCGCGAAGTGCAAATGGGGAGGTGGCAGCGCGAAGCGCTGACGGAGGGGTAATCTTGCGCGACTTCGCCATTTCCGAAAACCAGCGCGTGCAGGCGCAGCTCGACCGTCTCGGCGCACTGTCCCTGCCCCAGGGTCGCCTCGGCCTCGATACCGTACGCGAGATCTGCGCGCGCCTCGGCAATCCGCAGCGCCGCCTGCCGCCGGTGTTCCACGTCGCGGGAACCAACGGCAAAGGCTCGACCTGCGCCTACTTGCGCGCCATCCTCGAAGCACAGGGCCTCGTGGTCCACACCGCCACCAAGCCGCACCTCGTGCGCTACAACGAACGCATCCGCATCGCCGGAAAACTCATCAGCGACGAAAGCCTCGCCGATCTCCTCGAACGCGTTCTCGATGCTGCCGAAGACCTTGGCCCCAGCTTCTTCGAAGTCACCACCGTCGCCACCTTCCTCGCCTTCGCCGAGACACCGGCAGACGCTTGCGTCATCGAAACCGGCCTCGGCGGCAGGCTGGACGCAACCAACGTCCTCGAAAACCCCGCCGTCTGCGGCATCGCTACCCTGGGCATCGACCACGAGTCCTTCCTGCTGGTGCCGGAGGAAGGCACACCCGCAGAGCCCCTTGCCCGCATCGCCTTCGAAAAAGCCAGCATCGCCAAGCCCGGCGCGCCGCTCGTGGTGCAAAGCTATGCCGCAAGCCCGCTCGCCAGCGTTCTCGCCACCGCGAGCCACATCGGCGCGCCCGTCCACCTGCGCGGCCGCGACTGGTGGGCCGAGGTTGGTGAAACCATCGAATATCGCGACTCCCACGGCACGCTCGAACTCCCGCTCCCTTCGCTGGTTGGCGCGCATCAGGCCGACAACGCCGCGCTCGCTATCGCCATGCTGCGCCACCAAAGCGTGGTCCCCGTCACCCCCGAAGCCATGGCCCAAGGCATCCGCGCCGCCCGCTGGCCCGCCCGCCTCCAGCGCCTTGGCTCAGGACCGCTCACCGCGCTCGCCGGTCAGCGCACCGTCTGGCTAGACGGCGGGCACAATCCCGATGCAGGCCAGGCCATCGCCCGCCACTTCACGGACAGCGCCCCGCTCCATCTCGTCATGGGCATGCTCACGAGCAAGGACCCCAGCGCCATCCTGCGCCCCCTTGCCGGCAAAGTCGCTTCGGTCTCCATCGTCCCCGCCCCCGGCCACGAAGCGCACACCCCGGCAGACTTCGCGCCATTCACCTCGCTGCGCGTGCACAGTTTCGCCAATGTGGCCGAAGCCCTCGCCGCGCTGCCGCCTGAAGGCGACGTATTGATCGCGGGTTCGCTCTACCTCGCGGGCGATGTGCTGAAGCGCAACGACGAAGCGCCGGACTGAACCGCAGCGCGAGCACCCTTCGACAAGCTCAGGGTGAGCGAGGTTTGTGATTGCGGAAAAACCAAGATTCGCTCGTCCTGAGCGGGGTTTGTGATTGTGAGAAAGACCAAGACGCGCTCATCCCGAGCAAGGTCTGGTTTACGAAGAGCCCAAGGCCCGCTCATCCCGAGCTTGTCGAAGGATCAGGCGCAACGTCAGACTTCGGTGGGAACAACCACCACCACCTCGCGGCTCACCCGCACCCATTCCAGACACACGAACAGCACCGCCACCAGCCCCGCCGCCGCCGTCCAGCGGAATACCGTCGCATAGCCGTAGAGATCGAACGCCTCCCCCGCGATCCCGCGCCCGAGCGAGCCGATCAGGAACGTCAGCGACGACATCAGCGCATATTGCACCGCCGTGTAGCGCTTGGAAACGATGCCGGAGAGATAGGCCACGAAGGCCGCCCCCGCGATGCCGGTGGAGATGTTCTCGAACGAAATCGCCAGCAGCAGCCGCACCATGCGCGGATCGAAGCCGAACAGCGCGAACAGCCAATGCAGCCCCAGCGTCTGCCCCACCGCATCGATATGCACCGCGCCCTCGGCCAGATCGGCATAGACGAAATTGCCCAGCATCGGCAGGATCGCGCCGATCAGGATCGTCGGCATCCGCCCCAGCCGCAGGAACAGATAGCCGCCCAGGCTGATCCCCGCGATCGTCATGAAAATACCAAAGAGCTTGGAGGCGAAGGCAACCTCGTCCTTCGAATAGTGCAGGAAATCAAGGTAGAACGGGAAGGCAAAACTCGACCACACATTGTAGCACAAGGTGTAGGTCAGGATCATGCCGATCACCACCAGCACCCCCCAGCCGAGCCGCGCCACCAGTTCGGCCAGCGGCGAAATCAAAGCAACATAGAGATGGTTCGCAGCCGTCCGCGCAGGGGAAACGCTGCGGTCAGGTTCGGTCAGCACCGCGCGGCCATTCCGCTTCAGCACATTGGTGGTCGCAGCTACCAGCAGCGGCACGGCCACCGTCGCCAGAACGATCAACGGGGCATATTCGCGCGTGAAATCGCCAACCGAGGGGTGCTTCTCGCCCGGCCCCAGCGGGCTCAGCATCGTCACCATGAAGCGGATGATTGTGCCGATGGCCCAGGCCCAGCTCGTGCCGACGATCAGCAGCGCCAGCCACCGCGCGCGTGGTTCCAGTTCACCCGGCTGCGCCAGTGCCTCGTGCAAGGTGCCCTGCTCGGGCCGCGGCGTATCGGGCGCGCGCAGGGTAACGATGCAGATCAACCCGATCAGCCCCGCCATCAGGCAATAGACCAGCGGCCACGACATGCGCCCCGCCAGCACCAGCGCCAGCGCGCCGCCGACAATCGAGGCAATCCGGTACCCGAACTGGTAGATCGAAGAGAGCAGCTCGACAGGCGTATCCGCGTCCGCCACATCGATCCGCCAGGCATCCACTGCCACGTCCTGCGTCGCCGAAGCCAGCGCGGCGAGGAAGGCGAACAGCGCAAAGGTGCCGATGGCATGCGCCGGATCGGTCGCGGCGAGGCCCGAAAAGCCCAACACCATCGTGATCTGGCACAGCAGGATCCAGCTCTTGCGCCGCCCCAGCGCCTCCAGCCCCGGCAGCGCCATGCGGTCCACCAGCGGCGACCACAGGAACTTGAACGAATAGGAAAGCCCGATCCATGAAAGCACGCCGATGGTCGCCAGATCGATCTTCACTTCGCCCAGCCAGGCATTGAGGGTGCCGATCAGCAGCGCGTAAGGCAGGCCGGACGAAAACCCGAAGCCCAGCATCGTGGCGGATTTGCGCGTCGCCAGCGCGATCATCAGCAGCCGAAAGCCCTTGGGGCGCGGCGGCTTCTCCGCTTCTGCTGTTGTCGATGCCCCGGTCGAAGCCATGCGAAACCCTTGTCCCCGCTTTCAATTTACCCTGCATGCTAAGCGGCAAATTGCGCTATGCCTAGCGGCGGAGAGTGATGAAATCCGGGGAGAGCCGCGAAATGGCCACCACTGAAAGAGCGAAGCGGCCCACGGATGGCCAGCTGGAACTGGCCCGCCTTGTCGCGGCAGGCGCGGGCCGCAAGGGCACGTCAATCAGCCACGTGCCCGCCAGCGTCTATACCGACCCCGCACACTGGGCGCGTGAGAAGGCGGCGCTGTTTGATCGCTTCCCGCAAGTCCTCGCGCCATCTGCCCTGCTGCCCGAGCCGGGCATGGCCGTGCCCCACGATGCCACTGGCCGCCCGCTGCTCCTCACCCGCGATACCGCCGGCAAGCTGCACGTCTTCATGAACGTCTGCCGCCACCGCGGCACGCGGCTGGTCGAAGGCGGTGAGGTGCAATGCGCCAAGCGGCTCGTCTGCCCCTATCACGCCTGGACCTACGGCACCGATGGCAAGCTCCTCGCGCTCCCGCGCCCTGATACATTCCCCGGCCTCGACCAGCCCGCATTGGGCCTGATCGAACTGCCCAGCCTCGAAGCCGGCGGCCTGATCTGGTTCGCGCCCCAGCAGACAGATTTCGCGCAGGCGACCGAGATCAGCGCCGATTTCGCCGCCGCAGACCTTGGCGCGCACCATCTTTACGCCCGCCGCACGCACCGGGTCGCCTCCAACTGGAAGCTGATCATGGACGCCTTCCTCGAAAGCTACCACGTGCAGCGCCTCCACGCCCGCACCATCGGCCCCTACTTCAAGGACGGGGTGACGGCGGGCGACGAAGTCGGCCCGCACATGCGCTCGCTGGTCGGCCGCGCGACCGAACTCGAAGGGCTCGATCTGGCGGACTGGCCCGCGCTGCGCCGTGTCGCCACGTTTGCTTACCAGCTCTTTCCCGCCACCGTCATCGTGATCAGCCCGGACTATGTGAACCTGATGACGATCATGCCGCAGGCGCACGATCTCACCCTCGTCGAGGACTTCATGCTGATTGCCGAAGCCCCGGCCACCCCCAAGGCCGAGGATCACTGGCGTCGCAGCTGGGAACTGCTCGACGGGCAGGTCTTCGGTTCGGAAGACTTCCGCGCTGCCGAACTCGGCCAGCAGGGCCTCGCCACCGGCGCGGTGCCCCAGCTTACCCTCGGCACGCTCGAAGGCGGCATCCGCCGTTTCCACGAAATCTGCCAGCGTGAGATCGCCCTGCACGAAGCAGGGTGACGGCGCGCACTCTCCGGCGTAAGGGCTAGCCATGGCATTCCCCCCCAAAGACAGGAGCGGCCGCCCGGGAAGGCCCGCGGCTCCTAACGCTGCAGGCTCGCGCCGCAACCCGGCAGCCCCCGCCCCCTACAAGATCCCCAAGCCGCGCCTGCCCAAGGCCGCCGCCGTGCCGCAGACCCGCGCGCTGGCGGAAGATGGCACCCCGCGCGAAGGCGACCGGATCGCGAAACTCCTCGCCCGCGCCGGCGTTGCCAGCCGCCGCGAGATAGAGCGCTATATCGCCGAAGGGCGCATCGCGCTCGACGGCGAGGTGATCACCACCCCCGCCACGATCCTCAAGAACCTGCGCGGCGTAACGGTTGACGGCAATCCCGTCGCCGCCCCGGAACCTCCGCGCCTGTTCATGTTCCACAAGCCCTCGGGCCTGATCACGGCCGAGCGCGATCCCACCGGCCGCCCGACGATCTACACCGCGCTGCGCAATGCCCTGCCCGAAGGCGCTGGCCGCGTGATGCCGGTCGGCCGGCTCGACATCAACACCGAGGGGCTGCTCCTCCTCACCAACGACGGCGAATTGAAGCGCGCGATGGAACTGCCCGCCAACGCCGTGCCGCGTACCTACCGCGCGCGCACGTTCGGCGATGTCTCGCAGATCCAGCTCGACGATCTGATGCAGGGGATCGAGATCGAGGGCATCCACTACGGCCCGATCAACGCCAATCTCGAACGCAGCGCCGGCCGCAACAAGTGGATCGAGCTGACCCTCACCGAAGGCAAGAACCGCGAAGTCCGCCGCGTGCTCGAACATCTCGGCCTCGAAGTCTCGCGCCTGCTGCGCCTGCGCTATGGCCCCTTCGATCTCGGCGAATTGCCGCGCGGGGGCGCTGAGGAAGTGCCGCAGGTCGTGGTCGAGCGCTTCCGCAAGGGCCTCGCCGGCGATCACGCCACCCGCGTGCAGCAGGCCGTCCACGCCGGAAAGGCCTATGCGCCGCGCGCGCCGAAGCCGGTTGAAGAAGCCGCCAAGCCCGCAAGGCCGGCGCGCCCGCTGCGCGAGCCCGAACGGCCTTCGCGCGCGCGCGCCGAACGTGTGCGGCCTTCCGCCGATGCTGGTCAGTTTGTCGCCAAGCCTTCCGCACCCAAGCAGCCCGCGAAAACCTATCCCAACCGGCCTTATGCCAAGACTCCCGCCGAGGCGCCGTCACCCGGGCCCGATCAACGCGCGCCGAGCAGGACGCTGCGCAGTTCGCCCAGAAAGCCCGGCGGGCGGCCCGGAGCCAAGCGCTGATGCTGCGGATCATTGCCGGCACCTGGCGCGGTCGCAAGCTCTCGGCCCCGGCGGGCGACACCACGCGGCCGACCGCAGACCGTACGCGCGAAACGCTGTTCTCGATGCTCACCAGCCGCCTAGGCAGCTTCGAGGAGCTCACGGTTGCGGACCTCTTCGCAGGCTCGGGCGCGCTCGGCCTCGAAGCGCTTTCACGCGGCGCGGCCAAGGCCGTGTTCGTGGAGCAGGACGCCGCCGCGATCCGCGCCCTTCGCGCCAATATCGCCGCGCTTCATGCGCAGGCCCAGTGCGACGTGCGCGCCGCCTCGGTCCTCGCGCTCGGCCCCGTGCCAGCCCCGCTCGATGTGGTGATGCTCGATCCGCCCTACGGCTCGGGCGCGGGCGCAGTTGCCATCGACCGCTTGCTGCGGCTCGGCTGGATCGGTCCCGGCACCTGGGTCAGCCTTGAAACCCATGCCGATGAACCCGCCGGCGTGCGCAGCCTTGAAATCGATGCGGAGCGAAAGGTCGGCAAGGCAAGGCTGACACTGATGCGGGTGGCGGAATAACCCCTCCGCCTTCGCTTCGCTCAGGCACCTCCCCATTTGCACTTCGTGAAAATGGGGAGGGCAATACGGTCCTCCCCATTTTTGCAAAGCACAAATGGGGAGGTGGCCCGCCGCAGGCGGGTCGGAGGGGTAATCTTCCTAAACCCCCCGCGGCGCCGCCAGCACCCCCACCAGCGTCACCACCCCAGCCGCCGTCAGCACCAGCCCTGTCCACACCACACCGCCATGCACCGCAAGCCACGCGGCTCCCAGCGGCGCCAGCGCTCCGCCGACGATCCCGCCCAGATTGAACGCCAGCGAAATGCCCGTATAGCGCACATCCACCGGATAGAGCGAAGGCAGCCAAGCCCCGATCGGGCCATAGCACAGCCCCATCACGAACAGCGTGGCCGAGAGCGTCAGGAACAGCACCGGCAGCGATCCCGCCGCAAGCCCGCTGCCAAAGACAAGCCCTACCAGCCCGGTCAGCGCCGCCCCCACCGCCATCACCAGCCGCGGCGAGGCGGCATCGGACCACCAGCCCGAAACCACGATGCCGATCGCAAACACCACGTCCGCGCCCAGCTGGATCGCCAGCACCGTCTCGCGCGGGTAACCCAGCTTGGTCGTCGCGAATGAAAGCGCGAAGGTCGTCGCAAGATAGAACAGCGAAAAGCACGCGATCACGCCCATCGTGCCCGCCAGCACCGCGCCGGGATGGTCTGCCAGCAGCTTGCCCAGCGGCACGCGCGGCGGCGGCGCGGCTTCCAGCGAGGCCTTGAACGCGGGCGTCTCGCCGATACGCAGCCGGATCCACAGCCCCAGGATCACCAACAGCGAACTCGCCAGAAACGGCACGCGCCACCCCCAGCTGAGGAAGTCCGACTCGGACAGGAAGAGCCCCAGCAGCAGGAACAACCCATTGGCAAACAGGAACCCCAGCGGTGCCCCCAGCGGCGCGGCAATGCCAAACCGGGCTTCCATACCCTTTGGCGCATTCTCGACCGCGAGCAGCGACGCCCCGCCCCATTCACCGCCAAGGCCGAACCCCTGGCCAAAGCGCAGCAAGCACAGCATCGCAGGTGCAAGCCATCCTGCCACCGCATAACCGGGCAGGAAGGCGACCAGAAAGGTCGAGACACCCATCAATAGCAGCGAGACGACCAGCGTTGATTTGCGCCCGATCCGGTCCCCGAAATGGCCGAACGCCACCGCGCCCACCGGACGCGCAAAGAACGCGATCCCGAAGGTCATCAGCGCCAGCAGCGTTTGCGCGGCCTGGCTCTCGGCGGGGAAGAACAGCGGCCCGATTACCAGCGCGGCGGCGGTGCCGAAGATGTAGAAATCGTAGAACTCGACCGCCGTGCCGACGAGGCTGGCCATGAGCACACGCGCGTGGACCACGAACGGATTTGCAGTGTTCATATATCCCCTACCCCGGCTTCATGGGTGCCATGCCCGCTCGCTTCGGTTGGCGCAACCAGCCTCCTCCCCGCAGACTTGCACGCACCGGCGAAGTTCCCTACTTGTTCCGGTGTGACGCTTGTAACCGCACCTGATTCCGCCTGGCTTGAAGGCCTCAATCCCCCGCAGCGCGAGGCCGTGCTGACGACCGAAGGCCCCGTGCTCATGCTCGCGGGCGCGGGCACCGGCAAGACCGCCGCGCTCACCGCGCGCCTTGCGCACCTGCTGCGCTCGCGCCTCGCCTGGCCGCCCGAGATTCTCTGCGTCACTTTCACCAACAAGGCCGCGCGCGAAATGCGTGAGCGTGTCGGCCAGCTGATCGGCCCTTCGGTAGAAGGTATGCCCTGGCTCGGCACGTTCCACTCGGTCGCCGCCAAGATGCTGCGCCGCCATGCCGAACTGGTCGGCCTGCAAAGCACCTTCACGATCATCGACACGGACGACCAGCTGCGCCTGCTGAAGCAGCTCATCCAGGCCGAAGGGATCGACGACAAGCGCTGGCCCCCGCGCCAGCTCGCGGGCCTGATCGACCGCTGGAAAAACCGTGGCCTCGGCCCCAAGGACTTGGATGCGCTCGACAACGAGGCCTATGCAAACGGCAAGGGCGCGAAGTTCTACGCGCTCTATCAAGACCGCCTGCGCGCGCTCAATGCCTGCGATTTCGGCGATCTCACGCTCCACATGCTCACCATCTTCAAGCAGCACCGCGAAGTGCTGGAATCTTGGCAGAGCCGCTTCAAATACGTGATGGTGGACGAATATCAGGACACCAACGCCGTCCAGTACCTCTGGCTCCGCCTCCTCGCGCAAGGGCGCAAGAACATCTGCGTAGTGGGCGATGACGACCAGTCGATCTACTCATGGCGCGGCGCAGAAGTCGCCAATATCCTGCGCTTCGAAAAGGATTTTCCCGGCGCCAAGGTGATCCGGCTGGAGCAGAACTACCGCTCTACCCCGCACATCCTCGCCGCCGCCGGCGGGGTCATCGCGGAAAACAGCCAGCGCCTCGGCAAGACGCTGTGGACCGAGGTGAACGGCGGCGACAAGGTCCGCGTCATCGGCGTGTGGGACGGCCCCGAGGAAGCCCGCCGCGTCGGCGAGGACATCGAGCGCCTCGAGCGCGAAGGCGCGCCGCTGGACCGCATCGCCATCCTCGTGCGCGCCTCGTTCCAGACGCGCGAGTTCGAGGACCGCTTCATCCAGATCGGCCTGTCCTACAAGATCGTCGGCGGCTTCCGCTTCTACGAACGCGCCGAAGTGCGCGACGCGCTCGCCTACTTGCGCGTCATCGCCTCCCCGCAAGACGACCTCGCCTTCGAGCGCATCTACAACGCCCCCAAGCGCGGGCTGGGTGACAAGACGCTGGAGAAGCTTCATCGCCACGCCCGCGCGCGCGGCATTCCGCTGGCCGCCGCCGCAATCGAACTGTGCGATACCGACGAACTCCCCGCCCGCGCCCGCGCCACGCTGTCCAGCCTGATGCGCAGCTTCATCGGCTGGCGCGACGGGATCGCGACGCTCACCCCCGCCGAACTGATGCGCACCGTGCTCGATGAATCTGGCTACACCGCCGCCTTGCAGGCCGAAAAAAGCACCGAAGCCTCAGGTCGCCTCGAAAACCTCACCGAACTCGCCCGCGCGATGGAGGAATACGAGACGCTCGGCGATTTCCTCGAACACGTCAGCCTTGTCATGGACAACGACGCCGCGGCGGATACCGAGAAGGTCACCGTGATGACCATCCACGCCGCCAAGGGCCTCGAATTCGACAACGTGTTCCTACCCGGCTGGGAAGAAGGCGTGTTCCCCTCGCAGCGCGCGCTCGATGAAGGCGGCCTCGCCAGCCTCGAGGAGGAACGCCGCCTCGCCTATGTCGCGATCACCCGCGCGCGCAAACGCTGCACCATTCTCCACGCCGCCAACCGCCGCATCTATGGCCAGTGGACCAGCTCGATCCCCAGCCGCTTCGTCGGCGAACTGCCCGCCGATCATATCGAGGAAGAAACCACGATGAGCGGCGGAGCATCCCTGTGGCGCGCACAGTGGTCCGAACACTCGGACCCCTTCGCCGAAGTCGCCCGCGCCAACCCCGCGCGCAACCTCACCCGCGGCCCCGGCTGGCAACGCGCCGCCGCCACGACCTACGATGCCACCCCCAAACGCATCGCCGAACCCAGCCGCAGCGCCGCCAGCTTTGCCGCCAAGCCCCGTACCGACATCACCATCGGCACCCGCGTGTTCCACGACAAGTTCGGCTACGGCGTGGTCGCCGCGCAGGAAGGCAACAAGCTGGAGATCGATTTCGAGACCGGGGATCGGAAGCGGGTGATTGATAGTTTTGTGAAGGCTGCTTGAGACCAATAACACTGATCCGGCTGCAATTCCCCTTGTCCAACGAGGCCGACCCCACCATCGTTCGCCTCCGGCGCACCGAGGCCGGCACAAACGGAGAGTCTGGAATGAGAGCGCTTCCCTTACTCGCAGTTGCGGCTCTTGCCGGCGCTGCCTTCCCAGTATCGGCAAGAGCTGCAGGGATCACATACGATTGCGATACGGCCAGCCAGCACTTTTCCGAACTCGTACTCCCTGCACCGTCCAGCCCCTTCACGGTCACCGGCAATCTTCAGCTGCGCACGATCGCAGAGGTCAAGAAATGGGCCCCGCTTGGCCGCGTTGATATCAGCTCTGCTTTCCAGCCCGGTGCTTCCCCTGAAGCTTTCGCCGGTTTCTCGATGATTGCCCTGCCAATAGACAAGCGCAAGTCGCCAACCGGCGAGGAGGTTGTCCAGGCTCTGAAATTCACCAATCGGGGCGCGGAGGACGAGATGCTGCCGTTTTCCATGCTTACCAAGCCAGGCACGGTCCAGCCGTTCAAACTGACCTACTCTGGCAGCGAAGTTACAGTCACGCTCGGTGAGGAAACACGGAGATTTCCGCTCAAGACGGCAGAGCCGGTAGTTCGGGTGATCTGCTCAACCGGTGAGTTTCTGTTCACCGACCTCGAGATCAAGCCAACGCTCTAAAGCGCCGAAACGCTAAGGAACCCCGGAACCGGACCGTTCCATTCGCCCGGCTGCGAAGGCAGCTCGGTCAGCACATCCTTGGGCGGACGCGGCTCGTCGCGCCGCGCGCGGGGTGCCCGCGCCGGTGCTACTGCCGGAGCCTCGGCCAGTTCAGGCGAAACCTCGATCTCGTCAACCGGCGCCGCAACCTTCGGTGCCCGCTCACGGCGCGGGGCCTTTTCAGCACGCGGCGCACGTTCGGCACACGGCGCCCGCTCGCGCTTCTCCGCCACCGGCGCAGCCGCCGCGTCCGCGCCATCGAGCGTGAACACCGGGATCTTCATCCCCGTCAGCTTCTCGACGTTGGCGATCGCTTCGGCATCGTCGTCGGTCACGAACGTAAACGCCCGCCCCGTCGCGCCTGCGCGGCCCGTGCGGCCGATGCGGTGGACATAGTCATCGGGGTGCCACGGCGTGTCATAGTTGAACACGTGGCTCACGCCCTTCACGTCCAGCCCGCGCGCGGCGACATCGGACGCGACGAGGATCGAGATCACCCCGTCCTTGAACTTCTGCAGTTCGGCATTGCGTGCGTTCTGGTCCATGTCGCCATGGATCTCGCCCGCCGAAAAGCCGCTCTGCTGCAGGCTCTTGGCCAGTTCGCGCACCGTCGTCTTGCGGTTGGCGAAGATGATCGCGGTGCCCACGTTGTCGGTGCGCAGAAGGTGCCGCAGCGCTTCACGCTTGCCGCGCGTGGAGACATGCACCTTGTGCTGGGCGATATTGGTGTTGTTCGATGCGGGCCGCGCCACCTCGATGCTTTTCGGATTGCTGAGGAACTTGTCCGCCAGCTTCTTGATCACCGGCGGCATCGTCGCCGAAAACAGCAGCGTCTGGCGCTGCGGGGGCAGCTTCGAACAGATCGTCTCGATGTCCGGGATGAACCCCATGTCGAGCATGCGGTCCGCCTCGTCGATCACCAGCAGGCTGCAACCGTTGAGCATGATCTTGCCGCGCTCGAACAAGTCCATCAGCCGGCCCGGCGTCGCGATCAGCACGTCCACGCCGTCCTGCAGCGCTTTCACCTGATCGCCCATCTGCACGCCGCCGATCAGCAGCGCCATCTTCAGGTCGTGGTTCTTGCCATACTTCTCGAAATTCTCGGCGACTTGCGCGGCAAGCTCGCGCGTCGGCTCAAGGATCAAGGAGCGCGGCATCAGCGCGCGGCGGCGGCCATGCGCCAGAATGTCGATCATCGGCAGCACGAAGCTCGCCGTCTTGCCCGTCCCCGTCTGCGCAATGCCGATGATATCGCGCATCATCAGCACCGAGGGGATGGCCTGCGCCTGGATCGCGGTCGGGGTATCGTAGCCCGCGTCGAGAACCGACTGGAGCAATTCGTCAGACAGGCCGAGATCGGCAAATTTCATGGGTGGTGGTTTTTCCGAAAAGCAGATGCGTGCCAGATTGTCCGGCGCGCGGAAGGCCGGACCTCGCGGACCGCCATCGTGGCCCCGCGCCTAGTCCCAAACGGCCTAGAAAGTCAAGGAAAGTGGTTACGGAGGCCGCCGCCCGAACGTCAGTTTCCGTCAACCGGAACGTATTCGCGCACATCCTTGAGCTTGCAGGTCGTCCCTGCGCGCGAATGGATGGCATCGCGGCCCACGCAAAGCTGGCCGTCCGTTGTCTTCGACATGTAGAAGCCAAGGTAGAAATCGCGCGCGCTGCAGGCCTTTTCGAGGCCCGCCGCCAGCATCCGCCGATCGCGCATGTAGAACATCAGCCGCCCATCGGTGATCGGCTGAACTGCGGCGATTCCCATTGCGGGCATGCACTTGCCCGTCTTGCGCTCGCGGAACCGCACGGCATTCGAGCGCGCCTGCGGCAGCATCGGCTGCAGGATCGGCTGCATCGGCTGAAGCGGCATGATTTGCGGCGCCACTGCATTGCGTCCGGCATCGCGCGGCGTCACGCGGATGATTACTTGCTGTTCGATGCGCACCTGATCCCACACATCGGGCGCGATCGGGTTGATCCCTGCAGCGCTTGCGGCCGGCGCGGAGGCCGGCGGGTTGACCAGCAGGAGCGTGCCTGCCGGCAACGCCGCCACGTCCCACACATCCTGCGCCACCGCCGCGTCATCGATCGGCGCAAACGCGCTCTCGCCTGCCGGGAATCCCGGCAAGGTCAGGGCGATGCTCGCAAAAAGATCGAATAACGTTGTCATGATGACTGCAACAGCAGTGTGGTCCCTCGAAACTCTTTTCCCGCCCCGACTCTTTTTCAGGCCCTGAAAGCCACCGGAGAATCGCCTGTCCCCGTTAGCACTTTTGATTGAACCCCGGCTTAACTCGCCTTTCAGAAAAAATGAATTGCCCACAACACCCTGGCGGGATTAGCCCGGCAGGCGATGGCTGATACCGATCACACCCCGTTCCTTGCGGCGGCTGCCGCGCTGCTTGGCCCGCGCGGCTTCACGGCCGATGCCGATCTCATGGCTCCCTGGCTCACCGATTGGCGCGGGCGCTTCACTGGCCGCGCGATGGCCATGGCCTCGCCCGCCTCCACTGCCGAAGTCGCCGCGCTGGTGAAGCTTTGCGCCCAGCACCGCGTGGCCCTGGTGCCGCAGGGCGGCAATAGCGGGATGTCGGGCGGCGCCACGCCCGATAGCGGCGGCCACGCCCTGCTGCTCAGCCTGCGCCGGATGAACACGATCCGCGTGCTCGATGCCGAAAACCACATGGTCACCGCCGATGCGGGGGTCGTCCTGCAAACGCTTCACGAAGCGGCGGACGCGGCCGGTCTGCGCTTTGCCCTCACCCTCGGCGGCAAGGGTTCGGCCACAATCGGCGGCCTTGTCTCCACCAATGCCGGCGGCACGCAAGTGCTGCGCCACGGCACGATGCGCGCGATGGTGCTCGGGCTCGAGGCGGTCATGGCCGATGGCTCGGTGCTCGATACCCTCACCCCGCTCAAGAAGGACAATCGCGGCTTCGACCTGAAGCAAGTGCTGATCGGCTCGGAAGGCACCATGGGCATCGTCACCGCCGCCACGCTCCGGCTCGAGCCGCGCATTGCGGGGCGCGCCGTGCTCTGGGCTGGCCTGGCATCGCTCCACGCCGCCCGCGCGCTGCTGCTCCATGCCGAACGCCACGCCGCCGCCGCGCTCGAAGGGTTCGAGGTCATGCCGCGCCATTCGCTCGAAGCGGTCTGCACCTACCTCCCTTCCGCCCGCCCTCCGCTGGCAGAGCCCCACGCCTGGCACGCCCTCATCGAGCTCGTCGCAACCAACGAAGCCGCTGCCGCCACCCTGCCCGAACGCGCCGAAGCCTTGCTGGCCTCCGCCTTCGAGGCCGGTCTGATTGCCGATGCGACCATCGCCGCCAGCGAAACGCAAGCCGAAGCCTTCTGGACCTTGCGCGACAGCATCGCCCCGGCAGAGCGGGCGCTAGGCCCCGCCGTCCAGCACGATATCAGCGTGCCCACGCACCTGATGCCGGATTTCGTCGAGCAGGCGGTGCCGCAGATCGAGGCGGCGTGGCCCGGCACGCGCGCGGTCGGCTTCGGCCACCTTGGCGATGGCAACATCCACTTCCACGTCATCGCGCCTGCCGGGGTCGATCCGGCCACATGGCAGCAGGGCGATGGCAAGGCGATCAGCGCCGAAGTCCACGATCTCGTCACCCGGTGGGGCGGCTCGATTTCGGCCGAGCACGGCATCGGCCAGCTCAAGCGCGACGAGCTTGCGCGCCTTGGCGATCCGGTCGCGCTGGCGCTGCTTCGCCAGATCAAGGCCGCGCTGGATCCGCACGGACTGCTCAATCCCGGCAAGCTGATTTGATGGGACCAGTCCCGGCGTGTGACACCGCTGTTTCAGGCACTCTTGCGCAGGCTACGGACAATCCCTAAACGGCCAATTCCCGCCGCAATCCCGCCGGCTCTGGCGCGTGCATGGCAACCAGTCTGACGGAGAGAATTTCATGGCGAGCGCGCCGCAAGCATCCCTGCCCCTGTTCTACAACGATCTCACGCCGCTCAACCTGCGCGATCATGCGAACTGGAAGGCCCGTGCCTCGCAGACCGCGACATGGATGGTCGGCCAGCATGCCGTGCCGCTGACGGTTGAGGAATTTCCGCAGGCCGCGCGCCACTTCCCGATCATCTTCGCTGCGGGCGACAACCCGGTGCCGCTGGCGCTGATGGGCCTCAACGAAGGCATCAACGTGTTTGTCGATGCCGAAGGCAACGTGGCCCCCGGTGCCTACGTGCCGGCCTATGCCCGCCGCTATCCCTTCCTCCTCGCGAAGCTGACGCAGGAAACCACCGATCTTTCGCTGTGCTTCGATCCCTCCTCGGGCCTGCTCGGCGATTTCCCCGAAGGCGAACCCCTGTTCAGCGGTGAGGAGCCTTCGGAAGCCACCCGCAACGTCCTGCAGTTCTGCGAGCAGTTCGAGCAGGCCGGCCAGCGCACGCAGGCCTTCGTCGAAGAACTTGCCAAGCATGATCTGCTGATGGACGGCGAAGCTGCGATCCAGCAGCCCGGTGTCGAGCAGCCTTTCGTCTACCGCGGCTTCCAGATGGTGAATCAGGAAAAGCTGCGCGACATGCGCGGCGATGTCCTGCGCGGCTGGGCGCAGAGCGGCCTGCTGCCGCTGGTCTATGCGCACATCTTCTCGCTCGATCTGATGAGCACGATTTTCGGCAAGCAGGTTGAGCAGGGCGTCGGCCCCACGCCGCCGCTGCCGGCGTTCTGATCGCCAGTATTACAGATCAGATCGGTTGCTGTTACCATTCGCGACAGTGCGAGCGGCAAAACTGCTTGCACTGTCGAAGGACGCAACCTATCTTCCGTAAGTCGCGACGGGCTCCCCTCATGGCTCGGCGCGGCGGGTGCACCTGGTGCACCTCCTCCCTGAACCTTGGCCGCCTGGAGCAAAGCTCCAGGCGGTTTTTTCTTGGATTCAAGGATTTACTCCGCGGCCGCGCGCCAGAAGCCACGCTCGCGGCCCAGATCGGCGACTGCAATCGCCATGCGCTGGACGAGCGCTGCAACCACCTCGATCGTTTCATCAAGCCCCGGCCCCGGTTCGGCCAGAGCGGCGTCAAGGTAGGTCCGGCGGTCGATTTCCAGCTGCAGGCAATGCACACCGGCCTGGCGGCGCGCATGCCGCTCCAGCACATAACCGCCCGCGTAAGGACGGTTGTGCGCTGTCAGCCGCCGCGCCTGCCCCAGCGCGGCAAAGGCCTCCGCAACCAGCGCGCCGTCGCAGGCTGCGCCGAACCGGTCGCCCACCACGAACTCCGCCGCCTGTTCACCCGCGCGCGCCGGCAGCGGCGGCATCGAATGCAGGTCGATCAGCAGCGCCGCGCCCCAGCGCTCTCGCACGTTTTCTAGCAGGGCCGCCAGCGTGGTGTGATAAGGCTGGTGCACCCCTTCGATCCGCGCGGCGAGGTCATCGTGCGCGATCGGCCATTTCCACAGTTCGCCCAACCCCGGCAGCCGCCGCGGCACGAGGCCGAGCCCGCTGCGCGCACGGCGCCAGGTTGAAGAAGCAACCGGGAGCGAGCTCGCATCCGGCGCCCCGCCGCCGACCATGTCCCAATCGACATCGTCGCTAGCGCGGTTGAGATCGATCATCGCGCGCGGCGCATGCGCCACCAGCAGCGCCGCCCCGGTGCGGTCCGCCACCGCGCGGCCGACCAGATCGACCAGCCGGTCCTCCAGCCGCGGCGCGCTATAGGCAGGCTGGCGCATGCGCGAAACCAGTTCGGGTGGATAGCTGCGTCCGGCATGCGGCACCGCGATCACCACCGGCACCGGCGAAGGATCGCTCTGCCACACGGTGAAGGCAGGTGAACCCTCCAGACCGGGGACACTTCCTCCACTCGAGGCGGTGGCCCCGTTGAAGCTTGCGGCACTGCCGTGCGCAGGCGATTCGCCCGGCGACGCAAAAAGTCGATCCATGACCAAAAGCTGCCGGGGTTTGGCGCGTATGTCAAAGTGCTCCATGGTGCTTTGCAGGCCGGAAATCGTCCTTGTCCGGCGCGGGTTCAGAGTTTGCCCTTTTGCGATCGCGATTAAGTCCCGGGAGCCGATCTGGACGGAATCTTAACCTGCGCGGGTTTAGGCAATCGGGTAAGGAATGCCGTCAGCTACGGCTCGCGGGCACAGAAACCCAGGCTGACCGGGTCCAGGCAGACTGGCAAGACGATTGAAGGTGACCATGATTCGAATCCTCCTCGCCGAAGACGAAGAAGCGATGCGCACCTACCTCGCACGCGCGCTTGAGAACGCGGGCTACGAAGTGGTGTCGGTCGATCGCGGCACCGAGGCGGTACCCCTGCTGGAAAGCCAGCATTTCGATCTGCTGCTGTCCGACATTGTCATGCCCGAAATGGACGGGATCGAACTCGCACAGCGCTGCGCGGAGATCAGTCCGGCCACCAAGGTCATGTTCATCACTGGCTTTGCTGCCGTCACGCTCAAGGCCAACCGCGAGGCACCAAGCGCGCGCGTGCTGTCGAAACCCTTCCACTTGCGCGATCTCGTGATGGAAGTGGAACGCGTCTTCGCCGATTCGCCGATGACCGGCAATTTGCGCTGACGTCCTGATCCTCTCCATTTTTGCGCAGCACAAATGGGGCGGCGGCAGTCCGCAGGACTGACAGAGGGGTAACTTCTTCCAATCGCACGGTCGGAGGAGTCAGAAAAACCCCCCTTGCCAGCCCAGCCGCCCAAGGCTAATGGGCTGCCTCTCCAAAGCGCTCCGGCGCGGCGGAAGCTTGATGGTGCGGGCGTATAGCTCAGTGGTAGAGCACTATGTTGACATCGTAGGGGTCGCAAGTTCAATCCTTGCTACGCCCACCATCGCCAGATGATTGAAAAGCCTCGCTTTTGCGGGGCTTTTTCATGCCCGCAGCACGGCGACATCCGCAGTCTTTTGCGTGACCTTTGCGTGAAGTGCCGGTCCAGCGGCCTTGGTGAGGTCCGCGATCACGTCCTCGATACCGGCGCGGACGCTGCTCAGATAGTCCGGTCCGAAGATCGCATAGCGGCTGGATGTCTTGCCCAGAACGCGGTGGCCGAGCGCCATTTCGAGCTGGATCAGATCAACACCGCGATTGGCGAGAATCGTCGCCATGGAATGCCGGATCAGCTTGGGCCCCCACCCGGCCGGTATCTTGAACCGCTCGCAAGCGCCCCCCCAGGCTGTGCGGATGCCGGTCACGCCGTGCTGCTCGACGACATCGATCTTCTGCTTCGGATCCCACTGCATGCGCTCGGCGCAGACGAACCATTCGTCCGTCACCTCCAGCCATGAGCGCAGGAGCGGGACGACCGGCATGACTGGGCGGCGCTTGGGCGTCTGGGGCCGATTCGCAGGGTTGAGCGCGAACAGGTCTTCAGCTTTCAGCCATTGCCCGCGCTCCGGCGACACGTTCATGTCGAGGATGGCGTCAGGGCGGCCCAGCGTGCAGATCGCGCCGATGAGGTAGCGCCGCAGCGGCAATAGCCGGTCGCCGTGTCCCGCATAGTTCCCCGCCCCGCGCAGGCTGTAGTCCAGCAGCTCGCCCAGCGCATCGAGGCTTAGGCGGAAGGACCGCTCCGGCGTCACTTGATCGCGTGTCTTGTGGCGCAGCGGTGGCACGTAGCGGACGCGGCGTGCCTTGAACGCATGGTTCAGCGCGGCCTTCAGCTGGATGACCGATTCCTCGACCGTCGAGGGGCTGCGCGCGCGGGACTTGCCATTGATCCAGTTGCCGTCCGCATCCTTGCGCCGCGCGACGATCGGATCCGCTGCGCCCCATGCGCGGAAACGCTCGAGCAGCTGGTCATCGATGTGATCTGGGAGGAGCGGAGAGGAAACGCGGCCCGCAGCGCGCTCGATCTCCAGAAAGCGGGTGAGCAGCTTGAACCGCGCGCGAATCGGTTCGGCGCTGGGCAGGTTCTGGCCGTGCTCAAGGTAGTAGTCGGTCAGCGCATCGTGCACGCTGTAGACGGCCTGATCGGCTGGCGTCGGGCGGTGTGTGGCAAGGTAGTGTTCGTCGAGCTTATCGCAGGCTAGCCGAATATCTGACGTGCGCGTGCTTCGCCGTTGCTGCCGACCGGCGGCGGCATCGTACCACCAGATGTACCACCGATCGCTGGCTGGCTGGCCGTCGGCGCCCCTGACGTAGTCGAGCCAGAAAGGCCCTCGCTGGTAGATACCACCCTTAACTGCCGACACCGCGCCTGTTCCTTCAATGCCTTCGCCTTCGAATCGGCGAGCTGTTCGATCATGCCGAGCCCGGCGAGAAGTTCCAACTCCTCGGCTGTGAGCTTGATGCCCTTGCCGGCGTTGAGCGCGCGGCTAACTTTCCGGTCAAGGCTGACCAAGTCTTGGGGTGTTGTCATGTGCTTGGCCCCGCCAGCAATCCGGCGACGGTCGGCCTGCCCGTCTGGTATTCGAGAGCGATCGGCTCGGCGATGCGGTCATAGACCGTCTGCCCGCCGTGCAGCACCACGTTGGCAAGGAACGCCTGCTCCATCGTCTCGATGCCGCTCTCGACGCTCTCGAGCTTCGCCTTGATCACCAGCAACAGAGCGCGCGCCTTCGACCGCTTCACCTGCTCGAGCTTGTCCAGGCGCTGCGCCCGGGTGAGCGCCTGATGCCTGCCATTGTGCGTCGGCATGGCGTCCAGCTTGGGCCACGGCAGCCGGAACCGGATCATCCGGTCGGCGAGCGTGAACTGGATCGCGTAGAAGGCGTCGTCGTCCATCTGGCCGATCTGGCTGGCACCGGCACGCTTCACCAGCGTGATGATGTCGGCGATCGATCGCTCGACTGAGACGGACGTGTTCTCGGCGTAACTCATCCCCACAACTCCTCGCGCACCAGCGCAAATTCGGTCTCGTCTACGTTCTGGCAAATCAGGACGCCGCGGTTGAACAGCAGCGCGGCCGCGACCGCCGCGCCGGGCGAGCGCATGTCGGCGAAGTGCTCGTCGTCGCGGAGGACTTCCTTGCCGCAGGTAGTGAAGCGCTCGCTCATGCAGCCCTCCACAGGATCGGCTGCTGATCCGGCGCGATGCGGTGCGCGCCGCTGCCGGTCCTCCCCCAGCACCAGAGATCAGGCCAAAGCGCCTCCGCGATCCATTCCTGCTTGTCGATCGGCAGCGCTGGGAGAACCACCTGCCCGTTCAGCACGTGCGCCAGCGCCTCAGTACTCGATTTCCGCTGCCCTAAGGGGCAAAAGTGCCGTATTGTTGCCGCCTCTGCTATCCTGCATAACATTTGCTTGATCGGAGTATAACGATGGATCGCAATACATTGCGACAGCTCGACTACTGGGAAGAGGCCAGAGTTGGACCCGGGGGTGCTATTCAGCACGGACAGGTCTGGCTGACCGAATCCTGCACGATCAATGTCGAGATCAAACTGCCGTCCCATCAACAGTTGATGCCAATTGGATGGAAGGATCAGGTGAGAAACTTGATCGAGGGAAGGTTTGAAAATCGGCGGCCTCCCAAAGACGTGCTCCGGCTGCGCTTCACTGAGATCGCCAAATAGGGAAATCATGCTGCTTGCGCCTCCTGCGCGGTGGTGTTCGCGGTGAGTGGCAAGGGGATCGGCACCGCCTGCCCGCTGGCGAGATTGATGAACCCGCCGGCGTGTCCGATCGAACCGCGGCCGAGCAGCTCGAACAGCAGCGCCAGGGCGTGGCTGGCGACGACGCGGTTGACGAAGAGGGACTGGCGCTCGAGCGCTTCGGCGACCGAACAGCTGGGCGTGTCGTCTTCGGGCACGCCTTCGTCTGCCAGCTCGGGGAAGTATTCGAGCACGGTGGGCAGGCGGACCAGATCGTCGCGATCGTGCGGGCGTGCGGGTTGACCGATCAGGAACTGCCCATCGGTGGCACGGTTGCCGAGATCCATCCAGTAGTGCGGCGGATAACGGTCATAGCGCTCGGGCTTGGCCTCGACGGCGGCACCGATCGCGCGGCGGGCGGCGGCGGTATCGACGCAGGTGATCAGCAGGTCGAAGGTCTGGAGATTGACCGCGCCAGGCGCGCGGCCATGCACCGCCGTCCAGTCCAGCCCATGGGCGAGGTTGACGCGCTCGACGAGCGTGCGCGCCTTTGATGCGCCGAGATCGCAGCGGTAGAACGGCTGGCGACCGAGGTTCGCCTCGCTCACGATGTCGTCGTCAACAACGGTGACCTGCAGCGAACGGCTAGAGATGGCGCGCAGCGCCGTATCGAGCGACGCCAGCCCCATGAGCATCTGGGCGCCGTTGCCGCCGCAGCCGACGAGCAGCAGCCGGATGGTGCCGTTCTGGAGCTTGGCGGGGAGGAAGTGGCGCTCAGGCTGCATCGGCCGGTTCCTCCGCCAGATCGGTTGGAATACGGTTCAGCGGTAGAAACATGCCGCATGCACAAAGCCGGGTGACGATCTGGACCTCAGGCAGATCGAAGCGACCCATGACCATCGCGATCTTGGTCGCGTTGGCATCGTCGATATTGTCAGTCGCGCTGAAGAAGGCCCCGCCCCGGCCATGGCTGTGGATGTCTACAACGACGTGCCAATCGGGCCCGGGCTGCGGTGTCCGGTAGACAAGGCGCGAAGGCGTCGCCTCATCGATCGTGGGAAATTCCAGCGCGAACTCGCGAGTCTGGTCGTTCCAGAGAATGAATGCCGCCGCCTCGTTCGGCAGCGCCGCCGCGAAATGCTGGCGCGCTTGCTCAAATAACTCGCCCGGGATCAGGCCGCAGCGCATCACGACCCCATCGGCGCCGACCTCGCCATAGGGCGCATGGCATTCCGGCCCTTCGGTGACGCGCCAATCAAGCGCGAGCCATGGGCGGCGCAGGATCAGCATCATGCCGTCACGGCCGACGATGAAGCCATGCCCTGCCCGGCTGGCGCGCAAGGCATCGATGGCGGGTGAGCGGCCGCTGGGCGGAACCGGATAGCACGGCACCGCATCGAGCACGGCGGCGGCGGTGGGATCGGAGGCCAGCATCATGCCGCCCCCTGCGCATCAAGCGCGCGCAGCGGCACCGCGACATCGGCTGGCCAGCGCGGCTGGTTGTCGAGAAGATTGCCCTGCCAGCTCAGCGGGTGCCGAACGGTGGGAAAGCCCTTCGGCCAGTCCATACGGCTCCAAGAACAACCGCCGTCATCGTCGACCATCGGCCAACTGGCTTTCCAGCGCTTCTCGTCGCACTCCTCACATTCGCACGATTGGATGCGTTCCCGGCGCGGGTAGAACAGGCTGTTGCCGGAGTAGCCGCACCGCCCGCGCCCGAAATGGTCCTCAAGTTCGGACATCAGGTCATCGGTAAGCTCGGCAAAGTCGGGGCCCGACGAGTCCTCGCGATCGCACCCGCAGCCCCACGTGCTGCATCCCCGGATGACCCAATATCTGGGACGCTGGTTTATTGTGGCGATGGCGAACAGCGCGCGGCCATCGCCATAGATCACCGGCAGCAGGCGCGGCGTGAACGTGATCATGTCGCGCGGCGTCCAGAGATAGGACGACCGCTTCTTCTCCACGGCCTTGCGCAGGCGTTCATGGGTAGCGTCGGGCTCACGGGTTTTCAGCATCATGCGGCCTTTGCGAGAAGCTGCGCCACGGTGACCGGCTGAGGCGCGGCGGGGCGACGTTGATCGGGATGGAAGGGCTTGAGGCGGGCGACCGGGAACGTCTTGACGCCAGACGCGGCGAGGATGTCCCACAGGCGCACCAAGCCGCCTTTTCCGGTGACGCTCTGGTCCTGCCCGGCGTTGGGATGGGTCGACCAGGAGTCGAACACCGCCGCTTCGAATTGCGCCATGGATGCGACGTTCAGCGCCTTGGGCTTGGCGACAGAGCCCCAGCAGAGCTGGCCGTTGATGAAGACGTTCAGCACCGGCGAGTGCAGGACAGGTGTGTCTGCCGTCGGCCGCGCGCTTTCGGGCAGCGCATAGACGCCGAGGCCGCGCCGCGTGGCAACGAACAGGTGCGCCGGGTACGGCACTGGGACGTTGGTCTTCTGACCCAGCGCCTTGCACCTCTTCCGGTAGTGCGGGCTGAGATCGAAATAGGCGTTGCGGACCTGCGCCGGCACCCACCAGGCCAGCACATCGGGGTGCGCGGCGATCACGTTCGCGGGCAGTACCTCTGGCGGGGCATTGCGGCCGAGCGCTTCGGTCCAGCGGCGGAGGTGCTGCCGGGTCAGCGGCTTGCCGGCGGCGATGACCGGGCCAGCGTCGCCGTGCTCGACATCGTGAATGCTGGCGAAGGCGGCCCCGGTCATCGGGCGCCCTGCCCCATCCGGGCCATAGAGCAGGATCGCGTTTGTCAGCGTGAGACCGCAGCCCACTGTTTCGAATTCGACCTTGTTGCTGGCCGCGCGCAGTTCGGCGACGCCAGTCATGGCCGCACCTTGGCGACATCGAGGTCGATCAGATCCTGCGCGGCAGCGATCAGCTCGGCCCCGAGGCGGAGCGAGGCGAACCACTGGTCCAGCACGTCCGGGCCGGTCAGCAGGCAGATGCCGGCGATGTTGTGGAAGCCCACTTCCATGCCGGTCTGAGCGATGTTGTCGAGCTCTTCGGCGAAGACATCGAACGGGACGATTGTCAGCGCCGGGAGCGTCGCGGCGTCATGGTACTCCGGCATATAATCCGTGATCTGATCGAAATCGAAGTGCCAGGCATTGCCCGGAGCCTTGTGACCCTCCACCGCGTTCCAAGCGGCGTTGACTCGGCGCATGGCAGCCTGCAGCGCGCGCGGCAGGGCTTTCAGCGGAGCAGCATTTTTCGGCAGCATATAGTCGGGGCGGCGGTCCCTGATCTGCGACGGCAGGATCACGTCGTCGGGATCGTGGCCGTGAAAGGTGACCAGCGCGTGCCTGGCGCCCTCATCCTCGATCTCGCCGTCCCAGTAATAGCCGGACAGCTCTTCCATCATTTCTTCGAAGCCGAACATCGGGAGGACGGCTGCGAGCTGCCACAGCACCTTGTAGGCTGCGGCGCGCCAGCCCACCGGGGCGACAAAACCGTTCAGGGTGTTGGCCAGCACATTGGTCAGCTCAATCCAGCCCAGATCGATCTGGCCGACACTGTCGCAGATGATCGCGATCGCGGGCGGCTGCTCGGCGCCGTCGCCAGCAAGGACGACGACGCGCAGATCGGCGAGGGTGTTGATGCCGATGATATCGAGCACGGCCTGCTGGAAGCTCTGCTCGATGTGGCGGCGTGCCTCGGCGCGGGTGAGCAGCTGACCGGCTGGCATCTGGCGGGCCACCCACTGGCCGATGATCCGGTGGTGCGGTGCGAGCGGCGCATCGAACTGGGCTGGCACCGCCGGAGACAGCCGCACCGCGCGGCCGGGGAGATCAACCGAGCGGCGCGAGGGCGAGGCCTGCGGGCGGCGCGAGCGGCTCGCGCTGGCCTTCGATACTGCCGCCGATGCATGCATGAAGCGCGCCGATGGCCGGGCTGCAGACAGGCCGGGTATCGCTGAGCTGGTTGCCATCATCATCGGTGATCCATTCGAGCAGGGTTTTGCGGGGCGGCGGCGGGACGGCTGGACTCATCGGCCCTTGGTGCCGACGGCGCGGCGGTACTCGGTGACGAGCACGCCACCGCTGACGCCGGCATCGACCGCCTCGGCGTTCAGGATCGCGGGGTAGAGCGTGGAGTGGTAGGCGCGCAGCGCGGCGGCATCCCCGGCAAGATGCGGCGGGACCGGCAGATCGATGCCGTCGTAGCGGTAGACGCGGGTGAGCGTGGTGACTTGCATGGACTTGTCCTTCAGAACAGGGCAACGGGCTCGCCGGGCTTCGCCGGGGCAGCAGCTGCAGGGGCGGGTTCTGGCTTGAGTTCAGGTGCCTTGGCAGCGGGCTTGGCCTTGCTGGTGGCAGCAGTCTTCGCTGCCTCGGCAGCGGCGCGCTGTTCGGCGAGCTGATCGCCCAGCGCCTTGCGCGCCATGAAGATCTGGCCAAGCGCGCCGGCTTCTCCCAAGGCGAGCTCGGCATCGATCTCGACCGCCGTGGCGGTGATGGAGATCGGGCGGACCTCTGCCGGTTCCGCCGTGGCCTTTGATCCTTCGGCCTTGCGCGGAATGATCGTCAGCGTGACAAGATGGGAATCACTGGCGACGAGATCGAAGCTGAGCGAATATCGGACGAGCAGCGGCAGCAGGTTGGTAATCAGCATCGGATCAGGCCTCTTCGGTTTCGGGGGTGGCGGGTTCGGCAGCCGCCTCGGCAGCGGCTAGTGCATCGCCGGTGGGCGTGTCGGCAGTGGGTGGGGGCCCGTACTTGCCGTCGAGCGACATGCAGCTCGGGATGCGGCCGGCCCAGTCGAAGCCGGTGGCGTGAAACATCGAACTGGCGACCGATTGCGTGGTCTGGCCGAAGATCTGTGCGAACTTCTTCGCACCCATGTGAGCGATGAGGCCGCATTCCTCGGCGATGAACTTCAGCTCGTCCTTGTTGAGCTGATCGAGCACGCTCTCGTCGAGCGTCCAGCTGGTGCGCAGATCGACCTCGAGATCACGCGCCAGATCGGCGACGTCCAGAAATGCCACCGGGGCGTTGCTGGTGATGCACTTGGCGGCAAAGTCCGCGATCCGGATGGTATCGGCGCTATCGGCCAGCAAGGCGGCGACGGCACTGCGCCAGGCCTGTTCGCGCGTGGTCTTGAGCTTGGCGCGCAGGCCTTCGGCGGTGACCTTGGGCTTGGGAAGAGCGGCTGGGCTCGTAGCCTTGCAGTTCGTGCACAGCGTTTGCGCCTCATCGGCCCAGCTGCAACCGCCTTCGCAGGCGCGATCCTCGGTGCAGCCGCAGATACGGCACTTGCCCTGCTTTGCGACCGAGGCAGGCGCTTCCGGTTTTTCGCCCTCATCCGAGGCGTCAAAACCGGAAGTGGCTCCGCCCGGCTCGGCTGTAGCCGGGGGTGCCTGGTCGACCGCCAGCTTGGCTGCCGCTTCGACCTTCAGCGCAAAGCAGGCGCCGTTGGTGCAGTGGCCGTCGTCGACGTGCGTTTCGAACAGTGCGCGCTGGCGGGCGGAGTTGTAACCGCAGCCGGCGCATTCGGTTTTGTCGAAAGTCGCCGCCGCGAGGTTCTGCGTCACGCGCATCAGCAGCTCGCGCGTTTTCGCGACATCGATGCCGGAGGTGAGGATCGTATCGAGCGCCTTGTCCTGCTTGTCGGCCGGGACGGCAGCTAGCAGCTCGGCATGGCCGACCTTGATCCGGCGCTCGTCCAGCGCGGCCTTCACCGCATCAGAGAGACCGGCAAGGGCGAGACGGCGATCGAGCTTCGCGGTCGACCAGCCCAGACGCCGCGCGGCTTCGGCCCGATCGTCCTGGCATGCGGCGAGCACGCGGAGCGCGGCATCGGCCTGTTCGGTTTCCGAGGCATCTTCGCGGACATCGTTCTCGTCGATCGCCGCCTCGAGCGCTTCCTGATCGGTCATGGTGCGGATGATGGCGGGGATCAGGCCATCGGTGCCGAACGCTTCCTCTGCAGCGCGGAAGCGCCGGCCGCCGGCTACGAGCTCAAACACCTCGCCACCAAACGCATCGTCATATCCGATCGGGCGCACCAAGATCGGCTGCAGCACGCCGTTGCGCCGGATCGATGCCACCAGCTCGGCATGCTTGTCGGGATTGAAGTAGCGGCGCGGGTTGCTGCCCGCCTTGATGGCTGACAGCAGAATCTTCCGCTGTAGTTCGATAGTATTGGTCATGATCCTACAAGCTCCCTGAAAAGGATGGGCTGTTCGGTGCCGTCGCCGTAGACGGCATCAAGCCAGAGATCGGCGCGGGGTTCGTCGCCGTCCCATTTGTCGGGGAAGGTGCGCGCGGCGATCAGTTCGCGGATGCGGGCCTCTTCCTCGGCATTGATGAGATCGATGCGGGCGCGGCGCTGGATATCGAGAATGCGCTCCAGTGCCTCGCTGCGGGCCTCCAAGGTAAGCGGCCCCATGCGCTGCGGGTTCTTGGCGATCGATCCATCCTTCAGCCGCTCCACGCCGCTTTTGCGCAGGCGCTGGCTTGGCTTGCGCATCCAGCGATAGAGCGGCTTGAGCTCCATGAGCGGCGCCAGATGCGCCCAGTGCGGCGTGGCGACCACGGTTTCGAGCGCGGTGTCCTTCGACGCGAGGGGACAACCGATGCAGCCGGTGCGGGCGTTGATTTCCGTCGCATCATCGCCGCCGTAAGCATCGGCGAGGATTTGCGTCGGCCAGCCCCCGAACTCGGGCATGGGCGCGAAGATCTTCAGCCAATCCCAGATCCAGCAGACGCGCCAGTGCAGCAGCGGTGCCAGCGTGGCGATGCGGCCCTTGATCCCCTTCGCTTCGGGCAGAACCTGCTGATACCAGCCCTGCCCGCACTCGGCCCCGTCCTTCGAGCAGGACATGGCAATCCGACCATCGCGGATCGCGCTTTCGCCCTGGCGCACGCCGGTGAGCATAAGGGCAGTGCCGGGCAGCTCGGCCATGGCCTCGGCCAGCGCGGCTGCCATCGGCTCTACCTTGATCTGGCGAGTGCACCAGCGCAGCGTGTTATTGTTCGGCGGGGGAACGCCGCGCCCCAGAATGTAGACCATAAAGCGCTTGTCGAGCGCGGCGCGCACAACATGGAACTTGATCCAGTTGCGGGTGCTAAGCCGCGCCATGATTTGCTCGGCGGCGAGCTGGATCGGCGGAAGCTCCTGCCGGGTGTCGGCATAGAACACATGCAGGCATTCGGGCTGCGGCAGATAGCCGGCATCTATCAGGTGGATGATCAGGGTGAGCAGTGCGGTACTGTCTTTCCCGCCGGACCATGCCACGGCGAAGTGCTGGTGGTTGCCCCAGTAGGCGAGCAGCGATTGCAGCGTCAGCTCGACGCCTTCGTGCGAGACGCCGTGCACGGTTAGAGGCTCGCCCGCCCTCATGCAGGCTTCCTGATCTTGAGCATGGTGGTGGGGACGTTGGTACCGGCCTCGGCGAAGCTGGCGACCGGCAGGTCTTCCCAGTCGCCATCAAGCTCGCCGTGGTCGTAGCGCGCGGTGGCGGGGAGGATGGCCACCAGCACGCCGCCCGGCTGGACGAAGCGCAGGGCATGGCGGACGTGCTGGAGGTAGTGCCGGCCATAGAACGGCGGGTTCATCACGACCGTCTCGAACGGCATCGGCTCGCAATCGAGGAAGTTGGCGCATAGCACGCTGTGGCCCTTGGCCTTCGCCTCGGCCGCGCGGCTGGGGTGGTATTCGATCCCGTATCCGGCGTGGCCGTAGGTGCGCAGCACGTTGAGGATGCGGCCGTCACCGCAGCTGGGCTCCAGCACGTTCATCGGTGCGGGCGGATTGTGCCGCCATCCGCGCAAGTCGGGCACGCCGGCGAAAGCCAGCGCGCGTTCGATCACTTCAGGCGGTGACCAGTAGAACTGCAGGTCCTTCGACACCGCCGTGCTGGCGCTGGGCTTCACGCCTTCGGGTTCAGCATCGGGCAGCACTTCGCCGTAGAACTCGGCCAGCGCGCGGTTGACGGCGTGCAGGGCATCCTTGTCGAAATAGACATGGGCGTTGCCGTTGCCGAACTTGCGGATGGTGAGGCCACGGTCCGGGGCGTGGTACTTTTCCTCGCCCACGCCGGACCTGTACCGCGACAGGGTGCGGCCATTCATCACGGCATCGCTGCCGAGCTTGTGCTGGTCGTCGATGTCGAGCATCTCGCACCACTCGACGCGCGGCTGGCGGCGGAACGCGGCAAGGGCGTTGGCCATGTCCTGAAACCGATCGCGACCGTATGTGCTGGAAAACCCGCCCCAGTTGTTCAGGACAACGCGCTTGGGCAGGCCCTTGACCCCGACGCGCACCCGGCTGTGCGACTTGTAGGCTGGATCGAGCGCGCAGAAGGCTTCGGCGAGGCCGCGCAGAATGTGGAAGCGCGGGCGGATCAGGTAATCGCCGAAGGTGGCCTTGGCGGTTTCGACGGACAGCGGCGGCGGATTGGCCAATGCCTGATCGAAGAGCTTCTTGTCCTTGGCGCTGGCGATGCTGTCGATCTGCAGGCGCTCGTAAACCGCGCGCCAAGCCGACTTGAGCAGGTTCTTCCGCAGCGTATCGAGATGCAGGTAGGGCCGCTGGGCGACGCGCTCGACATAGGTACCCTGCACCGTGGTCGCGTGATCAATCCGCGTGAAGGCATCCTCCAGCGCCTTGATCTCGGCGGCCATGGCGCTGTCCTTCGCCTCGTACTCGGCGACGATGTCAGCAACGGTCAGGGGAAGCGCGATCGCGTTCATCAGAACGGCATCTCGACATAGACCCGCGCCGTCACTTCATTGCACTCGGCGATGAACTGCTTGTGGATCTCGCGGACCTTGGTCAGCGCCAAGTCGCGGTCCTCGTTGGTGTTGCTGCGCAGGCCATCGATAATCACTTCGAGCTCGTGCTCGGTGATCACGCAGGCGAACGTGCGCTCATTGGTGCCAAGCAATCTGCTCACGCCCAGCGGCAGACGATTGAGCCATTCACGAACGCGAAGCAGGCTCGCCCCGAGATTGTCGGTCGGGTCGCTCGCGTCGGCAGGCTGCGCAGCACGGAAGCCTTTGAGCCACCAGATCGCGTCGGCAATCAGGTTGTCGGCGGTGCTATGGTTGATAGTCATTGTGGCTCGAATTCCTTGATGTCGAAGGGGTGAGGCACCGGGCGGCGGATGCTCCAATTTGTCGGAGGACGTCCGTCGCGAGCGGGCCAAGGGCCGGAGCCGGCCTTGCGGCTGTCCCACCCGTTGAAGAGCCGGACGTGGACAGCTCGGAAGCCGATGACGTGGCCCTCGGCGTCGAGGATTTCGCACTCGGGCGGGAGCGAGCCTGGGTTTCCGAGGTACGGCACATCAGGCGGCCTCTCGCGCCCGGCAAAGCTCGACGACGCGCCACGCCTGTTCGGCGGTCATCATACCGATGTGGCAGTCCTTCCGGCTGAGCCCCATCTGCGCGGCCAGCCACTTGTAGCCGCGGCCACGCGCGACGCTCTGCTTGAGGCCGGAGAGCCGCATCCGCTTGCGCCACATGGGATCGAACGCAGCGTGCGCCGCTTCGCGCGCCCGGCGTGTCTCGGGACCGCAGGGTGTGCCAAGCGGGTTGATCGTACCTTGGTGAGTTCCAACGTAGGCGCCGCAGTTCTCACAGCGCCACCACCAGCGGTCGACGCCATCCTTCTGCCAGAGCTCAGGCCGGTGCGGGTAAATCACCGCACCGGCGACCAGCTCAACGACGCTCGCGCCCTGACCGGTGCATTCACCGCATGCCGGCGCAACCTTGCGCAACGCTTCGGGCGTGAAATCGCGAGGATCAACCTGGATCATCGCGCCTGCTCCGCCCGGAGCTTTGCGACCTCGTGCCTAAGCGCCCAGCCCTGATCGTTCTCGCCTGCGTTGTAGCGCTTTGCTTCGGCGTCCTGCCCGCGCGCTGCGACGCGCGCGGCGCAGTTGGCCCGCGCCGCCGCCATCAAGTCAGCTGGAGCCTCCAACGTCGGCGTGGGCTTGATGGCACCCGCGCTCACGCCGAAACCTTCGCCAGCTTGCGGTCGACCAGCTCGACCAACTCGGACAGCGCATGCGGAGCCGTGACGCCGTTGTCGGTGACAAACGGGTTCGCCTCGTCGTCGCTGATCTCAATGCCGAACTCTTCCTCGATCGCCATGATCAGCTCGACCAGGTCGAGGCTGTCGAGCTTGAGATCGGCGATCAGGTTGACCTTCATCGGCTCCGGAAAGTCGCGCAGATCGGCGCCGAAATGCTCCTTGATCAGGGTGGGGAGACGATCGGCGGTGGTGAGTGCGGTGCTGGCCATGGGTCAGGCCTTCCCGCCGCGCAGGCGCTTGGCGCAGCCGTCGCGTTCGTCGCTCACCGCCGCGTAGGCGTCGTCAACGAAGTAGCCCTTCACCTCATCGAAGCGCTTGTTCAGGTCGATGATGGTGGTGGCCGACTGCAGGTATTCGAGAGCCTGGTCGAGCGTGGGGCGATCTTCGGCGCCGTTCGCCGCCGTGCCGTCATGCTGGTCGCCGTGCTCGTAGTCGGCGCGGCCTTCGCCGGCATCGAGCTCGCGCGCGGTTTCCTCGTCGACTTCGGTCATGCCGGTGCGAGGATCGCGCGGGAGCACCTCACCGGTCTGCGGGTTGTGCTGGTCGATGATCTGCGCGCTGGCGCTCTGCTCAATCGCACCGGTGAAAGTGGGCATGACGAGCGTCGAAGTTTGCCGCACTTCACCGCCGTCAGTATCGTCGACGCCCTCGATGCCCGCCGTGATCCCGAAGGCAAGACGCACCGCCTGACAGGTGCAGCGCACATCGAGCATGTGGCGCGGCTTCTGCTTCCACGGGTCGGTGTTCATCTTGAATTCGTCGAGATAGACCATCTTCTTGGTCGGCCGGGTGCGGTCCTTGCGATAGATGATTCCCTCGACCGCCTTGATCTCGCCGTTCTCGTCCTCGATGTGCTCGTATTCGATGCCATCGAACTGCGGGTGGCGGTTCATGATCTTGATCCAGCCATCGTAGGCCACCATGGGCACCACGCCGCCGCCGCGCTTCGGGAACGCGTAGATTTCCTTGGTGAGCGGGTTGAGCTCGTACTCATTCGCCACCATCACGCAGACCATGAATTCTTCGTAGCTGGTGCAGCTGGCGAAGGCCGTCTTCGCCAGAGTGTCCTGCAGCTTCTGGGGATCAAGCGCGAGGCGAGCGGCAAGCGATTCCAGCGCGCTCATGGGCTTGGGGCGCTGCGTTTCGCGCGCAGTAACCGCGCGCAGGCGGCTCTCTTCAATCTGCGCATCGGCACGCTGGACGGCTTGGCTACGGGCGTTCATGTTCATTTTCTCCGGTTGAAATGAGGGATCAGAAGTCGGCTTCGTCGCCGAGAAGGTCGCCGATCATGTCTGCGGTCGCGGGCGCGGCGGCAGCCGCAGGCCGGTCTGCCGCTTCGGCGTCCGGGTTGTAGATCCCGAGGATCGGCTTGCAGGCGAAGGACGGCGCTTCGCTGGTGACCTCGTCGACCCAGACGCGCTTCCATGCGGTCGGGTCGCGGTTGTCAGCGACCTTGACGACATCGCCCTTCTGGAGCGGCTCGCCATCCCACTGGTAGGTATAGGTCCGGGTGTCGGACGGGCGGAACTTGCACTTCACGTACTGCATGGCGGTATTCCTGCTTTGTTCGCTGGCTGGATGGTTGGCGCGGCTCAGCGGACGCTGGCGCGCGCGTGGTCGGTGATGGTGACGCCGGGAATTGCGACCTGGCCCTTGGTCGCCTTCACGAACCGCTGGATCGCCTTGTCGATCGCCTCGCGCACCGACGCGTCGTCCTTCACCTTCCTGAAGGCTTTGGCGTAGTCGGTGACCTGCGAGCGCCATTCGATCCCCGAGGAAATCGTCGCGCCGTCGGTGCGGACCGGACCGGCAAGCGGTGCGGGGGCGGCGAGCGGCGGAGGCGGCGGCGCTTCAGGGAGAACGTCGGCGCTGATGCCGTTCTCGCGCAGCACTTCGGCAGCCTTCCGGCGCTCCTCTTCCTGCCGCTGCAGTTCGGCCTGACGCTCCAGCTCGGCCTCGCGCTGCTTCTTGCGTTCGGCTTCAAGGTAGCTGTCCATCTGGGCCTGCACCCGGTCGCGGGCTGCCTTGATCCGCCCGAGAAGCGCATTGCGCTCGGCATCGACCATACGGCCGCCCTGCAGGTAAGGAGCCTTGACGACGGTGTGCGTGGCATCGACGTGCTGCTCCATCGCGCGGAGCTTCTTCGCCAGCTTGCCGCACCGCTCGTAGGTGTCCTGATCGACGCAATTGGCCCGATCGGCTTCGCCGGTCTGATAGTCCTCGCTGTTGCGATCGCCGGCACCGCAACGGTTGTCGACCAGCACTAGAAAGTCGGGGTGCTCGGCCGTCAGCTGCTCGCGGAATTCGAGCGGAATCAATTCTTCGAGCGGCGGCTTGTTGTGATCGCGCGGCGCCGGGGCAATTGCCTCGTCCTCGAGCTTGCGTGCAGTAGTGATGCCCATGGCAAATGGCTCCTCGGCTAGAAAAGTTGGGGGTCGTTTGTGGAAAGGGGGTCGATCCGCTTGCGCGGGTCGGCGTAGGCGCTGCACGGCGCGTGCTGCGCGGCCCAGTGTTGGCGAGCGCAGTATGTGCGGTACTCATCCTCGGAGATCGGATCGCCGGCGCAGGTCGGCCAGACGCAATCGAGATCGATCATCTCGCCGTTGAAAAGCGCCTGCCAGCGCCAGGAGCGATCGAGTTCCTCACCGGTGACCGGATCCAGCGGGGCACCGTACCAAATGCGCACGCCGCCGAAGACGGAACCCGAGCGAAGGCGAAACCGATAGTAGCCCTCGGCAGGCCGGGTGACGTCGACCGCGCCGGCCACCGCAACGGGGCACACGGGCAGCTCAGCATAGGGGACGGCATCATTCCGCATCGGACGATGCCCCGTTATCGAAACCGGCCTCGACGGCTTCGATGTGGGAGGGGCGCGCACCGTGCGGGATCGGCGAGGCTGCGCGGGGGAGAGAGAACAGGCGCTTCCACCATGGGCGGCGGGCGGCGCGGAGCCGGGCCCATTCCTCCATGGTGGGGGCACCGCCGCGCACGGGCGGGAATGCGGTCCCGGCGCGGCTCTGGTGGATGAGGATGTAGGAGGCCCGGCTCACGACACGACCCACCCGATGAAGGCTAGAACGATGGTGATGGCTGCGAGGCCCGCGATGGTCGCGCCTACGCCGATCGCGAGGCCCATCATCGGGCCAATGCGGCTCGGCTCCAGGCCGGCGGCGACGCGCGTTTCCTGCTCTTCGCGGTGCAGGCGCTTGTAGGTATCGATCATGCTGCGAGCCCTCCTGCAGCGAGGAGATCAGGGCACAGACCATGCTTCTCGCCGGTGCGATCGGCGTCGGACCACTGCCACGGCGCGACCGGCTCAAGCGGTGCGTAGACCTGCATCGTGAACAGGAACTTCGCCTCGCAGAAGCCGACGAATACGCGCGGCCCGCCATCGTAGCTGTCGCGGTAGAAGCCCTTGCTCGTGGACTTGGTGACCGCGTAGTGATGCTGGTACCGGCGCGCGCCCTTGGTCTGCTCGATCACGAAGAAGGTCTTGTGCGAGCAGTTGGGCTTGGCCAGATCGACCGCTTCCGCGAGCGTGGTGGCAGCGGCGACATCAAGCGCGGTGCCGTTGTCGCGCCATGCCCGAAACGTCTCGGGCTGCATCGGTCGAAGGCGCTGGGCGCGGATCGCGTCGGCAGTGCAAGCTGCCTCGGTGCGGGCTGCGGAGGCCATCACGCGGCGCTCCGGAGAGCAGCGAGCGCGGTTTGGACTTCGCGGTCGTGGTCAAGGCGACCGTCGCGGAGCATGCCGCTGTAAGTGACGATCTGGTCAGCCCAATCGGCAAGGGTCCGGTAGGGCGTCGGGTTCTTCATCGACAAGCGGACGTACTGGTCCGCCGCGATGTCGCGGGCGCGCTGGATGAGACTTTTGGCCATCACGCGGCCACCTTCGCAGCGCCGACGTGCTGGAACACGCGCGTCGAGACCCGCTCGCCATCGGTATCAAGGCCAGCGATGCGGACCTCGCGGATGCGGTCCCACGGCGTGACCTCGCGGGCGTTGTAGAAGAACACCACGACGCCATCGGCATCGACGCCGCGAAGGTCGCAGTCGATCATGTGCTCGGCGCGGGCGTAAATATCGACCGCGACGTTCTGGCGAGGATAGCCCTCGGGGCTGCGCGGCGGGTTGAGCTTGTAGCCAGCGAACGGCGCGAGGATCGCGATCAGTTCAGCGGTGGTGACAGGGGTTGCCATCGGAAGTCTCCAAACTGGCCACTTCTTCGTCCCGGAGGAGATCGGCGGCTGTTGGAGACAGCATTAGTGCGGGTCGCTGCCCGCGTCAATCGCAAAATGCGGGATGCTACCCGCTACTAGGAACCGGACGTGTGATTCGCCGACGAAGTGGCAAGTAGGCGTCGATAACAATGCACTTCACCCGAATCTCATCGTCTATGACGGGGTCGAATGCTTCATTCTCGTCGTATGGTCGGCCAAGAAATATGGGTTCTTGAAACTCTGGAAGGCTAGATTCACAGAGCAGTTCCCAGTCGCCGTTGCGCCGTTGGTTTAACCGTTTGCAGGTCACCTGATAGAGGTCGCCGCGCTTTTGCTCGACAATGACATAATCCCCACTTTCTGGGGGGAAGTCAGATCGGAGCACATCTACGCAACGTAGAATTGTACCGGGAGGAAGCGTCCGATCCATCGACCGCCCCTCAACAACAAAGCCAAGCTCTCCGGTCCCACTCAGGCCGTCCACTCGAATCTGATACCAGTCATCAGGATGCCAATTGGCTTGCTCGCGCCAGACGCCAGCTACAACCGCACCGGAGACGGTAAGCCACGCTTCCGCCTGCGTTGCGATTACACCACCCGTCACATAGTTGCTCACGTCCTGATCAATAGCCTCAGCCAATGAAGCGACGGTCGCGTAGGTCGGCATTCGTTTATCGACCCGAAACAGGTCGCGGATCACATCAGGGTTTCGACCGGCGCTGGCAGCGAGTGAAAGCCCGCGTCTGGTCTCATCGGGGTTCTTCTCCAGCCATGCGAGTACGTCGCGGCGGAGCTTGGGAACGTCGATATGAACAGGCTTTTGCATGCCTGCCATTGTCGGCCAGCGGGCAACGTCCCGCAATAAAGGGACGCATCCCGCATTTTGAGTTGACGTGCGGGTAGCTACCCGCGATAAGATCGCGCCATGGAAAGTCACCCGCTCCTCGCCGACGTTCTGGCGTTCGTCGAGACCCATGGTCTCAAGGAAAGCACCTTCGGACGGCTCGCCGTCAATGATTGGGCATTCATCCGCGATTTGCGCGGAGACAACGGTCGTCCTCGCCGCATCTGGCCCGAGACGGAGCAGAGGGTTCGTCGCTTCATGGCAACGTATCGACCTGATGCACCGGCGCCGCGCAGCGAGAAGCCGACGCCGAGCGACACCCCCGCCTCACCCCAGCAGGCGGCCTGAGCGATGGGGCAAATCCCCACCACCATCCGCGTGCCAAGCCTCGAAGCCATGGCTGCGTCGATCCGCGATTTTGCGGTCCTTGTTCCGTCAGAGACGGCGGCGGAAAGCCTCCAAGGCAGCGCGCGCCTTTTCTTCGAGCGCCTTGTATCCAGCGATGAGCCCTTCGATCTCGTCTGCAGTGAGGCGCCGGCTGGATCCGCAGTGATCGCAGGTAATGTCCACCGTCTCGAGCACCACCCCGCCGATGGGTACCTCGAACTGTTCGCCGCATTTGCCGCACTGCACGGAAATGATTGCGCCATCATCAGCCATGGTTGGCCTGTCCTTTCTCCTGTCTCGGGTCGCACCGACAGGATGACCGAAGCTGGGGGCAAGTCAATTGCCCCCAGCGGAGGGTGCTGAGCGATGGCGCCCTCCCTCCCCACCGAAAGGAACGACTCATGCGCTCGATTGAAGAGCAGAACGTCGCGCTCGAATGCCTCAAGCTGGCGCACAATCCGGAAGCCCGGGTTGAGGACGTCGTTCAGCGGGCGGCGACATTTTACGCTTTCGTCGCGGGGCAGGACGTGGACGACGCCAGGCGCAAGCTGGACGCCGTCCGAGATGCAGTCAGCTAAGGCCGCTAATGTCATAAGACGAGCCAACTGCGGCTTTTCGGCATGCGACGTAGAGCTTGAGCTTGGTTTCAAGCGTCTCGCCCCCGTGCAGGGTGCGAAGAACGTCCCACAGCTGAAATGCCACGGCGGCAGTCGAGTTATCGGGCATGCTGGTGACGCGGATATCCTGAGTGGACATGCAGTTTCTCCTGTTGGTGTCGAGAACCGCAGGATGACCGAAGCCGGCGGGGCCAACAACCCTGCCGGCGGAGGGTTTTCCGCATGATCGACGACGAGAGCCTCGCCGGATCGTGGGCAGAAGCGCTCACCTATCCCCACAGCATCACTGTGTCCGAATTCCGCGCCCCTGACACCCAAACGCTCGGCGCGGCACCTGACCGGGACAGTGCGGCTTGCCCAAAGCCCAAAGGCTGGCGCGCCGTGCTGTCCCGGATTTTTTCGCGTTTCCATGGAGAGACAGATGCCTGACAAGGCGTTGCAAAACAGCCTCTTCGACGCGCCGAGCGCGGGCAAAATTGCGGAAGTTGTCCGTGACATCATCCGCGCGGTGAAGCTCGACAACGGTCCGCTGAACAACGCTCAGCTCGGTGTCGTGATCGGCGGTGTCTCGTCGGATACAATCGACCGGCTGGAAGGCGGAATGACGGCCAAGGTTCCGGCCTCTGTCATCAGCGGCATCGCGGCGAAGTTCGGTCCGCAATATGTGCAGCCCTACTTCGAGCTGTTCGGCTGCCGCGCGGTACCGATCGCCGCCATCGATATCGTCGAGGCCCTCCCGGCTGTGACGGCTCTGGCTGCCAAGCTCGCCGCCATCGCGGCAGATGGGATCAATCACCGGACGATCGCGACATTCCTGCCGGAGCTGCGCGCCGCTGATGCGGCGATTACCGGCCTGCGCGCCGCAGGTGCGAAGATGGGGCTCGCAGCGTGAACGCCCCTGCCTTCTGCCCGTGCTGCGGGTACAATTTCCGCGAGGACGAGGTTGTCGAGCGCGACGGCTTCAAGATCGATCCGCGGGCGGCGACGGTGCTTTACGAGGGCAAGCGGCTTCGTATGGCAGCCACACCTGCTCGTATCATGCATGCCCTTGCCGCGTCGAACCGGGCGGTACGGGGCGAGGCCTTGCTTGCGCGTGTCAGCGCGAGCGAGGACCTGAATACGCTGGCAGTGCAGGTCCATAGAGCCCGCGATGCTTGCGCAGAGATTAGCGCGCCTTGCCCGATCGCCACCCAGCGCGGCGTCGGCTACGTCTGGCAGGTGGCTGCATGATGGCGCGCCCCCAGTACAAGCCTGTCGACAACGCCGCGCTCCGTCACGCCGATTTCCGCGACTACACCGCGATGCTCCGCGGATCTGCCAAGCTGCGCGACAGCATCCTGGTCGCGCGCGGACTGGGGCCGATCGGGCTGCCGCACATCAACGACAACGTGAAGCGGGCGCCGCTACAGGCCTCTCCGTTCAAGTGCGACTGCGTTGATTGCGGTACCCCGCTTAACAACCGCAAGCACAAGACCGGGCGCTGCCTCAAGTGCGTTCAGGCTCACCTGCGCCCGGCGCGAAGGAAGTGCGCGGTGTGCCAGGTTCCGCTGAACCGTAAGAACAGGTCGGGCCGGTGCACAGAGCATCGCAGGCCGAAGGAGCACGCACCGCAGCTCAACGATACGGTCCGCATGATGCTGGCGAAGATCGCACCGAAATTCGAACTGACCAGCGCCGACATCATCGGCCAGTCGAGACTACCTGCCGCAGTCGAAGCACGCTGCGTGATCGCCGTAGCACTGCGTCGCCGGGGCTTGTCCCTGCACAAGATAGGCATCCGGCTTGGCCGCGAGCACAGCTCGATAAAGCATCTGATCGCCAACTTTTCGAAATACGCCGACCGCAATCCGGTCGTAGCGCACGCGTTGGAGGCGCTGGCGTGATGGCAGATCCCATCGAATCCGCTTATCGCACCTCGATGCGGCTGGGCAGCGAGGCCCCTCGCGATCGCATCCTCGACTTTCTGGACCGTCGGGCCGAGCGCGAAACCCGTGTGCGCGAGCGCAATGATGCTGCGCGCCGGGCGATCGCTGCCGGCTGGCCAAAGTCGGAAGTCATGGACCGCTATGGCCTGTCCGACACCGCATACGAGCAGCTCGCCGGGCAAGTGCGGGGAGGCACGCAATGAGCGGCCAGAACCGGTCTTCGGCCGTCATGCAGCAGCGCAGCGAGCCCCACGACAGCCTCGATGACTTTCCGACGCCGCCTTGGGCCACGCGGGCACTGTGCGAATGGCTGCGCTCGAACTGGTGCTGGGAGCCGGACGACTGGCAGGAGTTCACCTGCCGCGAACCCGCTGCGAACCGCGGACACATGGCGCGCCCGCTGGCCGAGTATTTCGGCACCGTCGAGGCTGCGGACGTTCACGATTATGGCGCGGGCTATCCGGTGGTTGACTATCTGTGGGGCCCGGTGCCGCCAATGGTCGACTGGACGATCACCAATCCGCCGTTCCGCCTTGCCGAGCAGTTCATCGCGCGCGCGGCGGCCAGCAGCCGCCATGGCTTTGCGATGATCGCGCGCACGGCGTTTCTGGAAGGGAAGGCGCGATACGAGAGCCTGTTCAAGGTCAATCCGCCTAGCTTCGTGCTGCAGTTTGCCGAGCGGGTGGTGATGCACAAGGGGCGGCTCGCGCCCGAGGGCAGCACGGCAACGGCCTATGCCTGGCTGGTCTGGATCGATGGCGAAGAACTGACGCGGTTCGACTGGATTGCGCCTTGCCGAAAACGCCTTGAGCGCCCCGGCGACTATCCGGAGGCACTGACATGAACCTCTTCCGCCGCCGCGCGCCCACCCCTGCAGATGCTGGCCGCGCCCGACTGATGCGCGAGCAAATGGGCTTGCCCCCGTCGCCGCTGCTGGAGCCGCGCGGATGATCGGCGGCAGTCAGCAGGCCCGCATCCTGCGCCGCGCATTGCGACTGGGATGGAGCATCGAGGCAGCAGCCGAAGAGTCAGGCATGTCGCTGGCCGAAGCCCGGCTTCAGCAGCGCGATGAAGAGCTCAATCCGCCGCCGGCAGAGGCGTTCGAACTCCTGCCAATCCCTTCCACCACCCAAGCAAAGGAGGCCGCTGTGGCCAGACCGAAGAAAGAGTCCGATACCGGAGCGCCCGATGACGGCGGCGTCTACAATGCCCCCAACGCCGCCGAGGCGATCAAGATTTACCGCAACGAGATCGCGCCCCGCAAAGCGTTCATCTCGGAAAAGAGCGGTGACCTGTCCGACCCGTACAAGCGGATCAAGGAAGACTGCAACTTCCCGCGCAAGGTCATCGATTTCCTGTTCTTCCTCGAAGGCTGCGAGGATGCCAAGCGCGATCATTTCCTGACCGCCCTGCATCAGGGCCTGACTGAGATGAACTTCAAGCGCCCCACCGACTTGCTCACGCTCGCGTCGGGCCAAGCCGGTGGCGATGTCGTCCCGGGCGGCGGCAAGGCCGACAAGCCCCGCATGGCGACGCTGCAGCCCCACACCGCCGGCGACGATGACCTCGCGCTCGCCGGCGGCACCGAGCCGACCAGCCTGCAGCTGAACTGAAGAGACGGGGGGCGGCGTTCCAAGCGCCGCCTCTGCCGCGCGGAGAGAGCCGAAGTGAGCGGAATCCCAATGATCGCGCTCGATTTATCGAAGCGCTCCACAGGCTGGGCTGTCTGGATGGGCGACGACACCGCGCCGCGCTTCGGCTCGTGGGAGCTTGGCTCCGAATATACCGGGCGCGGCCAGACCTACGCCAAGCTCCATGCCAACCTGCTCGATCTACGTGCGGTGTCGCGGTTCGAAGCGCTCTACTTTGAAGAGCCGCTGAACCCGAATAAACTCAAGGGGCACACCAACATCGATACGCTGCGGGTGCTGTCCGGCCTCGCCGCCCACGCCGAGAGCTTCGGCCACGCCATGGGTTTGCGCATTGTCCAGGGCATCAACATCGATTCATGGCGTCCCGCCTTCATCGGCCGCATCAACTCCTCGGAGGCCAAGCGCAAGGCTAAGGCCGCCGGCAAGAGCGCCACGGACAGCCTCAAATCGCTGACCATGGAGCGTTGCCGCCAGCTCGGGTTCCACCCGCGAACGACCGATGAGGCTGATGCGCTTGGCATCCTCGACTACTGCGTCTCGATGCGCGGTGTCGTCCCGCCCTGGCGCGCTGATGAGGTCTTGCAGCCGATGCTTGGCGGGGGTGGCCGCCGATGATCGATGACGATGACGATGCCCCGGCGCGCTGCTGTCCAGACGAGGAGCGTATCCATGCCGTGGTCACGCGCGAGGGACAGCGCACCTTTGACGTCCATCGCCACAAGGGCTTGCTCCGCGGCTATGTCATGGGTGCCGATCGCAAGCGGCTTGTGCACTGGCTGCGTAACGGCCGCCTCACCCGCGCGACGGAAACATCCCTCGACCTGAAAAGGATTGCGGAATGAGTGCGCCGGCGCGGCTGACCGATGAGGAACGAGCGACCCTCGCGTTCGAAGTGCACGCCGCGTTGCTGCGGACCGAAGCCTTGAACCCGAAGCTCAAGAACAACCCCCTCTGGCTGATCCTGCGCCAGGACAGCTTCGAGGAATTCTACGTCGCCATGGACAAGATTGCATGAATTCGGGGATCGCCACCATTTCGAGGATGCAGACGCCTATCGAGCTTCCGCCGGCCGCGATCGTCAACGTCGAGGCCGAGGCGACGCTGCTCGGCGCAATGATGATGGATGCGCTCCTCATTGATCGCATCGCTGATCGAGTCAAACCAGATGACTTCTCCATCGCGCTGCACAGCCATCTGTTTGAGGTCATTGTGCGCGAGGCCGCTCTCGGTCGGGGCACATCACCCGTCGCCATCAAGGGGTACTTCGACGGTGACCCGCAGCTCGAGCAGCTTGGGGGCCCCGCTTACCTTGCTCGCCTCACCGGCAATCCTGTGGCGATGGTCAGCGACGTGCGGGATCTCGCCCGCCAGATCACGGACCTTGCCGATCGGCGCCGCATGCGCTCCGGTCTCATCGAGGCCGTCGAGGCGTGCGCGGACCTTGGCACCAGCTTGCCGGAGATCAGCACGCTTGCCGACGCAGCAGTCACCGCGCGCGCTGAGAGCAGTGTCGTCGAGGCGGACGCGGCCGAGTGCGTCGATGCCTGGCTCGCCGAGCTTGATGCCGATGTCACCGGCGTCAGCTGCCACATCATCCCGAACGTCGACGAGTTGCTCGGCCAGCTCAGACCCAAGAGCCTCAATATCGTCGCCGGGCGACCCGGCATGGGTAAGACCGCCTTCGCCTGCTCCTACGCCCGCGGCGCCGCCTCCCGTGGTCATGGCACCCTGTTCGTCAGCCTCGAGATGTCGAAGGAGGATCTGATCGGACGTATGATATCGGACAGCCTGTTCGACCACGAGAGCTGCCGTATCCCCTACTCGGTGCTGCAGCGCCGGCGGCTCAACAACTGGGAGCGGGAACGGGTTGCTGAGGCGGGTTCGCTGCTGTCCCGCATCCCTCTCACCGTCGTCGATGCCGGCACACTTGCGATTGGGCGCCTCCAAACGCTGGTGCGCCGTCACAAGCGGCGCATGGCCGCGCGCGGTCACCCGCTGGACCTTGTCATCGTCGACTACCTGCAGCTGCTCCATCCCGACACCAAGATGAAGGACGCCTATCAGGCGACCTCCGAGGTCTCCAAACGGCTGAAGGCCATCGCCAAGGACGAGGACGTCGCCATCATGGCGCTGGCCCAGCTGAGCCGCAGCGTCGAACAGAGGCAGGACAAGCGCCCACAGCTTTCCGACCTGCGCGACAGCGGCCAGATCGAGCAGGATGCCGACGTTGTGCTCTTCCTGCTCCGGGAGGAATACTACCTCGCCCAGACCGAGCCGCAGAACGACCCCGAGGCGCACGAGCGCTGGGAAGACCGCATGGAGCGCATCCGCGGCGTTCTCGAATTCATCCTCGCCAAGCGTCGCAACGGGACAACCGGGATCGCGCGCGGGCGGTTCTTTGCACCCTACCAGGCCGTGAGATGACCATGACAGATCTACCCGACCCCCTCACCCCGGCCGACTGCGATCTGCGTGATTTCGAGTTCATGCCGCTGCATGTTGCCCGTCTGCGCGATAGCGATCTCGCTGCCGAGGAAGACCCTGAGGCATGCTGGTATGCGGTGCTGCTGTGGGCGGCATCGTGGCATCAGGTGCCTGCTGCAAGCCTTCCGGACAACGATGCGGTGCTCTGCAAGCTGATCGGTCTGGGCCGCGATTTGAAGACGTTTCGGAAGCATCGCGGAGGTTCGCTGCGCGGTTTTGTGAAATGTTCCGACGGAAGGCTGTATCATCCCGTTGTAGCAGAGCGCGCCATGACATCATGGATGCGCAAGCTCGATCAGCGCTGGAAGACCGAATGCGCGCGGGTGAGAAAGCACAATCAGCGCCACAGCACTGAATTGATTCAGCCCGCTTTTTCCGATTTTGTTGCTAGTGACTTCCCCCTGTCTGTCCCATTCCTGTCTCTGGGACAGAGCGAAGTTGTCCCAAGGGACAGTGATAGCCTGTCTCATGGGACGTCACACAAAAAAGGCTGTGACATTGGCTCCAAGGGAGAGGGAGAGGGAGAGGGAGAATATACGGTATCTAGCGATACCGGCGACGCTGGCGAAAATCGTTCGCAGGACAAACCCCCACCGGAACAACCCCGGAGCGAGCCAAGCCATCCCCCCGACCCCAACCGCGCCCTGTGGCTGAACGGCGTCGCGCTGCTCGGCGAGACGGCGCGCCCCCAGATCGCGAGGTGGATCAAGACCCACGGATCCGAGATCGTGGCGGAAGCGTTTGACCGCGCCCTCGTCGCCAAGCCGGAGCGGCCAGCGGGGTACATCCAGTCCATCCTCACCCGATTGGCGCAGGAGGCGAGCCAGCGCGCCGAGGAGCAGCGGCAGGCAGATGCCCTGTTCGACGCCCGGTACCCGCCGCGCCAGATGTCCGAGTTTGAAGCTCGCGCCCTGATGCCACCGGAGGATTTCCAACGCTGGCAGGCTCGCCAGATCGGGGCGCAGGCATGAACTTGACCCGCACCAGCCTTACACCATTCGCGAGGTCGATGCGCGATCCGGACCCTGCCGGTGCTCGCCGCGCCGCGCAGGAGCTCTACGACGAGCACGGGATCGTGGTCATCTTTCCGAACGACGTCGCCAAGGTCGACGCGATGTGGATCGAAGCCATCGGCAAGCGGCTCTACGGCCGCCGACGATGATCCGCTGACCTGTCAACGAAACTCAACAACCAAGCCGCCTGGGTCTCTACGGCGCTCGGGTCACCACCAAGGGGGAAAAATGCAGCCTCGGACGTTCAGCCGCAAACGAGATCCTCGGGTCAAGCGCCGGGACGAAACACATGCCCAGTGGCAGGCTCGTATGGATGCGATGAGCGATTTCGAGCGGGAAACCGGCGAGCCGATCATCACGCCGGAGGCTGAGGCGCACGGCGAGTTCGACGATGTTTTCGTGCCCGACGAAGGTGGTCATCTCACCAAGACCAAGCGCCGGCGATCGGCGTCATCGATGGCGAGGATGCACGAGAACGGACAGATCACCGCCGACCAGCACGCCGCTGCCATGGAGATCGCGCTGGTTGCCGAGCTCATCGAGCGGAGCGTGTCGGTTCGCGGAGCCAGCCTTGAAGCCCGGGTGGATAGTTCAGGTTCGGGCCGGGATGTTCTGGTCGAGCGCCTGGCTATCGTCAGGCTCGAGCGTGCCTATTCGGATTGGCGCCGCTTTCTGCCGATGCCGCGGCGCATGGTGATCGATATGGTGCTCGCCGATCGAGACCTCTTCGCGACTGCCCGAGTGTTCCGGGTCAGTTGGCCAACCGCGCGCAAACGGCTGATCGCGGCCCTTGATCGCTGGATCGATATCCGGGAGCGGACATGGCGGAATGTGGACGAGCGGGACGTGCTCCAGCGGTATGCGATGATCGGTTGCGGGGTGCTCTTGTGATTTGCTCTTGCGGAGGTGAGTGGGAACGGGCATAAATGTCGGCGCACGAACTATGCCCGGAGCTGGAAACAGCGTCCGGGCTTCGTTGTTTTCAGGCCACGCAAAGCGCGGAAATCCTACGTTTCCGCCCATCGAAGGGAGGTGATCCTGTCCACCGATCCTGAGCGTGGCCGTCATCGCCGATGCAGGGTCGAAAATAATTTTTCGGGCCTCCGGCGGAAAGGTCTTCAACCATGGCCCTCACGCCCAAACAGCAGGCGTTCGTCAACGAGTACCTGATCGACCTATGCGGCTCAAAAGCTGCCACCCGCGCCGGCTACAGCGCCAAATCAGCCCGCCGGATCGCGGTAGAGCTGCTCGAAAAGACCGAGATCCAGGCCGCCATCAAGCTGGCAATGGAGCAGCGCTCCGAGCGGACCGAGATCACGGCGGACATGGTGTTGCAACATTGGTACGACCTCGCCACTGCAGACCCGAACGAGCTGGTGCAGTACCGCCGCCACGCCTGTCGACACTGCCATGGCAAGGATCACGCCTATCAGTGGCGCGATATCGGCGAGTTCGAGGAAGCAGCGGCCAAGGCGACGCAGAACAAGCGGGCGCTTCCCACCGACGAAGGTGGGTACGGGTACACCACACATGCGGCCCCCGCCCCGCACTGCCCGCGCTGCGATGGTGACGGCGTCGAGCGGACATTCTTCGCCGACAGCCGCCGCCTCAGCGCCAAGGGGAAAGCGCTCTACGCTGGCATCAAGCAAGGCCGCGACGGACTCGAGGTGCTGATGCACGATCGCGAGAAGGCCTGGGACAGCGTCGCGCGCCACCTCGGCATGTTCAAGGATCGCCTTGAGCTGACCGGCAAGGATGGCGGCCCGGTCGAAATCAACAGCACCGGCGGCGTCTCCGGACTTCTGGCTGCTGCAAGGCAGGCCGCAGAAGATGCTGACCGAAGCCCAGCTTGATGAGTATCAGCAGCTTCGGGGAATCTGGCGCAAGAACAACGTCCTCTACGCCAAGCAACGCCTTGGTCTGAACCCCACCACGCAGCAGACCCAGCTGCTTGAAGCGATCCAGCCTGACGGTGCCAAAGTCAGCGCCCGCGCCGGACACGGCGTCGGCAAATCCGGCTCGGTCTCCGCCGCGATCTGGTGGATGCTCGAATGTTTCGACTATCCGAAGATCCCCTGCACCGCGCCGAGTGCCAGCCAGCTGCGCGACGTTCTGTGGTCAGAGCTTGGGAAATGGGCGCGCAAGTCCGATGCGCTGAGCCGCGCGAACGGTCTGCCGCCCGAACTCTGGCTTTCGAACCTGTTCACGATCAACCAAGACAGGATCGCTGACAAGGGCTCGCCGGATCAGTGGTTCGCGGTGGCGCGGACCGCGCGGAAAGAGAACCCGGACGCCCTGCAGGGGTTCCACGCCAGCGGCATCCTGATCAGTCAGGACGGCTCGTCGATCGAGGAGATCGAGGACGACGGTCAGATCATGTTCGTTGTCGAAGAAGCGAGCGGCGTCGACGACAAGATTTTCGAAGTGGCTGAAGGCGCGCTGTCCTCGCACGGCGCGCGGCTGCTCATGGTCGGAAACCCGACCCGCAATACCGGGTATTTTTCCCGCTCGCACAAACAGGACCGGGCCGACTTCACCGCCCTGCACTTCCGCTGCGCCGACAGCCCGCTGGTCGATCCGACCTACCGCGAGCGCCTCGTCCGCAAGTTCGGCGAAGGCTCGAACGTTGTCCGCGTTCGCGCCGACGGCGACTTCCCGAAGCAGGACGATGACACCCTCATCGCGCTTGAGGATGCCGAAACCGCAATTGCCCGGAACGAACCGGCCAAGCCCGGCATGGAGCGACGGCTCGGTGTCGACGTCGCCCGCTTCGGTGATGACCGGACCGTGTTTATCCTGCGCGTCGGCAACGTCATTGAGAAGTGCGAGATCAGGTCCAAGCAGGACACGATGACCACAGCCGGCCAGGCCAAGCTCTTTCGGGAGCAGTGGGGCGCTGACAAGATCTACGTCGATGCCAACGGCCTGGGCGCCGGCGTCGCGGATCGGCTCATCGAGATGGGTGAGCCAGTTGTCGCAGTCATGGTGTCGGAGTCAGCCCCGGAACGCACGCAATGGGACTTGGTCGATGGCCAAGCGTTCAAGCTGCGCGATTACCTCTGGCTTGAAGTCGCCCAGTGGGTGCGAACCGAGGAGCCGAGCTTTGGGGCCCTTCCGCGCGAAATCGCCGAGGACCTCGCTGGTGAGCTGACTTCGCCTCGATACCGCATCGACAGTTCCGGCCGGATCGTGGTCGAAGGCAAGGCTGACATGAAGAAGCGCGGCCTGCGCTCGCCGGACATCGCCGACTCGCTCGGCCTGACCTTCGCCCCTGACGGGTTCGACCTCAACACCTACATCAAGGCCTACGCATGAGCCGACGATCTCAGCGCCGTGCCCGTGGCCGCGCCGCCGCCGCGCGGCCGCAGATGGACCGGGCGACCGCAGACAGCTTTCAGAACATGCAGGCTCGCCTCGGCGTCGGTACCGGCAACATGAGCGACAGCAACACCTACGCGTTGTCGAACCTGCTCACTCGGCAGCCGCGCACGCTGGAGGCGATGTACCGCGGTTCGTGGGTGGTCGGCGCCGTGGTCGATGCCGTGGCCGAGGACATGACGCGCGAGGGCGTCGATTTCGGCTCAACGATCAAGCCCGACGCTATCGAGTTGATGCGCGCTGCCGAGGATGATCTACAGATCTGGCAGTCGCTGCAGGAAACCATCCAGTGGGGCCGGCTTTACGGCGGCGCGATCGGCGTGATCGCGATCGATGGCCAGGACATGGCGACGCCGCTCCGTGTCGAGACGATTGATCGCGACCAATTTCTCGGTGTGGTGCCGCTCGGCCGCTGGGAATTGCTGCCGATCACCACCGACGTCGTATCGACCGACGGCAAAATTGTTGGCCGCCCCGAATTGTACAAGGTTGGCCCACAAGCCTCCGCGTTTTCGATGCAGGACATCCATCACTCGCGCGTGATCCGGATCGAAGGCGTCAAACTGCCGTACTTCCAGCGCCTCGCCGAATCGGGGTGGGGCATGTCGGTGGTCGAGCGTATGTATGACCGCCTCGTGGCCTACGATAGCGCCAGTCAGGGATCGGCGCAGCTGATCTACAAGGCCTACCTGCGTACGCTAAAGATCAAAGGGCTGCGGAGCATTCTCGCCGCAGGCGGTGCGGCGCAAACCGCGGTTGAAAAGCATGTCGAGGCTATCCGCAAGTTCCAGTCCAGCGAGGGCCTGACCCTGCTCGATGCCGACGATGATTTCGAGACCCACACCTACTCGTTCGCGGGATTGAACGATCTGCTGCTCGGCTTTGGTCAGCAATTGTCCGGCGCGACGCAGATCCCGCTCGTCCGCCTCTTCGGTCAGTCGCCAGCGGGGCTGAACAGCACCGGCGAGAGCGACCTGCGCAACTACTACGATGCCATCAAAGCCAAGCAGCAGAAGGACCTGCGAGAGCCGGTCAACAAGCTCTCGACGATCCTTTACCGCTCAGCCGTCGGGGGTAACCCGCCAGAAGGCTTCCGGGCAGAGTTCAACCCGCTCTGGCAGATGTCCGACACCGAAAAGGGCGCACTGGCAAAGACCATTGTTGAAGCCGTTGGAACCGCCTCGGAACTGGGGCTGATCAGCGCGCCATCGGCAATGCGCGAGCTCAGGCAGTCGGCCGAACAGACCGGTGTGTTCTCGAACATCACCGACGAGGAAATCAAGGAGGCTGAACTTGCGCCCCCTCGCCCGACCGAGCTTGATCCCGACTTGCAGCCGGACAGCGGTGATGGACCGGGCCAGGGCGTCGCGCCGACTGGTCCAGACGACGAAGGTGGAGCGGCAGTACGCGAGCCAGCTGCGTAAGATCGCGACGCATATCGGCGAACTCGTCGCCACGGTCTGGACGCCGGATGACCCGGCGGTTGCTGACCGGATCGGGCAGGCGCTGGAGCGCTATGCCCAGATCATCGAGCCATGGGCCCGTGTGGTCGGGCGACGGATGGTCGAGGAAATCGATTCGCGGGACCGGCGCGCCTGGCGGGAAGTGTCGGCGGAAATGTCCCGCATCATGCAGGTGCAGCTCGATGCAAGCGACGTCGGCCAGCTGACACAGCAGCGGCTCGCCGATCAGGTCAGGCTGATCACCAGCCTGCCCCGCGATGCCGCTGAGCGGGTGCAAAAGCTGACCCTTGAGGGCCTGACACAGGGCACCCGGGCAAAGGACATCGCGTCCGAGATCATGCGATCGGGCGACGTGGCGAAGAGCCGCGCCAACCTGATTGCCCGGACCGAGGTAGCCCGCACCTCGACCGAGTTCACGAGGGCCCGTGCCGAGGATATCGGCTCGACCCACTTCATCTGGCGCACCTCGCGCGACAGTGATGTGCGGCAAAGCCACAAGCCTCTCGAAGGCAAAACGTTCCGCTGGGACGAACCGCCCGAGTGCGATCCGGGTCACCACGCGCTGCCAGGCGCGATCTGGAATTGCCGCTGCTACCCTGAACCCGTGTTCTGAGGCGACGATGCACGTCCATGTCTACCTCCGTGACAGCGGCGCCGAACTGGTGCGCGCGGCCGGAATCATGTGTGTGACCCGCGATGGCCGGATGCTGTTCCTGAAGCGTAGCGAGCGCGCAGGGGACCATCGCGGTACGTGGTGCTTTCCCGGCGGAAAGATCGAGGACGGCGAAAGCCCTGTCGAAGCCGCCCGGCGCGAAACCGGCGAGGAAGCGGGCGTCACTGCTGATTGGCCGCTGCGCCTGATCGATACCAGGTCGGGTTTCGCGACCTACCGGGCCGACCTCGCCGAACCATTCGAACCCCGCCTCAACGGCGAACACACCCACGCCATCTGGGCACTGCCAGATCAGGCACCATCACCGCTGCACCCGGGGGTGGCCGCCACGCTCGGCCATGTCGTCGCCGTGTAAGCGGCAAGGAAAGGAAGCATCATGTCGTCGATCAAGATCCTCACCGAAGCCGCCGCAGCCAAGCGCGAGAGCGCGCGCGGTCATATCGAGAAGTCGGAGCAGTTGCTCGCCCAGGCCGAAGAAGCACAGGCGCTCGCCGATGCGGACAATGCCGAGGCGGAGGCGATCGAAGCCGACATCGCGCTGATCAAGAACGGGGGTGCCGCACCGAAGCCGCGCGTGTTCGCGGGCAAGGGTGCGCAGGCCTAAGCCTCCAGAATCCATTTCCTGAAATCCAGCGCCTCGCGCGCCAGCTCAACCGGGTCGCCGTCCCCGTCCCTGATGCGGGTCAAATAGCCCCACAGGTATTCGATGTACTCGGCGGCATCGAACTCCACGAGATCCTCGGCCGCAAGGTCGGGAAGCTCGACAGCGTCCAGCGCGGCAATGGCCCGCAGCTGATCGACGATGTCATCCGGTGCATGCCTCATAGCAAAGGACGATACCCATGGCTCTTGCCGCCTACAAGCGGAAGGGTGCGATCCGTCGCGCCCTGCTCGACGCTACCGCATTTCTTCTCAACGGCCTGTCCGCGACGGTCACCCTCACCAAAGCCGGCGCGCCGACCAACGGCACGAACGGTACCGGAGCCGGTACCGCCCTGCCCGGCCATCTGCTGCTCGATAGCACTGCAGGCGTGGTCTACCAGAACACCGGCACGCAGGCTTCGCCCGTCTGGACACCGCGGTTCTCGCCGGTCGGCGATGCGCAAAGTGTCACCACCGGCATCACGGCCAGCACGACGCAGACGCTTGCCGGCGCGACGGCTCTGACCACCAAGCTCAACTTCGTCGCCACCTCGGCGAACTCAGGCGACGCGGTATCGCTGCCCGCGCTTGTACCGGGCCAGTCGGTCACCGTGTTCAATGATGGTGCAAACCCGATCAAGGTGTTCCCGGCTGCTGCCAACGTGCAGATCGATGGCGGCTCGGCGGGCGCAGCGGTCACGCTGACCAATGCCAAGCGCGCGACGTTCTTCTGCAAGAGCGCGACGGCGATTACGTCGGCGCAGCTCGGCGTCCCCAGCGCCTGACCATGACGGTCCAGCATGACCGGGCCATGGTGCTGGACCGTGGCTCGCAGGCAACTTACGCGCCGGAGCAGATCGGACGTACCCAGGCCTTCACGCCTGAGGGCTACCTGCTTTGCTCCGACGTGCGCATCGCCCGCACCGGTGCGATGCTCTACCGGCCCGAAGAGGTGCCCGAGGTTCGCCCGGCCGCCAACGGCCAGATGGTCGTCATCATTCGCGATGCCGACGTCCTGTTCGCGCCGGAGACCATCGCAAGCTTCAGCGGCAAGCCGGTCACCAATGATCACCCGCCGGCCCTGCTGAGCGAGACCGACACCCGCAAGTATCAGATCGGGGTGCTGCTCAATCCGCGTCGCGGCGAGGGCGTCGACTCCGAATACCTGATGGCCGACCTGCTCATCACCGATGCGGCCACAATTGCGCTGATCGTTGCCAGGAAGAAGCGCGAGGTCAGCCCCGGCTATGACGCCGAACTCGAAGAAGTGAAGCCGGGCCTGGGGCGCCAAACCTCCATTCTCGGAAACCACCTTGCCATCGTCGACCGCGGTCGGGGTGGCTCCACCTGCGCCATCCAAGACAAGGAGACTGATATGGCGAAGCCTCGCAAGATGTCCCTGATGGACCGCCTTCGGGCCGCCTTTCGGGACAATGATGAAACCGCATTCGAGAGCGCCCTTGCCGACGCACCGGAAGGCCTCACCGAAGAGCTGGACGGCGATGAGGGCGGTGTTCACGTCCACATCCACAACGCGCCTGCAGACCCGGTTACGCCTGCCGCCGCCGCGACCGTCGACACCGACGAAAACCCCTATGAAGCCCGCTTCAAGGCTCTCGAGGATGCGATCGCCGGCATGAGTGCCAAGTTCGACGAGATGGCCGCCGCTCGCGCCCCGAGCGATCCGGTTGTAGCGGTCACCGACGAGGACGCCGAGGAAGACGATCCGGCGGACAGCAAGGAAGTGATGGACGCGGCCGCCAAGGCCGAGATCATCTTTCCCGGCTACAAGACCGGCACAATGGACGGGCAGCCGAAGCGGCGCGCGATTACCGATATGCGCCGCGATGTGCTGACCCGCGCTCTGACGGACAGCGCCCGCAAGGCACCTGTCGAGGCAATCCTCGCCGGTGTCGATCTGGCCACCTCGAAGCCCGCGCAGGTCCGCGTGCTCTTCGACGCCGCCGCCGCCGTCGCAAAGGCGCACAACACGCGCCCGCGCGTCACCGCCATCCCGCAGGGGCCGATGACCGCCGCCCTCATGCAGGAGAAGATCGCAGCTCGCCGTGCCAAGGCGTCGGGTCGCTGATCGCACAGCCCACCACCTCCGAACGAAAGGAAGCCGACATGACGGCAATTACCACGCGGATGAACGTTGCCATTCCGGGCGCCGTCAGCCGCTCCTTCCCCGGCCAGGTGATCTCGCAGGAGATCATCGACACTGCCAACCCGCCTACCGCCTACGGCCAGCCCGTGAAGCTGGTCAACGGCAAGGTACGCACGCTTGCAAGCGGCGACGCAGCCGGCGTCATCTACGGGTATACGGTTCGCCCGTATCCCACGCAGGATGCTTCGGGTGCCACGTCGACGCTTGGGGGCGGCACTCCGCCCACCTCCGGTCTGATCGACATCATGAAGGTCGGATTCCTCGGTGCTACGCTCGCGAACGGCACGGCCGCGCGCGGCGCGCAGGCCTATGTCCGCACCACCGTCAACGGCGGTCTCGCGATCGGCGGCATCGAGGACAACACGACCAGCTCCGGCCAGGTTGCCCCCGCCCTGCTCACTTTCACGGGGCCTGCCGACGCGGCGGGCAACGTCGAGCTCGCGATCGGCATCCCGTACTGATCCACCCATCTGGCACCGGCCGAAATGGCCGGGCCGTTCTCCTGAGGAGACTGCAGTCATGAATACCCACCACCTGCGGGGGAGCGGTCCCGCCATTATCGTGCCGTCGATTGCGCTCGTCGCATCGGCCGCCGCACCTGCCATCGCCGCCGCGATCGCGTGGGGCGATAACCGCAAGGCCACTCGCTACCTGCGCGATGCGTTCCAGACCTTCGACCAAGCCACTATCGACAGCGCCGGTGCGTTCCTCGTCGGCGAACTCGAACGCCTTGACCCGATGATCCATGAGCCCCTGGTCGACATGACCTGGGATCGTGACATCGACCTGCGCACCGACGTGACCATGGGCGACGAGAGTTCGTCCTACACCACGTCGACGTTCGCCTCGACGGGCGGACCGTCGTCGAGCGGCATCAGCTGGGCCGGCAAGGAATCCACGACCCTGCCGCGCATCAACGTCGACATCGACAAGAAGGTGAACCCGCTCACGCTCTGGACCGAGACGGTGAGCTACACCATCACCGAACTGCTGAGCGCACAGCAGCTCGGTCGACCGATCGACAGCCAGATGCTTGCAGGCCTGAACCTCAAGCACCAGATGGACGTCGACCAGATGGTCTATGTCGGTGATCCGACCATCAGCGCGACCGGCCTCATCAACGGTGCGCTGGTGATCAACACCGGCAACGTCGCTGCGGGCGCCGCCACGTCGCTGCCGTGGATCACGAAGACGCCCGATGAGATCACGGCCGACTTCAACGAGCTGCTCGTGTCGGTGTGGGCCGCGACGGGCTACAAGGCCCCGCCGAAGAACGTCCTCATCGCGCCCAACCCCTTCGGTTACATCGCCACCACTAAGGTCTCCGAGGCGGGCAACGTCAGTATTCTGGATTACGTGAAGCAGAACAACGTCTTCACCGCCCAGAAGAACATCGAGCTGGAAATCTACCCGGTGAAGTGGCTCGACAAGGCCAACCTCAACGGTCCGGGCGGCGCGGCTGCGACCTACGACCGCATGGCCGCATACACTCGCTACGAGCCGTATGTTCGCTATCCGATGGTGCCGCTGCAGTCGATGCAGCCCCAGTACCGCGGCATCTGGATCGATGTCCCCTACTACGGCCGCCTTGGCCGGGTTGAGACCGTCTATCCGGAGACGATCGGCTACCGCGACGGCATCGGCTGATAGAGCCGGTCACCGACAAGAAGGCGGGGGCGTCCAGCGCGGCGCTCCCGTCGTTTTTCAGGACTTGGCCCGATGAGCTTCACCTACAGCGACTTCACCGCTGCTTTCCCGGAGTTCTCGGACACGGCGGCCTATCCTGAGGCCAGTTTCGATTTTTGGAAGGGCATCGCGGTCCTGCGTCTGCCCGCTGATCGCTGGGCCGAGCTGCTCGATCACGGGTCGATGCTGTTCGTGGCTCACAACATGGCGGTGCAGCGCCGCAACGCCAAAGCGGCCGCCAAGGGCAACACGGTGGGCGCGATCGAAGGGCCGACGACCGCCAAGTCGATCGACAAGCTGTCCAAGAGCCAGGACGCCTCGGCAGTCACGCTGGAAGGCGCGGGCGATTGGAACGCGACGACCTATGGTGTGCAATTCTGGCAGCTGGCTCAGATCGTCGGCGCCGGCGGCCTGCAGCTGTGAAGAATGTCAAGGTCACCTTGGACCGCACCGCCGCCGTCAAGTCTGCAATCAAGGCGTTGGTGCAGGATCGCGTACTGGTCGGCATCGCGTCGGAACACGCGTTCCGTGACCCCGACGACGAGGACCCAACTCCGCACCTGAACAATGCCGAGATCGGCTACCTGAATGAGTTCGGCGCGCCAGATGCAAATATCCCTGCACGCCCTCACCTAGTTCCGGGCACACAGAGCGCGCTGCCGAAGGTCGAAAAGATTTACCGCGATGCTGCTCCCAAAGCGCTCGACGGCGATGCGGCCGCTATCCGCGCCGCGCACGGCAAAGTGGGCTTCACGGTCACGTCGGCGGTCAAGGGCCTCATCACCGACGGTATCGATCCACCGCTGGCGGAACGGACCATCAAGCAGCGCAAGCGCCGCGGCCGCGATGGAGAGACACCACTGCTCGACACCGGCCAGTACCGCCGCAACATTGACTTCGTCATTCGCAAAGCCGGACAGGACAAGGCCACGCGCTCATGATCGACATGGACGAGCTGGTCGGCGACGACGATTTCTTCCAGCCCATGACTGTCTGGCGGCGCCAGATCGCCTACGACACAAGCGGCGCGGAAGTGATCACGCCGACGCTGATCAGCCCCGCCCCACTTGGCTCAATCCAGTCTGGCGCAAATCCGGAAATGCTTCGCCAGGCCAACCTGACCACGGCCGAGGATCTGATCACGATCTACACCGCCTTCCGCTTCTACCGCGAGGGCGAGTTCGCCAGCGACACTGGGCCGCTTCCGTTCGGACCGGTCGCGACAGACACTTACGGCAACGCGATCGAGCCTAGCGATCTGGAGCGGTTCAAGGCCGACACGGTCGTCTTTCAGGGCGATGTCTATCAGGTGTTCCTCGTGCAGGATTGGACGACCTACGGAGCCGGTTTCGTCGAGGCACTGGCGCGCAAGGTGAACCGCGGGCGGGTCGCGCAATGAGCAATGACAGCAGTACGGGCGGCTATCTGCTGCCGACTGGCACCGCCCCGATCAACGACGAGGCGCTGGACGATCTATTCCGGGGCGTCATTTCGGCAGTGACGGGCCTCACGCCTCGCAACGTCGTGCGCCGGTTCAATGCGGAGCCGGGTGCACCGCCGCAGTTCGATGGCACATGGGCCGCCGTCGGCGTGCTCGCGATCGATGACGACGATTTTCCGTATCAGGTCATGCAAGCCGACAACACCTACAAGCTGGTCCAGCACGAAGTCCTGCAGGTGATGGCAAGCTTCTACGGCGCCAAGGCACAGCAGGCGGCGCGTGCGGCGCGGAACGGCCTTCAGATCGCTCAGAACCGCGAGGCGCTGACGGCGGCCGGAATCGTCCTTCAGGACGCCGGCAGGCCTGTCCGGGCCCCGGAAATGATCAACAGTCGGTGGGCCAATCGGATCGACGTCACCTTCACTTTCAAGCGCCAGACCGCAGACACCTTCGCGATCCTGCCCGTCGCGAGCGTGGTTGGCAGCATCAAGAACACCACCGGCACTCAGCTTCCGCTGAACACCGACAATCCGCCCCACTGACCTCCCGGAGGCTGACACATGACCACTGGACTTCCCGTCTCGCGGCTGATCACCGCAAGTGTGAACCTGACGCCTGCGGGTGCGCAGTATGCGAACATTGAAACCCTCCTGCTGCTCGGCGACTCCCCCGTCATCGACACTCTGACCCGGATCCGCAGCTACAATACGCTCGCCGGCGTCGCGGCCGACTTCGGCACCAGCGCGCCTGAATATGCCGCGGCCCAGCTGTTCTTCGGCCAGAGCCCGCAGCCGACGCAGCTATACATTGGCCGCTGGGCCCGCACCGCTACGGCGGGCGCGGTCTATGGCGCGCCGCTGACAGCGGCGCAGCAAGCGCTCGCTAACTTCACGGCGGTGACCTCGGGCGGGTTCAAGGTGCAGGTCAACGGCGGTTCGCTGACGGGCGTCACCGGGATCAACCTGTCCACCGCGACAAGCCTCTCGCAGGTCGCCTCGCTGATCACGACCGCACTGACGGGGGCTTCGCTCGCTGCAACCTGCATCTGGACGGGCAGCCAGTTTCAAATCGTATCGACCACGACCGGCACAAGCTCCGCGGTATCGCTGCTCCAGGCCCCGGCGAGCGGATCGGACATTTCCGGGTTGCTTGGCGGCACCGCTGCCGCAGGCGCATACGCCGTCGCGGGAATTGCGGCCGAAAGCGCGCTCAACGCGGTGGTCGCGCTCGATGCGCTGCCGACCTACTGGTACGGCCTCACTTTCGCGGCCGCGACGATGCCCAGCAATTCGGACTATCTCGCGGTCGCGGCCTTCATCGAAGCGACTACGCACATCTTCGGCCTGACCACGGCTGACGCAAATGCGGTCAACAGCGCGTCGAACACCGATATCGGTTCGCAGCTGATCGCAGCCGGGTACACGCGGACCTTCGGCCAGTTCTCGACCACCAATCCCTACGCGGTGATCTCGATCTTCGGCTCAATCCTCACGACCCAGTTCAACGGGTCGAACACCATGCCCACGGTCGCGTGGAAGGTGGAGCCCGGCGTGCCCTACGAGCCGCTGTCGCAGAATGCCGCGAGCGTGCTCGACACGAAGAGGTATTGCTACTTTGCCAATTTCCAGAACGGCGCTTCGGTTCTGGTGAACGGGTGCTGCTTCGGTCAGGCCTACATCGACGAGATCTTCGGGCTCGACTGGCTGCAGAACCGAATTCAGACCAACCTCTTCAACCTGCTCGCATCTCAGCCCAAGGTGCCGCAGACCGATCCGGGCATTCACCAGATCGTCAACGTCATCGACCAGTCGATGGAAGCAGCGATCACCAATGGCCTCGTGGCACCGGGTACTTGGCAGGCAGCGGGCTTCGGCCAGCTTCAGACCGGCGATACCTTGTCGACCGGCTACTACATCTATGCCCCGCCGATCTCGACCCAGAGTGCGCCGGACCGCGCCGCCCGAAAGTCGCCGCCGATCCAGGTGGCCGTCAAGCTCGCGGGCGCGGTCCACACCGTGAACGCCGTCCTCAACGTCAACCGCTAAGGAGTCCTGACCGATGGGATCCTACTCTTTCCAGAACGTCGTCGCAGGCATCGCGGGCCCCAACGGCAATATCCAGCTTGGTGCCGGGTCCGGGACTGCTGAAGGCGGCATTTCGGTGGCTATGCGCGCGGCCAAGAACACGCTGACGGTCGGCGCTGATGGTTCCGGCATGAACAGTCTCCACGCCGACAACTCAGGCACTGTCACCGTGCGCCTCCTGAAAACCTCGCCGGTCAATGCGCTGCTGATGTCGATGTACAACGCCGACAAGGCAAGTTCGATCGTCTGGGGCAAGAACGTGATCTCGATCCGCGACTACGCGCGCGGGGACCACGTCACTTGCTACGGCTGCGCCTTCCAGAAGGCACCGGACCTGACTTGGGACAAGGAAGGTGCAGTGGTCGAATGGACCTGGGATGCCACCCGGGTCGAAGAACGCCTCGGCACCGGCACGCCGGCGGCCGTGATCGGAGGTATCTGATGACCGCCGCCGAGGAAATCGAGGTCAACGGCCATAGCTACCGGCTGGCGAAGCTCGACGCGATGACGCAGTTCCATATCACCCGACGTCTAGGTGGTGTCCTCGCGGCGATCCGTGGTGGAGCCGAAAGCGGCGATATCTTCGCCGTCCTGATGCAGGCGATTGGCGAAATGTCAGACGCCGACAGCGAATACATCATCGCGAAGTGCCTCAACGGCTGCACTCGCCGTCAGGACGGTGACGCCGGTTGGGCCGCCGTGTTCCGCCACGGTCAGATCATGTTTGCGGACATATCGATGCCGGACATGATCCAGTTGGTTTGGGCCACGCTGCAGAGCAATCTCAGCGATTTTTTTACCGGCCTCCGCTCGGGTTCGCTCCCGGCGGCGAGCTGAGCTTCGCGCCGGTATCACTCCCCGACGGCGAGGACTGGTTGATGCAGCCGGTAGTCGAGGGGCTCTGCAAGTATGAGTCGCTGATTGATGGGTCGATTGGCTTGGTCGACGTCGCGCGGATGAACGACGCGATCTCGGTCCGGAACGAGAATCAGCGGCGGATGGAGGAAGCGGCGCGGCGGCGTTAGTCGTACATCTCGATCGTCATGTGTGTGAAGAAGTACTTGAATGACCAATAGAGCAGGTATGGGGCAAATAGGCCAAGTGTTGCGACACTCAGTATCATAAGTAACAGACTGATAAGGAAATATTCAAAAAAGTTTCCACGAAAAACGATCCTACCGTGCTTCATAAGATATCCAATACATGAGCAAAATTCGCCTAACACCCGGAAACAGTCATTTGACCTGAATATGATCTTGGAAGGTCTAGACCTTCTTCTACCTTCAATGCCATTTCAGCATTGCAGTAGGCGCGCTGTGCCGAGTATCGCCGGATCGGAACAAACTCATAAGTCGTTCCAAGGCCGCCAGTATTTCGCTCAAGCACGTAAGCACTTATAGTCGTTCGCGCCGGATCGTAGGTAGATGTTTCGATATGCCGTTCGGCTTGAAGCAACATGATTGTTGGCCTTCCCCTAAAACTTACTCTGGCAAATCGGACCGACTTAATCATGTCCTCGCCGACGTGCGGTTGATCCGTGATATGATCGCGCCCGTCGATGGTGGCGATGGAGCCGCGAACTGACACCGAATAGATATCATAGCCCCACGCGTTGCCGTTCTCACGCCACGCCAAGTCGATCGTGGCGTGTTGGCCGGGCCCTACTGCATCGCGGACAACATTCACTCCAGCTACAAGCCGGATAGGCATCATGGACTGAGCAAGCGCAGCGGCTGGCGCCAGAGCGAGAAGCACAGCAACAATTTTGCGCATACCTACCCCCGATTCTTCGGGGTGAAGCTACTTTGAGATGGCAGAGAGTCCAGCCTCGACTAACTGACGAATCGCCTCCGAAACCGAAACGTTTTGGGTTTCGGCGTACCGCTCAATCCGCTCTTTGAGGTCGTCAGCAAATCTGACGCCGATGCGGGGTGAGTGACCAGTAGCTGGCCGACCCCTTTTTTTATGTGGGACAGATATTGACGACATATTTTATGTGTGCCATATAAGTCGGGCCAGCGCAAGGAGCCTAACCCTTGCACCGGCCCTAACCACCGCGAACCCGAGGAGATCGCCGTGACTTCTTTCGTCTTTACCCCACTCGAAGCCCCTACGCCATCCATCCCGACCGACCCGGAGCGCGCTGCCACGATCCGCGAAATCATGCGCCAGCTGGTCAAGACCGGAGGGCGCAGCTGATGAGCGTTCAGGAAACACTCGCCCAGCGCAGCTCCTACGTTGCGCAGGCACTCGCCACGATGGGCGTCGATCCCGAATGGGACAAGCGCCTCACCGCATATCTGGCTGCGGAAGGCCTCGCTTTCGCGGACATGGAGTTCGGGGTGACGGCCGACGTTCTCGAAAAGGAGGCGCGGGCAAAGATCGATATCGAAATCGATTTCGGGAAGAACTTCACCCAGTACCCTGAAGCGATGACGCGCTTCAAGGAGGCCCAGCGCGAGACGGGCATCGTCGAAGAAGCACGCGTAGCCCAGTACCTGAAACCGTATTGGGATGCCGCGAGCAATCTGATGCACACTCCGGCGCCTACGCTCGCCGCCGCGCTGTTCAAGTCGAACATGATCTTCAAGGAAGATCTGTTCTGCGACGCTGGTGTCGGGCCGCTGGCGATGGGGGTCCTTGCTTCGGACTTCCACCGGCTTGGTTTGAAGGAGGCGGCATAAATGGCTGCCACCCAAAAGATTGAGCTTCCCGCGCTCCAGATCGAGCAGATCACGCTGATGCTGATCGGGGACAGCCCGCTGATCGTGCATGCCTGGTCCGAAAAGGCCAAGAAGCTGATGCTCGATAAAATGATGAAAAAGGCGACCAAAGGCCGGGAGACCAGAGACCCCGAGGCCGACTACCAAGCCTGTTTCTACCGCACCGACACCGGCGCCTATGGTTTTCCCGCCATCGGGGTGAAGGCGGCAATGGTTTCGGCGGCGCGCTATGTCGATGCGAAGATGACCGTCCTGCGCGGCGCCTTCCACATCGATGTCGAGATGTTGACAGTGATCGGCGAACCCCGCCCTCGGGAGGACATGGTCCGGGTTGGCATGGGCACGGCGGACATCCGCTATCGCCCGGAGTTTCCGGATTGGCGAATACCGGTCACCATCAAGTTCAACGCGAGCGCGATCAGCCCGGAGCAAATCGCCAACTTACTCAACGTGGCAGGCTTCGGCGTCGGCATCGGCGAATGGCGCCCGGAACGGAACGGCTCCTATGGCCGCTTCCATGTCGGGGGTGCGGACCAATGATCTACAAGTGGAAGGAAAGCCGCTCCTACGCGGTACCGGCGCAGACCGTTGGCACCGAACTTGAACGCATTCGCGAAAAGCATGCCGGTCGGCTCGATGCGGACATGGTCGTGCACTATGCCAAGTCGTCGAACCACCCGCTGCACGACCTGTTTGAGTGGGACGACAATGTCGCGGCGCAAAACTACCGGGTCGATCAGGCCCGGCAGGTGATCCGTTCGATTGAAGTCGTGGTCGAAGAGACGCCGAAGGCAAAACCGGTGCGCGCGTTCGTCTCGGTTGTGAAGGATCGGGAGCGAGGGTACACCTCGATCCGCGACGCGATGACGGACGCACAACTTCGCGCTCAGGTCGTCAAGCAGGCATTGACGGAACTGGAAGCGTGGCGGAAGCGCTACGCAGAGCTCGTGGAACTGGCGACGGTGTTTGCCGCGATCGACGAGGCTCGGGCCGCCTGAAAGGGCCCGAAACATGGCAGGCAAGTCCAGGTGGGGCTAGGTGAGGTAAGGTGGGTCTGGGCGGGGCATGGCCCGGCAGGCACGGCAAGGCCGGGCTAGTCAAGGCTAGGTTTGGCGCGGCAGGCATGGCAAGGCGCGGCTTTGCGGGGCTAGGCGCGGCATGGCCGGCAATCAACAAGGGCGGTCCTTCGGGGCCGCCCTTTTTCATTGGAACTGACTGATGGCCGACAATGTGATCCGCGAGTTTCTGGTCGGCCTCGGCTTCAAGGTCGACACCAAGAGCCAGAAGAAGTTCGAGGAAGGCCTCGATTTCGCCGCCACGAAAGCCGTCGCGCTCGGCGAAGCAATGTACGATGTCGCCAAGCAGGTCACGGCCGCCGTCGTCTCGATGGCCCAGGACCTTGACACACTGTACTGGCGAACCCAGCGCCTTGGCTCGTCCGCCGTCGATGTAAAGGCATTTGAATATGCGATTTCGCAGCTTGGCGGCAGTGCACAAGGCGCGAGGGCTTCCCTTGAGAACATTGCGGAATTTCTCAAAAGTTCGCCGGGCAACGTTGACTTCCTATTGCAGTACGGCGTTTCGCCGGAACACATCGGCAATGCCGAAAAGTCGCTGATCGATCTCGAGAAGACCTTTAAGCGCATGCCCTATTGGCAGGCCAAGAACATCGCCAGTGTGATCGGTATTGACCCGCTTACGCTTCAGGCGATGATCCGGGACACCGGAGAATTCGAGAAGCAACTTGAAGAGATGGCCAAGGCATCCGGCCTCAATTTCGACGAAGCGGCGAAAAAAGCCGCGGAGTTTCAGCAACGACTCAGAGAACTGCGAGAGCAGGCAAACACCACGTTTGAGGCAGCGCAGTTTGAGGTCTTGAAGTGGCTCCTGCCCAAGCTCAATGAGCTTGCGCAGATCGTGGAGAATATCAACAAGGGCAAAAATCTGACTGGCATTGCTCGCGATGTCAGGGACCTTGCGGACGGCGTCGGCGTTCTCCGCAAGGCAATCGATGATCTCAACAAGGCGTTTGGAGATCTCACAGCGGGCAGCGGGATCGGCAACTTCATAAGCGGCGTGACACGTGGATTCGCTGATATCTTTAAGTCCATCGGCTATCTTATTGAAGTGGTTGCAGACATAAAAAACGGCGACTTTTCCAAAGCCAAGAAGGATTGGTGGGCGTCTAGCATCGCGATGAACAATCTTGCAGCCGATGTAGTGCAAGCTGGCAGAGAGCTACTGCCGAGCTTTATGCGCCCGGATAATCTGACGCGTTATGCGATTCCCGGTGAAAGTGCTCCTGCCGCAGGCGGAGGCGGCGGTGCCAACGACAACACGCGAGGCGGCAGCAACGCGCCCGGCCGCCGAGGTCGCGGTACCCGCGCCGAGCGAAACAACAACCCCGGTAACATCAACGATGGATCGTTCGCGCGCAGCCAGCCCGGCTATGCCGGGAGTGACGGGCGGTTTGCCATCTTCGACGACGTGGCAAGCGGCCTGAATGCCATGGAACGGCTTCTCAAGAGCTACATGGCACGGGGCCGCGATACGATTGCCGAAATCATCGCGAAGTGGGCACCGTCGAGCGAGAACAACGTCGGCGCATATGTTGCGCATGTTGAGCAGCTAACTGGCATCGGCAGGTTCGACCAGCTGCAGATATCCGACCTCCAGCGGGTTGCTGCGGCCATGGCTCAGCATGAAGGCTTCCGTGGCCTCGGCGTATCGGGCGCGGGCCGGTCGGCCACCGTCAACCAAACCAACAACTACACCGTCAACAGCAATGCCGATCCGCGCGCCGTCGCGCACGAAATCGCGGCCAATCAGCACGACATCAACCAGCGCTTGGTCGCCAACTTTGGACTGATTGTGCAATGATTTCAAACACCGGCATCCTCCGCGTGTTCGGCGGTTTCATTGCCGAAGTGACGGTCCGTGAACAGCACAGCGATGATCTCACCATCACGACGCACCCGGTGGAACGCGGTGCACCAATCTCGGACCATGCCTTCAGGATGCCGGCGCTGCTCACGATCGAAGCCGGGTGGTCGGCAGCTGGCGCGTACGATCAGGCCAATTCGCTTAGGGCCGGCGCCAAGCCAAAGTCCAATTTCCAGAAGCTGACGGACGCCTACAACCAGATCCTGCCTGTCGTCGCCGCAACTGGCGGAAGCAGCGCTGTTACCAAGCTGTCGACTGCCTACAACACGATTGCGCTGGGCAACGCGCTGACTTCGCGGTCGTCGACGCAGAACCTGAACGACCTCTATGGCCAGATCGCGCCGGTGATCGACGAGTTCAGCCCGGAGGCTTCGGCAACGCTGGCAGGCATCGTCGCCACCATCGCCGCAACGCAGGATCAGCAAACCGGCATCGAGGACGGCGCGAAGCCGCTGCGCGACCTGTACGAGAAGCTGATCAGTCTGCAGCGCAGCGCCGAGCTCATCTCGGTTCAGACCGGCAAGCGCGCTTACGACAACATGCTGATCCGGTCGATAAGGACCCACACTGACCAGACTTCCGAAAACATTCTGATGATCACGGCTCAGCTTCAAGAGGTGCTGCTCGTCGAGACGGTCCAGACATCGATGCCAGCGACCGCGAAGAGAGCCGATCCTGCAGCCTCTGGCGGTGTGACGCAGAAGGGTACGAAATCGGCGGTCAGCTATTCCGGCCCGATCCCGACGTACGCGTGAGGCTTCAGTGGCAGCTTTCGAAATCCCCCTCACGGCAGAGCCGCAGACGTTCTCGATCCAGCTGCTTGGCAGCGCCTATCAGATGACCGTGCAGTGGCGGAACAACGCGCAAGGCGGGTGGGTGCTCGATATCGCGGATGCGACGGGGGCGCCGATTGTCTCCGGCATCGCGCTGGTGACGGGCACCGACCTGCTTGGCCAGTACGACTATCTCGGCCTCGGCGGTTCGCTGCTGGTGCTCAACAGTTCAGGCGGTGATGAGGCGCCCACATTCACCGACCTCGGCACCGATACGCATCTCGTCTTTGTGACAGGCTGATTATGGCCGCCCACAACCAATACATCCGCAAGGCGAGCCTGCTCGTTGGCGACGGAACGACGGCAGTTGACATGTCCAATCTGCACTTCTCGTTCCGCATCAAGCAGGCAGAAGTAGGCGTTCCACAGACGGCATCGATCCGGATCTACAACGTCTCGAACGTCACTTTTCAGCAGATCATTGAGTACTCCAAGGTCCAGATAAGCGCTGGGTACCAGCACGGCGCATTTGGGGTGATCTTTAATGGCGAGATCGTCCAGGCAAAGGCTGGTCGAGAAAACGCGGTCGATTCCTACATCGACATCATCGCCGCCGAGGGCTACCGGAGTTATCAGAAGCCGATTTTCGTCACGCTTGCTGCAGGATCAACCGTGCTCGACATGGCGAATGCCGCCGCCGCAGCTATGGGCCGCAAGCTCAACAATTTCACGAGCGAAAAGCCAGCGCAGTTGCCACGCGGTACCACTGCTTATGGTGCAGCACGACGCGTGCTGACCGATGCGGCGACCAAGATGGGGGCAATCTGGTACTTTTCGAATGAAGGTATTGACCTTGTCCCGGCCGACAGCCCCAAGAAAAAGGAGTCGGTGGTCTTGAACAGCGGCACCGGCATGATCGGCTGGCCTGAACAGACGCAGGACGGCATCAAGGTCCGCTGCTTGCTCAACCCAAACCTGACCCTTGGCGCGACGATCAAGCTGAACAACGCTTCCATTCAGGCGGCAACATTTGCCACCGCCTATCAAGCTCAAGCCGGGAACTACAGCCTGCCCCGGCCCAACCCTGATGGCACCTATCGCATGTACGTAATCGAGCACTCCGGCAACACACGGGGAAATGATTGGTATAGCGACTTGGTCTGCCTCTCGGTCGATCTCACCAATGCGGGCAAGACCGGCATCTTCCAAAGGTACCTGTTCTGATGGATCAGCGGCAGCGCCTCGGCGATCCGACAACAGCGCTGGCGATGGCAACGCGCGAGCGGCAGGCACAGATATGGACGGCCCTGCCCGGCATCATCCAGTCTTTCGATCCTGCAGCCATGACCTGCGAAGTGCAGCCCTCGATCCAAGGCACGCTGTCCGATCCAAAGACCGGCAAGGCCACCAGCGTGAACCTGCCGCTTCTTGTCGACTGCCCGGTACAATTCCCCTCCGGCGGCGGCGTCACGCTGACCTTGCCGATCGCTGCAAACGACGAGTGTCTGATTATCTTCGCCTCGCGCTGCATCGATGCCTGGTGGCAGAACGGCGGCATTCAGCCTCCGATGGTCTACCGCATGCACGACCTGTCGGATGGCTACGTCATCCCCGGCATCTGGTCGCAGCCCCGCGTGCTTTTCGGCGTGTCGACCTCCAAGGCGCAGCTGCGCAGCACCGACGGCTCAACGATGCTCGAGCTCGATCCGGGCAGTCAGCGCATCAACCTTGTCGCTCCCGGTGGGGTCTACATCAACGGCATCCATTTCGACGAGCACAAGCACAGCGGCGTCCAAGCCGGATCAGGAATCAGCGGAGGCCCGCAATGAGAGTTCGCGCGCTCGACGCCAACGGCGATATGACATTCGGACAAAGCGCCACGAACTTCCTGATCAATTCGCCGGCAGCGGTCGCGCAATGCATCAACACCCGGCTCGGCCTGATCAAGGGCGAGTGGTTTCTCGATACGACCGAAGGCACCGACTGGGGCGGTAAGATCCTCGGACGGCAGCCCAAGGCGGGTTACGACGCTGAAATCCGCCGCGTGATCCTCGGTACGCCGGGTGTGACACAGATTACCGCCTACTCCAGCGACCTGACCAATCGCGCGTTGGCGGTAAATGCGACGGTGCTGACTGCCTACAGCGCGCAGGCCCTTGCGCTCAGTGCGGCATTCGGCCGTGGGCAGCAGCCGGTCGCGCCGGTGACCGGTTTTCCTGTGGGGACCTCACCGTCTCTGGCGCTGCTCGACTTCACCTTCGTGCTTGATCAATCGGTTCTCGGATAAGGGCTACCGCTCCAGTGACAACCTATCCGCTGCAGACGTTGGGCGCTCAGGTGGGCCCGGCGGGCATCACTGCGCCCTCTTTCGACGACACGCTGCTCTCGCTTCAGGCGACCTATCAGCAGATCTATGGCGTCGATGCGGTCCTCACCCCGGACACGCAGGACGGGCAATGGGTCGCCGCCATTGCGCAGGCCATCGCCGACGTGAACGCTGGCGCGATTGCCGTCTACAACAGCTTCTCACCGAGCACAGCACAGGGCGTCGGCCTCTCTTCAGTCGTGAAGATCAACGGGCTTCGCCGGGAGACGCCCTCGAACTCCACCGCTCAGGCCCTGATCACCGGTACGGCAGGGACCGTCATCACGAACGGGCAGGTACAGGACACCGCAGGCAATGTCTGGAGCCTGCCGACAACTGTCACCATCCCGGAAGGAAGCTCGATCACAGTTACGGCAACGGCGGCACAGTTGGGCTCGATCTCGGCTGCGATCGGGACGATCACCAAAATCCTGACGCCGACGCGGGGCTGGATCTCGGTAACCAACACCGCAGCGGCCTCACCTGGTGCGCCGGTCGAAAAGGACGCGACGCTGCGTCAGCGGCAGGAACGCTCGACCAACCTCTCCGCGCGTACCCCGCTGTCATCCATCCTTGCAGCCGTCCGCAACATTCCCGGGGTCTCTCGCGCCGAAGCGCACGAGAACAGCACCGGTGTCACCGATACAGCCGGGGTTCCTGCAAACACGATCTGGCTTGTGGTCGAAGGTGGGGACAGCTTGGCGATCGCGGCTGCCATCGCCAACGGCAAGATCGGCGTCGCGACCTATGGCAGCATCGTCCAGACCGTGACCGATGAATTCGGCATTCCGTCCACGGTCCGCTTTGATCGGCCGACCTATCAACGGATCGTCACCAACGTCACGCTGAAGCCACTGGCCGGCTACACCGTGCAGACCGGCAACAACATCATCGCGGCGATCAACGCCTACATCAACGCGCTCGCAATCGGTGAAAGCGTGTTCCTGACACAGGTCATTGCTGCAGCCATCCAAGGCAGCGGCGCGCCGACGACGTTCAATCTGACGTCGCTCACGATGGCGGTCTATCCCGGATCGCCGGCGGCGGCCGACCTTCCGATGACATTCGATCAGGCCCCGCAGCAGGCGCTGGCAGACATCAATCTGGCGCTGATCTGATGGTGGGCAACGCGAGCCCCTACACCGGGCTGATCACATCAAGGCACGCGGACAAGCCGAATTTCATGGCGACTGTCGCAGCGTCAGTGCAGCCGTTCGCTGACACACTGGCGGCACTGAACAGCCTCAATGCTGCGTTCGATCTCGACCTCGCTCAAGGCCAGCAGCTTGACATCCTCGGCCAATGGATCGGGGTGAGCCGGTACGTCGCGAGCCCGCTCGATGGAGTCTACTTCAGCTTCGATGTCAGCGGTCTTGGTTTGGACCAGGGCGTGATCTGGAGTCCGGGTGAGCCCCTGACTGGCCTCATCGCGCTGCCGGATGACGTCTACCTTACCCTGCTGCGCGCAACGATCGTCGCCAATCACTGGGATGGCTCCATCCCCGGGGCATACACGGCGTGGCAAATCTTGCTTGGGCCGCAGGGCTACCAAATCCTGATCCAGGACAACGGCGACATGACCATGGTGCTGGCGCTGCATGGCACGCTGGTTGACCCGGTGTTCACACAGCTGTTCGCGGCCGGCGTGCTCAATCTGCGCCCGGCTGGGGTCGAAATATCCTACGTCATCCCGACCATTCCTGCCGCGCCCTTCTTCGGGCTCGATATCGAAACCGACTACGTCGCGGGGCTCGATTTCGGCGCCTTCGGCCAATTCACCTGACACTGGAGTAACTCATGCCCGCAAGCACGGATTTCCTGCCCTTCGCCACGGGGGCGGGTGCAAATGTCGTCTCTCAGGCGATTTATGCGGCCGACACCGCCGTCGCCAACGGGTTTTCGTCGGGAATCGCGTCGTCGGCAAAGTTCAACAAAGTGTTCCGCCAGGCCAGCTTTGTTGCTGCCGGCGTCGCAACGTGGATGGCAAACGCGCTCAGCACCAACATCCCGGATGACGGCAACCTCAACAATTTCGTTACCAATCTGGGGCTGGCAGTCAGGGCCGCGGCAACAAGCGGCAACTTCATTGCGGACACCGGTACCGTCAATGCACTCGTCGGCACGAGCTCGCCGGCGCCGACTGCCCTCGTCGCTGGTATGCAGGTCGCGATCCAGATCGCCAACACCAATACAGGTGCTGTGACCTTCAACTATGCGGGCCTTGGCGTGAAAAACGTCCTGTCCGAAGGCGGCGCGATGAAGGCAGGCCAGATGGTGGCGGCCCAGATCTACCTGTTGATGTACGACGGAACACAGTGGGAGCTGCTGAGCGTGGGTATCGACGTTCCGGCAAGCACAGCTCAGGCTGGCATCGTGGTACTGGCAGCCAACAGCGACGTGACGGCGGGAACCAATACCTCGAAGGCTGTCACACCCCAAGGGGTGGCCAGAGCAGTCCAGAGCGGCGGCTACAGTTATGCGGCCGATACCGGGACCACCAATGCGATCGCCATTGCCCTGACGCCAGTTCTAACCGCCTACTCTGCCGGCCTCGCGGTCGACGTGAAAATGAATGCCACAAATACCGGCGCGACCACGATCAACGTCAACGGGCTCGGTGCCAAAACCGTTCAGTACAACGGTGCCGCGCTGACGGCCGGTCAGCTTGTGGCAGGTCAGATCTACTGCATGGTCTACGACGGTACGAACTTTCAGGTCTCTTCGCCTGTCGCTCTGGCAGTTGGCAGAGTTCAAGCTGCGGGCGAGATCGCACCTGCCAGCGGTTCGATCATCAAGGGCTTCAACGTCTCCTCGGTGACCTTCTCTGGCGGAATCATCACCGTGGCCTACAGCAACTCAATCACCAACCCAGTGCCGGTCGTGATCGGCGGTGACGCTGGCAACGGTTCGAGCTCGCAATCGGCGTTCTGGGGCAGCGGTTCCTCGAACAACAGCTCAGGCTTTTCCATCAACTTCGGCGTCGCTGGCGGCGGCGGTTCGATCACCAAGGCCACTTTTGTGACCGCTGGCCTCTAAGGAGCAGACATGGCGCAGATCATTTGGAAACTTCCTTCGGGCGGCATCGCGATCACAACTCTTGTCGATGCGACCGACGCCAAGGCTGAGGCGGCTAAGCTGCTCGAGAACGGCCTTGTCGCAGCTGACTGGACAGTCGACCACGTTCGTGGCGACGAGCACCATTTCGTGGTCGAGGACGTGGCGTTCTTCGAAGCGTTGACCGCCGGCGACGGCCAAATCACCCTCGACATGGACAAAGCCCGCGATATCTGGCGCGGCAAGCTCCGAGAGGCCCGTGCGCCCAAGCTCACCGAGCTTGATGTCGCATGGCAGCGTGCCGACGAGGATGGTGACGAGGTCGCAAAAAAGAAGGTGGTCGCCTCGAAGAAGGCTCTACGCGACCTGCCGGCAGATCCCGCCCTCACGACGGCAAAGTCCGTAGCGGACCTCCGCGCATTCTGGCCCGATATCCTGACCTGATCAGCTGTCGCCGCATCGATTTCATGACCCCGCTTCTGCGGGGTTTTTTATTGCCAGGATCTTCGAGAAATGACGAATTTTCAGCCCGGCAAGGTACTCACGGCTGCCGAACTTAACACGGCGCTCGCCAACTACGTCCCCATTTCGGCACTAACGGCCACAGCTGAGGGTCAAGGCGGCGCGCTGGTCGGTCTTCAAACCGGTGATACGATTGAACAGTTCGTTGCCAAACTGCTGAGCGAGAATGGCGCGGATATCATCGGAGCCGCCGGAGAACCTTCAGTTCAAGCGTACTTTGATACGCTGGGGGCGACTGGTGGCGTGTCGAAGATCGGGCTTGCCAATAACCAGAAGCTCGATGTCCTCATTTCCGCAGGGCCCATTGTGTTCTCGCGCGAATATGGCAGCGGCGGCGGCGACGAGGCGACGCAAGTTGCCGCGATGATCACCAAGATGAATGTGGAGAACCGCCCGTTCATGGTGGACCGCCCAGTGTCGCTCTCGTCGCTTGCTACGATCAGCGGCTATTGCGCGATCCTGCGGGATGGCGACGGCCTGATCAACGTGACGAGCGGCTCAGCCGGACTGCTTGCCAGGGAGGCCTACACCACGGTCGGAAGCTGGACGGCGGCGCCAACGCTCGTGGAATTCCCTGCTGGTTCCGGCAGCTATATCACGGCGCTGACGATCGACTCCGGGGCCTATGCCGCGCTCTCTCCGGGTGACCCGGTTCGGATGTCTGATAGCGCCTGGAACCTCTTCCAGTACATCAATGGCGATGGTGTTCTGGTGGCCGATGGCGGGACCGGTGCTCTCACGAACCAGACCAACCTTGCCGAGACCGCGATCGTTATTGGCAAGGCTGGCAACACGATCTATCTCGACCGCGTACTTGGCGAGTGGAACCTCTACAGCAGCTCGGGCACGATCGCGAAACTGGGCAACAACCCGTGTCTGATCAATATTGCGATGAGCGGCGAGATCAGCACGGCGCGCGACCTGCTGCGGACGGATGGTTATGTCGACGCCGACATCGACGCGCGGATCGAAGCGAACTCATCGCGCGGGGTCATGCTGGTCGGCTGCATGGGTGCGCGTGTCCGTGCCAAGGTGCGCGATCTGCGGGATGATGAAGGTAACAATTCCTTCGGCTACGGTGTCTGCGTTGCGGCCGGCAGCACCGATTGCGCGATTGAGGTACATGCGCGCGGTGTTCGCCACGCCTATTCGGACATCATCGTTGGCACTGCCACCGGATTGACCCAGCCTGTGACTTTCAGCGGCGGTGTGGTGCGGCGGATCTCAGTGACCGGTGAGGGTATCAGCTGCACCGCCGCGACGTGGGACACGCACCCCTTCAGCGATCAGGTGCGCTTCGAAAACATCAAGGCATTCGGCACGCACAACACCGCCTCGCCAGGCCAACCGGATAGCGGTTTGAACTGCGCCATTCAGGTGCGCGGGACCAACGTGACCGTCGACGGGCTGGAAACCAACCTGCAGGTCGGCATCCGCTATGGCGTCGTGGCGTGCCGCAACAGTCGCCTCGTGGTGAGCAATTTCCGCCATCGCAATTCGATCCCTGATGGCGTTTCCACGACTTCGGCCAATTCGATCTATTCGTTCGTCGGCACGCGCTTCAGCGGCAGCGGCACGCACAAGGTCAACATCCGCAACTCCGACATGCATAACCTTATCTATGCGGGCGACGGTTGGAATTTCGTTTCCGTGATCGTCAGCGAAGTAAACATGGCCACCAGCACGTCGGGCTTCCCGGCGATGGTGACGGCATCTGGCACCGGCACGATCTCCGGCACGACGATGACGATCAGCAGCGGGGTTACCGGGTTGTACCTTCCCGGCATGGAAGTGACCTCCGGGGCGGCTGCGGGCACGCGCATCGTCAAGCAACTTACAAATGGAACCAGCGGAGGTGCTGCCGATTATCAGGTATCTATCGCGCAAACCGTGACCTCGACCACGCTCAATGCGCGGTTCACCACTTCCAAGACGGAATATGTTCGCACGGACATCCGCGAGCCTGCCTCGATGAATGTCTCGGGTGCGTTGGTCTTCGATCACTGCAAAATCATCAAGGCCAACACCAACGGTTTCATTGGCCTCGACGGCGGCAACCTGACTGTGCGTCATTCGTCGCTGGTGATCACTGGCAGCGGCTCGTCTGCGAACGCGGCATTCTGCTATTCCACCATCACCAGCGGCGCTTTCTCGTTCCAGTATGCGTACCTCTCGGTCGAAGATACGCGCGGTGAGCACAGCATCAAGCCTTTCGCCTATACTGGCGCCGGCGGCACGCAGACGATCACGGTCAAGAGCCTTGAACTGCGCAGCCAGTACAAGGGCGTGTCGAGCAAAGGCGATGCGGATGCGTCACTGCGTGTCGGCCGGGACAAGAAGTATCAGCGGATCGCGGGCAACCTTTCAAATAATCTGACGGCTGTTCGCACCTTCACACTTGAAACGCTTGATGCGGACGATGGCGACGAATTCATCATCTGGCACGATGCAGGCGGTGGTTTCAACGCGATCCTGAAGCAAGGTTCGACGACGCTTGCGACATTGGCGCAAAACCAGCGCGGTTGGTTCGTCTTCGATGGGCCGAACAACAAATGGCGCTACATGAACAAGGAGCCCTGAGATGAGCTTTGCTTTCGAAGTCGGCGCGGCTGTCAAGGTGCCCCCGTCTTACCTCAGCGATATGAACTACGATCTTGTCGGCACGATCGCCGCGCGGGAACCTCAGGACGAAGCCGAGCCACGCTATCTGATCGTATGGGACGACGAGACCGGACCCCACGAGAACTGGTGGTCGGAAAGTTCGGTGGAACCGCTGGCTGGGCAACCTGAAGCGTGAGCGCTGAAGCCGCCCATGATCGATCCGGAACGCTACCGGTCACGTGCAACCCGCTCCGGTGGGGCGCGTGGCTGCTGGGCTGGATCGGCATCATTTCCCTCGTCTGGCCATTCCAGTTCCTGCTGGCGATGGCCTCGGGCTTCAGCAGCGCGCTGATGTTGTTTTCCGAAGGAAAGCACGCCTCGCGGATCACTGTCAGGATCAACATCGAAGTGATTGAAGGGGCAGCGCAGGAATGAGCGAGCAAAGCGAACTGAGCGCGCTGGCGTTTGGAAGCCACGAAGTGCTGGGCGGCCTCGGCCTCGTGCTGGTTTCGACCTGGGCGTTCCTACGCTGGCTGCTTGGCCTCGCCGGAGCACGGCAAGACAAGCGGATCGCGCTGCTCGAGGCGCGCGTGGCGCAGGCGGACAACCGCGCCATGGCCATCGCGCAAGTCGTGATGGCGCTCATCCCGGTGGTGGAAGCCAACCATCCCGATCACCCCGCGCTGCACGATGCCCGCGTGGTGCTGCGAAAAGCCTTCCCGGCCGACGCGCCGGATCATCCCGAAGCCTGAAAAGGACACATCGATGGACATGACCAAACTGCGCCGCGCTGTGCTGGCCGCAGCCGCGTGGGCTGCGCACTGGTGGCAGTTCACCAGCGTGAAGCTGGCCCTGCTGTTCGGCGCGATCGAGACGCTGCGTTCGACGGAACCGGAGCAGTACGCCCAGCTCGTGCTGTTGCTGCCGGAGCCGGTGCGCCCGCTGATCGGCCCGGCGACGATGGCCGTGGTGCTGTGGGCTCGCATGCGCCAGCAGCCGGGCATCAAGCCGAAGGGGGACGAGCAGTGATCGATGTAGCCTCGCTTCAGCGCCGCCTGCTTGCCCAAGGCTATGCCATCGGCACGGCGGACGGCGCCTTCGGTCCGCGCACGATGGCTGGACTTCTCGCCCATGTGTCGCTGCGCCCGATGGCCGACATGCAGCCGGTCGCCGCAGCCATGGTGAAGCACATCGACCGCTTCGGTTTGCGCGAGACGGCAGAACGCCTTGCTAACTGGACCGGCCAGACCAGCCATGAAACCGGCGGCTATCGCTATCTGCGCGAGATCTGGGGGCCAACCGATGCGCAGCGCCGGTATGAGGGCCGCCGCGATCTCGGCAACACGCAGCCCGGGGATGGCAAGCGGTTCATGGGGCGCGGGCTGATCCAGGTGACCGGGCGGGCCAACTACACCGATATGGCCATGCGCTCGGGCCTGCCGCTGGTGGAGCAGCCTGAGCTGCTTGAGCAGCCTGACGCCGCCGTGCTCGTTTCGGCGATCTGGTGGACCAGAGCCAAGCTCAATGCGCTGGTCGATGCCGGGCGCGAGGATGATGTCACGCGCAAGATCAATGGCGGCGAGAACGGTATTTCCGACCGCCGCGCCCGCGTGGCCCGCGCCAAGGCGATGCTGGCATGACCTGGCTGTTCTGGATCGGCGCCAAGCTGCTCGGCCTTGGCAAATGGCTGCGCGATGCCCTCCGCTGGATCACCGGCACCCGCGAGCGCATGATGGGCGCCGCGATCGTTCTGCTGCTGCTGACGCTGGCATGGTGGCAGACCGGCATCACGGCGCGCGACAGCAAGATCGCCGCGCTGGCGCTCGAGCGCGACGGCTGGCGCAAGGCCGAAGAGGTCACCCGCAAATCGAACGACCGGCTCACCGCCGCGCTGCATGAACAGAACGCCGCCGTCGAGGGACTGAAGGCGGACGCCGACAAGCGCGTTCAGGTCGGGCAGGCGGCGTTGGCACAGGCGAAGGACCGTTCGGCGGTGCGCGAGGGCCTTGCAGCCCGGATAGACGCTCAGCGGGCTCCTGCGGGTGCTGCGGACAACTGCCGAACGAGCCCTGCCGTCATGGCTGCGAAAGGACAACTGTGATGCGCCGCCTGATCATCGCCTCGCTCGGTGGAACCGCCTTCACCCTCGCCGGTTGTGCCCATCCCCCGCCGCCGGCAATTGAAGTCCGCACCGAGCGCGTGGAAATCCCCGTACCCGTTCCCTGCATCAAGGCCAGCGACGTGCCCGCCGTGCCGCCGCGCGTGGGGGACAAGCTGACCGGCAATGCCGTAAGCGACGCGGATCTGCTTGCCGCCAATGCGCTCAGGCTGAGCGCGGCGCTCGATCAGGCGATGGCGCTGATCTCGGGATGCACGCGGTGAGGCGCCATGTGCTCGGCGAGCTGTTTGATGCAGTCGCCGCCAACATCAACCTTAGGACGTCCTCCGGTCTGGCCCCGACTGCCGTCCATCATCGGCGACGATGTAGCGATCTCGGCCTGACCTTTTTGCATCATACAGAGCTGCATCGGCCCGAGAAATCCAATCGTCCGCATTCGTGATTGAGGAGTCCAAGACTGAGACGCCGAAGCTTGCGGTTACGGTGATCCCGCCGCCCAGCGGTATCACTTGCTCGGCAATCATCCGGCGGATCTTTTCCGTGACTGCTACGCCTCCATCAAGGCTGGTCTCGGTCAGGAGTATTCCGAACTCTTCCCCGCCAAGGCGACCGAACAGGTCGTTTGTGCGCAGGTGAGCGGTGCATACGCCGGAGATTGCTTTCAGCACAGCGTCGCCGGCAGGGTGACCAAATCGGTCATTTACAGACTTGAAGTGGTCAATATCCATCAGGATCAGGACGCTTCCCCTGTTCCCTCTGCGAAAGCGCTCGATCTCTTTGGTGACCTGGCTGACGAAACCACGGCGGCTCATCGCCCCGGTCAGATGGTCGCTTTCAGCGATGCGTCGCAGCTCGAGTTCATCAACAACCAGCGATGCAAAGCTCCGCAGAATGCCGAGGTGCGCATCTGAAAACGGGCGCGACACCGTGTCGATCGCACAAAGGGCACCGACATTGTATCCGTCAGGGGTTCGCAAGGGAGCGCCCGCATAACTCCGGATGTATGGTGCACCGGTAACCAGGGCGTTGTCGCGAAACCGCTTATCGGCCTCTGCATTCTCGATCACCAGGACAGCATCGTCCATGATCGTGTGAGAGCAGAACGAGACAGACCTCGGCGTTTCCGTCACGTCGAGGCCCTGTATCGACTTGAACCACTGTCGTTCCCTGTCGACGAGCGAAACCGCGGCAATCGGTACTCCCAGAACGCTTTTCACAAGAGCTGTGATCTTGTCGAAGGGCTCGCTCGGCGGCGTATCGAGCACTTCGTAGCGCTCGAGCGCGGCAAGCCTGCCCATTTCATCCGTCAGCTTCGGATCAGGCACCGTGCCCTCCCATGGCTTTGACAGCATCGATAAGCTGGGCGCGGTAGGTGCCGATCAGTTGGTCGACTGCGGCTTCGATCGCTGCGTCGTCAAGACCGACTGTCCGCAGTTGGGTGACCAATTCCCCGATGTGGGTTTGGTGGCGCAGCGTCAAGTCGCGCAGCTCCGGTGGAACTTCGATGCCGTACAAAGGGTCAGTCATGATTTCTCGCACTCGATTTCCATCACCTATTGCGCGAAGTGGTTACCAAGGCCCTACCAAAGAAGACCGACTGTTGGCGCGAGGCACATATCGTACGATAACCTATCGCCGATTATGCAGCCCCTCCCGAGCGCGCCTGTGGACCCAATCGCATCATCAATCTCCGCAGTGCATGAGAAACTGGCGAGCACGGCCATCTGCTGACGGATCGAGGTGACGCGTTAAGAAACACGCATCTCAGTCACTTCGCCTTGCCTCAACTTGATGCAGCGCCGGCAGAACCTCGCGCTCGATAAGCTGCCGAAGCTCCAAGAACGCGACGAACGCGCGGGGCTTCAGGTGCGTGCCGTGCTCGCAGCGCCCAGCCTCGGGGAAGTCCTTGAGTTGGTCAAACAGGGCATGCAGGCGGTCATGGAGTGAGGAATCGGTCATGAACGCAAGCTAGCACAATGGTCATCATAGCTGTTGCGCGTAAGTGTTTGATTTAAGACTCAGATAATTCGTTGAATCTTCTAACTATTCTGCCATATTCGGCATCGGCGGGATACGCCGGAACAACCTTTTGCCTGATCGCTTCGTGAGTGAGGGCAGCAACTGAGACGGTCGCTCGCCGGAATGGCGGCCTGAAAGCTTGGTTGAACGGAAGGCCGGGGCCCGTCACCCATTCCGGGGAAATGAATAGCCGAAGCTTTCAAACAAGGGCCAATCTGAGGGCGGTATTTCGCCTTGATGTGCGAACGGTAAAAGCATCATACCGACATTGGCTTGCAATTTCTTTTTCCCGGCAACATCAAACCTCGGCTTGAGGCTCAGAGCGGGTTGAAGGCTGTGTTTCGATAGGCAACTGCATGCGCCTTGAAAAACGGAACTGGCCACAATGTCGGCAAGTTGCAGTCCGGCAACGCTTGCGTGTGGTCTGACCTCCATCAAGCTATTTGCGATAATCCCAGGCGACAATCCTCGTCTCTCAAGTACCAATTTTTTGGTCAGGGTCTGAGCCTCAAGTTTTTTCAGGTAGTCGCGCAATTCGCTATAGTTGTGACCACCTCTCTCGGAAAACACTATCCGAGCGGGCTGGACCTCGCCACCATCACGGGTGCTTCTACGATAGCAAAAACTGGTCACCCTTTCGAGCAACAGCCGAAGGCACCAATTGTAAAACTCTTTGTCTGACGCGCGCCCGAGCTTTCTATTTACGTGCTGCCGCATAGTTTCTTTGTGGGATGCCACCGAGAACAAGCGCACTGGCTTGCGACCAAGCATTCGCGCTACGCGCTCCCGATTGGTCAAGCTCAGGTTGCGGTAATGCAAAGGGTTTGCGGGCAGTGTCCGAACTGCCTCACCCATATCTTGAACCCAACCAACAATGTCGGGCTCCCGCTCATCGCTCACCACGACTGCGCTAATAACGAACCAGTCAGTGGGTGATGGATCGACGGTAAGCTTCGGCTTTACACCGGGGTCGCCAGCCTCATCAATGTAGACATGGAATGCAGGCTTCATTGGCGCATCATTAGTGCTGCGTGAACTTGAGTCGAGTCCTGTTCCGATTGCAGAGACGCTGATATCAGCCCGGCAATCCAGCAGGAACGCTATAGCCGGCGCGGTCTATCCCCAGTTCTTGGTATGGCGGCGTTGTGCACCATCCGGCAAACGGGCTGTAGGCGCTGAGGATTGGAGCCGCAGCGCTCAGGGGCCGGTGCGTTGCCTGGGATAGCGTTCCGGCCCCGCCCGTATCGGCCATCAGAACTTGCGTGACTTTTGCGTGAGACTCGCGCAAAAAGGCAACTTGTTCCCGGCATGTTCTCACCGTCCCGATGCAAGAAACGGCAGAAATCCGCCACTTTCCGGCACAAACGTTGCGTTGACATCGTAGGGGTCGCAAGTTCAATCCTTGCTACGCCCACCATCGCTTCGAAAACCCCGCTCCGGCGGGGTTTTTTGTTGGGTTGCAGGCAGCGTAAACCAAGCTGCCCGATCACCAGACCGCTCACCCTGAGCCTGTCGAAGGGTGCAGGCGCGACCTGTGCGCCTGATGCTTCGACAAGCTCAGCATGAGCGGGTCATGGGTGATCCAGCAGGCTTACTTGCCCTGCCAGTTGGGCTTGCGCTTCTCGGCGAACGCCAGCGATCCCTCGCGCGCATCGGATGAAGTAAACACCGGCGCGATATAGGCCTCCTGCTTGTCCCACATCTCGGCCTCGGTCCATTCGTGCGAATCGCGCACGATGGCCTTCGACGCGATCAGCGCCAGCGGGCCATTGGCTGCAACACGGGCGGCCAGCGCCTTGGCGGCTTCCAGCGAGGGGCCGTCGGTGATCTCGTTGATGAAGCCCAACGCATAGGCGCGCTCCGCATCGATGAAATCGCCCGTCAGCGCGAGTTCCATCGCGATGCGCGGCGGAATCTGCCGTGGCAGCTTGATCAGGCCGCCAGCCGCCGCCGCAAGGCCGCGCTTCGCTTCGGGGATGCCGAACTTGGACGCGCGGTTCGCCACGATCAGATCGCAGGAAAGCGCCAGCTCCATGCCGCCCGCCAGCGCATAGCCGTCGACCGCGGCGATGATCGGCTTCTTCGGCGTCCACTGCGAAAGTGCGCCAAAACCGCGGCCTGGCACACTTGGCCGCTCGCCGCGCAGGAAGCCCTTGAGGTCCATGCCCGAACAGAACGTGCCGCCCGCGCCGGTCAGGATCGCGCAGCGCAGGTCCACATCGGCATCGAACTGGTCCATCGCCGCAGCGATTCCTTCGGCCGCCGCCTTGGTCATCGCATTTTTGGCTTCGGGCCGGTTGATGGTGACGATCAGGACGTTGCCGTCCACTTCGGTCAGGACTTCGGGTGCATCGCTCACGGCATCTCTCCTTTGATCGGCGCTTAATCGCTTGGTTAAATGTCTAGAGCCGCCCCCCCGCCGCTGTCCAGACCCAAACCGCGCGAATCCGGACGCGCCTTGCCCTTTGGTGAGATTGGACCGCTTGCGCGCCGCCAAGCGCCTGCTAAGGAACGCCAAATTTCTTTAGATCACCTCCCCGGGGAAGGCATACAAAACCATGGCAAAGATCAAGGTGAAGAATCCTGTCGTCGAGCTTGATGGCGACGAAATGACGCGGATCATCTGGCAGTGGATCCGCGAACGCCTGATCCTTCCCTATCTCGATATCGATCTGAAGTACTACGATCTCTCGGTCGAGAAGCGCGACGAGACGAACGACCAGATCACCATCGATTCGGCCAATGCGATCAAGGAATATGGCGTCGGCGTGAAGTGCGCCACGATCACGCCGGACGAGCAGCGGGTCGAGGAATTCAAGCTCAAGAAGATGTGGAAGTCGCCCAACGGCACGATCCGCAACATCCTCGGCGGCGTCGTGTTCCGCGAGCCCATCGTGATCCAGAACGTGCCGCGCCTCGTGCCGGGCTGGACCGATCCCATCGTCGTCGGCCGCCACGCGTTCGGTGATCAGTACAAGGCAACCGACACGCTGATCCCCGGCCCGGGCAAGCTGCGCCTCGTGTGGGACGGCGATGACGGCCAGAAGATCGATCTCGACGTGTTCGATTTCCCGAGCGCGGGCGTCGCCATGGCGATGTACAACCTCGACGATTCGATCCGCGATTTCGCCCGCGCCTCGTTCAACTATGGCCTCGGCCTCGGCTGGCCGGTCTACCTCTCTACCAAGAACACGATTCTCAAGGCCTATGACGGCCGCTTCAAGGATCTGTTCCAGGAAGTGTTCGAAACCGAAGGCTTCAAGGAGAAGTTCGCCGCCGCCGATATCGTCTACGAACACCGCCTGATCGACGACATGGTCGCCTCGGCGCTCAAGTGGTCGGGCAAGTTCGTCTGGGCCTGCAAGAACTACGATGGCGACGTGCAGTCGGACACCGTGGCGCAGGGCTTCGGCTCGCTCGGCTTGATGACCTCGGTCCTCATGTCGCCCGATGGCAAGACGATCGAAGCCGAAGCCGCGCACGGCACCGTCACGCGCCACTACCGCCAGCACCAGCAGGGCAAGGCCACGTCGACGAACCCGATCGCCTCGATCTTCGCCTGGACGCGCGGCCTGATCTATCGCGGCAAGTTCGACGAGACCCCCGAAGTGGTGAAGTTCGCCGAAACGCTCGAGCGCGTGTGCATCGAAACGGTCGAGAGCGGCAAGATGACCAAGGACCTCGCGATCCTCATCGGCCCCAACCAGCCGTGGATGACCACCGAGAAGTTCTTCGAAGCCATCGTCGAAAACCTCGAAACGGCCATGGCCGTCGAAGCCTGATTGGCATCGAACCGAGTTGAAGAGGGGCGGGACGATCTCCCGCCCCTTTTTTGTTGGGCATCCCCGCGCCGGCGGGGATCCAGAGCGCCAACGCGCAGCGCCAGACTGCAAAACGCCGAACCGGTCCCTTCACCCCAAAATAACCATTTGTTGCAGGTTTGGGCCTAATACCGCAGCGTAACACCGGAAAGGTGAACGCGTGCTCGCCCTAGTCGCAATCTTCGCCATCTTCATTGCCAGCGCGCTGGGGCTCATCGCGCTGATCTGGTACTGGCTGCGCCAGCGCGCGCTGCAGGAACCAAAGCCGCGCAAGCCGAAAAAGGCAAAGCGCCGGAAGGCCGCCGATGAAGCCGCCGATCCCGAGCCCGAGCCCGAAACCCTGCCGCAAAAAGTCGGCCGCAGCCGCCTGATTTCAGCCGCTTCGCTGGCCGAGGCCGAGGCCGCCAATGCGCTGCCCGCTGCCCCCTATGCAGAGCTTGAGGAGCCGGGCGAACCCGAACCCGCAGCCACAACGCCCGAAGCACCGGCCCCGCTCGCCGCCTCCACGCGGCAGGCCTTGGTGCTGCGCCAGCACTTCCCCCCGCACCGCGCGCCGGAGGGCCGCAGTTGGCTTGGCGGCACCCCGGTGCTTCCCGGCACAGCCGAATGGCCGGTCCATCCAGGCACCGGCAAGCCGCTCCATTTCCTCCTCCAGATCGATCTTGCCGAAGTGCCCGACGAGGCAGGCCTCGGCCTGCTGCCTTCCGAAGGCGCGCTGGCCGTGTTCCTCGATTGCGATTGGGGCCCCGGCGATGCCTTCCGGGTGATCCACACGCAGGGCTATGCGGGAATGCCATGGCATGCACTCGATGTGCCGCAGGGCCTCGCCATGGCCTATGGCGATGAAGCCGCGCTGGTGTGGCCCTGGGCGCTCACGCCCGCTCACGGCACGCAGATCCTGCCCCGCTGGCCCGTCGCACCGCGGCTGATTGCCCTGCCCGAATCGGACTCACCCCGCTGGCCGCACAATGCCGCCACCGCGCGCGCCCTGCTTGATGCGCAAGGGCAGAACGAGCTCGCGCCCGCGCTGGATCTCGCGGATTTTCATGGGCCTGATGGTCAGGGCTTCGAACCGCTTTGGTACGGCTATCCGCAGGACTGGATCTCCGTGCAGATCACCTCCGCCGCCCTTGTGCGCGAGGCGGACCGCGCATCGCGCACCGTCGTCCACGATCCCTACCCCAGCCTTGACGCGGACGAACGCGCCGCCCAGCTCAAGGCCGTGCGCGAGGAAGCGCAGGCCTGGTTCGACCACGCGCTGAACAACCCCGCGCTTGCCCCCATCGCCCCGCCCGTGCGCAAGGCTTTCTGGGATTGGCTCGCCACCCACCGCGCCCTGGCCGAACGGGTGATTCCCGAGGCCGTCGAAGCCGCGATCGAGACGACGCTGCACGCCTCGCCGCAGGAAGCGGCCAAGTTCCCCGAAGAGATCACCGCCCGAGTCGCATACCGGCACGCCCTCGCCCGGCGCACACCCGAAGGCGTGATCGCCCCGCCCCCGTCGCGCCTGCTCGCCCCTGCCAGCGGCGAAGCGGAGCTGGCCGCAACCCACCTGCTGCTGCTCGAACTGCCGACCAACCCCGCCATCGGCCATCACTTCGGCGGCGGCGCACTGCAATGGTGGATCACGCCGGATGATCTGGCGGACCGGCGGTTTGAGTCGGTGGTGATGACGCGGACCTGAATCCGCCCCTCATAACACCAGCTGCTGCTCCAGCCGCGCCACCAGCGCTGCATCCGCGCCCAGCACCGCCTCGGCATAGGCCTCGAACGTCCCGTGCTCGCGCTCCATCGCGGCGAAGGCGCTTTCCAGAAACTCCGGCTGGACGCCCATGATCGTGCGCAGCGCATCGTCCGTCATCATCGGGCCAAAGCCTGCGCGAACATTGGTTGCCGCCGCCGCGATCCGCGCCTCGGAATTGCCGGCCGTGTTGGTCAGCATGTAGTCCGCCATAACGTCGTCCGGATGCACGCCCAGCAGCCGGTGGACGATCGCTGCGCCGACGCCGGTGCGGTCCTTGCCGGCAAAGCAGTGCAGCAGGCTCGGCCCATGGTCCTCGGCAAGGGTCTGGAGGTAGAGCCGGAACGTGCCCACCAGCACCGGGCGGAACGGCAGCTTGTCGTAAAGCTTCACCATCGCGGCCCGCGCATCGTCCGCAGTCCGCACGCCAGCCGCGGCCTCATCATGCACCGCCCTGCCATGATCTCCGGCCGTCTCGCCGGGGTAAAACACCACCTGCCCCGCCCATTGCTCATGCCGCAGACACGGAAATGAAGCGCGCTCGCTATCCCCGCGCAAATCGATCACCCGCGCGATGCCGATGCGGTGCACCACATCGAGATCGTCCGGCGTCGCATCGAAGTGATGCCCCGAACGCCACAGATGCCCTTTACGCAGCATGCCGCCGCGCGCGCCGTAGCCGCCATAGTCGCGAAAATTGTGAATGCCGCGCAGCGGCAGAACCCGGTCTTGCATGTGGCAGCCCCTGTCAGATCACCGCCCGCGATGCCAGCCCTTCAAGACGGCAGCATTGCACCTCACGCAATCAAACAGCCTTCCCCAAGGGACCCGTTCGTGTCGAGCGAAGTCGAGACACCGCACACGGCACTTTGGTCCTCACGCAAAGCCTTCCGCCAGAAACCGCTCCGCACAGCCCGCCAGCATCGCGCTGCCCAGCGGCATCACGCTTTCATCCAGCATCATCCGCGTCGAATGGATCGAGCAGCAGCTCTTCCAGTCCGCCCCCTGCGGCGCCACGCCAAGGAAGAACATCGCGCCGGGCGTCTGCTCCAGCACATAGGAGAAATCCTCCGCCCCCATGATCGGATGTGCCATCCGGTGGAACCTGCCTTCACCGGCAATTTCCTCCGCCACCGCCGCGCCGAGATCGACCGCGCGCGCATCGCAGATCGTCACCGGAAAGCCCGGAATAATCGCCGTCTCTGCGGTCAGCCCGTGTGCCGCAGCGATATGCCGGGCGAGCGTCGGCAGCGCCTCGTGCAGCTTCGCGCGCGAAGCGGGCGAAAGCGTGCGGATCGTGCCGAGCAGATGCGCCGCATCCGGGATCACGTTGTAGGCCGTCCCCGCCTCGATCTTGGAAACCGTCGCCACCACCGGGTCCGCCACCGAAAACTTGCGCGTCACCATCGCCTGGATCGCGCTGACGATCTCGCAGGCCACCGGCACCGGATCCAGTGTATCGTGCGGCATCGAGGCATGGCCGCCATCGCCCTTCACCGTGATCTCGAAGCGGTCCGCCGAAGCCAGCAGCGGCCCGGCGCGCCCCGCGATCATCCCGTGCGGGCTGTTGGGCATGATGTGGAGCGCAAAGGCAGCGTCCGCCTTCGGTTCCAGCAGTCCGTCGTCGATCATGAACCGCGCGCCGTGGTGCCCTTCCTCGCCCGGCTGGAACATGAACTGCACTTCGCCGGCAATCTTGTCCGCCCGCGCGCAGAGCAATTCCGCCGCCCCCGCCAGCATCGCGGTGTGTGCATCGTGCCCGCAGGCATGCATCCGCCCCGCGAACTGCGAGGCAAATTCCAGCCCGGTCTCCTCGGGCATCTCCAGCGCATCCATATCCCCGCGCAGCAGCACCCGGCGGCCCTCTCCTGCTCCGCCTTTGAGCGTCGCGACCAGCCCAGTTGTCGAAGGCCCCTCGCGCCACGTCAGCGGCAGATGCGCCAGCGCCGCGCGCACCTTGCTGGCCGTCAGCGGTGTGTGCAGCCCCAGCTCCGGCTCGGCATGGATTGCGCGCCTCAGCGCAGTGATCTGCGGCTCAAGGCTCCGGGCCTGCTCCAGCAGTTCGGCGTGCAGCATGGTAGGCTCCTCTTGGTGATTGTGCGCCCACCATAAGCCGCGCCCCGCACCGCTGTCGAGGTTCCCCCTTGCACAGGCGCGCGCAGCGGTTTAATCGCTCGATTAACGTACTTGGGAGAGTCTGACATGGCCGAAGCCTACATCATCGATGCCGTCCGCACCCCGCGCGGGGTGGGCAAGCCGGGCAAGGGCGCGCTGTCGCACCTGCACCCGCAGCACCTCGCCGCCACGGTCATGAAGGCCATCGCAGAGCGTAACAATCTCGATACCGGCACGGTGGACGACATCATCTGGTCCACCTCCTCGCAGGTCGGCAAGCAGGGCGGCGATCTGGGCCGCATGGCCGCGCTTGCGGCGGGCTTCAACATCACCGCCAGCGGCACCACGCTCGACCGCTTCTGCGGCGGCGGCATCACTTCGGTGAACCTGGCCGCAGCCACCGTCATGTCCGGGATGGAAGACTGCGTCATCGCGGGCGGCACCGAAATGATGAGCTTCACCGCCGCCAACGCCGCGGCCGAAGCCAATGCCGGCTTCCCGCCGCGCCTGATGGGCTCGGGCAACAAGGCGCTCGACGAGCTCCACCCGCAATCGCACCAGGGCATCTGCGGCGATGCCATCGCCACGATCGAAGGCATCAGCCGCAAAGCACTCGATGCGCTCGCCCTCGTCAGCCAGCAGCGCGCCGACATGGCGATCAAGGAAAACCGCTTCGCCAAGTCGCTGATCCCCGTGCTCAACGAGGACGGCACCGTCGCGCTCGACCACGAGGAATTCCCGCGCCCCGAAACGACTGCGGAAGGCCTCGCCAGCCTCAAGCCCGCGTTCGCCGGGATGATGGACTTCGATCTCGGCGGCGGCGTCACCTTCCGCAAGCAGATCAATCGCCGCTATCCGGACGTGGACATCAAGCCCGTCCACCACGCGGGTAATTCCTCGGGCGTCGTCGATGGCGCCGCCGCGCTGCTCATCACCTCGCCCGCTTATGCGGAGAAGCACGGCCTGAAGCCCCGCGCGCGCATCGTCGCCTATGCCAATCAGGGCGATGATCCCACGCTGATGCTCAACGCGCCGGTTCCCGCCGCCAAGAAGGTCCTCGCCAAGGCGGGCCTGACCAAGGAAGACATCGACGTCTGGGAAATCAACGAGGCCTTCGCCGTCGTCGCCGAAAAGTTCATCCGCGATCTCGAACTCGACCGCGCCAAGGTGAACATCAACGGCGGCGCCATGGCGCTGGGCCACCCGATCGGCGCGACCGGCTCGATCCTCATCGGCACCGCGCTCGATGAACTGGAGCGCTCGGGCGGCCGCTACGGCCTCGTCACGATGTGCGCAGCGGGCGGCATGGCCCCGGCGATCATCATCGAGCGTATCTGATCCGCATCTGAGCGGCGCGAAAAAGACCCGGCCGGTGCCATCACCGTCCGGGTCTTTTTGCATGGGGGGGGGAAGCATGAAAAATCCCGAAGCCTTCGCCGGCTACGAAGCCTTCGATTTCACCGATGGCCCCTATAGGCGCCGCGTCTGGTGCAAGGGCAGCGGCCCCGCGGTCATCGTCATGCACGAAATGCCCAACCTGCACCCGCAAGTGCTGCGCTTCGCTGATCGCGTCGCCGCGCAGGGGATGACGGTCTATTGCCCCAGCCTGTTTGGCGAGGACGGGCGCAAACCCACAAAGGCCTACACCGTAGGCCAGATGCTCTGGGCAATCTGCGTGCGCCGCGAATTCAACGTCTGGGCCAATGGCAAGTCGAGCCCCATCGTCGATTGGCTGCGCGCGCTCGCGCGGCATGCCCATGCGACATGCGGCGGGCGCGGGGTCGGCGCGGTCGGCATGTGCTTCACCGGCGGCTTCGCGCTCGCGATGATGACCGAGCCTGCGGTCGTGGCCCCGGTCCTCTCGCAGCCCTCGCTCCCGCTGGGCAAAAAGGGCGCCGCGCGGATCGATGCAAGCGCCGATGAAATCGCCTGTGCCAAGCGCCGGTTCGAGGAAGAAGACTTGCACCTGATGGCACTGCGCTTCCCAAGCGACAGCTTCGTCCCCGATGGGCGCTTTGCCATGCTCAAGGACACCTTCGGCGAGCGCTGCGTAACGGTCGAACTGCCCGATGCGGACGCCAATCCCAGCGCGCCCATCGCCCCGCATTCGGTGCTGACCTGGCACCTGATCGACGAACCGGGCAGCGCGACGAAGCAGGTTGAGCAGGACGTCATCGCCTTCTTCAAGGCGCGCACGGCAGGCTGAGGCGGATCACCGTTATCTGCTTTGGCGGGAAGGGAAAAAGGGGTTTCGCGCAGAGACGCAGAGGGAGCAGAGCACGCTGAGAAGAAAAGGGCGGTGACTGGCTGGCCGCAGGCCTTTGTTCGTATCCTGAGCATTGCAGGTTGAAAGCGGCTTTGCCGCAGGTGCTGCCTCTCTGCGTCCTCTGCGTCTCTGCGCGAAACATCCTTCCTTCTTCTCTTCGCCTCCGCGCGAAACCGCCGCATTCCCACCCCTCACCCCGCTTGCCCACGGCCCCGCGCCCCTGTAGAGCGCGGGCCAAATCCAGCTTCCCGAGAATACGCAAGGACCTCAGATGGCCGCCCAATACGCCTACGTCATGAAGAACATGACCAAGACCTTCCCCGGCGCGCCCAAGCCGGTGCTGAGCAACATCAACCTGCAGTTCTATCAGGGTGCCAAGATCGGTATCGTCGGCCCCAACGGCGCGGGCAAGTCGACGCTCATCAAGATCATGGCCGGGATCGACAAGGACTATACGGGCGAAGCCTGGCCGGGCGAGAACATCACCGTCGGCTATCTCGAGCAGGAACCGCAGCTCGACACCAGCAAGACCGTGCTCGAAAACGTCAAGGACGGCGCGCGCGCGATTGCCGACATGGTCGATCGCTTCAACCAGATCGGCATGGAAATGGGCGAGGAAGACGCCGATTTCGACGCGCTCGGTGCCGAGATGGCCGAACTGCAGGACAAGATCGACGCGGTCGATGGCTGGACGCTCGACAACCAGCTCGAAATCGCGATGGAGGCCCTGCGCTGCCCGCCGGGCGATTGGCCGGTGGACAACCTCTCGGGCGGTGAAAAGCGCCGCATCGCGCTCACCCGCCTGCTGATCCAGAAGCCTTCGATCCTGCTGCTGGACGAACCCACCAACCACCTCGATGCCGAAAGCGTCAACTGGCTGGAAAACCACCTCAAGGAATATGCCGGCGCGGTGCTGATGATCACCCACGACCGCTACTTCCTCGACAATGTCGTCGGCTGGATCCTCGAACTCGATCGCGGCAAGTACTTCCCCTATGAGGGCAACTACTCGACTTACCTCGAAGCCAAGGCCAAACGGCTCGAGCAGGAAGAGCGCGAGGACACCTCCAAGCAGAAGGCGATCAAGGACGAGCTCGACTGGATCCGCGCCGGCACCAAGGGCCGCCAGACCAAGAGCAAAGCCCGCATCAAGGCGTTCGACCAGCTGGTGGAATCGACCGAAAGCCGCGTGATCAACAAGGCCCAGATCGTCATCCAGGTGCCAGAGCGCCTGGGCGGCAAGGTGATCGAGGCCAAGAACATCTCCAAGGCCTATGGCGACAAGCTCCTGTTCGAGAACCTCTCGTTCCTCCTCCCGCCGGGCGGCATCGTCGGCGTGATCGGGCCGAACGGCGCGGGCAAGTCCACGCTGTTCAAGCTCATCACCGGCCAGGAAACGCCCGACAGCGGCACGATCGAGATCGGCCAGACGGTGCGCCTCGGCTATGTCGACCAGAGCCGCGATCACCTCGATCCGAAGAAGAACGTCTGGGAGGAAATCTCCGACGGGCTCGACTACATGAAGGTCAACAAGCAGGACATGAGCACGCGCGCTTATGTCGGCGCGTTCAACTTCAAGGGCCAGGACCAGCAGAAGAACGTCGGCAAGCTTTCCGGCGGTGAACGCAACCGCGTGCACATCGCCAAGATGCTCAAGCAGGGCGGCAACGTCCTCCTGCTCGACGAACCGACCAACGACCTCGACGTCGAAACCCTGCGCGCGCTCGAAGAAGCCATCGAGAACTTTGCCGGCTGTGCCGTGGTCATCAGCCACGACCGCTTCTTCCTCGATCGCCTCGCCACCCATATCCTCGCGTTCGAGGGTGACAGCCACGTCGAATGGTTCGAAGGCAACTTTGAGGCCTACGAGGAAGACAAGCGCCGCCGTCTGGGCGACGCCGCCGACCGCCCGACGCGCCTCGCCTACAAGAAGCTGACACGCTGACGGCCCGATCCGTTCATGTTGGACAACCCCAACATGAACGGAGGCCACTGTCATGGTTCAGCCATAGGACAGCCCACGTGTTATAGACCGGACACATGGGAGGCCCCGAGCGAGTCGGAGCCCCATGTAACCGGAGCCGGGACCATGGCAACGAAGTCCGTTTTGAAAAGCAGCGCATCCGCACTTCTTGCCCTCCTGCTGGGCACGGCGGCGCTGTTGCCCGCCACTGCCAGCGCGCAGGAACGCCCCGATCGCGGTGAACGCGGTGCCGGACGCATGGAGCGCTCTGCTCCTGCCCAGGCCCCCGCATGGCAGAGCCGCGCCCCTGCTCCGGCAGCCGCGCCCTCCGGCTGGCAGAGCCGTCCGGCATCACCGCCGAGCAATGCCCAGCAGCCCGCCCGCCCCGCGCCGCCCGCCAACCAGGGCGGCTGGCAGGGTCGTCAGGCATGGCAGGGCAACAACGGCGTCAATAACAGTGACCGGGAACGCGGTGATCGCGGCAACGGCGTGAACCCCACCGGCCAGCCCGTCTTCGGTCGTCCGGCATGGTCGCAGGGCGGTCAGGCCCAGCAGCCCCGCACCGGGGCCCCGGCCTGGGGCACGCGCAACCCGACCTACGTCGATCCCAATCGCGGCAACAACGGCTGGCAGGGCAACAACGGCCGCGACAATAGCGGCCGTGACAACGCCGGACGGGGCAACACGGGCGGGCAGTGGCAGAACGACGGACGCGGCAACTGGAACCGCGACCGCGACGGCAACCGCAATGAGGATTGGCGCCGCAACAACAACGGCGGCAACAACAACGGCCAGTGGAACCGTGGCGGCTGGGGTGCCAATTCCTCGCGCGATTGGAATCGTGACAGAGATCGTGACCGGGACCGGGATCGCGATGGCTGGCGCGGCAACAACGGCTGGCGCGGCAATGCCTGGGCCTACAACAACGGCGGGCGCGGGTGGGACCGCAACGGCTGGCGGCGCGACAACCGCTACAACTGGTCCGGCTGGCGCAATAGCCACCGCTCCGTTTTCAACCTCGGCTTCTATTCGGCGCCGTGGCAGGGCTATTCCTATAACCGCTTCAGCATCGGCGTGGTCATCGGCGCCCCGTTTTACGACCAGCGCTACTGGATCGCCGATCCCTGGGCCTATCGTCTGCCGCCGGTCGATGGTCCCTATCGCTGGGTCCGCTACTACGACGACGCGCTGCTCGTGGATATCTACTCGGGCGAAGTGGTCGACGTGATCTACGACATCTTCTACTGATCCAGCCCGCCCGGGGAGCGCTCAGCGCTCCCCGGGTTTGCTTCCCGCAGTCCACACAAACCGCGCAGGTGCATCCGCCGCCGCCTCGGTCAGCCCGGTGAAGAAGCGGTTGAAATCGGCCGCTGCCTGCCAGTCCATCGGCGTGGAAAGATCATCCGCCGGGTGGTGATAGCGCCGCTCGTACCAATCCCGATACCGCGCGCGAGAGCTCTCGTCATACGTCGCAAAGACGAAGCTCGTCCCCGGCACCCCCGCTTCCATCAGCGGCCAGTTGTCTGACCGGCGCAGCAGATCACGCTCAGGCTCGGGGTCCTCCTGCACCGCAATCCCGCGCGCCTCCGCCACCTGCCGCACCAAAGCGCCCAGCGTGCTTTCCTTGAGGCCATGCACCGTCATCAGCTTCAGCGGATAGAGTGGCCGCACCTGATCGAGGTTGATCACCGCCGCCAGCGAGGCCAGCGGCACGGTCGGATGCCGCACGAACCAGCGCGAGCCCCACAGCCCCTTTTCCTCTCCGGTAAACACCGCAAACAGGACCGGCCGCTTCAGCCCCTTGCCGGCGCGCATCGTGGCAAACTGCTCCAGCAGCGCGACATAGGCCGCATCGTCGAGCGTGCCGTTGTAAAGCCCGTCGCCGTTCACCGGCTCGCCGCGCCCATAACCATCGAGGTGCGCAGCGATCACGATGGCCTCTCCGGCAAGCGCCGGGTCGGTGCCCGGCAACAGGCCCAGCACATTGGCCGAACGCGTCACCCGCCGCCGCACCGCCAGCACCGCTTTCGCCTCGCCCAGCTCCACGCGCGGCAAGTCCGCCCCCGCCGCGCCTGCCTTCAGGATATCGCCCGCCCGCGTGGTGAGCCGCGCCAGTGCATCGGGATTGAGCACGCCCTGAAACCACGGCGGCCCAGCCTTCACATTCACCTTCACCTTCACCGCATCTTCCAGCGGCATGACGCTGCGTGAATAGGCAAAGGGCCAGCGGATCGGCTCACCCGGCAGCCCCGGCGCCGCGATCAGCAGCATGCCCGCCGCGCCCGCCTCGCGCAGCGCCTTCGCCCGGTCGAACCCCTTCAGCCGCGCCGGGGCCGGGCGGCCATAGCAGACCACCAGCTGCCCCTTCACATCGCCGATCTCGTCCGCCGAGCAATAGCCCCGGAATGTCGCCGCTGCCGCCAGCGCCTTGGGTGTCGCCGCAGAGGGCGCCAGTTGCACCTCGCGATTGAAGCGCAGCCGCTGCCCGCCGATGGTGAGCCGCGATGCCGCCTCGTTCAGCCGCAAGTCCTCGAAGGTGATCGGCTGGAACCAGCCGCCATCGGTGCCGACCGGCTTCAGCCCCGCCGCCGCAAAGCGCTTCGCGACCATCGCCGCCGCGCGGTCATACCCCGGCGAGCCCGTATCGCGCCCCTCCATCGCATCGGACGAAAGCTCGCGCGTCAGCGCCCACCACGCCTGTGTCTGCGCATCGGGCGCAGCGCCATCCCCGGCCTGGACCGCCGTGCCCGGCAGCGCCAGCAACACGGGTAGCAGCATCCGGCTCCACCGGCTCAGCCCTGGCGCACGCATTCCCGTTCCCCTGTTGAAATCCAATTGATGATACCGGGTGCGGTGCGCCCAGAAACGATCGGCCGAGTGCCGCGCCTAGCCTGTCACCGGAAGCGCCATGGCGAACCCCGCAATCGTCGCCGCCATGATCTGCGCGCCGAGCGCCACGTCGCGCGTTTCGAGGTAGGTTTCGCCTGAAGGTGACCACATCTGGTGCACAAGGCCCTCCTTCAGATCGACCACCCAATACTCCGGCACCCCGTTTTCAGCATAGATGCCCGCCTTGATACTCAGATCATGGCGCTGTGTGGTATCGGCAATCTCGATGAGCAGCCGCACGGAGCCCAGAGGCACCGGCCCTTCCCCATCGGGCTCGCTGGTCAGGATGAGATCTGGCTCCGGCGCGCTGTGCGGCGGCATTGCAACGGTCGCTTCGATCAGCACGGCAAGGCTGATATCCAGTTTGCCCAAAGCCTGCACCAGTGCGAGATGCAATTGCCCCTTCATCCGCGCGTGCGGACGATGCTGCGCATTCAAGTAGAAGACCTCCCCGCCAATCAATTCAGTCTTGCCAAGGCCCTCGAACGCCCCCGCATTGTCGAGACGGAGAAAGTCGTCCACCGTCAGGCGATAGGGCCTTGGCGATGTGGTAAGGGGAAGTTCCTCTGCCATCCCTGAATGCTATCACCAGACTACGGGAACGCCAATGCGGGATTGGCTCAAATCCGGTCCGCCTGCGCCACCGCGTCGCTCGCGCGCAGCGCGCTGACGATCCGCGTCAGGTGCGCCAGATCGCGCACTTCCAGATCCACTTCATAAGTGTGGAACGGATTCTCGCGCTGGGTCATTTCCAGATTAACCACATTGGCATGGTTCTTGGCAAATACGCCCGCCATTTCGGCGAGTGTGCCCGGCCGGTTATAGAGCTCGGCGCGGATGCGGCCCACCGCGCCATCGGTTCGCGCGTCCCATGAAAGGTCGATCCAGTCGGCATCGATGCCATTGGCAAGGCTCATGCAATCGATGGCGTGCACGGTCACGCCCTGCCCCACACGCCGCAGCCCGACGATGCGGTCTCCGGGCACCGGGTGGCAGCAATCGGCCAGCTTGAACGCCATGCCCGGGGTCAGCCCGCGCACCGCGATGGCGCGCTGCTGGCTCGGCCAGCCTTCGCTGGCGGGCAAGTTCTTCGCGCTGCCCGGCACCAGCGCTTCCATCACCTGCCGGTCATCGATCTTGGCGCTGCCGATAGCGACCATCAGCTCTTCCTCATTGGCGTATTTCAGCCGCTTGATCGCATCCGCCAGCGCCTTCTTGCCAATCTTGCTCGGCAGGCGTTCGGCAATCTCGTCATAGAGCTTGCGCCCGATCTCGGCGATCTCGGCGCGCTCCTTCTGGCGCACTGCGCGGCGGATCGCGGCGCGCGCCTTGCCGGTGACGACGAAGGCCAGCCACGAAAGCTGCGGCTCGCTGCTGCGGCTCTTGATGATCTCCACCACATCGCCGTTGCCCAGCGGCGTGCGCAGCGGCACGTGCCGCCCGTTGATCTTCGCGCCCACCGCCTGCGCGCCCAGATTGGTGTGCACGGCAAAGGCAAAGTCGATCGGCGTCGCGCCCTTCGGCAGCTGGTGCAGCGCGCCCTTGGGGGTGAAGGCAAAGATGCGGTCCTGATAGATCGCCATCTTCGTGTTTTCGAGCAGCTCGTCCGGATCGTGGCTCGCTTCGAGGATCTCGACCAGATCGCGCACCCAGCCCACCTGCCCGTCCGGCAGCGCGCCCTGTTTGTAGGCCCAGTGCGCGGCGAGGCCGAACTCGTTGATCCGGTGCATCTCCTGCGTCTTGATCTGCACCTCCACGCGCATCGCGTTGTTGTAGATCAGCGAGGTGTGCAGGCCCTTGTAGCCGTTCATCTTCGGCGTCGAGATGTAGTCCTTGAAGCGCCCTGGGATCATCTGCCAGGTGCGGTGCAGCAGCCCCAGCGCGGTGTAGCAGTCCTCTGCGCTTTCGGTCAGCACGCGAAACGCCATGATATCGGTGATCTGCTCGAAGCTCACATGGCGCTCGGCCATCTTGCGCCAGATCGAGAACGGGTGCTTCTCGCGCCCCGAAACCTCCACCTTCAGCCCCGCTTCCGCCAGCGTCTGCTTGATCGCCAGCGCGATGGAATCGACCTGCGCGCCCTCGTCGGTGCGGATCGCGGTCAACCGACCGGTGATCGTGGCATAGGCTTCGGGCTCCAGCTGCTCGAAGGCCAAGAGCTGCATCTCGCGCATGTATTCGTACATGCCCACGCGCTCGGCCAGCGGCGCGTAGATTTCCATCGTCTCGCGCGCGATCCGCCGGCGCTTATCCTCGCTCTTGATGTAGTGCAGCGTGCGCATGTTGTGCAGCCGGTCCGCCAGCTTCACCAGCAGCACGCGCAAGTCCTCGGACATCGCGAGCAGGAACTTGCGCAGGTTTTCCGCCGCGCGCTCCGTATCGCTCATCGTCTCGATCTTCGAGAGCTTGGTCACCCCATCCACCAGCCGCGCCACTTCGGGGCCGAACAGGCGCTCGACTTCCTCGACCGTGGCGAGCGTATCCTCCACCGTATCGTGGAGCAGCGCGGTGATGATCGTCTCCTGATCGAGCTTCAGCTCGGTCATCAGGCCCGCAACTTCAACGGGATGCGAGAAGTACGGATCGCCCGAGGCGCGCTTCTGCGAGCCATGTTTCTGCACCGTATAGACATAGGCGCGGTTCAGCATCGCCTCGTCCGCATCCGGATCATAGGCGAGCACACGTTCGACAAGTTCGTATTGACGCAGCATTTCACCCATAGATGGCCCCGGCCCGGCGCTCCCGACAAGGGAAAATGCCTCCACCGGGCAAATCTTTCACGCGTCTGTTGCCAATGCGAGACCGCAGCGGCACGTAAGGGTGCAATGAGCGACACGCCCGACACACCCAGCCCACCTCCGTTCGTGTCGAGCGAAGGCGCAACATTCGAAGCACGGCTCAAGGCAAACCTGCGCACCCTCTCCTGGCTCGATGCCGGCCGCGTGCGGGTCTACGCCGCGATGATCCTCGTCGCCTACATTCCCATGATGGTGAAGGTCTTCCGTGAGGCGACCGGCACCGTGGGCAGCGATTTCCTCGCATTCTGGGGCGCTGGCCGCCTTCTGCAGACAGGGCCGGCAGCGCGCGTCTACGATCTTGTGGCCGAACATGCCGCGCAGATGGCTGCCGGGACCGGCCAGATGGTCGCCTACGTCAATCCGCCGCCCTACCTGTTCCTCGCCGCGCCGCTGGGGCTGCTGCCCTATGCGGCGGCGTGGCTGGTCTGGGCGCTTGCCGGCTGGGCCGTGTGGTTCCTCGTCGCCCGCCGCGCGCTGCCGAACGCTGGCGGCGCGGGCACCCTCGCCGTGCTTGCCTTCCCCGCCGCCTACCTCGCCGCAAGCCACGCGCAGAACGGCTTCGTCACCGGCGCCCTGCTGATCGCCGCCGTGCTGACCCTGCGCCGCTCGCAGGCGCTGTCAGGCGCACTGTTCGGCCTGCTGGTGATCAAGCCGCACCTCGCGCTCCTCGTCCCCTTCTGGCTCGCCGCCGGGCGCAAGTGGACCGCCATCGCCGCCGCCGCCGCATCGGCCGCCGCGCTGTGCCTTGCCTCTCTGCTTGTCTTCGGCATCGATACCTGGCGCGCCTACCCGCAGAGTTTTGCCGTCAGCCAGACCTTGATGGCGCAGACCTCCGGCGAATTCTTCTTGCGCATGTCCACGCCCTATGCGGCCTTGCGCGTCCTTTTCGGCACCAATGTCGCCCTTTATGGGCAGGCAGTCATCACCGTCATCACCGGTGCGCTCGCCTGCCTCTACTGGCGCCGCGCCCCCAGCGACGAAGCCGCCGGCGCCATGCTGCTCGCCGCCACCGCGCTCGCCTCGCCCTACCTCTTCAGCTACGATCTGCCCTTCCTGATCATGCCGATCGCCTTCCTCATCGGCATGGGCCAGCGCGAGGGCTGGCGGCCGTGGGAGAAGTTCCTGCTGGTGCTGATCTGGCTCTCCCCCCTCGCCACCCGCGCCGCCGCGCTGCCGCTCGGGCTCAATTTGATGCCGATCCCCGCCGTCATCCTGCTGGCCCTCATCTGGACCACATGGGCGCCGCAAAAGGTCCGCTAAGGGAACACCGCCCACGCCGATGCATTCCCCTGTGACGCAACCACAGGAAACACATCATGCATCCCATCCTCTATCTCTGGGTCGTCCTTCTCGTCGCACCGATGATCTTCGGCGCGATCGATCTCGCCAACACCGGCGGCAGCCGCACGCGCAGCCCTTACTGAACCGCACCGGACAAACAGTCTCGCGCAGAGATCGCAGAGATCGCAAAGGGATGGAGAGAGCCTGCGGCGCAGCCTCCGTCCCTCCCTTCATTGCTTCACTTTGCGATCTCTGCGCGAAATCCTATTCCCACACCGCCTCAGGCGGCAGGCTCATCAGGATGGCGTCGATGTTGCCGCCCGTCTTCAGGCCGAACAGCGTCCCCCGGTCATAGACCAGATTGAACTCGGCATAGCGACCGCGCCAGCTCAGCTGCTTAAGCTTGTCGTCCTGCGTCCAATCCATGTTCATCCGCCGCCGCACCAGCGCCGGATAGACGTTGAGGAAAGCATCGCCCACATCGCGGGTAAAGGCAAAGTTCGCCTCGAACCCGGCCTCATCCGCGCATTCGAGGTGATCGTAGAAGATGCCGCCCACGCCCCGGTGCACCTTGCGGTGGGGGATGTAGAAGTAATCGTCCGCCCAGGCCTTGAACTTGTCGTAATAGGCCGGATCATGCGCATCGCACGCGGCCTTGTAGCTCGCGTGGAAGTCCGCCGTATCCTCGGCATAGGGGATCGGCGGATTGAGATCTCCGCCGCCGCCGAACCACGCCTTGCGCGTCGTCAGGAAGCGCGTGTTCATGTGCACGGCGGGCACATGCGGGTTCGCCATGTGCGCAACAAGGCTGATGCCGGTCGCCGTGAAGGCCGGGTTTTCAGGGTCCGCGCCGTTCATCGTCTTGGCGAATTCCGGGCTGAAGGTTCCGCCCACGGTGGAAACGTTGACGCCGACCTTCTCGAACAGCTTGCCCTTCATCAGGCCCTGCACGCCGCCCCCGCCATCGGGCACCGGTTCGCCATGGTGTTCGCGCTTCCACGGCGTGTAGGTAAAGCTGGCATCGCTCCCCGCCTCGCGCTCGATCGCCTCGAACTCGGCGCAGATCCGGTCCCGCAGGCTTTCGAACCATGTCCGGGCGCGGCCAGTTTCCGCGCTCCAATCCTCTTTGGCGCCAATACCCTTGTCGATGGCCTGTCCGGCCTCTTGTGCAATGCTCATGGGGGAAGTCTTGCCAAGCCAAATGCAATCCGGCAAGGCCTGTCCATGGTTCCCGTTATGTTCAACCAGTTTGGCGCCGCTTTCGAATTTGCCGGGCAGGACTTCGCGCTCGCCCCGTCGCGCGCGCTCTATTGGGCCGAGGAACGCGCCCTGATCGTCGCCGATCTCCACCTCGAAAAGGCGAGCTGGTTTGCCGAGCGCGGCCAGATGCTCCCGCCCTACGACAGCCGCGAGACGCTTTCCCGAGTCGCGGATGCCCTGCGCGCCACCGGCGCGCGCCGGGTGTTCTGCCTCGGTGACAATTTCCATGACAGCCACGGCCCCGCCCGGCTCGAACCCCACGCCGCTGGCATGCTCGATGCGCTGATGCGCGCGACCGACTGGGTGTGGATCACCGGCAATCACGATTGCCAGGACACGAGCGTGGAAGCGAAAGGCCTCCCCGAACTCACCGTGTGCGGCATTGCGCTGCGCCACGAAGCCCGCCCGGGGGAGACGGGCCTCGAGCTTTCCGGCCACTATCACCCGAAGTTCGCTGTCACCGCGCGCGGCCGCCGCGTCTCGCGCCCCTGCGCCGTCGCGAGCGAGCGCCGCCTCATCCTCCCCGCGTTCGGCGCGCTGACAGGCGGCATGAACGCCGCCGATCCCGCGATTCTGGGCGCCCTCCAGCCCGCCCGCGCAATCGATGCGCTCGTTCCAGCCGCCGGCAGGCTCGCCCGCTTCGCCCTCTGGCGCGGAGCGTAAGGGATTTCGCGCAGAGGCGCAGAGGCGCGGAGATGTCTCTTGCGCCGCAGGCCCTCCGAATTTTGCGACAAGGCTGAGGTGACAGGGCGGCTTCGCCGCTGTCCCGGCTTCTTCTCTCTGCGCCTTTGCGCCTCTGCGCGAACCCTACTTCCTTTTTCCTTCTCCGCGCCTCCGGGTCTCCGCGTGAAACCGGATCGAACCGACATACACCGCTTAACCCCAAACCAACCTTCCCGCTTTATCTGCCGCCGCATTGTGATATGAGCGCGCGGGGGCAGGCGCACAGCCCTCCCCCATTTTTGAAACATCAGGAGCAAGCACTATAGCCCCCCCACCCCGGCGCATGATGGCGCCCCCTGTAAAGACCGGCCCCCGCTACAACCAGCTCATTTCCGTGCCCAAAGTGCGCGTGATTGATGAGAACGGCGAAAATCTGGGCGTCATGTACACCCGCGAAGCGATTGATCAGGCTGCCGAAGTCGGCCTCGATCTGGTCGAAGTCTCGCCCAACGCCGATCCGCCGGTCTGCAAGTTCCTCGATGTCGGCAAGTTCCGCTACGAAGCGCAGAAGAAGGCCAACCTCGCCCGCAAGAGCCAGAAGACGCAGGAGATCAAGGAGATCAAGATGCGTCCGAACATCGATGACCACGATTACGACACCAAGATGCGGAGCGTCGTGAAGTTCATCGAGGAAGGCGACAAGGTCAAGATCACCCTCCGCTTCCGCGGCCGCGAGCTTTCGCACCAGCAAATCGGCATGAATCTCCTGCGCAAGGTGCAGGATGATGTCACCGAAATCGCCAAGGTCGAAGCCTTCCCCCGCATGGAAGGCCGCCAGATGCTGATGGTCCTCGCGCCCAAGTAAACGCTCGCGGACCCTCTCCCCCGTGGGGAGAGGGTCCGCGAGCGGGGGTGTCCGGCGCAAGACATCACCCACTCCAGCATAAGAACATCAAAGGAATCCGTCGGCCCGGACTTGATCCGGGCCTTGGCTTTTCTTCTTCGGCGCCGCGCCAAAGCAGCCCAACCCAGTTTCAAGCACGGGGTGACGGGCGAGCTGAAGATGGAACGCTCGTGGCCCGCGCCCTCGGAAACGCGGGACTTCGGTCGGTCCGCCGCCATCCCGACACCAAAACCGTTTTCCTACCGCACCCTTCATCGCCTATGGCTTTGAGGGGCTGGCGTGCTGCGCTGGCGGGGCAAAGGGCGATGGAATGCAGGTCGTGGGCAGAGTCTGGCTTTTGATCGAGGGGGTCGATCAAAAACCCTGTACTGATCGAATGCAATTATTCCCCAGGACAGTGTCAACTGTGTCAACTTGCGCCGCTTCCGCCGCATGAGTGCCCGCACCATCGCCCTCGTCGCCGGTCCGCTTGGCCTTCTTGCCACGCTGCTGATCGGCGCGCCTGCCGGGATGCCACCCACCGCATGGCACACCGCCGGGCTCGTCTGGTGGATGGCGGTCTGGTGGATGACCGAGGCGATGCCGCTGTCGGCCACCGCCATGCTCCCCTTCATCGTCCTCCCCCTCACCGGGGTGACGGACGCGAACAAGACCGCGGCGGCCTACTATTCGCCGATCATGTTCCTCTTCGTCGGCGGCGCCTTCCTCGCGCTGGCCATCGAGCGCACCGGCCTCCACCGCCGCCTTGCGCTCACCATGCTCACCCGCGCCGGGACGAGCCCGGTGCGCCTGCTGCTCGCGGTGATGATGGCAACCGCCTCGATCTCGATGTTCATCTCGAACACCTCGACCGCGCTGATCATGATGCCGATGGCGCTCGCTATCCTTTCCTCGGGCGGCGTGAAGGAGGGCGAAACGGACGGCATGGCCGGCGCACTGCCGATGGGCGTCGCCTTCGCCGCCACCTTGGGCGGCTACGGCACCATCGTCGGCACGCCCACCAACGCCATCGCCGCGGGGCTGCTCGACCGAACTCTCGGCGTGAAGATCACCTTCATCGAATGGTCCGCGTTCGGCCTCCCCATCGTCCTCATCGGCGTGCCGCTCGCCGCCTTCATCATCGCGCGGGTCCACAAGATCGGCCCGGGCAGCTTCGATCCTGCCGCCGCCCGAAATGCCATCGAGCATTCGGTCCACTGGACCGCGCCCGAACGCCGCCTCGTCCCCCTCTTCCTCCTCACCGTGCTCGCCTGGGTCACGCTCCCCCTCACCGAAAGCCTGTTTCCCAAGGGCGGCCTCACCGATGGCACCATCGCCGCCATCGCTGGCCTCACGCTCTTCGTCCTGCCGGACGGCACCGGCCGCGCGATGCTGACGTGGAAGGAAGCCAACCGCATGCCCTGGGACGTGATCCTGATGTTCGGCGGTGGGCTCAGCCTCGCGATGGGCATGGATGCCTCGGGCCTCAGCGACTGGCTCGGCACGGCGATGCTCCCCTTGCGCAGCGTGCCGCTGCCGATTGTCGCGCTGGTGCTCGTCGGCTTCGTCGTGATCGTCACCGAATTTGCCAGCAACATCGCGGCTGCCAGCGGGATCATGCCCGTCGTCGCCGCGCTCTGCGGTGCGCTCGGGGCCGATCCGATCCTGCTCGCGCTCCCCGCCGCGCTGGCGGCCAGCTGGGGCTTCATGCTTCCCGCCGGCACCGGGCCCAATGCGCTCGCCTGGGGCACCGGCCATATCGCCATGCCGCGCGTGCTGCGCGCCGGGTTCCTGCTCGATCTGGCCGGTGTGCTCCTCATCGTCGGCACCGTCTGGGGCATGGCCGCGCTGATGCGGCTGGGCGGAGGCTGAGGCGCGGATGGAGGAGTTCGCCACACTCTCCAAGGGCGCAGGCCGCGTGCTTGGCTCGCCGCTGCGGTTGCTGACGGGCACGCTGCTCTATGTCGGGATCGTCTTCGCAGTCTCCACGTTGGGCTACATCGTAAGCGGTTGGCCGGCGGACGATGCGGCCTACATGGTGCTGCTCACCATCTTCTCGGTCGGCTACGGCGAAGTCCGCCCGATCGACACCCATTTCCTGCGCTTGTGGACCACGGCCACGATCGTGCTCGGCTGCACCGGCATGATCGTGCTCACCTCCGCGCTCGTGCAGGTGTTCACCCTGTTCCAGTTCCGCCAGCTCCTGGGGGTAGGCAAGATGCAAACCGAAATCGACCGCCTGAAGAACCACGCCGTGATCTGCGGCATGGGCCGCATCGGGCTGCAGCTGGCCAAGGCGCTGACAGAGGCGCGCCATCCCTTCGTCATCATCGAACGCAACCCCGATCTGGCGGAGGAAGCCCGCGCTGCCGGTTGGCTGGTGATGGTCGGCGAAGCGACGCAGGAGGAAACCCTGCGCGCCGCCGGAATCCTGCACGCCCGCGTCCTCGCTTCGGTGCTGCCCGACGATGCCGCCAACGTGTTCATCACGCTCTCGGCGCGCAGCCTCAACCCTGCCGTCCAGATCATCGCCCGCGGCGAAGCACCCACCACCGAGCGCAAGCTGTTCCACGCGGGGGCAGACAAGGTCGTGCTCCCCACCCACATCGGCGCCGAGCGGATCACCGAGCTCATCCTCTACCCCGCCACCGACAGCCGCATCCAGGCCGCCGAACACATGGGCGAGGCGCGCAGGTTCCTCCACGATCTCGGCCTCGACGTCGAAGTCGTCACCGCCGTCCCCAAGGGCGCGCTGACCGGCGCGACCGTAGGCGAAGCCGAACGCCGCGGCGCGGGCGCGTTCTTCATCGTCCAGATCGACCGCGCAGGCGGCCAATCGATCCAGCACCCCGGCGAGGACGTGAACATCGAAGCGGGCGACACGCTGGTGCTGGTGGTGCGCGGCACAAGGCTCTCAGCCGGCGCGATCTTCGGCCTGCCCGCCAAGCCGGTGAAGCAGGGGCGGACTTATGTGGGGTGAGGTGGCTGAGCCCAACAGTCCCAACCCACGTGGCGCAACCTCAATGTATTGGAAAAACCAACGATAAGTCATATTTACGGTCTAACAACGGATTGACGTTCAAAGCTTGGGAGGAAGGCCAGTGAATCTAGACGTTTCAACTAGCCCTCGCACATTCATATCCTATTCGTGGTCATCACCAACCCATGAAGCGTGGGTTTTGACCCTCGCTTCACGCCTTCGGGAAGACGGTGTCGATGTGGTGCTAGATAAGTGGGACCTTAAGCCTGGCCACGATTCAGTCAAATTCATGGAGAGCATGGTCAACGACCCTTTAGTCAAGAAGGTCATTATGGTTTGTGACAAAGCCTACGCGGAAAAGGCGAATGCGCGAACCGGTGGAGTTGGAACAGAGAGTCAGATAATTTCTCCAGAAATATATGCCAGCAGTACGCAAGATAAATTTGCAGCGATACTTACGGAATCTGATGAACATGGGAAAGCCTATCTCCCAACATACTATAGAGGTAGAATGTATGTAGATTTTCGTTCCGGTGAGACTTATGAAGACGCTTACGAGCAACTCTTGCGTTGGCTTGTCGATCGACCGCAGCACGTCAAGCCAAAATTAGGTCAGATACCTGAAGCGATTTTGTCGGCGAACCCAAATGCTTCCGGTACGCAATCAAAGTCAAGACGGGCCGAAAACGCAATACGCCAGAATACTTCAAATGCCGCTCCCTATCTCCGAGATTATGGGGATGCATTGATTGAAGAGATCAGGGCCCTAACACCGAACTTTGAGAGCGATGCTCCAGCAGATGAAGTGGTTCTAGACGCTGTAAAATCACTTCGACCCTATATTCGCCAATTTACAGAACTGGTTTTAACGGCAGTGCGTTACAGCGAAGATAATCGAGTTTGGGATTCAATCCTTTTTACCCTAGAGCGCGTAGGTCAACTTGCTTGGCCAAGTCGAAGTCTATCCACTTATCACCCCCTCCAATTTGATCCCTTTAAGATTATTTCGCACGATTTGTTTGTATCAACTGTTGCAGTGACACTAGATGAGGAACGCTTCGATCTCACAATTATGATTTTTTCCCGAGCTTGGCTCGTTCGCGAATTAGCCGCAACAGGCCGCCAATCGACTTCTGATTTTACAGCCTTCAATCAAAATGTTTCTTCATTAGACCAAAGGAAACAAAGACTTAAACTGAACCGCTACAGTCTACATGCAGATATTGTTCATGAAGCGCACAAAGCAGGGTCTTTCCCCAGCTTTGATAGTATTCTGCAGGCTGAATTCGTTATTTTTTTACGGTCTATTGGTCAATCGAATCACTTTTACTGGTATCCGTTCCCACTAATCTATGCCCTTGACCGTTACGTGCCCTTCCCCGTTTTCGCGCGAGCCGAGTCGATGCAATACTTTTCACGTATAGCATCGGTACTGGGAGTACCTGATATTGCCGAATTTAAACGCCGCTTAGATGATGATGAATTAAAGCGACGTTCGCGGCAAATGTTCAATTACCACGATCTGGAAGTGAAACTTCTTGCAAACGCTGATTTTTTAGGAATCCGAGCTTAGGATTTTGTGACAGCTCTCCTCACCCATGCGCGCCGAAGTGGTTCGCAATCGCCGCTGAAATCCTGAGGTTCAGCGCGTGCGCCCGCTCGATGGGATCGATAAACCGCGTGCGGATCGCGCCGTAGCCTTCGCCGCGATTGTCCGGGTAATCGGTCGGTTCACTCACCGGGAAGTCTTCGATCTCGGGCTCCACCACCGGGTAGGCGCGCCGCAGCTGCGCCAGCGCCTCGTCCACCCGCAGCGAGAGGACCATCTCCACCACGTCCTCGCGGCTCACATCGTTGGAGCGTGAGAACGGCGGCACCTGCACCGCGCGCAGGAACATGTGCATCAGCAGCGAGAGCCGCAGCGCCTGCAGCAGCGCGATGGTGCGACGCTCCTTCTCGGGCGCGGCATTGCGGGCCTCTTCACGGGGGATCATGGCAAGCAGCCGGTGCAGCTTCATCCAGTCCACCCGCAGCCGCGAGGCGAGGCGGCGGAAAACACCGGCGCGGTCGTCCTTCGTCAGGTATTCCGCCAGCGCGAGGCAGGCATCCTCCAGCGCGGTTTCGGTGCCGCGATAGGGCCGGCTCGCCCAGTAGGCGGAATTGAACAGTTCGCCGAAACACGCCACCGTCTTGATCGAGGCGAGGCCATTGGCCGCGCGCAGCAGCCGCACCAGCTGCCGCCCGCGCGCGCTGCGGCCAAGCAGTTCGGCAACAGCTTCGGTCTCCTCCCCCGCCGCAATGCCCGCGCCCGCGATCACGTTCACCGGATAGCCGATCTGCTGCAGGATCGCGTTGTGCGGGATCGCGCGGATCTGGCGCAGGCTCATCGTGCGGTCGCTGGCAATGTCCGATTGCCGGCGCGAAACACGGCTGCCGGTGCTCTTGAGCATGCCGAGCCCGAACGCCGTGACGGCGCGCGCGTAGGTCTGGCTTTCCAGCTGCTCGCGCTGCACGCGCCGGATCGCGCGGTAGAAATCTAGGCTGAGGTCGGTGCGATCATAGAACGGATCGGCTTCCCCATCCCCGCGCAGCACCTCTTCCGCCTCGATGATCCGCGTCAGCGTGGCGAGCGCGAGTTCGTCGCTGCGGAAGAACAGGTAGCCATCGCCGCCCTGAAAGCTCGCCTCGGGCTCCAGCGCGATCTCGGCCTTGGCGAAGCGCCCGCGCGCCCAGCGGCTCAGCGGCCAGGTCAGCCGGTCGGCAAAACCTGAAGGATGCGCGCCGCGGCCCATGCTTTCGCCGTGGGTGTTGAACACCAGCGCTGCGACATCCGTCAGCCCCGCCGCCTTCATCGCCGCCGCGAGCCGGCCTTGAAGGCGCTCTATCGCCAGCGCCGCCGGGATCTGCCCCATGAAGCGCCCGGCATCCGAAAAGCCCGTCTGGATCGCCAACCGCCCGCGCAGGCGCACATAATCCCGGTACGCAGGCTCCGCCAGCAGCGCCTCCAGAAACCGCCCGCCATGCTCGAGCGCAGCCTCGGTCTCGAACAGTGGGGAGACATCGACCTTGCCTTCGATCCCCAGTAGCCGCGCGAAATAGAGCGCGGCCAGCACCGTCTGCGGCTGCTCGCACTCGGCGATCAGCATGCGGATCGGTGCATCGGCATCGATGTGGTGGAGGATTTGCGCCATCACCAGGAACTGGCGCATCGCGGTCGAGGTTTCGATGGCGAGCGCGGCGAAATTGGCGCGCAGCGGCTTCACTTCGGCCAGCAGTTCGCGCAGCTTCGAAAGCGCGCTCTTGCTGGCAAGGTCCAGCGTGCCTTCGGGATCGATCCGCCGCCTGAGCGCGTTCAGAAGCTGCGAGGCGTTCACCCGGAAGTGGATCCAGCCCATGCCGAGCCCGTCCGCGCGCATCGCGCCCGCCAGCACGGCGAGCGCAATCGCCGCATCGCCCTCGGCAGTCCTGGCCTCGGCCTCCAGCGCCGCGATCACGGGCCCGAGCGACAGCAACTTGTCCGGATGTTCCGCCGTCAGCGCATTGGCCGCTGCCGCCAGCGCCTCCGGCTCTGCGCCAAGCCCGGTGAACTGCGCCGCCATCTCGGCCGCATGGGCCGCTGCGCCGCGCAGCCTGGCGATCTGCGCATGATCCGGCACCGCTGCACCCAGTTGCGCGGCATAGCCTTCGAGCCGCCGCGCCTTTTCCTGCAGCCGGTAGGCGACCGAGGTGGACCACGAAATGTCGGTCCGCCCATCCATGTCGTAGCCGACCCAGCTCGCGAAGCGGAACGGCAGCGGCTTGAAATCGAGCCAGCGCCCCGGCCAGCGCGTGCGCGCATGGGCCAGTAGTGCGGCATTGATCCGGTCGCGCGCAGCGCCCGCGCTTTCGATGGCGGCGAGCGCTTCGGCGTGCTCGTAATCGAGCGTGACCTTGGGGGCGGCGCCGGGCACCTGGCAGACCGTCGCGGCCATCGGATCATCGGCCAGCGCCGCCTCGGCCACGGCATCGGACTCGTCGGGGCTCAACAGGAACGTGGGATGCGCGGTGAACACGGCGTGGAGCAGCGGCCGCTCCCAACGGCGGCGGAACTCGGAAAACCCGTCTTCCTCGTTGAGCAGCGCCGCCAGCCGCGCAAGGTTGTCCGCCGGATCGGTCGGCGCGACAAGCGTGCGCAGCCGCGCAGCGCGGGCCTGCAGGCCTTCGCATTCCAGCGCGGCGACCAGGCTTTCCATTGCCGAAAGATCGAGCGCGCCGCTTTCCAGCTGACGCGAAAGATCATGGCTCAGCTGGAACACCGGGTTGAACAGCGGGGTTTCCGCCGTCCTTGCGTGAAGTTCCTGCAGGCGGTTCCTCAGCGTATCGACCGTATCCATGCGCGCCGCGCCTCCAGCCAAGTGATTGGACCTGCGGGCGAACACGCCAGCAGGCTGCATCGGGGCTGCAGCCCCACAGGATCAGGCCAGCGCCGCTGCCGCGCGCGCTGCCGCCTCGATAGCCAGAACATCGGGCACACCTTTGCCCACCACCCAGGAGCCGCCGACGCAGAGCACCGGGCCAAAGCCCAGCCATTCCGGCGCAGATTCCAGCGTGATCCCTCCCGTCGGGCAAAACTGGCACTGATGGAACGGCCCGGCAAGCGCCTTCAGCGCCGGAAGTCCGCCCGAAGTCGCCGCCGGGAAGAACTTGAAATGCCTGAGGCCGAGATCGAGCCCGCGCATGATATCGCCCGCGTTGGCGACGCCCGGCAGATAGGGGATCCCCGAGGAAACCGCTGCCGCCCCCAACCGCTCGGTGAGGCCGGGCGAGACGATGAACTCCGCGCCCGCATCGATCGAGGCCTTGAGCGTGGCCGGATCGGTCACCGTGCCCGCGCCGACGATGGCGCCTTCCACGCTGCGCATCGCGCGGATCACATCGAGAGCCACCGGGGTGCGCAGCGTCACTTCCAGCACGCGCAAGCCCCCCGCCACCAGCGCGCGCGCCACGGGCACGGCGTGGGCCACGTCCTCGATCACCAGCACCGGAATGACCGGGGCGGTGCGCATGATGGTTTCGATGGGCTTCATGGGAACTCGCTGGGCTGGTTTGGGGTGTGCCCTGACCTAACGCGCGGGGGCGCACCATGCAGCCTGCAATCGGGCATGCGCATAGCTATTTCTTCGACTTGCACCGCCTGAGATGTCCAAGCCACTGCCCCCCAACCCCGCCCATGCTGAGCTTGTCGAAGCATCACGCACGGCGGTCGCGCCAGCACCCTTCGACAAGCTCAGGGTGAGCGGGGGCAGGAGTGGTACGGGCGCAGGACGACACCCCGCCTCAGATCGCCGAGCTGAAGCTGCGTTCCTCGGTGCGATAGGCATCGAACACCGAGGCGATGGCGCGTGCATAAGGCGCTGCGTCTGCTTCAAGCCGCAACCAGCCGCGCTCCAGCGTGACCAGCCCCTCCTTTGCAAATGGCTCCAGCCGCGGCCGCGCCGCAGCCAGCAAATCGCCGTCGATCCTGGCCGCGCCCTTGCACAGCAATGCCTCGATGATTGCCGCGCGGCGGGCATCTTCCGGGCCGGTCTCGATCCCCTTGCGGCCCGCGAGCTTGTCCGCGCCGATCAGCATGCGATAGCGCCCGGGGTTTTTCTCGTTCTGCACCATCAGCCCGGGCAGTTCGCTGATCGCCGATGCGCCGAGGCCGATGAGCACCGAGGCCGGATCTTCGGTAAAGCCCTGGAAATTGCGCCGCAGCGTGCCGTTCATGGCCGCGCGGGCGAGCGGATCGCCGGGCAGCGCGAAGTGATCAAAGCCCACCGCGTGGTAGCCCGCATCGATCAACTGGCGCGCGCCCATCGCCGCCATGCGGAAGCGCCCGCGCTGGTCCGGCAGGTCAGAACCATCGATCCGGCGCTGACGCGGGATCATGTGCGGCACGTGGGCGTAGCCGAACAGCGCGATGCGATTGGGCCCCATTGCGACGCTCTGCGCCAGCGTTTCGGCGAGCACCTCGTCGTTCTGGTGCGGCAGGCCGTACATGAGGTCGAAATTGATCGAGCCGACCCCCGCCGCGCGCAGGCCGGAAACCGCGCGCTCGATCATCTCGATCGGCTGGACGCGCCCGATGGCCTCCTGCACGGTGGGGTTGAGGGTCTGCACGCCAAGGCTGACGCGGGTGACGCCGATGCCCCGGATCGCGGTCAGCCAATCGCGCGTGAGGGTGCGCGGATCGAGCTCGACCGAAAGCGCGGGCCGCACGAAGCGGAAGGCCAGCACCAGCGCATCGATCAGACGCACGAACTCGGTCGGCGGCACGGCATTGGGGCTGCCCCCGCCGAAAGCAATATGCTCGATATGCACGGAGGGATCGAGCATATCGGCCACCAGCGCGATCTCGCGGTGCAGCGCTTCGAGGTACGCGGTCAGTCGGTGACGCTTGTTGGCGGCGCCGGTGTTGCAGCCGCAGTACCAGCAGATCTCCTCGCAATAAGGAATGTGGAGGTAGATCGAGACCGGCCCGGTGAGGCTGGCCAGCGAGATGCGCTGGCGCAGCTCGAAGCTTTCCTCGACGAACTCCGCCGCCGTGGGATAGCTGGTGTAGCGCGGCACCGGCCGCGCGAGCAGCTCCGGATAGTAGGTCCAGTCGGCAAACTGCTCCGCTTTGGTTGGCCCGCTCATTGCCCGGAATCCTCTTCGTCGTCGTTGTCCCCGCAGCAGGTGCCACCGACCGAACGCTTGCGCATTGCGCTATGGCAAATCTTGCAACACTGCTTGTCCGGTTCGTGATTTTTCATGGGCAGCGGAATCGGCGCCCCACCGCCGCACAGCGCGATCATCGTGGGGTGCGCCGCCTGGGCCGGCAGCGCCAGCTGCAAGGAGGCCAGCGCACTGCACAGGGCGAACAAGCGGCTCACAGCGGCGTATCCTCGTCGATCAGGATGCGCGCCGCCGCGCCCTCAAGGTCGCTGAACTGCCCGCCTCGCAGCGCCCAGAAAAAGGCAGCCAAACCAAGCAGTCCCATGCCGAGCGCGATGGGGATGAGGATCAGGATCGAGGTCATCTGGCAGCTCCGGCAAGGCGGAGCGAATTGCCCACCACGATCAGCGACGAGGTCGCCATGGCAATTGCCGCCATCAGCGGGGTGACGAGGCCGGCCATCGCCAGCGGCACGGCAAAGGCGTTGTAGAGGATCGCGGCGGCGAAGTTTTCGCGCACCACGCGCATCGTCCGCCTGCTGGCGCGCACGGCGCGCGGCAGGGCGAGCAGCGAATCGCCGGTGAACACGAAGTCCGCCGCCTGCCGGCCAACATCGCTCGCGCTGCCCGGCGCGATCGAGGCATCGGCAGCAGCGAGCGCGGGACCATCGTTGATCCCATCGCCCACCATCAGCACGCACTTGCCACTGCGCTGCAGGCGCTGGATCGCGTCGAGCTTGTCGGCCGGAAGCGCTGCAGCCTGCCCGGTGAGGCCGGTTTCGCGCGCCGTGACCGCAACCGCCGCAGCATTGTCGCCAGAGAGGATCGAGGCCTGGATACCGAGTGCCGCAAGATCCGCCAGCGCTTCGCGGGCATCGGGCCGCAGCCGGTCGGCAAAGCCGATCACGCGCACCGGCCCCGCGCCGATGGCGAGCGCAGCAGAGGTCCCGCCCGGCTGCGAAGGCCGCCCGAGCGAAACCGCCAGCCCCCGCCAAGTGCCCGAAACCCCTCGCCCCGCCGTCTCGCGTACGTTCTCGACAGTCGCCGCGCGCACCCCGCGCGCCGCAAGTGCCAGCGCCAGTGCCTGCGAAAGCGGATGGCGGCTGTGACTGGCGAGAGCGAGCGCGACCGCAGCTTCCTCCTCGCAAAGCGCATCGAGCACCGCCGTATCGGGCACAGGGCGGCCCATGGTCAGCGTGCCCGTCTTGTCGAGCAGCACGCGGTCGACCCGGGCGAGGCGCTCGATGGCGCTGCCGTCCTTCACCATCACGCCCTGCTTCAGCAGCGCGCCCGCCGCGACGACTTGCGCCACCGGCACGGCGAGGCCCAGCGCGCAGGGGCAGGTGATGATCAGCACCGCGATCCCCACCACCAGCGCCTGATGGAAGCTCGCCCCCGCGATCAGCCATCCGGCAAAGCTCAGCGCCGCGAGCGTATGCACAGCAGGCGCATAGAGCCGCGAGGCGCGGTCGGCGATGCGGACAAAGGCGCTCTTGGCCTGCCCAGCCGATTCCATCGCCTGCGCGATTTCGGCGAGCGCAGTGCCCTGCCCTGCCGCCGTCACGATCACATCGACCGGCGCATCGAGGTTGAGCATGCCGGCCAGCACCGGCTGGCCCGGGCCTGCCGGCACCGGCGCCGTCTCGCCCGTCAGCAGCGACTGGTCGAACCTGCTCGTGCCGCTGGCGATTGCGCCGTCAGCCGCCAGCCGCTCGCCCGCCGCGACGCGCATCAGCATGCCCGGCGCAAGCGTGGCCGCCGCCGACCAATGCAGCGCGCCGTCCGCGCCGACCACCATGGCCCCGCTCGCCGCCTGCCGCAGCAGCGCCGCCACTCCGGCGCGCGCGCGATCACGCATCATCGCATCGAGCGCGCGGCCCGCGAGGAGGAACAGCAGCAGCATCAGCGTGCCGTCGAACCAGGCTTCCTCGCCGCCGGTCAGCGTTTCGTAGCAGGAAAGGCCGGTCGCCAGCGTCACGCCGATGGAGATCGGCACGTCCATATTGGTGCGCCCGCGCTTCAAAGCGCCCAGTGCCGAGCGGAAGAACGGCTGCCCCGCATAGAGGATCGCCGGCACGCCGATAGCTGCGGAAAGCCAGTGAAACAGATCGCGCGTACTGCCATCCGCGCCCGACCAGACACTGACCGAGAGCAGCATCACGTTCATGCAGGCAAACGCTGCCACCGCCAGCGGCGCCAGCAATTCGCGCGAGGCGGAGGGCGGCTCGAGCGCGTCCTCGCGCGGCTGCGCGGCAAAGCCCGCTCCGGCCAGCGCGGCCACCAATTCAGGGATTTCCACCGCGCCCGTGTGATCGACCGCAATGGTCCGCGCGGTCAGGTTGGCCCGCGCAGAGGCGACACCCGGCACCGCGCCCAGTGCACGCTCCACTTTGCCCATGCAGCCCCCGCAATGCATGCCAGGCACCGCAAGCACGGTCCGGCTGATTGCGGGGGCGAGGCGCGCCGATGCCGCGTTCACAGCGCGTCATCCTCGGCATGCCAGACATGGCCTTGCGCGCGGACCTCGATGCCCACATGCCAGCGGCCCGCCGGCAGTGCGGCTTCATAGACGCCGGGCGCAACCTCGCGCGGGGTCATCGTGACCGGGGCCTTGGCGCCCAGCGGATGATCCGCCTGCGCCCGCACAGCTGCGCCTGCCAGTGGCCGCCCGCTCGCATCCGTAAGCGTGAAGCGCACATCGCCCGCACCCTCGCGTGCCAGCGCCATGTGCCAGCCCAGCGCCTTGTCAGCCTTTGCCGCACCCAGCCAGCCGTTGAATTCCTGGCTCGCAACGTAGGAGTTTTCCACCACCGTCCCGCTGAAGGTCGAGACCGCAAGGTTGGCGAGCAGCACATTGACCGCGATCACCACGCCAAAGAAGCCCACCATGATCAGCGCCATATGCCGCCCGGTGAAGGGCCGGACGGGTCGTGCGTGAAGCCGTGCCATCAATCGTGCTCCTCTTCTTCATGTTCGCTGCCGGGTGCGGCAAAGTGCGTCTCGCGGCGGGGCGTGCGGCCTTCGCCATCCAGCGGCGTCGCGGTCAGCGCGAAGTCCTGCGGACGGGCCGATGCTGCAGGCACCACGGTGTAGAGCCGCACCTTGGCCGTGCTGTCTGCCGGGACTGCGACATCGACGCTCGCGCGGGCCGCGCCGGGTGCCATCTCGTCGGTATAAAGCGCGGCGCCCGGCAGCCCTTCGGCGGCGATGCGCAAGGTGCGCGGGCGGTCTTCCATGTTGCGCAGCGCCAGGGTGAAGGCATTGCGCACGGCGCCGCCCGAAAGCTGGACGAATTCCGGATTGCGCTCGCGCGCGACCGAAAGCGTGAGCCGCTCGCGCGCGCCGAGCATGAACAGCAGCGCAAGGCCGATCCCGCCCCACACCGCGAAATAGCCGATCAGCCGCGGGCGCAGGAGCACCTTCACCACGGGCCGCGCCGCCTCGCCCTTGATCTCGCGCTCGGCGTCGACAAGCGTGCAATAGTCGATGAGGCCCCGCGCGCGGCCCACCGAGGCCATCGCCTTGTCGCAGGCATCGACGCAGAGCGCGCAGGTGATGCAGCCGATCTGCGGCCCTTCGCGGATGTCGATCCCGGTCGGGCACACCGCCACGCATTGCTTGCAATCGATGCAGTCACCCAGCGGGCTGGCCGCGCCTTTGGCCTCCTTGAGCGACCCGCGCGGCTCGCCCCGCCAGTGCTTGTAGGTGACGGTGAGCGAGTTTTCGTCGAGCATCGCGGTCTGGATGCGCGGCCAGGGGCACATGTAGATGCACACCTGCTCGCGCATGAAGCCGCCCAGCCAGAAGGTGGTGAAGGTAAGGATGCCGGTGCAGGCATAGGCCACCGGGGCCGCCGTGCCGGTCCAGAATTCGCGCTGCAGGGTGGGCGCGTCGGCAAAATAGAAGATCCACGCGCCCCCGGTCACGAAGGCGATGCCGAGGTAGATGCCCCACTTGAACATACGCCGGGCAAACTTTGCGGGCGTCCAGGGCGCGGCATTAAGCCGCAACTGCGCATTGCGGTCGCCGTCGATTAGCCGGTCAACATGCTGGTAAAGGTCGGTCCACACCGTCTGCGGGCAGGCATAGCCGCACCACGCGCGCCCCACCGCGCTGGTGACGAGGAACAGCCCGATCCCCGCCATGATCAGCATGCCCGCCACGAAGTAGAACTCCTGCGGCCAGATCTCGATGGCGAACATGTAGAACCGGCGGTGCGCCAGATCGACCAGCACCGCCTGCCCCGGCGCGTGCGGCCCCCGGTCCCAGCGGATCCACGGCGTGCCCCAATAGACGGCAAGGCACACCGCCATGACGAGCCATTTGAAGCGGCGGAACGGCCCGTCGATCTTCTTCGGGAACACGCCCGTGCGCTTGGCATAGAGCGGTGCAGAAACGATGGGATCCTGAGCGTTCATGATCCTTACTGCGCCGCCCCCGCTGCTGGTGCTGCAGGCGCCGGCGCCGGCGCCGCCTCACCGCCGCCCAGCGAGTGGACGTAGACGGCGAGCATCTTGATCGTCACCGGATCAAGCCGCCCGGTCCAGGCCGGCATGACACCGGCATGCGCATTGGTGACGGTATTGGTCAGCGAAGCGCGATCCCCGCCATAGAGCCAGATCTTGTCGCTGAGCTTGGGCGCACCCAGGCTGCGGTTCCCCTCGCCGCCCGCACCGTGGCAGACCGCGCAGTTATCGGCAAAGAGCTGCGCGCCGCGCCGCGAGGCTGCACTCGCCGGGTCCTGCTTGCTCAGCACGCGGACATGGCTGACCACATCCTGCACTTGCGCTGCCGTCAGGATCCCGTCGCGCCCGAAGCTCGGCATCAGGCTGCTGCGCGTTGCATCGTTGCCCGGGTAGCGGATGCCGTTCACCAGCGTCTGCTGGATCGTCGCAAGATCGCCGCCCCACAACCAGTCGTCGTCGTTGAGGTTGGGATAGCCCTTCCCGCCCGCCGCGCCCGCACCGTGGCACTGCACGCAATTCACCTTGAACGCGGCGTGTCCGCCCTCGATCGCGGCGCGCTGCAGAGCCGGATTGGCGGCCAGCGCCTCGATCGGGGTTGCCGCGATGGCATTGCGCACGGCCTGATGCTCGGCCTTTTCGTGGGCCAGATCGCCCGCCAGCATGCCCCGGCTCGTCCAGCCCAGCGTGCCGGTGCTCGCTGAATGGAGCATGGGAATCGCCGGATAAAGCACGACATAGACCAGCGCGAAGACAATCGTCGCGTAGAAGGTCCACAGCCACCAGCGCGGCAGCGGCGTATCGAGTTCCTCGATCCCGTCCCATTCGTGCCCGACCTTGGCCGTGCCGGTGGCGTGGTCGATCACTTTCTCGGCGTGCTTTGTGTCATGCGTCATGGCTGTCATCCTCGAAGATCGAGAGGGCCGCATCGCGGCTCGCCGCGTTTCCGCCGGGGCGGAACGGCCAGAGGCACAGCGCGAGGAACACCAGCGCCATGATCATCAGGCCCCAGCTGTCGGCCAGATGCCGCAGCAGGTCGTAGGTTGAGTGGGTCGAAAGCTGGAGCAGGTTCATCGGCCCTTCTCCTTGGCGAGATGTTCCTGCGCGGCCGGTGCGTTCACATCGACCATCGTGCCCAGCACCTGGAGATAGGCGACAAGCGCATCCATCTCGGTCAGCCGCTTGGGATCGCCGTCGAAGTCGCGCACTGTCGCCCCCGGATAGTGCTTCAGGAACGCGGCATGATCGGCATCGGGATCGGCCTGCGCCTTGAGGTCGTCGTTGGCGCCGGCGATCTCGTCCTTGGTATAAGGCACGCCCACCCGCTCAAGCGTCTGCAGCGCAGGCACCATGTCACCCTGATCGAGCGGCTGCTCCTTGAGGAAGCCGTAAGTCGGCATGATCGATTCCGGCACCACGGAGCGCGGGTCCGTCAGGTGCTGGACGTGCCATTCATCCGAATACTTGCCGCCCACGCGCGCCAGATCCGGCCCGGTGCGCTTCGATCCCCACTGGAACGGATGGTCGTACATCGATTCCGCCGCGAGGCTGTAGTGGCCGTAGCGCTCCACTTCGTCGCGGAAGGGGCGGATCATCTGGCTGTGGCAGACGTAGCAGCCCTCGCGCACATAGATGTCGCGCCCGGCCTGCTCAAGCGGGGTATAGGGGCGCATGCCCTGCACCTTCTCGATGGTGTTATCGATCCAGAACAGCGGCGCGATCTCGACGATCCCGCCCACTGTCACCGCCGCAAACGCCAGCACTGCCAGCAGCGTGACATTGCGTTCCAGCTTGCGGTGGCGTTCCATGAAAGTGGCCATTTCGGTATCTCCTGTCAGGCCGGGTCAGATGGCGGTCGCGGGGACGAGCGGCACGTCGCGCGCCGGATCGAACGCGGCCGAGTGCAGCGGTGTTTCCTGCCGATAGTGGCCAAGGATCGTGCGGGTGATGTTGATCGTCATCACCGTGGCGCCCGAGAGGTAGAGCAGCCCGCCGAAGACCCGCAGCGCATACATCGGGTGGAGCGCGGCGACTGTATCGGCGAAGGAGTTCACCAGATAGCCGTCCGGCCCGTATTCGCGCCACATCAGGCCCTGGGTGATCCCCGCCACCCACATCGCGGCGGTGTAGAAAACGATTCCCAAGGTCGCGAGCCAGAAGTGCCAGTTCACCATGCGTATGCTGTAGAGCCGTGTCCGGCCCCACAGGCGCGGCGCCATGTAGTAGAGGCAGCTGAACGTGATCATCCCGTTCCAGCCCAGGGCGCCCGAATGCACATGGCCGATGGTCCAGTCGGTGTAGTGGCTGAGCGAGTTGACCGACTTGATGCTCATCATCGGGCCTTCGAAGGTGCTCATGCCATAGAAGGCGAGCGCGAGGACCATCATGCGCAGGATCGGATCGGTGCGGATCTTGTCCCAGGCGCCGTTGAGCGTCATCAGGCCGTTGATCATCCCGCCCCAGCTCGGCATCCACAGCATGACCGAGAAGACCATGCCCAGCGTCTGCGCCCAATCCGGCAGCGCGGTGTAGTGAAGGTGGTGCGGACCGGCCCAGATATAGAGGAAGATCAGCGCCCAGAAGTGGATGATCGAAAGCCGGTAGGAATAGACTGGCCGCTCGGCCTGTTTGGGCACGAAGTAGTACATCATCGCGAGGAAGCCGGCGGTGAGGAAGAAGCCCACCGCGTTGTGGCCATACCACCACTGCACCAGCGCGCCCTGCACCCCGCCGAACACCGGGTAGCTGCGCGATCCGAAGAAGCTCACCGGAATGTTAGCGTTGTTGACGAGGTGGAGCATCGCCACCGTCAGGATGAAGGCGAGGTAGAACCAGTTGGCTACATAGATATGCGGTTCCGACCGCTTGAGCAGCGTGCCGACGAAGACCGCGAGATAGGCGACCCAGACCACCGTGAGCCACAGGTCAACGTACCATTCCGGTTCAGCGTACTCCTTACCCTGGGTTATTCCCATGAGGTAGCCGGTGGCCGCCAGCACGATGAACAGCTGGTATCCCCAGAACACGAACTTCGCGAGGCGCGGCAAGGCAAGCCGCGTGCGGCACGTTCGCTGGACCACATAGAACGAGGTGGCAATCAGCGCATTGCCGCCGAATGCGAAGATCACGGCGGACGTGTGCAAAGGCCGCAGCCGCCCGAAATTGATCCACTGCAGCCCGAGGTTGAGCTGCGGGAAGGCCAGCTCAAGCGCGATCCAGAGGCCTGCGAGGAACCCCGCCATGCCCCAGAACACCGTGGCGATGACACCCAGGCGGATCAGATCGTCATCGTAACGTCCTGTATCAAGCGGGCGAATCGCGGCTACGGGGTCCCAACCCCGCACCGTGACGACAAGACCGATGAGCGCGGCGAGGCCGCAGATCATCATGTGGACGGCAAAGCCGGTATCGACCGCCAGCGCGGTGGCGATCACCGTGAAGAACAACGCGCCGAGCCAGAGGCCAGTGCGCGGGAGTACGGAGTCCATGGAAAGCACCCTTCCAAGCGGATGATGGGATCAAGTCCTGGACCGTCCCTGCCCGGCCTTCGCCCCCGCAACATTGACCGGTGTCAATTTGCAGCCGGCAATCGTGCCTCCGCTGAAATCATTTGCCTTTCCGGTTATTTTTTCTCTTCGCAATTTGCGCTCCGTCAATGTTGATGACGTCCCGCCGGATCATTGGACACTCGTGCTGCGAGGCTTGGCAGTCCTGCAAGGGGCAGGACCCGCGCAGCTTGGGAGCTCTGCTCATGAAGATTGTCCAACTGGCCGCCATCGGCGCGGCGCTCGCCTCCACCGCGCTCATCGCGGCTCCCGCTCATGCAGGCTCCACCGAGGGCAAATGGCAGATCAAGGTGCTCGGCTCGGCCGTGCTGCCCGATGGCAAGATCAGCCGTGTCGACAAGGACCTCATCGGCCTGCCCGCCGGTTCGCAGACCAAGGCGAGCGACAACGTAGTGCCCACGCTGGCGGTCGAATACTTCTTCACGAAAAACATCTCGGCAGAGACGATCTGCTGCACCAGTTCGCATCACGTCACGGGCGCGGGCGCGCTCGCGGGGGCGGCGATCGTCGATCACGCCGTGCTGATCCCCGCGACGCTCACGCTCAAGTATCACCTGCCACTCTCTGGCGGGATCAAGCCGTACATCGGCGCTGGCCCGGCGCTCTACCTGTGGCTGGGTGAACGCCCCGGCGCTGCCGCCGCATCGCTGGGCGCGGCCCGCGTGCGCCTGTCCAATGAAGTGGGCGCAGCGGTCCAGGGCGGTGTCGATATCGCGCTGGGCAACAAGGGCTATGGCCTCAGCCTCGATGCCAAGAAGTATTGGATGAACACGACCGCTCACTTCACCACTGCCGGCGGGGTCGACGCGCTGACAACCCGCCACAAGATCAATGCCTGGATCCTCAGCGCGGGCGTCTCTTACCGCTTCTGACCCATTGCACCGCCAGCGCGAATGGCCTCCGACCCTCCCCGCGCAGCTGTGCATACCTCCCCAGCGGAGGGGCGGCGGGTGGCAGGCTGGGCTTCGGCCCCGCCGGTCGCCCGTCGTTTTGCCGGATGCGCAGTGCTTGCATCGCGGCAGGTACCCGGCACTATGCCGCACATGATCGCACCCTTCCCGAACTGGACTCGCCGCAACTTTCTCGCCGCTGGCCTTGCCGCCTGCACGGCACCAGTCGTTCGCACCCAGCGCATCCCTGCCCAGCCCATCCCTGGCCTGCCTCTGCGTGTTGCGCCTGATCGCGAACTGATGGTCCCGGTCGAAGGCGGACGGCTTTATGTCCGCGTGAACGGTGAGCTATCCGGTCCGCGCCTGCCGCTGGTCTATCTCCACGGCGGCCCTGGCAGCGGCCACGCCGGGCTCCTCGCGCTCACCGCGCTGGCGGAGGAGCGCGCGGTGATCCTCTACGACCAGCTCGATAGTGGCCGCTCCGATGCGCCCGGTAATCCGCAAAACTGGCGGGTGGAGCGCTTTGTCGACGAGATCGAGGCGGTCCGCCGCGCGCTCGGCGTGGAACGCTGGCACCTCGGCGGCGGCAGCTGGGGCGGCACGCTGGCGCTGGAATACGGGGCGCGGCGGCCTGCTGCGCTGGCCGGTCTGATCATCCAGTCACCGCTGGTTTCAACCCGCAGCTGGATTGCCGACGCTGCCGCCCTGCGCCGCGAACTCCCCGCCCAGTGGCGCGCCACGCTGGACGCGTGCGAGAGCGCTGCACCGCCCGGCATCGAACAATGTGCGGCGGCAGACGAGGCCTATCTCGGTCGCCATGTCTGGCGCGCTCCGGGGGATCCCCGCGTAGCGGCCTATCGCAAATCCATGCCGCCCCACGCGGGGGAAGCGGTCTATAACGGGATGTGGGGCCCGGTCGAATTCCGTGCGACAGGCACCTTGCGCGACTATGATGGCGAGCCGCTGCTGGCGCGCCTCGATGGCCGCCGTACGCTGTTTGTTGCCGGAGAGTATGACGAAGCGCGGCCCCAGACCGTCGCCGGTTTCGCCCGCCGCGTGCCCCACGCACAGTACCGCACGATTTCCGGCGCCGCGCACGCGATCCTGCGCGACAAGCCCGAAAGCTATCTGCCCATCATCAGTGAATGGTGCCGCCGCAACGAGCGCGGCTGAGTGCCTAACCGGCGAGCATTACCAGCGAGCTGCGGTCAAGAATCTCGACATCGCGCCGCCCCGGCAACGCAACCACGCCATCGGCCTTCAGCTTGGTGAACTGGCGGCTGACCGTCTCGATGGTGAGACCGAGGAGGTCCGCGACCTGCTGGCGCGAGAACGGCAGCGTGAACTGCCGCGCCGGGCCGGTGTGCGTCATACAGCCGTTGTCCGCCAACCTCTCGGACATGTCGAGCAGGAAGGTTGCGATCTTTTCGGGCGCGCTCTTGCGGCCCAGCAGCATCATCCACGCGCGGGTGCGGTCAAGCTCGGCCAGCGTGCGTTCCAGCAGCTTGTGTTCGAGCTCAGGGTGTTCGCGCGCAAAGCGGTCGAAATCATTGCGCGCGAAGACGCAGACGCGCGCATCGGTCAGCGCGACCACGCTGGCGGCGCTGGTCTGGCCAAACGGGCGGCCGATGAAATCGGAAGGGTAAGCGACGCCCACGATCTGCTCGCGCCCATCGGCGGTACTGGTCGTCAGCTTCAGAACACCTTCGATCACGTTGGCGACGAGCAGCGAGTCGTCGTCCTCCCAGATCAGCGGTTCTCCAGCGGAAACGGAGCGGCGACGACCCATGACACTGAGTGCCGAAATCTCGGGGTGTTCGAGACCGGCGCAAATGGCCCGATTACGGACTATGCAGGTATCACAGGCGCTCATCCATCCCGGTTCTACCAGTCGGAACGGTCTGCGGCAATCATGCATCCGTGCTAGCCCGCTAAAAAGCATAACGAAAAGTGGGCGGCCAGGGTTACTGGCCGCCCGAAGTCGGGGAGAAATCGGCGGAAGGGGGAATGACAGCCTGATCCTTCCGCGCCCCATCTTTCTGGCAGCGGCGGGCGCAGCGATCCTTGACCGAGATCAAACCAGCAAGCCGGGACGAAAAAATTCTACTGATTGGTAGAAAAAACTGCGTCTGGAAGCGACTCAGTCGGCCAGCAGCGTGAGGTCGTGATACTGTCCGCGGAAGAACAGCAGCGGATTGCCCTCATTCTGCTTGCCCAGCGCCTCGACCGCGCCGACCACCAGCCAGTGATCGCCCACTTCGGTCACGCGCTCAATCGTGCAATCGATCCACGCAATCGCGTTGTCGAGCACCGGAAGGCCTGCCGGGCTTTGCCCGTGGGCCAGCTGCGAAAACTTGTCATCGGCGCGCGCGGCGAAGCGGCGGCATAGCGAGAGTTGGTCCGCGCCGAGCACGTTAACGCAGAATCGCCCCGTCGCCTCGATCCGCGGCCATGTGCCGGAACGCTTGTCCGGAAAGAAGCCGACGAGCGGGGGATCGAGCGAAATCGAGGTGAACGAGCCAACGACGAGGCCGTGCCGCTCGCCACCGGCGGCAAGCGCAGTCACCACACAGACGCCGGTCGGGTAGGCGCCGAGCACATCACGGAACAAGCGGGGATCGATCATTGCCTCCTACCCGTGTCTGCAAACCGAAACAGGGTCAAGCCTCGATTGCCGCAACGGCACCAAGGACTTGCTCCGCCCATTCCTGGCGGCAGATGAGGAGGTCCGGCAAGTAGGTGTCGCGGTTGTTGTAGACCAGCGGCGACCCGTCCATGCGGGACACATGCAGGCCCGCAGCAGCAGCCACGGCCACCGGCGCGCAATTGTCCCACTCGTATTGCCCGCCCGAATGGAGGTAGATTTCCGCCTCCCCGCGCACCACCGCCATGGCCTTGGCGCCGGCCGACCCCATCGGCACCAGTTCGCCGCCAAGCATCTTCGCAACTTCGACCGCTTCATGCGCGGGCCGGGTGCGGCTTACCAGCAGGCGCGGCGGCGTGGCCATCGGCGGCAGGGGCTGCGGCGCGCCGCTGTCGAGCAGGAGATCGAGCCCCGGCAGCGCCACCGCGCCCAGCGTCGCCACGCCGTCCACCGCGAGGCCGATATGCACCGCCCAGTCGCTGCGCCCCTCGCCATATTCGCGCGTGCCATCGAGCGGATCGATGATCCACACGCGGGATTTGCCGAGGCGCTCGGGCGTATCCTGCGTCTCTTCGGAAAGGACGCCGTCATCTGGCCGGTGCGCGGCAACTTCGGCCATAAGCCAGGCATTGGCACGAAGGTCGCCCTCCGCGCCCAGCGCCTTGCCCTCGTGCGTACCTGCGCCGCGCAAGTCCATCAGGATCCGCGCCGCGCCCGCCGCCAGATGCCGCGCCAGTTCGATATCGTCCATCAACGCCCCTAAGCTCGTCAAATCACGTCTTCAGATCACCGGCATCCAGTCGCCGATGATCAGCGCCACGATGCGTTCCGCCGCTTCTTCGGGGCTTTCGCCCATCGTGTCCACGCGGATTTCGGGTTCTTCCGGCGCTTCATAGGGGCTGTCGATCCCGGTGAAGTTCTTGAGCGTGCCGCTACGGGCCTTCTTGTAGAGGCCTTTCACATCGCGCCGTTCAGCCTCTTCCAGCGGCGTATCGACGAAGATCTCGAAGAACTCGCCTTCCGGAAGCAACGCGCGCACCATGTCGCGCTCTGCGCGGAACGGGCTGATGAACGCGGTCAGCACGATGAGGCCGGCATCGGTCATCAGCTTCGCAACTTCCGCAACGCGACGGATATTCTCGATCCGGTCCGCCTCGGTAAAGCCCAGATCCTTGTTGAGCCCGTGGCGCACGTTATCGCCATCGAGCAGGAACGTGTGCTTGCCAAGCGCATGGAGCTTTTTCTCGACCAGATTGGCGATGGTCGATTTGCCCGAACCCGAGAGCCCGGTGAACCACAGCACGGCGGGGCTCTGCCCCTTCATCCGCGCATGGGCCTCACGCGTCACATCCAGCGCCTGCCAGTGCACATTCTGCGCACGGCGCAGGCTGAAGTTGAGCATGCCAGCAGCGACAGTCGCGTTGCTGATCTTGTCGATCAGGATGAAGCCGCCCAATGTCCGGCTCTCGGTGTAGGGCTCGAACACGATCGGGCGATCGGTGGTGATTTCGGCCAGACCGATCGCATTGAGTTCAAGCGTCTTGGCCGCAAGCCGCTCCATCGTATTGACATTGATGGTGCATTTTGGCTGCGAGACGGTGACCGAAACGGTCTGGCTGGCCAGCTTGAGCCAATAGGCGCGGCCCGGCACCAGCGGCTCGTCGGCCATCCACACGAGGTTCGCCTCGAACTGGTCGGCCACCTGCGGCGGGGCGTCGGACGCCGCGAGCACGTCCCCGCGCGAGCAGTCGATCTCGTCCGCCAGGCAGAGCGTGACCGACTGGCCCGCCACCGCTTCCTCAAGATCGCCATCCAGCGTGACGATGCGCGTGACGGTGCTGGTCTTGCCCGAAGGCAGCACGCGCACCGCATCGCCCGGCTTCACGGTGCCATTGGCGATCAGGCCCGAAAAACCCCGGAAATCGAGGTTCGGGCGGTTCACCCACTGCACCGGCATGCGAAACACGCCCGCCGCCTCGGCCGCGGTGTTCACGTCCACGGCTTCCAGATGCCCCATCAGCGTCGGGCCGGAATACCACGGCGTATTCGCGCTCGGCGCGGTGATATTGTCGCCCTTGAAGCCCGAGATCGGCATCGCGGTGAAGCCCGCGATCCCGATGCTGGCGGCGAACGCGGAATAATCCGCCACGATCGCATCGTAGCGCGCCTGATCGTAGCCGATCAGGTCCATCTTGTTCACCGCGAGCACGATATGGCGGATGCCGATAAGGTGCGCGAGGTAGGAATGCCGCCGCGTCTGCGTCAGCACGCCCTTGCGCGCGTCGATCAGGATCACGGCAAGGTCGGCCGTGCTCGCGCCGGTCACCATGTTGCGGGTATACTGTTCGTGCCCCGGGCAATCCGCCACGATGAACTTGCGCTTTTCCGTGCTGAAGAAGCGGTAGGCAACGTCGATGGTGATGCCCTGCTCGCGCTCCGCCGCGAGGCCATCGACCAGCAGCGCGAAGTCGATCTCGCCGCCTTGCGTGCCCACTTTCTTGCTGTCATTCTCAAGCGCTGCGAGTTGATCTTCGAAGATCATCTTCGAATCGTAAAGCAAACGCCCGATCAGCGTCGATTTTCCATCATCCACGCTGCCGCAGGTGATGAAGCGCAGCATCGACTTGTGCTGGTGCAGATCGAGGTAGGCCTCGATGTCCTCGGCAATCAGGGCCTCGGTCTGATAGATCACATCATCGCCGGACATCAGAAGTACCCCTGCTGCTTCTTGACTTCCATGCCCGCGCCGCCGGCATCCTTGTCGATCACGCGGCCCTGCCGCTCGCTGGTGGTCGTCAGTAGCGTTTCCTGGATCACTTCGTTGAGCGTGGTCGCATTGCTCTCCACCGCACCCGTCAGCGGGAAGCAGCCCAGCGTGCGGAAGCGGATCGAACGTTCCGTGATTTCAGGACGATAGCCCAGCACCTTCTCGAGCCGGGGCAAGTCGTCGGCCATGAACAGGCCGCCTTCCCACTCGAAGGTCGGCCGCTTCGCCGCAAAGTAGAGCGGCACGATCGGCACATCGTTCAGCCGGATGTACTGCCAGATATCGAGCTCGGTCCAGTTCGAGATCGGGAACACGCGGATGCTCTCGCCCTTGTTCTTGCGGGCGTTGTAGATGTTCCAGAGCTCGGGCCGCTGGTTCTTGGGGTCCCAGCCATGGCTGGCAGTGCGGAAACTGAAGATGCGCTCCTTCGCGCGGCTCTTCTCCTCATCGCGCCGCGCGCCGCCGAAGGCCGCGTCGAAACCCCACTTGTCGAGGGCCTGCTTCAGCCCTTCGGTCTTCCACATGTCGGTGTGGAGTGCGCCGTGATCGAACGGATTGATCCCGCGCTCCGCCGCTTCCGGGTTCTGGTAGACGAGCAGCTCCATCCCGCTCTCCTTCGCCATCTGCTCGCGCAGTTCGTACATCGCCTGGAACTTCCACGTGGTATCGACATGGAGCAGCGGGAACGGCGGCGGGCTCGGGTAGAAGGCCTTGCGCGCAAGATGCAGCATGACCGCGCTGTCCTTGCCCACCGAATAGAGCATCACCGGATTGGTCGCCTCGGCCACCACCTCGCGCATGATATGGATCGCCTCGGCTTCGAGCCGCTGGATATGGGTCAGGGTGGACAGTTCAGACATCGCGTTCTCGCGCCTCATGGATTGCGGGCTCCAGATGACCTCTTGCGCACTGGCGCAAAGCTCCCATATGGGAGCACAACGCCATGGCATTCCTTTCGACCGATCAACGCGAGCTTTACCTGCCGCTCATGGAGGGCCTGCTGGAGGACCCGCCGTGGCAGCGCTTCCTCGGCAATCTACTCCAGCGCACCGGCGCGCGGCGGGCGGCGCTGGCGCTCGCGCAGCCGGGATCGCCGGAGCCCACGCTCACCGTCCGCGCCGACGCCGCCCGCGCCGCGCTAGATCCCCCGCTCGATCTGGCGCGCCTCGCCGCACTCGGTCTGTTCCCCGGCACCGCGATGCGCACGGGCCGCGTCTACACGCTGGGCGAGATGCTCGATTTCGACGCACCCGCCCGCCTCGGCGCGCAGCGGTCCGCGCTCGGCGCGATGCGGATCAACCACGCGCGTGCCGTCCGCGTCGGCAGTGCCGGCACCGGCGAGGCCTGGCTTCTCCTCACCCGCGAGCGCGAAGACCTCGGCGCGGCCGACAGCGCGCTCCTTGCTGCATTGGCCCCACATCTCGCCGCCGGCCTTGCCGTGCGCGCCGCACTCGGCAAGGCCGGAATGCGCGCCGCGATGGCGGAAAGCACGCTGGCCCTCCTCGGCACTGGCGAGATTGCGCTTACCGCCAGCGCAGCTGTCCTCGCCGCCGATCCGGTGGCCGAACGCCAGCTTGCTTTCACCGCCGATCCCGGCCCGCTGCGCCGCCTGCAGCTCCTGCCCGAAACCGCCCGCACGCTCGAAGCCGCCTGCAGTGTACTGGCCGGGGCCGCACCGGATGAGCGCCGCCTGATCCCGCTCGGCGAGCGAAACCCGCGCCACCTGCTGCTCCGGCCTGCCCCGCAAGGCCTTGGCCCGGCGGCGGTGATCGGTCTCGTCCGCAGCACAGCGCACGGCACCCGGCCCCACGCGGCAAGGGTGCTGGCCGCTGTTCACGGCCTGTCCCCACGCGAAGCGGCGCTCGCCATCGGCCTCGCGCAAGGGGAAACGATCCTCGAAGCCGGCCGGCGCCTTGGCCTCACCCCGGAAACCGCGCGCAACTATTCGAAGCGCCTCTATGCCAAGACGGGCACCTCAGGGCAGGCCCAGCTTGTCGCGCTCGTGCTCGGCGGCCTTGCCGCGCTGGGCTGATCGGCGTCCCTCGCCGATCTGGCACAAATCATCCGCCACGGCGCGCGTCTGCTGCTTGCAACGTCCGGAAACAGCGTCATTATCCTCGTTACCCGGCGCATCGAAGCCGTGACGAATGGAGCGGCACTTTGCGGCATGGAATGATGGTATTGGCCAGCCTTGCGCTCGCCGCCCCGGCGCTTGCAGCCCCGTCTCCCCCAACCCCAGCGTCCGCCTCAGCCTCCGCATCGGCGCGGAACTCGGAAATCCTGCGCAGCCCGCCGCCCGCCTGGGTGACCGTATCGGACCCACTGGCCGTGCCGGACAATGCCGGCGGCCCCTATTTCATGCGCTATCAGGATGTGATCATCCATGTTGATGGCAAGGGCGAGGCGCAGTTCACGGCCTACCGTGCGCGCATCCTCAATTCCACCGCCCTTCCCATGGGCAATCTCGCCATTGCCTGGAATCCGGCCAACGGTCCCACCACCGTCCATACTATCCGGGTCTACCGCGAAGGACAGGTGATCGATGTCCTCGAAACGGCGAAGTTCGAGATCCTGCGCCGCGAAGACCAGCTCGAGACCGCGACGCTCGATGGCATGCTCACCGCCGTGCTGCATGTGCCGGACCTGCGGGTGGGGGACGAACTGGAGGTTGCGCTGACAACGGCGGTGTCCGATCCCACGCTGGGGCGCAACGTTTCGGGCCTGCTATACCTCGGCCCTACGCCGCCGCCCGGCCGCTATCGGCTCGAACTCGGCTGGGACAAGGACCGCAAGCCGCTCTACGCGATCGCACCCGATATACGCGCGGCAAGCGGCGAAAGCGCCGATCGGGTCACCTTGCGCTTCGACAATCCCCAGGTGCGCCAGCCGCTGAAGGACGCGCCGCCGCGCTATCAATGGCAGCGCGCCGTCGAATACACCACCTTTGCCGATTGGCCCGCGCTCTCGCGCCAGTTCGCCCCGCTCTTCGCCCGCGCCGCCACGCTCGCGCCGGGATCACCGCTGCGCAAGGAAGCCGCGCGAATAGCTGCCGCCAACGCCGATCCGGTGGCCCGCGCGGCGGCTGCGCTCAAGCTGGTGCAGCGGGACGTACGCTACATCTATGTCGGGCTGAATGGCGGCAACCTTACCCCCGCCAGTGCGGACGAGACGTGGCAGCGCCGATATGGCGATTGCAAGGCCAAGACGGCGCTGCTGCTGGCTCTCCTCGGCGAACTCGGGATCACGGCCGAACCGGTGCTGGCGAACACGCAAGGCATTGACGACGGGTTCGAAAAGCGCCTGCCCAGCGTAAAACTGTTCGATCACGTCTTTGTGCGCGCGCAAATCGGCGGCCAGGATTACTGGCTCGATGGCACACTGCCCCCGGTAGCCGGCCCCGCGCTCGATCCTGTCCTCCCGCTGCGCGCCGTGTTGCCGGTAACGGCGCAGGGAAGCCCGATCGTGGCCGTTCCTTGGCATCCGCCCGTACGGCCCGATGAGATCACCCTTTTCGATGTCGATGCCCGCGCCGGGTTCGACAAGCCCGCACACATCACAAGCACAGCCATCGTACGCGGGCTGCAGGGGCTGCAACTGCAACAGCAGTTCTCCTCCGTGCCGCCCGCCCAGCTCATCGATGCCATGCGCCAGCGCCTGACCGGCGATGTCTGGCAGACCATCGACGACGTGCAGTGGCATTATGACGAGAAGGCGGGCGCCAGCGTGCTCAAGGTCGTCGGTTCGGGGATTGTCGAATGGGAAAACACCGGCGGCGGCGGACACCGGCTCGCGCTGGCGGGCGGCGGCTTCAGTCCGCCCGAAAAGCGCGTGCGGCCGCCAGATCAGGATCAGGAAACGCCGTGGTCCTTGCAACCGGACTACGATTGCTACGTCACGACCTTGCGCGTCCCGACGACCACCGGGCCAGGCGAATGGACATCCAAAGCCGGGTTCGACGTCACCATGTTCGGTCGGCATTACTTCCGCGCGTTCGAATTCCGCGACGGCGCGATCCGCATGGTGCGCGGCTCACGCATCGAAGCCCGTGAGATCACCGCCGCGCGTGCCCGCGCCGACAACGCGCGCATCTCCGATTTCGATAATAGCATGGGCTACGTTTTCTACGAGCCGAGCAAGGTCAAAGGCCGCATCTTCGGCGGCACGAAAGTCCCCGCGGCCGACGAGATAGACTGGCTGGCTCCCGACGTTCCGTGCCTCCCTTCACGGAAGATCATGCCTTAGCGGCCCCCAGTTTTACTCGAAGAACGCCACCCCGCGCACTTCGATGCTCTCCCGGATTTTCGCATCCGGCAGGCTGGTATCGTGGAACGCGGTATGCGGGCAGCGCCAGGTGACCGCATGGTCGCTGTCCTGAAACTTGAACAGCAGCACATCGTCCGCCGCCATGTTGGAGAAATACCACCAGCGGTGGCGCTCCCGGTGGCGGAAGATCGTCGCCGCGATCATCTGGTCCTCGCCCTCGACCGGTGCAGTCAGCGCGTCGCCGATGGGGAATTCATCGACCACGAACAGGGTGTTGGATGCGGTCTCTTCATCGCTCACCGTGCGCCCGTCACACACCGCCAGCGGCCAGTCCTGCGGGCCGGGTGAGAACGTGCGCCACAGCGAGAAGCAGATGTACCGCTTGTACCCTGGTCCGTCTGGAAACGCCTGCCCATAGACCCGCGCTGCGGCGCGCTTGCCGGTCAGTTCGTTGTAATCGACATGCGCCTCGCCCGCCGGCGGCTGGATACCGCCCGAATGGACATAGCCTGCCACCTTCTCCTGCGCACGGCTGGAAAGGTCGCCCGAAGTGCGGATCATCCAGCCCTGCGTCGAAACCTTGTCCGCACCCGTCAGCCGCGCGACCAGCGCCTCGACCTCGCGCTGGTAGCTGGCATCAACCGCCGCCTTGTCATGGAAATCGGCAATCGCCGTCTCATGCTTGGCGATCACAAAACCGTGCGCGTCGAGGCTGAAATGATCGCGCAGCGGCATCCCGTCGCGCACTACGACAGCATAGTCGCGGTAGTCGCCGGTGTTCATCTCCGCGCCCTGGCTCACGTAGCGCCGGGTGACGAACTCGCCTTCGTCGAGATAGCGGATCAGCGCCGGAGCCTGCCGCGCGGTATCCTCGATGTCGTCCAGCGCAGCGGTTGCCATCGCTCTCTCCGATTATAGTTAGGCCAGATAGTTAGGTTGGCGAACTATATCGGCTGCGGCTCCGCTGTCCACCCCGCGCGCGGCGCGGTTTCGGGAATGCGCCAGAGCACCGGCAGGATCACCAGCGCGACCACCGCGATCATGGCGCCGGGAACCGCCGGCCAGCCGGTCCCTTCGAGCAGCATCTGCGCCACCAGCGGCGTGACCCCGCCAAACAGCGCGGTCGCGCTCGTCACGCCCAGCGCGAGGCCGGAAAGCCGTGCCTCGCCGGAAAACTGTTCGGCCGTCGCCACCGCGCCCACCGCGCTCCATGCGCCGCCGAGCGCCGCGAGCAGCACCGCGCCCACCAGCGCCGGCCAGACCCCGCCATGCGCCATCAGCGAAAACAGCGTGATCGGACCCGCCGCGCAGGCAATCGCAATCCCGATCAGCACTGGCCGCCGCCCGACATGATCCGAAAGCGCGCCAACCAGCGGTGTCACCGCGATCACCACGAAGGCAGCCACGGTCGAAAGCGTCAGCGCCGCGCCCTCGCCCACCGCGCCGACCGAGGCGAGGAAGGCGGGCACATAGGTAATCCCGACGTAGTAGCTGATCGAGCCCAGCGCCGAGATCGCAAAGCCCCGGATAATGCCTGCGCGCTGGTGGGTGATCGCATGGCGCAGCGGGTTCTCCGGCACCGTCCCTGCCGCGCGCTGGCGCTCGAACTCGGGCGATTCGTCCATGTTTGCGCGGGCCAGCAGCACCCCGCCCGCGAGCGCCGCGCCGACAAAGAAAGGAATGCGCCAGCCCCAGGCATCGAGCGTCTCCGCTGGCATGGCCCAGGTCGTCACCGCCGCCACGCCCACGGCAAGCAGCGCGCCGATCTCGCTCGCCGCCGAAGCGCAGCTGGTGATCAGGCCGCGCCGGTGCGGCCCCGCGCCTTCGATGAGATAGGCGACCACGCCGGTATATTCGCCGCCCACCGCGAAGGCCATCACGCAGCGCAGCGCGAGCAGCAGGAAGCCCGCCGCCGGGCCGATCTGCGCGTGCGTGGGCAGCAAGGCGCAGCCCAGCATCGCCGCGGTCATCACCGCCATCGAAAGCAGCATCGCGCGCCGCCGCCCGTGCCGGTCGCCATAGTGGCCCATGGCAATCGCGCCCAGCGGTCGCATCAGGTAGGACACCGCAAAGCCCGCCAGCACCGCTGCCAGCGAGCCCTCGCCGCCGCCGAACATCACGCGCGAAAGGATCGTCGCGACATAGATGTAGAGCGTGAAATCGTACCACTCGACGACGGTCGAGAAGCCCGCGATCAGCATCGAGCGATACGAAATAGTCTGGTGGGCTGCCGCCATCACACCATCATGCCGTAACGGCGGCGCTCTGCAACAGCTTTCAGCCGACCCCTTCGGTCACCATAACGCGGTACGACGCGCCCTTGAGGCGGTGCACCTTGGCGTCCTGATAGGCCGGGCTGTTGTACCAGGCCTTTGCCGCGTCGATGTCGGGAAACTCGATGATCACGAGGCCTTCTGCGGTCGGTCCTTCCCACGTCTCGTTGGGGCCATAGAATGCCAACGGCTTCAGCGGATGGCCCGCAATCGAAGCGCCCGCCTTGGCGTTGTACTGATCCAGCTCGGCCTGATCGTTCACGCCATCCTTGATGAAAACAACATATGCAGTCATGCGGGCATTCCCTCCGTTTTATGAATTTGCAGCCTAGGATCGCAATCCCGCGCCGCGCAAGGCTTTCACGTGGCCGACCATCCGGCATCGATCACGAGGTTCGATCCCGTCACCACCCGCGCCGCTTCGCTCGCCAGATAGAGCACGGACGCGGCGGTCTGCTCGGGCTGGATCGGCTCCTTCACATGCGCCACGCTGAGGTACTGCGCATAGACTTCGTCCTGCGTCAGCCCGGCCCGCGCACCGATCTCGCTGGCGGTATGCTCGACCATCCTGGTCGGCAGGAACCCCGGACAGACCGCATTCACGGTGATGCCATAAGCGCCCAATTCAGCCGCCATCGTCTTCGTCATCCCGATCAGGCCGTGCTTGGTCGCGCTATAGTGGCCGAAGCCCGGCGTGCCGATCAGCCCCGCGACCGAGGCGATATTGATGATGCGCCCGCCGTTGCCGCCCGCGATCATCGCCGGAACCACCGCCCGGCTCATCCGCCAGCTGCCGGTGAGGTTGACCGCGATGGTCGTCTCGAAGGTCTCGTCATCGAGCAAGTGCATCGGCGTGTTGCCGGTGAGGATGCCCGCATTGTTCACCAGAATGTCGATCCGGCCCAGTTCACCCAGCACCCGCCCGACGAAGACGTCGATCTCGGCCTGCCGGCGGATGTCGCAAGTGGCATAAAGCGCGCGAACTCCAAACGCCTCGATCTCGCGCGCCACGGCATCGAGCGCGCCGCCAAGGGCATAGCCCACGCTCGGCATCGCCGGTTCGCCCACGTCGCAGATCGCAACATCGGCTCCCGCGCCAGCCAAGGCCAGCGCCATCGCCCGCCCCTGCCCGCGCGCCGCGCCTGTCACGATTGCCACTTTGCCCGAAAGCTCACCCATGCCCGTTTCCCCTCGCCTCACACGGCCCGAAGCATGGCCTCTCGCCGCCTGCGCCTCATCAGGTAAAAGTGATAGGCCAGCTTCAGGTCACGGCAGCGCGCACCGCCCAGCGCGGATCGTCCCAGGCACGCGTCTCGCACACCTCGCGGATCGCGAGGACAGCCTCCAGCATGTCGACATGGCGCAGATAGAGCGGCGTCAGGCCGAAGCGCAGCACATCGGGATCGCGGAAATCGCCGATCACGCCGCGCTCCTTCAGCGCCTGCATGATCCCGTAACCTTCGGGGTGCGCATAGGAGACATGGCTCCCTCGCTGCGCATCCTCGCGCGGGCTTACGAGCGTGAAGCCGTGGCCGCCGCACAGTTCGTCCATCAGGTCCATGAACACGCGGCCGAGCTGGAGCGATTTCGCACGCACGGCCGCCATGTCGGCCTCGGCCATCAGGTCCACCCCGCATTCCAGCGCAGTCAATCCGAGCACCGATGGTGTACCGCAGAGGAAGCGCTCGATCCCCTCGGCCGCGCGGTAACGATCTTCAAAGGCGAACGGCTCGGCATGGCCAAACCAGCCTGAAAGCACCGGCACAGCCGCCGCCTGATGCCGCTGCGCCGCAAAGATGTACGCCGGCGCACCCGGCCCGCCATTCAGAAACTTGTACCCGCAGCCCACCGCGAAATCCGCATGCGCCGCGTTGAGGTCAACCGGTATCGCCCCCGCGCTGTGGCTGAGGTCCCACACCACCAGCGCGCCCACTTCATGCGCGCGCCGGGTCACCTCCGCCATGTCGCGTGACCTTCCGGTCTTGTAGTGCACCTGCGTCAGCAGCAGCACCGCGACATCCTCGCCGAGCCGGTCGAGCACCATGTCGCCCGGCACCGCCTCGGCCCGCACCCGCCCGCCCGAAAGCGCCGCGATCCCCTGCATCATGTAGAGATCGGTGGGGAAATTGCCGGTCTCGGAAAGGATCACCGATCGCTCCGGCCGCAAGGATAGCGCCGCCGTCATGGCCTTGAACAGGTTGATCGAGGTGGAATCCGCCACGATCACCTCGCCGGGCGCTGCACCCAGCAGGCGGCCGATCTTGTCACCCACCCGGCGCGGGGCATTCATCCAGTCCGCGCCGAGCCACGAGGTGATCAGCCCTTCGCCCCACTCCTGCGCCACCGCCCGCTCCAGCCGCGCCGTGGTGCGGCGGGGCAGCGCGCCGAGCGAATTGCCGTCGAGGTAGATCAGCCCCTCGCGCAGCTGGAAGGCCGCGCGGAAGGACGCGAGCGGATCGCTGTCATCGAGCGCTTCCAGCGCCGTGCGGCTCCACGCGCTCATGCCGCGATCTCCCGCAGCACTGCGCGCACCGGGCTCGCGTCCGCCCCGCCCAGCGGCAGCGGCAGCGCGATCAACTCGTAGATTCCCGGCGGCACCGCATCGAGCACCAGCCCCTCCAGAATGCGCATGTCGGCTGCGCGCACGGCATGGTGCGCATCCATCGTCTTCGAGGTTTCGGGATCGAGCGAGGCCGCATCGGTGCCGATCAGCACCACACCCAGCGCCGCCAGCCGCGCGATCACCGTAGCAGAAACGGCGCGAAATTCGCTATCCCACGCCTCATGCGGAAAGCGCTCGTAGGTCCTCAGCAGCACCCGCTGCGCGCCAGCCGCCTCCAGCGCCGCCCAGTCGATATCATCCACCTGCACCGCCAGCCCGGAGGCATGGCGCACATCGACCACAACGCAGCGCCCGATATAAGGCTCCAGCGCCGTCTCGGCGCTCGTCTGCCCCGCCGCGTCATAATGAAACGGCGCATCGGCATGCGTTCCGGCGTGGAGCGGAAACGAGAGCGCACCCACGTTCACCGGGCACTGTGCAGAGATCACCGCATGGTGGCTCAGCACGAAAGGCGGCTCGCCGGGCCAGAGCGGCGTCCGCGCATCGAGCCGCTGGGTAATGTCGAAAATCCTCATGCCCCGCCTTATCGCCAAGCGCGGAGAACAATGCACCGGAATTATGGGGCATGTGCCCTCTGCGGCCCCGCAATATGCCACAATCATGCATAGAACTGCGGAATATCGCTCTTTATACGCATATAAAAGCGCTTATCGCGCGCACTTTGCGCGGACAGCGCGTGCCCCTTGCGCTATTATGCCCGCAACCGGAACCATGGGAGACACGCGGTGAACGCAGTGGCGAAGACAACCGATCTGTTCGAAAATCCGCTGGGCCTCGATGGCTTCGAATTCATCGAATTTTCCGCGCCCCAACCGGGCCTGCTCGAACCCGTGTTCGCCGCGATGGGCTTCACCCATATCGCCAACCACCGCTCCAAGGCGGTGCAGCTCTGGCGGCAGGGCGGCATCAACCTCATCGCCAACTATGAGCCCAAAAGCCCCGCAGCCTGGTTCGCGGCCGAGCATGGCCCTTCGGCATGCGGCATGGGCTGGCGCGTGCGCAATGCCGCCGAAGCCTACGCCAAGGCGCTCGAACGCGGCGCAGAGCCCGTCGAGGTGCGCACCGGCCCGATGGAACTCAGCCTCCCCGCGATCCGCGGCATCGGCGGCGCGATCATCTATCTGATCGACCGCTATGAAGGCTCACCGCTGGGCGATCTCTCGATCTACGACATCGATTTCGTCTACCTGCCGGGCATCGACCGCCAGCCCAAAGGCGCGGGCTTCCACACGATCGACCACCTCACCCACAACGTCTACGGCGGCCGCATGGCGCACTGGGCCGCGTTCTACGAACGGATCTTCAACTTCCGCGAGATCCGCTATTTCGACATCAAGGGCGAATACACCGGCCTCACCAGCCGCGCGATGACCGCGCCCGATGGCAAGATCCGCATTCCGCTTAACGAGGAAGCAAAGGCGGGCGGCGGCCAGATCGAGGAATTCCTGCGCGCCTACAATGGCGAGGGCATCCAGCACATCGCCTTCGCCTGCGACGATCTGCTCGGCGCATGGGACCGCCTCAAGGCGCTCGGCACCCCCTTCATGACCGCGCCGCCCGCGACCTATTACGAGATGCTGGCCGAGCGCCTGCCCGGCCACGGCGAACCGGTGGAGGAACTGCAAAAGCGCGGCATCCTGCTCGACGGTTCAACCGAGGCGGGCGACCCGCGCCTGCTGCTGCAGATCTTTTCCGAAACGCAGATCGGCCCGGTGTTCTTCGAATTCATCCAGCGCAAGAAGGACGAGGGCTTCGGCGAAGGCAACTTCACCGCCCTCTTCCAGTCGATGGAACGCGACCAGATGCGCCGCGGCGTGCTGAATGTGGAAGGAGCCGCCGCATGATCCCCCAGATCAAGCGCATCCACCACGTCGCCTATCGCTGCCGCGACGCGAAGGAGACCGTCGCGTGGTACGAGAGCGTGATGGGCATGCGCTACACAACCGCCTTTGCCGAAGACACCGTGCCCTCCACCGGCGAGCATGATCCCTACATGCATGTTTTCCTCGATTGCGGTGGCGGCAATGTGCTCGCTTTCTTCGAGCTGCCGAACCAGCCGGAAATGGGCCGCGACCCCAACACCCCCGCCTGGGTGCAGCACCTTGCCTTCGAAGTGGCGGACGAAGCCGCGCTCCATGCGGCCAAGGCGCATCTCGAAGCGGAAGGCATCGACGTCCTCGGCCCGACATACCACGGCATTTTCCGCTCGATCTATTTCTTCGATCCCAACGGCCACCGGCTCGAACTCGCCTGCAATATCGGCACGGCCGCGCAGTATGAGGAGCTTGAGACACTCGCCCCCGTGATGCTCGAGGAATGGAGCCGCACCAAGCGCGCGCCGCGCCATGCCGAATGGCTGCACAAGGATCCCGCCGCAAACGCCTGAGGCGCTTCAGCCTTCGCCGAACTCTCGGCGCAGGTCGGCCCCGTTGGCGTCGAGCGCGGGGATAGCAGTCGGCAGCGCGCCGGAACGCCCCGGCGGGCGCGGCAGATCAAACGCCTCTCCGCCCACTTCGGCGGGCACGCGGCGCAGCGCGGCATGGGCGGAAACGTCCGCCACGGTCGATACGCGGCCCCAGGCGATACGGTGCCGATCAAGCAGCGCGCTGGCGTCAGCAATTGTCATGGCGGCGAGCACATCGCCCACGATGCGCCCCAGTGTCTCGCGGTTGACCACGCGGTCAGGGTTGGTCGCAAAGCGCGGATCATCCGCCAGCGCGGAATCGCCCAGCACGCCAGCGCAAAACCGCCGCCATTCATCCGGCGCTTGGATCGAGATCATCAACGAGCCGTCAAGGCAGGCATAGGCGGCATAAGGATAGATCGCCGCATGTTCGAGGCCGTGCCGCCCGGTAACCCGCCCGGCATGCGCCAGATGCAGCAGCGGCACCGCCATCCAGTCCGCCATCGCATCGAACATCGCAATCTCGATGGCCGCTCCCCGGCCGGTCCTCCCCCGCCCGATCAGCGCTTCCAGGATGGCAGCATGCGCGTTCATGCCCGTCGCGATGTCGGCAATCGAAACACCCACCTTGGCCATGGCTTCGGGCGTGCCGGTAACGGCGCAAATGCCCGCTTCGGCCTGCACCAGCATGTCATAGGCGCGCATCGCGTGGGCCGCGGTGGACTGACCGTAACCGCAGATGTCGACCGCGATGAGACGGGGATGGCGCTCCACCAGTGCGGCCGCATCCAGCCCCAGCCGCGCCGCCGCTCCCGGCGCCAGGTTCTGGATGAAGACATCCGCCTTGCCCACCATGCGCTCGACCATGGCCCGGTCACCTGCGTCCTTCACATCGATCACGACGCTCTGCTTGCCCCGGTTGAGCCAGGCAAAATAGGCCGATGCGCCGTGGACGGTAGTGTCATAGTGCCGCGCCGTCTCGCCGCCGGCGCGCTCCAGCTTGATCACCCGCGCGCCGCCATCGGCCAACTGGCGCGTACACAGCGGCGCCGCCACTGCCTGCTCCAGCGCCACCACCAGCAGGCCGTCCAGCGCGCCCGCCATCAGGAACAGACCTCTCGATCACCCGCAAACCGGCAGGCGCGCGGGCTGGGCCATTTGGGCTTACTGGTGCGATCGGCGTTCATATCAGAGAGGCTTTAGCGCAAGCTCAGCGGGATTTCCTCCCCTTGATGCGCGCAAGGCGAGACAATGGCAGCGGCTTCACCTATTTCGATGCGGCCCCTGCTGCGGTGTCGTCCTCGAAGTCCGGAAAAGCGCTGATGCCTGATCTCAAGCTCCGCATGATCGATCTCAATTCCGACCTTGGCGAGGGCTATGGCCCGTGGGTGATGGGCGATGACAAGGCCATGCTGGAGATCGTCACCAGCGCCAACATTGCCTGCGGCGGCCACGCCAGCGATCCGGAGACGATGTTCCGCACGCTCACCTTTGCACGTGAGCGCGGGATCACCGTGGGCGCGCACCCGAGCTACCCCGACAAGGAAGGCTTTGGCCGCCGCCGCCTGCCCTTCCCGCCGCCCGAGGTGGAGCGCTTTGTCGCCGCGCAGACCGGCGCGCTCATGGCCATCGCCGCGCTGGCGGGCACGCGCGTGTCCTATGTGAAGCCGCACGGCGCGCTCGCCAATGTCGCGAGCGAAGACCGCGCCATCGCCGAAGCCATCGTGCGCGCGGTGCGCGCGATCGACAGCAAGCTTGCCGTGCTCGCCATCTCCGGCACCGTGCTGGAACAGGTGGCGCGCGATGCGGGCTGCCAAGTGTTCAGCGAGATCTACGCCGACCGTGGCTACACGCCCACCGGCAACCTTGTCCCGCGCGGCCAGCCCGGCGCGATGATCGATGATTATGGCGCCGCCGCCGCACGCTTGCTCAGCTGGCTCGAAACCGCGCTGATGCCAACCGTAGGGGGCGAACCGGTGAGGCTGGCAGGCCATTCGATCTGCGTGCACGGCGATGATCCCCATGCCGTGGTCATGGCCCGCGCGATCCGCGTCGCGCTCGGCGGACGCGGGGTCACGGTCGCGCCCTTCCTGCGGTGAGCATGAGCGCGGTATCCGTCCGGCCGATCGGCGAGAGCGCCGTCCTCATCGATTTCGGCGGAGAAATCAGCACCGCAACCAATGAACGCGTCGTGGCGCTCGATCGTGCGCTGGCCGGACAGCCGCCGCAGGGCATGATCGAAACCGTGCCGGCCTATGTCTCGCTGATGATCGTGTTCGATCCGCTGCAAACCGGCGGAGACCGGATCGCCGCCCACGCCCTCGCGCTGCTAGAAAGCGCCGCGATCGAGACGCGGCCAGCGCGCGAACACGTGATCCCGGTCCGCTATGACGCCGCCTCGGCCCCCGATCTGGAAGCCGTGGCCAAGGCAACCGGCCTCACAGCGGACGAGGTCGTCGCCCAGCACCTCGCCGGGGAATACCGCGTCTTCATGTACGGTTTCGCGCCCGGCTACGCTTATCTCGGCGGCGTGCCGCCCGCGCTGCACCTGCCGCGCAAGCCCCGCGCCGAGCGCGGCCACCCCGCCGGTAGCGTGATCATCGCGGGCGCGCAGTGCCTGATCACCACCCTGCCGATGCCGACTGGCTGGTGGGTGATCGGCCACACCGCGCAAGTGATCCTCGATCCCGCCCGCGCGCAGCCCTTCCTGTTCGATCCCGGTGATGTGATCCGCTTCGAGCGGGACCGCTAGCTGATGCAGGCGCGCATCCTCTTCGAAGCCGCCGGGCCGCTGACCACGATCCAGGATCGCGGCCGCACCGGCGCGATGCGCTTCGGCGTGCCGCCGTCCGGCCCGGTCGACCGCCTCGGCTTCGCCGCCGCGCTCGCCGCGACCGGGGCTGCCGATGGCTGGGCCTTCGAACTCTCGCACGGCGGATGCCTCATCACCTGCCACGAAGGCGCAATCGGCTTCGCGCTGTGCGGCGGCGGGTTCCTCGCCGATATCGACGGCGATGAACCAAAGGCCTTGCGCGTGGGCACGCTGCACGCCGGCCAGAGCCTGCGTATCCGCGCTGGATCGGGCAACTGGGCCTACCTCGCCTTTGCCGGCGAGCATGCCGCGCCGCGCTGGCTCGGCAGCAGCGCGACTCATGCCTCGTCCGGGCTCGGCGGCGGCCTGATCGAGGCGGGATCGACCTTCGCGTTCAATGCCCCGCGTACGCTTGAACCCCGCACGCTGGCACCGCCTCCCCCAGCCGGACCGCCGGACAGCTTTGCCGTGGTGCTCGGGCCGCAAGATCGCCACTTCCCGGCTGATGCTGTCAGCCAGTTTGAGCAGGCGCGCTTCACCGCGACGTCCCGCTTCGACCGGATGGGCCGCGTACTCGGCGGCCCGCCACTCGTGCCAACCTCGATCTCGATGCCCAGCGAACCGGCGCTGCGCGGCTGCCTGCAGGCCGATGGCGATGGCGGCCTCACCGTCCTCCTCGCCGATCACCAGACCACCAGCGGCTACCCGAAAATCGCCACCCTGATCGGCCCTGATGTGGATCGGCTGGCACAGATGCCGGCCGGGCACACGTTCCGCTTCAACCTCATCGATCCCCACGAAGCCCTGCGCCGCAGCCGCACCGCCGCAGCGGCCAACGCAGCCTGGCTGCGCAGTCTCACCGCGCCCGGGCGGCTGGACGAGCGCTTGTGGTCCAGCAATCTCGTCGATGGCGTGATCGATGCAAACGGGGCCTGAGGGCGAGGAGGAGATTGGAATTGGACGCTGAACCCATGCCAGACGACATGGACGCCGATCTTCCGCGCATCGACATCGAGCAACTGATCGATGGGGGGGGCTGGAGCGGTTACCAGAAGCGCGTGCTCGCACTGTGCACCGCCGCGATCCTGCTCGATGGGCTGGATAACCAGATCCTCGGCTTTGCCATGCCCGCGCTGATGAAGGCGTGGCACCTCCCGCGTGAAAGCTTCGTGCCGGTGGTGGTCGCGGGCCTGCTCATCATGTCGATCGGCAGCGGTCTTGGCGGCTGGCTGGGTGATCGCGCCGGGCGGCGCCCCACGCTGGTCAGCGCGGCGGGCCTGTTTGGTCTGGCGACAGCCGCCTCGGCCTTTGCCGATAGCCTGCCCATGCTGGCCACCTGCCGCTTCATCTCCACCCTTGCGCTGGGCGCCGCGCTGCCGAACGCGACCGCGCTGGTCTCCGAATTCTCCCCGGCGCATCGCCGCAGCCTTTCGGTCTCGATCAGCATGCTCGCGGTCGTGCTCGGCGGTCTCGTCGGCGGAGCATTGTCCGCGTGGCTGCTGCCGGTTTATGGCTGGCGCGCGCTGTTCCTCACCGCTGGTGGGCTGACCATCGTGGTGACCGGCGCCCTCCTCGCACTTCTGCCGGAATCGCCGCGGTTCCTCATGCACCGCCCGCGCCGCCGCGCAGAGCTAGGGCGCGTGCTGCGCGCGTCGGGCTTCGATGTTCCGGCCCGCTTTGCGCCCGAAACATCTGCCGCTTCCGAACCTGCGATCGGCATCAAGGCGCTGTTCCGCCCCCCGCTGCTTGGCGATACGCTCGCGCTCTCGGCGGCGTTCCTGTTCGGCCTGCTCGGCAATTACCTCGTGTTCAACTGGGGCCCGACCATGCTCGCGGCGCTTGGCTATGATCTGGCGGTTGCCTCGTTTGGCGCCGGTGCATTCAATCTGGGCGGCATCGTCGGCGCACTGGTCGGCTCGCGGATGATGGACCGCTTCGGCCCGCGCATGCCCATGGTGGTGATGGCGATCCTCGGCACCGCCTGCACTTTCGCGATCGGCCCGATTTTGTCCGGCGGCCTGCACGCGACTTCGCTGGTCGTGCTGGGCTTCGCCGCTGCCGGTGTCTTCATGTCCGGGCTCCAGATCATGCTGTTCTCGCTCGCCGTCAACGCCTTTCCCGCCCCCATCCGCGCGCAGGGGGTGGGCATCACGCTATCGCTCGGCCGCATCGGCGCAGTCGCCGGTTCCGGCATGGGCGCGGTGATCGTGGCGGCCGGAATCGTGCCGTTCTTCGCCGTGCTCGGCCTGTCCTGCCTGGCCATCGGCATCGCGGTCCTGGCAGTGCGCCCACGAAAGAGCGCCTGATCAGTCCTCCCCATACCAGTAGCCATCGGCAAAATCGGCGCTAGGATGCTGCGCAAACAGAACCGATGGAGAGAGACGCCCATGACTGAACTAGCCGGCCGCATTGCCCTCGTCACCGGCGCCTCGCGCGGCATAGGCGAGGCCTGCGCCCGCGCCCTCGCTGCGCTTGGCGCGCGCGTCATCGTCACCGATCTTGCCGCGCCCGAGGCCCTCGCGGAGCAGCTCGGCGGCCTCGCCCGCGCGCATGACGTCACCGATGAGCAGAGCTGGATCGATACGATGGCCTTCGCCCGCGAAGCCGCCGGCGGGCTCGATATTCTGGTCAACAACGCCGGGCTGTTCATGGCGAGGCCCCTCACCGAAACCACGCTCGAAGATTGGCGCCGCCTCCACAGCGTCAATGTCGAAGGTGTGTTCCTCGGCTGCAAGCACGCCGTCCCGCTCATGGCCGAGCGCGCGATCCAATGGCCCGGCGGGGCCTCGATCATCAATCTCTCCTCGGTCGCCGGTCTGGTCGGCACCGCGCTGGTCAGCTGCTACAACGCGACCAAGGGCGCAGTCCGCCTCTTCACCAAGGGTGTGGCCATGGAAGTCGCGCCCTTGCGCATCCGCTGCAATTCGGTCCACCCCGGGATCATCGAAACCGACATGGGCCGCGATCTCGTCTCCCAGTTCGCGGCCGCCACCGGCACCGGCGAAAACGACACCCGCGCCAACTTCTCCAACCTCCACCCGCTGGGCCACTTCGGCGTACCGCACAACGTGGCCGACGCCGTCGCCTTCCTCGCCTCTGACCGCGCCGCCTTCATGACCGGTTCGGAACTGGTGGTCGACGGGGGCTTCACCGCAAGCTGAAGGGCGCGCAGGCGCTCGTCACTCCTCACCCATCCTGAGCGCCGCGATGAACGCCTCCTGCGGGATGGTCACGTTGCCGTATTCCCGCATCCGCTTTTTGCCTTCTTTCTGCTTGTCGAGGAGCTTCTTCTTGCGGCTGATGTCGCCGCCATAGCACTTGGCGGTGACGTCCTTGCGCATCGCGCTGATTGTCTCGCGCGCGATGACCTTCGCGCCGATGGCGGCCTGGATCGGGATCTTGAACATGTGGCGCGGGATAAGGTCCTTGAGGCGCTCCACCAAGTGGCGCCCGCGCGGATCGGCCTGGCTGCGGTGGACGACCATGGATAGCGCGTCGACCGGCTCGTTGTTGACGAGGATGTTCATCATCACGAGATCGCCTTCGCGCAGGCCGATCTGTTCGTAATCGAAGCTTGCGTAGCCGCGGCTGATCGACTTGAGGCGGTCGTAGAAATCGAACACCACTTCGTTGAGCGGCAGTTCATAGGTCACCTGCGCGCGGCCGCCGACGTAGGTCAGGCCAGTCTGGATGCCGCGCCGATCCTGGCAGAGCTTGAGGATCGAGCCGAGGTATTCGTCGGGCGTGTAGATCGTCGCCTTGATCCACGGCTCTTCCATTTCCGCAATCTTGACCGGATCGGGCATGTCGGAGGGGTTGTGGAGCTCCTTCACCGTGCCGTCGGTCATGGAGAGGCGATAGACAACCGAAGGCGCGGTGGTGATGAGATCGAGATCGTATTCGCGGCTGAGGCGCTCCTGGATGATTTCCAGATGGAGCAGGCCGAGGAACCCGCAGCGGAAGCCGAAGCCGAGCGCGGCCGAACTTTCCATCTCGAACGAGAAGCTGGCGTCGTTGAGGCGCAGCTTGCCGATGCTTTCGCGCAGCTTTTCAAAGTCTGCCGCATCGACCGGGAACAGGCCGCAGAAGACCACCGGCTGCACTTCCTTGAAGCCCGCCAAGGCCTCGGTCGCGCCCTGCTTCACCGTCGTGATCGTGTCACCCACGCGGGCCTGCGCGACTTCCTTGATCTGCGCCGTGATGATGCCGATTTCGCCCGGACCCAGTTCGTCGAGCACTTGCAGCTTGGGGCGCATGCAGCCGACACGGTCGATCAGGTGTTCGGTGCCGCCGGCCATGAACTTGACCGAGAGGCCCTTCTTGATGACCCCGTCGATCACGCGGACCAGAATGACGACGCCGAGGTAGGGATCGTACCATGAGTCGACCAGCATGGCCTTGAGCGGCTTGGCACGGTCGCCGCCCGGCGGGGGGATGCGCGCGACGATGGCGTCGAGCACTTCCTCGATGCCGATGCCGGACTTGGCGCTGGTCAGCACCGCCTGGCTTGCGTCGATGCCGATGACTTCCTCGATCTCGTGCCGCACCTTTTCGGGCTCGGCGGCGGGCAGGTCGATCTTGTTGATGACGGGCACGATCTCGTGGTCATGCTCGATCGACTGGTAGACGTTGGCAAGCGTCTGCGCCTCGACGCCCTGCGCCGCATCGACCACCAGCAGCGCGCCCTCGCAGGCGGCGAGGCTGCGGCTGACTTCGTAGGCGAAATCGACGTGCCCCGGCGTGTCCATCAGGTTGAGCTGATAGGTCTTGCCGTCCTTGCCGGTGTAGTCGAGCCGGACGGTCTGCGCCTTGATCGTGATCCCGCGCTCGCGCTCGATGTCCATATTGTCAAGGACTTGCTCGCTCATCTCGCGCGCCGAGAGGCCGCCGGTGAACTGGATCAGGCGGTCGGCCAGCGTGGACTTGCCGTGGTCGATGTGAGCAATAATGCTGAAATTGCGGATCAACGAGAGTTCGGTCATGCGCCCGCCGTTAGCAGCGCAGGCGCGCGGTGTCATCAGGGCCAATCGGACGGGGGGCCGGGCGGCAAGTTGACACAGTTGACACTGTCCTGAGCAATAATTGCAATCGATCAATAGAGCGCCTTTGATCGATCAGGGCGATCAGCCACCTCAGGCTTGTTGCTTCGAGACAGGGCAGCTTCGGGACCATGCGCGAACCCTGACAGATTCGCGGCGTGTAGGACAGGTTGATGCGGGGCGGCGCCCCCTGTCCGCCCGATAACCCACCATTTCGGGGCGATATTGACGTCGGCTTTGGTTCCTAATATTAGAATGATCATTACTAATCTAATTCCGTCAAAAGATTCCAATTCAAGGGGAGAGCCATGAAGTCTACCACTGCTGCTGCATTCCTGCTGGGCGCGAGCCTGTTCGCGCTCGCCGCGCCTGCCCTGGCGCAGGACAGCGGTGCCGCCGCCACCGATGCGACCAAGCCCGCTGAAGGCCTTGGCGAAATCGTCGTCACCGCCAACCGCGTCGCCTCGAGCGCGCAGGACACGCCGATCGCGCTCAACGTCTACACGGGCACTGCGCTCGCGGATCAAGGCGTCAACACGGTCCGCGATCTTTCGCAGATCGATCCCAGCGTCAACGTCACCAACTCGACCGGCTCGGCCTATGTCGCGGTGCGCGGCATCGCCTCGACCGACGTGACCGAAATCGGCGATCCTTCGGTGCCGATCACGCGCGACGGGTTCTTCACCAACCGCTCGTTCGCCATCAGTTCCTCGTTCTATGACGTGGCGCGCATCGAAGTGCTGAAGGGGCCGCAAGGCACGCTGCAGGGCCGCAACTCGACCGGCGGTCTTGTCAGCATCGTCACCGTCCGCCCGGAGCTGCGCACAGGCGGCTATGCAAGCGCCGAGGCGGGCAACTACAAGACCTTCAACGGAGAAGCGGGCGTCAACGTGCTGCTCGCGCCGGGCTTCGCGGTCCGCGCCTCTGGCACCGTGCTGAGCCACAAGGGCTACCGTACTTCGACCGGCCCCGCCTTCGACGGCGACGACGAGAACTTCAAGTCGGGCCGCATTCAGGCGCTCTACAAGGGCGACAATGGTCTTTCAGCGTGGGTTTCGTACCAGCATGACAGCCGTGACGTGAACGGCGATGCGCAGTTCCGCGGGCCGCTGGGCGGGCCGACGCCGGACTTCGGCAAGGCCAAGCTTTTCACCAGCGACGCGCCGACCATGACCAAGCTGACAAGCGACCGTGCGCGCTGGGAGCTCGCTTATAGCGCCGACATGGGCCTCAACTTCATCTACTCGGGCGGCTATGACAGCGCCAACTGGCGCAACCAGCTCGATGCCACCGGCGGCTATCCGGCCAACCGCCAGTTCCGCCAGCAGGAAACGCCCAAGACCTGGAACCACGAATTCCGCGTGAGCAACGACAAGGGCGGCAAGCTGTTTTTCCAGGCGGGCTATTTCTATTTCCAGGAAAAGAACGTCGTCAATTCGGGGATCTTCAACCTCGACATGACCGGCCCGCTGTTCGGCCCCGGCGGCTTCCTGACTGGCGTGCCCAACGCCGACCAGTCGAACCGCTACGGCATCAAGTTCGATTACAACATCCTCACCCGTTCGCAGGCGCTGTTCGGTCAGGTCGAGTACGACCTGACCGACAAGCTGCAGCTCAGCCTGGGTGGCCGCTATACCTGGGACAAGAAGGTGCGCACCGGCAATGCCGTGCTCAGCCTGCCCGCGCTCGCCTTCCCGCTGTGTGGCAACGGCTTCCCCGCGCCGGGCACGTGCCCGCCCTTCCCGCTGACCACGCCCGGCAACGGCAACCTCAGCAAGGGCGAGCCGACCTGGCATGTGGGGCTCAACTACCGCCCCGCTGCGGGCTCGCTGATCTATGCCAAGTATGACCGCGGCTACAAATCGGGCGGGTTCAACTCCAACGGCAGCGCGCCTTCGGTCGATTACGGCCCAGAACGGCTGGATTCTTTCGAGATCGGCACCAAGAACTCGTTGATGGGCAACACCCTGCAGCTCAACGCCTCGGCGTTTTACTTCAAGTACAAGGGCTATCAGGGCAGCCAGTTCACTGCGGCAACGAGCAGCGGTTCCGGCGTGTTCAACGTCGGCAATGCCTCGATTTTCGGCATCGAAGGCAGTGCGGTCGCGCTGGTCGGCAAGGCCACGCGGATCAACTTCAACGCAACGTACCTGCACACGAAGTTCGGCGATGGCATCACGATCAACAACGGCGCGACCCCGCCTGCAGCAATCAGCATCGGCGGCAACCGCCTGCCCAACGCGCCCGGCTTCACGGCATCGGGCGGGATCGAGCAGGAGCTCCCGGTCTCGTTCGGCACGTTCACGGCCCGCATCGATGCCAAGTATTCCTCGGCATTCTATTACTCGGTGTTCAACACTGCCGACACGCAAAGCCCGGAATACGTGCTGGCCAATGCCAGCCTCAAGTTCGCGCCGGAAAACAGCTTCTGGGAAGTGCAGGCCTACGTGCGCAACGTGTTTGACAAGCAGGTGCTGGCCTATGCGACGCAGAACTTCAACGCGGGCGCCAATACCTATCAGTTCCAGGCCCCGCGCACATTTGGTGTGCGTGGCAGCGTGAAGTTCTGATCGGCTGAAGCTGCCGGGCTGAAAACGGGGCGGCGGCTGAGGGGTCGCCGCCCCGCTTTGCGTTTTCAGCAAGTGCGATTCAGGCTTGTTGCGCTGCCTTGGCCGCAAGGAAGGCGGGTCGGGTGCTGGCGCGCTGCCAGTAGGCCGCGATTTCAGGGCTGAACTTGTAGTCGAGCCCGAGGTCGATCGCGAGGAGCAGGGCGTAGGCCGTGCAGACGTCCGCCATCGTGAAGCGCCCGGCGCAGAGCCATTCCCGGCCGTCCTCCAGCGCGCGGGTGAGGTGTTTGAGGCGCGAGAAGAACCACTGGGTGTAGTCGTCTGCGGCTTGTTGCAGCTTGCGCTCGTCGGGTTCGAAGCGGGTGTAGCGCAGGACGATGGTCTGCGGGAACGTGAGCGTCGCCTCGCTGCGGTGCATCCAGTCAAGCCAGAGGCCGTAGTCCGCTTCCTCGGGCGATACTGCCAGCGGCGTCGGGCCGTAGCGCGTGGCGAGATACTGCGGGATCGCGCTGGATTCTGTCATCCGCGTTGTGCCGTCGACCAGCAGCGGGATCGTGCCGAGCGGGTTCTGCTCGAGATATTCGGGCACCCGCACGCGCGGTGGGAACGGCATGGTATGGAGCTTGTAGGGCAGACCCAGCTCTTCGAGCGCCCAGAGCGCGCGGAAGGAGCGCGCGTCTTTGCAGTGGTAGAGTTCGATCATGGCCCTAGATCAGGCCGCGGCTGATGAGGCATTCCTGCACGGCGCGTTCGCCCATGTCGATCGCGGTGTTGGTGAAGGCGCTGCCCGCCGCGTCCGCATTGGCGATGGCGATGCGGCCGAAAGTCTGGCGGCCGATCACGTGGGGGCGCAGTTCATCGGGCACATCGGGATCGCCCAGCGTATCATAGGTATAGGCATAGCCGTGGGGCCAGCGGTTGACCGTGATCGCGGCAATATCGCGCGCGGCGTTGAAGCCAGCGCCGCCGAGCATGCGCTGGAGCTGGCTGCGGATCTCGCGCTCGATGGTGGGGTATTCCTCCGCCAGCATGGCGGCGCGGCCGAGGCGGTTCTGCTCCTTGCGCGGCAGGCCCGGCTGGTTGGGATTGCGGACCATGTGGATCACGACCGGCTCATCCGGCGTGAGCGCGCTGGCATAGCCGCCGATGTTCATCGGCGTGTCGAGCGAGGCGCCGATATGGTAGCCGTTGGGCGCGCCGATCGACTTGACGCCGAGCTTGGCCCAGGGGCGCCAGTTCTTCACCAGCACGTTGGTGTACTGCATCGGCACCTTGGATGCATAGTGCAGCGCTTCCTTCTGCGCCGCCGGCAGGTCGGGCACGATGAACGGGATCACCATGTTGAAGCAGGCCATGATGACGTTCGCGCCGGTGACGGAGACGCGCTTGCCATCCTTCACATAGATTACGCGCACGGCCTTTTCGGTCTGGCGCGCGGGCTTGCCGATATGTTCGGCGCGGATGACCATGCTGGAGAGGCGGATGCGCGTGGGGTTGGCCGGATTATCGAGCGCGGCGTAGCGCGCAGGGGCGAGGACGACGCTTTCCTGATCGAGCTTGTCTGACGGGAATGCACCGGGAATGAGCCGGCTGACAAGCAGGCGCGCGACGGTGGCGTTGCCATCGGGCCAGTGGAAATGCTGCGCTTCGGCGGTGATCTGCGCGGGCAGGTCCATGCCCGAAAAGCCCGGCATGCGGCCGCCAAGCGCGGCTTCCCACGCGGGGAGCGTATCGACGCGCTTGTTGTTGCGGAAATAGTGGCCGAGGAAGAACGGCAGGCTTTCGGGCAGCATCTTCGCGTGCTTGAGGAGGTAATCCTGATAGCTGATGTGGCGCAGGTATTCGGCGCGCGCCTCGGGCGTCAGGTTCGGCAGGTAGTTGACCTTTTCGGTGTAGATCCGGCTGAGGTCTGCGCGCACCGCGCCCGTCAGCGGGGCTTCGGCGAAGAACTGCGGCCAGGGCTTTTGGCCCGTACCGGTGACGAGCTTGTCGGCAAGGAAGTGCTCCTTGTCGAAGAAGGTGGCCGAGCCGAGGCCATCGTAGGCCTTGGTTTCATAGCGGTGGTAGCTGGTGAGATCGACGCCGAGGTCCGCCATGAGCTTCTTCGAGGTGAAGCTATAGGGGAACGGCGATTCGATGCTCATCGTGCCGCCGTAGGCAAGGATGGTGCGGCCTTCGTAATGGAACTCGTTGCGCTTGGCGTGGCCGCCGAAATCGTCGTGGTTGTCGAGGATGAGGATCTTGCGGTCGTCGCCCAGCGCCTGCCGGTAGAACCAGGCGGCAGAGAGGCCCGAGATGCCGCCGCCGACGATGACGAGATCATAGTGTTCGCCGCTGTCATCCGCCGCGAGGTTGCCGGTGAAATCGCCGTCGCGCGCCATGTGGGCGGCTTCGAACGAGCCGGGATACTGGCCGCGCAGGCCGGTGAGCGCGGGGGGATAGTCTGTGCTGGCGGCGATGGGTGCCGCAGTGGCCGCCTGCGCGAGCGCGCCGGGTGCTGTGGCGAGTGCGGCGCCGGCCGCAACCCCGCCGATGAAATCCCGCCGCGCGATAGGCAGATGGAGCCCCAGTTCCTTGTCAGTCCATTCCGCCATCCGCTGTCCCCCAAATGCATACGGCCCGGTGCGCGGGCCTCTCATGCCACGATTTGTAATCATCATGCGCTCTTGCGCAATCGGACAAATTGCGGCCTGATCGTGCCGAGCCGTTCAGGAGGACCGTCCATGCACCGCCCGCTTATCGCCGCCGCCCTTGCCTTGATGATCGCCGCGCCCGCTGTGGCCCAAGCGCCGGCATCGCCTGCCGATACCTGCCGCAGCGACCCCAAGTTCCGCGAGCTGGATTTCACGTTGGGCAGCTGGGACGTCTATACCGGCGAGAAGAAGACCGACGAAGTGACGATGAGCCTGATCCTCAATGATTGTGCGATCGAGGAGCATTGGAAGAAGACCGACGGCCACCCCACCGGCAACGGCATCGGCCTGTTCAACTATTCGCGGCTGCTGGGCTCGTGGGGCTATACCTGGGCGACCGATGATGGCGCGGCCACGGTGTTTCGCGGCAATCTCGTGAAGCCGGGCGAGATGCGCTACGTGACCGAGAAGCCGCTGCCGGGGGGAAAGGTGCGGCTGCGCCACTGGACGCTTTATGCGATGCCGGATGGCACCGTCCGCGAACTGGCCATCGGCACCGAGGATGGCGGGACGACGTGGACGACGGATTATGACCTGAAGTGGGTGCGGCGGAAGTAACCGGCTTCAGCGCCCCGCGAAGAATGGCAACGGCGCCCCTGCCCCGGCGTCGAAGGCTTTCCAGTCCTCGCCCAGCGCGGTGAGCGCGCTGGCGGCGATCTGGCTTTGGGTGAGGCAAGCGCTGCCGGGCGCAGCGGCGTGGACGCCGGGGCCGATAGCGGCGAGCCAGATCGCGTCCGAGCCGGGGAAGCCTTCCGGATCGGCAATCGTGTAGTCAGCCGGAGCAAGCTTCCACGCGGCGGCGCTGCCGTGTTCGGTCCAGGCCGCGCCGGGCTTGGCGCCGCGACCGTGGTCGGTGGTCACGATCAGCGTGGTGCGCCCGCGCCACGCCGGGTCTGCCTGCGCCATGCGCCAGAGCTCGGCGATGAAATCATCGTCGCGGTTCATTGAGGCGAGGTACTGCGCATAGTCACCCTCGTGCGCGAACTCGTCGGTATCGCCGAGCGCGACATAGAGCACGCGCATATCAGCCGCGGAGCGCAGTGCCGCCTGCGCATCGCGCATTGTGCGGGTTTCGGTGGGATGCGCGCCGGGGCTTTCCCCGTTTATCGGCACGCCGCTGCGCTTGTCGTTGATGATGTAGGGGAACACGTCCCACGTACCGTACATGCGCACCTTGCCGGCGAAGCCCGGACGGCGGTTCAGCCATTCGAGGAAGGTGACGTTGCGGTTCCAGTTCTTGTCGTTGGTGGTGATCGCAGGATCAGGGCGGCCGGTGAGCAGTTCGTTGTAGCCGGGGTAGGAGAACCACATCAGGTTGGTGACACGCATGCACTGGCCCGCATCGCGGTTGCCATGGAGCACGCCGCCCTGTGTGGGCAGGCTGTGGACGAAGGGCATGACCGCAGGCCCGGTCCCCCACGCCTTCTCGACCGTTTCCTTCCAATCGGGATGGGTGAACTTCGGGTCTGCGACCAGCGCCTTGTCCGGCCCGCGGAAGACGTCCTGCCAGCGCGTGCCGTCCATGGTGACGAGGATGAGGCGCTGACCATCTGCAGGGGCTTCGGCGCGCACGAGCGTGGGGACGAAGAGCAGCACAAGCGCCATCAGCGAACGGATCATACCCAAGTCTCCCATCAGAAGCGCCGCCCGACGCGAAAGCTCACGAAGCGGGGGCGCAGCGGGTAGACCACCACCGAGCCCCGCCCGCAAATCGAAATCGCGCAAGTGGCCGTGCGGCTCTGTTGCGCGCGCTTGTCACCCAGGTTCTCCACGGTGAGCGAGGCCGACCAGGTGTCGCGGCTGATGCCGGCCGAGAGGTCGACCGTGCTGTAGCCGGGCTGGAGGCCGATCAGGCGCGCCTCGTCGACGTCGAGCGAGGAGGAGACGCTGGACTGGTGGAACGCGGCGGCCTGCAGGAAGTAGTCGAATTTGCCGAGGGTAAACTCGTAGCGCATCAGGCCGGATAGCTTGAAGCGCGGACTGCCGGCAAAGCGCGTTCCGGCCGGCGCGCGCAGGGCGTTGGGATTGCCCGATGCGCTGGGGATCGTGCAATCGAACGCGGCATTGGTGTATTTGCAAAGGTCCGTGGTGATCTGGGCATCGGCATACGTGCCCGAGACCTGAAACGAGAGCCCTTGCGCGGGGCGGACGGTCAGGTCTGCCTCGATACCCTTCGACCGCGCGCGGCCGGCATTGACGATATCGGTGATGCCGTTCTGATCGCTGGTGACGGCGAACTGCGCCTGATTGAGCTTTTCAAGGAACAGCGCACCGTTGAACAGCACCTTGCCGCCGAGCCAGCTCGTCTTCCAGCCGATCTCGTAATTGGTGAGCTGCTCGACCGCATAGGCCGGTGCGGTGGGGCGGCGGTTGATGCCGCCGGGGCGAAAGCCGGTGGACCAGGTGGCGTAGAGCAGCTTGCCGGGCGCGGCCTTCCAGCTGAGGTTCAGCTTGTGGCGCACGCCCGAGCCGGTGGCCTTGGCGTCGATGTTGTCGCACGGGCGCCCAGAGCCATTGGGCGTGCCATAGGCGCCGACCGTACCGGGGAAGCACAGCGCTTCGCCGACCGCGCTGCGGGTGCCGTTGAAGCCGAAGAAGCCGATCACGTTGTTGTCGTACTTGTAGGCGCGCAGGCCGCCGGTGAGCGTGAGCGTGGGCACGATATCGAACGCGGCCTCGGCGAAGGCGGCATAGTCGCGGTCCGTGCGGAACTGGATGTTGGCGTAGTTGACCCCGGGCAGGCCGGTGACCGACTGCGCATCGGCAAGACCCGGCACGGTATAGAGATTGCGCCAGTTGTTGGTCTGGCGCTGGTAGAACAGGCCTGCCACGATCCGCAGCCGGTCGCTCGAGGGCGAGGCGATGCGCAGCTCGTGGCTCTGCTTGGTGAAGCGCTCGTCCTGGCTGACGATCTGCGCCGGATTGATCAGATCGCCAGCGTTGTTCCTGAAATTATTGCCGAAATAATCGGGCGTGCTGGCATAGTAGCTATCGTAGAGATAGGCATAATCCGAATAGTCGGAGGTATAGGCCGCCTTCCGTTCGAAATATGCGCCCGCATAGGTGAGGTCGAAGGAGCCAAGCTTGCCTTCGATGGCGAGGCTGGCCTGATACCATTCGTCCTTCTGTGCCTCGGGAAAGAACCGGGTGGTCTTGAGATCGCCGACCGAGGGCTTGAACGCGAAGTTTCCGTTCGAGGTCTGCCGCTGGCCCATGACACTGGCTGTGGCCGTCCAGTTGTCGTCGAGATCGACCTTGAGCGCGGCGCGGCCGCCGTAGGCCTCGATCGAATTCTGGTCCCGGCCAACGAGCGCCTTGTTGTCGCGGACCACGCCCGAGGTGGGATAGGTGACGCCGCCGGGGGCGCGGACATTGTCGATGTAGCCGCCATCGTATTGGTAGAAGCCGACGACACGCAGCGCGGCGCGGCTGGAGAGCGGGATGTTGAGATAGCTTTCAGCAATCCCGCCGGCCTTGCCGTGCGCGACCGTGTTGGCGGTGAGATCGACCGAGCCCGAGAAGGCCTTGGTATCGGGCTTGTTGGTGATGATCCGCAGCGTACCCGCCTCGCTGCTCGCGCCGAACAGCGTGCCTTGCGGGCCGGACAGCGCCTCGACCCGGGCGATGTCGTAGATATGGACGTCGATGGTCGAGCCGATCGTGGTGACGGGCTGCTCATCGAGATAGACGCCGACGGTGGGGAGCGAGCCGGTGGAGAGCCGGTTGCCGTTGGAAAGGCCGCGGAAATAGGCCTCCGCCTGCCCCGGGCCATAGCTCGTGTAGGAGAGGCTGGGCAGGAACTTGGCGTAATCGTTGAAATTGCGCACGTTGCGTTCGGCCAGCGCTTCGGTGGTGAGCGCGACGATCGAAAGCGGCACATCCTGCAGTTTTTGCTCACGCTTCTGCGCGGTGACGACGATCTCGCCGGGCGCGGCGGACAAGGCCGCATTCTCCGGCGGCAGGGCGTTAACACCTTGCGCCCGCACCGTTACTGCCGAAGCGAGCGCCAGCAGCGAAACACCGCCAGCCAAGATCCGCCTGTCCATCATCGCCGCATTCCCCCTTGCCGGGCCCTAACGGGATTAACTAACCGTGATGACGGTGCGATTACAGGGCAATTGCGAAGCGACCGCAGACCGTTTGGGCGGCAGGGCGGCGGGCCATTTTCCGAGGATCTGTCACTTGTTCCAGATCAATGCGAGTGGACTGTGGTCCGATATGGAGGGATTAAGCATTAACCACTAACCCGCGCTGGAGACCACATTCGTGAGAAGCTTGACCGTTCTGGGCGCCGCATTGGCACTCGCTATGGTTCCCGCACCTTCCTTTGCCGCCGCGCCCGCCCCAGCCGCGCCGCCGAGTGCAGGACAGCAGGCCTTCCGCGATCTCTTCCGCGAACTAGTGGAAACCGACACCTCGGTGGCGACGGGCAGTTGCACCCTCCTTGCGCAGAAGATTGCCGAGCGGTTTCGGGGGGCTGGGTTTGCCGAGGATCAGATCACGCTGTTCCGCGACGAGGACTTTCCGCTCGATGGCGGGCTGGTTGTCACCGTGCCGGGCACGTCTGCCAAGGCGAAACCGATGCTGCTGCTGGGGCATCTCGATACCGTGAATGCGAGGGCGCAGCACTGGAAGACCGATCCGTTCAAGCTCGTCGAGAAGGATGGCTACTTCTACGGGCGCGGGACGGCCGAAATGAAGTCGCTCGATGCGATCTGGGTCGACACCTTGCTGCGCCTGCGCGCAGAAGGCTTCAAGCCGAAGCGCACGATCAAGCTGGCGCTGACCTGCGGCGGAGAAACCGGCGGGCGGCTCAACGGCGTGCAGTGGCTGGCCCGCAACCGGCCCGAGCTGCTTGCAGCCGAATTCGCGCTCAATGAAAGCGGCGGCGGCGAAACCGATGGCCACGGCAAGGTCATCAGCCAGACCATCGCGGTTGGCGAAATGACGATGGCCAATTTCGATATCGAGGCGTTCAGCCCGGGCGGTCCCGGTTCGATACCGATCGATAACAACGCCATCTACAAGATTGCCGACGCGATCCAGAAGATCCGCGCCTTGAAGTTCCCCCTGCGTTTCAACGCAGCAACCCAAAGCTACTTCGCGCAGGTCGGAGCCCAGCGCGGCGATGCGCTAGGCGCGGCGATGGTCCGCCTTGCCGCCGATCCCACCGACAGCGCGGCCGAGGCGATGGTTTCGGCCGACCGCACCTACAACGCCCTGCTGCATACCACCTGCGCCGCAACGCTGGTTCTGGGCGGCTACATCCTCACGGCACTGCCGCAGACCGCCAAGACTTCGATCAATTGCTACGTCCTGCCCGGCGAGGATGCCGAGACAACGCGCGATGCCCTGGTGAAAGCGACCGGCAATCCCGAACTGGTCATTTCCCCCCTTGGCGGGGTGCGGCCGGCGCCAGTTACGCCGCCGCTTGATCCGCGCATCCTGCGCCCGGCAGAAAGGCTCGTCGCCCGTTATTTTCCCGGCATGCGGTTGGTTCCCGGGCTATCGCTCACGAGCACGGATGCGGCGTTCCTTGGCCCGCTTGGCATCCCGGCGTATGGCGTGCCCGGGCTCTATACCGATCCCGATGGCAACAATGCTCACGGCCACGACGAGCGGCAGTCAGTTGCCGGGCTCTACCTGGCGCGCGATTTCGTGCACGATCTGGTGAAGGTCTACGCCGCGCAGGATTGAGCCGCAGCCCCCGCGCTAGGGCCGCACCAGCAGATTGCCGGTGTGGCCGCCAGCGAAGAGCAGCAGCAGCGCCTCGGCGAAATGGTCGATGCCTTCCACGACGTGCTCGGGCAGATCGATCTTGCCCTCCTGCATCAGCGCGGCGATTTCCGCCTTCGCCTCGGGGAAGCGGGCGGCGTGGTGGGTGACGACGAAGCCCCGCATCGTGGCGTTACGCTCGGCGAGCTTGAGGTAGTTCTTCGGGCCGCGCACATTGCCAAGGTCCGAATACTGCGAGATCGCGCCGCAGATGGCGAGGCGCGCATCGGCGGGCGCAAGGTTTGCCAGCGCGACATCGAGGATCTCGCCGCCGACATTGTCGAAGAACACGTCGATTCCGCCGGGGGCTGCCGCTGCCACTTCGGCGGCGAGGTCGGCATTCTTGTAGTCGATGGCGACATCGGCGCCGAGCCTTTCGGTGAGGAAGCGGCACTTGTCCGGCCCGCCGGCAATGCCGATCACCCGGCACCCGCGCGCCTTGGCGAGCATCACCACCATCGAGCCTACCGCGCCCGCAGCGCCGGACACGAGGACCGTGTCGCCCGCCTTGACCTCCGCCACCGCAATGAGGCCGACCCATGCGGTGAGGCCGGTGGTGAGGCCGAGCGGGCCGACATAGTCCGCAGGCTTGAGGCTGTTTGAAAGATCGAGCTTGGTGAGCGCGGCAGCGGGCACCAGCGTACGGGTCTGCGCGGCGAGCATGCCATAGACCCAGTCCCCCGCAGCGAGCGATGGATCGGCGCTTTCCACGACCTGCCCGACGCCGAGCGCGCGGACAGTCGAGCCGATCGGCGCGGTCTCGTGGAAGCTGCCCGGAGTGAGCGTGGTGCGGATCCATGCGTCCATCGAAAGCGTATCGACCTTCACCACCGCGTGGCCTGCGGGCACATCGGCGATCTCGACATCCTCGATGCCGAAATCTTCGAGCAGCGGCATCCCCTCGCGGTACTGCCGGATGAAGACGCGGCGGTTGGTGTGCGGCATGGGAAACTCCGTGGCGGGTGGACGAAGCTTCTGGCTAGGTGGCGGGCGCTGGCATCGCCATTGCCATTTTGACTAGCTCGCCCCGGCGGCGCAGACTGGGGGCGCGGCTGAAGGAGGGAACCATGATCATGCGCACGAGGACAGTCTGGCTGGGGGCGGCCATCGCGGCGCTGATGGCGGGAACCGCAGCGGCACAATCGGCGCAGGATGCGGGTGCCTTGCTGGGGCGCATTCTCGGCCCGTCCGCGCCGGCGAGCACTGCGGCCAACACCGCGCCGCCGCCTGGGGTGACCAGCAGCGAGGCTTCGGGCGGGCTCAAGCTGGCGCTGGGCAAAGCGGCGGAGCGGGTGGTTGCACAGCTGGGCCGGCCGGGCGGGTTTGCCGATGATCCGCGCGTGCGTATCGGCTTGCCGGGTCCGCTGGGCCGCCTCAACGGGCTGCTCGGGGCGCTCGACCGTGCGGGCGTGACTGATGGACTTTCGGGCAAGCTCAACGCTGCAGCGGAAGGCGCGGTAGGCAAGGCGCTGCCGCTGCTGAGGAGTGCGATCACGCGGATGACGGTGACAGACGCGATGGGGATCGTGACCGGCGGCGATACCTCTGCCACCGATTACTTCCGCCGCACGATGGGGCCGGACCTGCAGCAGACGATGACGCCGGTGGTTGCAAAGTCCCTGTCGGGCGTGAAGGCGTTTCAGGCGCTCGACCGGTTCAGTGCGAAGAACAGCCTGATCGCGGGCCAGTTCGGCGCGCGGGACCTTACTGGCTATGTCACCCAGAAGGCGAGCGACGGGGTGTTCCTCTACCTTGGCGAGCAGGAGCGCGAGATCCGGCGCAATCCGCTGGGGACAGGCAGCAAGCTGATTGCGAAGATATTCGGGCGCGGTTGAAGTCTGGCTTCACCCAACCTTGCGCTGGTTCGCGAGGGGATCGGGCAGCGGTGCCAAGGTGGACTTGATCGCCACGGCAGCAATGCGGCCGTCCTCGTCGAGGCGAAGGGGCTGCGAGAATTCGACACCCATGCGGTCGTCGCTCGCCCAGCGGCAGGTGGCGGTGACAATGTGGCCGTCTGAAAGCTGGATGCGGAAGATCGTGCCGGCCGGTACGTTCCACAGCCCCTCGATCAGCGCGCCGGTGAGCGACATGTTGCGCACGGTGCCGTTGTAGCGGTGCCCGGCGTGATCGAGCACCACGCGGCGAAGCATGGCCTGGCGCGCGGCGCGGGCCGAGCGGGGGCCGCGCGCGATGGCCATGAGGCCTGTGGCAAGGCGGGTCAGCGTGGCAGGCGCGGAGAGCGGGCGTTCGTAGATATAGCCCTGCACATGGCTGCAGCCGAGCATGCGCACGAGATCGAGCTCGTCGAGGGTCTCGACGCCCTCGGCGGTCGTTTCCATGCCGAGCGCTTCGGCAAGGCTGACGATCGAGGCGATGATCGCGCCATTGCGGCTGCCGGCCTGCGTCGCGCCGCGCACGAAGGACTGGTCGATCTTGATCTTGTCGAACGGCGCGCGCTTCAGATAGCCGAGCGAGGAATAGCCGGTGCCGAAATCATCGAGCGCGAGGCGGACGCCGATCCCCTTGAGCGAGCGGAACATGGCCTCGGTCCCGGTATCATCGCCGAGGAAGACGCTTTCGGTGATCTCAAGCTCGAGCCGGTCGGGCTCGACCCCAGCCGAAGCCAGCGCGCTCGTGACCATCGAGGGCAGCGCCGGATTGGCAAACTGCAGCGGTGAGACGTTGACCGCGACCCGCACGTCCGAAGGCCACTTGGCGAGATCCTGACAGGCGGTGCGCAGCGCCCATTCGCCGATCGAGACGATGAGGCCGGCGTCTTCCGCAATCGGCACGAACTTGGCGGGCGAGATGAAGCCGTGCTGCGGGTGGTTCCAGCGCAGCAACGCTTCGAAGCCCGTGATCCGCTCGGTCGCGGTCTGCACGACGGGCTGGTAATAGAGCTCAAGATCGCCTTGCGTGATCGCATCGCGCAGGTCTTCTTCCAGCTGGCGGCGTTCTTCCGCATCGCTGTGGAGATCTGCGGCGTAGAAGTGGAAACGCCCGCGTCCACCATCCTTGGCGGCATAGAGCGCAAGGTCCGCGTTGCGGATCAGCGCCTCGCTGGTGACGCCATCATCGGGCGCGAGCGCGATGCCGACGGAGGCGCCGATCATCACGCGGCTGCCATCGATCGAATAGGCCTGACTGAGCTGTTCGATGATGCGTTCGGCCAGATGGGCGAGCTGTTCGCGCGCGATCTTGCCGGCAAGGATGACCTGGAACTCGTCGCCGCCCAGACGCCCGACGCGGCCGACGGTGCCGATGACGCGCTCAAGCCGCTGCGCGACCTGCTTGAGCAGCGCATCGCCGGCGGGGTGGCCGAGCGTATCGTTGACCTGCTTGAACCGGTCGAGATCGAGCAGGAACACCGCGCAGGCGCGGTTCTGCTCGTTGGGCGCGGTGAGAATCTTCTCCAGCGTCTGCGACATCTGGAAGCGGTTCGAGAGGCCGGTGAGCGAATCGAAATGCGCGAGGCGCGAAGCATGTTCCTGCGAGCGGCGCTTTTCGGTGAGATCGGTGCCCGAGCCGCGGAAGCCCTGGAAGTTGTTGAAGGCGTCGTAGGTCGGACGTCCGGTGACCGACCACCAGCGTTCCTCGTCATAGACCGCAGCGCGCACCGCCAGTTCGGAGAAGCTGGACCGCGCCGAGAGATGGAAGGCCAACGTGCGTTCACCCTCGCCCGATTTCTCGGAGAGGTTGAACAGCTCCGCAAAGGGGCGGCCGATGAAATCATCGACCTTGCGGCCGAGCACGTCCGCAACCGGCCGCGATATGTAGGTGATGAGGCCGCGGCGGTCGGTTTCCCAGAACCAGCCCTGCCCCGTCTCCTCATAATCGGCGAGGATCTCCTCGGCGCGGGTCTGGATGCGGACGCCTTCTTCCACCGCGAGGCGGACCTTGAGATCGATCTCGCGCTGGCGCAGGTAGGCGGCGACAGCGATCACGCCGCCAATGAGCAGCGACAGGATGCCGGCCCCGAAATGGGAGACCCAGGTAACGCCGGACCACATCGCGACCTGGGCGGTAAGCATGCCGGCAAGGCGGCCCGATTCGGTCACTGTGGCGAGGAGCGAGATGGTGACCAGCAGCGCCAGTGCCTGCACCCAGGGAACCACGCCGCTGCTTGCCCAAATGCCGATGGCATAACCATAAATGAACAGCGGAATGCCAATCGAGGCCGCCATCAGCGCCATGCGCACGGCGGTCGAGTGATCGCGGCTTTCCTCGTAGGTCGAGGTGAAGCGCGCGACGAACAGCAGCGCGGAGGCCAGCAGCGCGAGAAGCGGCGCGATGATCGGGCGGATCGAGAAGTTGGCAAGGGCAAGACCCAAGACGCCGAGCACCATCGGCAGCGCCATGTGCGGCCATTCACGGGCGATCAGGCCGCGGCCGGGCCCCGTGCCGAACAGGAACGCCGCCCCGGCGACATCGGCCCGGCTGACGGGCGCGGTCGGCACGCGCTCGCGGCGACGCTGCGTACGCGCGAAATCGCGCGCGGCGCGCGTCGGTTCGGCCTGCGATGCGGCATTGTCCTCGGGCGATTGGCTCATCATCCGTCAATTGCGCTTAACTGCTTTGAGAAACCGTTAAGCACCCACCCAGATCGGACCTTTTTTCCGCAGAATTCCTTAGGTTTGCTTTTGCTCGTCACCGTGCGGTGCTAGGGCGCTGGCAACGCTTTGATTTACCTGATTACCAAGGAATTCGCGTGGCCACGACTGCCAGCTTTACGATGATCGGCGTCGCCGGGCGGCGGCTGCGGGTGGGGCAATGGCATGTCCAGCCTGCGGCCCAGAGCAAGACCGCGCGCCCCGCGCCGCGCCCGCTCGTGATCCTGAGCGGCATCGGCATGAACATGGAAATGCTCGAGCCGATTGCGAGCCGCCTGCCCGATCGCCGCATCATCAGCTTCGACATGCCGGGAATCGGCCAGTCGCCCGATCCGATCTTCCCCTACACGATCCCGCACATGGCGCTGACACTCGCCGCACTGCTCGACCGGCTGCGGATCGATTCGGTCGATCTGCTCGGCATCAGCTGGGGCGGCGCGGTGGTGCAGCAGTTCGCTTTCCAGCACCGCGCGCGCACCGGCAAGCTGGTGCTTGCGGCAACCTCGGCCGGGGGCACGATGATCCCCGGCAATGCCTCCATGCTTAGCCAGATGCTTGATCCGATGGAATATTCTGTCGAGAAGGCACTGCGCCGCAACCTTGCGATGTTCTACAACGGCGGGGGAGCGGACCGGGTCTCGCTCAATGCCGCAACGGCGCCCTCGCCGCTGGGCTGGAGCTGCCAGCTGGCGGCCTATGCGGGCTGGAGCAGCGCGCCGTTCCTGCCGCTGCTGAGCATGCCGGTCATGGTCATGGGCGATGAAGACGACCAGCTCATCCCGCCCGCCAACCTGCATTTCCTCCACAACGCGATCCCCGGCAGCAAGCTGGAGATGAGCGAGGGCGGCGGGCACCTGTTCATGCTGGCCCGCCCCGATGCTTTCATCAAAAAGCTGACAGGGTTTCTCGACGCGTAACCGCGAATAGCCGCGGGCGTTGACCCCGGCACGATCCTCTGACTTAATCGGCCAGTTAAACGCGACGGCCCTCCGCGATGAGTCGGCTGCGCGGGGATAGAGGAGCCTGCTGATGCCGACCTATGATCTCATCATCCGGGGAGGAACCATCGTTGATGGCACCGGCCGTCCGCGCTTTACCGGCGATGTGGCCGTGCAGGGCGGCCTGATCGCCGCCGTGGGCAAGGTCTCCGGCACCGCGAAGCGCGAGATCGACGCGGGCGGCAAGGTCGTCGCGCCGGGCTGGGTCGACATTCACACGCATTATGACGGGCAGGCAACCTGGGATCAGGAAATGGCGCCGAGCTCGTGGCATGGCGTGACCACGGTGGTCATGGGCAACTGCGGCGTGGGCTTTGCACCTGCCGCACCGGACCGGCATGAATGGCTGATCGGGTTGATGGAAGGCGTGGAGGATATCCCCGGCACCGCGCTGGCCGAAGGGCTCAAGTGGGACTGGGAGAGCTTCCCCGAATACCTCGATGCGCTGGAGCGGTTGCCGCGCAGTGTGGACGTGGCGACGCATGTCCCGCACGGCGCGGTGCGCGCCTATGTGCTGGGTGACCGCGAAAAGCCGGGTGCGATTCCGACCGACGAAGACATCGACGCCATGGCCAAAATTGTCGAAGAAGGCGTGCGCGCGGGCGCGCTCGGCTTCTCGACGAGCCGCACGGTGATCCACAAGTCGATCGACGGCGAAGTGGTGCCGGGCACGACCGCCACCGCCGAGGAGCTGATCCGCATCGGCCGCGCCATGGGCCGCGTGGGCCACGGCGTGTTCGAGATGGCGAGCGACATGAAGCGCGAATGGGACGAGTTCGGCTGGATGGGCGCGATGAGCCGCGAGACGGGCCTCCCCGTCACCTTCGCCGCGCTGCAGTCGATCGCCAAGGAACTGCCGCTGTCCGAACAGATCGAGGAAATGACCCGCCAGAACGCGGCGGGCGCAAACATCGTTGCGCAGATCGCGCTGCGCGGCAACGGCATCGTGATGAACTGGCGCGGGACGGTGCATCCCTTCATGTTCCGCCCAACCTGGGCCGCGCTTGCGGCGATGCCGTGGGAAGACCAGCTCACCCACCTTGCCGATCCAGTGTTCAAGAAGATCATCCTTTCGGAAAGCAACGTCTATCCCGAAAGCGACATCGTCCACCTCTACCGCGTGATCGGCGAAGGCTGGGCGAACCAGTACGAGATGGACGAAGGCTTCGACTACGAGCCGCAGGCGGACGCGAGCATTGCGGCACGCGCGGCGGCGGCTGGTGTGACGCCGGAAAGCTATGCCTATGACCTGATGCTGGCGGATGGCGGCACCGGGTTTATCTATCTGCCGATCCTCAACTACGCTGACGGAAACCTTGATTTCCTTGAGGAACTCCAGTCGCGCGATGATTGCGTGAACTCGCTTTCGGACGGCGGCGCGCATTGCGGCACGATCTGCGATGCGGCTTCGCCCACCTTCATGCTCCAGCACTGGGTGCGTGATCGCAAACGCGGTGGGCGGCTCAGCCTTGAGCAGGCGGTGAAGCGCCAGTGCCACGATACGGCGCGGCTCTATGGCATGAACGATCGCGGCGTGATCGCGCCCGGCGCGCTCGCAGATATCAACGTGATCGACATGGACGCGCTGAAGCTGGGCAAGCCTTGGCTGGCGTTCGATCTGCCGGCGGGCGGCAAGCGGCTGCTGCAGAAGGCGGACGGCTATCTCTACACGATCAAATCGGGCGAGGTGACCTTCGAGCAGGGCACCTGGACGGGTGCGGTGCCGGGTGTGCTCGTGCGCGGGCCGCAACAGGCCGAAATGCTGGAGGCCGCAGAATGAGCAATGCAGCGATCCGTATCGGCGCCCCGGCGACGCTCGACAGCCTCTACCTCGATCAGCTGCCCGATTGCGGCGATCCCGGTCCGGGCGAGATCCGCGTGCGCCTGCGCGCCTCCTCGCTCAATTTCCATGACTTCGCGGTGGTGACAGGCATGCTGCCAGCTCCCGCCGGGCGCATTCCGATGTCGGACGGCGCGGGCGAAGTTGTGGCGGTGGGCGATGGCGTCACGGCTTATGCGCCGGGCGATCTTGTCGTCTCGACCTTCTTCACCAACTGGGATGACGGCACTCCGCCCGCAACCGCCTTCACCACGGTGCCGGGGGATGGCATCGACGGCTATGCGCGCGAGGAAATCGTCGCGCCGCAGGGCTGGTTTACTCGCGTGCCCAAGGGCTATTCCGCTGCCGAAGCGGCGACGCTGACATGCGCGGGCCTGACCGCGTGGCGCGCGCTGTTTTTCGATGGCGCGGTGAAGCCGGGTTCGACCGTGCTGGTGCAAGGCAGCGGCGGCGTTTCGATCTTCGCGCTGCAGTTCGCCAAGGCGGCGGGGGCGCGGGTGATCGCAACCAGTTCGTCGGACGCCAAGCTGGAGCGGATGCGCGCGCTGGGGGCGGACGAGCTGATCAACTACAAGGAGGTGCCCGCCTGGGGCCTCAAGGCGCTGGAACTGACCGGCGGCGGGGGTGTGGATTGCGTGGTCGAGATCGGCGGCGCTGGCACGCTCGACCAATCGATGATGGCGACTCGCGTGGGCGGCCATGTCGCACTGATCGGCGTGCTGGCAGGCTTTGCCGGGCCGGTGCAGACCGCGCTGCTGATGGCCAAGAACCTGCGCGTGCAGGGGCTTACCGTGGGCAGCCGGGCGATGCAGCTCGATATGATCGCCGGAGTGGAAGCCAATGGCATCCGCCCGATCATCGACAGCCACTTCCCGCTGGCGGGCCTCGCCGATGCGTTCCGCCATCAGGCGAGCAACACCCACTTCGGCAAGATCGTCGTCGATATCTGACGGGTTCAAGCGGCGCGGCGAAACTCCGCCGCGCCGACCTGACCGGCATCCGCCAGCGCAAAACGGCCGACGAGCGCCGCCATACGATCCGCCTCGCCCGCCAGATTGCGCGAGGCGGCGGTCGCCTCCTCGACCATCGCGGCGTTCTGCTGGGTCATGACGTCAAGCTCGCGCACGGTCTCGCGGACGTGGCCGATGTTGGTGGCCTGCGCGCTGGCGGCTGAGGCGATGTTGCTGGCAAGCTGCGCGATTTCGCCGACTTTGCGCACGATCCTCGCGAAGGAATCGCCGGTCTGGCCGACAAGCGCGACGCCGCGTTCCACTTGCACCGAGCTTTGCCCAATCAGCGTCTTGATATCGAGCGCAGCTTCGGCAGAGCGCTGGGCGAGCGCGCGCACTTCATTCGCGACGACCGCGAACCCGCGCCCGGCATCCCCGGCGCGCGCCGCCTCGACTCCGGCGTTGAGCGCGAGGAGATTGGTCTGAAAGGCGATGCCATCGATCACGCTGATGATCTTGCCGATCTCCTGCGCGGAAACGGAAATGTCGGTCATCGCCTGGACCGCTTCGTCGACCACGCCGCCGCCAGCCTGCGCGTCGCCATGCGCGGCCTGCACGGAATCGTGGAGATGCGCGGCATCGCCCGCCGTACTGCCGACACTGGCCGCCAGCGCGGTCATCGCGGCAGAGGCTTCCTCGAGGCTTGCGGCCTGCTGCTCGGTGCGCCGGGCGAGGTCGTCCGACGCCTGCCGGATCTCCTGCGCGCCGACGTCGACCGCGCGGGAAGTCTGTGCGACATCGCCGAGCGCGGTGCCAACCTGGGCGCGCATCGTCTCGAAATCATTCTGGATCGCAGCGAATTCGGGCGGCAGCGCTTCGAGCGGCGTGCTGAAGTTGCCATCGGTCATGCGCTGGAGTGCCGCACCTAGGGCATCGATAACCGCGCGCCGGCGCTCCTCCTCCACCGCGAAGTAGGTCTCGACCGCGATTTCCATGTCGAGCAGCGCCATCTTGATAAGGGTGGCGATCCGCTTTGCCGTGCCGCGCGAGAGCGGGCCGACCATTGCGCCGATGATGGGTTCGAGCACGCTGGCATAGGCCCCGATGTACCACTGCGGGGAAAGGCCGATGCGCGCGTGGACTTTGCCGACCCGTTCGGCGCGCTGGAAATAATCGGCCGTCGCACCGCCCGCGAAGAGGGCCTGCCAATGGGCGATCTGCTTGGCCTTGGCCGATCCCATGGCCGCTTTCGAAGCAAAGAAGCCGGCCGTCTCGGGCGTGGCGGCGATCCGGTCGTAAAGCTTGTCAAGCGCAGCCGGTCCCGCGCTGGCGACGGCTTTACCCACTCCTGGAAGACGGACCGTGTCGTCCGGGCCGATAGAGAAGAAGGCCAGCTTTTTTGCGATGTCGCGGTTGTCCATCGTCGTTATCCATCCGGTTTGTGTCCGGTTCGGATAAACTGGCAACACTTCGAAACGCCAAAATGGCAGCTACGCGCCAATGCCTAGCGGGCCATGGAAGCAGCCAGTCGACGACCGGCGAATTGCCCGCGAAATTCAGCGATTTTATCGATTAAGAGTTACATCCATCGGCCAGGCCTGCCCTTTGGGGCAGGTTCGCGTGATCAGGGCCCGTGCAGGGAGCCTTGAGGAAGCCCCTGCACCGCCCGCGATCACACCCGCATCGGCATCAGCACATAAAGCGCGGCCGACTTGTCGTCCTTGCGGATCAACGTCGGCGCGCCAGCATCGGCGAGGTGGAGTTCCACCATGTCCCCGTCGATCTGGCTGAGGATGTCCTTGAGATAATTGGCGTTGAACCCGATCTCGAAGCCCGCGGCGCGGTATTCGGCGGCGATCTCTTCCGCCGCGGTGCCGTTTTCCGGGCTGGTGACGGAGAGCGTGACCTTGTCGTTCTCGAGCGCCATCTTGACCGCGCGGGTCTTCTCGGTGGCGATCGTGGCAACGCGGTCCACGCCTTCGAAGAAGCTGCGCGGATCGAGGCGGAGCAGCTTGTCGTTCCCGGTGGGGATCACGCGGCTGTAGTCCGGGAAGGTGCCGTCGATCAGCTTGCTGGTGAGCACAACGCCGTGTTCACCGCCCAGCGTGAAGCGCACCTTGCTGGCCGAAAGATCAAGCAGCACTGCGGTTTCGAGCACATCATCAAGCAGCTTGCGCAGCTCGCCCACGCATTTGCGCGGCACGATCACGTCCGGCATGCCCTCAGCGCCGTCGGGCCGGGCAATGGTGTAGCGTGCAAGGCGGTGGCCGTCGGTTGCGGCGGCCTTGAGTACCGGCGTCGCTTCATCCGCCACGTGGAGGAAGATGCCGTTGAGGTAGTAGCGGGTTTCCTCGGTCGAGATCGCGAAGCGGGTGCGGTCGATCAGTTCGGCGAGGACGCGCGCGGGCACTTCGAAGCTCGTCGGCAAGTCGCCTTCGACGATCACCGGGAAATCATCGCGCGGCAGCGTGGGCAGCTGGAAGCGGCTGCGTCCGGCCTTTACGACCATGCGGCCATCGGCGGCATCAAGGCTGACCTGGCTGCCATCGGGCAGCTTGCGTGCGATATCGAAGAGGAGGTGCGCGGAAACCGTGATCGCGCCGCCACGCTCCACTTCCCGCGCGGGCATCGTCTCGATGATCTGGAGATCAAGGTCGGTTGCCATGAGGCGGACCGAGCCATCGGGCGAAGCCTCGATCAGCACGTTCGAGAGGATCGGGATGGTATTGCGACGCTCCACCACCGATTGCACATGGGACAGGCAGCGTAGCAAGGTCGCGCGTTCGATCGTGGCCTTCATTCTCGTCTCGTGTCCCCCGCCCTTGCGAGTCCCGGCAGGGGACCGTTGAGGGCTGTGTAGCTGGCGTCTCCGCGCCTAAGGAATCGCGGGCGAAGACGGGTTGTTACTGGACTATCTTCCTTAACGCACGCCCCGCCACGGGCAAGCGCAAGCCGCCTTCGCAGCGGCGAAGCTGTGCATAAATGCAGCGAAAACGGCGGGCTTGCTCCGCAACCTCAATCGAGCACCCGCAACGCATCGAACATCTGCGCGGTGGCGGCAATCCACGCGGTAATCAGGCCCCAGCCGACAGGGGTTACCTTGGCCGGATCGCGGCCGGACTCACTGAGCGCAGTGGAGACGCGCCGCAGGTCTCCCTGCGTGACTTGCGTGGCCGGGTTGTTGGCATTGCCGGGGCCGATATCGAGCGCCTTGTCGATGAGGTCGGACGGAATGCCCTCAGCCTTCAGCCGGGAATCGAGCCCATCGCGCGCCATCCGGCCGAGCACGTAGCCGAAATAGGCATCGCGCTCCTTCTCGCCGAGGAACTGGTCTGCCGCGCAGCGATCGACGAGGGCATGGAGCGCATCGAGCGCGGGCTTGCTGCGCGCCTCATCCAGCGTGAGCATGCTGTCGGCGAGCTGCGCATCGAGCCCCTCGGGCGCGGCAATCACCGCGCAGGCGAGCGCCTGGGGCGCGCGGGCCTGCGCTGCAAAGGGCATGGCCGCCAGCGCAAGCAGAAGCGGCGCCAGAAAGGCCAACGGGCGCCGCATGGCGATCAGGAGAGCATCGCCATGCCGCCATTCACGTGCAACGTCTGCCCGGTCATGTAGCCTGCATCGCGGCTGGCGAGATAGGCGACCGCCGCGCCGATATCGCTGCCCTCGCCCATGCGGCCCATCGGGATGCGCGCGTTGAGCGCGTCCTTCTGTGCATCGGGGAGCACATCGGTCATCGCGGTGCGGATGAAACCGGGGGCGACGCAGTTCACGGTGATGCCGCGCGTGGCGAGCTCCTGCGCAAGGCTCTTCGACATGCCGACAAGCCCCGCCTTGGCCGCGGCGTAGTTGACCTGCCCCGGATTGCCAGTGGCACCAACCACGCTGGTGATGGTGATGATGCGCCCGAAGCGTGCCTTCATCATCGGCTTGGACGCCGCGCGCATCAGGCGGAAGGCGGCTTCGAGATTGACGCGGATCACGGGGTCCCATTCCTCGTCCTTCATCCGCATGGCGAGGTTATCGCGCGTGATGCCGGCGTTGTTGACGAGGATATCGACCTTGCCGAGCGTATCGATCGCGGCAGGCACCAGATGCTCGACCTGCTCGGTGTTCGATAGATCGCAGGTGATCTCGACGTGGTCATGACCATAGGTGTCGTTCAGTTCCTCGCGGAACGAACGCAGCTTGGACGGGTTGGTTCCCGAAAGCGCGAGGCGTGCGCCCTGCTTTGCGAGGGCATGGCTGATCGCCGAGCCAATGCCGCCGGCGGCGCCGGTGACGAGGGCGGTCATGCCGGTGAGATCGAAGAGGCGGTGTTCCATGGGTTGCTCCGGTAAATTTGGTTCGCGCAGAGTTCGCAGAGATCGCAGAGAGTCAGGACGGGGGCTGGTAGTTGTTCACGAGCCGCCGGATGCCTTCTTTCATGGTGAGCCCTGAAAAATTGAGCAACAGCCCAACGGGCTGCTTCATCAACCTGAGATAGGTCAGCAATTGCTTTGCATGCACCTTGGTCAAAGTTTCGACCGCTTTGATTTCGACGATCAAACACTCTTCCACTAGCAAGTCGATCCTGAACGCTCCCTCAAGCCTCATGCCGTCGTATTCGATGGAAACTGGTACCTGACGCTGCACCTTGTAGCCAGATCGCTCAAGGCTTGCTGCAAGAATTGCTTCGTAAACACTTTCAAGGAGCCCGGGGCCAAGTTCCCGATGAATCTTGATGGCTTCGCCAACCACTCTTGCGCTGATGTCGTCAATCGCTGGCACCTTTTTCCTCTGCGATCTCTGCGAACTCTGCGCGAACCCTAATCTCAAAGCTCCTTCGCGAAGGCTTCGATATCGGCCATGCCGATGAGGCTGGCAACTGCGACATCGCTGACGGTGCGGGTGATCATCGGGCCGACGACCTTGCCGCCAAGCTCGACGAAGTGCTCCACGCCCGCAGCGCCCAGTGCGACCATGCTCTCGCGCCAGCGGACGCGGCCGGTGACCTGCTCGACGAGGAGGCGGCGGACCTCTTCAGGGTCGGTCACGGCGGCAGCGGTGACATTGGCCATGAGGGTGACGCGCAAAGGGCCCGGCGGGGTCTGCGCCAGCGCCTCTGCCATGGCATCGGCGGCGGGCTGCATCAGCGGACAGTGGAAGGGCGCGGAAACGGGGAGAAGCATGCCGCGCTTGATGCCGTGCTCCTTGACCATGCCGATGGCGCGCTCGATCGCGGCAGTGTGGCCCGAAAGCACGACCTGGCCGGGCGCGTTGTCATTGGCGACGGTGCAAACCTCACCTTGCGCGGCGGCTTCAGCCAGCGCGGCGGCCTGATCGATCTCGGCGCCAAGCAGCGCGCACATCGCACCCTCGCCCACCGGCACGGCGGCCTGCATCGCGGACCCGCGCAGGCGCAGCAGGCGGGCAGTATCGGCGAGGCTGAAGGCTCCGGCGGCGCAGAGCGCGGTGTACTCGCCGAGGCTGTGGCCGGCGACGAACTGCGCCTTGTCAGCCAGGACTAGGCCGCATTCCTTTTCCAGCACACGCAGCACGGCGATGGCATTGGCCATGATCGCAGGCTGGGCATTGGCGGTGAGGGTCAGCTCGTCTTCCGGTCCCTCGGTCATCAGCGCAAAGAGCTTCTGGCCGAGCGCGTCGTCGACTTCCTCGAAAACTTCACGCGCGGCGGCGCTGGCGGCGGCGAGGTCTGCGCCCATGCCCAGCTTCTGGCTGCCCTGCCCCGGAAAAACGAATGCCCGCATCAACACACTCCTGCTGTGACGGAGCGCGCCTAGTGATTCGCGGGGGTGCCCTCAAGCCCGAATGCGACAATCTTGTTATCAACATCATGCCCGATATCGGCGCGGCCCAGATAGGGAATGCCGCTGCGGGCGCACCAATCGCGCGCAATCGCCTCCTCGCCGGCGCCGAAGGGGACATCGTTTTCGGGCACATCGCCGACGCGGCCAAGCCGCAGCCCGGCTATGCCCCCAAGCTGCGCGGTCACGTGGAAGAACAGCCGGTCCACTGCATAGAGATGCTCGGAGACTTCCTCGACCATCACCACGTGCCCTGAAAGATCGGGCAGCAGCGGCGTGCCGCAGAGCATGGCGAGCGTGGTGAGATTGAAGGCGGCGCGGGGGCGGCCATCCTGCGCCCGCTCGACGCCGGAGCGGTCTCCGGCAAGCCAGTGCAAGGTGCGCCGCACGGCCTCATGCCCGCCCTCACGGCGGATATCACCGGGCATCGGGGCGTGGACAGACTGTCCCACCCCCGCACGATAGAGCGCGGCGAGGAGGTAGCCGGTATCGGAATAGCCGAGATACGTCTTGCTGCGGGCAGCTTCGCCCAGCCCGGCGACGGCAGCGGCGGCGATCCGGTTGGAGCCATAGCCACCCCGCGCGAACCAGACGGCATCGAACGAAGGATCGTTCGCGCATTCGAGCAAGGCTTCAAGGCGCTGCACATCGGTGCCGGCGAAATGCCCCGCTTCCAGAAAGCACTGCGGATGAAACGAAAGCGCAAGGCCCGGAATGTCCGCCGCCAGCGCGGAAACGGCGGCAGCGTCTTCATGGGTGATCGGCCGGGCCGGCGCGCAGATCGCAATCCTTGGCATGACGCTTCCTAACCCGGTTGCGCCCGGGCACAAGGCCGCATACCGCTTCGCGCCATGAGCATCGACGACACGGCGAACGAGAGTGTGAACCTCACCGCACAGCCCTGGTTCTTCTGCGGCATTGGCGGTTCGGGCATGCTGCCACTCGCGCTGATCCTGAAAGGCAAGGGCGCGCAGATCGCGGGATCGGACCGCAGCCGCGATCAGGGGCGCACGCCGGAAAAGTTTGCCTGGCTGGAAAGCCTTGGCTTCACGCTGCATCCGCAGGACGGCAGCGGCATCAGGTCGGCGGAGCAGATCCTCGTCGCCTCCGCCGCGGTGGAGGATACCGTGCCGGAAATGGTGCGCGCAGCAGAGCTGGGGTGCCGCCGCATGCGCCGGGCCGAACTGCTCTCCACCCTGTTCAACGCGGCGCCGATGAGCATTGCCGTGGGCGGGACCAGCGGCAAATCGACCGTGACCGGCATGCTCGGATGGATCCTCACCGCCTGCGGGCGCGATCCCACGATCATGAACGGCGCGGTGATGAAGAACTTCGCGGGGCCCGACGCGCCCTTTGCCAGCGCGCGGGTCGGCGCTTCGGACGGCCCGTTCGTCTCGGAGGTCGACGAAAGCGACGGTTCGATCGCCGCATACCGGCCGAGCATTGCGGTGCTGAACAACGTCAGCCTCGATCACAAGAGCCTGGAGGAACTGCGCGGCCTGTTTGGCGATTTTCTGGCGCGGTCCGGTACGGCAGTGGTCAATCTCGACGACGCGGAAAGCGCCGCACTGGCCAGCCGGGCGTTAGACGGCGCGCTCACTTTCGGCATAGGGTCGGTCGAGGCCGATCTCGGCGTGGTGGAGGGCAGCGTGGCCGAATCGCCCCTCGGGATTTCAGCCTTGATCGAGTTGCGCCGCACCGGCGAACACCATGCGCTGGCGCTGGGTGTACCGGGCCGGCACAATCTCTCCAACGCGCTGGCGGCGCTGGCCGCGGCACACGCAGCGGGCGTGCCGTTGGGCGATGCTGTGCAGGCCTTGGGAACCTACGCAGGCCTCGCGCGCCGGTTCGACGTGGTGGGGACAAGCCCAGCCGGTGTGACCGTGATCGATGATTTCGGCCATAATCCGGAAAAGATCGCCGCGACGTTGGCCACGCTGAAAGCACATCCCGGCCGGGTGATCGCGTTCTTCCAGCCGCACGGCTATGGCCCGCTGCGCCAGATGGGGGCGGAACTGGCGGAAGTGCTGGCAACGCGGCTCGGCGCCGGAGACACCGCGATCCTGTGCGATCCGGTCTACTTCGGCGGCACGGTGGACCGATCGGTGGGCAGCGAGCGCATCGTGGACATGATCCGCGCCCACGGCGGCACTGCCGAGCACATCCCGGCCCGCGCCGACTGCGCCCTGCGCATTGCCGAACTGGCTGCGCCCGGTGACCGCATCGTGATCATGGGCGCGCGGGATGACACCTTGTCGGCCTTCGCCCGCGACCTGCTGGCGCAACTGGCCTAGGCCATCAGCCCAGCGGACCGACCGCGTCGAGCAGCGATGTGGTGAGCCGGAGGCCCCGCGTTGTCAGGCTGACATAGCGGCGGCGGGCATCTTCCTGATCGGCCACGCGGACGATCAGCCCCTCACGCTCAAGCCGGGCTATCCAGCGCAGAATGGTGGTCGAAGGCAGGCCCGCGCCTGCACAGACGCTGGAAACCTGCAAGGCCGTGCGGGTCTTGCGGGCAATGAACAGGTCCAGAAGAATATCCCAGCCGGGCTCTCCGAAAAGGCCCTTGACCGGGCTTGCCGCATCGCGGCGGCGGCGCGCTTCATAAAGCAATTTTGCAATGCGGAGTGTCTCCGCATCCAAATCGACATGACCGTCCAATGCCAACTCCTCGCATGCCAAGGGACGTTCGCCGCCAAGCTCTTTCGCCCCCGCCGCCGGGCTATCGGAAACATGGCGCTGACTGTTTTCGCGGTCAGTCTTGTCGTTACGCGACCCTTGGGATTCTTATGATCAATCAGGCTATATATGTAACCATGTTGCCCAATATTGGTAAGCCTGCCGCCAAGAAATCTGGTCCAAATTGGTTGCAACTTTAGTTATTTTTCATAACTCATCGATGTCAGGTTGGTGATACGTAATCCGGACCGGGTTTGAGCACCTGCCACTTGGCAGAGAACGGCCGCTGCGGCATGAGCAGCGCATGATCGGATTTCGCCGTCCCAAGCCCGCTACCCAGGATGCCCCTGCACTCGCCAAAGTGGGCGAGCGGGTGCGCGCGCGGCTTGAGGCTGATCCGAGCGTCTATCGCCTGCCGGTCGAGACAATCGAGATCTTCGGAGTGGCGGATTTCTTCACTGCGGAAGAATGCGCGCGGCTGATCGGGATGGTCGATGCAGTCGCGCGGCCCTCCCCCACCTATCATGGCAATGCCGATAGCGGACGGACGAGTTACACCGGCGATGTCGATCCCGATGATCCGTTTATCCGCATGCTGGAGCGCAGGATCGACGATCTCATGGGGATCGAGCACGCGCATGGCGAGGTGATTCAGGGCCAGCGCTATGAACCCGGCCAGCAGTTCCGGGCGCACTTCGATTACTTCGATACTGCGGCGAGCTACTGGCCGACCGAGGAAGGCCGCGGCGGGCAGCGGACGTGGACGGCGATGGGCTATCTCTCAGCCGTTGAAGCGGGCGGAGCGACCGAATTTCCCAAGGTGCCGATCTCGGTCCCGCCGCAGAAGGGCGCGCTGCTGGTGTGGAACAACATGGGGCGCGACGGGAAGCCGAACCCGCTAACCCTGCACGCCGGGCGGCCGGTGGAGCAGGGCGTGAAGTATATCGTGACGAAGTGGTACCGCGCGCGGCCTTGGTGTTAGGTGGGGACACTGGACTGTAGCCGAGAAAGCCTGCTGGTACCCACCAAGGAAATATCACTTCTTTTTCAGGCCGCCTATCTAACGAATTTCCAATTTACCGAGATTAAATCGACATCAGCAACGAACTGGCCATCTTTGCTGATGGCTGGTTGGTAACGCATTTGCTGCAACATGTGTGGGCAAACAGCGTCATCAAGCACTGGGTACCCGCTTGTGCGGATAATATTGCATTTCCTTGGAGTGCCATCTGCATCGACCTCGACCGCTACGGACGTCACTCCGGACAGTTCGTAGCGCCGTGCCGCTTTTGGGTATTTCAACCCTTCGATTGGAGAAGTAAGCTCACTCAAAGGTCGTTGCGGGAGGCCGGCTGGTTTTGCGGGAAACTCGAGGCGGGTTTGGCTAACTTCGATCACACGGATTTGTATTCCGCCAACAAGGGGTAAATCAGCGTCTGTCGGTTGAGCGCGCGGCATGATCCAATGAACCCAAAGCTGTGAGTGCCGTCCATTCCGACCAATGCTTTCAGGAGAAACCGGATCAAATTTTGCTCGCTGCATGGAACTCGCGCAGGTTTCTGCGTCCAACTCAGCCGATCGCGAGCTTCGCAAAACTTCACACTTAGTTGGCTTGCCATCCAGAGAGACTGTCAGATCAATTATCGTCGTTCCGTGTTCACCTTGCTTTAGCGCTCTTTCTGGATACCCTTCAGTCGTATTCCAAGATTTCGCAGCGGCGATTGCGGGTAAGATCCAATTGATAGAAACGCATGCCGCCAAGCCCAAAATGTGGCGCAAAGACATGAAGCACCTCGATCTAGAAGCGAGCGCAATTTAAGCACATGTTTAGCTTGAGTCACTCCGCCGGCAGTTCCACCCCTTCCAGCGCCTCTGCGATCAACCGCCGCGTCCCCGCAATGCCGTAGAGCGCGATGAAGCTGCCCATGCGGGGGCCTTGGCTCGAGCCAAGCAGCGTTTCGTAGAGCGCCTTGAACCAATCACGCAGCGCGCCGATGCCGTAGTGCGGGTCCTTGCCGATCTCGTAGACCATGGTCTGGAGGTCTTCGGCGCTGGCGCTGTCGTCGGTCGCGGCGAGTTCGGCATCGAGCGCGGCGAGGGCGGCGGCCTCATTGGGTTCGGGCTTGCGGCGCTTAAGCGTCGGGGCGACGAAATCGCGGTTGTAGGCGAGCGCCGAGGTGACCAGCGTATCGAGCGCGGGGTGCGCGGCGGGATCGGCGTTTTCGACGTAGTTCGCAAGGTAGGACCAGACCTGCGCCCGCGTCGCCTGCGCGCCGAGCACGCCGACGAGGTTAAGCAGGAGGCCGTAGGTGACGGGGAGCGTATCCCCTGCCCCGCTGGTGCCGCGGTTCGCGCGTAGCAAGTGCCACACCGGGTTGCCGAGCTGCTGTTCGATGGGCTGGCTGAGGAGCTTTTCGCGGAACTGCCAGTATTCATCGACCGCGCGGGGGATGATCCCGGCGTGGAGCGACTTGGCGCTCTTGGGTTCGCGGAAGAGGTAGAAGCCGAGGCTTTCCTCGCTGCCGTATTCGAGCCACTGCTCGATGGTGAGGCCGTTGCCCTTGGACTTGGAAATCTTCTCGCCGTTCTCATCGAGGAACAGCTCGTAGATCAGGCCTTCGGGGCGCTTTCCGCCAAGGACCTGCGTGATGCGGGCAGACTGGGTGACGCTATCGGTCAGATCCTTGCCGCACATCTCGTAATCGACGCCCAGCGCGGTCCAGCGCATGGCCCAATCGACCTTCCACTGCAGCTTGGACTTGCCGCCGAGGATCGACTGGACGACCATCTCGCCCTGATCTTCAAAGCGCACGAGGCCAGCCTCGGCATCGACGACTTCGACGGGCACCTGCAGCACTTCGCCCGTCTTGTCGCTGATCGGGAGGACGGGCGAATAAGTGCGGCGGCGCTCCTCACGCAGGGTGGGGAGCATGATGCCCATGATCGCATCGAACTTGCGCAGGACGTTCTTCAACGCCTCGTCAAACGCGCCGGAGTTGTAGCGATCGCTCGCCGAGACGAATTCGTACTCGAAGCCAAACCGGTCTAGAAACGCGCACAGCATCCCGTTGTTGTGGTGCGCGAAGCTTTCGTGCGTGCCAAAGGGATCGGGGATGCGGGTGAGCGGGTGGCCCAGCTTTTCGGCCAGAACCTGCTTGTTGGGGACGTTGTCCGGCACCTTGCGCAACCCGTCCATGTCGTCGGAGAAGGCGATCAGGCGCGTGGGGTGGCCGCCAGTCAGCGTCTCATAGGCGCGGCGGACCAGCGTGGTGCGCAGCACTTCCTGGAAGGTGCCGATATGCGGCAGGCCCGAGGGGCCGTAGCCCGTCTCGAACAGCACGGGGACGAGATCTCCGCTCGCATCGCGCTTGCCGCCGGGGAAGCGTTTGACCAGCTTGCGTGCTTCCTCGAACGGCCAGGCCTTGGAGGTCTGGCTGGCGGTGAAGACATCAAGCGGTGCGGGGTTTTCGGCGGTTTCCATAGCGGGGTCCCTTTTGCGGATGCCCCCCGCCAGCGCAAGGAAAAGCTTGTGCGCTGGGCTGCCCAATCGCTACCGGACTGGAAAGAGAATGTGGGGAGACGGTATGGAATACGATGAGGTCATGCTCGGGCGCCGCAGCATCCGGGGCTACAAGCCCGATCCGGTGCCGCAGAAGCTGATCGAGGAAATCCTGGCAATCGCGATGCGCGCGCCCACTTCGATGAACACGCAGCCGTGGAATTTCTACGTGATCACCGGCGAACCGCTGGCGCGTATCCGGCAGGGCAACACCGAGCGCATTCTTGCCGGGGAGCCGGATTCGCGCGAGTTCCGCAAGGGCGAGCCGTTTGCGGGCGTTCACCGCGAGCGGCAGATCGGCGTGGCGAAGCAGCTGTTTTCCGCAATGGGCATCGCGCGCGATGATGCGGCCATGCGGCAGGATTGGGTGCTGCGCGGCTTTCGCCAGTTCGATGCGCCGGTCTGCGTGATCGTGACCTATGACAAAGTGCTGCAGGGGAGCGACGATACGCCGTTCGATTGCGGCGGGGTGGTCAACGCGCTGGTCAATGCCGCGTGGTCGCGCGGGCTCGGCACGGTGATCAACAGCCAGGGCATCATGCAATCGCCAGTGGTGCGCCAACATGCCGGGATCGCCGACGATCAGGTGATCATGAAAAGCATCGCACTCGGCTGGCCGGACGAGAGCTTCCCCGCCAATGCCGTGGTTTCCGAGCGCAAGACCGTGGCGGAGGCGGCGACGTTCGTGGGGTTCGATTGAGGCTGTAACGCACTCCTAACCGGCGCGTGGCAAAATGGGGCGCATGGAGACCCAGACCATGCCGCCGCCCGAGCTCGATTCGATCCTGCGGCGCGAGCTTTTGCCCGGTGAACGCCTGCTGTGGAGCGGAAGGCCCGATCCCTCGCGCCTGCGCGCGGTCTTCGCGATCTGGTTCTTCGCGGTGCCGTGGACGGCCTTCGCGCTGTTCTGGGAGGCCATGGCCCTGCTGCCGTGGATGGCAAGCTCGCACACCCCGCTCGGCATCCAGTGGAGCTTCGGGATCATCTTCCCGCTGTTCGGCCTGCCCTTCATCGGCATCGGCCTTGGCATGTTGTGGATGCCCTTCAAGGCCCGGCGCAAGGCGGCGCAGACGATCTACGGCCTCACCGATCGGCGAATGCTGCGCGTGACCGCCGGCTCCAAGCGCGAAAGCGCCAGCGTGCTGATCGGCCAGATGGGCCCCATCGACGTAACGGCCGATGCCAACGGCTATGGGACCTTGCGCATACAGACCGGCACCCGCCTCGACAGCGATGGCGACAAGGTGACCGAACGCTTCGAGGTGCTCGGCGTGCCCGGCGTGAACCGGCTCGAAGGCCTGCTGCTGGAGCAGAAGTCAGCGCAGTAGGCCCCCCTCTTCCCACCCTCTCCCCATTCCTTCGACAAGCCCAGGATCAGGGGGGAGAGGGCAGCAGCTTACTTCAGCAGCGAGAGCACGTTCTGCTGGGCCTGATTGGCCTGCGCAATCATCGCGGTCGAGGCCTGGCTGAGGATCTGGGCCTTGGCCATGGCGGTCGTCTCGGCCGAATAATCGGTATCGAGAATCCGGCTGCGCGCGTCCGAGAGGTTCGTCACGTTGTCGGTGAGGTTGTTGATTACCGATTCGAGGCGGTTCTGGCCCGAACCGAACTCTGCGCGCGCGACGTTGATCGCGGTGAGCGAGGCATCGACGTTGTCCATGGTCGTGCCAGCCGCCGTGGCGGTGCTGACGTCGATGGCCTGCGGGGACGTCGCCGGATCGTAAGTCGTGTTGGTGCCGCCAAACAGCTTGGTGCCGTCGATCGCCTTGCTGCGCAGGTCCACCGTGTCGGTGGTGTTGCTGCCCGTCTGGATCGAGAACGTGGCATCGTCCGAGCCATCCGCCGCAGGAGCCGCGCCGACTACGGTGAACAGTCTGGTGCCGTTGAACGTGGTCTTTTCCAGCACCTCGCTGACCTGCGAAGTGAGGTTGGCGACTTCCGACTGCATCGAGGTGCGGTCAGTGTCCGTGTAGGTCGCCGACTTGGCCTGAATGGCAAGCTCGCGGATGCGCTGCAGCATTGCGGTCACTTCGTTGAGCGCGCCGTCGGCGGTCTGCGCGAAGCTGATGCCGTCGTTGGCATTGCGGATCCCCTGACTCATGCCCTTGATCTGCGAGGTCATGGTGGTGGTGATCGCAAGGCCGGCGGCGTCGTCCTTGGCGCCGTTGATGCGCTTGCCGGTCGAGAGACGCTCCATCGCGACGCCCGCCATCTTCGAGGCACTGTTCGAGGCGTTCGACGCGCGGATCGCACTGATATTGGTATTGATGACTGCCATGATTCCCATTCTCCACTATGGGCCGGAGCGTGGGGCTCCGTTCATGTCCCGATAGGCCAGAACGGCCGAACCTTGCCGGGTTTAAGGCAAGCGCCCTGCAAGCTGGTGTGAAGTCCATGGGGGAAAGCACGTAAGCCCCCGGCTTGCCCCGCTCCGGGCTTTCCTCTCTAGTGCGCGGGCGATGGCTGCCACTTCCCTCCCCGCGATCCCCGTCCCGGCGATCCACGCCAGCCACAGTGGCTGCTGGCTGCGCGACTTTGCCGGCACCCGGCCGGTGGGCAAGGGCGAGGCGATCATGGCGGCGGCCGATACGCCGCTGCTGCTGCTGAATGCGCCGCTGGTGGCGAGCCGGCTGGGCTATCCGGACCTCTCCGGGCTCGATCTGCTGGAGCTGTTCGCCTTCATCCACCCGGCGCGGTTCATGGTGCCGACGCCCAAAGGGCTGGCGCAGGCGCTGGGGCTGGCAGAGCCTGCGAGCGACGACGGCGTGCCCGCGTTGCTGCAGGCGGCGGCGGATGCGCTGCTCGCTGTCTGCGAGGATCCCGCTTGGCCCGAGCGCGAGGGTGCGTGGAGCGCGCTGCAATCGCTGGTGCGGCTGCGCTGGCCCTGGGCGGGGCTGCTGAGCCCCCGCATTGCGCAGCCGCAGCGCGCCGAACGCTGGCTCTTCTCGCGCCTGCCGGAATGGGAGGAAGCGCCAGAGCGGCCACAGCCGGCGCAGATCACGCTCGATGAGGATGCGATCACCGCGCGGCTCGCCGAACTGACCGGCAGCGGGGCGGAAGCGCGCCCGGCGCAGCAGGCCTATGCACGGGCGGCGGGCGCGATGTTTGCGCCGCGTGGGGGCCAGCGCCAGCCACACATGGTGCTGGCGCAAGCGGGAACCGGCACCGGCAAGACCTTCGGCTATCTCGCGCCCGCCTCGCTCTGGGCCGAGCAATCGGGCGGGACGGTGTGGGTTTCGACCTACACCAAGGCGCTGCAGCGGCAATTGCGGCGCGAGAGCCGGGCGGCCTTCCCGCCCGAGCGCGCAGTGCAGGCCGGACGCTCCGGCCCGCCGGTGGTGGTGCGCAAGGGGCGCGAGAATTACCTCTGCCTGCTGAACCTTGAAGACGCGCTGCAAGGCGGCTTTACCGGGCGGCCAGCGATCATGGCGCAATTGGTCGCGCGGTGGGCGGCCTATAGCCAGGATGGCGACATGATCGGCGGCGATCTGCCGGGCTGGCTCGGCACGCTGTTTCGCAAGCGGGGGATCACCGCGCTGACCGACCAGCGCGGCGAATGTGTCTATGCCGGGTGCCCGCATTTCCGCAAATGCTTCATCGAGCGCGCGGCGCGCGCCTCGGCGGGGGCGGAACTGGTGATCGCCAACCACGCACTGGTGATGATCAACGCCGCCCGCGCGCGCGAGCAGGCGCAGCGGCCGACGCGGATCGTGTTCGACGAAGGCCACCATGTGTTCGAGGCGGCGGACAGCACCTTTGCCGCCGCGCTGACCGGGGCCGAAACGGTAGAACTGCGGCGCTGGGTGATCGGCCCCGAAGGCAGCCAGCGCGGGCGGCGGCGGGGCCTTGCCGCGCGGCTCGCCGATGTTGCGAGCTATGACGACGAAGGTGCCCGCGCGATCGCCGATGCGCGCGAGGCGGCCAGCGCATTGCCGGGCGATGGCTGGCTGGCGCGGGTTGTCGAAGGCGGACCGTTCGGCCCGATCGAGGACCTGCTCGCCGAAACGCGCGAACTCGTGCTCGCGCGCGACGAAAGCGGCGGGCAGGAAGCGGGATACGGGCTGGAGACCGAAGCGGCGCAGCTTGGCGGCAGCTTCATCGAAGTGGCAGGCCGCGCGCAGGAAGCGCTTGAGGCGCTGCGCCAGCCGCTGATGCGCCTGACGCTGCGGCTGGAAGCCTTGATGGAGGACGGGCCGGACTGGCTCGACGGCCCGGCGCGGGCGCGGATCGAAGGCGCGCGCGGCGCAATTGGCTGGCGCACCGATCTGCTCGCCGGATGGGTCAGTCTGCTCGCGCGGCTGGGCGGCCCGGGCGATCCCGAATTCGTCGACTGGCTGGCGCTGGAACGCTCCGAAGGGCGTGAATGGGATATCGGGCTGCATCGGCGCTACCTCGATCCGATGAAGCCCTTTGCCGAAGCGGTCCTGGCCGGCGCGCACGGGGTGATGATGACGTCTGCCACGCTGACCGACGGCGCGGAGACGCAGAGCGGCGATTGGAGCAGCGCCGTCGCGCGCAGCGGTGCGCCGCATCTCGATGTGCGGCCGCAAGTCTTCGCCGCGGCAAGCCCGTTCGACTATGCGCGCAATGCCGAAGTGCTGATCGTGACGGATGTGCCCAAGGGCGATATCCCCGCGCTTGCCAATGCCTATGGGCGGCTGATCGAGGCTTCGGGCGGCGGGGCGCTGGGGCTGTTCACAGCGATCCGGCGGCTGCGCGCGGTCTATGGCCGGATTGCCGACCGGCTGGCGCGCGGGGGGCTGCCGCTGTTTGCCCAGCATGTCGATCCGATCGATACGGGTACCTTGGTGGACATCTTCCGCGATGATCCGCGCGCCTCGCTACTTGGCACCGATGCCTTGCGCGACGGGGTGGACGTGCCGGGCCATTCGCTGCGCCTCGTCGTGATGGAACAGGTGCCCTGGCCCAAGCCCTCGATCCTCCACCGCGCGCGGCGGCTGGCCCATGCGGAGAAATTCGGTGGGGGCGGACAGGCGCATGATGACCGCATCATCCGCGCGCGGCTGGCGCAGGCGTTCGGCCGGCTGATCCGCACCGGAACGGACCGGGGGCATTTCGTGGTGCTCTCCTCCGCCTTTCCCTCGCGCCTGCTGACCGCCTTTCCGCCCGGCACGCCGGTACGCCGCGTGACGCTCGATGCGGCTTTACAAAGCGTGGCGGGCCGTGTTTCAGAAGGAGTCGACGCACCCGCGCCTGCCAGCCCGATCAATGAGACCCGCCTTTGAAAACGCTCGCTCTTCTGCGCCATGCGAAGTCCGATTGGTCCGACGCGCGAGCCCGCGATTTTGACAGGCCCTTGAACGCGCGGGGCGTGCGCGGAGCCCGCGCGATGGGGCGCTATATCAAGAGCACCTGCCTGAGCTTCGAGCGGATCATCGCCTCGCCTGCGGTGCGCGTGGCCGAGACGATCGAGGAAGCAAGCAAGGCCTGGGGGCACACCTTTCCGGTCGAGTGGGACCGGCGCATCTATCTCGCCAGTTCCGCCACACTGATCGACCTCTTGCGCGAGCTTTCGGGCGAGCCGGAGAGCGTGCTGATGATCGGGCATAACCCCGGCCTTGAAGACCTGATCTTCGACCTCGTGCCCGACGATGGGTCCAGCCCGCTGCGCGAGGAAGTGGAAGTGAAGTTCCCGACCGCAACCTTCGCGGTGATGGAACTCGCCATCGAGCGCTGGGCCGATCTGGAAGAGCGCTGCGGGAAGCTGGTTGCGATGAAGCGGCCGCGCGATCTGGATCCCGATCTGGGGCCTACGCTCAACGATTGAGGCAAGCTGCTCGGGTGTTTCTCGCAGAGACGAGGTCGGTCAGGGCTTCATCATGGACGCGACGGCTGATGCTTTGGCTGCGGTCTGGGGATCGGTGCCGTCATCGAGCGCAAGTGCCTCCATCTTCGTGTAAAGTGCGTCGGACGTGTAGAATTCGAGCATGACTGCTGACTCAGAGCTTTCCCAGAACGGCGTGAGGCCGATTCCTTCCATGCCCGGTGCCTGCCATGAACGCCAATCGCGCCAGAGGCGAAGAGCCAAGACTTCGTTCGGCGCCGCTTCCAGTTGAGCCATGAGAGCATCGAGCGGCCATCCGCCGCGCTTGAACATGCACAGGACGCTATCAAGTTCATCGCTACCGTTTTCGATCCGGTGCTGAAGGAACATCCTTTGAAAGCGATCGATAACTGCCCATTCCTTGGCCGACCAATTGCTCGGATTGCCGGTTTCAAAGCGGCCGAGACTAACCTCGAGCGCGCACGTTGCTACGTCCTCACCGGCGGCCAAAATCTCAAGTATGCGCGGAAGCAGGTAGGCCCACGTAGCCTTTGCAACGCCGACCTGCGGATCATAGGCCGCGTCATACCAATCCTGGATATACTCCAACGGCAGCTGACGGATCGGCGGATTGAAAAAATCGGCCTCGATCCTGCGATCCATGCAGCAATTCCGGCAAACCTCAATGCTGCTGGGCTTGGGGTAGTCAAAGACCCGGTAGGCTTCTTCGATGATCTCGAAGAAGGGATGGCCTGTTGCAAGTTTGGCTTTGAGCGGCGGAGGCGACGAACTTGCCATCTTCTCCGCATAGAGCGGTAGTATTACGCATCAGCTAATCGGGTCGATGCAATTGCCAGTCAGGCTGATGCCGCTGCGCGTCTCCGCGCGAACCAATCGTCTAGGCCTCAATCCTCCAGCGCGCCCGCAAGCCTGCCGCGGATCGTCTCAAGGTGGCGGCGCAGGACACGCAGGGCGGAGATGATCTCGTCCTCTGCCGGCATCGGGGCAGTGCTCGCGGGTGCAGGTGCCGGCGCTGGCGCCGCGGAAGCAGCAGGCTTCGCACCGCCCTTCCCCGAAAGCGCCTGCAGCGCGCCGCGGATGGTGTAGCCTTCGCGGTGGAGGAGTTGGTCGATTCGCGCGACGAGCGCGACGTCCTCGGGGCGATAGTAGCGGCGGCCGCCCGCGCGGGTCAGCGGGCGAAGCATCGGGAACTGTTCTTCCCAGTAGCGCAGGACATGCTGCTTGAGGCCGAGCGCCTTCGCTACCTCGCCAATCGTGCGCAGGGCATCGGGCGCCTTGCCGTCCTGAAACGCAGGAGCGGTGTTTGGCGCGGAACCCGGGGAATCAACTGCTGGCAGCAATCCGGTCCTTCAGCATCTGACTTGCGCGGAACGTCATGACGCGGCGCGGGGTGATGGGCACTTCGACGCCGGTCTTGGGATTGCGACCGACGCGTTCGGCCTTGTCCCGTAACAGAAATGTTCCAAAACCGGAAATCTTTACATTCTCGCCCTCGGCCAGCGCCTCGCACATATGGTCGAGAATGGACTCGACCATGCCGAGCGAATCCGCCCGAGACAGGCCGACACGGCGATTAATGCTCTCTGCAAGATCAGCGCGAGTAAGAGTCCCCACCGAACGCATCCCCGATTCCCCCGATAAAAAAGCGACAAGCTGACTTGACACAATACAGTGTCCGCCGCGCTTTACAATCCGCTTTCCACATTATTTTATCGGCCAATGCATTGGTCCGCAACGAAAACTGTAGGGCCACAGCTTCCACTTTGGCTGAATCAGACGCGGACGAGGCTCGCTCCCCACGTAAATCCGCCGCCCATCGCCTCGAACATTACGAGATCGCCGGGCTTGATCCGGCCGTCACGCACGGCAGTATCAAAGGCCAGCGGCACCGAGGCGGCGCTGGTGTTGGCGTGGCGATCGACCGTGATGATCACCTTTTCCTCGGGCAGACCGAGCTTGCGCGCGGTGGCATCGAGAATGCGGGCATTGGCCTGATGCGGCACGACCCAATCGATATCGTCCGCCTTGTAACCGCTTGCCACGAGCACTTCCTCGAGCACCGCGGCGAGGTTCACCACGGCATGGCGGAACACTTCGCGGCCCTTCATGCGCAGCTTGCCGATCGTGCCGGTGGTGGAAGGCCCGCCATCCATGTGCAGCAGATCGCCATGGGCGCCGTCGGCATGAAGGCGGGTGGCGAGAATGCCGGGTGCCATGGGGTCGCTTTCATCCACGTCCACGGCTTCGAGCACGACCGCGCCTGCGCCATCGCCGAAGAGCACGCAGGTCGTGCGATCGTCCCAATCGAGCAGGCGGCTCATGGTTTCGGCGCCGATCACCAGCGCGCGCTTGGCCGCGCCGGTGCGCAGCAGCGCATCGGCCGTGGCGAAGGCGTAGAGGAAGCCGGAGCAGACGGCCGCCACATCGAACGCAATGCCGCCGCGGCAGCCAAGCGCGTTCTGCACGATGGTCGCGGTCGCCGGGAAGGTCTGATCCGGGCTGCAGGTGCCAAGCACGATGAGATCGATCGAGGCGGCATCGATGCCGGCAGCTTCGATCGCCTTGCGGCAGGCCTCGGTAGCGAGGGTGGCGGTAGTCTCGTCCTCCCCCGCGATGTGGCGGTTGCGGATGCCGGTACGCTCGACGATCCATTCGTCGGTCGTATCGACCATCGTCGCCATTTCGGCGTTGGAGACGGCGCGCACTGGCAGCGCGGAACCGCTGCCGCGAATAACTGAACGCAGCGTCATGCCGGAGCCCCTGGCGTTTCGGGCGCAGGCCGCACGCGGGTGGTCGCGCCGCGCATGGCTTCCTGCCCTGCCTGGGCAAGGTCTGCCGCGATCCGCTCGGTCAACCGTTCGGACAGGAGCCGCGCGGTGACCGCGACTGCATGGGCAACGCCCAGCGCAGATGCACTGCCATGGCTTTTCACGACGACACCGTTGAGACCAAGGAACACCGCGCCATTGTGATTGTTGGGATCGAGATGATGCTTGAGCAGCTCGGTCGCCGGTTTGGAAATCAGGAAGCCGAACTTCGAGCGCAGCGAGCTGGAAAAGCTGCGGCGCAGCAGATCGGCAACGAACCGCGCCGCGCCTTCCATCGCCTTGAGCGCGATATTGCCGGTGAAACCGTCGGTCACCACGACATCGACATCGCCGCGCGAAAGCTTGTCCGCCTCGGTGAAGCCATCGAAGCGAAAGGCGAGTGCCTCACCCGCCTGCTTGAGCATCGCGGCGGCATCGCGCAGTTCGTCGGTGCCCTTGATTTCTTCGGTGCCGATGTTGAGCAGGCGCACACGCGGTTCGGCCAGGCCGTGGACGATCCGGGCATAAGCCGAACCCATGATCGCGAACTGCACGAGATTGCGGGCATCGCAATCGGTGTTGGCACCGAGATCGAGCATGACGAGATCGTGGTCGCCAAGCGTGGGCAGAAGCGCTGCAAGCGCGGGCCGGTCGATCCCCGGCATCGTGCGCAGCGCGACTTTCGACATGGCCATGAGCGCGCCGGTATTGCCAGCGCTGACAGCGGCGCCGGCACTGCCGTTCTTTACCGCTTCGATCGCAAGGCCCATCGACGTGGTCCGCGCGCGGCGGAGCGCCTGCGTCGGCTTTTCATCGCCGGCAACAACATCGGGTGCGTGGAGGATTTCGGAAGCGGCGCGCAAGTTCGGGTGCGCTTCGAGCGCCTGCTTGATGGCAGTTTCATCGCCTACCAGCAGGAACTTGAACTGATCGTGCTGGCGACGCGCGAGTGCGGCGCCCTCGATCATGACGCGCACTCCCACATCGCCGCCCATCGCATCGACGGCGATACGCGGCAAAGCCATAATGCGGCTGTCTCCCCCCTCAGCCGAAATCAGAGGCCGACGGCGATGATCTCGCGGCCGTTGTAGTGCCCGCAAGCACCGCACAGCATGTGAGGGCGCTTGAGCTCACCACAATTGGAGCACTCATGGAAGGCATCAACCTTCAGCGCATCGTGGCTACGACGCATGCCCCGGCGGGAGGGCGAGGTCTTTCTTTTGGGGACGGCCATCGCGGCACCTGTTCCTGATCTTGAATTCGTCTACGGGCAAGCGCGATAGGCAAATCCGGACCAGCGCACAACCCCTGTTGGGGCGCCTTTTGGGTGGCGGCCCGACTGAAGATCGGCAGCAAGCTGGAATCGCCAATCGCGGGCGAAGGCGCGCCTATACGGATTTTTGGATGCTTTGCAAGCTCCGGGCCGCTAGGAGGGCCGCGGGGTGTAACAACAATACCAAAGGGGAGATAACCTGATCATGACATTGCCCATCACTCTGCCAATCACTCTGGCCGCCGTTGCCGCAGCCGCGCTGATCAACATCTGGCTTTCGATCCGCTGCGGCCAGGTTCGCACAGCAGAGAAGGTCTCGGTCGGCGACGGCGGCAACGACAAGCTGATCCGCCGCATGCGTGCGCATGCCAATTTCAACGAGAACACCCCCCTCGTGCTGGTGATGATCGCCGCGCTCGAATTTGCGCACCCGGCGAGCACGCCGCTTGCCGCCGTCGCGGGTGTGTTCATGCTTGGCCGCGTGGCGCACGGGCTTGGCATGGACGGGGGCAGCTTCGGCATCGGCCGCATGATCGGCACGGTGATCACGCTGCTGACTCAGCTTGGCCTTGCCGTGTGGGCGATCATGAGCGCTTTGGCATAAAGCCTACTGCATCAGATTGTAGTCGCTGACAAAGCTGTTGGTCTGACGTTCCCGGCCGAAGGTGCTGTTCGGCCCATGGCCGGGAACGAACATGATATCGTTGCCGAGCGGCCAGAGCTTCTCGGTGATCGAGGCGATCAATTCCGCATGGTTGCCCATGGGAAAATCGGTGCGCCCGATCGAGCCCTGGAAGATGACGTCGCCCACCACCGCAAAGCGCGAGGGCTGGTGGACGAACACCACGTGGCCGGGAGTGTGGCCAGGGCAGTGGATCACGTCGAGTTCAACCTCGCCCACCGTCACCTTGTCACCATCGCCAAGCCAGCGGTCAGGCTCGAACACTTCGCCGCGGATGCCCCAGCGCTTGCCGTCTTCATCGAGCCGCGCAATCCAGAAACGGTCCGCCTCGTGCGGGCCCTCGATCGGCACGCCGAGTTCCTTGGCGAGCACGCCGGTGATGCCGCAGTGATCGATGTGGCCGTGGGTGACGAGCAGCTTCTCGATCGTGACGCCCGACTTTTCGATGGCCGCGCGCAGCCGCTCGATATCGCCGCCGGCATCGATGAACGCGCCGCGCATGGTCTTGGTGCACCAGATCAGCGTGCAGTTCTGCTGCAGCGGGGTAACGGGGATGATGGCGGCCTTGAGCGGCTGTTCGGTCGTTTCGGTCATGGGCTTCAAAGTGGCGGCTACCACGCGCCAAAGCAAGAGGCGGGTCGGAGGGGTAAGAATCCTAGATGCGCCCGCCCTTCCACACCACGCGGCCGAGCACGGCGACGTCGGTGCGGGGGCGCTCCATGCGCGGGTAGGCGGGATTGTCGCTGATGATCTGGACCGTGCCTGCAGAGCCCGGCTCGAGCCGCTTCACCAGCAGAACATCGTCGAGCCGGATCACATGGAGCCCGCTGCGCAAGGGGCGCGGTGAGCGGTCGACGAGGATCTCGTCGCCATCGCGCAAGGTGGGCTCCATCGAATCGCCCTCGACCTCGATCACGCTGAGCATGGCGGGCTCCAGCCCCTGCTGGCGCAGCCAGCGGCCCGAGAAGCGCAGGCGGTCAACCGGCGCGGCATCGAGCGCCAGCGTGCCCGGCCCGGCGGAGGCGCCGAGTGGCAGGCGCGGGATATCGGCCCAATCGGCGGTGCGGGCAGGCTGCCCTGCCCCCACCGTGAGCACGGTTTCGCGCGGCGGCGCGCCGAGTTCAGCCTCATCGACGCCGAAGAATTCGGCGAGGGTGCGGCGGTCGTTTTCCTCCAGCTTGCGCGGGGATCCCTTGCGCACGAACTGCTGAAGATAGGCGGCATTGCGGCCAAGCAGGCCCGAGAGCGCCGACAGACTCACCCCCCGCTCCGCCGCCAGCCCGATGAGGCGCGCGCGGGCGGGGTCCATCAGGGGTTCACCGGATTGCTGCGTCTCGAATCGGGAATTCATGGCCTAGCTCCATATTCGAAGGATTTTTCCTAGACCTGTAGGATTAACACGTCAACATAAGAAAAATCTTACATCGAGTCGTCACGGAGGTTCAGCCATGCTGATCAGGAAGATCGAACGGTTCCTTTCCCACCATGGCATGCCGCGCACGCGCTTCGGCCGCCTCGCCGCACACGACCCGCGCTTTGTCGACGACTTGCGCAATGGCCGCGAACCCCGTCCCGCGACAGAAGCACGCGTGGAACATTTCATGAACACTTATCGGAGCGCCCGCCATGTGGCTTGATCATCTTTTTCCCGCCCTGCCCCTCGAGCGCAAATCGGAAGGAGAAGGCAGGCCGCATCCGCGTGTACGGATCAGCCCGGGCGAGCGGCTTCTGCGCGCGGTGCTGGCACTGGCAGGTCCGCACGCGGAGCTGATGGAGCACAGCGAGGCGCCCTGGGCGAGCGTGACCTTCGCCGGCACGCGCCACACCATCGTGCTGCGCTATGCGGGCTGGGAAGCCTGCGACGCCGCCGAAGAGTTCATCGCAGCCCTGCCCGAGCACGAGTTCACGATTCCGCGCACGCTGGTGGCCGATGCGGCGGTGGTGCGGCTGGATCAGATGTTGCTGCCCGAACCGTGCATGACGCTGGAACTGGGGCTTCTGCTGCTGGACGATGTGTGAAGGGACCCTGATATCTTCCTGCCCGTCATCCCAATCCCGCTCATGCTGAGCTTGTCGAAGCATCAGCCACAACCGTCGCGCCAGCACCCTTCGACAGGCTCAGGGTGAGCGGGGGAAGAGCACTTTCCTGCCAATCCGGGTCACTTTGATCGACTCAGGGCCGCGCCGCCATCAGTTGCGGCGCGGTTTTCGCCCCCACCCACAGGCTCATATCCACCGCGTTGCTCACCTTGAACGGCGTGCCGGACTTGCCGAGGAACAGCGCCTCCATTTCCTGGCGGTTGAACGGGCGCGAGCCGAGACGGCCGAACACTGCGATCTGGCCGCCGGTCTCGTCCACGCCGCGATCACGGTCGAGGCCCTTGGAAAGCGCGAGCGCGGGACTTGGGGTGCGGGCCCAGGCGATCAGTTCGGGCTTGGGTTCGGGCGAGAAGCCGTAGAAATTGGGCTGGCTGGCGGGTGAGGTCAGCTGGAGGACCTTCATCCCGTTGCGGCCATCGGCGACATAGGCAAACAGCGAGGCATTGGTGGAAGCGACGATCACGTCCTCCGCATCGTTGAGCGCGCCGTCTGCGGTGTAGGCCTGATAGATCGATGGCCGCGTCGGCGCGGTGACGTCGACGATGACGAGCCCCTGCCTCTTGGCTGCTACATAGGCGTAGGTGCGCGCAAGATAGACGCGGCGGGCATCCTCCAGCGGCACGGTGGCCGAGGGCATCGCCACGGGCTTGGCAAGATTGGTCACGTCCATCAGCTCGAGGCCGTTCGCGGTCGTCACCCAGAGATAGCGGAACTGCACCGCCACCGCGCGCGGATCGCGCAAGGGGACGACCGAGGTGATCTTCGGATCAAGGCAGGTTTCCCCGCCCTTCTTGTCTGAAACCTCGCAAGGGCTGGCGGGGGACCACGGCTTGGTCAGGTGCACCGTCACCAGCGCCTTGTCGGTGACGATATAGGCATAGTCACCCGCGAGCGTGATGTGCCGCGCGCCCTTCAGCACACCGTCCGGATTGAAGGTCAGCGCGCGGCGGAAGAAGTTGTTGCGGAACTCGCCGTCGGCCAGGGTATCGACGTTGACCGCGATCAGGCCCTCAACCGCATCGGTAATGAAGGCGTAGTGGTAGATCGGCGAGAAGGGTTGCTCCTGATTGGCCTCGCGCATTTCGGGCGTGTTGCGAGTGGGCGCGATCGACTGGTTGGTTGGCAGCGCCATGCAGGTGGCGTTGGTGGTATCGACATGCGTGTCCTGCCCCAGCGGCGAGAACGGCGCGGTCACGATGCGTTCGGAGAAGCCCTTGTCGCCGATCGCGGCGATATCATAGGCGCGGAAGCCACCCTTCCCTTCGGCGACGAACATGTATTCGCCGCGCATCTGCAGGCAGCGCACCGCATCCAAGGTGCCCTTGGTCACGTTCGTGAATTCTTCGCGGCCCGTCGTCTCGCCGGCGAGGTGCTTGTCGAAGATCGCGCCGCGGGTCCAGTTCCTGAGCTCGCGGCCATTCTTCTCGACATGCTGCTTGTAGAAATCCGGATAGGCGTAGCGGTGGAGATAGCTGCCGATCACTGCCTGCGGCTCCTCCCACTCGGTCACGCGCACGGCCTCGAACCCGCCATCGAGCCCGAACCAGGCGTTCATGCCGACGAAGTTGACGGTATTCGTGCCGAGCAGGAGCAGCTGCGCCATGACCGCGTTGTTGTCGTCATCCTTACTGAGGTGGCAATCGGTGCACTGCTTGGTTTCAGCCGTGCGCACGGTGTGCGGGAAGTGCGGCGCGAAGGCCTGCGAGGAATAGCCGGGCGAGGAAATCGGCGGCTGCTGCACGTAGATCCGCTCGCGGTTGATATTGGTCGAGGAGAGGATCAGCGCCGAGGTCGAGCGGATCGGCGCGGTGATCGCCTTGCCTGATATCGGATTGCCCGAGGCATCGAACTGCACCGGATCGGAACCCGAAGACTTGCTCAGCTGATGTTTGCCGAGCTGGAACATGTCATCGCGCGCGACCTGCGGGTTATAGGTCGCGTAGTTGCGGGTGTAGTCTTCCTCGTACTTGTGGGTGGCGGACTTCCAGTTGGCCTCGATCGGCAAGTGGCAGCCAGCGCACGATGTGGTCCACGAGAGGTGGCAGGTGAAGCAGGCCATGTCGTCGTCGCCATGCGCGCGCTCGGCCTTGGGCACGCCGAGGCCGAAGCGGAACAGGCCGTCATCTGCACCGGACTTGCCCATCAGCTTGGCGCGGGCGGCCTTGGGGTTGAACACCGGCTTGCCGCTCGGCTCGGTTAGCCCGGCATACTGCGGATCGACCGATTCCTTGACGAGGCTGACGCGCCACGAAAGCCGCGGATCAATGATCGAGCGCTGGATGAGGACACGGCGGCCGCTCTCGGTGCTCCACTCGAAGCGGCGCTGGCCGTCCATATTGCGCAGAAGCGCGAGGTTCTCACCCTTCTCCGGCGCGGCGAGGTTCGAGGTCATCAGTGTCGGGTAGGCATCGGGCGTGCCGTGGCAATCCTTGCAGCCGATGGAAACCGCATTGGCAACCTCGCCGTAGATCAGCCCGTTGCCGTGGCTGTCTTGCGCGAAGTGACAATCGGCGCACTGCATGCCCAATTGCGCATGGATATCCATCATGTGGACCGACTTGCCGGGATTGTCCGGCCCGACGTCGACGAACTTGCCCTCGCCGTTCTTGCGCCACTTCTCGGGATCATCGGGCGCAATGATGTGCGCAGTGTCGGTGCCGTAGGACGACATGTCGCCGCCCGCATCGAGCAGGTTGCCGCGCCGGTCGCGCTTCAGGATCGCGCGGAAGTTCCAGCCGTGGCCGTGGTAGTCGGCAAACTGGGTATCCTTGTTGTCCTTGTTGAGATCGTAGACGTTGCGCAGGAATTCCACATCGCGCCACAGGCCGCGCGGCGACGCACCCTCGGGGTTGCGGTCGAGCACTTCGCGTTGCTCGGCCATGTTGGGGTAGACCTGCTTCTTGAACGCCTTTTGCCAATCGGCATCGGAAACGCCCGTCGGCCTTGGCGCGGTGTTTTCCGGTCCCGGCCACATGCGCGGCGCATCGGATTCATAATCCCACATCGTGTAGCCGAGGAACGAGTTCAGGAAGATGTTGGGCTGGTGCATGTGGCAGTTCATGCACTGCGCGGTGGGGATCGCTCGGGTGAAGGCGTGGACCAGCGGGTGGCCGCGTTCGCGCTCGGCCATCGGGACGGGGCCTGCAGCGTGCCCGCCATGATCGAGCCCGGCGGCGGCGTGCGCTTCGGCCAGGCTGAGCTTGTGCTCGTCCATCGTCCCGTGCGGCGCGTTACCTTCGGCGGGGGCGTAAACCAGCTGCTCGGCGCTGGCGATGGCGCGGGCGCAATCGCCAGCGCGGTCGGCGCTTTCCTCGGGATCGGTCGCGTCGCCGCCCAGGTACTTGCCATGGCCGCCGAGCACGGTGCCGCGTACACGCTCCTCATGCGGATGCTTCGCCGCATCATATGTGCCGTAAGCGCCGCTGCGATGCTCGCCTTCGCGCAGGGAATTGATCGCGGGGTCGGCGGTGATCGTCTGCCCGTCGCGCCCGCACTTCGCGTAGTTCAGGCTGTGGCGCGGTTCGCGGTCGTTGGCGTAGATCACGTGGCAGGCAGCGCAGCCCGATGAGCGGTAGTCGCCCGGCTGGTCGTTGGTGCCCATCTGGAAGAGGAACGGGTCGTTGAGCCGCGTCTTGTGGATGTTGAGCACCGGGATCGCGACGCGCAGGCCGGTGGCGGGGCCGCGGTTGGATTGCTTGAGATCGGGGCGGCCGGGTTCTTCCAGTCGCTGGATCAGGCCGGTGGAATTGGGCAGGCCGATTTCCGGGAACTGCGGGTTGATCGTGCGGCCGCCATCCTCGAACACACGGAAAATGTCGCCCGGCGGGATCGTGTGCCACGTAGGTAGCGGATAGAGGATCGGCAGCGCGCCGCGCGCCTTCTCCGCCGGGGTCACGGTGCCCCACATCGGCTTGCCATCGGGGCCGATCTGCTTCGAGGCGGATTTCAGCAGGGCGGGCGCGCCGCCGCGCGTGAAGCTCTCGCCGAACATGTAGTTCTTGAAGGGCACGATGCCGTTGTTATAGGCCGCGCCGCCCCACAGCATCGCGCCGGTGCTCATCAGCGAGCGCTCGGACGCCTCGATGATGCCCATGTGGCACGCCCCGCAGGAATCGCGCGCGACGCGGTAGTCCGAGGGGTTCACGAAGCGGATGAATTCGGGGCTCTCGCGCGCGAGCAGCGCGTAGGAGCGCTTCGGGTTTGCCGAGCTGGGCCAGCCCCAAGCCACAGGGAAGCGCGGCAGGACATGCGAGTCCTTCATCGCCGCGACATAGTCCATCGAGCCGCGCGGCCACTTGCGGTCCGCCACGACCCGCGTGTTGCCGCCATGGCAATCGGCGCACGAAAGCACCACGGCGGGGCTGGCGTGCATCGTGCGGTGATCGCTCTTCGTGTGGCAACTCACACAGCCCGCATTCTGCTGGTCGACATAGGCCCATTGCTCGGCCGCCGTCTCACCCGGCTGGCCGCGCGGTGCGGGCGGCGCGCGGGTGTAGGTGATCTTTTGCGCCGCTTCCTCGCCCGAGGCCCGGAGCGCACTCGGCACCGCCAGCGCGCCGGACAGCAAGGCCAGCCAGACCAGCAAAGTCTTCATGGTCAGCCGTTTGCCCATCAGAACGCCAGCGTCAGGTTGCCGAGCACGGAGTAGAACTGCGTGCCGTGGCCGCGCTTGTCGAACAGGTCACGAAAGCCCTTGCCCGCCTCCAGCACTGCGCCGGACAGGCGGAACACCACGTTCTGCGCTGCCCTTGGCCGCCATGTGGTTGCGAGCGAAAGATCCCAGCCGATGGAGCGCGGAATCGAGCCTTCGTTGCGCAGTTCCTGCAGCACCGCGGTATTGGCGAACCACAAGTGGTTGGCATTGGCGGTCAGGCGGAAATTGGGAGTGAGATCGAAATCGCCGCCCACCCCGGCCAGTGCGGTGCCCGGATTGAGGAAGTTCGATTGCCCCTGCTCCTTGGACGAGCGCAGCGAATTGAGGATGCCGTTGCGCCCATTGATCCCGATCACGCGCCCGCCGCCGGCAAAGGGGATCGTCTGGCGGATCCAGTAGGAAGTATCCGCGCCCGCGAACTGCGGGTTCTCGAAGATCGCGTCGAAGCCCTTCTCGACGTTGTCGTAGGGATCACTGTCACCGCTGGCATAGAGCGCCGAGGCGCGCAGGCGCACCCAATTGCGATCGTAGCTCAGCTCGGCCGCACCGAAGAAGGCGCTGATCCGCGCGGGCTCGCTGGTGAGGACGTTGTTCCGGTCCTTGCCGAAAGCGGCGTAGAACTGGCCCGTCAGATTGAGCCGGCCCACATGCCCGTCCACCCCGTAGCCGAGGTAGAGCACATGGTAGCGGCGCGGGCGCAGATCGCCGATCAGTGCCGGGCGGACCGGGAAGCCATTGGCATCGGTGGTGATGCGCGTTTCGCGGTTGATGTTGTAGGTTGCGGAAATCTGGCTGGTGAGCCCGACGAACGGGAAGTCCTGCCGATAGATGTTGCCGGTGAGGATCCAGTCCTTGCGCATCGGCGCGGCGATGTTGTTGAGGCCGGAATTGTTTTCCTTCTCGATCCGCCAGAACCACGCGAGGTTGAACTGCAGGCGGTTGTTGTCGCGGTTGCCGAACATCCGCACGCCAAGCTGGTTGTCGTTGAACAGGAAACCGCGAAAGTCCGCCTGGAACGGCTGGATGCCCATGCGCAACGAGACGAAATCGAACCGGCTCGAATCGAACCGGCCGAGGTGGTAGTCGATGAAGGCTTCCTGCAGGCCGATGAAACCGTCGGTGCGCTTGGTCCCCTTCGACGGCTCGACATAGAGCACGCGCCGCTCGGGCACCTGGACATGGTTGATGTTGCCCGCGATGGCCACGCGGTATTCGACCACCGGCGGCTTGAATGCCGTTTCGCCCTTGAGCAGCGAGAACCCGGCGATGAAGGTCTGTGACAGCACGAGGCTATGGCTGCGGCCGAAGGTATCGTTGGAATCAGGGTCGGTCGTCGTCTGGTTGCCGACGGGAATCGGGAAGCTGCGCGGCTCGACCACGGTGTCGGACACGGCATTGGCGATGAAGTACCAGTCATCGCCCTTGAGGAAGCCCGGCTTCTTGCCCGCCGCCAGCGGACGATCGCCTTTCAGCGTGTTGTGGTGGAAGGGATCGAGCCCGGAATGGCAGACATGGGCGAGGCGCGGGAACAGCGTATAGAGCGCTGAGTTCACCTTCCCGGTGGAGGTGTCCTTCTTCGGGCAGAGCGAGGACGTGATGCGCCAGCGATCGGGCACGCCGGTATCGACGACGAGGTCCGAGGGCGAACTCTCCCCGTCCCACTTGTCGTAGAATGCTTCGGGCGGCGGGGCATTGACCGCGCCAGGATTGTCCTGCTCGACCTTGTCCGGCAGCGTCTTCTGATATCCGGGGCGGCGGCGGCCATCGATCAGCGCGCCGTCGGCGGTTGTGGGCCCCGCAGCGGGCGCATCGGCCGGAGGCGCATCGGCAGGAGGCGGGGCGGCCTCTGCCGCCGGCGCGGCGAGCGCGAGCGCGAGCATCGGGGCAATGAGGGACGCGAACGCGCTCACAAACCGTCGCAGACGTTCTGCGCCGAAGTATCGAGGAACGGCGCAAACGGGCAGTTCACATAGCGCAGCCGCACACCGACGCCCACGTTCACCACGATCCGGTCCGACCGTATGGTCTTGGGCGCATTGCCGATGCTGCCCACCTTCTTGCCGCCGTTGCTGGCACCGAGGAACGCGATCATGTCGTCCTGATCGATGCCGTCGCCCGAAACACCGATGGCGCCAACCAGTGTGTTGCCGCGGTAGATCGGCACTGCGCCGGGAAATATCTGGATCCCGTTGGCGAGGCGCTGCTGGCCGCTGGGCGCCTTGGGTACGTTGGTGCAGGTATCCGAACCCAGCGTTTTCGCGATCAGCGCGGTCTGCAACCCGGTGGCGAAGGGGCTGAACCGGGCAATCGGCACCGAAAGCGGGCCGTTCGGGCGGCCGACTTCGCCATCAGGGAAATAGGGCCGCGCGAGGAGGCCGACCGCGCGGTTCGAGAAAGCGGATTTGCCGGTGAGCGCGGCATTGTCGGCAAGGAAAATGCGCGTCGCCGCGACCGTTGGCGCGACCCCTAGATCCGGGTCGGCAAACAGGAGCGCGCCAGCCTTGGCGTTCGAGAAAAATGCCACCGTGCGGGCCTTCTGCAGCGAAACGTCCGTTCCGAAGATCGGCGCATCGGGGCTGCGGACAAGGCCGAGCGGGGTGCCCCAGCTATCGACCACCGAGATCGAGACTTGCGCGGGCGTATCGAGCGGGCGGCGGATCTGCGCGCGGGCTCGGCTCATGATCTTGAAGGCCTCTTCCAGCACCGCGCGAACCTCGGCCGGGCTCAGCGCGCTCCCGACTTCGGCGGCATCCGCGCCGCCACGGATCGGGAAGCGGTTCGCGCCGTTCCCATCGCTCAGGACGAAAGCCTCGGGATTGGTGAATTCGCTCGCCCTTGCGACGCGGATGCCGCTCCGCTCCGTGCCATAGGCCGCGCCGGGGAGAATGGCCGTGCCGGCGTAGAAACCCGCGACCGCAATGAGCGCGCCGGCCCCCGCACCGAGCGCCGCGAAGCTTGATTGCAGCGGGTGCAACTGGCTCGTCGTGGCATCGGAGAACCGCAGCGTGGTGCCATCGACCGGGATGCGGTCAGCCCGGATCGTGATTGGCGGGACAAAGCCCTGTTCGCCTGCCAGAGCCACGACTTCGTCGAGGTCCTTGTCGAAATCGAGCACATTGGGATCGAAGCCGTAGATCCCGTCCGCCATCACGCCGATGCCGCCGACGACCACACCGCGCTTGTAGAGCGGCAGACCGCCCGGATCAGCCGCAAGGCCGAGCGGCGAGCGCTTGGGACCGATCATCGCCGTCGGCACGGCGGCATTTCCGGGAAAACGCGTGTTGAGATCGGAGCACGGCAACTGGCTGAACTGCACGCCGAACAGCGGCCCGCTTTCCAGCCCCGGCGTGCTCGGCGCGGGCGGGAAATGCTGCTGCACGATCATTGAGGCGGTGCGGGTGGAAAACGCGTTGCCGCCGGAGGAGAGATAGGCTGCGGTGATCGCCTTGGCGATTGCGCCCGCTTCGGAAGGGAAGGTCGTCGCGGGAAGCTGGGTCGGCGCGGTGATGCGCATCGTGGTGCCCGCGCCGGTCATGCGGTAAACCGCGAGCACGTTGCCCACCCGGTCAACCACCGCGATCGTGGCCTTGGCGCCGCGCGCTTTGGCCTCGCCCACAGCCTGCGCAATGACCTTCTGTACATCGGCAATGGTCAGCGCCTCAAGCGCGGGCGCGGTGTAGACGGCGGCAGCGGCGCTGCCTGCCGCGACCGGAGCAAACCCCGACAGGACCATGCCGATCAGCGCGAGCCAGGCTGCCAGATGTGCGGGCAGTTTGCGAAGGGCCATCAGCGAAGACTCCGAATGGAACGGACCGCACCGCCGAGCGCGCGGCGGAAGGCAATCGGCTGGAAGGCATTGGGATCACGCACCGCGGCATAGGCCTGGTTGATCTGCAGGCGCAGGTTGCCGGCGCTGCCGACCGTCACCATGCCGGCGTTGACCATGCCATTCAGCAGCGTATCGAGCGCCATGACCGACTGGACCGAGCCTTCGTAGTCGGTGAAGCGCTCGGAAATCGCGTCGCTGGCGATGGTGTCGATCACGGTAAAGGCCTGATCGCGGCTGAAGGCGGTTGCGGCAAAGCGTGCGGAGAGCGCCCCGGTTGTCTGCCGCAGCGCCTGCGCCGCCGCCACCGTCTCGCTGCGGCCCATGCCCATCGCGCGGTGGAAGGCCTTGGAGCGCGCGTCGAACGTCGCCGCTTCGCCGGGCGCGACTACACGCGCTGCGGCGAGCAGCAGGATCATGTTCTCGTCATTCCAGGGCGGCATGCCGGCGTGGATCGGACGGCCCGGATTGGGCACCGCGCTGATGTTGGCCTCGTCGCCGTCGGTAATGCGGCGGTGGCACGAATGGCAATCGTAGAACGTGAACTCGGGAAACACGCCGTCGCTCGCCTTGGCTGGCTGCAGATAGAGCGAAAGCCCGCGTGAAACCGCCTCGGCCTGCCCGATCGCCCACATCTGCATCGAATTGGTCTTGCGCCCCTTGCGCTGGGCATAGTCCGCGTCCTCATCGTGGTGTTGCTGCAAGGTGCTGAACAGATCGAGTTCGAAAGAGATGCGCGGGTGGCCCGCCGCCATGATGCGGTGTGCGATAAACTGGCCCTGCCCATCGCCCGAAAGGTGGCAATCGAGGCAGACAGCGGCGCGCACGCGGGGCACCGTCAGGTCGGTCATGCCCTGCGCCACGTTGCGCGCATGACTGGTGCCGACGGTGTAGTGTGTGGCGAGCCAACCGCCGCCGGGGCCCGCACCGGCATTGCCGTGGCATGCCTCGCAATCGACACCGTCCGCCAGCTTGGCCGCGCCTTGCGAAGCATGGCAGCCGGCGCATTCGCGCACGAGCCCGGCGCTATCCAGCCCGAGGCGGCGGGCAATCGCGACTCCGCGCGGTTCGCCGATCACGCGCCAGGCACGGCTATGCGCGCCGGTGGGGGAGCTTTCCTCCTGCCAGCGCAGGAGTTCATCCTGACGGATCGGGGTGCCACTGGCGACGCTGCGGCCATGGCAGGTCGAGCCGGCGCAGCTTGCCACGCCCATGTGCGCGCGCGCCGTACCGCCATCGGAGACGGTCTGCGCCTTGAGCGGTGCAGGATGCAGCGCGAGCGCCGCGCCCAGCGCAAGCAACGCGAGCGCCAGACATGCCAAGCCTGCCATGAGCGGGGTTCTCAGCCCACCGCGAAGGGCAGCCTCGGACGGCCGCGCCAATGTCGAAATGCCCCCCATTGCCCCTCGTTTCCTGCGCCCGGCGCTCAGTGCGGAGGAACCATTGCAGCCCTCACCGCGCGCAGGACGCGACCTGACAGGGCGACCCTTGAACCACTGGTTACGCCAGACCGCGCATGCCGTTCAAGCGGCGAATGGCGCCAGCTTCCTCCATTTGCGAGGTACCTGCCGGTCAGACCCTGCGGATCACCAGATTGCGGATCTCGCTCATGTCTTCCATCGCGAAGCGCACACCCTCGCGCCCGAGCCCGGAATCCTTGACCCCGCCGTAGGGCATATTGTCGACGCGGTAGCTGGAGACGTCGTTGACCACCACGCCGCCGACCTCGAGGTGATCCCAGGCCTCAAGCACCTTGTGAATATCGCGGGTGAAGATACCGGCCTGCAGGCCGAACTTGCTGTCGTTGACCTCGGCCAGCGCTTCGTTCCAGTCGCTGAATTTCGAGAGGAGAACGACCGGGCCGAACGCTTCCTCGGTATAGACCTCCATGTCGCGGCTGCAGCCTTCGAGCAGCGTGGCTTCCAGCATCGCGCCCTCGCAGCCGCCGCCCGCCAGCAGCGTCGCGCCGCCCGCAACGGCTGCATCGATCCAGCTCTTCAGGCGCTGGGCTTCCTTGGCTGAAATCATCGGACCGATGAAGGTATCGCGCGCCTTGGGATCGCCGGAGATGAGGGTTTTCACCTTGGCCGCCAGCATGTCCCGGAAGGTATCATAGATGCTTTCGTGGATGATCACGCGCTGCACATGGATGCACGATTGGCCCGATTGGTAGTAACCGCCGAACACGATGCGGGCGAGCGCATGATCGAGATCGGCATCGGCATCGACGATCACCGCCGCATTTCCGCCGAGTTCGAGCACGACCTTCTTCTTGCCCGCCTTGGCCTTGAGATCCCAGCCGACGCCCGGCGAACCGGTGAAGGAGAGCAGCTTGAGCCGCTCGTCGGTGGTGAAGAGCTCCGCCCCGTCGCGAGTGGCGGGAAGGATCGAGAAGGCGCCTTCGGGCAGGATATCGCACTCCGCCAGCACTTCGCCCATGATGATCGCGCCGAGCGGCGTGAGGCTGGCGGGCTTCATCACGAAGGGGCAGCCCACCGCGATGGCGGGCGCGATCTTGTGCGCGGCCAGATTGAGCGGGAAGTTGAAGGGCGAGATGAAGCTGCACGGCCCGATGGGGACGCGCTTCCACATCCCCATGTAACCCTTTGCCCGCGCAGAGATATCGAGCGGTTGGACCTCGCCGTAATTGCGCGTTGCTTCCTCGCTGGCGATGCGGAACGTATCGATCAGGCGGGTGACTTCGCCTTCCGCGTCCGCAATCGGCTTTCCGGCTTCAACGCAGAGCGCATAGGCCAGTTCGTCGAACCGTTCGATGAAGCGCCGCACGCAATGCGCCAGGACATCGCGCTTCTCGTAACTCGCCAGCCGCGCCATCGGCTCTGCCGCGCGCACCGCGCCGGCAATCGCGGCGTCGATCACGTCGGGCGTGGCGAGCGCGGTGCGGAACGCGACCTCGCCAGTGAACTTGTCCGTCACGACAAGATCGGTGTTGGGCTGGACCGCCTTGTTGTTGAGATAGAGCGGGTAGACGTCCTTGAGGTGGGTCATGGTCTGCCTCTGCTTGGGGCCAGCCGCCCCTCTTGCTGCGTGGTGCTTACAGCGCCCTCGAAAGCGCCTTGATATCCTTGTTCAGGATCTGGTCGTTCTCCGAGTAATCGACCGGGCAATCGATCAGGTGGACACCAGATGTATCGCAGCAATGCGCGAGGAGTTCCTTGAGGTGCGCGGCGCTTTGCGCGCGGTGGCCATGCGCGCCGTAGGCCTCGGCATATTTCACGAAGTCCGGATTGCCATAAGTCAGGCCGAAATCCGCAAAGCCCATGTTGGCCTGCTTCCAGCGGATCATGCCATAGCTGCTGTCATTCAGGATCAGCACGGTGAGATTGAGCCGCAAGCGCACCGCGGTTTCCATCTCCTGGCTGTTCATCATGAACCCGCCATCGCCGCAGATCGCCATGACCTTGCGCTGGGGATAGAGCATCGCGCTCATCATCGCCGAGGGGAGCCCCGCCCCCATCGAGGCGAGCGCATTGTCGAGCAGCACGGTGTTCGGCCGGTAGGCGGTGTAGCCGCGTGCGAACCAGAGCTTGTAGACGCCGTTGTCGAGGCAGATGATCCCGTCGTCGGGCATGCACTCGCGCACCTGCTGGACAAGATGCGGCGGGAAGATCGGGAAGCGCGCATCGGCGGCGAGCGGGGCATTGTGCGCCAGTTCGGCGGCGCGGTATTCCAGCATCTTGCCGCAGGTCCAGCTGCCATTGGGGACAATGTCCTCCTTCATCTGCCAGATCGCGTTGGCGATATCGCCGATCACTTCGATATGCGGGAAATAGACCGGATCGACTTCGGCGGTCTTGGACGAGACGTGGATCACCGTCGGCCCGCCCTCACGCATGAAGAACGGCGGCTTTTCAATCACATCATGGCCGATGTTGACGATGCAGTCGGAGTCCTCGATCGCGCGGTGGACGAAGTCTCCGGCAGAGAGCGCCGCGCAGCCGAGGAACTTGGGGTGGCGCTCGTCGATCACCCCCTTGCCAAGCTGGGTGGTGAGGAAGGGGATGCCGGTCTTCTCGACAAACTGGAGCAGCATGCGCCCGGTCATCGTGCGGTTCGCGCCCGCGCCGATCACCAGCACCGGCGATTTCGCCGCCTCCAGCGCATTGACCGCCTGGCGCACCGACTTGGGATCGGCACTGGGGCGGCGGACCATTGAGCGCTTGAGGGGGTGTGCCTCCGTGTGCTCGTCGGCGATATCTTCGGGCAATTCGATATGCGTGGCGCCCGGCTTCTCTTCCTCGGCAAGGCGATAGGCCTCGCGCACCCGGCTCGGGATATTGTCGGAGCTCGCCATCTGGTGGGTGAACTTGGTGATCGGCCCCATCATCGAGACAACGTCGAGGATCTGGAAGCGGCCCTGCTTCGATTTCTTGATCGGCTTCTGGCCGGTGATCATCAGCATCGGCATGCCGCCCAGCGTGGCATAGGCCGCCGCGGTCACTAGGTTGGTCGCGCCCGGCCCCAGCGTCGAAATGCACACGCCGGTCCTGCCGGTGTGACGGCCATAAGTCGCCGCCATGAAGCCCGCCCCCTGCTCGTGGCGGGTGAGGATCAGCTTGATCTTCGTGGAGCGCGAGAGCGAATCGAGAAAGTCCAGGTTTTCCTCTCCGGGCACGCCAAAGATGTATTCGCAGCCTTCTTCCTCGAGGCATTCGACAAACAGGTCAGAAGCTTTCTTGCCCCCGGAAACATTGCCAGCGCCGTCGCTCATATGCTTGCTCCACCGCGGGAGCCCGCAGCCGCGCCTCCCTCGGTCCAATACGGCCAAGACCACCCGGCGGTTACAGCAAGCTGCCTCGCCGACGGATACTTGAGTGGTATCAAAGGCAAAGGTACGAGTCACCCCCGCACGCCGGTTCAGTAGCCGAGGGTGAGATCAACCTGATGTGCGAGCGCATCACCCCGGCCATAGCGGGCGAGATTATCGAGGAAGCGTGCGGCGGAGCGCTGGAACATCGCGGTCTGCGCGCGCCCTGAAAGGTGCATGGTGACATGCGCATTGGGCAGGCTCCACAGCGGATGATCCGCCGGAAGCGGCTCTGGCGTGGTGACGTCAAGGAAGGCGCCGCCGATGCGCTGCTCGGTCAGCGTGGCGACGAGCGCGTCCTGATCGACCACACTGCCGCGCGCGACATTGACCAGCACGGCGCTGGGCTTCATCGCCGCAAGCTCTGCCGCGCCAATCATGCCGTCGGTTTCCGGCGTGGCGGGCACAGCCAGAATCACCCAGTCGAACTCACCCAGCCGCGCGCGCCATTGGTCTGGCAGCAGCGTGCCTTCCCCGGGCGAGCGGCGCACCTTGGTCACCTCCACTTCGAAGGCCGAAAGGATCTTGTCCACGCGCTGGCCGATCGCGCCATAACCCAGGACCAGCGCCTTGCTGCCGGCGAGTTCGACCTTGCCCGGCGAATCCGCCAGCCATTCGTGCCGGTCCTGCGCGCGCACCACTTCGCGGTAGCCCTTGGCGATATTGAGCATGCCCATGACGACATATTCGGCGATGGTGATCGCGCTGATGCCGACACCATTGGTGAAGACGACGCCGCGCTCGGCCATCAGCTGCAGCGGAAAACCATCGACCCCGGCGTAGATGCTGGAGAGCCACTTCAGGTTTTCCGCGCAGTTGATCGCCTCGACCATCTTGGCCTTGTCTTCGAGATCGAACCAGCCGATCTCGGCCTCGGGCGCCATTTCAATCAGTTCGGCGGTGTGGCGGAAGAAGCGCGGCTCGATCCAGTCCGGCAGATGCGGCTGCAGCACGGGCGCGGCGAGCGCGGGCATCACGAGAATGGTCTTGGATGGCGTTGTCATTGGCACTCCGCTCCGGCAGTCTGGTTTTCCGTACGATAGCGAGGCGAGCGACGACATGAAGCTATTGTTTGCAATGATGAGCATTGCGCTGGTCACCACGCCGGGTCTGGCCATGGCGCAGGCCGACGAAGTGATCGTCACCGCCCAGCGCAGGTCGGCCGACGACTACAATTCCGCCCAGCCCGCCGTCGGACTCAAGCGGACAGCCGATTTCGCGGTGCAGGAAGTCACCATCACCGGCGATACGCGCGATCCCAAAGGCCGCTCGAACGAGATCTACGCAACCCTCGCCCATGCCATCGCCCAGGCGCCGAAATCGGGTGTGCAGCTTGCCTATGGCACGCAGACGATTCAGCCAATCACGCTCAAAAACTACCGCGATCTGACCCTTGCGCGCGATAGCCGGCCCGATTCGCAGAAGCTGACCCTGCTGATCAAGGCACCGCTGCAGAACGGCCGGGACGCCCAAGCCGCAGAGGCAGCGATCACCGCATTCGTCAAGGCTGTCAGGCTGGAAGGGCGTGCGCTGATGGAGACGAGCGACGACCTAACTTTCTCGATCGTCGATCCAGACCAGTACCGCCCGGCGATTGCCGATGTGATTGCAGCGGATGCCAAGGCCATGGCGGCCAAACTCGGGCCGGACTACGGGGTGGAGATCGAAGGGCTGAACCGCCCGGTGGAATGGAACCGGGCTGGCCTTTCGGAAGTGCTGCTGTTCATTCCTTACAAGCTGGTGATCGTGCCCAAGCGCTAACGGGGGCGGCGCAGCGCGATATCGGCGGCGGTTGTCCGCAGCAGGGTCGCGCGGAGACCGCCTTTGAAGCCGCTGGCATGAATATCATCGATCAGCCAGCGATGACCGGCGCGTTGCAGCACGAAGCGCAGCACCTCGTGCCGGCCCGGCGCCTTGCCGAGCGACACTGTCACCCGGAGCCGCCCCCGGCCCTGCCCGCGCAGGCCCGTGATCCGCTCATGAAGGCCGCCCGCATCCCAGTCCTGACATTGGCACAGCCAGTCGAAATCGGAGAGGTCGTCGACTTCATCGCTGGGCGTGACCGCGCGCCACTTCGCGATCAGGGCCTTGAGGCGCGGGGTGAAAATCGGGCGCTCCCACGCCGCATCGTGCATTTCGGCGCGGCGAAAAGGGGCGTAGATCGCCGCAATCGCCGCCTCGGGCGTTGCCACAGGGGCGGCAGCCAGGGCGAGTGCGGCGAGGATTATCACAGACCAGCTCCATAGATCGCGCGCATCGGCGGGGTGTGCAGGCACTCGGCAAAGCTGAAGGGGCGCACAGCGAGCGGCCCAGCCTGCCCGGCATCAGGGTGGCGCGGATTGAACAGCACGACATCGCCTTCGGGGAGCACTTTCGATGCCAATGCCGCAGCCAACGAGCGGCGCTGCACAAGCCAGTCCGTTACCCACGTCTGGATCTCCGGCTCGGCAAGGCCGGCGGGCACCCGTTCCGGCGCTGCCGCAATGTCGATCCAGCCCAGCACAAGGTCCGCCGCGCCCTCGTCCGGATCGGTCGGCTGATAGCGCAGCGCGATCAACACCGCCAGCGCGGCCTCGGACGCGAAGTGAACCACCGGGAGACCCGGCGGCGAATAGCGCCCGCCGTGCGCAAGCGCGCCTGCGCCATCAATCGCGGTATGAACGGACCGAGTGATCCGCCAGAGCTTCACGGCACAAGCTTCCACTCCCACCCGAGCGGATCACCGTCCATGACCTCGACGCCCTTGGCGGCGAGTTCATCGCGCAGCGCATCGGAGCGGGCGAAGTCCTTGGCCGCGCGAGCCTCCTTGCGGGCGGCAAGGGTGGCTTCGATTTCGGCTTCGGTGATGGTCGCGGACTTGGGGCGGATGCGGAGGTCGGTGCGGGTGAGGTTCAGGAGATGGAGGCCGAGGACGGAGTCCATGGCGGCAAGTGCAGCGAGCTTCTCCGCCGGATCGACCTTCTTGAGCACCGCAACCTCTTCGAGCACGGTGAGCGCAATGGCCGTATTGAGGTCGTCCGACACCGCCGCGTCGAACCGTTCGAGGAAAGGCTGGAAGCGTGGACCGGGTGCAGTTGAGGAAGTGTCCTCGTCGCGCGCTCGTAACTGCTCGACCGCCATCACCAACCGCTTGAGCCGCGTCAGCGCTGCCCCCAGCCCTTCCCAACTGAACTCCAGTTCGCTGCGATAGTGCGCCTGCAGGCACAGCAGCCGGTACGCCAGCGGGTGGTAACCCTTGTCGATGAGCAGTTGCAACCGCAGGAACTCGCCCGAGGACTTCGACATCTTGCCGCTGCGCTCGACGAGAAAGTTGTTGTGCATCCAGATCTTGGCGCCCGAATTGGCCGCGTCGTCGAGGCCATTCGTGCAGCAGTGCGCCTGGTTCTGCGCGATCTCGTTGGGGTGGTGGATCTCGCGGTGGTCGATGCCGCCGGTGTGGATATCGAAGGGAAAACCCAGCACCGCGCCCGACATGACCGAGCATTCCAGATGCCACCCCGGTGCACCCTTGCCCCAGGGCGAATCCCACTCCATCTGCCGCGTCTCGCCCGGCGGGGTCTTGCGCCAGATCGCGAAGTCGGCCCAATGCCTTTTTCCTTCAACTTCACTGATGCGCATCCAAGCGGACTCTTCCTCCTCCAGCCTCTCAAGCATGTGGCGTCCGGCAAGTAACCCATAGTCGTCTACCGATTTGGTATCGAAGTAGAGGCCCTCCTCAATCTCATAGCAGTGCTTCGCCGCGATCCCCTTCGCAAACTCGATCATCTGCTCAACGTAGTCCGTCGCCACCGTCCACTGCGCGGGCTGGCGGATATTGAGCGCGCGCACATCGGCCCAGTAGGCCTGCTTGTAGTGCTCGGCCACGTCCCAGATCGACTGCTTCCGGGCCGCTGCCATCCGCTCCATCTTGTCCTCGCCATCGTCCGCATCGTCGGTAAGGTGGCCGACATCGGTGATGTTGATGACATGGGTGAGCTTGTAGCCCTTGAAGCTCAGCGTCCGCCCCAGCACGTCGGCAAAGACATAGGCGCGCATGTTGCCGATGTGGGGGTAGTTGTAGACCGTCGGCCCGCAGGTATAGACGCGCGCCTCGCCCGCGTGGACGGGCACGAACGGTTCGGTGCGGCGGGTCAGGCTGTTGAAGAGCGTGAGGGGAGCAGTCGTTTCCATGCCCCGCGCTCTGCCAGCCCGCGCGCCTGCCGGTCAAGCGCGCGCGCATCCCGATAAATGGGGACTGTCCCTATTTATTCAGCCGCCACCGGAGCGCTTGCCAGCACATCGATCTGGGCGGTGCAGCCCTTCTCCGCGAGCAGCGCCGCCACCGCGACGGGGTCTTCCGGCACATCCACCAGCAGCCGCATGGTGATCTTCACCGTCTGGCCGACCGGGCTGGTGAAGCGGTAGGTCTGGCCATCCACCACCGGCAGCGCCGCGACCGGCCACAGCTTGATCGCGCTTCCGGCGCGGAAGGTCACTTCGGCGGGGGTGTTGTCCGCGCCGTAGAGCGTGCCGTTGCCGGTCTCGGCACGGTTGGGCCGCCAGAGCACGACTTGCGCGGGATCGGCAATGCAGACGGTGCCGCCGCGGCTGACGTCGACATACCAGACATTGTCGGGGCGGACGGCTTCGGTCGGCTCTTCGGTATCGCCGCGCACGGCCCCGGTGCGGGTGCGCGCGCCGCCGCGTGCGATGAGCGCGGCGAGCGCGCTGTTTGCACCGCTTGCAGCATCGCGGTTGACGGCATTGTCGATGCGAAAGCTGCCCGGGCCGGACAGCACGCGCGAGCCAGCCTGATCGATCACCGTCACCTGATCGCCCGCCTTGAGCGTGACCGCCGCGCCCGCCGGCAGCTTGCGCCCCATGGGATAAACCGCCGCCGAAGGCCCGGTCGAGCGGATCACCACGGCTTGCGCATTGGCCGCCACGGTCCAGCCGCAGCTGGCAGCCATCAGGGCGGCGCCGGCAAGGGTGCGACTAGCCAAGGACATAGCTCTCTCCATCATCCAGTTCCGCCAGGCGGCGCGCCAGATTGGCCAGCGCAGGATCCTTGTGGCCGTCCGCACCGATTCGCGCTGTGAGCGCCTGCACAGCCGCGCGATTGCCCGCAGCGTGCGCGGCGACAAGATCTTCGGCAAGCGCGCGGGCGGAAGGATCGCCCTCCGGCACCGGCTCGAAAACCTCGACCGGCGTAGCCCGCCCGCGCAGGCGCACCGTGCCCATCGGGCGGAAGCCATCGAGGCCAGAGCGCTCCAGGGCCTCGCGGCTGACAAGGATCGTGGTGTCCAGCGGCTTGTTCGCACCTTCAAGCCGGGCGGCAGTGTTCATCGCATCGCCAAGCGCGGTGTACTGGATGCGCCCCTCGCCGCCGAAATTGCCAACGATCGCCTCGCCGAAATGGACGCCAACGCGAGTGCGGCCAATCGGCGGCACTCCGACAGGCGCATTGCGGCGGAAGTCCTCGCCCGCGTGATACATCGCGATGGCCGCCCTGACCGCGCGCTCCCCGTCGTCCGGATAAGCAATCGGCGCGCCCCAGAACGCGACGACCGCATCGCCGACGAATTTGTCGAGCGTGCCGCCGTGTTCGAGCACCACCGCCGAAAGCCGGTCGAGATAATCGTTGAGCAAGCGCGCGATCATTTCCGGTTCGACCGCGTGGGTCAGCTTGGTGAAGCCTTCAAGATCGCTGAACAGGCAGAAGATCGCCCGCTTCTCGCCATGCAGCCGCAGCCGCTCCGGATTGCGCAGGATTTCGCTGGCGACCGAGCGCGGCAGGTATTTGCCGAGTGCGCCCTGGGCGAACTCCCGCTGCGCCGCGCCCACTGCGCGCAGCGCCGCGCTGACGGCGACATAGGCGATCAGCCAGCCCGCCGGCCAGCCGACCGCCGGGAAGCCCAGCGTATCGAAGCCCGCTTGCGCGACAAGGAACGGAACCGCCGCGAACGCGAGGAGCTGCGCCGCCACGCCGAGCGCCAGCTGCCAGGGGCGTGCGCGCGCAGCAGCCGTCATCATGCCCAGCAGCACCGCAAGCACCGCGCCCAGCGCCTGCGCCCAGCCCGGCACGCCGCTTGGGCGCGCCTTGTCGAGCAATTGCGCTAGCATCGAGGCGTGCACTTCCACCCCGATCATCCGCGCGTGCCCGCCGCGTGGATCGGCGGAAAGGCCGGTGCGAGTGAACGGCGTGTCGAACTGATCGAAATCGGCAAAGTCGCCGCCGATCAGCACGTAGCGGCCGCGAATCGTATCGGCGACGAGCGGCGCGGTGGCGGGATCAGCGAGGAGATCGATGGGGATTTTCTCGAAGACCGGGCGCTCCTTCGCGCTGGGCAGGCGGTAGCGGATCGGCCCGGTGAACCCCGCAAAGGCCGGCACAGCGTCGGGCGTAGCCTGCGTCAGCGCTTCGGAGAGCAGCGGCGGCAGGCCGGGATAATGGCGCGGCCAGCGGCGCGCGGCGCCGTCGTTATCGGTGACGAGGAGGATGCTGGCGGGCTTCGTCGTATCCGTGCGCACCGCCGCGATATAGCGCCTGAGGTCCCGCTCCTGCTCCCAGGTGATCGCCTCTGGATTGGTGCGATTGCTGGCAAAGGCGAGGTAGACCGGCGTCGTCATGCCGCGCAGCGCAGCCTGAAGCAGCGGATCATCATCCTGCGCGCTATCGAGCAGGATATCGATGCCGATGCCCTTCGCCCCCATCCCTTCAATCTGCGCGAGGGCCTGCGCCAGCACGGTGCGATCGACCGGGGAGATCTGCCCGGTCTTGCGGTTGGTATCGTCAGTATAGACGACAAGGACGATGCGCTTGTCGGTATCCGTGCGGGGCGCGAAGCTGGCGGCGCGAAGGTCGTAGAGCGCATTTTCCGCATCGCCCAGAATGGGCAGGTGCCAGCTGCGCAGCGCAGTGAACAGCGCCAGCACAAGCAGCAGCGCCGCCACAGCCAGCCGCTGCCAGCCGAGCTCGCGCAGCCCCTGCCGCAGCGCCTGCGCCGATGTGCCTCTGGAATCAGGCATCGCCAACCCCCCGCGTTCTGCGGTTGATTAGCGCCCCCATGCGCCACTGCCTATGCAGTGGCGCATGCAATCCCATCAGAAGCCGAGGAACTTGACGTTGCCGTCCACCGGCTCGCGCTCGCGCGCGAAGTTGTTCACCGGGCTTTCCTCCTCGCGGTAGCCGATGGCGATGCCACAGAAGAAGATATGGGTTTCATCCGAAACGCCGAGGAAGTCTTTGATCAGCTTGGCATAAAGCGAAAGCGCTTCCTGCGGGCAGCTGTCGAGCCCTTCGCCGCGCAGCAGCAGCATGATCGTCTGCAGCCACATGCCGACGTCCGACCACTGCGGCGGCCCCATGCGGCGGTCGAAATAGCACAGCAGCACCGCCGGCGCACCGAACGAGACGACATTGGCGCCCATGAACTTGTTGCGCGCTTCGACATCCTCGCGGCCAATGCCCATCGCGCTGTACATCGCCTTGCCCACGCCGTGCAGCCGCGCCTTGCATTCGGGGATCACTTCCGGATCGTCCCAGCTGTACTCGCGCGGGTTCTGCGGCGGCGTCGCCATCATCTTCGCCTGAAGCTCCTTGAGCGGCTCGCCGGTGACAATGGCCGCTTCCCACGGCTGGAAATTGCAGCCCGAAGGCGCCCAGCGCGCGGTGTCCATCACCCGGCGCAGCACGTCGAGCGGAACGGGCTTGTCCTGAAACGCCCGGATCGAACGGCGCGTGAGTACGGCTTCGGCAACATTCATGGGCAATCTCTCCGGCTTATGCAGACATCCCTGCGCCAATATCAGGCACCGGCGCAGGAATACGATTTGCAGTTTAATTGACCGATTAAGGCAAGGCGGTCAACCGCGCATGGACGGTTGGCCGCCTTGCTCTGCCACGCTCTCAGTTGGCCGGAGCCGCAGGTGCCGCCGGAGCCGGCGTGGCCGCAAGCGCAGCTTCGACCTGATCCGCGCGCAGTGCGCCGGGCGCTGGCCCCATATCATCCGCATCGACCATCCGGTTGGTGCCGGCCTTGGTGAATTCCTCGGCGGTCGAGGGGCGCAGGTCTGGCCGTCCGGCCATCACGCCCATCTTGATCCGGCACATGGCGTACTGCGTCTCGTCGGCCTCGACCTCAAGCGCGAGCACGTCCTTGGCTTCGCTCTTCACGGTGTATTCGTGGCGGCCGGGATCGGTCACGAGGATGAAATAGCGGCCCGAGCCGAGCGAGCTGATCTTCTGGCCGCCCTCATTCACGGCGCAGCCCATCGCCGCCCCCATGATGGTACCGGTGCGGTAGAACACGATCTGGCCTTTGCCTGCGGGCGGCGCAGGGATGCGCACCGGGGGCTTGTCACCTGCGTGGGCCGACGTCGCCATCGTGGCCGTCGCCAACAGGATCAGTCCCGCCCTTGTTGCTGCCTTGATCATCCTGCTTCCTCTCCTCTTATGGACCGACGGGCGGAGTTGCCGGCCGGGTTGATGTATCCGATGTCGCCACGCCGCCATCCGGTGACAGCACCTTGAAAAGCTCGGCGGTCTTGGCGATGGCAGGGGTTCCCTTGGGGAATACGTTGTTCCGACCGGTGATGGCAAAGCCCACCAAGGCCACCGGCACAGGGCTCATCACGGTGGCGGCATTGAAGGCATCGATCTTGCCAATCGCGTCCTCGGACCGCTGGGCGATATGCATGGAGCGCAGCCGCAGGCGCTGCGAGCCGACGGAAAGGTAGCGTGCGGCCAACACGAGTTCGCCCGCCGTTCCGCTGCCGCCCGCTTTCTTGGCGTGGATCACTTCCCCTTGCCCCGGCGTCCCCGCAGGCACAAGTTCGTGGCCATCGATCACGATCGGCCGCGCAAGGTGGAAGGCAAAGGTCTCGCCCGTCTTGCTGATCTTGCTGCCCAGATCGGTATCGAGCACGAGGTCGACCGGCGCGAGCGCAGGAATGCACCGATCGCAGGGCAAATCCGTGGTGGCCGCCGGCACGGCTGCAAGGGGTTCAGCCGGTTCCGCCACTGAAGCAGGCACCGGTTGTGCAGGCAGGCAAGTCGGTGCGGAAAGCAGCAGCAGCGCTGGCACAACCCCAATTCGACGGCGCATCATCTTTCCCCCGCGCACGGCGTATCATCATTTCCGGCGCGCGGCATAGCGTGAAAAACGCCCGCGCCCGGCCTGGCGCGGTTTCCGATCATTCAGGGTATTGCGGCGCAAAGGACGATCCGGACCGACCGATCAGTCGTCATCCTCGAACAGCCCCGCCAGCTGCTCGACCATCGTGCCGCCAAGTTGCTCGACATCCATGATCGTCACCGCGCGGCGGTAGTAGCGCGTCACGTCATGGCCGATGCCGATGGCGACGAGCTGGACCGGGGACTGCTTCTCGATCCAGTCGATCACGCGGCGCAGGTGCTGTTCGAGATAGCCCGCCGAATTGACCGAGAGCGTCGAATCGTCGACCGGCGCGCCGTCCGAAATGACCATCAGGATGCGGCGATCCTCCTGCCGCGCCAGCAGGCGGGTATGGGCCCAGAGCAGCGCCTCGCCGTCGATGTTTTCCTTGAGCAGCCCCTCGCGCATCATCAGGCCTAGGTTCTTGCGCGCGCGGCGCCAAGGCTCGTCCGCCTTCTTGTAGACGATGTGGCGCAGATCGTTGAGGCGGCCGGGGTGCGCGGGCTTGCCGCCCGAAAGCCACGCCTCGCGCGATTGGCCGCCCTTCCACGCGCGGGTGGTGAAGCCGAGCACTTCGGTCTTCACGCCGCAGCGCTCCAGCGTGCGCGCCATGATGTCCGCACTGATTGCCGCGATCGAGATCGGGCGCCCGCGCATAGAGCCGGAATTGTCGATCAGCAGGGTGACGACGGTGTCCTTGAACTCGACGTCGCGCTCGATCTTGTACGACAGCGAATGGCCGGGCGAGATGACGACGCGCGCCAGCCGCGCGGCATCGAGGAGGCCTTCCTCCTGATCGAAATCCCACGAACGGTTCTGCTGCGCCATGAGGCGGCGCTGGAGACGGTTGGCAAGCCGGGTGACAATGCCCTGCAGGCCCTTCAACTGCGCATCGAGATAGGCGCGCAGGCGGGTGAGCTCTTCCTCGTCGCACAGCTCGGTGGCGGAAACGACTTCGTCGAACTGGGTGGTGTAGGCCTTGTATTCCCAGCTGTCCGGCAGATCGGTCCACGGCCGGTTGGGCCGCGTGGGCAGCATGCCCTCCTCGCCCTCGTCGGCCATGTCGGCGTCGGCGGTGTCTTCCGATGTCTCGGTCTGTTCCTGCTCCTCGCCCTGTTCGTCGCCTTCGGTAGTGTCCCCGGCGACTTCGCTCGGCTGCTGCTCGGCGCCGTCGTCGGAGGCGTCGGGCTGGTCCTCGGCCTCGTCGTCAGCCTGCTCGCCCTCGTCCTCATCGCCGCCGTCATCGGCCTCGTCGGGGGACTTGGTGAGATCGAGGTGGCCGAGCATTTCGAGCGCGAGGTTCTGGAACGCCTTCTGGTCGTCCAGCAGATCGGCAAACCCTTCAAGATCGGCCCCGGCGCGCGCTTCGATCCAGCTGCGCACCATCGCAGTGCCGATTTCGGCGGCGGGAGGCACGGCCTGCCCGGTCAGCTTCTCGCGCAGCAGCATGGCAAGCGCGGTGGGCAGCGGCACGTCCTCGGGCCGGATCGCGCGGGCGATCGGATCGGAGGCGATGCGCATCGTCGTCGCGGCGTCGAGGTTGCCCCGGATACCGGCATAGCCGTCCGACCCCAGCGCCTCGTAGCGCACCTGCTCGATCGCATCGTAGCAAGCGCGGGCGAGCGGTTCGGTGGGGGCACTGCGGTTGTGCAAGGTCTCGTTGTGCAGACGCAGCTTGAGCGCCATGCCATCGGCAAAGCCCCGCGCTTCGGCCACTTGCGCGGCAGGTAGCGCCCGGCCCGGCATCGGCAGGCGCAAGTTCGTCCCCGTCTGGCTCGGCGCATCGGCGGTCCAGGCGACTTCGAGCTCGGGCACATCGGCCACGGCGCGCGCGGTGCCGGCGAGAACCGAGCGGAACTGGTCGAGGGGGCTTTCGTCAGGCAAGGTCTGTCTTCATCCGTCGGGTTGGGTTTCAGCCGATTGCCGACTTCACCCGATTGTCTGCCCCGTCTTGGCCCAATCCGCAAGGAAGCCTTCGATGCCCTTTTCGGTCAGCACATGCTTGAACAGGCCCTTGATCACGGCAGGCGGCGCGGTGATCACGTCGGCACCGATCTTGGCGCTTTCGAGCACGTGGACGCCGTGGCGGATCGAGGCGACGAGGATTTCGGTGCCGAAGGCGTAGTTGTCGTAGATCAGGCGGATATCGCGGATGAGATCCATGCCGTCGAAGCCGTTGTCGTCATGCCGCCCGACGAAGGGCGAGATGAAGGTCGCGCCGGCCTTGGCCGCCAGCAGCGCCTGATTGGCCGAGAAGCACAGCGTGACGTTGACCATCGTGCCGTCGCTGGTGAGCGCCTTGCAGGTCTTGAGGCCATCGATGGTGAGCGGCACCTTGATGCAGACGTTGTCGGCAATCTTACGCAGGATTTCCGCCTCGCGCATCATGCCTTCGTGATCGAGCGCCACGACTTCGGCCGAGACCGGGCCGCTGGTGAGGCCGCAGATCTCGCGCGTCACTTCGATGAAATCGCGGCCCGCCTTGGCGATCAGCGAAGGATTGGTGGTCACGCCGTCGAGCAGGCCGGTGGAGGCAAGGTCGGCAATCTCGGCGGTGTCAGCGGTGTCGACGAAAAACTTCATGGGGAACGTGTCCTGTGTCCGATTCTGCGAACCCTATAGCGCGAGGGCGGGCGCTGTGTAGCCTGTCATTCTTCCCCAAGCGGGTGGCGGTGAGCCTTTGCCCCCAAGGCCACCAGTCCCTAGATGGGGTGCATGACCCGCGTGCGCTGCATCGTTTTCAACGCCGCCCTCGGCGCACTCGACTACCGGCTGCCGTCCGGGATGGAGGCGCCGCCGGGCAGCGTGGTCGTGCTGCCGCTGGGGCCGCGCCAGATTCTGGGCGTGGTGTGGGATGATGGCGATCTTCCCCGCGATGACTATCCCGAGCACAAGCTGCGCAGCGTTCTCGAAGTCCTGCCGGTGCCGCCGCTGCCCGCGCCGCTGCGCCGCTTGATCGCGTGGACGGCGGACTACTACCTCGCGCCGCTCTCTGCCGTGGCGCGCATGGCGCTGTCGAGCAGCGCGGCGCTGAAGGGTAGCGGGACCGTCACCGAATACCGCCTCACTGGCGAGGAGCCCGCGCGGATGACGCCGCAGCGGCTGCAGGCGCTCGATCTGCTGCAGGGCGAACAGGCGACGATGCGCGAGCTGGCGGAGATCGCAGGTGTTTCCGAAGGCGTGCTGCGCGGGATGCTAAGCCAGGGGCTGCTGGAGCCGGTGCTGGTCGATAGCGACCGGCCCTACCCCGCGCCCGATCCGCTGTTCGCCGCACCGGCGTTGGCCGAGCAGCAGGCCGAGGCAGCGGCGGAGATGGTGGAGGCAGTCGCAGCGCATAGGTTCCAGCCGTTCCTGCTCGACGGGGTGACGGGCTCCGGCAAGACCGAGACCTATTTCGAGGCCGTGGCAGCGGCGCTGGAGGCCGGGCGGCAGGTGCTGGTGCTGCTGCCCGAAATCGCACTCACCGCCGCGTTTCTGGGCCGGTTCGAGGCACGGTTCGGGGTGACGCCCGTCACCTGGCATTCCTCGCTCAAGGCATCGGAGCGGCGGCGGGCGTGGCGGCAGGTGGCGTTTGGCGGGGCAAATGTGGTGGTCGGAGCGCGCTCGGCGCTGTTCCTGCCGTTTGCAGATCTCGGCCTCGTGGTGGTCGACGAGGCGCACGAAGTGGCGTTCAAGCAGGACGACGGTGTGCGCTACAACGCCCGCGACGTGGCGGTGATGCGCGGACATTTCGAGGGCGTGCCGGTGGTGCTGGCAAGCGCGACACCGGCGCTCGAAAGCCTGCAGATGGCCGAGGCGGGGCGCTACAAGCGGCTCGTGCTGCCGAGCCGGTTCGGCGGGGCGCAGTTGCCGAAGATCGAGATCATCAACCTGACGGAACTGCAGCCGCCGCGCGGGCGCTGGCTGGCGCCGCCGCTGGTGGAAGCGCTGCAGGACCGGCTGGCCAAGGGCGAGCAGAGCCTGCTGTTCCTCAACCGGCGGGGCTATGCGCCGCTTACGCTGTGCCGGCACTGCGGGTTCCGCTTCAAGTGCCCCAACTGCTCGGCCTGGCTGGTCGAGCACCGGCTTTCGCAGCGGCTGGCCTGCCACCATTGCGGGCACGAGGTGCCACCGCCGCCGGTCTGCCCGGAATGCGGCGAGCCCGATTGCCTTGTCGCCTGCGGCCCCGGCGTGGAGCGGATTGCTGACGAGGTGAGCGAGCTGCTGCCGGGCGCGCGGGTGGCGGTGGTCACCTCCGACACGCTGGCCAGCCCCGCCGCTGCTGCCGAGTTCGTGGCGCAGGCGGAAGGGGGGGCGATCGACGTGATCGTGGGGACGCAGCTCGTGACCAAGGGGTTCCACTTTCCCGAGCTGACGCTGGTTGGCGTCGTAGATGCCGACATGGGGCTTGATGGCGGGGACTTGCGCGCGGCGGAGCGGACCTACCAGCAGATCGCGCAAGTCGCCGGGCGCGCCGGGCGCGGGGCCAAGCCGGGCGAGGTGCTGATCCAGACGCGCCATCCCAAGGCCGAGGTGATCGCCGCGCTCGCCAGCGGATCGCGCGACGCGTTCTACGCGGCCGAGACCGAAGCGCGGCGCGAGGCGGGCGCGCCGCCGTTTGGCCGGTGGGCGGCGATCATCGTTTCGAGCGAGGACGAGGCCGAAGCCCGCGAAGCAGCCCGCGCTATCGGCGGCACGCGGCCGGATGAGCCCGGTGTCCTGATCCTCGGCCCCGCCCCTGCCCCGCTTTCGTTGCTGCGCGGGCGGCACCGCTACCGCCTGCTGATCGCGGCGCGCCGTTCGGCCGAAGTGCAAAAGCTGATCCGAAGCTGGCTCGCCCCGCTGCGCTTCCCGCCGGGGGTGCGGGTGGCGGTGGATATCGACCCCTATTCCTTCGTCTGAAATCCAACGCAAGTTGACACAGTTGACACTGTCCTGAGCACAGTATCCGATCCGGTTGCATCGTTCTATTTCAGCGGCTTGACGATTCAAAGAGCAGAAAGCCGATGTGCCATGGCCGGGGGCGTGTAGGAAAATGGATTCTGCGGCTCCCTCTCCTGGCCCTCTCCCCTGAAGGGGAAAGGGCTCAAGGTTGCGTCTGGGGTATAGTGTAGCGGACTGTCTCGACCGCATGGTCCTCCCCCAGCGAGACAACCACGTCAGCGCGCTCGGGCAGATCGGCCAGCAGGTGCCGCGTGATCCGTTCGTAGTGCATCACGAAGCGGGCCAGTTCGGCATCCGTCATCCCGCCGCCGGTGCGGGCGCGCAGTTTGCTTTCCTGCAGTTGCCGCCAGCCGAGGACGGCTTCGAAGCCGGGGGCGGCGAGCATGACGAGGTAATCGGGCGCATCGAACAAGGCGCGATAGGGGCCAGCGAGCGCGGCGTTGACATAGGCGCGCCAGGTGCCGTGCAGGTCTTCCCCGGCTTCAAGGCGGTTGATCGGGGCAGCGAGATCGGCTGCGGATTGGGGCGTGGCGGCCATGCACCAGCCTTCGAACAGCAGCACATCCAGCGGGTCTTCGAGCAGCGGCCACCGCGTTTCGGGCACGCGGTCATCCGCCCCCTTGTCGAAGCGCGGGAGGCAGATGCCGCGCTGGCCAGCGCGGACTGCATTCAGCAGCGAGAGGCCGAGCGCCACATCATGCGTGCCGGGAACCCCGCGCGTGGCGAAGAGCGGATGGACCGATGCGGCGAGTTCGGCGCGCGCGGCGCGGGTGAGATAGAGGTCGTCGAGCGAAAGCGTGGCCACGCGAAGGCCGTGGTCCTCGGCGAGGAGCGCTTCGAGCATGCGGCAGAGCGTGGACTTGCCGCTGCCCTGCGAACCGCTGACACCGACGATGAGCGGCACGCCGGTGGCCCTTGCTGCGATGGCGGCAGCAAGGGGGCGCCAGTATGTCTCGATGGTGGCGCGGTAGGTTTCCGGCAACCGCTCAGCCGCCATGAAGGCTGCGATTGCGGGGCTTTGCTCCCTCACCCCTCCAGCAGCGCAGCCGCTTGCAACAGGCGATTGCCGTGGTCGGTTTCTTCCCGCCCGTTGGCGCGCAGGAGGGCGGCGGCTTCTTCGTTGCCGATGCTGGCGGCCCAGCCTTCGTAGAGCGTTTCGCCGTCGAATTCGGTCTGCGCCAGCTTGCGCAGCGCGGGCGGGGTGAGTTCGCCGATGGGGAACACGCCGCTGGCGAGATAGGGGTTGTCGCCCGCCTCGGGGGGCGTGAAGTCCTCGCCCGTCAGCACCTTGAGCACCGCGGCGGCGCGGCGGGCGTGGACGAACTCCTCATCGCCGTTGGTGCGCAGGAGATCGGCGACGGCGGGGTTTTCGGCGCCCGCAGCAGTGGCGCGGTAGAGTTCCTTGCTAGCGGCTTCGACGAGGCACATGACCTTGATGTCCATGACCGTGGGCGCGGTGACGGTGCCGATGTGGGCGAAGGCCTCGCCGATGGTCTGCGGCATTCCCGGTTCGAGCGTGACGGTGGGCATGTGGGGTCTCCCTTGGTGTTCTGGTTCCGGGGGAGCGTACATCAGGGGTGGGCGGCAAGGGAAGGCGATTTAATCGCGCGGCTAATGTGGTGCGGGATGCTTCGACAAGCTCAGCATGAGCGGGGGTTTGTGCTCTGCCAATTTCCCCTCTCGCGGGCCCTCTCTCCTGCCCTTCGACAAGCTCAGGATGAGCGTGGGAGAGGGCTAAAGCGGCAGGAGTGCGCCTTCGCGCTGGAGGAGCTTGGCCTTGATATCGAGGCCCCAGGCATAGCCGCCGAGGCTGCCATCGGTGCGGATCACGCGGTGGCAGGGGATGAGCAGCGAGACGTGGTTGGCGCCGTTGGCAGAGCCTGCGGCGCGCACCGCGCCGGGGCGGCCGACTTCGGCGGCGAGCTGGGCGTACGTGCGCGTCTCGCCCTTGGGGATGCGGCGCAGCGCCTGCCAGATGTCCTGCTGAAAGGGTGTGCCGGCAACATCGACGGGGATGTGGCTGAAATCGACCTCGCCGGGGGCTTCGGCAGCGGCGACGATTTCAGCGAGAAGGCGCGCGAAGTGTTCACCGCCTCGGATGCGTTCGGCCTTGGGAAAGCGATCGGCCAGAACGGCGGGATCCTCACCGAAGGAGAGGCGGCAGACGCCCTTGTCCGTCGCGGCGACGAGCATCGGGCCGAGCGACGTCTGCGCGACATCCCAGCGGATCACTGCGCCGCGGCCGCCATCGATCCAGGCGGAGGGGGTGGGTTCGGTCCGGCTCATCGGCGTGCTCCTGCTGCGGGTGTGGCCAGCCTTGTAGCGCCTCCGATACCGGCAGGCTTCCCGCCGCTTGCGGTCAATTTGCCGGGTTGGTGCGGCGGATGGTCAGCGCGATGGCATGCGCCTCGTTCATCACCGCGTTGATCCCGGTGTCCGGGCGATTGTCGTAGACGTTGACGTTGACGAGCTTCTCGCCAACGACTGTCATGCAGGTGGCGACAAGGCCGGGCTTTGCCGGCTTGCCCGCCTCGAAGGCAATGGACACGCGCCCGCCCATGTAGATGCAGTCTGCATCGCGGCTGATATAGCCGAAGTCGCTTTCGACCTTGGTCTGCAAGCCGGTGACCTTGTCGATCCCCTCCTTGGCCATGCGATCGAAATCCCCGCCGAACTTGGGCGAATCCGGCCCGGTGAGCGTGGCGTTGAGCGACGCGAGCGTATCCTCCTTCGGCAGCCGCATGAGCAGGACCTGGGTGGGCACCTTGAGCAGGACATAGTGCGTACCCGCCTGCTCTGCCGCGCCGCAGGTCCAGAAATCGGCCACGGTGACGTTTCTGCCATCGGCGGCGGCGGTCATCTGGGCAATGGCCGCCGAGTCTCCGGTCGGGAGGCAGAGCCCGGCGGGAATGGGCATGGTCATGGCCGCCTCGCCGATGCGGAACGGCGCTTCGGCCGGCTGATCGGCTGCGGCCGCGGCAACCGGTGCCGCGAGCAACAGCAAGGCCACAGCGAGCCTGCGCGAAATCTTACCTGAACCCATGGAATGCCCCCACCTTGCGGAACCCAAGGTGTAATGCGAAACCGCTGCTCTGCAATCCCGGTCGCCAAAGGAACTTAGCCTGCATGGACTTGCTGCGCCGAATCATCTGCATCCTTGGCGCCATCACGCTGGCTCTGGCCGCGCCCGCGCTGGCCGATCCCGGCGATATTGCCGCCGCGAGCCGGGGCGTGGTGCGGGTGGTGCTGATCCAGTATGATGGCGGCGCAGCGCGGCTCGTAAGCCACGGCACCGGCTTTGCCATCGCGCCCGATCTCGTGGTGACCAATGCTCACGTGGTGGAAGACCTGCGCAGCAGCGACGGGATCGTGGCGGGCGTCGTCCCGTCCGAGGGGCGCGGAGGCTATGCCGCGACGATTGCCGCCTATTCGCCCCAGCGCGATCTGGCATTGCTGAAGCTGAAGCCGGGCGCTTCGCTCAATGCGCTGACGCTGTTTTCCGGCGCGCCGACGGACGGCGAGGACGTTTATGCCGCGGGCTATCCGGGCAATGTCGATATGGCCGAGGGGCTTTCGATGGGCGACCTCGTCAGCCCGCAGGCGGCGGTGAAGACGCGCGGCTATGTTTCGGCGGGGCGCTCAAGCCGCGCGTTCGACACGATCCTGCACACCGCGCCGATCGGTTCGGGCAATTCGGGCGGGCCGCTGCTCGATGCCTGCGGGCGGGTGCTCGGCGTCAACAGCTTCGGCACGGTGAGCGAGAACACGACTGATTCGGCGTTCTACTTCGCGATCTCGATGCGCGAGCTTTCCGCGTTCCTGCAGGAGGCCGGGGTGAGCCCGCATGTGAGCGGCGCGCCCTGCACTTCGCTCGCCGATCTCGACCGGGCGGACGCGGCGCGCGGGGCCGAGGATCAGGCGCGGCTGGCGGCAACGGCGGAAGCGCGCAAGGCCGCGCAGGCCGAATTTGCCGCCAAGGCGCAGCATGATGCGGAACTGCAGATCCTTTCCGAACGCGACAACGGGCTGGCGCTGGCGGCGGTGCTGCTGGTGGCGGCGGTGGCGGCGGGTGCGGCGGCGTTCGCCTTCCTCCAGCGCGGCAAGCAGCGCGAACTCAGGATCGCGGGCGGCGCGGCGGGGGTGCTGGCGCTTGCGGCAGTGGCCGTGTGGCTGCTGCGCCCGCCGCTCAGCCTGATCGACGAGCGCGCCAAGGACATCATCGCCGAAACCAAGGCCAGGGCCGAGGCGAGCCCGGCGGCAGATGCCAGCGCTCCTGCGCCGGAAAGCCCGCAAAAGCTGGTCTGCGTGCTCGATCCGCAGCGCAGCCGGGTGACCGTTTCCGACGTGACCGACGTGCCGCTGAGCTGGGCGCCGGGCGGCTGCGTCAACGGGCGGACGCAATACGGGTTGGCGGGGGACGGCTGGAGCCGGGTGCTGGTGCCGCAGGGCGAGGCGACGATTTCGGTGACGCGGTTCGATGCGGATCGGCGCGAGTACACGGTCGAGCGCTATCTCATGGGGCTCGACGCGATGACCGCCGCGCGGGCGGCGCGGGCGAAGCTGAGCGCACCGGCCTGCGGGGTGGACGAGGCGGCAGCGCGCGCGCTGGGCGAGGCGCAGGGGGCGATCCGGGCTCTGCTGCCTGGCGAGCCCAACGAGCGACTGCGCTACACTTGCAAGCCCGCGCCCTGATCGCGCGAGGAAGATCGTGCGAGGCATCTGACGGCCCTGAGGGGCCTGCCTGAAAGGGCTTGGTTTTCACACTGTCCCGGGAATCGGCAACTGGCATCTTGTCAGGCAGGGACTTGGTTGCTAGGCGCGCCCCCATTGCGGGCCGCCGTGCTTTGTGCGCGGCACCATGGCCCATGCAAGCTACATTTGCGATCCATCCTGGATGAAGGGGACCAAGGCGCGTGGAGATTTCCGGCGGGATTACGGCCAGCTTGGCGGGACGTTATGCGGCCGCGCTCTATGACTTGGCGGGCGAACAGGGGGTTGTGACGGCGGTCGAAACCGACCTCGACACCCTTGGCGCGGCGGTGCGCGAATCGGATGATCTGGCCGCGCTGCTCAAGAACCCCGAAGTCTCGCGCGATGCCGCCGCGAAGACGATCGACGCGGTTGCCGACTATCTCAAACTTTCGGGCCTCACCCGCAAGTTCCTCGGCGTGCTGGCGGCTAACCGCCGTCTCGCCTCGCTGCCCGATGTGGTGCGCGCGTTCACCGCGATCGCCGCTGCGGCGCGCGGAGAGGTGACCGCCGAAGTAACCACCGCGCACCCGCTCGACGATGCGCAGCTTGCGGCGCTTGCCGACAAGCTCAAGGCCCGCGAGGGCCGCTCCGTCACGGTCAAGGCTCATGTCGATCCGGCTATTCTGGGCGGCCTCGTCGTTCAGATCGGTAGCCGCATGATCGACGGTTCGATCCGCACCCGTCTCAATTCGCTCGCCCAGGCCATGAAGGGCTGAAGCTCCAAAAGTTTTACGAAAGGCGTTTCCATGGAAATCCGCGCAGCTGAAATCTCGAAGGTCATCAAGGACCAGATCGCCAGCTTCGGCACCGAGGCCCAGGTCTCGGAAGTCGGCTCGGTGCTGTCGGTCGGTGACGGTATTGCCCGCATCTACGGCCTCGATCAGGTCCAGGCCGGCGAAATGGTCGAATTCGCGAACGGGGTGAAGGGCATGGCGCTCAACCTCGAAGCCGACAACGTCGGCGTCGTGATCTTCGGCTCGGACGCCGAGATCAAGGAAGGCGATCAGGTCAAGCGTACCGGCACCATCGTCGACGTCCCCGTCGGCAAGGGCCTGCTCGGCCGCGTGGTCGACGCGCTGGGCAACCCGATCGACGGCAAGGGCCCGATCGTGGACGCCGTCCGCACCCGCGTCGAAGTCAAGGCGCCCGGCATCATCCCGCGCAAGTCGGTGCACGAGCCCGTGCAGACCGGCCTCAAGGCGATCGACGCGCTCGTTCCCGTCGGCCGCGGCCAGCGCGAACTGATCATTGGCGATCGTCAGACCGGCAAGACCGCCGTCGCGATCGACACCTTCATCAACCAGAAGGCCGCCAACGCGGGCGATGACGAGAGCAAGAAGCTCTATTGCATCTACGTCGCCGTCGGCCAGAAGCGCTCGACCGTGGCGCAGATCGTTCGCCAGCTCGAAGAGAACGGCGCGATGGAATACTCCATCGTTGTGGCCGCAACCGCTTCGGAGCCCGCGCCGCTGCAGTACCTCGCGCCCTACACCGGTGCGACGATGGGCGAGTTCTTCCGCGACAACGGCATGCACGCCGTGATCGTGTATGACGATCTTTCCAAGCAGGCCGTGGCCTATCGCCAGATGTCACTGCTGCTGCGCCGCCCGCCGGGCCGCGAAGCCTACCCGGGCGACGTGTTCTATCTCCACTCGCGCCTGCTTGAGCGCGCCGCGAAGATGAACGACGAGAACGGCAATGGCTCGCTTACCGCGCTGCCGATCATCGAGACGCAGGCCGGCGACGTTTCGGCCTACATCCCGACCAACGTGATCTCGATCACCGACGGCCAGATCTTCCTTGAAACCGGCCTGTTCTATCAGGGCATCCGTCCGGCCATCAACGTCGGCCTCTCGGTGAGCCGCGTGGGTTCGTCGGCACAGACCAAGGCGATGAAGAAGGTCGCCGGCTCGATCAAGCTGGAGCTGGCGCAGTACCGCGAAATGGCGGCCTTCGCGCAGTTCGGTTCGGACCTCGACGCTTCGACGCAGAAGCTGCTGAACCGCGGTGCGCGCCTGACCGAGTTGCTCAAGCAGGCGCAGTTCTCGCCGCTGGGCTTCGAGGAGCAGACCTGCGTGATCTTCGCGGGCACCAACGGCTACCTCGACAGCGTGCCGGTGAAGAGCGTGGGCGAGTACGAGGCCGAGCTGCTGAGCTACCTGCGCTCCAGCCACGCCGACCTGCTCACCCTGATCCGCGACACCAAGGATCTCGGCGACGAGGCCAAGGGCAAGCTGGTCGCCGCGCTCGACGCGTTCGGCAAGCAGTTCGCGTAAGGAAGAAAATAGGGACAGTCCCTATTTATCGCTTACGCTGTTTTGGAGATTTGCACCGGGCCGGAAGGCAATAAATAGGGACTGTCCCTATTTTCTTCCGGCCCCCGCAAGGGACATTCGATGGCCAGCCTTAAGGAACTCAAGGGCCGGATCAACTCGGTCAAATCGACCCAGAAGATCACCAAGGCCAAGCAGATGGTCGCGGCGGCCAAGCTGCGCAAGGCGCAAGGCGCGGCGGAAGCTGCGCGCCCCTATGCCAGCCGCCTTGCTGCGGTGATGGGCAGCCTTGCCGGCAAGGTTGCCGGGCAGGATAGCGCACCGCTGCTGATGCGCGGCACGGGCTCCAGCCAGCGCCACCTCCTCGTCGTGGTCAACACCGACAAGGGCCTGTGCGGCGGTCTCAACTCGAACATCGTCAAGGAAGCCAAGATCCAGGCCCGCGCGCTCGAAGCCGCTGGCAAGGATGTGAGCTTCTACCTCGTCGGCAAGAAGGGCCGCGCGCCGCTGAAGCGCGAATACCCCAATGCCAAGACGGACGGCTATGACACCAGCATGGTGCGCACGCCCGGTTTCGATGAAGCCAGTGCCATTGCGCACGAGCTGATCGCGCTGTTCGCGGCCGGCAAGTTCGATGTCGCACACCTCGTCGCGCCCAAGTTCAAGTCGGCGCTGCAGCAGGATCCGATCACCGCGCAGCTGATCCCCGTCCCCGCTCCGGCGGCGGCTTCGACGAGCGATGCGGTTGTCGAATACGAGCCCGGCGAGGAGGAAATCCTCGAGGCACTGCTGCCGCGCTATGTCACCACGCAGATCTTCGGCGCGCTGCTGGAGCGTGAAGCTTCCGAGCAGGGCGCTTCGATGACTGCAATGGACAACGCGACGCGCAACGCGGGCGAGCTGATCCAGAAGCTGACCATCCAGTACAACCGCAGCCGTCAGGCCGCGATCACGACCGAACTCATTGAAATCATCGCTGGCGCCGAAGCGCTCTAAGAAATCTCAGGTAAGGAAACCCAAATGGCCACCGCAGCCGTCCTCAACCAGACCACCACGGGCAAGATCAGCCAGGTCATCGGCGCCGTCGTCGACGTGACCTTCACCGGCGAACTGCCGGCGATTCTCACCGCGCTCGAAACCGACAACAACGGCAACCGCCTCGTGCTCGAAGTTGCGCAGCACCTCGGTGAAAACACCGTGCGCACCATCGCGATGGACGCGACCGACGGCCTTACCCGCGGCCAGTCGGTCAAGAGCACCGGCGCGCAGATCTCGGTGCCGGTTGGCCCGATGACGCTGGGCCGCATCATGAACGTGATCGGTGAGCCGATCGACGAGCAGGGCCCGGTGAACGCGGAAAAGACCGCGCCGATCCACGCCAAGGCTCCAGAATTCATCGACCAGTCGACCGAAGCGGCCATTCTGGTGACGGGCATCAAGGTCATCGACCTGCTCGCGCCTTATGCGCGCGGCGGCAAGATCGGCCTGTTCGGCGGCGCGGGCGTCGGCAAGACCGTGCTCATTCAGGAACTGATCAACAACATCGCCAAGGGCCACGGCGGCGTTTCGGTGTTCGCGGGCGTGGGTGAGCGCACCCGCGAGGGCAATGACCTCTACCACGAATTCCTCGACGCCGGCGTTATCGCCAAGGACGCCGACGGCAACCCGACCCCCGAAGGTTCGAAGGTTGCGCTCGTGTTCGGCCAGATGAACGAGCCGCCGGGCGCCCGCGCCCGCGTCGCGCTTTCAGGCCTGACCATGGCCGAATACTTCCGCGACGAGGAAGGCCAGGACGTGCTGTTCTTCGTCGACAACATCTTCCGCTTCACGCAGGCGGGTTCGGAAGTGTCGGCGCTGCTCGGTCGTATTCCTTCGGCAGTGGGCTATCAGCCGACGCTGGCGACCGACATGGGCCAGCTGCAGGAGCGCATCACCTCGACCAACAAGGGTTCGATCACCTCGGTCCAGGCGATCTACGTGCCTGCGGACGACTTGACCGACCCGGCACCGGCTGCCTCGTTCGCCCACTTGGACGCAACGACCACGCTGAACCGCGCGATTTCGGAACTCGGCATCTATCCGGCGGTGGACCCGCTCGATTCGACCAGCCGCGTGCTGACCCCGGCCGTCGTCGGTCAGGAGCACTACGAGACCGCCCGCCGCGTGCAGGAGACCCTGCAGAAGTACAAGTCGCTGCAGGACATCATCGCCATTCTCGGCATGGACGAGCTTTCGGAAGAAGATAAGCTGATCGTGGCGCGCGCGCGCAAGATCCAGCGTTTCCTTTCGCAGCCTTTCCACGTGGCCGAAGTGTTCACCGGCATCTCGGGCAAGTTCGTGCAGGTCGAAGACACCGTCCGCTCGTTCAAGGCGGTGGTTGACGGCGAATACGATCACCTGCCGGAAAGCGCGTTCTACATGGTCGGCGGTATCGATGATGTGATCGCCAAGGCCAAGAAGATGGCAGACGAAGCCTGATTGATCTTAAACCCCTCCCGCATGCGGGAGGGGTTTGGGGTGGGCCTAGCGCTTCACCCCGGCCCACCCCCGACCCCTCCCGCAAGCGGGAGGGGAGTAGAGGTTCAAAATGTCGCTGCACTTCGAACTCGTTACCCCGGCCCGCCTCGTCCGTTCGGAAGAGGTGTTCATGGTCGAAGTCCCCGGCTCCGAAGGCAACTTCGGCGTGTTGGAAGGCCATGCGCCGTTCATGTCGACGATCCAGGACGGCGCGCTGCGGGTCTATCGCAGCGCGGGCGCGCCGCCTGAGGACATCCGCATCACCGGCGGCTTTGCCGAAGTGAGCGAGAAGGGTCTGACTGTGCTGGCCGAGCACGTCGAGGGCTGATTTTCGCCAGGTGGTTAGCCAAGGGGCCGGTCCGTTTGGGCCGGCCTTTTGCGTTTGGGGCTGGGCGAAGAAGAAGGGGTTTCGCGCAGAGGCACAGAGGCGCGGAGAACGTGAGAAGACATAGGGGCGGCTGCGCCGCAGGCATTCATCCCTTCTCCGCGCCTCTGCGCCTCTGCGCCTCTGCGCGAGATCCCCATTTCCTCGTCACCCCGCGCCGAACTTTTTTCGCTATTTCACATAACTGAACTTTTCAGCCTGATGAAATTCAGGCATGGCGAATTCGTAATCGCATTCCGGGAGAGCCTTGCCATGACCCAGTCCCTTGAATCCGTGATCGCCGGCCAGAGCGATCTCGTCCACTTCCTGCGCAACCAGCAGGTTGGCCCCAACGTCTATCCGGGCGTGCCGGCGGAGTACTCCAACTGGCGCGCCGAGCAGTGGGCCTGGGGGCATACGGCGGTGCTCTACAACCAGTCGTACCACATGGTCGATCTGGCGGTTAAGGGCCCGGATGCCTTCGCGATGCTTGAGCATCTCGGCATCAACTCGTTCAAGAACTTCCAGCCCGAGCGCGCCAAGCAGTTCGTGCCCGTCACGCCGGACGGCTACGTGATCGGCGACGTGATCCTGTTCTATCTCGATGAGAACCACTTCAACCTCGTCGGCCGCGCGCCGACGATCGAGTGGGTGGAATACCATGCCGCGACCGGCAACTGGAACGTGACCGTGGAGCGCGACGAGCGTTGGGCGATGCGCACCGACGGCAAGCGCAATTCCTACCGCTTCCAGGTGCAGGGCCCGAACGCGATGCAGATCATCGAGAAGGCCATCGGCGCGACGCCGCCCGAGCTCAAGTTCTTCCACATGTGCCGCCTGACCATCGGCGGCAAGGAAGTGCGCGCGCTGCGCCACGGCATGGCGGGGCAGCCGGGTTTCGAGCTGTTCGGCCCCTGGGAAGATTACGGCGCGGTGCATGCGGCGCTTGTCGAGGCGGGCAAGGAGTTCGGCATGGCGCTGGTCGGCGGCCGCGCCTATTCGTCCAACACGCTGGAATCGGGCTGGATCCCCTCCCCCTTCCCCGCGATCTACACCGGCGAGGCGCTGGCGCCCTATCGCGCGTGGCTGACGGCCAATTCCTATGAAGCGAAGTGCTCGGTCGGCGGCAGCTGGGTGCCGGAGACGGTCGAGGGCTATTACACGACGCCGTGGGATCTGGGTTACGGGCCGTTCGTGAAGTTCGATCACGAGTTCATCGGCCGCGCCGCGCTCGAGAAGATGGCGGCGGCGGGGAACCACCGCACCAAGGTGACGCTGGCGCTCGACAACGAGGACGTGATGCGCGTGCAGTCATCGGCGCTCAGCCAGGGCGAGCGGGCGAAGTTCATGGAGTATCCGAGTTCGGTCTATTCGATGCACCCGTTTGATCAGGTGCTGAGCGGCGGCAAGCAGGTCGGGCTTTCGACCTGGATCGGCTACACCGCGAACGAGGGCAAGTTCCTGACGCTCGCCATGATGGAGCCGGGCTTTGCAGAGCCGAGCACCGAAGTGACGCTGCTGTGGGGCGAGCCTGACGGCGGCACTTCGAAGCCCACCGTGGAGCCGCACGTGCAGACGGAGATCAAGGCGGTTGTCTCGCCGGTGCCTTATGTGGCGGCGGCACGTGACAACTATGCCGAGGGCTGGCGCACGCGGAAGTAAGGGGATTGTTCGCGCAGAGATCGCAGAGATCGCCGAGAAGAATGAGGATGGCGGCTGCGCCGCAGGTTTTCTCAATTCCCTCTGCGTTCTCTGCGGTCTCTGCGCGAAAATTGGTTTGTACACCTAACAATATCTGGCACACTGGCTGCAACCAAAACCCAGAGGATTGCCATGGCCGCGAACAACACAATCACCTTCTATGACCTTGCGCTGAGCACGGGGGCGACGATCAGTCCGTTCGTGTGGGCGACGAAATATGCCTTGAAGCACAAGGGCTTCGAGCTGGATGTGGTGCCCGGCGGGTTCACCGGCATTCTCGAGAGGACCGGCGGCAAGACCGAGCGGCTGCCCGCGATCGTCGACGATGGGACATGGGTGCTCGATAGCTGGGGCATCGTGGAATACCTCGACGCCAAGTACCCGGACCGCCCTGCCCTGATCCCGCATCCCTCGGTCGCCGCGACCTTGAAGGCGCTCGATCACTGGTTTTGGAATGCCGCTGTCGGCCCGTGGATGTTTTGCTTCTGCGCGGACTACCGCGATCTCTCGGTGCCGCAGGACCACGAATATGTGACGCACAGCCGCGAGAAGATGCTGGGGCGCAAGCTGGAGGACGTGCAGGCCGGGCGCGAGGAACGCCTTCCGAAGATCTCCGCCGCGCTGGAGCCGCTGCGGGCGGCGCTGGGGCAAGGCCAGTGGTTGGGCGGGGATACGCCCAACTATGCCGACTACCGCATCCTGGGCGGCATCCTGTTTACCGCATCGGTGTGCAAGATTCCGGTGCTGGCCGAGGATGATCCGCTGCGGGGCTGGATCGAGCGCTGCCTCGATCTCTACGGCGGTCTGGGGCGGCATCCGGGGCTGTTTCCGCTGTTTGGTCTTGCGCAGCCGGAGGGCGGGCCGGACTTGTTCAACCGCGCTGCGGGGCAAGGCGGGATCTACAAGCGGAATACCGGGCCTGCTTCGACGAGCGCGGAAACGCAGCGGATTACGGCTGGGATGAAGAAGTAGGGGCCCCTCCGACCCGCTTCGCGGGCCACCTCCCCATTTGTGCTTCGCAAAAATGGGGAGGACCTAGGAAAGGGCCCCTGCGGCACGCATCAGTGCTGCCCTCACCCGGGCCTCCAGCGCGGCATCGAAGCGTACGGCGGGGATGGCGACGCTGAAGGCGCCGACGAACGCCCCGTCGATCCGCGCAGGGACCGCAGTGCCGACGATGCCGACAGTGGCTTCCTCACGCGCTATGGCCATGCCTTGCGCAGTGATCCCCGCGATATCGGCGGTGAGGTCCGCCTCGGTAGTGCGGGTGGCCGGGGTGAACGCGGCGCGGGTGGTTTCGGCGAAGTAGCGGGCGCGTTCGGCTTCGGGCAGCGCGGCGAGGATCACCTTGCCCGCCGCCAGCGCATGGAGCGGCCGCTGCGTGCCCGGATCGACGGCATAGCGCAGCGCCTGATCGCTCGCTTCGGTGACAAGCGCCTCAACCTCCCAGCCGCGCTGGACCATGAACGAGGCGGTCTCGTTGAGCTCGCCCTTCAAGGCGCGGACGAGCGGGGCGACGCGGTCTGCCAGCGGGAGCGCATCGGGGGCGGCGCGCAGCCGGTCGAGGCCGGGGCCAGGCAAGTAGCGGCGCCCAGCGCGCACCAGATAGCCGCGATCCGCGAGCGTGGTGAGCAGGTAGGACAGGCTGCTGACCGGGATGCCGAGCGCGCCGGCGATTTCCTGCGCCACCACGCCCTGCCGGTGCGCGACGACGAACTCGATCACATCGAGCGTGCGCAGCGCGGACTTGACCGGAGGGGCGGCGGGGGATGTGGCCATCAGGGCGCGAAGGTAAGCGATCCGCGCCGTTCGGCAAAGCGCCAGCCCTCGGCTGTGCGCACAAACCTGTCGTGGAACGAACCCACGAGCGGAGCAGCAGCGCCTGTGAACAGCAGCATCGCGCTGACGCCGCTGGCCCTATCCGCGCTTTCGACGGTGATGACAACATTGCTGCACACATGGCGCGTGGTGCGCGCCGGGCGCGACTTGACGGCCGCGAGGATCGCCTCGCGCCCGTGGATCGGCGCATCGGGCGCGGTGGGGCGGACCATCACGCCGTCCTCGGCATAGAGCGCCGCCACCTCATCCCAGCGCGCTTCGTCATTGAGGTTGGCGTAGAGCGCGATAAGGCGGGCGCAGTCATGTTCCGCCGCGCGGCGCTCCTCGTCCGTCATACCCGCGCCGCCGCGATATCCGCACCCTCGCGCAAGTTGCGCAGCTTGCGCCAGGTGACGATGGGATCGATCTTGCCGTAGCCCGCGAAAGTGCCGAAGCCGCAATCGGTGCTGCCGACGACCCGATCCGGCCCGACAATGGCGGCAAAGCGTTCGATGCGCTGGGCAATCAGCTCGGGATGTTCGATGTAGTTCGAGCAGGTGTCGATCACGCCGGGGGCGAGGATCTTGTCGGAGGGCAGCTTGGCGTCTTTCCACACCTTCCATTCGTGCTCGTGACGCGGGTTGGCGGCTTCGAACAGCACGGTCGAAGGGCGCGCCTTCAGCACGATATCGATCACGCGCTCCAAGGGAATGTCGTGATCGTGCGGGCCTTCGTAGTTGCCCCAGCACACATGCATGCGCATCCGCTCGGGCGGAATGTTGGCGGTGGCGGCATTGAGCGCCTCCACGTTGGCGGCGGCGATCTTGAGGAAATCTTCCTCGCTCATGTCCTGATAGCCGGTGTGGCGGCTCATCGCGAGATCGGGGCAATCGAGCTGGAGATAGAAGCCGGCGTTCACGATCGTCTCGTATTCCTCGCGCATGGCATCGGCGAGATCGGCGAGATAGGCCTCGTGGCTCGGGTAGTGGCGGTTGACCTGGAAGGCGGTGATGAGGCCGGGAGAAGCGGCGTTCATGAAGGCCTCGGTATCCGGCCCCGCATGCTTGTCGAGCGCGGCGCGGAAGCGGCGGATATCATCGTGGAGCGGCTGGAGCGAGACGAGCCGCACATCACCGATGCACGAGGCGCGGACGAATTCCTGGCTGCCCATGATGGCCGAGAGCTTCTTGGCAAGATTGGGCACTTCGGCAAGGTCTGCCGCCGGCTTGCGATCGATATGGCCGCCGAAACCGGAGAGCCGCTCGATCATGTAGGTGGAGTAGCCGACCTTGCCGAGTTCGCCATCGGAGACGACCGAAACACCGGCCTCCACCTGCGACTTGACCGCGGCATCGACGGCAGCGGCAACGGCGGTATCGAAGGCCTGCGCATCATAGGCATCGCCCTTGTCACGCGCGAGGAGCAGCGGGGTGAGTTCATCGCCGCGCGGCAGGCTGCCGACGTGAGTTGTCTTGATCTTGGCCATCACACCGCTCTCCATTTCATATCCATGAACTTTTCATAGTGAATGGAGCGGGCGTGGCAAGCCTGAGCTGCGCCGGAAAAGCGGCTTTTGCGCGGGCAATCAGCGTTTGGTTGCGGCGACAAGTTCGGGATCGGACAAGGCCTGCCGGACCAGTGCGGCGTAGAGCGCGTTGTACTGGACAAACGCCTCGTCGATGGCGAGCGCGCCGATGATGCTCGAATGCCACTTCGTCTCGGCCCGGTAGTCCTTGGCGAAGACCGGCTGGCCGCCGCGCGAGAGCGTGATCCTTGCGCCGAGTGAGCCGCCGCCGTTCTTGATATCCTCGCTCGCGCGGCTTTCGGTGAGCACGCCGCTGAGTTGGAGCGGAGCGGCTGGATCGAGCTTGCCCGCCGCTTTCAGCTCCGTCTCGAACGTGGCGCCGAGGAATTCGGCAAAGTTGCGGCCCTTGGGTGGGTGGAGGATGCCGAGCCGGATCGATATGCTGTGGCCAACGTCCTTCGAGGCCGGTGTGAATGGGCCCAAGGCCATCGCCGGCACGTTCTGGTTGCGCAGAATGCGAATGGTTTCGAGCGACGGTGGAAGCTCGACCACGGGCGCGGAGCAGCCGCCAAGGCAGGCCGTGGCAGCCGCGATCAGCGCCAGCCGGCGCAGGCCGGCCCCGCACATCCGTTCAGCGCGGGAAGGCGGGATCGGCGACAATGTTGTTCACGCCGCGCGCAAGGACCTGACGGACCAGCACTTTTACCGCCTCGTCTGCGTTCTTGTACTCGGTGCCGGGCACCTCCACATCCTTCTTGCCGTACTTGGCGTAGAGCTCGTGCTTCACTTCGGTGTGGATCGGTGCGGCACCCGTGGCCGGCACATAATCGATGCTGACGACGTAGTGATCCACGGCCAGCACGCCGCCGAACAGGCCAAAGCCGAGCCCGGCCCCGAAGGCCTGCTTCTTGGTCTTGTCGAGCTCTTCCTTGATCACGAGGTTGTTGAACTTGATGCTGATGATCGCGCCATTGGCGGTCGGCGCGTTGGTCACCTCGCTGAAGGCCCCGGTTCCCTTGAGGTCTTCCATCGCCCAGGGCGTGACGACCTTCGTCGCCTTGGCATTGGGTTTGCCATCGCGCTGAAATTCGAAAATCACCTGCACGGGCTGCGGCGCTGCGGGCGTGACTTTCTCTTCGGGCTTCAACTCACCCAGCGCGTTCGCCACGTAGAACTTCATCGCCTGCGCGGCCTGCGGCAGCGCGCCAAGCAGGCAGGCCAGTGCCGCCACGGCCATGAACTTCGCCCAATGCCTAAGCGGCAGGCGCGAACGAATTGCCATCAGGTATCCCCCCCATCGTGTCGTCGGGTGGCAGGGTATCACCGGTCCGCGCTCGCTCAAGATGTTTTGGCACCGCCTTGGCAAAACGATCAGCCGCGCTCCTCGCCGGGGCGGCGGCCGATCATCCGCAAGTAGAAGCGCGAGAAGTAGGACGGATCGTCGAAGCCGAGCTCGCCCGCAACCTGCGTGGCGGTGGCGTTGGTGTAGCGCAGCAGGCGCTGGGCCTCCAGCGCGAGGCGGCGGTGGATGAGGTCCATCGGCGAGCAGCCGAGCTGCGCCGCGGTGAGGCGCGAGAGCGTGCGGCGGGTGAGGCCGAGCGACGCGGCGTAGAAATCCAGATCGCGGTGCTGGCGGTAGTGCAGCTCGATCAGTTGGCGAAAGCGGGTGAGGCGCTGGTCGTCGCGTGGGGCCTCCCCCGCCCCGCCCTGATCGCGGCCCAACGTGCGGATCAGGCTTTCTGCGAGCGCGAGGAACAGGGGGTCTTGCTGCTGCCATTCCTGCTGGAGCGCCAGCATCTCGCGCGCGAGCCATAGCGCGCGGGAAGCCGCTTCGGCCGAGAGCGGCGCGATCCCGCCGCGCGCGAGCATGGCGAGCAGCGGATCTGCGGCCCCGGCTGCGCGTGTGGAAAAGTCGGTGGACAAGGTGAGGACAAACCCGCGCGTGCCCTGACGGAAGCGGAAGCCGTGGACCGCAGCGGCGGGGACGATGACCCGGCCCGGCGCCTCCAGATCGGTGGTATCGCCTTCGAGCGTGACGCTGGCGTGTCCCTCCTCTACCAGAAGGACCTGCGCGAAGTGATCGTGGCGATGAATGCCTATTTCCCAATCGTGGAGCGCACTGCGCTCTGCAATCGTCTCGATATGGGCGAAGCCGCCGGCAGCTGCGGCATGTCCTTCACCATAGAGCGCATAGCGGGGGATCGCCTCAGACATGTCCCGAAAGTACCACGTGTTTGTCCTTGCCCTGTCTTTCGTCTATTCGCCCCGCCTGTCAAATGACGAAATGTGATCCGCCATGGGAGCGGGCGGTTCGGGAGACACGATCATGCACACTCAGGTCGCCATCATCGGCGCGGGACCCGCAGGCCTTCTGCTGGGCCATCTGCTGAAGACCGAGGGCATCGACTGCGTGCTGATCGAACGGCAGCGGCCGGACTACGTCCTTTCGCGCATCCGCGCCGGGGTGCTCGAGCAGGTGACTGTGGGGCTGATGGAGCGGCTGGGGCTCGATGCGCGGCTGAAGGCCGAGGGGCTGGTGGAGGAAGGCTTCAATCTGGCCGATGGCGAGCGGCTGATCCGCATCGACGTGGCAAAGTTCACCGGCAAGACCGTGACCGTCTACGGCCAGACAGAGATCACGCGCGACCTGATGGAGGCAGCGCCCGGGCGCGGGCTTGAGATGGTCTACGGCGCCGAGGACGTGGCGCTGCACGATATCGAAAGCGATGCGCCTTCCGTCACCTTCCGCCGCGATGGCCGCGAGGAGCGGCTGACCGCGCGCTTCATCGCCGGGTGCGACGGGTTCCACGGCCCCTCGCGCAAGGCAATCCCCGCTGCTGTCGGGCGCGAGTACGAGCGGGTCTATCCGTTCGGCTGGCTGGGCATCCTCGCCGATGTGCCGCCGTGCAATCACGAGCTGATCTATGCCAACCACGAGCGCGGCTTCGCGCTTGCCTCGATGCGCAGCATGACTCGCAGCCGCTACTACATCGATGTGCCGCTGACCGAGCGGATCGAGGACTGGAGCGATGACCGGCTGTGGGATGAACTCGCGGTGCGGCTGGGGCCTGAGGCGGCGGCGAATATGGCGCGGGGGCCTGCGATCGAGAAGTCTATCGCCCCCTTGCGCTCCTATGTGTTCGAGCCGATGCGCCACGGCAGCTTGCTGCTCTGCGGAGACGCGGCGCATATCGTGCCGCCGACCGGCGCGAAGGGGCTGAACCTGGCGGCGAGCGATGTCCATTATGCCGCAGAGGCCCTGTGCGGATATTTCAAGCGCGCGGACAACGATGCGGTGGCGGCCTATTCGGCGCGCGCGCTGGCGCGGGTGTGGAAGTGCGAGCGGTTCAGCTGGTCGCTGACCAAGCTGATGCACCGCTTTCCCGAGGACGGCCCGTTCGAACGCGCGATGCAGGTGGCCGAGCTCGACTACATCGCTTCGAGCGATGCCGCGCAGGCGAGCATTGCCGAAAACTACGTGGGCCTGCCGGTCTGACCCTCGAGGGCTGAGCGGGCACTGTCATATCGTCATGGAGCCGTCACACTAAGGCGACAAAGAACCGGACCGGGCCACTTGCCCGAACATGTGGAAACCGGTTCAGATGCGGCAGATCGACATTCTCCTCACCGAATTGCTCCCTGGCGGCCATGACAGCTTTGTCCACGGCGATCTGCGCGTCGTGTTTCATCGCTGGAACTGGATGGCGCCGCTGCCGCTGCTGGATGGCAGCCCCTGGGCGTTCATCGGCTGGCTGCTGCCCGAACTGTCCGGGCTGGAATTGTGCCGCCGCCTGCGATGCGATTCGCAGACCGAGGCGGCGCATATCACGCTCGTGCTGGAAGAGGATGATGCCGATGCGAAGCGCCGCGCGCTGCGTGCCGGGGCGGACGACTACATTCTCGGCCCGATCGACCGCGGTGCAGTGCTCGACCGGGTGCTTTCAGTGCAACTGCCGGAGCGCGAGGCCCCGGCCCGCGCGCTGCGGCTGGGCGATCTCGCGCTGGACCTGACGGCGCTACAAGCGCGCTGGCGCGAAAAGCCGGTGCCGCTCATGCCCAATGAGCTGCGCCTGCTGCGCTATCTGATGGAACAGCCCGGCCACGTCTTCAGCCGCGCGCAGCTGATCGGGGCGCTGGGCAAGAAGGACCAGCCGATCGACGAACGCACTGTCGATGCCTGGGTCAGCCGCCTGCGCCGTGCCCTGCGCGAGGCAGGCGCGGGCTATCCCCTGCGCACGGTGCGTTCACTGGGATACGTGCTGGACCGGCCGTAAGGAAGCCGGGGCGCCCCCGCGAGGGAGACGCCCGCGCCGGTTCCTTAAAGATCGTGACCGACCTTGATGCCGAACACTTGCGGCTTGATCGGGTAGAACCGCCGTCCGGCACCGCAGATCGACGGCGTGCAGACCGTGTTGATGCTGAGGATGCCGCGCTTGTCGAACGCGTTCTCGATGAAGGCCGAGACATCGAAGCCCGAGACCTTGGCACCCAACGAGAAGTCGAACGTCTCGAACCCGGTGGTCCGGCCGAGCAGGTTTGCCTCGTTCGTGGTGAGATAGGAGCGCGTGCCCGACTGGTGGTTGAGCGTGCCCTGGACGAAAGCCTTGGCCGAGCCCAGATCGAATTCGTAGCGCGCGGTCATGTTGCCCTTGAACTTGGGCTGGATCGGCAGCGGCGTGCCCTTGGGCGCGGCGACCACACCGAGGGTGCAGTCCGGGTTGCCGTTGGCATCGAACGAGCAGAAATCGGTGGTGAGCTTGCCATCGATCAGCGCGCCCGAACCCGACAGGTTGAACCCGCCGAGGCGCAGGTTGAAGTCCATCTCCGCACCGTACACGCGGGCATCACCCGCGTTGTAGATGTTGGTGACGCCAAACGAGCCGACCGGGCTGAGGCCGTACTGCAGGTTCTTCCATTTTTCGTAGAACAGCGCGGCGTTGAGCTTGAACTTGCGATCGAACCACGCGGTCTTGAAGCCGAGTTCGTAGTTGGCCAGCGTATCGGCGACATACGGGTTCACGTTCGGGCGGCGATTGTTGCCACCGGGGCGATAGCCGGTCGAGTAAGTCGCGTAGACGAGGTGGTCAGGATCGAACTTGTAAGTGAGGTTGACGCGGTGCGTTTCGCCGCTCTGCTTCGCCTGACGGTCGAAGTTGTTGCAGACGCGGTCGTCAGCGACGACGGGCACGCAGTTGCCGGCGGTGATGCCCGACTTGAAGCCCGAGAAGCCGATGAAGGTGTTGTTGACCTTGAACACGCGGATACCCGCCGCCAGCGTGAGCTGCGGGGTGATATCGAACGAACCATCGGCGAACGCGGCATAGTCGCGGTCAACGCGGTAGGCGCGGGTGGCGAAGAGGTCATCACCCGCCTTGGGCACTGCCGGCGAGAACGGAATGCTGGCGAGACCATTGATGTAATAGTCCGCCACGATGCGGTCGGTCTGGCGCTGGTAGAACACGCCCGCGACGAGCTTGTAGCGCTCCCCGGTGGGTGAGCTGATGCGCAGTTCGTGGCTCTGCTTGGTGTACTCGTCGTGGTTGTGGACCTGCTGCGTCGGATCGAGGAAGCCGCCGTCCGCAGTCGCGAAATAGGTGTAGAAGCCGCCCTGGAACTGGTCGTAGGCGACCGAGTATTCCGAATAGTCAGCCTTGTTCTCGACCCGGCGATCGAAGTAGCCGCCCGCGTAGGTGAGGTCCCAGTTGCCGATCTTGCCGTTGATGGTCATCGTCGCGAGTGCCCAGGCATCGCGGTTATAGCTCGGCCCGAAATCGGTAACCTTGAGATCGCCGTAGCGCGGATCGAACAGGAACGAGCCGCGCGTCGTCTGGTGCTGGTAGAGCACCGAGGGCTGGATGGTCCAGTTGTCGTCAAGATCGACCTTGAGGGCGGCACGGCCACCGGCGGTATCGGTCTTGTTGACGTTGTCCTTGACGAACTTCGCGTTGTTGACGGTGACGTTGGTGTCCGGATTGTCGTCACCCAGCGTGAAGGTGCGGCTACCCGGAATGCTGTCGATATAGCCGCCATCGTGCTGGTAGAACGCCATCACGCGCAGTGCCGCGCGGTCGCTCAGCGGGATGTTGACGAAGCCTTCGACGCTGCCGCCGCCGGTGCCCTTGCCGACCTTGTTGCCCGAAACGTCGATGCGGCCGGAGAAGCCCTTGGTGTCAGGCTTGTTGGGAATGATGCGCAGCGTGCCGGCAAGCGAGCTTGAGCCGAACAGCGTGCCCTGCGGACCCGAAAGCGCCTCGACCCGGGCAATATCGTAGACGTGGAGGTCGACCGCGCCGGCGATCGTGGTGACGGGAACTTCGTCGACATAGAGCGCGGCGGTGGGCTGCGAACCGCCGTGGAGGCCGTCGCCGCCGCTGGTGATGCCGCGGAAGGAAAGTTGCGTCTGGCCGGGGCCGAACGACTGGAAGCTGACGCTGGGGAGCACCTTCGCGTAGTCGTCAAAGCTGGCGATGTTGAGCTGGTCGAGCTTCTGCGTGCCGAGCGCCTGAATCGAGATCGGCACGTTCTGCAGGTTCTCGCTGCGCTTCTGCGCGGTCACGATGATTTCGGTGCCATCGGATGCGGCGGCGGCCTGCGGGCCATCCTGAGGGGCGGTCTGTGCTAGGGCCACGGGTGCCGCGAACGCTGCGGTCGCCATGAGAATGCTGCGCGAAACGCGCGAGTAAGCCGTCTTCATATTATTTTCCCACCTCTTTGGTCCCCCGGGACGGCAAAGACCGTGGTCTGACTTGGCGATAATTTCAACAGTGTTTCAGTGATGTTGCGCCATGCCCCGGCATGCGTGACCGATTTGCAACGTAATATTGCCCGCGGCAGCTACGCCCCCTCACCACCCTTGCGGGGCAGCGGGATAGGCGGCCAGCACCTCACCCAGCGCGGACTTGAGCGGATCGAGGAACGGTTCGAACGGCTTCCAGGCTTCGGTGCCTTCGCGGAAGATCGGACGGCGGACCTGTTCGGAGCTGGGCGTGCGCACGGCGCGCTCCGTTTCGTAGAACGCGAGGCAGGCGGGCTCGAAGGGCAAGCCGCAGGCATCGAGCAGCGCGCGCACTTCGGCCTCGGTATCTTCGACCATGCGTTCGTAGATCACGCGGTGGACCGCGCCGGGGATCACCCGGTCGAGATGGGCCATCAGGCGGACATAGTCGCGGTAGTAGGTGCCCATGTCCTCCAGCGAATAGGAAAAGCCCTGCCCCCGCGCGAAGTGCTGCTTGAAGTTGGAGAAGCAGCACGAAAGCGGATGGCGGCGCGCGTCGATGATCTTCGCGTTGGGCAGGATCAGGCGGATGAAGGCGGCGTGGAGCCAGTTGTTCGGCAGCTTGTCGATGAACAGCGGCCGGTTGGTGTGGCGCTGGACGCGGGTGCGTTCGAGGTATTGCTCGCCGAGGTCCCTGAGCTGTGCGGGATCGATCGCGGCAAGGTCGTGCGGGTAATCCTCGAGCGTGCGGGCGAGGATGCCGATATCCGGCAGTTCGCTGGTGCCTTCGACCCGGCTGTGGCTGGAGAGGATCTGCTCAACCAGCGTGGAGCCCGCGCGAGGCATGCCGAGAACGAAGATCGGATCGGGCGCGGGGCAACCGGCACCGGCATGGCGCGCGAAGAGATCGGGTGTGGCGACCGCGATGGCGGCATCGACGGCGGCGGTGGTGTCATCGGCCTTGTAGGCCAGGCGCTTCTTCCTGAGCGCGTTTCCGGCGGCATAGTGCGTGAAGGCGGCATCAGGCTCCGCGCGGTCCTCGTGCGCCTTGCCGAGCGCGAAATCGAGGTGCCAGCGATCTTCGGGCGAGACGTTTTCATCCGCCAGCGCGCGGCGCATGGCCGCCATGTCCTCGTCCGAAAAGCGCACGGTCTTGAGGTTGGCGAGGCTCCACCACACTTCGCCAAGGCTCGGCTGAATGGCAAGGGCGCGGCGATAGGCAGCCACGCCTTCGTCCAGCCGCCCGACGGTCTTGAGCAGGTGGCCGTAGCTCATCCAGACCTTCGGCTGGTTGGGCGCTTCGGCCAGCACGCGGGCATAGAGCGCGAGCGCTTCGTCAAACTCGCCGATGCGGCCATAGGCGGCGGCCTGCAAGTTGGCGTTGCCGAGATTGTCGGGATCCTCGGTGGTGACCTGTGCCAATTCCTCGAGCGCTTCGGTCACACGTTCGGTGCGATAGAGCACGAGCGCGAGATTGGCGCGCGCGGGCGTGAAATCGGGGGCGAGTTCGATGGCGCGGCGCAGCAGGTTTTCCGCATCCTGATAGCGGCCGATGCGCCCGGCAAGTTCCGCGAACAGGCGGATCGCGCGCACGTCGAACGGGTTTTCCTTGAGCAGCGCGCGCAGCAAGGGCTCGGCCTCGTGCAGCACATTGGCGTTCATCGCCATGGCGGCCCGGACGAGGCGGGGGTCGTAGCTGCGGACGTGTTCAGGGGGGCTGGCCATTGTGCGCGCAACAAACACGCGTGACGCGGCGCGATCAAGCGTTAGTCTGCATGTTCGACATTGGCGCTCCCATGCCCCGTTCGTGTCGAGCGAAGTCGAGACACCTTGCGCGTGGTGTCTCGACTTCGCTCGACACGAACGGAAGGGGGTTTTGGGAATGGATCTTCGATGACGGCAAAGCCCCGCGGCCTCAATTTCTGGATGGTGCTCGCGCTGTGCGTCGGCAACATGGTCGGGTCCGGCATCTATCTGCTGCCTTCCACACTGGCACCCTTGGGCACGAACCAGTTGCTCGGCTGGATGGTGACAATTGCTGGGGCGACCTGCCTTGCCGCAGCCTTTGCGCGGATGGGCGCGCGGCTACCGGGATCTGGCGGGCCTTATGCTTATGTGCAGGCGGCGTTTGGGCCTTTTGCGGGGTTCATCGCGGCGTGGAGCTATTGGGTCCTGCTGTGGAGCGGCAATGGCGCGATTGCCGTGGCGGTCGTCAGCAATCTCAGTCTTGTTGTGCCGTGGATCGGCAAGACTCCCGGCGTGCCTGCCCTGCTTGCCGTGGCCTGTGTGTGGGGAATGACCGCGATCAACATCCGCGGCGTGCGCGCGGCGGGCGCGTTTTCGGTGGTGACGACAGCGCTCAAGCTGCTGCCGCTGGTGCTGCTGATCGGCCTTGCGCTGTGGTTTGCCGCAAGCGGGACGCCGCGCGTGGTGCAGCCGCCCGTCTCAATCGCGCCGGGTGCGATTGCGACGGCGGCGGGGCTGACGTTCTGGGGCTTCCTTGGTCTTGAATCCGCGACCGTCCCTGCCGGCAAAGTGGAGAATGCGGCGCGTGTGGTGCCGCTCGCCACGATCATCGGCGTGCTGCTCACGGGGGCGGTCTACTTCGGGATCAGCCTTGCGTTCTGGGCCTATATGCCAGCAGCCGAGGCAGCGGCCTCCCCTGCCCCGGTGGCGGATTTCCTTGGCCGGACGTTTGGCGACAACATGGCCTCGGTGGTGGCAGTATTTGCTGCGATCAGCGCGTTCGGCACGCTCAACGGGTTTATCCTGCTGCAGGGCGAAATGCCGCAGGCGATGGCGCGCGGCGGGGTGTTTCCGCAGTGGTTCGCGGCTGACGGAAAGCGTGGGACGCCGGTGCGCGCGCACGTGGTCTCCTCGGCTCTGCTGAGCGCGGTGACCTTGCTCAACTATGGGCGGGGCCTTGGCGACCTCTTCCAGTTCATCGCCTCGGTCAGCCTTGCCGCGGGGATGCTGGCCTATTTCATGAGCATGCTGGCCGCGATCCGCCTGCTGCCGCAGGAGCGCGGGCTGATCGTGATGGCGCTGGGCGGCGCGGCGTTCATCGGCTGGGCGACCTGGGGCCTTGGCGCGAGCGCGGTGGGATATGGGCTGGGACTCGTGCTGGCGGGCGTGCCGGTGTACCTCGCGGTGCGGCGGGGGCAGGAGCTGGCGGCGGCATGAAAGCGCGGTGGTGGAAGCGGTTGTGGCTGCGCTATCTCTACTATTTCAAACAGCACTGGATCATTGCAGGCACGATCACGCTGTGGGCCCTTTGGCTCATCGTGCAACTGGGCATCCAGTTGCTGCCGGTGGTGCTGGAGTTTCTGGTTGAGTTCGTGATGTCGTTGATCGCAGCGGTCTAGGCGGCTGACGGGCGCGCTTGGTGGCCGGTCCACGCCGAGCGCGCCATGACGGCGGCGGCATAATAGACCACGCCGATCACCAGCCAGCGCAGCATGGCAACGTCCATGTTCTTCACCACGAAGGCAGCGACAAGGACCGCCGGTATGCCGCCGAGGATGATGCCGGTGACGACGCGCAAATCGATCTCGCCGATGCGGATGTGGCTGATGCTGGCGCCCGCACCGGCGATGGCCGCGCTGCCCGCCATGACCGGGAACGCATACCGCGGGTCCATGCCCATCAGGCTGAACATGATCAGCGTGGGCGCGTAGTTGCCGATGCCGAAATTGACGAGCACGCCGAGCGCAAAGTTGACCGCGAAGGCCAGCAGCATCAGCGGCAGCGGCAAGGTGGAGGCGCTGCCGCCGCCCGGCATGAGGTGAAGGTTGATGGCGAGGAAGATCGTCGCCGCAATGACAAGTCCGAGCGCGACGGTGAGCTGCACCAGCCAGACCGCGGCCTGGGTCACCAGCCGCGCCCCGATCAGTGCGCCCGCGAGCAGGGAGAGGATGCAGCCGACCAGCAGCACCGGATCGACGTCTGCGCCGAGCAGCAGCAGGAAGATGATCCCCTGCATGATCGAAGGCCCGGTGTGCCCGACGAGCAAGGTGCTGGGGATCAGCTTGTCGGGCAGGAGATGGCGGAACTTCACCCATGCCGTGGAGGGCGCGAACGAGCCGATGCCGAGCGTATCGAAGAAATTGGTAACCGCACCGAGCAGCGCGGCTTCGGCGCCGGGCACGATGCGCTGGGCAATCGCGGCACGCAGCAGCACGAACAGATAGAAAAGGGCGGTCAGCCCGAGCAAAACCAGAAGCGCCGCCAGCATATCGTCTTCCCCCTGCCCCGAAGGCGCGAGGCTAGACGAATGTGGCGGCGCTGCAATGGCTTGGCATCATTCACTTCGCGCGGTGGAGGACCTTCCACAGCGTGCCGCGATCGCGGATGATTTCTGCCGCGGCGTTGTGGCCCGGCGCGCCGGTTACGCCGCCGCCGGGGTGGGTGCCGCTGCCGCACATGTAGAGGCCCTTGATCGGCGAGCGATAATCACCGTGGCCGAGCACGGGGCGCGCGGCCCACAGCTGATCGAGCCCCATGTTGCCGTGGAAGATATCGCCGCCGATGAGGCCGAACTTGCGCTCCAGATCGAGCGGCGAATGGATCTGCCGCGCGATGACCGCGTTCTTGAAGTTGGGCGCGTGGTCGTTGACCGTGTCGATGATGAGGTCCGCCACCTTGTCGCGTACGTCGTCCCAGCTCTGGCCGTCTTTCAGCTCGGGCGAGAACTGCTGGCAGAACAGGCTGGCGATGTGCTGGCCCGGAGGGGCGAGGCTGTCGTCGATGGTGGTGGGCAGCTTGATTTCGATGATCGGCTTCTTCGACCAGCCGAACTGCTGCGCATCGATGAATGCCTGATCCATGTAGTCCATGCCCGGTGCGATGATGATGCCGGCGGTGTGATGCTCGGCCTTTTCCTTGCCCGGAAGCACGGTGAAATCGGGAAGCTCCGAAAGCGCGACGTTCATGCGGAACGTGCCCGAGCCGGTCTTGTAGTTCTTGATGCGACGGTTGAAATCGGCGTCCAAGTCGCTGCTGTCGACCAGTTGGCGATAAAGCAGCGCGGGGCCGACGTTGGCGGCGATGGTCGGCGCATAGAGCTCCTCGCCGCCTTCCAGCTTCACGCCGACGGCCTTGCCGTTGTTCACCAGCACCTTCGAGACGGGAGCTTCGAGGCTGATTTCCACGCCATATTCGGCGCAGGCGCGGGCCATGGCCTGCGTGATCGCGCCCATACCGCCGACCGAATGCCCCCACGCGCCGAACTTGCCGTTCACTTCGCCGAAGACGTGGTGAAGCAGCACATAGGCCGAGCCGGGGGTGGAAACGCCCGCGTAGTTGCCGACGACGGCATCGAAGCCGAACGCGGTTTTCACATAGTCGTTTTCGAACCAGCCATCGAGGAAATCGCGCGCGGACTTGGTGAAGATATCGAGCAGATCGCGCTGCACATCGAGGCCGAGGCCCGCAATCGGCCAGCCTTGCTGCGCCGCCGAGAGCAGCGAGCGGACGCCGCCGCCGACATTGGGCGGGGTCTTCAGTGCGATATCGCGCAGCACCCCAGCGACCTTCTCGAGCGCCGCGTCATAGTGCTGGTAAGCCTCGGCGTCCTTCTTGCTGAAGCGCGCGAACTCCGCCTCGGTGCGGCCAGCGCCGCCGCCAAGCTTGAGGTAGTCGTTCTCGAACGGGAAGAAGTTGCTGATCGTGCGCTCGATGATGCGGAAGCCGCGCTCGTGCAGCTTCATGTCCGCGATCACCTTGGGGCGCAGCAGGCTGACGGTGTAGCTGGCGGTCGAATTGCGGAAGCCGGGGTGGAACTCCTCGGTCACGCAGGCGCCGCCGACGATGTCGCGCCGTTCGAGCACGCGGACCTTCATGCCGGCGCGGGCGAGGTAGAAGGCGCAGGTGAGGCCATTGTGGCCGCCGCCGATGATGATCGCGTCGTAGCGGTTGGACATGTGATGACTCCCGTTATTCAATGTTATGCCCTCTCCCCTGAAGGGGAGAGATACGAAGGCTTGCGAGCTTGCTCGCTAGCCGGAGTTGAGAGGGGAGTGGGGCGTTTGCTCCCTTCTCCCAACCCTTTCCCCTGAAGGGGAGCGGGCTATTCAAGCCTTCGACCACCCCGCCGGCGGAGCCTTGTGGAGCCTTGCCTCAGGGGTCAGCGCGCGGATCTTGCGGGCGAAGCTGCGCAGGCAGACCTCGCTCTTGCCGATGGGGCCGGCGCCGTAGGTTTGCGAATGCATGCCCTGCTGCACGCGCTCGATCAGCCAGGTGTCTTCCTTGTTGACCACGCGGTTGATCCGCCAGTTGGCATAGCGGACCAGCTTCATTTCGCGGCTGGCATCTGGCAGCGCATAGGCCATTTCGCGCAGCAGGCAGGTGGTGGGACTGATCGGCAGCCACTGCATGAAATCGATCTGATCGGCATAGATATCGAAGGCAATGTTGGGCCAGAGCTTGAAGTAGAGCCAGCGGCGCTGGCTTTCCTCGGGCAAGTGCTCCGCGCGCGGCAGGTGGGCCTGATAGAAGCGTTCCCAGAACAGGCTTGAGGGCTTGTCGACCAGATCGCCCTTCAAGCGGTCCACCCAATCATCCGCCTCGATCTGGTAGGACTTGCCGAAGATGCGCGTGAGGCCGTCGTGCGCCACAGGGATGTGGAGGTTATCGGAATAGTTGTCGCCGACGTTCTTCCAGTTCACCTCGCGCGGGCGCAGGCGCATGGTGCCCATCGGCTGCATGTCCTCGAACCGGTAGGGCGCGATTTCAGCCTCGTGGGGGGCCATCATTGCGCTGGGCGTGGGGAACACGCCGGGCTTGAGGCAGACCCAGACGAAACCGCGCCAAACTTCAAGCGCGACGGGCGCGAGGCCGTTTTCTTCAAGCTTCAGAGCGGGATAATCGGACTTCATGGGAACGCCGGTGAGGCGCCCGTCCGTCTCGTAGACCCAGGCGTGGTAAGGGCAGACGAGCTTCTTGGCGCATCCCGCCGTGCCTTCGACCAGCCGCATTGCGCGGTGGCGGCACACGTTGGTGAAGGCGCGCACTTCGCCATCATCGCCGCGCAGCACGATCACGCTCTCACCGATGTAGTCGATGGTGCGCCAATCGCCCGGGTTAGGGATCTCGTTCACATGGCAGACGATCTGCCATGATGGGCGGACCACCCGCTCCATCTCGAGCGCGTGATATTCGGGATCGGTGTAGAGCCAGCCGGGCAGGCTCCAGTCCGCATCAGGATCGTGCTCGCTGGCGGAAAGCGCCGGAAACGCAGACTGGTGGCCCATACCGAATCTCCAAGGGGGTCAATAAAATGCTTGTTGGACGATCGTACAACAACGATTAGGATACGCAAGATGAAAGCGCCCTCCCCGCATCAACCCGCCTTCCGCCGGACCCGCCCCGACGCGCGGCGGCTCGCGCTGATCGAGGCCTGCGCGCGGGTGATGGCGCGCGCCGGCGCGGCGGGGGTGAGCGTGCGCGCGATCGCGGTGGAAGCGGGCGTCTCGCCCGGCCTCGTCAGCCATTATTTTTCAGGAATCGAAGCGCTTGTTGCGGCGACTTACGCCCATGTCGAAGGTGCTGTGGGCGAGACGCTGGACCATGCGGTGGAGGCGGCAGGGCCCGATCCGCGCGCGCGGCTCGATGCGTTCGTGACGACCACTTTCGCACCGGCAATTGCCGATCCGCAGCTGCTGGCCACCTGGATCGCGTTCTGGAGCCTTGTCACCGCGCGGCCCGCAATCGCCGCGCAGCACGACGAGCAATATGCCGGATCGCGCGCGCGGCTGGAGGCGCTGCTCGGCGCTTGCGGCGTGCCTGCAGCCGAGCGGCGGCGCGCGGCCATTGCGGTGAGCGCGCTGCTCGACGGGCTGTGGCTGGAGCTGTGCCTTTCGCCCGGCTGCTTCAGCGCCGAGGAAGCGGGCGACATTGCGCGCCGCTTCCTCGATACCCTTATTTCGCCAGATCGGTGAGCAGGCTGAGGTAGTAAGTCACGCCGGGGCGGATGTTTTCCAGCCGCACGCGCTCGTTGAGGCCGTGGGAGAATTCCTCGCTGTCCTTGGTGAACAGCGGGCTGGCACCATAAGCGGGAATGCCCAGCCGGCGGAAATACATGCTGTCGCTCGCACCGGAGCTTTGCGAAGGGACCACGGCGATGTCCTTGCCCCAGGCCTTGCGGATCGCCTTGGTCGAAGCGGCGACGAAATCCGCGCGCATGGGCGAAGCATCGGTTTCGAACGAGCCTTCGGTCACGTCGATGATCTTCACTTCGGGCATGGCGATCACGCGCGCGAGCTCGTTCTGGATCTCGGCGAGGGTGTGGCCGGGGAAGATGCGGCAGTTGATGAAGGCCGCCGCACGCTGCGGCAGCGCGTTGAGCGCGTGGCCGGCATCGGCCATCGTGGGCACGCAAGTGGTGCCGACCTTGCCGACCGTGGCCGGATTGGCGCGCAGCACGGCGATAGCGTTCTCGTCGGCGATGTTCGCGGCAAAGGCGCGCATCGCGGCGGCGATCTTCGGATCGGGTTCGAACGCGGCAGCCTGCGCAAAATAGCCCTTGGTCAGGGCGTTCTGTTCGGCCGGGAACTTGTAGGCCCCCACTTTCACCAGCGCCTGCGCGAGCTGGACGATGGCATTTTCCGGGCGCGGCGCTGAGCTGTGGCCGCCGGGGTTGGTGACTTCGAGCTTGAAATCGCCGTAAGTCTTCTCCGCGCCGTCCCACGACCAGTAGATCGGCTTGCCGGTCGCCTCATCCAGCTTGCCGCCGCCAGCATCGGCATTGATCACCAGTTCGGCGTTCTTGAGCTTTTCGGAGAGCAGGCCAGTGGTCTTCATCACCGTTTCCTCGTCACCCGAGAATTCGATGACGATGGTGCGGCGCGGCTTGAAGCCGGAGCGGCGCAGCTCGATCAGCGAGGACAGCGCGACGGCGCCGTTGAACTTCATGTCGGTCGCGCCGCGGCCATAGAGCACGCCATCTTCGACCACGGGGGTGAAGGGATCGCGCTGCCAGTCCGAAGGCTTGGCTTCGACCACGTCCATGTGGCCGGAGATGACGAGCGGCTTGAGCTTGGGATCGCTGCCCGCCCAAGTGGCAATGATATAGGCGGTGTCGTCGGACGGCGTGATCTCGATATCACCGTCTTTCCAGCCGCCCGCCAGCAGCGCCTGCTTATAGAGATTGGCGACGTCGATCGTGCGGTTGTTCTCCCCGCGCACCGAGCGGATGGCGATGGATTTCGTTGCCAGATCGAGTACTTGCGCTTCGGCAGCGGGATAGCTGGCAGGCGCGGCGGCCAGCACCGGCAGCGGGGCGAGCGCGAGGATGGAAGCGATGGCGAGGCGGGAAAGCGACATGGCGATACGGGACTCCTGATGTCCCCTGACGCTGGCGGGCTATGCTGCGGCGCGCAAGATGTTTTCTTGAGAGTTGCGCCACGTGGCGTGCTGCCGCCTGCCCACCCCAAACCCCTCCCGCAAGCGGGAGGGGCTTTATGCGCAGTACCTTCTTCTCCCCTCCCGCTTGCGGGAGGGGTCGGGGGTGGGCCTGTTCAGCCCTTCACCTTGGTCACGTCGAAGGTTTCCAGCCCCGGCTTGAAGCTCTTCTCGTCGAGGAACTGGCGGGTGGCTTCCTTGCGCGCGGCGGCGCCGCCGAAGCTGTGAAGGGCTTCCTGCGCGCGGATCTGGTATTCAAGGCCGTTGTCGTAGGTCATGTCGACCATGCGGCGCATCGTCCACTTGGTGGCGCGCAGGGCGTGGCTATCTTTCTTTTTCAGCACGTTGGCGATCTCGAGCACGCGTTCGCGCAGCTTTTCAGCCGGAACGGCCTCGGTAACGAGCCCCTGTTCCTCGGCCTGCTTGCCGGTGAGGTTTTCGCCCATCATCGCGTGGTACATCGCCTTGCGGAAGGGCATGAGTTCCTGCGCGACCTTGGATGCGCCGCCGCCGGGGAGGATGCCCCAGTTGATTTCAGACAGGCCGAACTGCGCGTCCTCGCTGGCAATCGCGATGTCGCAGCCAAACAGCGGGCCATAGCCGCCGCCGAAGCACCAGCCGTTGATCATCGCGATCGTGGGCTTCTCATACCAGCGTAGCCGTTCGAACCAGCCGTAGCTTTCGCGCTGCGACTTGCGGATCGCGCCGAGGCCGAGCGCCTCGGTCTCGCGGAAGTATTCCTTGAGGTCCATGCCGGCAGTCCATGCCTCGCCTTCGCCGGTGAGCACGAGCACGCGCACGTCGTCGCGGAATTCGAGCTCTTCCAGCACAGCCTTCATGCGGCGGTTGAGCTTCGGGCTCATGCAATTGCGCTTCTCCGGCCGATTGAAGGCCACCCATGCGATGCCGTCGTCGACGCAGAAGGCAACGGTGTCTTCCTCGGCGCGGTCCGGCTTGGGGGCAATCGGGGTCTGGTCGGTCACGGCGGGTCCTCTCGAGTGTAGCAGGTCAAGTGAATATGGGCTTGTGGGTTATACCCTATAACACTTCGCGAGTCGGTGCAATGTGAGCCTGTCGAGAGGTGGGGAAGCATGAATTCGGGCCTGCGAGGTGGTTACAACCGCAACGGACGCAAAACCTGCACCAAAGGACAGGATGGATGCACTAAGCCCTGTGAACGATCACTGCATACGAATGCAGCAATTGATAATAATGCAAAATCCTCCCTTTGAAATCGCTTGAAACCGCACTTTTCGGTGCCTGAATTGCAATTATTGCAACTGCTACCCCGCGTTTCGCACTTGCGAAGACTCGGGGTGGGGCGCACTAAGAACACGCCTTTCAGGCATCCTCTCCCAAACTTTCAAGGGCCACCTGGCAACGGGTGGCCCCTTTTTTTGGTCTGGTTCCGAGAGAGTGTGCGGGCCGCCTGCTACATCCATCTGGCTCCCCCCCCTCCAGACTTTGTCATTCCCGCGCAGGCGGGAACCCAGAGCCGCAAACGCCGCGCCAGCCCCCCTGGTTTCCCGCCTCCGCGGGAATGACGAGGTGGGGAGAGTTTAAGCGTTGGGCAGGATCACCGTGCGCCCGATCACGCGGCGTTCGCGCATGGCGAGGTAGGCCTCGCGCCAATCGGCCAGCGGCACGGCTGAATGTACATGCGGGCGGATGCGGCCCTCGCCTGCCAGCCCCAGGATCGCGGCCATGTCTTCCGCGCCGCGCGACGGAAAGCGGCGACCATATTCGCCCGCACGCACGCCGACGACCGAGAAGCCCTTGATCAGCGGAATGTTGGTGCGCACCTCGGCGATGCGACCGCCGGCAAAGCCCACGACGAGCAGGCGGCCGCCAAATGCGGTGTAGCGGCACGCCTCGTCGAACACATCGCCGCCAACGGGATCGTAAACGAGATCCGCGCCGCGCCCACCGGTCAGTTCAAGGATCTGCTCGCGCAGGCCAGTGGGGCCAGCAAGCACATGATCGGGCGCATAGAGGCGCTGGATCGCCTCGCGCTTCTCGGCGCTGGAAGCCACCGCGATGACGGTGAGGCCAAGCGCCTTGCCGAGATCGACGGCGGCGAGCCCGACCCCGCCCGCCGCGCCGTGGACCACCAGCGTCTCGCCCGGCTGCGCCTGACCGATACGCGCGATGGCAGTGTAGGCGGTGATATAGGCGGCGCGCAGCGATGCGCCTTCGGAATAGGACAGGCCAGCGGGCAGCGGCAGCAGCGCGGCATCGGCGAAGACGCCGTATTGCACCACGGCGCCCGTCAGGGTCGCGACGATCACCTTGTCGCCCACCTGCCAGCAGCTGCCCTCGCCCGCCGCGACGACTTCGCCGGCGGCTTCCATGCCGGGCACGAAGGGCAGCGCAGGCTTGGCCTGATAGAGCCCCTCGGTCATCAGTAGATCGGGAAAGCCAAGCGAGGCGGCTTCGATGCGGACCAGCGCCTGCCCTGCCCACGGCCGCGGCACGGGCCGCTCGGCAAGGCCGACGCCGGCGAGATCGGGGGCCAGCGCGGACACTTCGAGGACGCGCATTACGGGGGGCAGCATGGTCATCGGCGGTTGTTCTCCCGCCGCCCGCGATGCCTCAGCCGCGCCGCGCCGTCCAGACTCTCGAGGCATTCACCATACTTATTCCGCCCCCAAGCCCGCTCACCCTGAGCTTGTCGAAGGGTGCTGGCGCGACAGCTGCGCATGATGCTTCGACAAGCTCAGCATGAGCGGAGGGTGGATATGGAGCCTCGATCAAACACCCGAAACATGTCCGCCGGGTTCAGGCCGCCGATGCCCGCTGGTGCAGGCGGGTGATCGCATCGAGCGAGGAGAGCAGCGCGCCTTCCTGCCAGCAGCCGTAGTAGGAGCAATGCTCGCCCGCGAGGACGATGCGGCCATCCAGCGAGACAAGGTTCTGATAGTGCGCGGCGCGGCTTTCCTCGGTCCAGGTGGCGCAGCAGCCCAGAATCCAGGGCATGCGGCTCCACGCGAGCGAAACGCCGCTGCGGAATTCGGACTTGTAGTGCGCGGGGTGGAATACCGAGCCCTGATCGAGCGCGGCCTGAATGCGCTTTTCGGGCGTCATCCCGGCAAGGATATAGGCGCCGACGCCGAATGGATAGGCACCGAGCAGCACGGCGGGGCCATCGCTGAAGGCACCGTGGCTGGGATAGCTGACGAGCCCGATGGCCTGATCGGTGAACGAGCTGCCGCCATAGATCGCGTCCTCCGTCTCCCAGAAGCGGCGGTTCATTTCGAGCCCGATCTTGACCGAATTGCCATAGGGCAGCGCCTTGATTGCGGCCTTCTTGGCGTCCGAGACCTGAATATCGATCTGGCCGAGCACGGTGGCGGGGATCGTGCAGACCATCCAGTCGGCCTTGGTCTCGCCCACCGCGCCCGTCTTGGCATCGGTCCACGATGCGGTGACGCCGCGATCATCCTGCGCGATCTTCGTCACGCGGGTGCCATAGCGGATCAGCTTGCCGACGCGGGCCTGAAACGCCTTGCCGATATGGTCCATGCCGCCCTTGGGTTGGAACATCGAGGGCTGCATCACGTGCTCGGCAAAGAAGCCCAGCGTTTCCCAGATCTTGCTGTCGAGCGTATCGCTGAGGCTGAAGGGATCATTGGGGATCGGCTCGCCGTTCACCCCGCCCCCCGGCGGGCGCTGCCAGCCGCGCTGCTCGCCCAGCTTCTCGCTTTTCACATAGGCCATGTTCTTGTCGAGCACGCCCCAGCTGCGCATCGCCTCGAGCAGCTTGGCCTTGTCCTCGCCCGTGACGGCCTGATCGAGCGCGCCTGCATGGAGCGCCTTGCCGAGCAGTTCGGAGACGTGGCCCTTCCAGTCGGTCACCACATCGCGGTAGCGCTGCGGCTTGCCACCGAAAGCGCTCTTGCGGTGGACGAAGGCGTTGGTGTTGTTCTGGATATAAGGTTCGAGCTGGACGCCCAGTTCCTTGCAATAGTGCAGCACGGTGCGGTGGTGGTGCGGGATGCGCCAGGGGCCGGGGTTGATGTAGTTTCCGGGCGCGAAGCCGACTTTCTGGACCGAGCCGAGTTCGGTAACCACATCGCCGCCGCGCAGGGTCATGTTGCGGCCGCCCGCGCGGTTTTGCGTTTCGAGGATCTGGACCTTGTAGCCCGCCTTGGTCAGTTCATAGGCCGCAAGCATGCCGGCAAGCCCCGCGCCGAGCACGAGGACCGAAGCGCCGCGCTTGGCACCGGATAACCCCGGCGGGCCGGTGAACTGCGATTCCGCCGCGTGGCCCATTACCGTCATCGCCTGATAGAGCGCTGCACCGCCGCCGACTTTGCCGATCAGGGTGAGGAGATTGCGGCGGGTTGTCGGCAGGATCGGTTCGGTCATGCGGGGCACCTTGAAAACGTGAGTCTCTGGCGGGACATCAGTGGCCGCAATTGCAATCGGGCACCGGCGGATTGGCGGTGGTGATGCGGTCGAGATCGGCGACCGTCACCGCATCGGGATAGCCATTGAAGTGACAGCGCACGTAATTGATCACTGCGGCAATCTGGGGGCGGGTGAGAATGTCGGTAAACCAAGGCATGCCGCCGCGCCCCTTGAGCACGACGATGCTGGCATAATCGTGATCGGCAAGGCGCGGATTGCCGGCGAGCGCGGGGAACATCGCGCCGGGGACCCCGCCGCCCTTCGCATCGGCCATGTGGCAGGACTGGCAGATCTGCTCGTAAAGCTCCCTGCCCTCGCCCGAAACCTCGACCGTGGAAGCGCCGCCACGGTCTTGCGCAGCGCCGGGATCGGCGAACGCGAGTGCGGCGGCCAGAGCAAGCGCGCCGGCAAGAAGAGACGTATGGCGATATCCCGGCAAGGTCGTGGTCCCACTCCTGCTACCGTCGGTACTGCGCCAAGCTATGCTGCATTGCAGCGCCGTCAATGCAAATTGTTGCTGGATTGACGCGCGCGGCCCTGACCATTGGGGCATTCAGCCGCTTTTGCGGCTGCGAATTGTCGCGTATGGTCGCCGCCGAACCCGCCGCTTGCTGCGGCGCTGTTTGAAGGGGACCACCGATGCGCTTCACGCTTCTTTCCGCGCTGGCTTTCGCCGCGATTGCATTCGCCCATCCTGCAGCAGCGCAGGTGACCCGCGTGCAAAGCAATCCGCAGGCGCTGATCCTCGACGGCGCGGACGTGAAGGCGGGGACGGACCTGTTCTATCTTTCGGGGCAGCTCGCCTCCCCCATCGATCCGGCCAAGACCTTTGCCGATGTGAAATCGATCGAGGACCTCGGCGATACGAAAACGCAGACAATCAGCGCGCTCGCCAAGATCAAGTCGATTCTCGAGGCACGCGGTTATGCGATGTCGGACGTGATCAAGCTGACGCTGTTCGTGGTGGCCGATCCCAAGCTCGGCAAGATGGACTTTGCCGGGGCGAACGAAGGCTTCAAGCAGTTCTTCAAGACGGCCGAAAACCCCAATACCGTGGCGCGATCGACCTTTCAGGTGGCGGCTCTGGCGGGCCCCTATTTCCTGATCGAGATCGAGGCGGTCGCCGCGAAGAAGCGCTGAGGCGGGCGGCAGCGGGAACGCCAAGGAACGATTGCAAACGTATTCCTTTGGACAGCCGCCCCGCTTCGGTCTCTTAGGCGGCACGTGGTGGCTTGCCGCCGGTGACATCCCTCGCCTAGTCTGCGAGGCAAGCACCGGGAGAGGCCGGACACCATTGGGACGCCAGAGCGAGGGCCGCCGCAGAAGCCCATGCCAAGCCGCATCCGATCAGGGGGAGTGACGATCCGTGCGCCTCGACCAGAGTGACAAGCCCGCTGCCAGCGCTTCGCGCGCCGAGGCGGGTGATATGCAGGCCCATATTCTCGACGTTCTGCGGCACCGCGTGGGCAAGGACGTCCATTCCGCGACCCCGCACGACTGGTTTACCGCCACCGTCCTCGCGCTGCGCGACAAGGTCATCGACCAGTGGATGGAATCGACCCACCGCACGTATGAGGCGGGCGGCAAACGCGTCTATTACCTCAGCCTTGAGTTCCTGATCGGGCGTCTGCTGCGCGATGCGCTTTCGAACATGGGCCTGACGCGCGAAATGGAAAAGGCGCTGCGCTCCTATGGGTTCGATCTTTCGACCATTGAGGATCTGGAGCCGGACGCCGCGCTCGGCAATGGCGGGCTCGGGCGGCTGGCGGCGTGCTTCATGGAAAGCCTCGCGAGCCTCGATATCCCGGCTTACGGCTATGGCATCCGCTATGTGAATGGCATGTTCCGCCAGCGGCTGGATGACGGCTGGCAGGTGGAACTGCCGGAGACCTGGCTGAGCCACGGCAATCCCTGGGAATTCGACCGACGGGAAAGCGCTTACCGCATCGGTTTCGGCGGCGAAGTGGTGGACAAGGGCGACCGGGTGGAGTGGATCCCGGCCGAGCAGGTCGAAGCCTCCGCAGTCGATACGCCGGTGGTCGGCTGGCGCGGCAAGCGGGTGAACACGCTGCGGCTGTGGACCGCGAGCGCGCTCGATCCGATCCGATTGGATGCCTTCAATGCGGGCGACTATACCGGCGCGCTGGCCGAGGAAGTGCGTGCCGAAACGCTGGTGCGCGTGCTCTATCCGGCGGATTCCAGCCCCGCCGGGCAAGAGCTGCGGCTGCGGCAGGAGTATTTCTTCACCTCCGCCTCGATCCAGGACATCGTGCGCCGCCACGTGCAGACGTATGGCGATATCGCCAGCCTGCCGGACAAGGCCGCGATCCAGCTGAACGATACGCACCCCGCCGTCGCGGTGGCCGAGATCATGCGGATTTTGGTCGATCTCCACGGGCTCGATTTCAACGAGGCCTGGGACGTGACGCGGCGCACGGTCGGCTATACCAACCACACCCTGCTGCCCGAGGCGCTGGAGAGCTGGCCGCTGCCGCTGTTCGAACGGCTGCTGCCGCGCCACATGCAGATCATCTACGCGATCAACAGCCGCGTGCTGCGCGAGGCGCGCAAGAGCGGAGCCGACGACCGCGCCATTTCAGCGATCAGCTTGATCGACGAAGCGGGCGAACGGCGCGTGCGCATGGCGAACCTTGCGTTCGTGGGCGCGCACAGCGTGAACGGGGTGGCGGCGCTCCATACCGAGCTGATGAAGTCCACGGTCTTCTCGGACCTGCATGGGCTTTACCCCACGCGCATCAACAACAAGACCAACGGTGTCACCCCGCGCCGCTGGCTGCAGCAGTGCAATCCAGGGCTCACCAGCGTGATCACCGATGCGATCGGGCCGGGCTTCCTCGACGATGCCGAGAAGCTGGCGGAGCTCAATGCCTTTGCCGATGATGCCGCGCTGGGCGAGCGGATTGCCGAAGTGAAGCGGGCCAACAAGGTCGCGCTCGCGGCTTATGTGCGCCAGACCATGGGGCTGCGGCTCGATCCCGATGCGCTGTTCGATGTGCAGATCAAGCGCATCCATGAATACAAGCGCCAGTTGCTCAACCTGATCGAGACGGTGGCGCTTTACGACCAGATCCGCAGCCACCCGGAGCGCGACTGGGTGCCGCGCGTGAAGATCTTTGGCGGCAAGGCGGCATCGAGCTATCACAACGCCAAGCTGATCATCAAACTGGCGAGCGACATCGCGCGGCGGGTGAATGCCGATCCTTCGGTGGGCGGGCTGCTCAAGGTCGTGTTCATGCCGGACTACAACGTTTCGAAGGCCGAGCGGATCATTCCGGCGGCGGACCTTTCGGAGCAGATCAGCACGGCGGGCATGGAAGCCTCGGGCACCGGCAACATGAAATTTGCGCTGAACGGCGCGCTCACCATCGGCACGCTTGATGGCGCGAATGTCGAGATCAAGGACCGGGTGGGTGACGAGAATATCGTGATCTTCGGCCTCACCGCCGATGAAGTGGCGGAAAAGCGCGCCGGGGGGTACAACCCGCGCGCCGTGATTGAGGGCAGCCGCGAATTGCAGCAGGCGGTCTCGGCCATCGCGACGGGCGTGTTCTCGCCCGATGATCCCACACGCTATGCCTCGCTGATGGGCGGCATCTACGACCACGACTGGTTCATGGTCGCAGCCGATTTCGACGGCTACCACGCGGCACAGCGCAAGGTGGACCGGATGTGGGAAGACCAGGCCGGGTGGCGCGCCAAGGCGATCCGCAACATCGCCAACGTCGGCTGGTTCTCTTCCGACCGCACCATCGGCGAATATGCGCGCGAGATCTGGGGAGCTCTGACTTGATCACGATGCTGGCATCATGAAGCCCTCCCCCGCCGCGCTCGAAGCCCTGCTAAACGGGACCCATGCCGATCCTTTTGCCTTGCTGGGGATCCACGAGGGACCGGGCGGTGCCTTTGCCCGCGCGGTGCTGCCGGGGGCAGAGACGGCGGAGGCCCATGCGCTGGGCGGAGAAACGCTGGGCACGCTGACGCGGATCGACGAGCGCGGCTTGTTCGAAGGCGTGGTCAAAGGGCCGCGCCAGCCGGTGAAGTATCGCTGCACCGCAGGGCCGCATGAGTGGTGGCTGACCGATGCCTATTCGTTCGGCCCGGTGCTGGGGCCGCTCGATGATTTCCTGATCAATGAGGGCACGCACCTGCGCCTGTTCGACAAGCTTGGCGCGCATGTGATTGATCACGAAGGCGCGCGGGGCGTGCATTTCGCGGTCTGGGCGCCCAATGCCGAGCTGGTCTCGGTGGTCGGCGAATTCAACGATTGGGACGGACGGCGCCATCCGATGCGGCGGCGGGCCGATATTGGCGTGTGGGAAGTGTTCCTGCCCGATATCGAGCCGGGACGCGCCTACAAGTACCGCGTGGTTGGCCCGGGCGGCGCGGTCCAGCCGCTCAAGGCCGATCCGTTTGCCTTCCGATCAGAATTGCGGCCCGCGACGGCGAGCGTGATCGCCGCGCCCGATGCGCATGCGTGGGGCGATGCCGACCACCGCGCGAGCTGGGCGAAGACCGATCCGCGCCGGGTGCCGATCTCGATTTATGAGGTGCACCCCGGATCGTGGCAGAAGCCCGGCGATGGGCGCGAATTCTATTCGTGGGACGAATTGGCCGACCGGCTGATCCCCTATGTCGTCGAGATGGGCTTCACCCATATCGAGTTCCTGCCCGTCTCCGAGCATCCGTTCGATCCGAGCTGGGGCTACCAGACGACCGGCCTGTTTGCGCCGTCCGCCCGCTTCGGCGAGCCAGAGGGCTTTGCACGGTTCGTTGATGGGGCGCACCGGGCGGGGATCGGCGTGCTGATCGATTGGGTCCCGGCACACTTCCCGGTCGATGCGCATGGCCTTGCGCAGTTCGACGGCACGTATCTCTATGAGCACGCCGATCCGCGGCTGGGCTTCCATCCCGATTGGCAGACCGCGATCTACAATTTCGGGCGGCGGGAAGTCCTGAGCTTCCTGGTGAACAATGCGCTCTATTGGGCTGAGCGCTATCACGTCGATGGCCTGCGCGTGGATGCTGTCGCCTCGATGCTCTACCGCGATTACAGCCGCAAGGATGGCGAGTGGATCCCCAATGCCGAGGGGGGCCGCGAGAACTGGGAAGCGGTGGCGTTCCTGCAGGCGATGAACCGTGCGGTCGATGCCAGCCACGCCGGGTTTCTGACCGTTGCAGAGGAATCGACGAGCTGGCCGGGGGTGACGCTGCCCACAGATGCGGCGGGGCCGCCGCGCGGGGGGCTGGGCTTCGGGTTCAAGTGGAACATGGGCTTCATGCACGACACGCTCGCCTACATGGCGCGCGATGCGGTGCACCGGCGCTATCACCACGACGAGATCACCTTCGGCCTCATGTATGCCTTCAGCGAGAACTTCGTGCTGCCGCTGAGCCATGACGAAGTGGTCCACGGCAAGGGATCGCTGCTGGGCAAGATGAGCGGCGTGGATGCCTGGCAGAAGTTTGCCAACCTGCGCGCCTATTACGGGCTGATGTGGGGCTATCCGGGCAAGAAGCTGCTGTTCATGGGGCAGGAGTTTGCGCAGGGGCGCGAATGGAGCGAAGCGCGCGAGCTCGATTGGTATCAGCGTGATCTCGCTGAACATGCCGGGGTGCAGCGCTGGGTGAAGGACCTCAACCACGCCTATCGCACCCTGCCCGCGCTCCACGCGCGCGATTGCGAGGGTGATGGCTTTGAATGGTTGGTGGTCGATGACGCCGCCGCGTCGGTCTTCGCCTGGGCGAGGCTGGCGCCTGGCGCGCCGACGGTGGTTGTCGTCAGCAACATGACACCGACGCTGCACGGGCACTACCGCCTGCCGTTCCCGCAGGACGGCACGTGGCGCGAGGCGCTCAACAGCGATGCGGGCATCTATGGCGGATCGGGTCAGGGCAATCTGGGCGGCGTGACGGCGCAAGATGGCGCGGCACTTGTCGTGCTGCCGCCGCTGTCGACGGTGATGTTCGTGTTCGAGGGATAAGCGCTTCACGAGACAAGAATTGGGGCAAGGAGGGAGAAGGACCATGCGCGATACTTATGGACAGCCGCTGGCGCGTGACGCCATGGCCTATGTGCTGGCAGGCGGGCGCGGCAGCCGCCTGTGGGAGCTGACCGACAACCGCGCCAAGCCCGCGGTCTATTTCGGCGGGGTCAGCCGGATCATCGACTTCGCGCTTTCGAACGCGATCAATTCGGGCATCCGGCGCATCGGTGTGGCGACGCAATACAAGGCGCATTCGCTGATCCGCCACATGCAGCGCGCGTGGAACTTCATGCGGCCAGAGCGCAACGAGAGCTTTGACATCCTGCCCGCCTCGCAGCGCATTTCCGAGCATGCGTGGTATGAAGGGACGGCGGACGCGGTCTACCAGAACCTCGACATCATCGCGAGCCACGCGCCCAAGTACATGGTCATCCTTGCGGGCGATCACATCTACAAGATGGACTACGAGATCATGCTGCAGCAGCATGTCGCGACCGGCGCGGACGTGACGATCGGCTGCCTCGTGGTGAAGCGCGAGGAAGCCAAGGGCTTTGGCGTGATGGCGGTCGATGGCGCTTCGGTGATCACCGATTTTGTCGAGAAGCCGGAAGATCCGCCCGCGATCCCCGGCGATCCGGAGCACTCGCTCGCCTCGATGGGCATCTACGTGTTCGAGACGAAGTTCCTGTTCGAGGCGCTGCGCCGCGATGCGGCCGATCCCAATTCGACCCGCGACTTCGGCAAGGACATCATCCCCGATATCGTCAAGAACGGGAAGGCTGTCGCCCACCGCTTCACCGACAGCTGCATTCGCGCAGCCGAGGAAATCGGCGAATACTGGCGCGATGTCGGCACGGTGGACGCCTATTTCGAGGCGAACCTCGACCTCACCGATGTGGTGCCCAAGCTCAACATGTATGACCGCGACTGGCCGATCTGGACGGACCAGGTCGTGGCGGCGCCAGCCAAGTTCGTCCACGATCTTGAAGGACGGCGCGGCATGGCGATTTCCTCGCTGATCTCGCAGGACTGCATCGTCTCGGGCGCGATCGCGCGGCGGTCGCTGCTGTTTACCGGCGTGAAAATGGGCTCGTTCTCCAGCGTCGATGAGGGCGTGATCCTGCCTTATTGCAACATCGGGCGCGGGGCGCGACTCAGCCGCGTGATCCTCGATTCCGGCGTGCGCATTCCCGAGGGCCTTGTGGTGGGCGAGGACCCGATCCTCGATGCCAAGCGCTTCCGCCGCACCGAGAGCGGGGTGTGCCTGATCAACAAGGCGATGATCGAGCGGCTGGCGTGAAAAAGCCCACCCTTGACTGCCGGTTCTGCCCCTCCCCCGTTCGGGGGAGGCCGGGTGGGGGTGAGTGGCGCTTGCAGGAAAGGCCGACCCCCCTCCCCCAACCCCTCCCCACCGGGGAGGGGAGCAGCGCTGGAGTGCTCGCATGACGCTCAACGTCCTCTCCGTCGCTTCAGAGGCCGTGCCGCTGGTCAAGACCGGCGGCCTTGCCGATGTGGTGGGCGCACTGCCCGAGGCGCTGGCGGCGCACGATGTGGCCATGACGACCCTGCTGCCGGGCTATCCCGCGGTGATCGCCACGCTCGGCAAGAAGCCCAAGGCGGTGCACAAGTGGGAGAGCCTGCTGGGCGAACCCGCACGGCTGCTGGCGGGCAAGCTTGGCGAGCATGCGCTGCTCGTGCTCGATGCGCCGGGGCTCTATGCGCGTGAGGGCGGGCCTTATGGCGATGCCACCGGGCGCGACTGGGCGGACAACTGGAAGCGCTTCGCCGCCTTCGGGCGCGCGGCGGCGGATGTGGCGGGGGGCGTGGTCAAAGGGCTTTCGTTCGATCTCGTTCATGCGCACGATTGGCAGGCGGGGATGACGCTGGCCTATCAGCGTTTTGCGCCTGCGGGGCCGCAGTTGCCTTCGGTGATCACGATCCACAACATGGCGTTTCAGGGGCATTACGGCGCGGACCTGTTTCCGGCGCTGGGCCTTCCGCCGCAGGCCATGGCGATCGACGGGATCGAATATCACGGCGGGATCAGCTTCCTGAAAGCCGGCCTCGCTTCCGCCAGCCGTGTCACCACGGTTAGCCCGACTTATGCCCGCGAAATCCGCGAGCCCGGCTTCGGCATGGGACTCGAAGGGCTGGTCCGCGCGCGGGAAAGCGACGTGAGCGGGATCGTCAACGGGATCGATCCGGCGGTGTGGAACCCGGCGAGCGATCCCGCGCTGAAAGCCCCTTACAGCGCCAAAGCGCTGGGCAAGCGGGCGGCGAACAAGCGCGCGCTGGAGGCCGAATTTGGGCTCGAAAATGGGGACAGTCCCCTTTTTATCGTCATCAGCCGGCTGACCTGGCAAAAGGGCATGGACGTGCTGCTCGAAGCGGCAGACCACCTTGTCGGCATCGGCGGGCGTCTGGCGCTGCTGGGTTCCGGCGATGCGGCGCTTGAGAGCGGCTTCCATGCGGCCGCCGCGCGGCATCCCGGGCGGATCGGCGTGCGCATCGGCTATGATGAGGCGCTTTCGCACCGCATGCTCGGCGGGGGCGATGCGATTCTCGTGCCGAGCCGGTTCGAGCCTTGCGGGCTAACCCAGCTCTACGGCCTTGCCTATGGCTGCGTGCCGGTGGTGAGCCGCACCGGCGGCCTTGCGGACACGGTGATCGACGCCAATCTCGCGGCGCGGCAGGCCGGGGTGGCGACGGGCGTCCAGTTTGACGGGGTGCGGTATCAGACGCTCGCCGACGCCCTCACCCGCACGGTGCAACTGTTCCGCGATCCCGCCGCCTGGCGCAGCCTGCAGCGCGCGGGGATGAGCGCCGATTTCTCATGGACAGGCAGCGGCGGGGCCTATGCCGACCTCTACAAGAGCCTTACGGTAACGCCATGATCCAGACGATTCCCTCGACGCCCTTCGCCGACCAGAAGCCCGGCACTTCGGGCCTGCGCAAGAAGGTCCGCGTGTTCGCGCAGCCGAATTACGCCGAGAACTTCATCCAGTCGGTGTTCGATGCCGTCTCGCCAGAGCCGGGTTCGACGCTCGTGATCGGCGGGGACGGGCGCTATCACAACCGGACGGTCATTCAGGCCGCGATCCGCATCGCAGCGGCGAATAGCTACGGCCGGGTGCTGGTGGGGCAAGGCGGCATCCTCTCGACGCCTGCCGCCAGCCATGTGATCCGCAAATATGGCGCGAGCGGCGGGCTGATCCTTTCGGCCAGCCACAACCCCGGCGGGCCGGACGAGGACTTCGGCATCAAGTACAACATCGCCAATGGCGGCCCCGCGCCCGAAGCGATTACCGACGCGATCTTCGCGCGGACCAAGGTGATCGACCGCTGGCTGACGGTGGAAGCGGCGGACGTCGATCTCGATACGCTGGGCGTGCAGACCGTGGCGGGCATGACGGTCGTGGTGATCGATTCTGTGGCCGACTGGGCCGATCTGATGGAGACGCTGTTCGATTTCCCCGCGATCCGCGCGGCGGTGGCGAATGACCTCACCATGGCGTTCGATGCGATGCATGCCGTGACCGGCCCCTACGCCATAGAAGTGCTGGAAAAGCGGCTGGGGTTCCGCCCCGGCACCGTCCACAACGGCGTGCCGCTGGAAGATTTCGGCGGGCACCATCCCGATCCCAACCGCGTCCATGCCAAGGTGCTGTTCGACCTGATGTTTTCGCCCGATGCGCCCGCATTCGGCGCGGCTTCGGACGGGGACGGAGACCGCAACCTGATCGTGGGCAAGGGCATCTTCATCACGCCATCAGACAGCCTCGCGATGCTGGCGGCCAATGCGCATCTGGCACCCGGCTATGCCGAGGGCCTCGCCGGGATCGCCCGCTCCATGCCGACCAGCGCGGCGGCGGACTGTGTGGCGCAGGCGCTGGGCATTCCCTGCTACGAAACGCCGACGGGGTGGAAGTTCTTCGGCACCCTGCTCGATGCAGGCAAGGCGACGATCTGCGGCGAGGAAAGCGCAGGCACCGGCTCTGACCACGTGCGCGAGAAGGACGGGCTCTGGGCCGTGCTGCTCTGGCTCAACATTCTGGCCGTGCGGGGCGAGAGCGTGGAGGCGATCGCCCGCCAGCACTGGGCGAAGTTCGGCCGCAATTACTATGCGCGGCACGACTACGAGGCGCTGCCCAAGGATGTGGCCGAAGCGCTGATGGCGGCGCTGGAGGCTTCGTTCCCGACGCTGCCGGGCAAGGTCTTCGGGCCTCTGACGGTCGAGAAGGCGGACAGCTTTGCCTATGACGATCCGGTGGACGGCTCGCACAGCGCCAACCAAGGCCTGCGCGTACTGTTTGTGGGCGGATCGCGCATCGTGCTGCGGCTTTCGGGCACGGGCACCGAGGGCGCGACCTTGCGGCTCTATCTGGAGCGCTACGAGCCGGCAGGCGGCACGCTCGATGCCGATACCGACGCCATGCTGGGCGATCTGATCGCGGCGGCTGAAGCGATTGCCGGGATCGCCGCGCGCACCGGCCGGACGGCGCCTGACGTGATCACATGACCCACGTTTCGGTGCGCGCGCCGCGCGCCGAGGCGGTGATGCTCTGCCTGTTCGACGGGGATAACGAGACCCGCGTGCCGATGGTGCGGCAAGGGGACGATTGGGTGCTCGAGGCCCCTGCTCCCGGCACTCGCTATGGCCTGCGCGCGGAAGGCGAATGGGCTCCCGAGCGCGGACTGTGGTTCGATCGCGCCAAGCTGCTGGTCGATCCGCGCGCAGTCGAGCTGGACCGGGCGTTCATGTACAGTCCGGCGCTATCCGCATACGGCGTGGATACCGCCGCGCTGGTGCCACGCGCCATCATGCCCGGCGCGCCGCCGCAGATGCCGTTGCAAGCACCCGTCTTCAAGCGCGGTGGGCTTATCTACGAAGTCAACGTGCGCGGGCTGACCATGCTGCACCCTGACGTGCCCGAAGCGCAGCGCGGCACGGTGGCGGCGCTGGCGCATCCGGCGGTGCTGGCGCATCTCGAAAAGCTGCATGTCAGCGCAGTGGAGCTCATGCCGATCACGGCGTGGATCGACGAGCGGCATCTGCCGCCACTCGGGCTCAGCAATGCCTGGGGCTATAATCCGGTCGTACCGATGGCGCTCGATCCGCGGCTGTGCCCGGGGGGCGTGGCGGAACTGCGCGAGACGGTGGCGGCGCTGCTCGCGCGCGGGATCGGGGTGATCCTCGATCTCGTGTTCAACCATACTGGTGAAAGCGATGTGCTGGGGCCGCTGCTGTCGTTTCGCGGGCTCGACAACGCGGCCTATGCGCACAACGCCGATGGCTCGCTGATCAACGATACCGGCTGCGGCAACACGCTCGATTTCGCCAATCCTGCTGTGCGCAGGCTGGTGATCGAGAGCCTCAGGCATTTCGTGCAGCATTGCGGCATCGACGGCTTCCGCTTCGATCTCGCCACGGTCATGGCGCGCGGCCCCGGCTTTGCGGCGGACGCACCGATCTTTGCCGAAATCGCCGCCGATCCATGGCTCGCAGACCGGATCATGATCGCCGAGCCGTGGGATATCGGCCCCGGCGGCTATCAGCTCGGGCGCTTCCCGGCGCACTGGCTGGAGTGGAACGACCGCTACCGCGATGATGTGCGGCGGTTCTGGCGGGGCGATGCGGGCATCGGCCTGCTGGCGACGCGGCTGGCAGGCTCGTCCGACATCTTCGGCAAGGACTGCCGCGCGGTAAACTATCTTGCCGCGCACGATGGCTTCACGCTGGCCGATACGCTCGCCTACGAACACCGGCACAACCACGCCAACGGCGAGGACAATCGCGATGGGCATGGCGAGAACTTCAGCTGGAACAACGGCGTGGAAGGGCCGACGGACGATCCGCAGGTGCTCGCCCGCCGCGCCGCGCTGGCGCGGGCGATGCTGGGCACGCTGTTCGTCTCCACCGGCACGATCATGCTGACGGCGGGCGACGAGTTCGGCCGCAGCCAGCAGGGCAACAACAATGCCTATGCGCAGGACAACGCGTTGACATGGATCGATTGGGAGCACCGCGACCGCGCGCTGGAAGACCATGTCGCGGCGCTGGCGGCGTGGCGGGCGGCGCGCAGCCTTGCGCAGTTTCCCCAAGGCGGCGAATGGCGCGCGCTCGATGAGGCGGCGATGGACGCCGCGCGCTGGGAGGACCCACAGGCGGCGGGCTTCACATGGCAATCAAAAAGCGAGGCGGCGCGATCGACGGGATTGAGGATCGATCGCGCCGCCTCCTATGCCGGACCCGGGGTGGACGGCCCCGGAATCCGCTCAGGCGCGCTGCCAGACTAGCGCGGGATCAAACTCGTCCCGCGCCGCCGGCTGCGCACGCGGCGTATCCTGCACAACCGGCAGCGGCTGCGGCAGGAGCGTGTTGAGCAGCAGGCGGCCAAATGCCCAATCGCCCAGTTCGGACGCGGCGTTGATGTGTCCCGCCTCCCCCGCATCGGCGAGGCGTGCGCCCCAGCGGCGGGCAAGCCCGCGTGCCTGCGCCATCGTCAGGTAAGGGTCGTTGCGGCTGGCAACGAGCACCGAAGGGAACGGCAGCGCGCTTTCCGGCACCGGCGCGAAACGAGTGAGCCGCCGGTCGAGCGGGCGCTCCTCCACATCGGGCGGGGCCACCAGCAGCGCACCGATCACCTTCCCGCCATCCACGGGTCCACCGGGCTGCTCGTACTCGGCCCACCAGGCAACCGCGAGGCAGCCGAGGCTGTGCGCGGCGAGCACCACCGGCCCTTCGGCGCGCTGGATCGCGAGGTTGAGCTTGTTCACCCAGGTGTTGCGATGGGGATCTTCCCACAGCCCCAGATCGACCCGGCGGCAGCGCGGCAGGCGGGCTTCCCATGTCGTCTGCCAGTGGCCGGGGCCGGAATTGCCAAGGCCCGGCACGGTAAGGATCACCGGCTGGGCCGCATCGTTCTGAACAGTGATGAAATTGGCCATAAAACGTCTCCAGGAGAGGAAATGGCCGGTCGACTCGGTGCACGTCCCGACAGGCCTGACGTTAACTCAACTTTTTCGATAGACAATAGCGCCGCGACGAAGCGCGCGGGGATTTCGCCGATCTGCGGCGGGACCTGCGCCGTCTTGCGGATTGGTCACACGATTGCCATGTCCTCGCCGCAGTTGGCGTGCACTAAGCGGGCAAATGGGCCAAACCAGTTCACGCGCAGGGGCCACACCGATGACGACAAACGATGGCGGGATGCGACTGCGCCTTGCGGCAGTGCAGCATGTGGTGATACCGGCGCGCGCATGAACGCCCCCGCGCCCTCCTCCCCTGTTTCCGCGCGGCGGCGGCCAGAAAACCGGCTGGTCGTTTCGATCCACGATGTCTCGCCGCGGTTCGAGGCTGAGGTCGATGCGCTGGCGGAGCGGCTGGCGCGGCACGTGGGCGAGGCGAAATTCGCCATGCTGGTGATCCCCGACCATTGGCGCGGCGCGCCGATTGCGGGCAACGCTGCGTTCGCGGCAAGGCTGCGCGGCTGGGCCGATCAGGGCATCGAGATGTTCCTTCACGGCTGGTCCCACAAGGACGAGATGCCGGCGACCGAGGGCCTTGCCGCGATCAAGGGCAAGCACATGACCGCGGGCGAAGGCGAGTTCCTGAACCTGCCGCAGGCCGAGGCGCTCGCCCGCATGCGCGATGGGCGCGCGCTGGTGGAAGACGTGATCGGCCGCCCGGTGGCAGGCTTCATCGCGCCGGCGTGGCTTTATGGCGATGGCGCGCATGCGGCGATGCGCGAACTGGGTTTTGCGCTGGCCGAGGACCACATGAAGGTGTGGCGGCCCGCGAGCGGCGAAGTGCTGGCGAAAGGCCCGGTGATCACCTGGGCGAGCCGCAGCAAGGCCCGCATCGCCAGTTCGCTGCTGGCCGCAGCGCTGGGCCGGGCGGCCCTCCCCTTCACCCGCACGATCCGCGTGGCAGTGCATCCGGGCGATACGACGGTGCCCGCGTTGCTGGACAGCATCGACCGCACGCTGGCGCGCTTCGTGCGCACGCATGCGCCTTCGCGCTATGCCGCGCTCGGCGGCGGCGCATGAACGCGCTGTCGGCCGCGCTGACCCGCGGAGCACCCGCCGGCGCGCAGCCGCTGCGCATTCTGACGTTCCTTCACAGCTTCGAGCCGGGCGGCGTCGAGCGCGTGGCGCTGCGCTTGCATGAGGCATGGCGCGCGCAGGGGCACGACGCGCGGCTGGTATTGGGGCGCACGGCGGGCGTAATGAAGCGCGAGTGGCCGGGGCTGGAGTACGATGTGCTCGGTCCCGAGGCGATCCCGAGCGCGGCCTGGGAAACGCTGTGGATGATCGCCCGGCTGCCCCGCGCGATCCGGCGGATCCGGCCCGACGTGCTGTTCTGCGCAGGCAATTCCTACACCGTGGTGGCGGTGGCAATGCGGCTGCTGCTGGGCAAGGCCTGCCCGCCCATCGTCGCCAAGATCAGCAATGACCTAACCCGGAGCGACCTGCCCGCCCCGGCCCGCCCGTTCTACCGGCTATGGCTGCGGATACAGGGCCGGATGCTGAACCGGCTGGTGGGCATGGCGCCGCCGATGCGCGAGGAGATCGGCACCCTGATGCGCGCGGAGGATGCGCGGATCGCGGTGATCGATGACCCCTCGCTTGCCGAAGCGGACATCCAGCGGCTGGCGGCTGCGCGCGAAGCCGCCAAAGCGGCGCCGCGCGCGCCCGGACGGCGCTTCCTGGCCATCGGCAGGCTTGCCGCACAGAAAAATTTCGCCCTGCTGATCGATGCCTTTGCGCGCATGGCGGGGCCGGATGACCGATTGGCCATCATTGGCGAAGGCTCTGCACGCCGGGCGCTGGAGGCGCAGATCGCCCGCCTGGGGCTGAGCGGAAAGGTGCGCATGCCAGGCCACGTCAGCCCGCTCGATGCCGAACTGGCTGCGGCCGATGCGCTGGTACTTTCCTCGGAATATGAAGGCGTTCCTGCCGTGGTTGCAGAGGCGCTGGCAGCCGGTCTGCCGGTGGTTTCGACCCGGTGCAGCGTGAGCATGGAGGACATGCTGGGCGGCGGCCGGTTCGGGCTCCTCGTGCCGGTGGGCGATGCATCGGCGCTGGCACAGGCGATGGAAGACATTGCCAAGTTGAAATTTGACGAAGCCGTTGCGCGCGATCAATCACGGCGGTTCACCGTAGAGATAGCTTCGCATGGCTATCTCGCGCTGATGGAGGGCCTCGCCCGTGCTTAACCCCGATGGCGAGGCGGGCTCCTCGAAGGATTTTTCCCCCATGGTTCCACCCGAAGCCCTGACCGAAACCCTGCCGCCGGTGCTGCCTACCGCGCTGCCTTCCACCGCGCCGCTCGAACGCAGCCTGCGCAAGTGGAGCGGCTGGGTCGGCCCGGTGATCTCGCTCGCCATTCTGGTTGCCGTGCTGTGGCAGCTGCGCAAGATCGATTGGGGTCAGGTCTGGTCGATCGTGCCGACATCCCCTTGGATCTGGCTGGTGCTGGCGGCGAGCTACTTCGCAGGGCCGGTGGCGGACTGGGTGATCTTCCGCAAGCTGTGGGGCATTCCGGTTTCGGGCATTTTCCCGCTGCTCAAGAAGCTGATCGGCAACGAATTGCTGCTGGGCTATGTCGGTGAAGTCTATTTCTACGATTGGGCGCGGCGCCATGTGAAGATGGCCGGCTCACCCTTCGGCGCGGTGAAGGACGTGGCGATCCTTTCAGCGCTCGCGGGCAATATCATGACCGTGCTGCTGCTGATCTTCACGTGGCCGATCATCAGCCAACTGGGGCTCGACGGCGCAGGCACGACCGACGGGCATGTGCTCACCACCTCGATCGGCGTGGTGCTCGTCACCAGCCTCGTCATCATGTTCTTCCGCAATGGCCTGCTCAGCCTGCCACGCGCCGACCTTGGTTTTGTCTTTGTCGTCCACACTCTGCGCATCGTGGCCAATACCGGCCTCTCCGCGCTTGCCTGGCACCTTATCCTCCCCGGCGTGGGCATGGGTTCGTGGCTCTTGTTCGCAACGGTTCGGCTGCTCTTGTCCCGCCTGCCGCTCATTCCCAATAAAGACATCGCGTTTGCCGGAATCTCGACACTCCTCGTGGGCAGTCAGGTTCAGACAAGCGACATGATTGCCATGATATCGCTTCTGATCGTGGCAACGCATGTGGTGTTGTTCATTGGCTTGATGCTGCTTGATCTGGTGCAGAAGGAGAAGAATGCTTGAAACGGGCCATCTTCCTTGGAGCGGCACTTGCGTTGCTCTGCGGCGCGGGCCCGATCCCTTCGACGCCGGATCTGGGCAAAGCCGAAGGGCAATGCCGCCCCGGTGAAAACGGGCCGGCCTTTCTTGTCGATCTGATCGGCCTCAAGGACCGCGCCGGGCGCGTGAAGGTCGAGGTCTATCCGGCGAACGACAACGACTTCCTGGCCGACGACAACATTCTGGTCATGGCCGGCAAGACCTTCCGCCGCGTGGAAGTGGGCGTTTCGGCCGAGCCGACGCCGCGCGTGTGCATTCGCCTGCCCGGACCCGGCACGTACGCGGTGACGGTGCTGCATGACCGCAATGCCGATCGCAAGTTCAGCCTCAGCCACGATGGCATCGGCTTTTCGGCCAATCCGAAGCTGGGCTGGTCGAAGCCAAAGGCCAGCACTGTCTCTGTCAATGCGGGTGGCGGGCTGACCACATTGCGCATCGTGATGAATTACCGTACCGGCCTGTTCTCGTTCGGGCCGCTCAAACGATCATAGGTATTCGCATGAAGCTCGTGGATGTATGCGCTTTCTACGCGCCCAAGGGTGGCGGCGTGCGCACGTATGTTGATCGCAAGCTGAAGGCCGGCGCGGCGATGGGCCACGAAGTGGTCGTGATCGCACCGGGCGAGGAGAACCGCGTCGAGGAACGCGGACCGAACGCGCGCATCGTCTGGCTGAAGAGCACCGTGTTCCCGCTCGATTTCAACTACCGCTATTTCAGCGACGTGCCCGGGCTCTATGCCGCGCTCAACCGCGAAGCGCCGGACATGGTGGAGGCTTCCTCGCCCTGGCGCAGCGCGAGCCTTGTCGGCGAATGGCCGGGCACGGCGCCGCGCGCGCTGATCATGCATGCCGATCCGCTTTCGGCCTATGCCTACCGCTGGTTCGATGGCGTGGCCCCGCGCCCGGTGATCGACAAGGCGTTTGACCGCTACTGGCGCCACTTGCGCAAGCTCGACACGCAGTTCGACATGATCGTGAGCGCGAGCCAGGGCCTGTCTGACCGGCTCACCAAAGGCGGCCTCACCGGCGTTGTGACCAATCCGATGGGCGTCGATCCCGGCGTATTTGCGCCCGGCCACCGCGATGCGCGGCTGCGCAAGGGCCTGCTCGAACTGTGCGAATTGCCCGAGGACGCGACACTGCTGATCGGCGTAGGCCGGTTCGCGCCTGAAAAGCGCTGGCCGATGCTGGTCGATGCCGTCACCGCTGCGGGTACGCGCCGTCCGGTCGGCATGGTGCTGGCGGGACAAGGGCGCGATCTCAAGGCGATCGAGAAGCGCATCGGCGGCAATCCGCATATCCGCATTCTCGAGCCGATCACCGACCGTGCCGAGCTTGCCCGCGTGATGGCGAGCGCCGATGCGCTGGTCCATGGCTGCGAAGCCGAGACGTTCTGCATGGTCGCGGCTGAGGCGCGCGCCAGCGGGCTGCCGCTGATCGCCCCTGATGAAGGCGGCGCGGCTGACCAGGCGCGTGCGTCTGGCGGATGGATTTATGAATCCGCCAATGCAGCGGCGGCGGCGGAAACAATCGTCGAATACTGCATCGCGCGCGAAACCGGGCTCGACGGCCCCCGCGCCGAAATCCCGAGCCCGCGCGTGATGGACCATCACTTTGCCGAGCTATTCGCCAGCTATGAGCGGCTGGTACGGGACAGCCGCAGCAAGCCCGGCCCCCGCCGCGCAGCCTGATCAAAGATCAGTCGCCGGGCTGGAGCACGGCGGAATCGAACACCACATGCTCCTCCACCGCCATGCCATCGGCGATGCGCATCCGATCGATGCCGGGCCATGTGCGCGTTTCGCCGCCGATGCGGGCCGAAGCCTGCCAGAAGATGTAAAGCAAATCGCCTGAACCGGCGCAGTCCAGCGGGGTCACCTCGAACGCATCCATCGAGCCGAGGATGCCGGCCATGACTCCGATGTATTCGGTGCCCGAAAAGCTGCCGATCGCGCTGAAATGAATGACCGCACTCGGCGCAATGAGCTCTGCGACACGGGGCCCGGTGGGCGCTGCCCAGAACGACTGGAAGCGGGCGTAGAAATCGGCGTGTTCGGCGCTGAGCGCGGTGCTGAGGGCAGCAGTCATGGCGGTCTCCCGGGCGATTCCCGAAGCCACCGGGCCGCCTTGCGTAATTTATGTGCGGAGCGCACTTATTGATCAAGTTGATATTCGTGCCGAACGCACATATCACTGTGGACATGAGCGACCGGACCGCCAATCTCCTAGGCGCGCTGGGCATTGCGGTCGCCGACCGCATTGGCGAGGCGGCGCGGCTAACCCTGGGCCATGCAGGGGAAACCCCGGCGGCGCTGGTGGTGATCGGCTATGGCCTTGGCCCCTCGAACGACCAGCTGCGCCGCATCCTGGGCCTTTCGCATCCGGGCTCGGTCCGGCTGGTCGACCGCCTCGTGGCTGACGGACTGGTCGAGCGCCGCGAAGGACGTGACCGGCGCGCCATTGCGCTCCATCTCACCCCTGAAGGCCATGTGCTGCGCGAGGCGCTGCTCAAGGACCGGCTGGCGACGATCCGTCCGGTGCTGGAGCCGCTCACCACGGACGAGGAGGAGACGCTCGCGGCGCTGCTCCACAAGCTGCTGGCCGCCCTGCCGGCAACCGACATCGAGCGCTGTACCTTGTGCCGCCTGTGCGATGACAGTGTCTGCAGCGATTGCCCGATCCCGGCGGATTTTCGCAACGCGCCAGCAGCGTAAGCGGCGCGCACCACTTTTCCATTTCATAGAACAAATGGAACGATATTATCCGGATTTTCCGGATGATCAAACAGGCTTATCCCGATTGCAACAAGACCGGACGGCCCCTCGCCCGGCCTGATTTGCAAAGGATCATGCCATGACTTCCACCACAGCTACCGTCCCCGCCGCCGAAGTCGCCTTCCCGGCCACCGGCCACATTCTCGCCGCCGCCGGCCGCGTCCTGATCGCCGCGATCTTCATTTTGAGCGGCATCGGCAAGATCGCCAACCCCGACGCCACGATCGGCTATATCGCCAGCGCCGGCCTGCCCTTCGCGCCTGCCGCGCTGATCGCTGCGGCCCTGATCGAGGTCGGCGGCGGCCTCGCGCTGATCGCGGGCTTTCGCACGCGGTTCGTGGCGCTGGTTCTGGCCGGCTTCAGCGTAGTAGCCGCGCTCGCCTTTCACGCGCACTTCGCCGACCAGAACCAGTTCATCCACTTCCTGAAGAACCTCGCCATGGCGGGCGGCCTGCTGCAGGTCGCAGCCTTCGGCTCGGGCCGGATCGGCCTCGACAAGCGCTGAACCCGTTCGCGCCATCCGCGCAAAGAAAAACGGCGGCCGGATCGCCCCGGCCGCCGTCCTTGTGTGTGCGATCCCGCGCTACGATCAGAACTTGATCGAGGCGTCGAAGCCGAAGGTGCGCGGCATGTTGAAGTTGCCGTAGTCACCCAGGACGCTGCCATTGTTGCCGATCACGACAACGTTCGTGTTCGCCGGACCGGTCGTCTGGACAGCGGGAAGGCTGTTCGACGGATCACGCCGGTAGACGTACTGGTGATTGAACACGTTGCGGCTCCACAGGCCGATGTTGAGCTTGTTGGCAGCACCGCCGCCAAGCCCGATGTCGAGCAGCGACAGGCGGGCGTTGACGATGAAGCTCGAGTCAGCCTTCGTGGCAAACTGGTCGAAGGCCTGCGTCGCCTGCGCATAGTTGGCATCGACGTGCAGCTTGGGGCGGGCGCCGCCAAGAATTTCAGGCAGGTCGTAATCAACCGAGGCACTTGCCGCGTTGCGCGGGGTGTAGACGATGTAGAACTTCTGCAGCACGGTCGTGCTGTTGACCGCGACGCCCGTGCTGCTGAACTGCGTGTACGTCACCGGCACGAGAGGAATGTCGGTGTAGGTATAGGCATAGGAGAGGTTCAGCGTCAGGCGATCGACCGGCTTCACCGTGAGGTCGGCTTCCACGCCGCGGATCTTGGTGGTGCCCGGCGCGTTAAAGGTCACGAGGTTGTTGAAGTTGCCGGTCGCCGTGGGCTGGACCGTCGAAAGATCGACCTGGCTGTTCGTCCGATTCATGACGTAGCCTGCGAGGTTGAGGCGGGCATGGCGGTTGAACAGGTCAGCCTTCAGACCGACTTCGTAGCTCTTGACGTCTTCCGGATTGAACGCCCGGTAATCGGACGTGCGCGAGCTGGCGCCGCCAGCGCGATACCCGGTCGCGTACTTCACATAGCCATGGATATCGCTGTCGAAATCATAGGCAACCGTGACCAGCGGGTTGAAGCGCCGCCACTTCTTGTCGAGCGGCTGGTAGCCGTTCTGCGCCGCGATAACCGGGTTGGTGCGGTAGTCGACGTTGCGCGAGAAGGTCAGCTGACCCTGCTTTTCATCCCAGGTATAGCGACCGCCAACCGTGATGTGGAGCTTCTCGGACGCATTCCAGGTGGCCTGGCCAAAGGCCGCATAGCTCTTGGAGCGCACCTGCGAGGCACGGTCGATCGAGCAACCGTTTACCGCCCGGCCGACGAATTCCGGCGTATCGGCCGTGCAGAACGTGTTGGGCACGTAGGTTGCCTGGGTGGGCGTGTTGTAGATCACGCGCATCGAGTTCGGCGTAGCGGCGGTGTCGCTCACGGCTTCGGTGAAGTAGTAGAGGCCGGCAACGTAGTCGACCGAACCGATCGTGCCGACAGCCTGCAGTTCCTGGCTGAACTGGCGCTGGCGCAGGTCGGCGAGGCTGTAGCGGCTGAAGGTGCAGCTCGCCGGGCCATTCACGGTGCACGCCGGCGTGTAGTTGACGACCGGCACGCGGTGCGCGCCGCCGGAGTTGTCCCACTGCTGCACGTCCACGCCGCGCCATGCGGTGATCGAGCGCAGTTCGACTTCCGGCGAGATCTTCCACTTGAGGACGTTGGTGAAACCGTGCGTCTCATCGAAGCTGCGGCGCTGCGGAACGCCGATGTCGGCCGTGCGCATCAGGGTGTCGCCGTTGACCACGACGCCCGGAAGCAGCGGGCGAACGGTGCCCTGCGTGCCGACAAAGGCAGTGCCGGGGGTGGTGCAGGCGCTGCCGGCGGGGATCGCCAGCGGGGAGGCGTTCGTGCCGCCGCTGAGGCAGTTGTTGGGGTTGTAGTTGAGCAGCTGGCTGTAGAACGGCGTGTTCTCGTCGCGCGCAACGTCGTAGGTGAAATCGTTGGTAATGCCATCGACCGGCTTCCAGCGCACGGCAGCGCGGAAACCCTTGCGATCGAACAGGCCCCAGCCTTCCTGGCCCTGCAGCGGGTTCTTGGTGACGGGATCCTGGTGCTGGTAGACACCGTCGAGCTTGATCGAAAAGCCCTTCACTTCGGGCAGGTTGAGGTGGATCGCACCGCTGCGCGAGCCGATGTTGCCGATGCTGCCATCGATGCTGCCGCCGAATTCGCCGGTGGGCGCCTTCGAGATGAGCGAGAGCGCGCCGCCTTCGGTGTTGCGGCCGAACAGGGTGCCCTGCGGACCCTTGAGCACTTCGACGCGCTCGATATCGAACAGGCCGGTGTTGAGGCCATGCTGGCGGCCAAGGTAGACGCCGTCGATGTAGATGCCGACGCCCTGTTCGCGCGCGGGCTGGTTCGCATCGAGCGGAACGATGCCGCGGATGCCGATGGTCAGTGCCGACTGGCGCGCTTCGAAGGTCGCGACGCGAAGGCTGGGCACGCCGCCGTCGGCGAGATCGAGCAGGCTCTGCACGCGGCGCTCGCGGATGGTTTCCGCATTCACCACCGAGATCGAGATCGGTGTCTTCTGCAGGCTGGTTTCGCGCTTCGTCGCGGTGACGACGATTTCCTCAATCGGCACGCCGTCAGGCAGACCGGCAGCAGGCGCTGGCGCGGCTTCGGTAGCGGCAGCTTCGGCGGCTGCAAAGGCGGGGGTCGAAGCAAGTGCAAGGACGCCCGCGCCGGCCAGCAGGCCGGTACGGAGGGTATGAGCGAGTGTCATAATTAACCTCAGGTGGGGGAGAACTGGTTCTGTCTGAGGCGGCCTCTAGGAGGCTTGCATGACACTTTTTTGACATTCTTACGCAAGATGTAACGCGGAATTGGCGAAAAACCGGGATTCCTGACAAAGTGTTGCAGTGAGACTACGCAGTATAAATTCCTTTGATACATTTGCCGGACAGCGCAATCCAGTCAGCTTGGGTTCAGACTTATCCTTTAGTTAGGTAGTGAAACTAGGGAAATGAACCTAGACCGCATAGATGATCGTGCGCGGGTCTCACGAAGGTAAAAGTCCCGTTTTAAACGGCCAGTGGCGCGGATGCCACGCTTCGTCGCAAGCCAGCGGCCTTGGGGGTTGGATCATCAACCTTTGCCTGCCTTAGATGATCCGGGGATCGCAACCGCATTCGGGATTTGCCGGGACAATGATCATCAAGCGGCGCCAGTTCATCGGCGCCATCGCCGGAACCGCTGCTTCGCTCGCACTACCGCGGGACCCGCTGCGTGCCCAGGATGCCGACCTTCCGGGCGGTACCTTCTGGGGCACCGTGCCTGTGCCGGACGCCGACGCGCCCTTGGTCCAGGGCGAATCGGTCGCAATCGCCCGCTCCGGCATTCTTCCGCTCGTGCCGCGCGCCCTCGCCGCGCTCGACAAGCACAGCGCGGCGATCGCGGTGCGCGACCGCATCGGCATCGTCGATTTCTCCCAGCCCTCGCGCGAGGCGCGCTTTCATATCGTCGATCTGGCGAGCGGCACGGTCTCCGCGCCGCTGCTGGTCGCGCATGGCAAGGGCTCGGACCCAGCGAATCGCGGCATTGCCGAACACTTCTCGAATCTGATGGACTCGGAGGCGTCTTCGCGCGGCAGCTATGTGACGGGCGAGCTCTACTACGGCAAGCATGGCCGTTCGCGCCGGTTGGTCGGGCTCGATCCGGATAATGACCGGGCGATGGAGCGCGGCATCGTGATCCATGCCGCCCGCTACGTCGATCCCGCGCTGGTCGCGATTCAGGGCCGCATCGGACGCAGCCAGGGATGCTTCGCGGTAAACCCGCGCGAGATCAATCAGGTGCTCGAAACGCTCGGGCCGGGCCGCCTGCTTTTCGCGGCAAGCTAAGCGGGTAAAAATTCCAAGCCCGCTCACCCTGAGCTTGTCGAAGGGTGCTTGCGCGACCCTTGCGCCTAATGCTTCGACAAGCTCAGCATGAGCGGGGTTGGGTGTAGGTCTCAGTTGAGCTTCTTGTGCAGCAAGGCCATCCGCAGGCACCGGCAGACGACTTCGTCGCGCTGGTTGAGCGCTTCGTGCGCGAAGGTGACGATCCCCGCATCGGGGCGCGACTTGCTCGCGCGCAGTTCCACCACTTCGCTGGTGGCACGCAAGGTGTCACCGAGGAACACGGGTTTGGGCATCACAAGCTTGTCGTAGCCCAGATTGGCTACGAGCGTGCCGACAGTGGTATCGCCCACAGATAGCCCGACCATCAGCGCGAAAGTGAAAGTGCCGTTGACGAGGATCTGCCCGAACTCGCTCGCCCGCGCGGCTTCCGCATCGATATGCAGCGGCTGCGGGTTGTGCGTCATCACCGAGAACAGGAGGTTGTCGGTCTCGGTCACGGTGCGGCGGATTTCGTGCGTGAGCTTGTCGCCCACCTGCCATTCATCGAAGTACCGGCCTGCCATAAAATCCTCCCAAAACCCTAACCCGTTCGTGTCGAGCCCCTCGTCTTCGCTCGGGATAAACTTCCGGCCTGACAGGCCGGAAGTCGAGACCCCGCGCACTGTGTCTCGACTTCGCTCGACACGAACGGATGTGGGCTATTCCGCCTTCTTGACCCGCACCAGGAGCGCCTCGACCTGCACTTGCGCGCCGACCGCCACGGTGAGCTCCGCCACCGTCCCATCGAACGGCGCGGTGAGCGCGTGTTCCATCTTCATCGCTTCGAGGACGAGGAGCTTCTGGCCTTTCGTGACGGTGTCGCCTGCGGTGACTTCGACCGCGATGACCTTGCCGGGCATGGGGGCGAGGATGGCGCCGTCTCCGGAGTGCGCTCCTCGGCCGGAGCCGTCCCAGCGCGTCTGGACCACCAGTGCCGCGCCTTCCCGAAAGACTACACCGCCATCGCTGCGCACACGTGCCTCCACGCGGCGGCTGAAATAGTCATCCGGCAGCTCCCGGCGAACAGTCTGGCCATCGGCACCAAACGCAATCTTATGGTCCCAATCGGCATTCAGCCGGAACCCGAAGTTTTGCCGCCAAGGTTCGCTCTCAAAGCGATCATAATAGCTGTGATCGATGGATGGACCCTGCCAGCGCCCCCTACTCAGCGTCTTACCAAGCAACAAGGTTGCAGCATCATCAAGCAGAGCTTCGCGCAACGCTTTGGGCATTTCCAAATCGGCCGCATGCTGCGTGATAAACCCGGTATCGATTTCTGCACTGGCGAACAGCGGATGGCCTACCAGACGCTTCAGAAAGGCTGCGTTTGTCTTGACTGACGAGACCTGCGTCATGCGGCAGGCCTTCAAGAGCTTCCTGAGCGCATTAGCCCGATTGTCGCCGTGCACAATGATCTTGGCGATCATCGGATCGTAGAACGGCGATATGCTGTCGCCTCCCTCAATCGCAGCATCAATGCGAGCGGGCGCAGCAATCTCGAAGGTGGAAACCTCGCCAATGCTCGGCAAGAACCCCTTCGCCGGATCTTCCGCATAAATCCGCGCTTCCATCGCCCAGCCGTTGATGCTCAGCTCATCCTGCCGCTTCGGCAGCGGCTCTCCGCTCGCCACACGCAGTTGCCATTCCACCAGATCGACGCCGGTGATTTCCTCGGTGACGGGATGCTCCACCTGCAGCCGCGTGTTCATTTCCATGAACCAGATGCGGTCCGCGCGCAGGCCCTCGCTGGCGTCTGCGATGAACTCGATCGTGCCTGCGCCGACATAGTCGACCGCTTTCGCCGCCTTCACCGCCGCCGCGCAGAGCGCCTCGCGCGTCGCTTCGTCCATCCCCGGTGCGGGGGCTTCCTCGATCACTTTCTGGTGGCGGCGCTGGAGCGAGCAATCGCGCTCGAACAAGTGCACCACATTGCCGTGCGTATCGCCGAAGACCTGCACCTCGATATGGCGCGGGCGCTGGATGTACTTCTCGATCAGCACATGCGCGTTGCCGAACGAGGCGGCCGCCTCGCGCTGGCAGGAAGCGAGCGCATCGGCGAAGTCCGCCGCCGCTTCCACCTTGCGCATCCCCTTGCCGCCCCCGCCCGCAACGGCCTTGATCAGCACCGGATAGCCGATTTCGGCGGCCTGCCCGGCAAGGAAGGCCGGGTCCTGGTTCTCGCCCATATATCCCGGCGTGACAGGCACGCCCGCCGCCGCCATCAACTGCTTGGCCGCGTCCTTGAGGCCCATCGCGGTGATCGAGGCGGGTTTCGGGCCGACCCAGATCAGCCCTGCGTCGATCACCGCCTGCGCGAAAGCGGCGTTTTCGGAGAGAAAGCCGTAGCCGGGATGGATGGCCTCTGCGCCCGTCGCCTTCGCAGCGGCGATGATCTTCTCGCCCACCAGATAGCTCTCGCGCGCCGGGCTCGGGCCGATATGCACCGCCTCGTCCGCCGAACGGACATGCAGCGCCTTGGCGTCGGCATCCGAATAGACCGCAACCGTGCGGATGCCCATGCTGCGTGCCGTGCGGATGATCCGGCAGGCAATCTCGCCGCGATTGGCAATCAGGAGCGACCCGATCATGAGCCGCACCCTTCCGTGCGCGAGGAGAAGGTGAGGTTCATCACCTTCCACTGGCCGTCCTCGCGGACGAAATCGAAGTGGTCATAGCCGCAGCTCACCACCTTGCCCCCCATCGAAACGGTGAACGGCGCCCAGACCATCGCGACATCGCCGTCCCGCTCGACGATCATGTCGCTGATCTGCTCGTGAAAGCCCGAGCCCAGCTTCATGTTCGCGGCGTATTCGGCAAAGCTCTGGGTGCGCAGGCCGGTAAACCCGCTGCGCAAGGTGCCGCGCGCGGTGACATGCCCCTGCGGATAGACCAGCTTCAGCAGCGCGGGCCCATCGCCCGCCTCGAGCGTCGCAAACAGCGCATCGACGACAGCGATCACTTCCTTGTCAGCGAAATCGGGTGGCGGCAGGCGCTCCCCCTGCGGAAGCGGCGCGGCGGCGAGGGCGAGGGCGGAGAGGAGGGTCATCATGGGCATCACATCCTGAACACCCCGAAGCGGGGCGCCTCCGCAATCGGGGTTTCGAGGCAGACGCCCAGCGCCAGCCCCACCACATCGCGAGTCTGCACCGGGTCGATCACGCCGTCATCCCACAGCCGCGCAGTGGCGTAATAGGGGTTGCCCTCGTCCTCGTACTTATTGCGGATCGGCGCCTTGAACGCCTCCGCTTCCTCCGGCGTCCACTTGTCCGCATCGCGGTGGACCGTTGCCAGCACCGAAGCCGCCTGCTCGCCGCCCATCACGCTGATGCGCGCGTTGGGCCAGGTGAAGAGGAAGCGCGGATCGTAGGCGCGGCCGCACATGCCATAGTTGCCGGCGCCGAAGCTGCCGCCGATGAGCACCGTCAGCTTGGGCACTTGCGCGGTGGCGACGGCGGTGACGAGCTTGGCGCCATGTTTGGCAATGCCTTCCGCCTCATACTTGCCGCCGACCATGAAGCCCGAGATGTTCTGCAGGAACAGCAGCGGAATGCGGCGCTGGCAGGCGAGTTCGATGAAATGCGCGCCTTTCTGGGCGCTTTCGCTGAACAGCACACCGTTGTTGGCGAGGATCGCCACCGGCATGCCCCAGATATGCGCAAAGCCGCAGACGAGCGTGGTGCCGTAGAGCGCCTTGAATTCGTGGAACTCGCTGCCGTCCACGATGCGGGCGATGACCTCGTGCACATCATAAGGCGCGCGCACGTCATCGGGGATGATCGAGTAGAGGTCTTCGGCGTCATATTTGGGCGGGCGCGGCGGCTGGAAATTGGGGACTGTCCCTATTTTCTCGCCGAGATGAGATACGATATCGCGCACGATCGTCAGCGCATGTTCGTCGTTGTCCGCCAAGTGATCGACCACGCCAGACTTGCGCGCATGGAGATCGCCGCCGCCGAGCGCTTCGGCGCTGATTTCCTCGCCCGTAGCGGCTTTCACCAGCGGCGGGCCGGCGAGGAAGATCGTGCCTTGTTCGCGCACGATCACGCTCTCGTCGCTCATGGCGGGAACGTAAGCCCCGCCTGCGGTGCAGCTGCCCATGACGCTGGCGATCTGCGGGATGCCCTGCGCGCTCATATTGGCCTGATTGAAGAAGAACCGCCCGAAATGGTCGCGATCGGGGAAGACTTCGGCCTGGTTTGGCAGGTTCGCCCCGCCGCTGTCGACGAGATAGATGCACGGCAACCGGTTCGCCGCCGCGACTTCCTGCGCGCGGATGTGCTTCTTCACCGTCATCGGGAAGTAGGTACCGCCCTTCACCGTCGCGTCGTTGGCGAAGATCATGCACTGGCGGCCCGAGACGCGGCCAATGCCGGTGATGATCCCCGCGCCGGGGACTTCATCGCCGTACATGCCATTTGCGGCAAGCTGGCCGAGTTCGAGGAAGGGCGAGCCCGGATCGAGCAGACGCTCCACGCGGTCACGCGGCAGCAGCTTTCCGCGCGCGACGTGACGGGCGCGGGATTTTTCATCGCCGCCCAGCGCGGCCTTGGCGACGCGGGCGCGCAGTTCTGCGGCGAGCGCGCGGTTGTGCGCGGCGCGGGCCTGCGCCTCCGGGCTGGTGGGATCGAGGTTGGTGGGGAGGACTGGGCCAGTCATGTAACTTGTTCGCTCTCGCTGCAAACCCCTCCGTCAGCCGCTTCGCGGCTGCCACCTCCCCATTTGCGCCTTGCGAAAATGGGGAGGACCAGATCCTCCCTGTTTTGGCGAAGCCCAAACGGGGAGGTGGCAGCCCGCAGGGCTGACGGAGGGGTCATATTCACTCTCACGCAGCCCCGATCAGTTCGCGCCCGATCAGCATGCGCCGGATTTCGTTCGTCCCCGCGCCGATATCGAGCAACTTGGCATCGCGCAGATAACGCTCGACCGGCCAGTCCTTGGTGTAGCCCGCGCCTCCCAGCGCCTGCACCGCCTCGCCTGCAACACGGAAGGCGGCTTCACTACCGAGGAGAATGACGCCCGCCGCATCGAAGCGCGTCGTCTGCCCGGCATCCGCCGCGCGCGCGACGGCGTAGGTGTAAGCCCGCGCCGATTGCAGCGCGACATACATGTCCGCCACTTTGGCCTGCATCAGTTGGAACGCGCCGATGGGTTTGCCGAACTGCTTGCGCTCGCGGACGTAGGGGATCACGCAATCGAGGCAGGCCTGCATCAGGCCAAGCTGGATGCCCGCGAGCACCACGCGCTCGTAATCAAGGCCCGACATCAGCACGCCGACACCGCCGTGGAGCGGGCCCATCACGTTCTCTTCCGGCACGAAGCAATCGTTGAAGACGAGCTCTGCCGTGGGCGAGCCGCGCATGCCCATCTTGTCGATCTTCTGGCCGATGCTGAAGCCGGGCATATCCTTTTCGATCAGGAACGCGGTGATGCCCCGGCTCGCCGCTTCGGGCGCAGTCTTGGCATAGACCACCAGCGTATCGGCATAAGTCGCGTTGGTGATCCAGAACTTGGTGCCGTTCAGAACGAAGCCGCCCGGCACAGCATCGGCCTTGAGCTTCATCGAGACGACGTCCGAACCAGCCCCGGCTTCGGACATGGCAAGGCTGCCGACGTGTTCGCCCGAAATCAGCTTGGGCAGGTACTTCGCCTTCTGTTCGTCAGAGCCCCAGCGGCGGATCTGGTTGACGCAGAGGTTGGAATGCGCGCCATAGCTGAGGCCGACCGACGCCGAAGCGCGGCTCACTTCCTCAACCGCGATCACGTGATCGAGATAGCCGAGGCCGAGGCCGCCCCACTCTTCCTCCACCGTGATGCCATGCAGGCCCAGCGCGCCCATCGCTGGCCAGAGATCGCGCGGGAACCAGTCTTCCGCATCCACTTTCGCAGCGAGCGGGGCGATCTGCTCGTCGGCAAAGCGGCCCGCCGCCTCGCGGATCATCATGGCGCTTTCGGGCAGGGCGAAATCAAGCTCGGGCGTGGCGCGCATTTTGGTTCAGACTCCTCAATCCGGCAGTCAGTCTATGGGATTTGCCAGCTTCGGAAAAATTGAATTTTCACCCGGCTTGGTATAGGAAAAACCTATGCTGAACCGTCGCCATCTCCGCCAGTTCCTCGCGCTTGTCGATACTGGCTCGTTCACTGCGGCAGCGAACCAGCTCCACGTTGCGCAGCCCACGCTTTCGGCGGGAATTGCAGAGCTGGAGCGCGCGCTGGGCACGCCGGTGATCGTGCGCGAGCGGCGGGCGCTGCGGCTGACCGAGGCGGGCAACCGCCTGCTGGTCCACGCCCGCGCGATCGAGCGGGAGTTCGGCCTTGCCGAACGTGGGGTGCTGGCCGCGCCCGCCCCTGCCCCGCCACTTCGGCTGGGGGTGATCGCATCGCTTTCCACGCGCACGGTGGCGGCGATTGCAGGCCGGTTTGCGCCGGGACGGCTGACGCTGACCGAAGCGCCGGACGCTGACCTCAGGCGGCGGCTGGCGGAGCACCGGCTCGATGCCGTGCTGACCACGCTCCACGGCGCGGAAGCGGGGGCTGAGGTGCTGCTGGAGGAAGGCTATGCGATGATCCTGCCCACCGCCCACCGCTTTGCCGCGCGGGATATCCTGCAGCCTGAGGAACTAGCAGGCGAAACGATGATCGCGCGTCGTTCGTGCGAGATTCTGGCCGAAACCAGCCGCTTCTTCACCGCGCGCGGGGTGCGGCCGCACTTCGCCTTTCGCGGAGGGAATGATGATCGCTGCCTTGCATTGGTGGCAGCGGGCGCGGGGGTGACGACTGCGCCGGTCTCGCTCGCCGCGCCGGGGACGGTGGCGGTTCCCTTGCATGGCTACGACTATCGCCGCCGGATCGGGCTGGTCTTGGCGGGCGGGCAGGAAGAGTTGATTGCGGCAAGCGGGCTGCGTGCAGTGTTGGGCGAAGTTCTGGCGGAGCGGGACTGATCCGCTCGATTCCGGGTCTATCCCGGCTTGCGGTGGCGGGCAGCGGCGTGACACCGACAGGGTATGAGCTTCGCTGCCCCTCCTCCCGATGCCCCCGCACCGCCGCGCCGGATCGCGCTGCTCAACGTGAAATACAGCCCCAATCTGGGCGATGGGCTGCTGTCCGAATGCCTTGAGGCGGAGCTGGCGCGCACCTTCCAGACGATCGCGCCGGGGACGCAGGTGTTCTCGATCGATCTGGCGGGGCGGCGCGCCTATCCCGCCATCGCCCCCAGCCGCCGTGCCGTGCTGATCGCGGTGCTGGAGGCGCTGCCGGCTGCTTTCCGGCGGCTGGCAACGCGGATCGCGCTCGCCGCGCTGGTGCAGCTGCGGCTGCGCCGGCACGTGCGGGTGCGGCTCGCGAGGTGTGATGCGGTGGTGCTCGGTGGCGGTAACCTGCTGACGGACGCCGATCTCAATTTTCCGATGAAGATCGCGGGCGCGCTTGGCCAGGCGGCACGGCTGCGGCTGCCGGTGGCGGTCTATGGCGTGGGGGCCAACCGGCAATGGTCGGAGGCCGGGCGCCGCTTGTTCGGCCGTGCGCTTGGCGCAGCGAAACTGGCTCATGCGGCGGTGCGCGATGCGCGCAGCCAGTCTGCGTGGCGCGATCTGCTCGTGCCGCAGGGCGTGCGCCCGGCAGTGCTGAGCGGCGATCCGGGGCTGCTGGCAAGTTGCCACTTCCCGCGCCCTCCGCTGCCGTTCGATGCACCGCTGGCGGGCCTGTGCGTGACCGCGCCGATGGCGCTGCGCTACCATGCCACCGGACCGGCTGCCGCGCATGGCACCGATGAACGCGCCGCGCTCGATGCTTGGTACGGGGTGGCAGCGCGCGCGCTCGTCGATGCGGGATTTCGCGTCGCGCTGTTCACCAATGGCAGCCCGGAGGACCGCGACTATCTCGCAACGATGGGTCCGGCATGGATCCTTGCCGCCAAGGGACCGGTGACGATGACCAATCCCTTCGCCGATCCTGCCGAGATGATCCGCTTCATCGCCGGTTGCCAGCTGATCGTGGCGCACCGCATGCATGCCTGCATCGCCGCCCATTCCTTTGCCATCCCCACGATCGGGCTGCGCTGGGACGTGAAGCTCGACAGTTTCTTCGCGCTGGCGGGGCGCGGGACCTATATTGCCGATACGGCCTCGCTCGATGGCCCGGCGCTGACCGCACTCGCGCGGCAGGCGGTGGCCGATGGTGTGGACCGCGCCGCACTGGAAGACCTCATTGCCGGCACGCGCAGCGATATCGCGCGCATGGCGGCGGCACTGGCGCGGGCGATGCAGCCGGCAAAGGCTGCGGCATGAGCGCGGCAATCGACCGCATCGTGGTGATCAACGATCTCTCGCATGCGATGGGAGGGGCGAGCGCGCTGGCTGTGGGCTCCGCGCACCGCTTTGCCGAGCGGGGCTTCCGCGTGGCTATGCTTGCGGGCGACATGCCCGATCCGGCGCTGGCCGAGGCTGGGATCGCGGTGACGGGGCTGGGGCAGGCCCGGCTGCTGGGGCGCGCGGGCGGGCTGCTCGATGGCCTTTGGAACCGCGCGGCGGCGCGGATGGTGCGGCGCTGGATCGCCGAACACGATACGCCGCGCACGGTCTATCACCTTCACGGCTGGTCACAGATCCTCTCGCCTTCGGTGTTTGCCGCGCTGGCCCCGGTGCGCGGCCGACTGGTGATCTCGGCGCACGATTTCTTCCTCGCCTGCCCCAACGGCGCCTTCACGAACTTCGCGACCGGGGCACCCTGCCCGCACGCGGCGCTCTCCCGCGCATGCCTTGCCGAGGCCTGCGACCGGCGGGGCCAGGCGCACAAGCTGTGGCGCGTGGCGCGTCATGCGGTGCAGCGCTTCGTCTACCGGCCGGAGAGCTCACCACCGGTGCTGGCGATCCACGCCGCCATGCGCCCGATGCTGGCGCGCGCGGGGATTCCGCCCGCAGCGATCCATCCGCTGCCCAATCCGGTCGTCCCCTTCAGTGCCACGCGGATTGCTGCCGAGTGCAACCGTGAAGTGCTGTTCGTCGGCCGGATCGAGGCGACCAAGGGCGCAGACCTTGCGCTGGCAGCGGCGCGGCGGGCGGGCATGCCGATCCGCCTGGTCGGCGACGGGGCAGACCGCGCGCGGCTCGCCGCCGAGTATCCGGAGGCGCGCTTTGCCGGGCGCCTGCCGCCAGAGGCCATCGGTGCGCTGGCCGCGTCAGCACGCGTGCTGGTGATGCCGAGCCGCTATCCGGAACCCTATGGCCTCGTTGCGATGGAAGCCGCGCTGGCTGGACTGCCCGTGATCCTGCCGCCCAGCGCCCTGCTCGCGCCGGATCTGGTGGCGGCGGGGGCGGGTTTCTCGGTCGATCCGCGCGATACGGCAGCGTTCGCGGCTGCGCTTGGCGCGCTCGCGGCAGACGATGCGCGGGTTGAGGCCATGAGCCGCGCGGCCTTCACCGCCACGCGCCACCTCGCCCTGTCGCCGGACGAATGGCTCGACCGCCTGCTTGCGCACTATGGCACGCGCCTGGAGGCGCTTCAGGCGCCGTCAAATGCGAGTTGTGCGTCCGGATCGAAGCTGATCGCGGCGAAGCCCGCCGGTGCATAGGGCGCGGGCGCTGCCGCAGGGTTGGTCGCAGACCAGCCGCGGCGATCAAGCTCGCCAATCGGTCGGTAGGGATTGCTGCGGGCCAGTTGGCGCAAATGCTGCACCTTGATCGGCACGATCACGAGGCTGAGCGTCGCAAGCACGATGGCCCAGCGCCAGAGGTTGAAATGTCCACTTTGGATTGCGGCCATGAACTCCGCATAAGTCAGCCAGATCGCCAGCGCGCCGAGCAGTTCGGAGCTGCGCTGGTTCGGCAGCGCGAGCAGCGTCAGTACGGCAAGGAAGAACGATCCGACCCCCGCAAGCTCGAGCGAAAGGCGGTCGGTAACGTAGCCTGAAGTCAGCACAAAGGCGATCAGCAGCGCGCCGATCCGGGCGGATCGGATGATATGGCCGGGCGTGATACGAGCGAACAATGCTTCCATGGAGCAGGATATGCATCCGTGCTTTTCAAGGAACACTTTCCCCCATTGGTTAACGCCGGACCAACGAAAGGCTCCGCATCGGGCCGGGCTATAAGTGAGATTGCTCAGATACGGGGCTAATTGCGCGACTGGGCGGCGGGAAAGGATGGTACCCGCTGCGGCGTGGGATGGAAACGGCGCAGGATCAGGGATCGGGCGATGATCAGCATGCAGCAGCGCAATTCGCGCGGACGCTCCGCGATGACGGTGCACCCGCGCGCGCTCTCGGTCTGCCTGCTGGGCCTGCTCGCTCCGCTTGCCGATGCGCGCGCGCAGACCACGGTGGATCCGCGGATGGAGCGCGATACCGTGGGTGCTCGCTCGCGGCCGGAGGTGGAAACGTCCGGCGCGCGGGTTGGTGCGCTGCTGATCTCGCCCAGCTTCGGGATCGAGGCAGACGCGACGGACAACATCTATGCGCGCGGCGATGTGAAACGCGGTGATGTCGCAGTGGCGATCCTCCCCGCGCTCGCGGTGCGTTCGCAGTGGTCGCACCATGCGCTGGGGATCGCGGCGGAAGGGTCGATCAAGCGCTATGCCAAGCGCACGACCGAGAATATCGAGACTTATGCCGTCAAGCTCGATGGGCGGCTCGACATTTCGGGTGACACCCGCCTGTCGGGCGATTTCGGCGCGGCGCGGCGGATCGAGGCACGCGGTACCACCGGCGATACGCTGTTCGGCGCGGCGCCGATTGCCTACACCGTGGTCACCGGCGGGGGCGAACTCGAACAGACTTTCGCACGCGCGCGGATCACGCTGGGCGGGCGCTACGAACGCTATACCTATCAGGCCCGCGAACTGGGCGGCACGGTGATCGATCTTTCCCCGCGTGATTACGAGGCGCTGTCGGGCTCGCTGCGCGCGGCGATCGGCATCGGGCCGGGCGTCGCTGCCTTCGCCAGCCTTGCCTACAATCGCAACCGCTACCCAACACCGCCGGTCGGGCCGAGCCGCAATTCGCACGGGTTTACCGGCCTGACGGGCCTGGCCTTCGGGCTCAACCGGCTCTTGCAGGGTGAGGTCGGGGTTGGCTGGGTGCAGCAGGATTTCAGCGCGCCGATTTTCCCGCGCATCAGCGGCCTCGCCTATAACGTGCAGCTGAAGTGGAGCCCGACACGGCTGACCACCGTGCGCCTTTCGGGCGCGCGCACGTTCCAGCGTTCGCCGATCATCGGCATTGCCGGGATCCAGCAGCACGAAGTGATGCTCTCGGCCGAACACGAACTACTGCGGACGCTGATCCTGCGGCCCGCGCTGCGCTATGTGGTGGCCGATTTCCAGGTGCCGAACGGCGCGGCCAAGCGGCAGGAGCGCTTTTTCACCGGCACATTCGGCGTGAGCTGGCGGCTCACCCAGCATTTTGAGCTCGCCGGCGACTATACCCACAGCCTCGGCCGCAATTCAGGCGCAGTCGATCCGGGCCGGGCCTATGACAGGAACCGCGTGGCCGTGTCGCTGCGCTGGCGGCTGTAGCTGCGATGGCCAGCCTGCCGCGCGATACCCGGGTTGATACAGACCGGCCGCCGCCGCTTCCTGAATGGGGTGTGCGGCCGCGCCATATGACGGTGCGGCTGGTGTTTGCGGCACTGTTCCTCGCCGGGCTTGGCGCTGCACTTACGCTGCTTGCGCCCCCGCCCGCCGGGCCTCAGGTGCGCTTTGCGTTCCCGCCGCCGCTGCCAGACCCGGCTGCGTTGCTCCCCTACCTGCCCGAAACGGCGCGGGCGGCCAATGCGGCCATGGTGATCAATCCTCCCGCAGCGCCCGCGCCGGCCTTCCGGCTCGGTGCGGCGGACGCGCTTGCGCAGACGCGCGCGCTCGATTGCCTCGCCGCTGCTGCCTGGTACGAAGCGGGCGATGATCCCTCGGGCGAACGCGCGGTTGTACAGGTCGTGCTCAACCGGGCGCGACATCCCGCCTTTCCCGCCAGTGTGTGCGGCGTGGTGTTTCAGGGATCGGAGCGCACCACCGGCTGCCAGTTCAGCTTTACTTGCGATGGCTCGATGCGCTCGCGCCATCCCGCCCCCGCTGCGTGGGCTCGCGCGCGGGCGGTCGCGGCTGCGGCGCTGGCCGGGGCGGTCGATCCGCGTTTGGGGCTCGCGACGCATTATCATGCCGACTATGTGGTGCCGGTGTGGCGCAGCGGCCTCGTCAAGCTCGCGCAAGTGGGGCTGCACTTGTTCTACCGCTGGCCGGGGGACTGGGGTTCGCCCACCGTGCTGCGCGGCAGCGCGAGCGGCGAGGAGCCGAGGATTGCCGCGATGGCCACGCTTTCGCCCGCGCATGGCGGCGCGGACGCGGCACAGGCAGGGCAAGCCGATGCTACCGCGAATGCCGGCGCGGCGCTGGCGTACCTCCCGCTTGACGAAACGGACGGGCCTTCCCGCTCCGACAGCCGCAGCGCCCAGTTGTCCGCTGCACCGGCGAGAGGGCCATCTGCCGGCGGGCGCATCGCCCTCATGCTCGATCCGGCGGCATTCCCCGGCACATATGCCATGCGCGCGCTTGCCGCCTGCGGAGAGCGCGAGCGCTGCGCGGTGGTCGGCGAACTGCTCGGCGCGGCTCCCGGTCAGGACCCTGGCTTCGTCTATTTGCGCGATCGGCAGACGGGTGCGGAAGGCGCCTGGTGGGATTGCGCCGCCCTCCCCCGTGCAAATCCCGCGCGCTGCCTGCCCAAGGGCGCAGCGCTGACGCGGCTGCTGGCGGACTGGGGCTGAGCCAAGCGGGAGCGACCATCCCGCTCGAATGCAGTTACGTCGGTGACGGCCAGATCTTCGTGACCCGCCTGAAGCGCGCGGCGGCAAATCGCCGAAAGTGCGAGCCAGCCCGTCCTGATCCGATGGCAAAAGCACGCTTGGGCAGCAGGCAAAAGAAGACCAGATCTCGACCTTCGCCCGCGCTGGGTAAAGTGGGAATGACCACGCGGGAGGGGCCACCATGGGCTGGATGGCGGCTATATTTGGGAATTCGGTAAAGGGTCCCCGCAGTTCCTGTCGGCAACGCGGGATCGAGTGGCGGTCGTCCGGCGACGCCCATCCACTCGGTCTTGTCCGTCGTTTATTGAGGAAGCGCCACTTCGAGCGCCTCGCGAGTAAAGCCGCGCACCTCGCGACCTTCGGCAAAAATTGCACTCCGCCCCGTTACAAAAGCAGAGAATACGCCCACCGCAACTGCTGTTCCCACAGTGGCGCCAGTATTTCCTGTTCCTTCTTGGCGCGTCATGCCGGTCAGTGTGATCGTTCGACCATTGGGCAGATCAAGCGACCGCATCGTGATCTCCATTTTTGCCGACTTGCCAAACGCACCCTTGCCGGTCCGGTAGGAGATGTAACCCGTGCCAGGGGTTCCCTTTGGCAAAACAATGAAATTGCCGATCATCACGTCTTGCGCGAGTGCCACTCGAAACGTGTCACCTTCCTTCATTCGCTTCGAATTTACTTCCTGAGACAAACGCAACAACAACTCTGTATTCGCAGGCAGGGTTGTGAAGTTGCCGGTAGGCGACGTAACCGCTCGCGCCGTTATCGCCGCACTTTGGGCTGGCGCCGGCACTGCCACGACTGGAACCTGCGGCGTAACCGGAGCCGATTGCGATTGCTGTGCAAGAGCAGAGGTGGACAAAACGGCGGCTAAAGCCGTGAAAGTATAGCGAATCATTGGATACCCCCCCAAGATCACTCCATTCTGGAGTTATCGGCGGTCTCGGCGAGCGCCGATGCCAAGTCAACGCCTGAAAGTGTCGCAACTCTAGCGTCAGGTAGGTTTTCGTAGTTTCGCCATATCCGCGAGAACGGGTGGATTTGAGGCAATTGCGCGGCATGGTCAGTGATGGAGTGTCGCTGTTCCCCGCAACCCACACCATGAGACCTGATCCGCAATCCCCTGTGGTGGATTTGCAACGGCCTCCAGACCTTCTCCATTATGGAGATAAATCAGCGCCCTAAGCGAAATTCTTGCTCCCTCATCGCGATGAAGCAGCTGACTCTCCAGCAATACCTGAAGCTTTTCCGGAACATAGACTCCACCAATTTGGAGATATATCCTAAATCTCCGCGGCGAATCCAAGTTCTCCGGAGATTTATATGCTGGGCGTAATCAAGATTGGGCCCGAAATCGCCGTGAGCGCGGGCAACTCGGGCGAGAAATCCAGATCGGCCATCACGGACCTGTCGACTGGCGGCTACGTGGTCACCTGGCGAGCGCCAAGCACCAGCACAGTTTGGGAGACCAAAGCGCAGTTATTTGGCCCAGATGGCGCCAGAATCGGAGACGAGTTCAGTGTTTTCCCTTCATCCGCAGGCTCTCAATATGATCCCGACGTTACAAGTCTTGCCGACGGCAGATTTATCATAACCTCTTGGGGCGGCGTCGGCATATTTGCCCAATTGTTTAATGCAGACGGCAGTAAACTGGGGCAAGAGTTTCTGGTAGGCGGCGGGGGCCGCGGTTCTTTTCCGAACATTACCGGGTTGTCAAACGGCGGCTTCGTGATGACTTGGCAGGATGTTCGCCCGGCCGTTATCGTACAGGTATTCGACGCAACCGGCGCCAAAGTCGGCAGCGAAATCATGTTACATACCGAAGCGAACTACAAACCATTTGCGCCCCAAGCTGCTGATCTGTCCAACGGAGGATTTGTAGTTGTCTGGCAAGACTATAGCGGGACGCAAGGCGATTCCAGCGGCAGCAGCATTAAGGCGCAGATTTTCACAGCATCAGGCGCCAAGATAGGCACCGAGTTCCTTGTAAATACGCAGACCGCCAACAATCAGTCGGTACCAGTTGTAACTGGTCTATCTAATGGAAATTTTGTGATTTCATGGCAAGATGCCAGCAAGACTTTGGGAGATACATCGAGCAATAGCATAAAGTATCAGCTCTTCAGCGCCGATGGGACAAAAATAGGAAATGAGGCATTAGCCAACACCGAGACATTTCTTGACCAAAGGTTGCCAACGGTTACCGGTACTGCAAACGGCGGGTTCGTCATCTCTTGGACCGACGAAAGCCAAACCTTGGGCGATTCAAGCATAACCAGCATCAAGGCCCAGGCTTTTCATGCCGATGGCACCAAGTTTGGCGGGGAATTCCTGGTAAATACCAACGTCGCTGGCTACCAGTATGATTCCCAAGTGGCATCCTTCAAGAACGATGGGTTCGTAGTATCTTGGACAGATTCAAATGATGGAAATAATGGAAACGTCAAGTCCCAGATATTCGGCTGGGGCTCCTACCCTGTCATCACCTCAAACGGTGGCGGCTATCTCGGGTACGTATCGATCAAGGAGAACACCACTGCCGTAACCAAGGTTACAGCGACCGATATCGATCAAAACACCCAGCTGACCTACTCCATCGCCGGCGGAGCTGATGGAGTTCTGTTCAAGATTGATCCCACAACGGGTGATCTATCTTTCAAAAGCCCGGTAAACTTCGACAACCCAGGCGATGCCGATGGCAACAACGTCTATTTAGTGAAGGTTAGGGCATCGGACGGATCGCTGGCTGACTGGCAAGAGATTTCCGTCACCGTCACCAACGTCAATGAAGCGCCGGTGATCACGTCCAACGGCGGCGGCGCGTCGGCAGCCATCTCGGTGGCCGAGAATGGCACGGCTGTCACCACAGTCACGACGACCGATGTCGATGCGGGCACCGCTCTGCTCTACTCGATCGGCGGCGGCAACGATGCGGCGCTTTTCCGGATCAACGCACAGACGGGCGCGCTCACCTTTGCGGCAGCGCCCGACTTCGAGGTGCCGAAGGATGTGGGCCTGAACAATGTCTATGATGTCATCGTCAAGGTTTCGGATGGCCAGCTCACCGATACCCAGGCGCTGGCGATCACCGTCACCAACGTCGTCAACGAAGTGCTGACCGGCACATCAAATGCAGACACACTGACAGGCGCAGGCGGTGACGATACGCTCTGGGGCGGCGCTGGCAACGACCGGCTGACCGGGAACGGGGGCAACGACGGGCTCAACGGAGGAACCGGGGCGGACATAATGGACGGCGGCGCTGGCCACGACACGTACTTCGTTGACGTTGCTGGCGATCAAGTCATTGAAACCGCAGGAAACGGTAGTGACACCGTCAAAGCGAGCATCAGCTATACGCTTGGCGCCGCTGTCGAGAATCTGACCCTCACAGGCTCCGCATATCTGTCTGGCACGGGCAACGATCTCGTCAATACGCTGATCGGCAACGATGGAGACAACCTCCTCACAGGGCTCGGGGGCAACGACACCATGAATGGCGGTTCCGGGAGCGACACGCTCGTCGGCGGGCTTGGGAAGGACGTTCTGACCGGCGGCACGGGCCGAGACTTCTTCGTGTTCAATACTGCCGCTGCAACCGCCAACGTGGACACCATTACCGATTTCAACGGCAGCGAGAACGACAAGATCCAGCTCGGCAAGTCGGTTTACAGCGGCTTCACCCACACCGGTGCGCTGATCGCAGACGAGTTCTACGCAGCAGCAGGCGCGACTTCCGCACACGATGCGACGGATCGGGTGATCTACAACACGGCTACCGGTATTCTCTACTACGATGCCGATGGCCAGGGCGGCGTTGCTGCGGTGCAGATCGCCCTGATGGGAGCAGTCAACCACCCGACGCTGATCTACAGCGATATTCTGATCATTGTTTGAAGGAGGGGCACGGTGACAGATTGCCAAATCCCTGCCCACTACCGGGCCTGACAAGCGCCAAGTGTGCGCCCGCGGCGCTTCAGCGCCCCTTGCGCCGCGCCGCGTGCACTTCGGCGCGCGAGAGGAGCGCGTCGAGGTCTGCCCGGGAAATGTCGAAGCTTTCGTGCATGTCTTCCAGCGCGGCATCGATATCCGCCATGTGCAGCCCCGCATCGGGGGCAGGCGCGGGCCGGTGAGGATAGGAGTGGCGTGAGAGGCGATGGAACAGCAGGCCGATCGCCACGAGCGACAGGGAATTGAGCGCCACCGGCAGGAAGGCAAAACCATATCCGGCGGCGTGGACCGCGCCCGAGCCGATCACCGCCGTAAGCGCCGAGGCGCCGCCGGGCGGGTGGAGGCAGCGCAGCGCCGACATGACAAGGATCGCCGCGCCAACCGCCACGCTCGCGGCGAGGCCGGTATCGGGGATCAGGCGATAGACCGCGACGCCGACCAGCGCGGAAATGGTGTTGCCGCCCACGACGGGCCAAGGCTGGGCAAGCGGGCTCGCCGGCACCGCGAAGACGAGCACGGCCGAAGCCCCGAGCGGCGCGACGAGCAGCGGGAGATCACCCGGCTGCAACGGCAGGCGCGCCGACACGAAGGCCGCGAAGGCAATGCCCAGCACCGCACCCAGACAGGCGAACAGCCGATCTGGGGCATGCGCGCCGGACAGGAGAGGGTGGAACAGGCGCAAGAGGTTGATCCGCTCAGCTTCGTGGTATGCCGCCCCATAAGGCGGCCCCTGCAGGAGGGGAAGCCTTCACGCAACTTTAGTTAGGAGAGCCCCACTGCGCCGAGCACCGGGCGAAAACCGGTGCCTTCGCGCAGCACGCGTGCCACATGGCTGCCGCCGAAGTGCGCAGGCACAAGCAGTGCCTGCCGGCTGGCGGCAAGTTCGAGCACCTGGCGGCGAGTCTCGCGCGCCTGATCGGGTGCCTCGCAGAAAACGCTGTTCCATTCGGGGCGGTAGATCTGGGCGGGATGGTGGACGACATCGCCGACGAACAGCGCGTTGTCGTCCTTTCCCGCCACTTCGAGCATCATGCTGCCGGGGGTGTGGCCAGGGCAGGCGTGAAGCGTGAGGCCTTCGGCAACCTCGAAGCCCGGCTCGGCCCATTCGGCGCGGCCGGCGGCAATGATCGGCGCCACACTGTCCTCGTACATCCCGGCGTTGACGGCAGCGCCTACGCCGTCCGGCCCGGCGGCGCCGTCTTCCGGGTCCCAATAGGCGCGGTCCGCCAGCGGGAGCACATAGCGGGCGTTGCGGAAAGTCGGCTCCCAGCGTCCTTCCACGAGGCGGGTGTTCCAGCCGACGTGATCGATGTGAATGTGCGAACAGACGACAACGTCGATGTCCTCCGGCTGGAAACCGGCGCGGGCGAGGTTGCCGAGGAAATCGGTCTGCAGGTTGCTGAAGATGGGGATGTTCGGGCGGTCCTTGTCATTCCCCGCTCCGGTATCGAACAGGATGCGCTGATGCCCGGTATCGAGCACCCAGCTCTGCAGGAAGGCATAGAGGTGGCCGGTTTGCGGATCGAAGTATTCGGGGGCAAACTCCTCGGCATGCGGGTCCCAGCCTTCGGGGGTGTAGCCCTGAAACAGGTAGGAGGGCGGCGCAAAAGTGCCCTGCCATTCCTCGATGCGATGGACGGTGACGTGCCCGATCCGGAAACGATCCATGTGCGCTCTCCTGCTCCGGGTGTTCCCCCGCTGCGGACGAGAGTGCCTGAGCGAGCGGCGATGCACAACCGGCGGCGGATCAGCGCAGCGGCATGAAAGGACCGTGGCCCATGGGAACGACGTTCTGGCGGTTCTCGGAAAAAGGAGACCAATGGGTGATGCGGGGTCGTCATTCCGAGGGCGCGAACGGGGCCGGGTATCCTCACGGGCCACAACACTTGGCACAAGGGGGGCTGGGCAGAGCGCGGCAAGCTCGGTAGGCGGGCTCGATATGCGGGGAGACCAGGTATGCGCAAGGAAATCGGCAGCGGGTGGAGCCGGGCGGCGGGGATCTGTGCGATGACCTTGCTGATCCTGCAGGCGCTGGTGCTCGCCTCATGGGCGGCGGGACTTGCGTTGATGCTGCCGTCATGGGCTTCGAGCACGGCGCTGATCGTGGGCTGCCGCGATGTGCCCGCAGCAAGGCCCCGCGCCGCAAGCCTCGGCCATGTAGTGTGCGGGGCGACAGGTGTGGCGGCGTTTTATCTTGCCGGTCCGGCTGCGCATCCCTGGGCGCTGTGGCTCGCCGCACCTGCGGTCGCGGTCGGCGTGACACTGATGTGGGCGATGCGCTGCTATCATCCGCCAGCCGCGGCGAATGCGGCGATCCCGCTTTTCACAGCTGCGACGATGCCCGTCTATGCCGGGGCGGTGGCGCTTGGGGCGGCGCTGCTGCTGTTCGCCGCCCATGCGCTCGATCGGGCCGACGGGGCGGCAGCCGCCTAGAAGTACCGCTCACCAATACGGATCGTATCGCCCGGCAAAATCGCCACTTGCGCACTGCGCAGCGAGACGGCGCTTTCGGCCTTGCCGGTCTGCCGTCGCAGGAACACGGTCTTCTCGTTCGCGCGGTAGGTAAAGCCGCCGGCGCGGGCGATGGCCTGCTCCACCGTCATCCCCGAGGCATAGGAATACTCACCAGGTCGGTTAACTTCGCCCAAAATGTAGAACGGCCGGTAATTGAGCACCTCGACGCTCACGCGCGGGTCGTTGACATAGCCCTCGGCGAGCTTGGCCGTGAGTTCCTGCTGCACCGCATCGATCGTGCGCCCGCCCGCCGCCACCACGCCGATCAGTGGGAATGCCAGCGCTCCGCCGGGCGTGATGTTGTATTCGCCGGTAAGCGTCGGCTCATTGAAAACGGTGACGCGCACGCGGTCTCCCGCGCCGAGGTGGTAACTTTCGAGGCCTGCGGCGACATCCGCCGTCGAGATCGGGGGTGCGCCCGCGCTGGCGCACCCACCCAGCGCGAACGCCCCGGCCACGACCATCATGCCAGCCATGACTAGCGCCAGGCGGTGCCCTGCGCGCCGACCGCCATCGTGCCTGCTATCCATGCGAAATCTCCAATGCTTCTGCGTGCTTTTGTTCGATGCCCACAAGTCTATGCGGCGGGCGGCAAAGCGCAATCACCCCGCCCCTTGCCGAATCCTCCGACTTGGAGGTGTTCCGGTGCGACCCCGCAAAGGCCCCGGACCGCAGCCGGTACACCTGCCCCGCCCACTATCGGCGCAGACCGGCGCCGCGGCATATGGTGCATAAATCCTTAAGCATTCACCCGGATTTGCCCCCGATCCGGCGATGCGGGATGCAGGGCAGCACGAAGCTTCGGACTGCGCCCGCGAAGGCGCGCAGCGATCCTGTGATGCGGGTCGGAGCCTTCCCTGCCTCCGGTTTGCCTCCGCAGCGGATACGCTTCGCCTTCCCCGTCGCGGCCCCTTGCCTAGTCTTGCGCCATGCCGAGAAGGGGGCCGCGCTCCCGGATCGGACGAAATTTACCACATAGGTTTGCCAGCTGCACGGGCATCTGGCGGCGAACCATTCGACCGAGGAGAACAGGGGTGAACACGGCAGTCGGCCTCTATCGCAACGCCGGGGGTGTGCCAGGCATGGCGCCCACCCTCGCCTTCGAACCCAGAATGCCGCCCCCGGCGGCGGACCGGGTGGACCTGAGGCTGCTCTTCGCGGTGTTCCGGCGCCGCCTCGGCGTATTTCTTGCGGTCCTGCTCGCGGTGCTGGCCACCGGCCTGCTGCTGACAGCGCTGCAGCCGCGCACGTATACGGCGCGCGCCGAAGTCACGCTCAACAGCCGGCCGCAGGCAGTCGCGCCGACGAGCACGAGCGACGGGCCGCAGCAGGCCGCGATCCCGAGCGAAGGCTACGTCGATACACAAGTCGCCGTGGTGACCTCGGAAGCCAATCTCGGCGCGGTGGCAGAAAGCCTCGGCCTTGCGAAGGAGGACCGCTTTGCGAAGCGCGGGACAGAGGCCCAGGCAGCGGCGCTGGCCTGGTTGCGCAAGGGCGTGGTGGCCACGCGCATCAGCACGACTTATGGCATCGCGATTACCTTCGAGGACACCGATCCCGCACTTGCCGCCCGCGTGGCCAACAGTTTCGCGCAGCAATACACGGCTGGCGCGCTGGAAGCGAAGCGGAAGACTGCGCGGGCAACAACGACCGCCATCGCCGAGCGGCTCGAGCAGCTGCGCCAGCAGGCCCTTGGCGATACCGCAGCGGTGCAGCGCTACCGCATCGCCAACAACCTCCTCTCGACGACGATGGGCTCACTGACCGAGCAAGAAATCTCCAGCTACAACCAGGCGGTTACCACTTCGCGCGCGTCGGCAAGCGAAGATGGCGCGCGGCTCGATGCGGCGCGGCGGCAACTGGCGCTGGGCGTCAGTGCGGGCGGCGTGGGCGAAGTGGCCTCCTCGCCTGCAGTCGGCTCGCTCCGCGCGCAGCAGGCCAGTGCGGCGACCGAACTTGCCTCGCTCACCGCACGCTATGGCCCGCGCCATCCCGATGTGCTGCGCGCAAAGGCAGCACTGGGCGCGATCGACGCGCGGATTGTCGACGAGACGCAGCGGGTGATCTCCAGCCTTGAGGCGCGGGCGCGGGTTTCCCAGCAGCGGCTGGCCTCGCTCACCGGATCGCTGCAGCAATCGCGCGGCACGCTGGCGCAGAACAATGCGGCGATGGTCGGACTGCAGGACCTTGAAAAGCGGGCCGAAACCTCGAACGCGCTTTACGAGAGCTATCTCAACCGGTTCAAGGAACTGACCGCGCGTGAGGGGACAGAACAGGCGGATGCCGATCTGCTCCACCCGGCTGCGGTGCCGTTCAAACCGACCAGCCCCAACGTGGCGCTGAACCTCGTGCTGTCGGTGGCGCTCGGGCTCGGGCTTGGCGTGGCGGCGGCGTTCGCGGCGGAAATGACGTTCAGCGGGCTCACCACCGGGGACGACATCGAGCAGCGGCTGGGCGTGCGCTATCTCGGCTCGATCCCGACGCTGGGCTCGGTCTGGCGGGGTGAGGAGAAAGTGCCGACGGCGGCGCTGCTGGAGGATCCGCGTTCGGCCTTTGCCGAAAGCTTCCGCTCGCTGCGCGCATCGATCGCGATGAACACCACGAAGGCGCGGATCATCGCGCTGACATCGGCGCTGCCCGATGAAGGCAAGACGACGACCTCGATCTGCCTGGCGCGCTCCATGGCGCTTTCGGGAGACCGCGTTCTGCTGATCGACGGCGACTTGCGCCGCCAGGGCGTGAGCCGGTTCCTGCGCGGCGATGCCGGGCGGCCAGGGCTGATGGACGTGCTGGGCGGCAGCGCATCGCTCGAAGCTGCGCTGGTGGTGGACCCGGCGACGGGGCTCAACATCCTGCCGCTGGCCGAAGGGAGCGACAAGGCGCCCGAACTGCTGACCGGGGACGAGATGGACCGCATGCTGGATGCCGCGCGCGAGATGTTCGATGCGATCATCATCGATACCGCGCCGGTGCTGCCCATCGCGGACGCGCGGCTGATGCTGCGCAAGGCCGATGCCTCCGTCTTCGTGGTGCGCTGGCGCAAGACGCCGGAGGCGGCGCTGCGGTCTGCGCTGCGGCTGCTGCCTGATGACCGGGTGCAATTGGCCGGCGTCGCGCTGACCCGCGTCGACATGCGCAAGCAGGCGCGCTTCGGTTATGGCGACGATGCATTCTACCACTCGTACAAGCGCTACTATGCCTGAGGCGGCCTCCCCCACCCCCCGGCCCCGCTCTCCCCGGCCCCAAACTCCCACGCCCGGAAACGGCCAACCCTTGATCGCTGCGGGGAGCGAACAGGGCAGTGCTTTGCCTTTCCTGTTCCATGGCGGCGAAGCGCATGCGGCGAGCGATGCCGCCGAGGCGCAGGGCGAGAGCGCCGAAGTCGCACCGCAGGCCGCGATGGCGCGGGGGACCGCCCTTCCCGCAGCGCGCGCCGGACACCTTGCCGGGCTCGATCTGGCAAGCCTCGGGCTGGCGGGCCCGGCGCCGGTCCTTGAAGGACCGCACCGCCCGGCTGTCGTCCGCCCCGGCGCCGTCGTGCCAGCCGATCCGCGCAGGCGCTTCCGCCGGGTGGCGATCATCCATTACTGGCTGGTCACGATGCGCGGCGGCGAGCGCGTGCTTGAGCGGCTGCTGCAACTGTTTCCCGAAGCCGATATCTTCACGCACGTCTATGATCCGGCGGCAATGTCCGCCACCATCCGGGCGCGCACGGTGCGCACCAGCTTCATCCAGAAGCTGCCGGGGGCGCGCAAGCACTACCAGGCCTATCTGCCGCTGATGCCGATGGCGCTCGAGCAGCTGGATCTGCGCGGCTACGACCTCGTGATTTCGAGCGAGAGCGGGCCGGCCAAGGGGGTGATCCCCGCGCCCGATGCGCTGCATATGTGCTATGTCCACTCGCCGATGCGATACTTGTGGGATCACTACCACGATTATCGCGACGAAGCGGGCTGGCTGCGGCGCGCGGTGATGCCGGTGCTGTGCCACGGCCTGCGCCAGTGGGACACGAGTTCGGCGGCGCGGGTCGACCGGGTGCTGGCCAATTCGAACTTCATCCGCGAGCGCGTGGCCAAGGCCTGGCGGCGCGAGGCCGAGGTGGTGCATCCGCCGGTCGATCCCGCACTGTTTTCGCCTTCGGACGAGGTGGAGCCGGGTTATCTCTGGGTCGGCCAGCTGGTGCCCTACAAGCGCGCGGACCTTGCGATCGACGCGTTCAACGCGCTGGGCCTGCCGCTGACCGTGGTGGGCGATGGCCCGCAGGCGGCCACGCTGAAGAAGCGCGCCGGGCCGACGATCCGGATGATCCCGCGGCTCGATTTTGGCGAGTTGCGCCGCGCCTATGCCCGGTGCCGCGCGCTGGTGTTCACGGCCGAGGAGGATTTCGGCATCGTACCAGTCGAGGTCATGGCCTCGGGCCGGCCGGTGGTCGCTTATGGCCGGGGCGGCGCGCTCGACAGCGTGGTCGAGGGGCGCACCGGGCTGTTCTTTGCCGAGCAGACGACGGAAGCGCTGATCGCGGCGGTGCAGGGTCTGGAGCAGTGGTTACCGCACTTCGATCCCGCCGAAGCGACAGCGCGCGCATGTGATTTCGCGCCGGAGCGGTTCGATGCGGGCGTGCTGGAGGCGCTGGCATGAAGCTGCAGCCGCTCAACCGTATGCGTACCCTGCTGACCGTGCTGCGCCTTCGGCTGCGCGGCGAACGGCCGGGCAAGCGCTTCTTCGTTCACAGCGGGCTGCCGCGCATAGAAGGGCGCGGGCGGCTGGCAATCGGCGAGAGGGTGAACTGGAGCTGCCACGGCGCGCCGGTAGCGGTTGAAGTCGGGTCCGGTGCGCTGCTCGAGATCGGGGCGCGCGCCTTCCTCAACGCCGGGGTCGAGATCGTCTGCCATCAGTGGGTGCGGATTGGCGAGAATTGCCGCATTGGCCCGCGCTGCGTGCTGGCTGATACCAACCACCATCCGGTGCATGAAGGCCAGGGCGTGCGGGTGGCGCCGGTGCAGTTGGGCCGCAACGTCTGGCTGGGGCGCGGGGTGACGGTGCTGCCCGGCGTGACGATCGGTGATCACGCGGTGATCGCGGCTGGCTCGGTGGTGTTCACCGATGTGCCGCCACGTGAGGTGTGGCGGGGCAATCCCGCCGCATTCGTGAAGCCGGTGCGTGCCGGGGACGGGTACGTGCGGCCATGAGCGCGCTGTGCGACCCACAAGTGGCAGGAAGGGCGCGGCCATGGAATTGACCTTCATCGGCGCGGTGCAAGTGCTTGTCGGCCTCGCGCTGTTCGTGGCCGGATCGGTCGAGGCGATGTTCGCATTCGCGCTGGTTTCGGCGCTGTTCGGCGGATCGGCGGCGATCCTGCTGCCGGTGCTCGGCAACTCGTCGATCCCGCCGGTGCAGTTCGCCCTGCTGTTCGTCGCCATGCGCCTGCTGGTGCCGGGCGCCGGGCAGATGGCGGCGGTGGGCCGCGCGCTGCGCGCCAACGGCTGGCTGGTATGCTTTGTGATCTACGGCGCGGCCCTTGCCTTCATCGCGCCGCGCCTGTTCGCAGGGCAGATCGAGGTGACCCCGCTGCGTGGCCGCGTGGAGGCCCGCTATGTCTCGACGCTGGCCTATGTCTATGCGGTGCGGCCGCTGGTCTTCACTCCGCAGAACCTGACGACCGCCGTCTATCTGATCGGCACGCTGCTGGCGGGCATTGCTAGCTATGTCGCCTGCCAGCGGGAGAGCGGGCGCGCGGTTCTGGTGCGCACGCTGGCGGCTTTGGGGATGGCGCACGCGCTGACTGGCTTCATGTCGGTGGTAGTCCGGGGCACGCCGGCGGAAGTGGTGCTCTCGGTGTTCCGCAACGCGGCTTATGCGCAGCTCGACCAGTCCTACCTCGGCTTCGTGCGGATGACCGGGTTGTTTCCCGAAGCATCGACCTTTGCCAATTATGGCCTGCTGCTGTTCGTTTTCTCGTTCGAGTGCTGGCTGCGCCGGATCGATCCGCGCTGGACGGGGCCCGCAGCAGCCCTGCTGGCGGCCGCGCTGGCGCTCAGCACATCGAGCACGGCCTATGCCGGCCTGCCGACCTATGCCGTACTCGTCGGTGCGCGTGCGGTCCTCTTCCCCGGCGCGCTGCCGGTCGACCGCGCCTTGTGGGTCGGTGCCGCGCTGCTGGCGCTTACGGCCGCCGGCTGCGCGGTGATGATCTGGCAGCCCCGCTTCGCCGATGGCTTTGCCGACATGATCCGCCACATGACCGTGGAGAAGAGCGAAACGCTCTCCGCGCTGCAGCGCCGGTTCTGGGCGTGGCAGGGGATCAACGCCTTTATCGAGAGCGGCGGCATCGGGATCGGGCCGGGCAGCTTCCGCTCATCCAGCCTGGCGACGGCCGTGCTGGGCTGCACCGGGATCATCGGGGCGGTGACACTGACGCTCCATTTTCTCACCGCGTTCAGCCCGCTGCGGCAATCGACGTGGACGCCGGTGGCGGACAAGACGCTGTCGACCGCAGCGGCGTGTGGCTGGGCGATGATGATGGGCCTGATGATGGCCTCGATCTCATCCCCCACCTGCGATCCGGGCACCGACATCGCGATGCTGAGCGGCGCGGCGCTCTCGCTGCGGCGGCGGTCGGTGGCGGCGCCAAGGGCGGCGGCGGAAAGCCCGCTGACAGCGCCAACACCGGCGATCACCATCCCGGCAATGCCTGACTCGCCGTTCCTGCTGAGCGAAGCCGCAACGCCGCGCGGGTTCACGATGGCGGAGCCGTTAGTGCTCGACAGCGCGCTGGAGATTGCGTGACTGGCAGGGTCAGCCGCGTTTCCCGGCATTCGCACCGCCGGCGGCAAAGCGGTAGCCCCCGCCGAGCAGGAAGGCGCGGATCGCGGGGTCTGCGCTGAGGCCGGCGGCCGTTGCGGCGGCAGCGGCGGCGCCCTGCGCATCCCCCGCGAGCCATGTGACGCGGGCGAGCGCGGCCCACCATGGCTGGTAGGTTTGCGTGCCGGCCATCGCCCTTAACTGTTCGAGCGCGGCGCTGCTCGCGCCGTTTTCGGCATGGGCGACGGCGCGGGCGACCATCACGCCGGTAGTCGGCGCGATGCCGGCCAACACATCGTAGAGCCGTGCGAGCGGGCCGGTGAACCGTTCCCCGGTCATGCGCTGGTGCGCGTGGAGCGACTGGATCGCCGCCTCGGTCTGGAAGCGGCCGGGCGCGCCGAACGTTGCGGCGCGGCGCAGCGCCGCTTCGGCTTCGACCACCATTTCGTGCGACCACAGCAGCGGATCCTGCGCATGCAGAGGCACAAAGGTGCCGTCCGGCGCGCGGCGGGCAGGCTGGCGTGCCTCGCAGTGGAGGATCAGCGCGAGAAGCCCAAGCGCCTCGGGCTGATCCGGCATCAGTTCGGCGATGAGGCGAGCAAGGAACAGTGCTTCGCCGCGCAGACCGGCGAGCCGCGAATCCGCGCCGAGCGTATCGTCCCACGCGGTGCCATACGCCGCGTAGATCGCCGAAAGCACCCCGCCCAGCCGCTGGGGCGCATCGGCAGGATCGGGCACGGCAAAGGCGATGCCCGCATCGCGGATCTTGCGCTTGGCCCGCACAAGGCGCTGGCCCATCGCACCGCTGCTGACGAGGAACGCGGCGGCAATGCGGGAGGCATCAAGGCCGAGCACGGTCTGCAGCATGAGCGGGGCCTGCGCATCGGGATCGATCGCCGGGTGCGCACAGACGAACAGGAGCGCCAGCCGCTGATCGCTGAAGGGGCTGGCGGCGGTATTCTCCCGCTCTTCGGCCAGAAGCGCGAGGACATCCTCGGCGCGGGAAGCCGTGGCCGCGCGCGCCTGCTGGTGGCCGGCCGCGCGGCGGGCAACGGTGAGCAGCCAGGCTTCGGGATTGGCCGGCACGCCCTGCTCTCCCCACTGGGCGAGCGCGGCGGCGAAAGCTTCGGCCAACGCATCCTCGGCGGCAGCAATATCGCGGGTGCGCGCCGCAACGAGCGCGAGGAGACGGCCATAGGACGCGCGCGCCGCTTGCTCTGCAGCGGCGGAGGAACGGCGGCGCGCGGCGTCCATCGTGGTCAGCCTGCCGGCGGCGCCATCACCGGGCGGATCTCGACCGACCCGGCCACAACACAGGGTGCCCGCGCTGCCCAAGCGAGCGCGGCATCGAGATCGGCGACCTCGATCACGACATAGCCGCCGAGCGCTTCCTTGGTATCGGCGAAGGGGCCATCGGCAACGTGGCGCGTGCCGTTCTCGATCCGCAGGGTGGTGCCGGTTTCGGGCGGCTGCAGGCCATTGCCGCCCACCATCACACCGGCCTGCGCGATTGCGCCCATATAGGCCGACCAGCTGCCCCAATAGGGCCCGGCGGCGACGGGATCAGTGCGCTTGCCGCGCTCTTCGGCGTTTTCCTGAAAGAGGAGGACGTACTGCATCGATCGGTTCCTTTTTCGGTCTGGGCCGGGTTGCCCGGCAAGCAGCAGGGGCTGCCTGCAACACTGTGCGGCAAGGCACCGCGATTTCGACAAGCAGGCGAAATTAGTGCGGCACCTACGTTTCCGCCATTCCCAATCCGCACCCACTGCGCGGCACGTAGCGAGAATGAGACGCGGCTACTCCTGTGCCAAGGCGGCCCAAAAGATCTACCCGAGGAAAAAATCTCCGCCCGCATGCATCCGCAGCAGGGCCTCCTTCGTATGCCTTGGCGAAAGCCGGGAAACATCGACCCGGCAGGGCAAGGGAGCATACCTCACCATGTTGTTTGTTCAGACGAAGATCGCCGCCGCGATCTCCGCCGGGATCGTGCTTTGCGCCATTCCGCTTTCCGCCGCACATGCCGCAGAACCATCTGCGGTTGAGGCAGTATCCTCGGCCGGGGCTGCCGCCGATGGCGCCGTAGCCGATGGTCCGGCGGCCGAACTGGCCGTGCCCGAAACACGCGGATCGTTGCTGCCGCAAGGCGGACGCCTGCTGCTGACCGGCGGCGTATCCACGATCGAGGGTGCAGGTGGTGGCGGCCTCGTCCCCTGGGCGCTGATCGGCAGCTACGCCACCCGCAATCAGATCGGCGCAAGCGCCTTTGTTACAGGCGTCGATACCCAGGATTTCACGCTGGCTTCCTATGGCGGCGCGGTGAGCCTCTACAACCGGCTCGAACTTTCGGTGGCGCGGCAGAACTTCAACTTGCGCGAAGTGGGTGCCGCGATCGGCCTCGGCAATCGCTACACCATCAGCCAGACGATCATAGGTGCCAAGCTGCGCCTGTTCGGCGATGCCGTGCTCGATCAGGACACGATCCTGCCGCAGGTCGCGGTCGGCGTGCAGTACAAGATCAATGACGACAAGACCGTCGTCGGCGGTGCGCTCGGGCTGAAGCGCAAGGGCGTGGACATCTATGCCTCCGCAACCAAGATCATCCTGTCGCAAAGCCTCCTGTTGAGCGGCACGGTGCGCCTCACCAAGGCCAACCAGTTCGGCATTCTCGGCTTCGGCGGGCTTGGCGGCAAGGACCAGGCCTACAAGGCGCAGTTCGAAGGCTCAGCCGCCGTTCTGCTTACGCGCAAGCTGGCGGTTGGCGGGGAATACCGCACCAAGTCGAACCGTCTTGAAGGTGCGCTGGGCGGCACCTCGTTCCGCGAGGAGAACGCCTACGACGTCTTCGTGGCTTACGCGCCCACGCGCAACATCTCGATCACCGCAGCCTACGCGCGGCTCGGGCAGATCGCGCTGGCCCGCCAGAACGGTGCCTACGTCTCGCTCCAGCTCGGCTTCTGATCCAGCTTCATCAAGGACACGATCATGTTCAAGACCACCCTTTCGCTAGCGCTGCTGATCGGCGCTTCCACGGCCGCGTTCGCACAGGAAAACCTTGCTCCCAAGTACGACGTGCAGGAGCCGGCAGTGAGCGATCCGTCGATAAAGCCCACGGCGCCGACCACCCCTGTCATCACCGATGACGAACACCTGTATGAGACCTTCGGCGGGCGCGAGGGCCTTACCGCGCTGATGGACGATGCCATGGCGCGCTGGCTGCAGAACCCGAAGACACGGCCCTTTTTCGAGAATGCCGATCAGGCCAGGATCAAGGCGCTGCTGGTCGAGCAGTTCTGCGTGATCATGCACGGCCCCTGCACCTATTCCGGGCGCACGATGGCCGAGGCACACCGCGGCATGAACGTGAAGGAAGGCAACTTCTACGGCCTTGTCGAGGAACTGCAGGTGGCCATGAACAAGCGCCACATTCCCTTCCGCGCGCAGAACCGCCTGATCGCCGCGCTCGCGCCGATGCACCGGGATATCATCGACAAATGATCGCCCTGCGCGCCCTGACTTTCGCACTGGCAGGTCTTGGCGGGCTGGTGCCCACGCATCCCGCGTTGGCCCAGTCTGCCGACACCCTGCCCGGAGCCAAGCTCTATCAGGCCAAGTGCGGCACCTGCCATAGCCTCGATGCAAATCGGATCGGCCCGGCGCATCGCGGAGTGTTTGGCCGCGCGGCCGGCTCGGCAGCTGGCTACAGTTATTCGCCTATGCTCAAAGCGTCCGGCATCGTCTGGAATGCGGCCAGCCTGGACCAGTGGCTGCAGGGGCCGCAGAAGATGGTCAAAGGCTCGAAGATGTATTTCGTCATGCCGGGCGCGAGCGATCGCGCGGCGATCATCGCCTATCTCAAGGCCACATCGGGCAAATGAACGAGCGGGCGCTGGCCGGTGTGGTAAGCTTCGAAGTGTTACCCGCCGGCCCGCCCCGCGTTGTTGCAAAGACCAAGCGGTGCTAGACATAAGTCAATGATTTCCAAAGCTGGAGACTCCGAGCAGTCTCTCCTGATCGCCGCGCTCCAGCGCGTTGCCAGCGGCGACAAGCTTGCGTTTCGCGAGGTCTATCGGCGTACCTGCGCGCGACTCCTTGGTGTGTGCATGCGCATCTCTGCGGATAGACAGGAAGCGGAGGACGTTCTGCAGGAGGTCTATGTCACCGTCTGGCAGAAGGCAGCGATGTTCGATCCTGCGCGCGCAAGTCCGATCACATGGCTTGCGGCGCTGGCGCGCAATCGCGCGATCGATCGTCTGCGGGCGAACGGACGGCGGATCACCACTCCGATCGAAAGCATAGACGAACCCGCCGACGAGAGCGCGGGCGCGCTTGAGCAATTGCTCGAAGCCGAAAGCGAGCACGACATTACGGTGTGCATCGAAGAGCTGGCAAAAGCCGATGCCGTGCTGGTGCGCACAGCATTCTTCCAGCAGGCCACCTATGCCGAACTTGCGACGCGCTCCGATATGCCGCTCGGCACGGTCAAGAGCCGGATCAGACGCGCGCTGATCAAGTTGAAGGCGTGCCTGTCATGAGCGATGAAGACGATCTGCTGGCCGGCGAGATTGCGCTGGGTCTTCTTGACGGACCGGAACGCGAGGCTGCGGTTCGCCGCCTGGGCAGCGACGCTGCACTGGCCGAGCAGGTCGACTGGTGGCGCGAACGCTTCGAGCCGCTTTCGGCGGACGACAGTGTGGAGCCGAGCGAAGACCTGTGGCAGCGCATCGAGGCCATGCTGCCGGGCAACGACAATGCCGCAGTCATCGAAGCGCGGCGCTGGCGGGCGGCGGCGCTGGCGGCCACGGTCGTCGCTGGGCTGCTTGGTGTGACCCTTGTGCTGCGCCCCGCGCCTGTACCGCAAGCAGCTCCGCCTGCGGCTGCTCCGGCCCCGGCACCGGTCCTGCTCGCAAGCATTGCAGGAAGCGGCGGTATTGTTGCGACAATCGCCTACAACCAGACGGCCGGCGATCTCACGATTGCCCCTGGCAAGCTCGATGCCGGTCAGCGCGACGCCGAACTGTGGATCATTCCGGCAGATGGCAGGCCGCGCTCGCTCGGCACGATCGATCCGGCACGCGCAGCCACCCGCCCGGCACGCACCGAGGTCCGCCGTCTGATCGCGCGGGGAGCAACATTCGCGATCTCGCTTGAGCCTCGCGGCGGCTCGCCGACCGGCCTACCCACAGGGCCCATCCTCGGCACAGGAAAAATCAGCGGGAGCTGAGGCTGCTACGCATCCACTTTTCGCCCTGCTTTGTGATGCTTCTGAGCCGTTCCTCGCTGCCTTAGCGGGGTCGTCGCTCTATCAGTCCGAGCCTGACCGCTGTTGGAGCGCTTTGCTGACGGTCCGCCTCAAGACACCTAATCGGCAGCTTTGGAGCAAAGTAACCGGTCGCGTTATCAGATCTGAGAACCGGGTCTGGTCGGCTGCTGCAGAACCCGGTCGCCGCGTTTGAGACTTTCTGGTCGCCCCTAGTTTCCGTGCTGAGCGTCAGGTCTTGCCAAGCGCCCACAGTCAGCGCTTCTTCTGATCGACCTCGCCTTCTCATCGCATCATGCGCCGCTACCGGCCCGGAACGGGGTCGAACAGTCTGCAAGCTTAACAAGCCTCGCAGGCGGCCAATGATTTCCGCTCTAACAAAAACGCGCGCCTCTTGATGGAGGCGCGCGGCATTTGCAGGAAAGTTTTACAAATTGCTTCAGTTCGAAGGCGCTACCTTATCGGCTGCATTGTCGGCAGCATTGCCCGCCTTGGTCGCTGCCTTGCCCACATCGTCCGCCGCAGCTGCGATGGCGTTGTCTTTTCGCGCACCGCTGTTTGACATATTGGTGAAGAGCAGGACACCTACCACCAACGCAACCAGCAGCACTATGGCGATCATCCATCCGGACCCGCCGCCCGAGGGCCGCTCGACTTCGACAATACGTTCATCAGCCATTGATCAATCCTTACATGATCCCCCAGTTGCTGATCATAACTCCCCGTTTGCCCGCAAGTTCCCCAGCGGACCAGCCCGAGGGTCCAGCCTCGTGGGCAGCTGCGGCTATGCCCAAGCTAGCGCGCACCGATCGAGACGAGATGGTCTGAGGTTGGGAATGCGTCCACGGCTGACTGTCGGCCGGACAAGGATTGGTGTTGCCCATCGAACAGCAGTGCAACCTTGCAGGATTCCAGCGGCGCGCTGAGCAGGAAGCCCTGCACATGGGTGCAACCATTCGCCGCCACGAGGGCGAGCTGCGCGTCGTTCTCGATGCCTTCGGCGGTGACGTCGAGCTGCAGATTTGCACCGAGCTGGCATATCGCGCGCACGATCGAGGCAGTGCCGGAATCGCCCGGCAGGCTTGCGATGAAGCTGCGGTCGATCTTGATCCGGTCGATGGGAAAACGATGGAGGTAGCCGAGCGAGGAGTAGCCGGTGCCGAAATCATCGAGCGTAATGGTAAGGCCAAGTGAGCGCAGCTCCCGCAGTGTGCGCAGCACCACCTCGTCATCCCCCAGCAGCGAGGTTTCGGTAATCTCGATCGCGAGCCGCGCGGGGCTGAGACCGCTGCTATCGAGCGCATTCCGGACGACGTCGAGCAGCCCGCCGCTCATGATCTGAATCGGCGACACATTGACCGAAACGGCAAGGTCCGCTGGCCATTTCGTCGCGGCCGTGCACGCCGTCTGCAATACCATCTCGCCGATCGCGCAGATAAGGCCCAGCTCTTCCGCGACCGGGATGAACACGCCGGGCGGCACCTCGCCGCGGGTCGGTGAGTGCCATCGGAGCAGCGCCTCCGCCCCGGTGAACCGGGCACTGCGCACATCGAGGATAGGCTGGAACGCGACCTCGAGGCTGCGGTTCGACCAGGCGAGCCGCAACTCGTTCTCAAGCGCACAGCGTTCCAGCATCTTGCGGGTGAGCGAGGGATCGAACAGGCAGGTGCGGCCGCGGCCTTCGTGCTTGGCCCGGTAGAGCGCCACATCTGCCTGCTGGGTCAGCGTCTCGGCGTCGCTGCTGTCGGTGGGCGCGAGGGTGACGCCGACACTCGCGCCGATCTCGGCGACATAGCCGTCGAGCATGAACGGGCAGGAGAGCGCCTCGACGATCTCCTCGGCAAGATCGCGTGCCACCTCGCGATCGGCAATGTTGCGCGCGATGATGGCAAATTCGTCGCCGCCGATGCGGGCGATGAGGTCACAGCCGCGCGCCACCCGCCGTAGCCGCTGTGCGACGCTCTTGAGCAGCAGGTCGCCGACCGGATGACCGAGCGTGTCGTTGATTGCCTTGAACCGGTCGAGATCGATCATCAGGATGGCGAAGGCCTGCCCGTTGCGAACGAGGAGTTCGCATTCGTCGGATAGCTGGGTGACAAAGCTGTAGCGGTTGCAGAGCCCTGTCAGCATGTCGTGCAAGGCAAGCTGGCGCAGGCGGTCCTGCGCCTCTGCCCGGCCTTCTTCGACGAGGTGGGTCGAGACGCCGGTGCCGACGATGACCATCGCAGCGACGGCGATTGCAGCGGCCATGGCACTGAATACCTCGCTGTTGGCGCCTCTGCCAAATCCCTCGATCGGGATCACCACAAAGGCCGCCATGCCGACAAAGTGCAGGATCAGGATCGCGGCCATCAGCAGGAATGTCGCATCCCAGGCCCGCCCCATCGCGGTGGTCCGTTTGGCCCGCAAGCGGTCGATCGCGATCGCCGAGAACCCCATGGCGCACAGGGCCGATAAGGCGACATAGCCGGGCAGCCAATGCACCACCCCGTCGGGCCGATAGGCAAACATCCCGACATAGTGCATCACGCAGATCGCCAGCCCGATCATGCCACCACCGCAGATGGCGGAGGAGAGGCGGCCACGCAGCCGCGCGAGGATGAGGCCGATCGCCGTTCCGCCAATGGCGATGAGCGCCGAGACAATCGTCAGCGTGGCATCAAAGCGCACCGGAACACCGGGACGATAGCCGAGCATCGCGATGAAGTGCGTCGACCAGATCGAAAAGCCGGCACAGACCGAGGTGAGGAAGAGCCAGTGCAGCCCGGTCGACCCACGCGCGTGCAAGCTCCGATGCGCCAGTCGTATGGTTACCGAAGACCCGAACAAGCAGACGAGGGCCGCAAGCAGTACCAGCAGCGGATCGTGTTCGTGTGTCAGACAATTCAAGACGCGCACAATCCACCTCGCGGATCGTGAACGTGGGAGCGCGCGCCTAACGGACCTTGAAGATTCAGCGTTAATTCGCTCTTCAGCATCCACTTTCCGGACCACGCGCGGCAACCTGCTGGTTGTATCCGTCAAGGCGTGCCGAGATACGAATTCAGCGCGAAGCTGCTGATTTGATGCGTTACTTTTGCCGAGCAGGCGAAGGGAGATGGCGGAAAAGCAGGGTATCTTGGCGCGCGGGCCCGGTAACACCTTTCAACGCTGCGAACCTCCTGCGTTCAATCTGTGCTTTGGCCTCGATCCGCACATCCACGGGCGAATATCCGCAAGCGTGAGCCCTCCAGCGGTGCTTGGAACATCCCTGCCACCAGCGCTGCCCTTAACATAAGATAGTTACACAATCGACCTTTGGGTATCATTGTGCTCTGGTTGTGCAATAAGCGTGCACCATGTCGATTCCGCTTGAAACGCACAAACACGTTGAGATGCTGGTCGAACGCTTTCGGACATCGATCGGCCCGTTCGTGGCAGCTGCCGAGTCGACCCACATGCCGATGATCTTTGCCGACGGGCAGGAGGCCGATCATCCGATCGTGTTCGCCAATCGCGCCTTCAGGGATCTTGCGGGTTTCAATGCAGAGGCGCTGCCCGGTCAGCCGATCGGTGGCCTGCTTGGCGAGTTGGCCGATTCCGGAACTTCGGCAGCGATCCAGACGGCCTTGTCGACAGGCCAGAGCGGAAACTGGGAGCTGCAATGCCGGCGTGCCGATCGCAGCGAGTTCCTTGCTGCCATTTTCCTGAGCCCCATGCGCGATGCGCAGCATGTGATCCGGCACAACCTCCTCTCGTTCATCGAGCTCGGCGGTCCGGTTGACCGGCTGCTGGAGCAGCGCAACGAGTTCCATGCGCTCTACGAGCAGGCCCCCGGTTTCATCGCCGCCGCTGAAGGGCCGGAGCATCGTTTCACCTTTGCCAATGCCTCATACAAGCGCTTCGTCGGGCGCGATCACCTCGTTGGCCTGACCGTGGCCGAGACCATGCCGGAACTGGTCGAGCAGGGGTTCATCGGACTGCTCGATCAAGTCTACCGTACTGGCGAACCGTTCGTCGGCAGGGGCATGCCACTCGGTTTCGTCAACCCGGACACGGGCAAGACCGAACAGCGTTATGCCGATTTCGTTTATCAGGCCGTGCGAAATGCAAGCGGGACGATCACGGGCCTGTTCTGCGAGGGCTACGACGTGACGGTGCAGCGCAAGACCGCAGAGAGCCTTGCGGCCCTGCAATCCGAGATGATCCACGTCTCGCGCGTCAATGCGATGGGAACGATGGCGACGACGCTCGCGCACGAACTCAACCAGCCGCTGAGTGCGATCACCAACTATGCGGCGGGCGGCCTGAAACTGATCGATCCTGCGGCGCACGATGCCGGCCGCCTGATCCAGGCCATGGAAGGCATCAATGAAGCCGCCCATCGCGCCGCCGACATCATCCGCAACATGCGGGAACTGACGCGGCGGCGCGAGCCCAAGCGGGTGGCCTTTGAACTCAAGTCGGCGGTCGGCGAATGCGTCCGGCTCGTACGCGCGACGGTTTCGCCGGGAATCAGCATCCACGATCAGGTTGCTTCCGGCACCACAATGGCCGCTGACCGGGTGCAGATCCAGCAGGTCATCATCAACCTGCTCCGGAATGCCTGCGAAGCCGTGATGCCGATGGACCGGCAGGAGGTTTCGATCACGGCCCATGCAAAGCAGGGCTCACTCGTTGTCAGCGTGATCGATACGGGGCCCGGCGTTTCGGCCGAGGCCGCGCAGGACATCTTCTCGTGGTCGGATTCGACGAAAGAAGGCGGCATGGGCTTCGGCCTCTCGATCTGCCGCACGATCGTCGAAGCCCATCGCGGCCGGATCTGGCTGGAGAACAGCGGGCCCGATGGCTCGGAGTTCTGCTTCTCCGTCCCCCTTCCTGCCGAGACGGCGCCCGCCTGAACCCCGCCCGATCAGGGCTTTGGGGGGGGAATGATCGGGCGGGGAGGCACTTGCCGGGGTACCGATGAGTTTGGGGGGACGTGGCACCCCGGCCGCTGACACCGGGGGGAGCTTGTCCCGGTGCAGTCTCGTGTTGCACCCTTACTGCAGCCTCGGCGCTTAAGGCGGACTTGGCGGCGCTACCGGAGATTTACGGTATCGACGGCTGCTGATTCAGGGTCTGGAACGGGCTGCGCGCCGCGAATTCGCACAGCAGTTCACCAAGCCAATCCGCAGCGCGGCGGCGTTCGGCCGGCGAAGGGTCGTTGAGCAGGCGCGTGACGTGGCGCGAGACGAACTGCGAAGGGCCGAAATAGGCCATGCTCCACGTTTCGAAGCGGCGCTGCTCCAGCGATCCCTGCTCGACGATCACGATCTCGTCGTGGCGGGTGTCGCAGGTAACGCGGTGCATGAGGTCCTCGATCGCGGCTTTGTCTCCTTCGAGCGCTTGTGCGAAATGCGTGCCGGTGAACAGCAGCGCGCCGGTAACCCCGGCCGCGGCATTGCGTGTTACCGATGCCGCGACGATCCCGGCGACGACAGCTTCGGCTTCCTCCGGCGCAATCGTGCTGCGGCTGATGTAGAGCAGGGAACCCAGCGTGGCGGCCTCACAGATCTGCACGGTTCCCTTCTGGTTCAAGTGATCGGCCATTTTCCAATCCCTTAGCTGAAGTGGGCAACCATCGCCGGGACGTGGCTTGATGCCTCAGGAGGGCTGAACAGGAAGCCCTGCCCGACGTCGCAACCATGTGCCTTGACGAATTCGGCTTGGGTCGAGGTCTCGATGCCTTCCGCGACGGTTTCGATGCCAAGGCTGTTGCCGAGGCCAATCAGCGCTCGGACAATCGCCATGTCATCGGGGTTGCGGCCGATGCCGCCAACGAAGGAGCGATCGATCTTGAGGACATCGACGGGAAACTGCTTGAGGTGCGTCAGCGAGGCAAAGCCGGTGCCGAAATCATCGAGCGCGATGCGTATGCCGCATTCGCTAAGCTTCCTGAGCGCGCGCGCTACATGATGCGCGCCGCGGCCGAGGAAAACGCCCTCGGTCACCTCGACCTCGATAAGACCTGCAGGCAGCGCACGAGCATCAAGCTCCGCAAGCAGCCGCTCGGCAAAGTCGTCAGCATGGAAATCCGCCGCGCAGGTGTTGATCGCGACATGCCCGAATGACAGCCCGATATCGGCCCAGCGGCGCATGTCATCGAGTACACGTGCGATCATCTGCCGGCTGATCGCGGCGGCAAGCTGGCGATCGGTGAAGGCCGGCGCGAACATCTCAGGCAGAATAGGCGCGCCACCGACCTGCGCGCAACGCACCAGCGCCTCGAAGCCGACCAGCGCACCCGAGGCGAGATCGAGCTTTGGCTGATAGTAGGGGATGATGCGGTTCTCGGCGACACCCTCGCGCGCGATCGCCATCATCCGCGCTTCGCGCTCAAACTCGTCAGCCATGCTCGGCGAATAAGTTATCGCGCAGCCACGACTGAGTTTTGCTGTCGCCAGCGCGAGATCGCTGCACTTGGTAAGCTCCGACGCCGTGGCAGCATGATCGGGATAAATGGCAAGGCCGATGCTGGCCCGGCATTCCACCATGCGTCCCTCATGCAGGATCGGCTCCTGCAGCCTCGCATTGAGCGAGCGCATGCAAGCGGCGATCTCTTCGTCGCGCTCGATGCCCGGCAGCACAACGCCAAACTCATCACCGCCAAGCCGCGCGACAGTATCCGAGGCGCGCAGAACGGAAGGCAACCTTTTCGCAAAGCTGCACAGCAGGGCGTCGCCAACATCATGACCGAGCGAGTCATTTATCTGCTTGAAATGGTCGACATCGACAAGCATCAGCGCAACTCGGGTGCCATCGCGGCGCGCATTCTTCATGGCGCTCTCCAGCCGCTTCTGGAACAGGGTGCGCATCGGCAGGCCAGTCAGTTCGTCGTGTTCGGCAACGTAGAGCAGCTGCTTGGAGAGCGCTGATTGGATCGCCAGCTGCTCCTGCCGCTCGATCACCGAACGGCGCAACTCCAGGAGCGAGCGCACCTGCGTCGCCAGCGCGCGCAAGGTTTCCTGCTCGTCCTCGCTGAGCCCCGCATGGCGCGGTGCCTGATCAATCACGCAAAGCGACGCGATGGGAGTGCCGTCGGCTGCAACAATTCGCGTGCCGGCATAGAAGCCGATGTGCGGATCGCCCGTGACGAGAGGATTGTTGCTGAACCGAGGATCGTGCTGCGCATCCGTTACGATGAACACCGCCTCCGATTCAATGACATGCACGCAGAACGAGATGTCGATGGGGGTTTCCTGCAGACTGAAACCCCACGTCGCCTTGAACCATTGCCGGTCATCATCGAGGAAGCTGATCGCCGCCGCCTCGGTGTGGCAGAAGCGCGCAGCAAGCATGGCGATATTGTCGAACGCTACCTCGCGCTCGCTGTCGAGGATATCGTAGTGATCAATAGCGGCACGACGGATAGACCGCTTTACCGCCGGAAGGGCCGAGCGGATCCGCGACGCCTCGTGGGCGATGACGTTCATGTGCGCCTCCAGGCCGTCTTCGTGGCATTCGCATCAATAGCAAAGTTCTGCCTAGCCGCCGGAAGGTAAAGCCTGCCGAGAAAAAGCCAATAACTAAGGTTTAACCCACCATATACAACTCGATCAGGACGCCTATGCTGTATCCCCGAGCGTCTGGTCTGGCGATGCTCCAACTGATTGAAAACATGATGGAACAGGGGAGGTCTGGCGCAATCGAGATCCTGATGGATCAGCTGGCCCCGCCGCGGCGCCGGGTCTATGTGATCGATGATGATGCGGATGTGCGCAAGTCGCTTCATTTTCTTCTCGGTGTCTGCTCGATCACCGCCTGGCCGTTTGCCGAGTCCGCCGATTTTCTGGACCAGCTTGACGAATTGCCACCCGCGCCGATCCTGCTCGACATCCGCATGCCGCGGATTGACGGCCTGCAAATGCTGGTGCTGCTCAAGGAGCGTGAGATCGCTTGGCCGGTGATCATGATGACGGCGCATGGAGACATCGCAGTCGCGGTGCGCGCGATGAAGCTTGGCGCCATCGAGTTCCTTGAAAAGCCCTTTGATCCGGACTTGCTCGAGCAGGTTCTCGATCAGGCCTACGGCCTCCTCGGCCGCATTGAAGGGACTGTGCAGTCGCGGCGCAGGGCGCGGCAGTTGCTCGGCCAACTTTCCCGCCGCGAAAACGAAGTCCTGACAATCCTCATGGAGGGCGTGCCCAACAAGATTGCCGCGCACCGGTTGGACCTCAGCCCCCGCACGGTCGAGATGCATCGCGGCAATGCCCTCGCGAAGCTGGGCCTCAAGAGCATCGCCGAAGCCGTCGCACTCGTCACGGCCGCGGATCTGGGCGGACAGCCGCTCGGCTCGGGTGTGAGCCAGATCTGATCGGTCTGTTGTGGCAAAGGCGCGATAGGTCTGCACCACCGTTCAGTTCGGTGCGCTGGCGGCAGATGGCGCCGAAACCGGTTGCTGCGTCCTGAATCCGATCCGGCCATCCTTGCTCCATTGGGTGCGGCCATATAGCAGCGGTGCATTCCCGATCCGCACGACGAGGATCTGACCCGGCTTCAGGCCAGGGCTGGTATCGAGCAGCATGCCATACTCCGACAGGTTGCGCACGATCGCCGGGCGGGGGGGGCGCCCCACCAGCAGGCGCGCCGCCTGATCGAGCCGCACGCGCGGCGCGCGAGGCAGGTGCGCGACTTTGCTGCCATAATCGACATGGCAGGTCCCCTGCCCGAACATTGCCAACGCTTGCGGCACGTCAATGCCAAAGCGCCGGTCCAGGATCCACCGCACCTTGCCCGCGTAGAAATTCTGCTCATCGATCGTGAGGTGCAGGGTCTGGCCGATGACCAGCTCGAGGTCGGTCTCTCCCATGAGCCCGGTTGCCGAGGCATCGCGGATTCGCGCATCCCCAAAGGCATCGATGGGATAGATCGATGCTCGCAGAAAGACCGACCGGCGGCGCGCGCGGCGGCGATCGCTGGACGCGGCCGCCGGCGTCTCGTCCAGCGCCGTGGCAAGTTGGTGAACCTTCGAATCCATAAGCATCGCGTCAGCCTCCCGTTTGCCGCAAGGCCCCTCATGGGATCAGCGCGGTTACGAGGGAGTCGGTAACGTTACCGAAAAAGTACGGGGTTTTGAGGATGGTTCGCCGGAAGAAGAGCTGCGGCGAGGCGTTCCAGGCGATCAGGCGCTGCGCGTGATGCCGCGTCCAGGCGCGCAACAACGCACTCTGAATGAAGGCAAGTGTTACCCACAGGCGGTTCCGCAGCGCATCCGTGCACAGAAGGGACGGGTAGTGCACCTTCACCTTGCGGCAACGAGCGGCTATCGCCAGTGGCCACGTGGGCGGGATGCACAGAACCGATGAAAAGCACGCTATCTGATCGGCAAGCGGTCTGGGCTTTTGCGTTGGGCTGCCTTGCCGTCACGCTTGGCGTCATGGCCCACCTGCCGATGTTCGCAATGGCTCGGGCGATGCATTACCATCTCGCCGGCATGCCGATGGACAACCTGATGCTGGGTGGGATGATGCTTATCCTGCTCGGGACCGGGATCGCTGCATACGGCCTGCTGCCGCGCGAGCTTGCTGCACAACGCGCAGCTGCGGCAGATATCGTCGTCGCCGCACCCGAAGATGCCCCGCTCAGCGCGGCACACTGGGGGCTGATGGCGGTGCTGGTGATCGCGCTGATCATCGATGTGATGAAGCCTGCGTCGCTCGGCTTCACCGTACCGGGCATGATCAGCGAATATGGCGTACCCAAGAAGACGGTGTCTCTGGTACCGTTCTTTGCGCTGGCCGGAACGGTCACCGGCTCGGTGCTGTGGGGTTGGATCGCCGACATCTATGGCCGCAAGGCTTCGATCCTGCTCTCGGCTGTGATGTTCGTCGGCACTTCGATCTGCGGGGCGATGCCCAGCCTCGCGTGGAACATCGCAATGTGCTTCATGATGGGCGCGGCGGCAGGCGGCATGCTGCCCGTCACTTACGCGCTACTGGCCGAGATGATGCCCAATCGCCATCGTGGCTGGAGCCTCGTGCTGGTCGGCGGGCTAGGCGCTGTTGGCGGCTACTTCGCGGCGAGCGGCCTCTCCGCCCTCCTTCAGCCAATCTTCGGCTGGCGCATTCTCTGGCTCGCCAATCTGCCGACCGGCCTAACGCTGGTACTGCTCGGCGCACTCATTCCGGAATCGGCGAAGTTCCTGCTCGCGCGCGGGCGAGTAGAGGAAGCCGAGGCCGTGATGCGCCGCTTCGGTGCGCGCGCGACTTACGCCAGCGCCGCTGTGTCCAGCGAGCCGCGCACATCGCAAGCGCTTTCCGGCCTCGCGCTCTATGGCAAGCTCGCCGCGCTCAGCATTTGTGCGCTTTCGTGGGGTCTGATCAACTTCGGCCTCCTGCTGTGGCTGCCCGCCGACCTCGTGGCGAAGGGCTATTCGGTGAGCGTCTCGAGCCGTCTGCTTGCGGAAAGCGCGCTTATCGCGTTCCCGACCGTGTTTGTCGCCGCGTTGCTCTACAGCCGATGGAGCACCAAATGGGCGCTGTGCGCCATGATCGCGCTGACCCTTGCCGGATTGCTGCTCGTCCTGCGGCTCGAACAAGTAGGGAGCGGCAGCCCAGTGCTCCCCGTGGCGCTGCTGATCGTCGGCACGAAGGGCATCATATCTATCGTGCTGCCCTACACTGCCGAAAGCTTTCCCTTGCGCGTGCGCGGCCGCGCTACCGGGTGGATCGCCGCCTGCACCAAGGCTGGCGGGCTAATGGCCCAGGGCCTCACGATCAGTGGCGCCGCGCTCTCGATGTTCACTTCATCGCTGATGGTGATGGTGCCAACTGTCCTGTCCCTGGTCCTTGTGGCCTGGTTCGGGCGGGAAACGCGTGGCCTCGATCTGCGTGAGCTTGATGCCTAAAGCCGTTTGAGCGGAAGGCAGATCTATTGGCAAGATTGGCAACAAGTTGTTATTTTATCGTGGAAATCCGCTGAGATTTGCCATTGCACGCGCCGATTGACCTACTGGTCTCTGGTTCCTCGGGATCGGACCAGGTGCTCACGCAGGTTGACATGTTAGAACGATATTCTAGAGATAGAATATCGTTCTAGGAGCTGTAATGAGTCGGCATTCGGACATCCTCGATGCGGCGCGGGCGCTCTTTCTCGCCAAGGGATTTGCTGCGACCACCATCGCAGACATCCGCGCTGCGAGCGGCGCCAGCACCGGCAGCATCTATCACGCCTTTGCCTCCAAGGAGGCGATCGCAGCGGCGCTTGTGCGCCATGCCATTGGCGGATGGACGGCAGCGACAATGGAACAGGCGCAAAGCGGGGATTTCAGGGCATTGCTTGAGGCGACCGTGGAAGGCCTGATCGTCTGGGGCAGCACTGACCGTGATGCTTTCAGAATCATGGACGAGTTGAGGTCTTTGGCCGAGCGGCACGAAGGCGGCTCTGAGCTTGGACTGGTTCTGCATCATGGCCGCGGCGAAGCGCGTACCTCATTCGAAGAGGCTGTTTCGGCCGGACTGGTTCGCGACCTGCCTTGGCCCGTCGCGTCGGCGCTCATGCTTGGCCCTGCCTACGAATATCTTCGGCAGGGAGAGGCTGCCGAGGATGTCCCGATCAAAGCGATCTGCCGCGTTTTCGCCGATGCGGCATGGGCTTCGCTCGCGTTGCCGCACAAGGACCACGGGAGCTGATTCATGACGTTCGACCTCGGCCTGCTGATGGCGCAGAAGCAGGAGCGGGAGTGCGCCCGCCTCGACGACTTCGATTTTCGCCTGCGCGCACGGACGATCCGCCGCGTGGCGGCGTGGGTGAGCGAGCAGGCACAATATCCTGCCGCGATCGATCCATTCAGGTACGCCAGCGAGATCGCAACGCGCGAGTTCGAAGCCATTCTTGCCGATCTGCGCACAAAGCTTCGCCATCCCACCGACGATCCTGCGTGGCGCTGCGTTGTCGATCGCGCGCGGCAGGAAGCGAGAAAGTCACTCATCGACGAGTTCGGCGACCCCACACCTGTTCGGCTGGGCTGAGCCACATGCAAAAGCCGCCTGAACGCCCGGGAGAAGATTGGCTCGCAGCATGGAGACGAAGAAATGCGGAGCCGTGACGCCAGAGTGACCTGCACATGCGGACGCGTTGCGGCCCTGGCCCGGCATCTTTCGCCCGGTCGGGTCAATCGGGTGATCTGCTATTGTGGAGACTGTCAGGCTTATGCCCGCCACCTCCAACGATCGGACATCCTCAACTCAAGAGGCGGATCCGACATCATCCAGTTGCCGGCAGGGCAGTTCCGGATCGTCTCGGGCGGAGAGCGGATCGTTGGCCTCAAGATGACGGCCAGGCCCACCATCCGCTGGTATGCCAGATGCTGCCATGCGCCGATCGCGAACATGAGCTCGCCGCAGTCACCTGCGCTTGGCGTACTGGCGGCTTCGTTCGCGGATTACGGCAGCGCGCTGGGTACGCTCGTTGGCGCGCCGATCGGTGAAATTCACGGACAAGACGCCATTGGCGAAGGCCCGCCCATCGGAAGTGGCATCGGCATTTCAGTCCTGCTGCGTGCGGTCCCCAAGGTCCTGTTCTGGAAGCTGACAGGACAAGGCAGGCCGAACCCTTTCTGCAAGGACGACACGACCGACCTTCGCTATCCTCTGGCGCAGTGAAGCCGGACCTGCGCAATTGATCCTTACGCGGCAGAAAGCTGTTACTGGAATTCAGGTTTCCTGGCCAACTAGGACTGCCACCTCCATGCTACGATAGTCACAGAAATGGATCGCAGATCGATGTACACAGTCAGCCGTTATGAAGGTGGTCGAAACGATGAGATAGCGGCCCTCATCCTGTCCATCCAGAACGATGAAGCCGGGCTCGACCTTACGATTGCCGACCAACCGGATCTGATCGATGTGCTATCGTCCTACCGCGAAGGGGGTTTCTGGATCGCGGATCATGCGGGACGGGTGGTAGGGACTATCGGACTGCTGCCCTATGGTCCGCGCGCCGCGCTCAAGAAGTTCTTCGTCGCAAAAGAGCACCGAGGAGCCGAGGGTCCGGCCCGCGCGCTTTTCGGGAGCCTCCTGAACTTTGCGATCAATGAGGGCTTCACCGACATCTTTCTCGATACGCCTTCGGTCGCGGTGCGCTCGCATGCCTTCTATGAACGCGAGGGATTTAAGCTGTCGGATCGCGAAGTGTTGCCCCCAAACTATGAATTCCCCGACCGGTCCAGCCTTGTCTTTCGGCGGGTGCTGTAGGCCGCAGACCAGCGGCTTCCGGCTTTGATCAGGCGGCCTTGGCCTCGCGTCAGCGGAGGTCGCCCCTGCTAAATCTCGTGCATTCCGGAAAGGCCGGCTTCCCGGCATCTGGCAGGATCATGTCCAGTCCCTTGTGGGACCCGCGAAAGCGAAAGGATGATCCTGTGCGAAGAGCCTTGTCGGTCCTGGTGTTCTCGGCATTGATGGCCGGCGGAGGATTGGCAAAGACACCGCCCAAATCCGTGCACGCATCGGCGTCCAAAGTGATCCCGGTCGAGGAATTGCGGTTCTACAAGAACAGGCAGGGGCTCACCGTGGCCAAAGCCTGGGGCGACCCCGACACGGGGCCGCACAGCAATTTCATCCGGATGCCGGGCCATGCGAAGAGCGGCCTCCACACGCACAGGTTCAGCTACTACGGGGTGGTCGTCAAAGGCGAGCTTGCCAATGCGGCAAGCGAAAGCACGGCTGCGCAAACTCTTCGGCCAGGGTCATACTGGGTCCAGAAGGGGGGCGAACCCCATGTGACCGACTGCCTCTCGGAGACAGAGTGTCTGATCTTCGTGACGTCCAAGGGACCGTTCGATTTTCATCCGGTGGCCGCGCCGGGTGATGGGCAGACCGCTTTGCCGAAACGATGAAGGCAGGACGTCTTGCTAGCCACCCGAGACAAAGGAGAAAACAGATGACGAAAAATGTGCGTGTCTCGGCCGCCCGGCGGCAGCTCGGCACCCCCACCGATCTTGGCGAGGATGCAACGCGTGACATCTCCGGGAGCCTGAGGGCACTGCTGGCGGACGTCTTTGCGCTCTATCTCAAGACCAAGAACTTCCATTGGCACATGAGCGGCCCGAATTTTCGGGACTATCATCTGCTGCTGGACGATCAGGCTGAGCAGGTCTTCGCCATGACCGACACGATCGCCGAGCGCGCGCGCAAGATTGGTGGCACGACAATTCGTTCCATCTCGGACATCGCCGCAAAGCAGCGGCTGCTCGACAACAACGCCGACTATGTCGACCCCAAAGACATGCTTGCCGAGCTGCACGGAGACAACAAGCAACTGGTCGCCGAACTCAGGCGTACGCATGAGCTTTGTGATGAATATGCCGATGTCGCGACTGCAAGCCTGATCGAAGTGTGGATCGATGAGACGGAGCAGCGGGCCTGGTTCCTGTACGAGAGTAGTCGGTCGTCGGTTTTGATGTGAAGGCATAGATCAACTCTAGCTGGATAGAGAGTGCTTCAGCATGTCCCGACCGATCCGTATCCTGCTGCAGACGACCATCACTTCGACCGAAAACGACTGGCATATCGGCCGCTTTTCGATGTTGCAGGCGTTTCTGGCGGACTTGCGCGACGAAGCCGGGCAACCGCTCGTGGAAGTGACCGCTCGCGACCGCGCGGTGGTCGGCCTGCCCGACCCCGTGCTGTCAACACTCGACACCTCACTGTTCGATGAGCTCTGGCTGTTTGCAGTCGATACTGGGGACGGGCTCGATCCCGCCGACTGCGCCGGAATCACCCGGTTCCGCGAGCGGGGTGGCGGTTTGCTTGTCACCCGCGACCATATGGATCTGGGGCAATCGGTCTGCGATCTCGGTGGTGTCGGCCTTGCTCATCACTTCCACAGCGTGAACCCGGATCCAGACATCTCCCGGCATACAGTGGACGATCACGAGACGGGCACGATCCTTTGGCCAAACTACCATTCGGGTGCCAATGGCGATTTTCAGGAGATCGAGGTGAGCGATCCACCGCATCCGCTGATGCTCGATCCAACAGCACCCGATGGCCTGATCCACTATCTTCCCGCCCACCCGCATGAAGGCTGCGTTGGCGTACCTCCAGGGACGTCAGCGCGCGTGATCGCTGCAGGGACAAGCAAGGTCACCGGGCGCCGCTTCAATCTGATCGTGGCATTCGAGCCGGAGGGCACGCTTGGTCCCGCCGTAGCGCATTCAAGCTTCCACCATTTCGCCGACTACAACTGGGACCCGTTGCGTGGATGCCCAGACTTTGTCAGCGAAGCCCCCGGAGGCACTCTGCCTGCGTCACCTGCTGCCGTTCAGGCTGTTCATACCTACGTTGCCAACCTGGCGCAGTGGCTTGGCGGGCGCCCCATTCCCACGTTGTCAGCACTTCGCCGCGATCAGGCGCTGGACCAGGCGCTCGCGGAGAGCTTCCCGGCGAGTGATCCCCCGGCTCTTGCCTGAACCATCCGCCAAGGGCTGGCGTTGCCATCAAGTCCGTTCCGAATGTCCAAGACAACGGTAGTCATTCTTTGGGCTGGGTCACTATTTCAGGTTGCCCTGCTCTGTTCGCAAGGGGCTGCTGCAACAGGACGACACGGCCGGTTCTCGCTGGATTGCCCTCTGCAATCAGGAGGTACCTGGTCCCTGCCGGATCGAGTTCGCGCACGATCTGGCGAACCGGTCCAACCGAATTGACGATGGCCGCGCCGGCTGGATTGGCGGTGAACGCCGCGAGCGCTTCGATCGCGCCGCTGCCGTCAGGCCGGTCGGCCAGACCGAGCACGTAGGGCCGCTGGGGCTCAAGGCCGACCACCGCAGCCTGGACGATCTGGACCAGCCCCTGATCGAACAGGCTGACACTTCCGGCCGGACCATCGGGATTTGCGACAGACGCCAGAACCAGATGCCCCGCCTGCCCGGCTATGCCAAGCGGCTGAAGGCCTTCGAGACCATCACCGATGGCCACCGCGCCGGGTACGTAGACGACGGCTTGCGGCGCCTGCCCGATCGGCATGGTCGCGATGACCTCGTTCGTGGCCGTATCGATGACTGCCAGCGCGTCATCATTTTCGAGCCCGACGTAAATCCGCGTGCCATCGCCGGATGGCCACAAGCCGTGCGGCAACTTGCCAACCGGGATGGTCGCGACCTTCGCGAAATCGCGGGTGCGAAACACTTGCACTTCGTTTCTCCCGCCGACCGTTACGTAGGCCCATTGCTCGTGCGCAGTGGCGACGAAGTTCACGTGGTTGGTGATCGGCCCGGTATCGAGCACTTTCAGAAGGCTAAACGGCGGTCTGGCCGCAAACACGCCGACCTTGCCGGTGTCCTTCAGGGTGAACCACACCTGTTTGCCATCGGGCGAAGCGGCGATATTGGGACAGAACGGGCTTGGTTGGGCCACCCAGCCGACAATCCTTCGCCGCGCCACGGCAATCACGACGATTTCCGGATTGAACGAGGAGCAGACATAGCCATAGCGGCCGTCGGGCGAGAAGATGGCCATGCCCGGCCCGCCCGGCACCTTGATCCGGGCCGTTTCCACCCAAGTCGCGGCATCAATCACGGAGACGTAGTCTTCGCCGCGGATTGTCACCCAGACTTCGCGGTTGTCCGGCGTGAAGAAGGCTTCGTGCGGCGATCGCCCCAGATAGGTCGTGTGCTTCACCGCGTTCGTCGTGGTGTCGATGAACGTGAGCGAGTTCGATCCGATCGAGACGACCACAAGGGTGCGATGGTCGGGCGAGAAGCCGAGGCCGTGCACAAGCACCTGCCCGCGGTAGAGCGGGCTGAAATTAGCGGGCTGCGGATCGCCGAGGCGGATGACGCCGAGCACAGCGTTGCTCGCGGGATCTATCACCGAGACCGTGTTGGAGAACTGCTCGGCGGCATAGACCCGGTCCTGGTGACTGACCGGAATTGCGGGCGAGGACGAAGCACCGGGCGCCTGACCAGTCGGTCCTGCCCAGCCCTGCGTAGGCGCTGAGCAGACGAGGAGTGCTGCCAGAGCGGTCTTGCGTACCATCTCAATCCACCCCGGAAGCAGGTTTGCCGGTGCTGCCTTGCGGCTGTGTCGGCGCCGGCATTGAAGGGGGCAGCGGCTGGCCGAGTGCCAAACGCATCGCGGCAATTTCCTGCTGCTGCTCGATGATGATCTCCTGCGCGATCCGCTTCAGCTGTGGATTGCGGCCGTAGCGCAGTTCGGCCACCGCCATGTCGATCGCGCCCTGATGATGCGGCACCATCGCCTGCACGAAGTCGTGGTCCACATCGCCACTGCGCGGTGCCATCATGTCCTTGTGCATGCGCTCCATCGCCGCATCGACAGCTTGCCCGTAGTCAGCCGGAGCCGTGTCACCCCAGGCGGTGGATCGGCCCAGCACCAATACGAACGCGATCAAGGCAGCCGCCACCACGATTGTCTGGCCCCGCATCGCCCTGCCCCGCTGCGGATGATCTCCGATGCTGCGCATCAGGCGCTCAGCTTTGCAGTGGCTTGCGCGACAAGCGCACCCTGGTGCCGCGCGCCCTCGAGCTCGATCGCGCTTGGCTGGCGGCTGCCATCGGCTCCCGCGATGGTCGTCGCGCCATAGGGGGAACCGCCAGCGATCTCGTCGAGCGTCATCTGGCCCTGATGGCTATAAGGCAGCCCCACCACGATCATCCCGAAGTGCAGCAGGTTGGTGATGATCGAGAACAGTGTCATCTCGTTGCCGCCATGTTGCGAGCCGCTCGAGGTGAAGGCTGCACCGACTTTGCCGTTGAGCGCACCCCGCGCCCAAAGCCCGCCGGCCTGATCGAGAAAGCTCGCCATCTGCGAGGCGATCCGGCCAAAGCGCGTGCCGACGCCGATGATGATTGCATCGTAGTGCTCAAGCTCTTCGATCGTCGCAACGGGTGCCGCCTGATCCAGTTTGAAGTGCGCCGCCGTGGCGATTTCGAGCGGGACCGTTTCGGGCACACGCCGCACATCGACCGTCGCACCCGAAGCGCGCGCGCCCTCGGCCACGGCGTTCGCCATGGTCTCGATATGACCGTATGCCGAGTAATAGAGGACCAGTATTCGGCTCATGACTCACTCCAAAGTTTGAGGATGTCGGAACTGTGCGGGCAGTCTGCCAGGAACTCATCGGCAAGCACCTGCCTGGACGATGAGTTTAGGCGCGGCTCGCAAGACTGCGAGCAAGCTGGCGTGAGGCGGGGTGAATTGATGCGAAAGCGGACCCCCGCGTGCGGCCGTCACAGCGTGACCTGAAAATGCACCGTGAAGACCAGCGCGTCGGGGCGATTGGCATAGGCCCCCGGCCGGATCACGTATTGCAGGCCGGGCCTGAGCACGAGCGAATGATCGAGCTGGATGCCGTAATTCAGTTCGAACATCTGCTCGTTGCTCTGCTCGGATTGACCGAGCGCGCGTTGCTGTGCGCGAACGCGCGAATTCACGTCGAGCCGCACCCAGCCGAGGCTGGCGATATCGTCGCCCCGCCCGCGCAGCAGTCCGCGCCAGCTGGCCCCAGCTTCATAGCTCGTGCGGAAGAGGCCTGTCCGGCGGTCGTTCAAGGTCATGACGCCGAAGACCGAGAGGCCCTGCACGCTGCCGGGCCGCGATTTCCAGATCTGCTGCGCGGCCTGAATATACATCCCGCTCCGGCCACGCACCTGTCGTCCGGGCTCGCCAAGCGCGGCGACTTTCGACGTGTCGTGATAGACCCCGAACTTGTACGTACCGGGGTAGTCGGCAGCGCTCTTGCCGCGGACCAGCCCCACCTCGATCGGCACGATCACGCCGGTGGTGCGCGGGAAGCCCAGATCGAGGCCGTGCGACTGGGTTTTGCGCAGAGGAGTGACATCGTAAACCCCTGCGGCCACGTACCATCCGGCATGGTCGGTCCACTTGGCGCGCGCGCCCCACTGTCCCGTTGGCGAATCCACCCAGCCACTGCCGTAAAGCAGGCCAAGCGGGTGGCCGCAGTGGCCGTTGTTGTTGAAGTTGCACACGTAGGGCAAACCGCCAAAGTCGTTGCCCATCGAATAGAACCCGCCTTTGAGGCTAAGGCGCCGGTCCAGCAGCAGCCGCTCGTAACTGATTTCGTCGATCCGGAAATTGTTGCCTTGTCCGTAGTAGGCCTGATTCTGGATATAGGCGCCGGTCCGTTCGGCATGGAGCGCGTGGCCCAGACGGTCGGATAACAGGATGCGGACGGTGCCGTCTCCGGCGCCAAGCTTGGCCAGATTGAGTTGCGCCCCGAAATCGAGGTGCTGGATGTAGTCCCACCCGGCGCCGCGATAGCCCCGGTCATTGACAGCCGATTCCGCAATGAAATGTCCCGTCAGCGTGATGCCTCGTTCCGCCAGCCAGCGCCGCGGTGCCCACTGCGCCAGCAGCGGAATCTGACGTACGCTGTCGCTCGGCTGCTGCGCGGCTGACTTTGGCGGCGGCGCCGCGTGGATGATTTCGTCGGGGGCAGGCGTCGAGATGGTCTGCGCCGCTGCGGGTGCGCTGCTGGCAAGGCACACCGGAGCGATCAGCGCCCGCCACATCACCGGCTAGCCTTGCGGCGAAACCATACGAGTATCACGCTCGCTAAGATCAGCACGGTCGTCGCCAGCAGGCCTCGCACGATGGCCACGAGCGGCGGGTGCGGTCCGCCCGCGCGGGCCATCGCGACTTCGGCGGACGTCACCGCGCCGCCGCTGCCGAAACGGCTGCGCACGAACGTCGCCACAGCCGCAACATCCTCGTCGCTGAGCGCCTGAACATAGGAGCCGGCGCCAAAGGCCGGCATGGCGACGTGGGCGTTGCCGACCGTGCGGTCGACGCCGAACAGGATGGCGGCGATCAGATTGGCTTTGCGATCCGTCCCGGGGCGCGCGGCAGCGATCAGATCGGGATAGGCAAGGTCCCGCGTCCCCGTGCCGGATACACCGTGGCAGCTCGCGCAAAGCCCGCTGAAAAGCGCTGCGCCCCGGCCTGATGGGCTGGCCGCGCCGCGCAAGGCGGCCTCACGCGGGACCGGCACAGGCCCGGCCGGCTCATGCGAAATAGCTTCGCGAACGGGCGGCAAAGCCTTGATGTAAGTCGTAATCGCGTTCAGATCATCCGGCGTCATCCGACTGAGACTGTGCTCGACAACCTCGGCCATCGCGCTCGCCGCCCGGCCTTTACCGGGTGCGATGCCGGTGCGGAAATAGGCGGTCAGATCGGCGCTGCTCCACTCGCCAATGCCGCTGCGGCGGTCGGATGTGATGTTGGGCGCATACCACGGTCCGAACGGCGCGCCGCCATACGCGCGCCGCTGATCTTCCTGCAGCAACAGGCCGCGCGGGGTGTGGCAGCTGGAACAATGGCCAAGCGCCTGCGCGAGGTACGCGCCGCGGTTCCACACGGCGCCGCGACCGGGTGTTTCGGCAAAGCGCCGATCGCGCAGGAACATGGCATTCCACCCCGCCATCGTTGCACGGACGCCGAACGGGAACGGCAGACGCGTGGCCGGGACCGGACGATCGACGGCGCGGACGCCCGCCATGAAATACGCGTAAAGCGCACGGACATCGGCGTCGGTAAGGAGGACAAGGCTGTCGTAGGGCATCGCGGGGTAAAGATGCGCGCCGTCTGCCCGGATACCCTGACGCAGGGCAGCCGTGAATTGCGCCAGCGAGTATCCACCGATCCCGAAGCGGCGCGAAGGCGTGATATTGGTCGCCATGATCGGTCCGACCGGCGACTCGATTGTCTGCCCTCCCGAAAAATCCGGGCGCCCGGGGGCGGTGTGACAGGCCGTGCAGTCTCCGGCGATGGCCAGATAGCGACCCCGTTCGATCTCCTCTGGCGCGAACGGCGCAGGCGGCGGTGCGGCTGCAGCGTTCCCTGCCGCCGCCAGAGCCAATGCGGCAAGCAACGCCCGCATCAAGCCTGCTCCAGCGTGCGGGCTATGGCGTCGGCGGCCTTGAGGCCCAACGCCGCCATGCTGAGCGTCGAGTTGACGACACTGGCGGACGGCATCGCGCCGCCGCCGGGGAGCCAGAGGTTGGCGTGATCGTGCGCGCGGCAATCGCTATCGACCACCGAATTGCGGCGGTCCGCGCCCATGATGGTGCTTCCCATCATGTGATTGTTGGCGTTGAGCGTGGTGGTGATCACGAACTCTTCGGCGTTGAACAAGGACCCGATGTGACGCAGCTGCTCGCAGGCCTTGTCGTAGCCTTTGCGCGCATAGCTGCCGACCTCGTAGCGGATATCGGGACATGGCAGCCCCAGCCCGTCGCGCCGGGTGGGCGACAGGGTCAGCCGATTGTCCGGGTGCGGCAGCGGTTCCAGGCTGATCGACAGGTCCACCCCGAAGACTGCGCGCCGCCGGATCTCGGCATCCAGCGCATCGCCGACAAGGCCCTGCTTCAGTGCTTGATCCGTTGCCGGTGCAATGCGGCTGATGTTGTTGAGGATGATCTTGTTGGCCGAGTATTCGGACCGGAATGCCCCGTCGCGCGGGCCAACCATGCAGCTCGATTGCGCTGGCCCGCGCCCCAGCCAGATCGGGCGGTCGGCCAGGAACGTGCAGTGAAACCCGGAATGGTCCATCATGTTGCGGCCGACCTGGTCGGACGAATTGGCGATGCCGCGCGGGTTCTGTGCATTGGCCGCGATCAGCAGCAGGCGAGCGTTCTCCAGCGCGTTGCAAGCCAACACATAGGCCCGGCCCTGCGCACGGTGGCTGACCCTGTCGCGGTCGTACCAGTGGACGCCGGTCACGCGGTTGTTGGCGTCGGTATCGATCCGGTAGACTACAGCATCGGCCAGCAAGCGCGCACCCTTGCGCTCTGCCGCCTCGACCGTGTGCACCGCGTTGTACATGGCGCCGATCGGGCAGATCGGCTGGCAATTGTTGTTGCCGCAGCAGGCTGGCCTTCCCTGCCACGGCTGCACCATGCGCGCCTGCGGGATCGGCACGAGCCGGTAACCGTGCGGGTTGACCACGCTCGCGACCACCTCGTCGCCGTGACCCCAGGGAATACTGTCAGCAAGGTAGGGTCGGCTTCGCTCCGGGGGCGATTGCAGCGCGGGATCGTGGGGCCCGGCGACGCCCATCGCCTCCTCGGCGCGGACATAGTAAGGCTCAAGATCATCGTAGGAGATCGGCCAGTCGCGCCCGACGCCATAAGTGGAGGCCATCCGGAAATCGACTGGCAGGTGCCGCCAGCACGAGGCTGCCCAGTGCCACGTCGTGCCGCCAACCGCCTTCACATAGCCTTGCTTGTAGCTCGCACCGTCCGGCCCCGAGAGCGCAACGTAGTCGTTCGGCGGATAATAGAGCGGCGCGGTGGCATGCGGGGACTGTGGGTACAGCCCCTGGAAATCATTCCCGAGACGCCGTTCGAACCCGATGTTGCGCCAGTTTTCGACAACCGTCGCCCGAGCAAGGCGCGGTCCGGCCTCGAGCACCACGACCGACCGCCCCGCAGCTGCCAGCTGCTCGGCAATGAGCGCTCCGACCACTCCGGATCCAACAATGACGACATCTGCCACAAGATCGCCCGGCAGCGGCGAGCCTGGCCCGCTCACGCCGTGCCTCGAACGCGGCGCGATTGGGAGGGCTCCACGAAGCCTTGCGCCGACTGTACCGGTGGCGGCGGCGCGGTCCACCAGCCGGGCCCGCCCATCGCGTAGGTGGGCGGAAAGAGCGCGTCCGCGACCGGGCGCTGCATTAGCGCATCCCGGTAAGCGACGGTGCCGGAATGCGGCTCCTTGCCCAGACTGCCGGTATACCAAGCTGCCACGATCGCCAGCACGGCACCGTCCAGCCCCTTGGTCTGCGCGGCAGCCAGCAATGCTGCGGGACTATCTCCGCTCAGCAGCGAAAGCGCGGCAAACTGGTCATGGACCGTCGGCGCGAGCCGCTCGAAGGCGTCCACAAGCCTGGCGGCGGTCAGGGGATCGAGGTCGGAATGACCTGTCAGACTTTGTGACAACTTGAGAAACTGTGGAGCAGGCGGCGGCTCGATCGTGCCTTCAGAGGTTGGCGGATGGCAGCCCGTACAAGCACCGGCACACAGCGCAGCGGCGATGCCCAGCAGCACGCTTCTGCGGCTCGCGGCTGTCGCGACTTTGGTTTGCAGCAAATCCGGATGCAAGAAGGCCATGGCCGAATTCCCGATCTAAGTGGACCGGCTAAATTCTGTGAAAGTTGAGACGCGTTGGATTGTCGAATTGCACGATTTTAGATGCGAACCGGATCTAACATTTTCATGCAGCAATACACTTATTCAATAAGTTGATATCCCCTACCGATGTCAAGCTCTCCCATTCTGTTATTTAACTGGATAATTGACAAAACGATAGCCGACAAAGCAGCAATTTGAGTTATTCGCACATGCGACAACTGTCCGGTATTGGTGCCAGCCTCTTGGCAACCCTGCTTTCAGCGGAGGTAGCAGCAGCAAGTGACGGGTCATCCACCGCGCCCACCGATGCTTTGCCACGCGACGACGCCTTGCCGACTCCGCAATCGCATGACCACGCCTTGCGGTGGTCGCTCATCTACACCGGCGATGCCAATGCCGATATCAGCGGCGGCACGCGGACCGGCGCGGCCTATCTGCACCGGATCGGACTGATCGGTGAGTGGAACCTCTCGCAGGCCATCAGCTGGCACGGAGCGCAGGCTCATGTCAGCGTGCATGCGATTGCGGGCACCGGCCTGTCGTCGCAGCGGACGGGCAATGTACTGACGGTCAGCGGGATCGAGGCAGAGCCGGCCGTCAGGCTGTTCAACCTGTGGATCGAGCAGAAGATTGGTGACCGCGTGACCTTGCGGGCAGGACAGTTCAACGCCGACCAGGACTTCGCCCTAAGCCAGACCGCGGGCCATTTGGTCAACTCGACGTTCGGCTGGCCGGGCAGCTTCGCGAGCGACCTGCCGAGCGGAGGACCTGCCTACCCGCTTGCCGCTCCGGGCCTGTCGCTGATCGTGGCGGCTACCCCGCGCACCACCATGCGCCTCGCCGTGTTTGCCGGAGACCCTGCCGGGCCTGGCAGCGGCGATCCTCAGCAGCGCGATCGGCATGGTTTCAACGGTCTGCGCTTCTCGGGCAGTCCGTTTCTGATCGGCGAGCTTCAGCGAACCGCGCAAGGGGCCGATCCGGCGTGGTCGGTCACGGCAGGCGGCTGGGTCCATTCCAACGGGTTCGCCGATCTGCGTTTCGACCGCACCGGAAAGTCGCTGAGTGGCGCGCCTGCGGCAGCAAGTCCGCAAGTACACCCCGGCAACGCCGCGATCTATGTGATTGGCGATATGCGGTTGTGGCAGGCAGGCGGGCGTGTACTGCGCGGCTTCGTGCGGGCCACGGCCAGTCCGCCAGACCGCAATGCCATCGACCTCTATGCCGATGGCGGCGTTGCAATCAGCGGTCCCTTTCGGCACCGGCCACATGACATTTTCGCGCTCGGCATCGCGTTTGCCCGCAGCTCCCCCCGCCTTCGAGCCTTGCACCGCAACAGCTGCGTGCGCACGGCTTCCGCTTGCCGGACAGCAAGCGGCGAAGCGGTCTTCGAGGCTAGCTATCAGTTCCACGTTAGCGGAAAACTCAGTCTGCAGCCCAATCTGCAGGTGATCGTCAATCCCTCGGCCGCCTTGCTGGCAGATCCACGCTCCGTCCAGCGGGCGCCGGAAAATGCGTTGATTGTCGGCCTGCGCACCTCATTCAGGCATTGACCGCGATCGTGACGGGTCCGGGCGCTAGCTCGTCGCCTGCGCCGGCACAGGGTCGCTGCCGATGAGTCGGAACGTCACCATCGATGCAAACCAGGCAAACGCAAAGACCCCGACGATGGCAAGGCCGAGATAGTCGAAGTCCCCCACCAGCCGTGCCGTCCCGTCCGCGAAGGCCCCGCTCAGGCCGAAGCCGTGAACAACCAAGGTGCAAAGCTCGACACCGCCGATTAACACGGCAACCGCGATCGACATCATGGTGATGGTCATGTTGTAGTAGAGCTTGCGTAGCGGGTTCGCGACAGCCCAGTGGTACGCGCCCACCATCATCACACCGTCGGTCGTATCGAGGAGCGCCATGCCCGCCGCGAACAGAACTGGATAGACCAGCGCCATGCCGATCCCGCTGCCATGCGCCGCCTGCGTAGCGGAGATCCCGAAGAGCGCCACCTCGGATGCCGTTTCGAAGCTGAGCCCGAACAGGAAGCCGAGCAGCCCCATGTGCCACGGGCGCGTGACGCAGCGGAACAACGGCCGCACAAGCCGCGAGAGCAGACCGCTGCCGGCAAACAGCACGTCGAGTTCGACTTCGGCGATGGCATGTCCTGCGCGAACACGGCGGATGGTGCGGATGATCGCCAGCAGGATGCAGGTGTTCATCACCGCCACGAGCAGGAGGAATACTCCCGAAACGCTCATGCTGATGAGCCCGCCGATCTCGCGGAAAGCCCTGAGTTGACCAAGGCTGCCGGCCGCCACAACGACTAGCGCGGTAGCGAGCAGAATCACCGCCGAGTGGCCAAGGGCGAACCAAAGGCCGATCGAGGCGGAGCGCCTGCCCTCGTGCAGGAACTTGCGCGTGACATTGTCGATTGCGGCGATGTGGTCCGCGTCGACGGCGTGGCGCAGGCCAAGGCCATAAACCACAACGCCGACACCCAGCAGCACCGGCTGCCCGGCAAACGCGACCAGCGCCCAGCCCCAGGCGCCAAGGTTCATCAACGCGACCACGCCGTAGACGCCAACAAGATTGGCCCGAAACGCCGGATCAGCCGGCAGCATGCCCAGCGGGCGCGACATCACGCTGCGCCTCCGCCAGCAGAGGTCAGCACCAGATTGTGCAAGAGGGCTGTCATCTGGCCCGCCACGCCCGGCACGGAATCAAGCGCATGGCGCGCCTCGATCCAGGCAGGGTCGATGTAACCAAGCCAGGTTTCGCCGTGCGCTGTTTCCCACACCAGCAGCCGCAGCGGCAGGTCGATGCCCGCCGCCGGGTTCGCCTGCATGAAGGGCGTCCCTACCCGCGGATCGCCAATCAGGAACAGCAGCAAGGGCCGTAGCGATAGGCCCGCTGCAGCGGCCGCCGCCGCGTGATCGAGCCGCAGGATCGGCGAAATGCCCCGGCAAGCGAGCGCCTTGTCGAGCCGGTCGACCGTGACGGCGAAGGATGCGTCGCTGGCCACCGAAATCAGTCCTTCCAAGGTCATGCCATGGTCTCCTTCCTGGGAAACAAGCCAGCGACGACTGCCACCGCGAGCAGGGCGCCTCCGGTTTCCGCAGCGATGTAGGGGAACACTGAGCCGGTCCCGAGCGCGACTGGTCCAGCGGTTACGACCGCACCAGCCACGACTGCCGGATTGGCGTAGGAACCGGTCGGCGTCGCAATCACGGCGGCCACGAGCCACGCACCCACTGCAAATGGCCCGGTTTCGGGGCGGCCGCTCCGCCCCGAGCCCAGCACAATCAGCATCAGACCGGCGCTGGCAACGAACTCACTGAGCATGCCCGCTGGTCCGAGCCCACCGCTGCCCGATGGCGCCGCATGCCACACGCTCGCGGCGAGCGCGCCTCCGCCAAGGCCGCCAGCCAGCTGGCACGCGATGTAAGTGATTGCGCAAACCACTGTCCGCTCACCAGACAGCATTTGCGCAAAGCTGATCAGCGGATTGAAATGCCCGCCCGATAGCGTGCCAAGCGCCACGATCAGCCCCACCAGAGCGCCGGCCACAGCGAAGGCGACCAGCACGGCCGCCCACCCGGGCTGCCCAGGCAGCAGCCGCGTCGCCGCAATCCCGGCCGCGCTGGCTGCAAAGACCAACAGTAGCGTGCCGATGCCTTCCGCCGCAGCACGCCGGGTGAGCGCGCTGCCCGGATCGGCTTCGTGGAAGCAGGCGGGCGGCGTGCCGATCACACCGGGTGATCGGTGTCGAAGCGGTCTGCCACTTCGACCATCTTGCGGGCCAACTCGCTCGGGGCGAAAAAGCCCTTGGCAAAGGACAGGTTGGCGAACACCACGATCCAGCGCTCATAGTATGTGAGTTCGCCGATCAGGCTCGCGCCCAGCGCTTCGACGCCTTTGCGCTTCTCCTCGGTATTGATGATCTTGCGCAGATCGAGCACGTCGGCGAGTGCGTGGCAGCGCTTTTCCCATGGCAGCAGATCATGATCTACGCGGCTGAAGGCGGGGGCATCGAGGCCGCCGATATCGTTCGGCAGACGGGTAACCCTTTCGGGACCAAACATCACGCGGCCTCCTTGTCGAGAGTGACGGGGATGACGCCGATCATCGCATCGCGCGTCACAAGCGCGGCGAGTTCGGCCTCGGACCAGCCGTCGGTGCCTTCCGGCCGGCGGGGCAATACGAGAAAGCGAACGGTTGCGGTGGAGTCGCTGACCCGCACCTCGACATGATCGGGGATGATCGTGCCAAACTCAGCGAGCACCTTGCGCGGTTCGATCACTGCGCGGGCGCGGTACGGCTTCAGTTTGTACCAGTCGGGCGGTAGCCCGAGCACCGGGCGCGGGTAGCACGAGCACAAGGTGCACACGATGAGGTTGTGCACCGAGGCCGTGTTCTCAAGCACGATGAGATCGGTATCGTCGTAGAACGTGATCCCCAGCTCCTCGCAAGCGCGGCGACCGTTTTCGAGGAGCCGCTGCCGAAATGCAGGGTCCGTCCAGGCCCTGGCGACGACTGCGGCACCTAGGGCGGGGGATCGGCTGTCCAGCACTTCGATCTGCCGGCGGATCTCGCCCGCCGTGAAGTGGCCCTTCTCGATGAGCAGCTCGCGCACGGCGGTTTCCATAATCTCGTAATAGCCGGGCCTCGGGTCGGCGGTGATCGGGGTGTGGTCGTGATCGTGATCATGCCCCTGTGCAGCGTGGTTTGCGGTCATGGCAGGCACTCCAACCAGGTTTCGAAGACTTCGATCAAAAGCTCGTCGCGCGGCGATGCCTCGTAGTCGGGCCAGATCTCGGCCAACGGCACCGATATGCGGTAGTAATGCCGCCGGTTTCCGGCGTTGCGGCCGAAGCCCTCTTCCTCGTTGTCGACCAGAGAGGGCTCGATGATCTTGACGACACGGCCGATCTTGCCGCGCAGATACCGCGGGACGCGGTAGTGGCCGATCGGCGTGCGGGTCCCCACACGTACTTTGTCTCCCGGAGCGAAGGCCGGAGCCTCACCGGTTGCGGGCACCACGCGGTCGAACACTGTTGGGCTCACGATGGGTCTCCTGCCAGGCGATCTCGTCGCCGCGCATTGGGGGGCGGTCATCCATGGTGTGCGATGAAGTGGGCAACCGTTCCAGTAAGACGCTGTTAGCCGTCGCAAACTCTTGCGAGTCCGCCTTAACTTCACTGTTTGAGGTTCATCTGGCCCCCGGCGCAGGGCGCAGGAACAGCATGATCGTCTTGAACGCGATCACCGCCACCAGCAGGTTGCTTGCAACAAACAGCACAAAACCCAGACCAGCCAGTTCCTGTGTCGGCGAGGCCATCGACAATCGGGTGATCGTGTTCGGCAGCGCGGTCGCGCCAAATGTGATCGCCCAATACGAAGGCACAAACGGTTGCTTCGCGATCCACCACCACATGCGCAGCAGCAGCATCGCCTGGAGCAGGGCATATCCGGCCAGCGCAAGCACCAGCGGGCCCGCCGGGTTCGCCCCGCCCGCAAGCGCAGCGAGCGCACCGACCGCGGGCGGCGCAAGCAGGAGCCCAAGCATCGGGCGAACCTCGGGCGGGAGCGTCGCAGCCTCCAGCAGCCGGTGGAGCACCACGGATTCGAGCGCGAGCCAAGCAAAGAATGCGCCGCCGAACGCCAGGGCAGCCCAGGCATGCCAGCCCAGCGCACCCGCCGTTGCGGCCATGACGAAGCCACTTGCCACGAGCGGAAGATAGAGGATCGGCGTGGTCACCTCGACCGGGCGCCCGCCTTGCCAGAGCGGCCCCGAGCGCCAGATACCGAACCCGAGCGAGAAGGCTCCCTCTGCGAAGAACAGCATCACAGCCAGTTCACGGCTGTACGGCAAAGCACCCTGCGCCAGAAGCAGAGTCGAGACACCGCCGAGACCAATGAAGCTGCCACGCAGCGGATCCGCGCACTCGGTCAGCGCGTCACCAAAGCGCCAGATCCACTTGGCCAGATAGAGCCCGGTAACGGCCAGCCAGACAACTGCGGCCAGAGCGAACAGCCCCTCGCCGACCTCGGCCGACGCGCCCCATGCGGCATGAGCCACCCGCCAGCTGCCAGCCAGGCCCTCAAGCCCCAGAACCATCCCGAAATAGGAAGCCGGGACCCGCAGCAGCCGTTGCCCCCTCGCCGGCCCAGCTACGCCGCCGAGGCCAACCCGCAGACTTTGCTCGCCGGAACTGACAGTCATCAATCGAAACGATGCGATGCAGGTGGATCGCTCGCCGGAAACGATGCCGCCAACGCCTCGTCCAGCATTTCGTCATCGTGCGCTTCGAGATCAAACTGCTGCTGATGACGAGCAGCCAGGGGCTCGTCCGGCTGTTCCGACACCTTCTCATCGCGGGGCATGGCGCGTTCCTTCGCAGGCTTACATATATCCCCATCAATATAAGCTCTTCGTGACCGCGAGTGCGTTAGAAATTGCAAAATATCGATAGTAAATAATCTATAGAAGTACCAACATTACCAAGTGAATATATGATCTTTTCCAAGGGCCTTATGGTTTCTCCCGATTCTTAACTTCGTAATTCCATCGCATCGACGCTGGTTCGGTATATCCCAATACAGCGGAACAATGGTGGAGACCCGAAATGAACGCGCGGCAAAAACGGGGCATATCTGTCGGTTGTGGCTTTGCACTGGGCATTGCGCTCATGGCCGGAGCCCTCAGCGCAAGTCCCTATTCGACCATCAACGATGCTGCCGCTGCCGATCCGATCTCCGTGAAGAAGCTGCGCGGCGGAATGGCGATGCTCTCGGGTTCAGGTGGCAACATCTCGGTGCTGGCAGGGCCTGACGGTCTGTTTCTGGTCGATGCCGGCATCGCGGTATCCCAGGCCAAGATCGAGAAAGCCTTGAGCACGGTCGGCAAAGGTCCCGTGCGCTATGTCGTAAACACCCATTGGCACTGGGATCATACCGACGGGAACGCCTGGTTGCGCCATTCGGGTGCGACGATCCTTGCGGACCGCAAGGCCCGCCTCCGGCTCGGTCAGACCATCCGCGTGGTCGAATGGGAGCATACCTTTACGCCCATCGCCGCAAGCGACCTGCCGAACCGGATCCTGACCGCGAACAAGCTGATGAAGTTCGGTGGCGAGACGATCTCTATTCGCCACTATCGGCCGGGACACACTGACGGCGACATGTCGGTCTACTTCAGACAAGCAGATGTACTCGCGACCGGCGACACCTTCTGGAACGGGATGTACCCGTTCATCGACTATGTCGGCGGCGGTGGTATCGATGGCGCGATCCGCGCCGCCAGCGTCAACATTAACCTCGCGGGCCCCCGCACGCAGATTGTTCCCGGTCACGGCCCGCTGGGCAATCGCGCGCAGTTGATCGCCTTCCGCGACATGCTGGTGACGGTCCGAAACAGGGTCGCAGCGCTCAAGGCAAAGGGCCAATCGGCCGATCAGATTGTCGCGGCCCGGCCGACCGCCGACCTTGATGTGAAATGGGGCCGCGCGCTCATCAGCGGCGAGCTGTTCACCCGCCTTGTCTATCGCGGCGTCTGAAACCGGTCCCTCGCACCATCTAACGGCTTCTCGTGGCAACTGGCTAACGCTCTGCCCCCGTCGTCCGTAGCTTTCCCAAGAACCCAACGCGTCCGCGCGTGTCCCTGGAGGATCGCATGCCCCCGACCCCGCTCGCCTTTCCGCCGACATCGCGCCGGCGCGTTCTCACCGGAGCCGCAGGTCTGGCCGCCGTCGGCGCCTTCGGCATGGCGCCGCTAGCTCGCCCATGGGCCGCCCCCATGACAGCCGGTTGGCACCCCAAGGAAGGCGAAACCAAGACCAAGGACGGTGCGTCCATCTTCTATAAGGACTGGGGATCAGGCCCGGTTGTCGTGCTGTCCCACGGGTGGCCCCTCAACAGCGAAGCGTGGGAAGACCAGCTGTTCTTCCTTGCCTCGAACGGGTGCCGCGTGATCGCACATGATCGGCGCGGCCACGGCCGCTCGAGCCAGACCTGGCATGGCAACGACATCGATACCTATGCCGACGATCTCGCCGCCGTCTTCGAAGCGCTCGATCTGCGCGGCGTCACGCTCGTTGGCCACTCGACCGGAGGGGGTGAGATCACGCGCTACATCGGTCGTCACAGTACGTCCCGCCTGCGCAAAGCGGTGCTGGTTTCGGCCATTCCCCCACTGCGACTGCGCACGGCGGCAAATCCTGATGGGGCACCGCTCTCGGCCTTCGATGATCTGCGCAAGACCGTGGCCACTGATCGCGCCCAGTTCTATCACGATCTCAGTGCGCCGTTCTTTGGCGCCAACCGGCCGGGTGCGGTCGTTTCCCAAGGCGTACGCGACGCGTTCTGGCGGCAATGCATGGCAGCCGGACTGAAGGCGGTCTACGACGGGATCAAGGCGCAAACCGAGACCGACTTCACCGCCGATCTCCGGCGCTTCGACGTTCCGACGTTGATCGTGCATGGCGACGATGACCAGCTCGTGCCGATCGCCAATTCGGCGCTGCTGCAGCAGAAGCTGATCCGCAGCGCGACGCTCAAGGTCTACGCGGGCGCGCCCCATGGCCTCGCCGTGACGCACCGCGACCGCTTCAACGCCGACTTGCTGGCGTTTGTCAGATCATGACTGCGCCCAACTCCACCAAGCCCCGCTGAAAGGATCCATCATGCCTGTCGTAAATACCAAGGACGGAGCTGAAATCTTCTACAAGGACTGGGGGACCGGACCGGTCGTGATGTTCTCCCATGGCTGGCCGCTCAATGCTGATGCCTGGGAAGACCAGCTCTTCACGGTCGCCTCGCACGGCTTTCGCGCGATCGCACATGATCGCCGCGGCCATGGGCGTTCCAGCCAGACCTGGGCGGGCAACGACATGGACACTTATGCCGATGATCTGGCCGCAGTGGTCCATGCCCTCGACCTGCACGACGTGACGCATGTGGGCCATTCAACCGGGGGCGGCGAGGTGACCCGCTATATCGGCCGGCATGGGACATCGCGGGTCAAGGCGGCCGTTCTGGTCTCGGCCATTCCGCCGACGATGCTCAAGACCGACCGCAATCCGGGTGGTCTGCCGATCGGCGTCTTCGACGACATCCGCAAAGGCGTCGGCACTGATCGCTCGCAGTATTATCACGACCTGGCAGAGTTCTTCTACAGCGCCAACCGCCCCGGCTCGACCGTTTCGCAAGGCATCAAGGACGCATTCTGGCTGCAATCGATGCAAGCAGGTCTCAAGGGCGCCTATGATTGCATCAAGCAGTTTTCAGAATCGGTGTTCTACGACGATCTGGCCAAGTTCGATAAGCCGACGCTCATCATTCATGGCGACGACGACCAGATCGTGCCGATCGACGACGCCGCACGCCTCACGGTCACCATGGTCAAGGGCGCGGTGCTCAAGGTCTATCCCGGTGCGCCGCACGGCCTGATGGTCACGCACCGCGACCGGTTCAACGCGGATCTGCTCGAGTTCCTAAGAAGCTGAAGCCGTCTGCTGCGCGGCGGGTGCTGACCGGCGCCTGCCGCGCTGACATTCCGATCGGGAGGCCGCCATGGGCGATCAGATGGAAATCACCGTGCCGGATGGCACGTTTAAAGCCTATCGCGCCACCCCGGCGGCCCTTCCCGCCCCCGCCATCGTGGTGCTCCACGAGGTGTTCGGAGTGAACGCGGATATGCGCCAGACCTGCGACACACTTGCCGAGCACGGCTTCCATGCGATCTGCCCCGATCTGTTCTGGCGCCAGCAGCGCGGGACCGATCTCGATGTCCGATCGGAAGCGGACTGGCAGACGGGCCTTGCGCTTTATCAGGCCTATGATCGCGACGTGGGTGTGCAGGACATAGCCGCGACCATTCGTGCCGCTGCCAGCCTCGATGGCACGACGGGCAAGGTCGGCGTGCTGGGCTATTGCCTTGGCGGTTTGCTGACCTTCCTCGCCGCAGCGCGCTTGCAGATCAATGCAGGTGTGGCGTTCCACGGGGCCGATACCGATAGGTATCTGGGCGAGGCCAACGCCATTTCGGCGCCGATGTTGCTGCATCTTGCCGGGGATGACGAGTTCATGCCGGCCATGGCGCGGTCAGCCATCGCCATGGCCTTGGCCGATCACGACAATATCGAGGTCTTCACCTATCCAGGCTGCCATCACGCGTTCTCTCGCCATAACGGCGCGCACTATGACCCGGCGGCCTCGGCACTGGCAAACGCACGCACCTGGTCGTTCTTCACCGCTACGCTTGTAGGGAGCGATGGAGAAGAAAAGCCAGAACCGCCAAGCCGATAGCCAGCGCCAACCGTCGCACGCGCCACCTTGCGCCCCCTATCGAAGGCACCGCCCATGACCGACCAGACAGCCAAGCCCGCTCTCCTCATCAGCGCGAGCTACGTCCTCGATCCGGCAGACACAGCCGCATACAAGGCGCTCGCGGCCCACATGACCAAAGCTGCTCGCGCGCGTCCCGGCTGCGTTTTTCTTAACGCTGCGCAGGACGTGCTTGATCCCGATACCTTCCACCTGACGGAGGGCTGGAGCAGTGAGGAAGCCCTGAGCGCACATTTTGCGAGTGACGAATTCCAGGCCATCCTCGCCGCCGCGCTGAAGCTCAAGATATTGGCGCGATCCGGCACGATGTACCAGGTGAGCGGCGCGCAAGCACTGGACATGCCATCATAGCTCGTCGCGGCGGCAATGTCCTTGCCGCTAATTTAGTGGCGTGTGGCGGCCGCGGGGTCAGTACCGCTCGCATAGTAAAATTCCCAGCTTGGCACCTCGATAGCGGCCCAATCTGGCAGAACCCCATGCAATCTAACAAAGGCTGGTTTGTCCAAAACCACATCCTTTTGTATTCTCGCAATGCAAGGGAAGAATAAGTCTTCCAGTATAAAATTTTGGTGATCGAAAGGGATTACATCATGAAGGATTTTCTCAAGGACAAGATCGCCGTTGTCACGGGAGGATCGACCGGGATCGGGTTCGCGACCGCCAAACTCTTTGCAGACGAAGGCGCGAGGGTCTTCATCACCGGCCGCAATCAGAGCGCGCTCGACCGCGCGGTTGAGGAAATCGGCCCCAGTGCGACCGGTATCCGCGCTGACTCGGCCAAGCTTTCCGATCTGGACAGCTTGTACGACCGGGTTCGATCGGAAACGGGCCGGATCGATATCCTCTTTGCCAATGCAGGCGGCGGCAGCCTACTGCCGCTGGGCAAGATTACCGAAGAGCAGGTCGATGATACCTTCGGCCGCAACGTCAAGGGCGTCATCTTCACGGTCCAGAAAGCGCTGCCCCTGATGGGGAACGGCGGCTCGATCATCCTGACCGGCTCGACCGCTGCATCTGGCGGCACGGCGGCCTTCAGCGTCTACTCGGCCTCCAAAGCGGCCGTGCGCAATCTGGCCCGCGGCTGGGCGACGGATCTGAAAGGCACCGGCATCAGGGTCAATGTCCTCAGCCCCGGCCCGGTTCGCACACCCGGCCTGGTCGGGCTCGCGGGCGATGATGCCGTCCGCCAGCAGGAACTGCTCGATTTCTTTGCAGGCGAGGTCCCGCTCGGCCGAGTGGGAGATGCCGAGGAAATCGCGCAGGCCGCGCTGTTCCTCGCATCGGACAAGGCAAGTTTCGTGAACGGCTCCGAGCTGTTCGCGGATGGCGGGGCGGCTCAGGTCTGACCCGCAGGCGCCCGGCTGTATAGCCCCATCCCTCCCGGCAGCCGGGCGCCCTTTTTTCCGCACAGAGCCGCTAGCCAGCCATCCACCCGCAACGGACGCACCCGGAATGAGACTGCACCCTGTCTGGTTTGCCGCAGCGGCATTTCTCGCGCTCCCGCTTGGCTTGGCCAGCAGCGCGAAAGCGCCAGATCCGCAGAATGTCTCGCCCATTTACGGCGTGGCAATGCCCGCCGGATACCGTCAGTGGCAAGTCATCAGTGCCGCCCATGAGGCCGGGAAACTTGACGACATCCGGGTTATCCTCGGCAACGCGCTTGCTGTCAGGGCCTATCGCGAAGGCAGACGGCCTTTTCCCGACGGGGCGATGCTCGCGCGGGTCGCCTGGAAGCTCATACCGTCCGAGCGCAACAATGCAGTGTTCGGCACGCCGCAATCCTTTGTGGCGGGCGAAGCGACCAACGTTCAGATCGCCCGCAAGGACGCACGGCGCTACGCGGCGACGGGAGGCTGGGGATATGGCCAGTTTGAAGCGGGCAAGGCGAACCCCGATCGGACGCTGATGCAGACGTGCTTTGCCTGCCATGCAAAATTGCCCGCCTCCGAGGACTTCGTGTTTACGCACTACGCACGCTGAGGCGCCGCGTCCACGGCAGCGCTGCCCGTCGCTCTCACCCGGCTGAAAAAAAAGCGCTTCGGGATCTTTGGCAACCTCTTTGGCGACGATGCCAGCAAGAGCTAACACTTTTCGTCGGGATTTCACTCATTTTCGGCTGAAACAGGCCTAATCTGTCACGATAACAGTAAGTCATTCTACCGAATAGATTATCAAAATCGATGGGTTATTGCTCATGTATTACGAAAGCGGCGTGATCAGGATCAATGCGACGAACTATGAAGGTCTTGTTCGCCCTGCTTCATCCGATCCTGTTGTGCGTTTACGACGCATCGGCAGCGCCCCTCACCCTGTGGATGGTATGCAAGCATCGTCGGACAGCGCCAGCCAGCCGCGTCCGCTATTCACGGCAATGGATCATGCCTGGCCGACCTCGGGCATCAGCGTCGCACGAACTTATCGCAGCCAACCTCAAGACAGCTCTGTGCGAGGCGCGACAAGGCTTTGGAGCCCGCGCGACAGTTATCTGGTAACTCTCGTTCTGGCACCGGCCGAGCTGACTTTGGCGAATGGCTGCCGCCGACTTCTGGACGGGCCCGTTCTGCCCGGCACAGCGTGCGTCACGGGTCCTGGCCGGCAACTGGTCATCGCCCCTCGCGGCAGCTGCAATCTCGTTCACCTGGCAGTTCCGGAGCACCTGGTCGATTTGCCGCGAAGTGCGCTCGCCAAGTTCGGCTGCATGGTGGTGCGCGATCCCCTGTTCGCCACGATTGGCCAGTTGCTGGCGGACGCGCCCGCGAGCTGGCTGCAGGCCAATGCCGACATGCTCAGCCAGATCACGCTCGTGCGCCTGCTGCATCTGGCGCCGAGGCATTCATCCGGGTGCCTGACGATGTGGCGGCTCAAACGAATTCGCGCCTACGTCGATGCCCATATCGATGAACCACTGCGGCTCGCCGATCTTGCCGCGGTGGTCGGCCTCTCCCGCATGCATTTTGCCGCGCAGTTCCGGGCAGCCACCGGCATGGCCCCTCATGCCTTTGTCGTGGCGCGCCGTATCGACCGGGCCAAGACTTTGATGGCGAACACGGACAGCGCGCTGGTCAATGTGGCGCTCGATGCCGGGTTTCAGTCGCAGGCGCATTTCTGCGCAGTTTTCAAGCAACAGACGGGGATGACACCATCCCGATGGCGGGGCCGCGAGACGCGCTGGCCGCACACACCCAAAACAGCGGCACACCAATGAGCGGTCCGCCCCGCACTCCCGAATATCTGCGCTTCCTCAAAGACTTGAAAGGGAAAATGCCATGAAGAGATATCGCCGCTTTGCTCTGGCGCTCGCATCGACCGGGCTCCTTAACGGGAGTGCGTTGCTTCCCGCCGCCGCCATGGCGCGCGGCACACCGCATGCGCATGCCGCGCCGCGAGCGCATGCGGCGCCGGTCGTGATGGTTCAGTACCGCACAGCGAAGATCGAGGGTCGAGACATCTTCTATCGCGAAGCCGGTCCGGCCGGAGCCCCTGTCGTGCTGCTGCTCCATGGTTTTCCAACCTCGTCGCACATGTTTCGCAACCTGATCCCGCTGCTGGCCGACAAATATCACGTGATCGCGCCGGACTACCCGGGCTTTGGTCAGAGCGATGCGCCGGACCACACGAGCTTTTCGTACACGTTCGCGCACTATGCCGACATCGTCGACGCCTTGCTCAAGCAGAAGGGCATGCAGCGCTATGCGATGTACGTCATGGATTATGGCGCACCCGTCGGGTACCGCCTCGCGCTCAAGCACCCCGAGCGGGTTAGCGCGCTCATCGTCCAGAACGGCAATGCCTATGACGAAGGCCTTGGCCTGTTCTGGGATCCGATCAAGGCCTACTGGTCGGGCGACACGCCCGAGCATCGCAAGGCGCTCGAAGGGCTGATGACGCTGGCGACGACGAAGTTCCAATATACCGACGGCATGAGCGACCTCTCCCATATCGATCCTGACAACTGGGTCCACGATCAGGCGCTGCTGGATCGGCCGGGCAACCTCGAAATCCAGCTCGACCTGTTCAAGGACTATGGCAGCAACGTGCCGCTCTATCCCCAGTTCCAGGCCTTCTTCCGCAAGTACCGGCCACCGACGATCATCGTGTGGGGAAAGAACGACAAGATCTTTCCCGCAAGCGGGGCGACGCCCTATCTGCGGGACCTGCCCGACGCCGAACTGCATCTCCTCGACACCGGCCATTTTGCGCTCGAGGACAAGCTCGACGTGATGGTTCCGCTGATCCGCAATTTCCTCGACCGCAATTTGACCCGCCGATGATTGCGGCTTCCCTTGCCTGACCTCCCCCCGGGGCGACCAGCCGGCGCATGGGTTGGTCGCCCCATCTGGCGGGGGGCGCCTTACTGCGGCTCTTTGAGATCACCGCCTGGCGAGGTGCTTGGCTTCACCGCTATGCGATAGGGCCCGAGCAGCAGACAGAAGGCGCACGACAGCGCAAGAGCGCCCGCGCTCAGCCCAAAGCCGAGGCGGTAATCTCCCAGATTGTCCCGCAGCGCGCCGACAAGGACGGGTCCGATGGCAGATCCGATCGAGACCATGCCATACGTCCACCCGAAGATGGTGGCGTGCGCTGCCAGTCCGAAATAGCGGCTGCTGAAGTACGCCAGCATCGCGAGCTCAGCCCCGATGACAAAGCCGAGCATGGCAATCGCCGGCAGCGCCGTGCGCAAGTCAGGATGGCTCAGGACGGCGACGCCTGCGGCCCCCACCGCAAGCAAGGGCACGCCCGGCAGCGGGCTGTCGAAGCGATCGAGCGCAGCGCCCGTCAGCAGGCGACCGACCACGCTGGAAAGGCCGATAATGGCCGCGAAACGGGCGGCACCCGGCGCGTCGATGCCCAGATCGCCCAGCATCGGAACAAGATGCGCAGCAGGCCCCGACATGCCGAGCCCGCCGCACAGCGCAAGGGCCGAAAGGATCCAGAAGGTGCGCGATCGGGCAACGTCTCCGAGCCGGACGCCGCTATCAGCAGCAGCGAGCACGCCGTGTCGCTCACTGGCCGGGGCGCTCTTTCCCAGCAGCAACCACACTGCGGGCCCCGCCACAACAGCCAGCGCGCCCAATCCGGTAAAACCGGATCGCCAGTCGCCACCGGCGATGAGCGCTGCCACCAGTTGCGGCAGCACGAAGCCGCCGAGACCGGACCCGGTGAGTGCCAAGGCGATCGCGAGCCCGCGGTGTTTCGAGAACGCTGCAACGAGCGGCCGGTTGATGACCACCGGTGACGTTCCAAGCCCAAGGATCGCCACGAGTGTGTAGGCCAGCCACAGCGACTGCAAACTGCGCACAAACAGCGGGAGCAGCATCAGCGCGAAACCGAACGCAATGAAGCTCGTCACGGCAATTCGGCGCGGATCGCCGAGATCGGAGGCTCGGCCGATGAGCGACGATCCCAGGAACGCCACGAGCGTAAAGCATGTCATCGAAAGGGCGATATCGGCGCGCGACCAACCATAGGCCGAATGGAGGCTGCTGATGAAAACGCCCATGGTGAAGGTCAGCACCGTGTTGACGCTGACCATATTGCCCAGCATCGCGCCGATGACCATGCGCGAAGCCGCGGTCCGGGTGCCTTCCGAGGTAATGGCGGTTGCGGCGTTGCTCATGCGAGCCTGGCGATCAACAGGTGCGGCGGCGGCAAGCTAGTACCGGCGCCCACCCCTTGTTCGGGGCGCTTGTCATGCTCCGATCGCTTCCTGAATGGCATCCAGCAAATCCTGATGGCGAACAGGCTTGGTCAGAAATTCGCGCGCGCCCGCTTTCATCGCGCGCACAGAGGTATGGACATCGGCGTGGCCGCTGATGAAGATGACCGGCGGCTGGGTTCCGTCGCGAACCATTTCGTTGTTGAAATCGATCCCGTTCACGCCGGGAAGCCAGACGTCGAGCACAAGGCATGCCGGTTGCTGCGGCGAGGGTCGATCCCGAAACTCCTGCACCGAACCGTAGGTTTCGGCGGCAATGCCTGCGGACAGCAGCAGACCTTCGAGCGCTTCGCGGACGCCGTGATCGTCATCGATGATCGCCACCGTCCGCGAGCCGGCCGGTTGCGTCGATGTGCCGCTGGGCTCGCCAGGGCTGACTGCCTGCGCTGCTCCAGCCGCAGCGACGCCCTGCCCGCTCGGCGTGGGTTCCGCGATGAGGAGATACCCTCTGCCCGGGATTGTCTTGATAACATCGCGGTCTTCGCCGAGCGCGGTGCGCAGCGTCGCCATCTGGAAGCGAAGATTGCTTTCCTCAACCGTCGTCGATGGCCAGACGTGGCTGAATATCTCGGCCTTGGTTACGATCTGCCCGCGCGATCGCAGCAGCACGACCAGCAAGTCAAAGGCCCGGCTGCCCAATTCGACCGGGACGCCATTCGCCAGCAACTGCCGCGCGTTCGGCAGCACTGTGAACCGCCGGAAGTGCATGGCGGAGTCCGCTCGCCGCCCCTCTGCAAGACCGTCCCGCGAAGCCAGGGTGGCCGTTTCTCCCGCTGACGGGGTTGGTTGTTGCTGCTCAAGCATTTCCGCCTCCCGTTGGTGCTGGATCACAGCAGGTTCCGCGTACAGCTCTCTTGCCCCAGATTCGCCCGCTGCTCCGATGCAGCGTTTGCCATTTAACCAATGTTAGCGCGTCACTGCGCATGGCTGCAATCATCCCCTGAGCGGCGTTGACTAGGCATCATGGCCAGCCGAGCTAGACTTTGGTCGAGGACCGTATCGACCTTGTTGCCGATCTGGCTTGGGCAGCGCCGATGCCAACGTTTAATTGGCTTATATTTCAAAGCGATTCCTGCGCGCCGTACAGATGAAAAATTGTGAACTAACACAAAATAACAACCGCTAGCGGCGGCTGATTTCCGTTGGTTACCGGTGCGAACTAGTCGTTGGATGATAACGGTGGGGGAATATCGGTGCGCAGAACAGACACATCCGAGGGCTCCCGCCCCATCGCCCGCGGTGCAGCGGTCCGCGCAGGCTGCCTCGTTCTCCTGGCAGGCGGACTGGTCGAAAGCGCCGGTCCGGCATTTGCCAGCGAAGCCGCCCCGTCGGAAATGGCCGGCGAGCCAGCCCGTGCTGATATCGTCGTCACGGCCCGCCGGATCGGCGAAAAGGCCGAGGAGGTGCCGGTCGCGATCACCGTGGTGCCGGGTGACGCCATCGACCGGCTCGCGATCAACACGCCGCTCGATCTCAACAAGATTGCAGGCCTTGGCGGAGCGCCAATCGGTTCGTTGACGTCGGTGAACTTCACGATTCGCGGCCAGGGCACAGCGTTTGCAGGACAACCCGGCGTGATCCCCTACTTTGCGGAAGTTCCGAATGTACCGCTGACGTATTTCGATCTCGCCAACATCCAGGTCATCAAGGGACCGCAAGGAACGCTCTTCGGCCAGACATCGACGGGCGGGGTCGTACTGTTCGAACCCCGGCGCCCATCAGGCGTGTTCGGCGGGTATTTCTCGGCCGAGGCCGGAAATCGCGGCTACTATCAGTTGGAAGGAGCGATAAACCTCCCCATCGTTGCTGACCGCCTCATCGCTCGCGTGGCGTTCCAGGCGCGCAACCGCGACGGCTGGATCAAGGGCATCCGCCCCGATGGCACGACGTCCGAACTGAACAACCTTGATAACGCGAGCCTGCGGGTCTCAACAATCTGGCGGCCGACAGATACGATCGAAAACTACACGGTGTTCGCGGCCGATCGCATCCGCAGCCATGGCACTGGCTCGCCGCTCTATTACATCGACCCGCGATTCATGAACCCCGCTGTGCGCAATCTGGCACCTGCGAGCGTCCCCTCGATCGCCGCGGGCTACGAGTTCTGGACCGGCTCCGCCCCGCCCGCCGGCCAAACCTTCGCGCAATTGCTGTCAGGTGCTTTCGCGAAACAACTCGCCGCTGGGCCGCGGACCATGTTCACCGACTATGGCCTCACGAACGAGACAAATACCCGAAGCCTCATCAACCAGACGCAATGGGACATTTCGGACGGCCTGCGCCTCAAGAACATCTTCGGGCTGCGTTGGCAATCAGCGCAGGGGGCCATCTACGATCAGGATGCGACCGCACTGCCCTTGCTCGACTTTCAATGCCGCTTCACACCCGGGACGACCAGCGCTTCGGGCACTTGCGCAAAGACGGGCGGATGGCCTGAACGTACGCTCACCAACGAGGTTCAACTGCAGGGCAAGGCCTTTGCCGGGAAGCTGCAGTGGCTGCTGGGTGGGTTCTACCTCGATGGCGGTTCGCGGACGTTCCGGGAGAGCAGCCGGCCCTTCATCGTGTTCGGGTCGCTCTCTGGCGATCCCGCCAGCGCAGCATTCTGCGCCTCGGTCAATGTGGCTGCGCCCTGCGCCTCGATGGGCCGCACCACCACCCACAGCTATGCCGTGTTCGGCCACGCCTCGTACGCAGTGCTACCCAATCTGCATATTGCGGGCGGTTATCGCGAAACCTGGGACTACACACGCACTGACACGACGGCGAAGCCAAGCTACCGCGTGCCGTTTCGCGGCAGGCAGATCGCCATTCCGGTCTACGGTGAGACGCCTGCAGCGGGAGCGACGATCGTCAGCACCGTTGTCGATCTCCCCGCCAATGGCTCCTATGATGTCTCGGTCGATTGGCAGGCAAGCGACAGCGTTCTGCTCTATGCCGCGCATCGCAGCGGCTACAAGACCGGCGGAATCAACGCCGTGGCCGATCCCGGCAGTCCGCAGCGTACCTTCGGCCCCGAGCGCGCACGGGATTTCGAAGCGGGGATCAAGAGCACGTGGACGATGGGCTCGATCAAGGGGCAGATCAATGCGGCCTACTATCACACCTGGTATGCCAACATTCAGGAGGGCGAGGTTATCCCCGGCACGGCGCAGACCGTGACAACCAACCTGGCCAACGCAAGGATTGACGGGTTTGAGCTCGAAGGATCGGTTTCGCCAGTTGGCTGGTTCACGCTGGCCGGCAATCTGGCCTATACCAATGCCCGCTATTCGGACTGGTCCGAAGTCACCAACTGCAGCGCGCAGTTCTGGAGACCGCAGTGCGCCGGGCTCGCCCCCTCGACACCGATCGCCATCGATCACGCTGCCGGCAGGCTCACGATTGGCGGCAACACGATCGCCTTCACGCCCGATCGCTTCGCCAATACCTCGAAATGGCAGTGGTCGATCCGCCCGATGCTGCAGCTGCAGGAATGGCTGGGACAGGACATCACGCTTGCTGGAAACATCTATCACCGCGGGCCCTATGTCGACGCTGTGGCGGTGGCCAATACATCCAAACTGGCCGGCGTTCCGCTGCTGAGCCAGCAGACCGTGTTCGGCTACGCAACCAGCGATCCCTATACCGCCCCGGGCTATACCATCACCGATCTGCGTCTCGACTGGCACCACGTCGGCGGATCGCGTCTCAACCTCGCAGCGGGCGTCACCAACCTTGCCGACAAGAACTATCGGGTCAGCTCGGCAAGCGCATTCGAGATCATCGGCGATGTCTACACCCTCACCGGCGAGCCGCGGATGTGGTTCACGCAAATCGCGTATGAATTCTGAGCCGCGCGACGGTGCCCGTCTCAGTCGGTGAGCAGGTCGGCAAGCCGTACGAGATCGACAAGCGAGCCGGCCTGCATCTTGCGCATGATCTGGCTGCGGTGCAGCTTGACGGTGGCTTCGGTTATGCCGATGGCCGCCGCAATCTGGCGGTTGGGTTTTCCCGTCACCACTTCGGCCATGACGGCTCGTTCTCGCGGCGTGAGCAAGGCGAAACGGGCATGTGCCTGAGCAACCAAGGCCTCGTCTGCGCGGCGTCTGCGGTTCGCGGCGATGGCGCGCTGAACCGCCTCCAGCAACTCTTGTTCGCGCACCGGTTTGGTGAGGAAATCGATGGCACCGGCCTTCATCGCGCGCACCGACATCGGCACATCGGCATGCCCGCTGATGAACACGATGGCCCGGCGCGTTCCTTCGCGGCCAAGCTCCTCGATGAATTCGAGCCCGCCCTTGCCCGGCAGCCTCACATCGACGACCAGACAATCGCCCCGGTCGCCGGTTCCCGCGGCCTGAAAGGCATCGACCGAGCCGTAGAGATCGACCGTGAGGCCAATCGACTGGAACAAGCCCCCCAAAGCCTCGCGCACAGCGAGGTCGTCATCGATGACGACAACGACCGCGCTCTCTGCTTCAGCTCGCGTTGGCAATGGCCTGCTCCTCGGCCAGGGCAGGAAGACTGAATGCAAATGTCGCGCCGCGCGGCCGATTTGGGCTGACCGTCAGGCGCCCGCGGTGGGACTCGATGATCGACCGGCAGATCGACAGGCCCATGCCGATGCCGCCTGCCTTGGTCGTGAAGAAAGCCTCGAAGACCCGGTCCTTCAAAGCCGGATCGAGGCCCTTGCCCGTATCTGAAACCGCAATTGTAAGCTCACCGTCAGGCCCGGCGCTCGACTGGATCACCAGCTTGCGGACGCGGCCACCGGACGCGCTCATCGCTTCGATCCCGTTGAGGACCAGATTGAGGATGACCTGCTGCATCTGGACCCGGTCAGCGAGGGCATAGCCGATCGTGCGGTCGAGGCGTGTTTCGACCGTGATCTTGTTGCGATCCAGTTCGTTGCGCATCAGCTGCACCACCTCGAGAATCGCATCGTTGAGATCGAGCGCGACCATTTCGGGGGCCGCCTTCTTAGCGAGCGCCCGGATGCTCGCGATCACGTCGCCGGCGCGGTGCCCGTCGTTGATGATGCGCTCAGCCGCCCGGCGCGCCTCGGCGACATTCAGCCGCTCCTCAGCCAGCCACCTCAGGCACGTCGCCGCATTGGTCACGACCGCCATCAGTGGCTGATTGACCTCATGCGCGATAGAGACGGACAACTCGCCGAGCGCCGTGATCCGCGAAACCCGCGCCAACGCTTCCTGCGCCTGCTCCGCCCGTCGGAAATCCTCGATGTCCACGGCGGTGCCATACCATTTGACGATCGTCCCGCTCTCGTCGCGCATCGGTTCGACACGGAACAGGAACCGCCGAAACTCGCCGTCGAACCGGCGGATCCGTGCTTCGACCTCGCCCGACACGCCAAAGGCAAGCAAGTTCTGCCAGCGATCGCGGACCCGGCCGATATCGTCCGGATGGTAGGTCCCCGGCCAGAAATCTCCTGCCAATGCGTCCGCCACCTCGCTGCCGCTGTAGTCCTTCCATTTCTTGTTGGCGATCTCGAAGCGTCCATCCGGAAACGCCCGCCAGGCAAGCGTCGGGATCATGTCGAACGACTGGCGTAATTCGTCGCTGACTCGCCGCGCCCTGTCCCGCGCGCGTTTGGCTTCGAGGAACAGGCCCGCATTCTCGATCGAGACTGCCGCCGGTGAGGAAAGCATCTGCAGGATGCCAAGGCGCGCGGGTGTGAAGACATGCGAGGAAAGCGAGTTTTCGAGGTACAGGACCGCGACAAGCCGACCTTGCTTCACCAATGGCAAGCACAGGATCGAGCGCGGCTTGGCCGCAAGCAGATAAACGTCGCTCGAGAACATGTTGGGTTGGAGTGCATCGTCGAGGATCACCGGTTCGAGCGAACGCACGGCATAATTCAGCATCGACAGCGGCAATTCGCCGGCAAGTTCGCGAGATGAGCGCAGCTCCACCACAACACCGTCGCTGCCGGTCGTCGCCTCGGCGGCGATCTGCATCTCGTCCTCGCGCTTCAGCAAGAGTACACCGCGCACCGCACCGGCCTGCTCGACCACGATCGTCATCAATTGTTCGATCAGCCGGTCCAGAACGATTTCACCGGATACGGCGTGGTAGATGTCCACGAGCGCGGAGAGATCGAGGTTGTCCGTCAAGGCGCCCGAAGAGAGCGCGCTGGCCGCGCGGCCGGTATCCTCGCGCCCGAGCCCGGGATGAAGCCGGTCAAGCTGGGCAACCTTTCCATCGGCGCCCCAGCGGGCATAACAGGCGCGCGCCTTGCGCAAATAGGTTTGCGCAATTGTGCGGAAATCGCGCGATTCGTAATAACGGGCCGCCAATTCGTATCCCAGCGCTTCCATCGAAACCTGCCCGTCCCGGGCCGCCGCGGTGATCGCATCTTCGTACAATCGCTGCGCTGCAAGGTCGCGGTCTTCGAGCCGGGCAATCTCTGCAGCGACCAATGCGGCACGTGCGGCGAAATTCTCCGGGCACAGCCCGGCCCACTCCGACAGTTGCTTCTGAGCGCCTGCGAGCTCCGCCAGTTGAGGCTGGCGTTCGTCGGGTGGGACATCGGTGAGGAGCGCAGCCCGCGCCAAAGCTGCAAACAGACAGTATTCAGCGCGTTCGAACACCTTGATCGGTTCGATGTCGATTGCAAGTTGCTCGGAAACCGTAAGGCAAGCCGTCCAGTCCCCGGCAAAATAGCGCATCTGCAACTTGCGCACGCGGTAGCGCACCAGCGCGTGCCACAAATGCGGAGACCGAACAAGAAAGGCCTCATAAGCCTCCTCATCGAAGTCCGCGTAGCTGAACGAACCGAAAGTTTCGGTCATGCCCCGCAAACCGCGCACGATGGCCAGAATGCCGTTCACGAATTCAACTGCCAACGAGAACTTCATCTTCGTCATCAGCGCGAGGCCAGCCTCGGCAAGCCGGTGAACCTCGCCCAGACTCCGCCCGCCGCCCAGCGCCGCCGTCAGGCCAGTCGACCAGGCGTAGCCGGGATAAGTTACACCGCCCTGCTCCCGTCCCATTTCGAGTGCACGTATGGCAAGGTCAAAGCAATCGGCCAGCGGTAGGCTCCATGGGCCGACGGTGCCCGAGACGACTGCATAGATCCGAGCGGCATAGCGGTCGAAACCCCGCTCATCGGCGAGACGAAGCGCGAGTTGACCGAACCGGTGGCCCGTCATGAAATCGCCGAAACGCCAACCAAGCACGAGGCCTGCAAGGTTTGAAAAGATGTGCGCGCTTTCATGCGACAAGCCATGCTCGAGGCTGATGCTGGCCATCCGAAGGATTGTGAGGGTCTGCAGATTCTCGTGATGCACGCCCGAGGCAATGTTGAGCGATTCCAGCACATCCATGACGAGGAGCCAGTGGGGATCGGTCATGCTCGGCAATTCGAACAAGGACTCAACTGGACGACCCTGCAGCAAGCGGACAAAGCGGCCATATTCCTCGTCGAGCTCAGCTGGCCCGGGGCAGAGCGGAAGCGCCAGACCGAGGCGCGCTGCACAGGCCACTGTCAGCGCTACGGCGGTTTCCCATTCGCCAAGGTAGGAATAGACCACCATCTGGCGGTTCACGATCCGTGCCTGCTCGGCCAGTTCGGTGCTGATTTCAGCAAGAAAGGCGAGGTTTTTCTGCGCGGACTCGACGTCCCCAGCCATGAACTTGCAATCTGCGCGATGAAACATCAGCTCGAAGCTGAGCCGGTAATGCGCTGACCAGCTTGTCGTGCCAAGCATGGCATATCCCGCATCCAGATAGCGCAGTGCGGTCTCGTAGGCAGCAGCCGCAATCGCCCGCTTGCCAGCTTCCAGATTGAGTTCGGCCACGAGGACCTGTTCTTCGACGGAGTGGACAAGGCCAACAGCCCTGTTGAACTGCCCGACGACCGCGAAGACATCATCCCCGACATCCGCCGCCGCAAGACCCCTGCTCAGGAGACGTCCGACCCGCAAGTGCATCTCGGCACGGTCTTCCGCCGTCAGCAGCGCGTAGGCCGCTTCGCGTACGCTGTCGTGGGCGAAGTAGTAGTTGTCGTCGACGCGCAGCAGCAGGCTGTCATATACGAAAATCTGGAGCGCGCTTTCGATCGCGGCCTCGCTTTGCTCCATCAGGTCCGCAAGTTGCGCCACGGGCGCCGCCGTGCCGAAGCAGGCGAGGATCTTCATCACGTCCACCGCCGATGCCGGATAGCGGCCAAGCTTCGCAACGATCAGATCAGCGACGTTGTCAGTGATGAAAGCGGCCCTGATGCGCTGCAGATCGAACGTCAACCTGCCCGAGCCATCGTCCAGCCTGAGTAAACCGTCCTCGTGGATCGAGACAAGGAATTGCAACAGGAAGAACGGATTGCCCTGCGTCTTGGCGTAAACAAGATCAGTCAGTGGCACGATCTCTGCCGGCACCGCGTTCACCGCCGCGGCCGTCAACTCCGCGGCGGCCGCGCGGGTCAGCGGGGCGAGGTCGATCTGCCTGAGGGTTGCCGGCGCCCTCGCAATCGCCGACAGCAGGATTGCGAGCGGTTCCGTCGCTTGCAGTGCTTCGCGCCGATAGGCACCAACGAGCATGAGGCTGGGGATCGGCTCCTCTGCAGCCAGCTTCTCAAGCAGATCCTGGGTTGCGGCGTCGAGCCATTGCAGATCGTCCAGGAACAATATGAGCGGGCGGTCTGGCTGCGCGAAGGCGCCGACGAACCGCCGGAATACCAGATTGAAGCGGTTCTTGGCCTCCTGCGGCGAAACCATGGCGAGTGGCGGCGATGGCCCGATCACGTGCGAAAGGCTCGGGAACAGATCAGCCATCAACTGGCCGTTCACGCCGACCGCCGCGCTCAGGACCGACCGCCAACGCGCCAGTTCCCGATCGCTTCCGGTCAGTATCTGCTTGAGAAGCCTCTCGAACGCCTGCGACAACGTCGCGAAGGGGACGCTTCGCTTGTACTGATCGAATTTGCCCGTCGCGAACAAGGCGCCGGAAGTTTCCAGCGTTCGCCCGAACTCATGGACAAGCGCTGACTTGCCCATCCCCGAATGACCGGAGATGATGACCATTTCGAACTGGCGATGCTTGGCTACGTGCTCGAAGGCATCGACCAGCGAGGCAAGCTCGGCCGATCGGCCATAGAGCCTGCCCGGCGCCAATAGCCGCTGCGGGCGGTCGCGCGCGCCGATCTCAAACTTCTCGATGGCACCGTTGTCGCTCAAGTCTGCAAGGCATCGCTCGAGGTCGTGCCGGACCCCCGACGCGGTCTGGTACCGCTCGTCGGGATCTTTGGCGAGCAGCTTCAGGATGATCGCATCGACGACCGGCGGCACGCCGTCCATCCGCGTGCCCGGAGGCGGCGGCTGACGTGCGATATGGCAATGCACCCAGTCGGCCAGATCGATGGCGTTGAAGGGCAAGGCCCCGACCAGCAATTCGTAGAGCGTGACACCCAGACCATAGAGGTCGCTGCGCGTATCGACCGACCGGTTGGTGCGTCCGGTCTGTTCCGGCGCCATATAGGGCAGCGAGCCGGCTTCGCACCCCTGACCCGGAACTGGCTGGCGTTCGCGCGCGTGGTGCATCGCGAGGCCAAACCCCGTAACCCGAACGTTTCCAGCTTCTTCCACCCATAAATTGCCGGGATTGATGTCGTTGTGGATCAAGCCGCGTGCGTGCAACACTTCCAGCGCGCGCGTGATGCCGATCGCCAGTTTGAGAAAGGGCAGGATCGGGCTTGGCTTTCCGACGAGCCTGTCACAGGGCTGCCCATCAGGATCGCGCAGCAGCAGCGCGGGTTGCCCTTCATGGCGCACCAGCCGCATCGGCAGCAAGGCCCGTTCGGGATCGAGCCAGGCCCGCATAGCGTATTCCCGCTCCAGCCGCAGTTGGACTGACCCGTCCGTCAAGTCCGCACGAGGGGTTCGCACTAGAACCTGGGGTGTACCGCCGGGTCCGCGCGCACGGTACAAGGCAAACCCGGAGGTCTCCTGAATCTTCTCCAACCGATAGTCCGACAGGTCCATTGGGTGTGGCCTCTCGTCCACGTGCAAGCGAAACCTAGCGCATTTCCGGCCCAGGTTCGCCCGCTTTCGCTGGGTGCACACGCAAGCTAACGTTTTCTATCACTTACTCGCGATTCCCGAAATGGCCCTGCCCTACACGCTGCCAATCCCCGCATCACGGGCCGGAGTGCCGAATGAGCCCTGCCATTAGACCGTGCATTCTCGAAATATCCTGATTTACTAGTCAGTTATACTGATGCCGATCGCAAGGCTCAAAGGGATACAGTGATGAAAGTAACGGTTGAAGATGGCACGTTCGCCAGTTTCGTAGCACGCCCCGCGATGCCGCGTGTTTCGGGTGGCGCCGTTGTCGTCCTGCACGAAAGCTGCGGATTGAACGCCGATATCAGGACGAAATGCGAGGCGCTGGCCACGTGCGGATTTCTGGCCATCGCCCCCGATCTGTTCTGGCGCGATGAACTCGGGAGTGACAAGCCGGTGAAACTCGACCGCGAAAACGGATCGGGCCCGGTTCATGCCACCCCGTTTGACCATGATCTGGGTCTGCAGGACATCGCCGCCGTCGTGCGGGCGGTGCGGGACTCGGAAATCACATCTGGCAAGATCGGGGTCATGGGTTTTGGCCTGGGCGGGTTCCTTGCGTATCTGACCGCCGCTCGCCTGCCGATCGACGCCGCCGTTGTCTATTATGGTCCGCGGATCGAGCAGTTCCTCGCGGAGGCGATCAAGATATCGGTTCCGCTATTGATGCATGTCGGTGAGGACGACAGCCTCATTCCGCCATCTGTCGTTGCTGCGATCGTCGGCACATTTGGCCACAAGTCGAACATTCAGATCTTGCGCTATCCTGCAAGCCGCCACGCGTTTGCCCGGGAAAACGGCGTTCACTTCAACGGTGAGGCAGCTGAGCTGGCACAGAACCGCACAGCAGAGTTCCTAAACCGCGCCTTGAACTGACTCCTCGGAACCTGCTTCAGCGTGCGCCGCTGCGGCGCAAGTAGCCCGCTTCCGCGGTAATCGGAGGACAAGTGACCAGTCCCTGCGATGGCTTGGACGTAGGCCAATCGGTCACCGACAGGCAGTTGGTGACATGGCTGATAAGTTATTGTGCGGCCAGGTCCTGCACGGACAACACCTGCTTGCGAGAACTTGCACCAACTCTCTGTTGCCCCGGCTCCGACAGCGCGAGTGTATCGCGAACCATTCCGCCAAGACCGGTGCCGCTTCGCCAGGAGGACGTCATGCAGCCAGTGAAGACACCGTTTGGATTCTATTCGACGGCCGATGAGGTCGCCGACGGCATCGAGCTTGCCGGCAAGCGGATCGTCATTACCGGCGGCGCGGCGGGAATCGGATTGGAGACGGCTCGCGTGCTTGCCAGTGCGGGCGCCGAGGTCACGCTCGCGGTGCGTCGACCCAGCGCGGCGCTGGAGGTCGCCAAGCACCTGCGCCACGCCACGGGCAACTCCGCCATAAAGGTTCGTGAGCTTGACCTGTCGGACCTGCGTTCCGTGCAATCCTTCGTTCGCGCGTGGAGTGGTCCGCTTCACGTCCTGATCAACAACGCAGGGATCATGGCAACCCCGGAGCTTGAACGGACGCCACAAGGGTTCGAACTGCAGTTCGGTACAAACTATCTCGGGCATTTTGCCCTCACGCTGGGTCTGCGCAGGTTCCTTGCCGCCGCCCATGGCGCGCGCGTCGTCTCGGTAAGTTCCAGTGGCCATCTCTTTTCGCCGGTCTTGTTTGACGACCTTGGCTTCGATTTTGTTCCCTACACCCCGATAGGAGCCTACGGGCAATCGAAGGCGGCAACCGCGCTATTGTCCGTTGGTATCACGCTGTACTGGCACGACGACGGCATCCTTTCGAACGCGCTGAACCCCGGCGCCATCTCGACGGGACTGCAAAAGCATACGGGCGGGCTCAAAACACCGGTCGAGCGCCGCAAGACCGTTGAGCAGGGGGCGTCCACCAGCGTACTGCTCGCAGTATCACCGCTGCTGGAAGGCATTGGCGGGCGCTACTTCGAAGACTGCAATGAGGCCATGCAAGTCGAGCAGCGGCCAACCGATTTCACCGGCGGCTACGCTGCTTACGCGCTTGATCCCGGGAACGCTGCGAGGTTGTGGTCATTGTCGGAGCAGATCATCAAGGGCTATGTCGCATGATGGAAAATCCCGGACAGCGGTAGGCACCGGATCGTTTTTTCATTTTCCGCCTTTGGCGCGGTCAAGGCTGCGCTGGCCCGGTAGGTTGACGAAACGGTTCGCCGACCTGATTGAAAGCTGGACCCATGCCATCGCAGGACGTTGTACCAACTCGCGAAGAGCACGACAGCTTCGGGTAGATTGAGGTACCTACTGGGGCGCGCAGACCCAGCGCAGCCTCGGGAATTTCGTTTTCCCGGGCGAAGAGCGCATGCTGATCGCAATCGTCCATATCTGTTTGGCTGGCACCAAGTGCTTATCCGATCCCAAAATCCATGGCCCGGCTGCGTTTTATCTCGAGCTCCGGCGGTTTCCTTTCGACTTCGCCAACAGTCTGCAGCGCTGACGTATTATCACCCGTCTGAAGCTCCGGTTTGACCTTGGCCTTGTGCGCCTTGTCGACAAAGATCGTGCGGTCATGTTGTTGATTACCAATGAGAAGTGACCTGGGAGAGGCCGTAATTTCCAGTGAGATTTGCCCCTTGTTCTGATCGTTCCCTTGGCTGGCAGCTGGGGGATCATCGAGTGATCGACATGGCGTTATTGAATGCGATCCGCCGCTGGCATTTCCGGGAGGGGATGCCGATCCGGGAGATTGAACGTCGCTCGGGCTTATCCCGGAACACGATCCGCAAGTACCTGCGGGCCGGCACGGTCGAGCCGCTGTTCAAGGTTCCCGAGCGCCCCAGCAAGTTGGACCTGTTTGCCGAGAAGCCGTCAGGCTGGCTGCGGGTCGAGACTGACCGCTCGCGCAAGCAGCGGCGCACGGTCAAGCAGATGCACGCCGATCTGGTGCTGATCGGCGGGCCCGGTAGCAGCAAGACCCACATCGCAACGGCCCTTGGCATCCAGGCCGTCGAGCCTCATCGCAAGAAGGTGCGCTTCTTCGCCACCGTCGATCTGGTCAATGTGCTCGAGCAGGACAAGGTTCTGAACCGGGCCGGGCAGTTGGCCGACCGTCTGCTCCGCCTCGACCTCGTGATCCTCGACGAGCTGGGCTACCTGCCGTTCAGCTCATCGGGCGGCGCTTTGCTCTTCCACCTGCTGAGCAAGCTCTACGAGCGCACCAGTGTCATCATCATCACCAACCTGAGCTTCTCCGAGTGGGCCAGCGTCTTCGGCGATGCCAAGATGACCACCGCGCTGCTCGATCGCCTCACCCACCACTGCCACATCCTGGAGACCGGAAACGACAGCTTCCGCTTCAGGGCCAGCAGTGCCGCAGCACCCAAAACACGAAAGGCCAAATCACCCGCCTGGCCCCACCCCCACAACGGGGGACACATATCCAACCGGGTCAATTCTCGATGGAAATCCCGGGTCACTCCTCAGTGACAATCAACAGGGACATGTCAGATTCCGCAAAAGCGTCAAATTTACGTCGAGTAAGCCCATGCGTGGCGTGGAGGGTAGAAGCGGACGATTTGGATTGCAAGTGTATGATAAATATGAATGTTTACGGAAGCGAGCGGACCGATCAGGTGGTCAGAAAATGCCGTTCTTGGTACTCTCTCATGGCTGAAACACGGGTTCGATTCCCGTAGGGGTCACCAGCCAGTTCAGGCAGACAGTGATCCACGCGCGTCGCGTGGCCGCCCCCGCATTGGTCCAGCCCGTATCGGCTGCCCGATGCATTTTCCGGCCAGTCCAGAGCTGCTTGGCTGCCCCCCAGACTGGTCCGAATGCCCTCTACGGCTTGCACTTGGGATCGGTTGAACCTGGTTCGCAAGGCGCGGCATTCCCCGCAAAGCCGACCACGTCGACCGAGATGATCGAGCGCCGATTCGACGTGTCGCTGCCGCTGTTCGAACCGCTGCTTTGCGACGTCACCGCTGAAGCAGCCGAGGACGGAGCCACGGGCGCCGGCGTCGCCGCCAGGCTCGGAACACCCGAAATCGAGCCACCGGCGCTGAACCCATCGGAGTTGGCGACTCGCGCTGCCGCCACAAGCACGTTGCCAGTGGCGCGCACGCCCGCATCACCCGCGTCGACTTCGCCAGCTGGTGCGAGCAGGATGATCGACGAGGTCGGATCTGTCGGACGGCGCTGGAAGGCACCGATACCCGCACCCGATACGCTCCCTGCACTATCGACCTGGCTGTAGCCGTCGAGATTGAAGCGCACGGTGACCGGCGGGAAGTTCGAGGCGCTGCGCGGACCTTGCCCCGCGTTGAGGTCTCCGTTCGACGACCACATGGTGATGTTGCCGCCTGCCTGCGTGAACACACGGCTCTGGTTGACGAGGAAGTTGCCGTCCGTGAGGGAGCTCACGGAACCGCCGTTCAGCGTGAGCACGCCTTCGAAGCCGATCGGGATCGCGCTGATGCGATTGGTGTTCTGATTGGTCAGCTGCCCATAGGCGAGGCTTGCGGACTGATCGACCCCGAAGCGTGTCACGCGCGACGCTGCCTGCTCCGACGTGCGCACCACCGAACCGGCGATGAAGTTGCCGCCCGGGCCGATGATCGCCAGATCGCCGCCATTCAGGGTCTGCAGCGTGGCAAGCCGCAAGTCCGCATTGCCGGTCGACTTGAGCTCGGCCTTCTGGGGCTGGCCGTCCACCAGGTTGCGCGTCGGAATGCCTTGCGGGCTGTCGGCCGATACTGTTGCCGAATCCGTGGTGTAGACGGCAAGGTTGTCGGTGTAGCCCTTGCTGACCGGGAACAGTGTCTGGATCGCGCGGTAGCCGCGATAGTACTGCAGATACGAAGGACCGTCCGGAAGCGCCGGCTGCTGCAGTTCGTTGAAGAGGACTTCCGTGCGCAGGAACTGGTTCTGCAGCAACGGATCAAGCTTCGTGAACGCGCTGTAGAGCTTGTCGGCCTGCGGATAGGCGGCATTGGCGAGCGCCTGCTGGCCCGCAGTCGTATCGGGAAAGTCTGCCGTCCCGAAAATGGCGGCAAAGCCGGTCGGATCGTTGCTCCTGAGCCACTTTGCCAGGATCGGCGCGTAGATCGGCTTCGTCCGGTCCGGGCGGCGAATGCCGAGGCTGTCGGCGTTCTGCACGAACAGTGCCTTGTCGAGATTGTCGGCATTGGCCGGATTGAGATAGGTCTCCCGCATAGCGGAATAGTCGATGCCGCCGGCAACGCCGAACAGCACCGCCAGATTGGCGCCGCCTTCGCTGATCCAGGGATTGAAGAAATTGCCGACGGTCTGGATGCCGCCCGCATAGCTCACATTGTCGACGACCGCGGAATTGATGAACGGACCAATGTCACGTCCGGCCTGAACCACGAGGTTGCCCATTCCCCCGAGCACGAAGTTGTTGCCCACGATGTAGGGCAGGTTGTCGATCGTCGAGGTGGCCGTGGTGGAGGTGATATCGCGCCCGGCGCTGATCAGCGTGGTATCCTGCGCATTGGCATTCTGGCCGGTGAAGATGAGATTGGTGATATCCCGACCAGCGGTGATTTGCGCCGCCTTGGGGAGGTTGATCAACGACTGACTGATGTCCCGGCCCGCGAAGATCCGGACCGGGTCGGTATCGCCGGCATGGGTCAGCTGCTCGTTGTGATAGAGCCGCAGCAGGTATTCGCTGGTGGTTTGCTGGATGCCGGGGATGCCGAAACCGAGCCCGACCGGCGCCGAGACGATGCCGCCGCCGGTGGCGTTGATCGAGGTCAGGCTGAAGCTGGCCGCAGAGAATGCGCCTGCCAGAAGCGATGGATCGCTATCGCTCATCGCGATCACGAGCGAGGAAATGTCGCCCGCACTGAACAGCTGCAAGTTCCCCGTTCTGGACGGGTAGAGCATCAAGGGCACGCTCGGCGCAACCAGCGTGTCGGTGAGTGCGGCAAGCGTCAGCGTGGGCGGCAACACCGAACCGCCGAAAATGCCAGCGCCGCCAGTGCCGACCTGGAAAGGCACCGTCTGTTCGAAGCGGTTGTTGACATAGCGCAGGCCGCCGGTCGCGATGGCACTGAACGAGGCGGAAGGCGTAAAGAACCCGGCCTCGTTGTAGCGATCAACGCTCTCGTCGCTGCGTGATGCACCCAGCGCGGAGACGCCTGCCATGGCAATCGAGCCTTGCGCGGCGAGGGCCACATTGGCGCCGGCCAGCCGCACGCGCAGATATTGCGTGGTCTCGCCGGTCGAAGATCGCGGTTCGCGGCCGAAGCTGACCACGCTGCCCGTCACGTTGATCCGCCCCTGGCCTGAGGCAATATCGATCTGACCGCCGCCGAGATTGCCACCGATCGTTGTGGAAAGATCCCCGTGACCAAGCGTCAGCATCACATCACCGATCCCGCCGGTGTTCGTGGTGGTCGTCACCGCCGCGTCGAGCGCCACGGTGAGGTCGTTGACCGATCCCCCGGTGACAAGATTTACATCGCCGCCAGCAAGAGCGCCGATGCCGCTGGTGAAGTACTTGGGCGCGATCGCGATTTCGGTGTCCTGGCCGACCACGCCCGGCCGCCAGCGCTGCGAAGTATCGCCGATCGCCGACTTGCGATAGCTGGTGACGATATTGCCCGGTGCAGTGGCGCCGTTCCCCAGGAACTTTTCCGACCATTCGTCCCGCCGACCCAGGACCGAACCGCCTGCAAACAGCGTGAGCGATCCGCCTTGGTCGGCCATCACCGCCGCCTGATCGTCGAGCCCCTTGGGTGAAGGCAGGAAGGTGATGTCCTGGTCCGGCGTCTTGATGTAGATGCTATCCGGTGTGATCGCAGCGATGGTCCCGGTATCGACCATCCTTGCCGAAAGTGTCGCGGGCGAAACCCGCACACCCGCTGTGTAGACGGCCGTGCCGCCCACCAGCGAGCCGGCTCCGGCCGACACGGTCCTGCCGTTCTCGTTGCGATAGGTTGCGGTCTCGCCGTTGCGCAGATCGATATTGCCCGATGCCGCAAGCGAGATGGAACCATCGCCGGTGCGCACGAACGAACGGACGAAGGCTGACCGGTCGCCGAAGTTGATCGGCGTGGGCGCCGTCGGCCTGCCAACGGGATAACCGACCGAAGTGCCGCTCTGCTGCTTGGCCAGGAAGTCCGGCGTAATCGACTCCAAGAACGCAAGCATGTCGGAAAGCGGTGCCGCGACACCCGTCACGAGCCCGCGCGCGTTGGTCTGGAACCGCGCACGACCCGACTGGAAGAAGGCCTGCGACGCAACGCGGAAATCCTGAGCCTGGCCGCTTTCCAGCGTGCCCCACGTTATCGAGGCATAGGAGTCGTCATCGAGCGCGTCGACGTTGCCGCGGGTATCCTTGGTGCGGAGCAGATCTGCGAACGAGTAGGCCGGAAGCGCCGCATTGCTGAGCCCGGCAACCGACAGCTTGAGGTCGATCGAATTGCCAAGGAATGCGAGCCCCTGTGTCGCAGTCAATTGATAGCTCGTCTCGCCCTCGACCGTCAGGTTCCTGACATTGGCCCGATCGACCTGAAGCGGATTGACCGATGCAGCACCGCCGGCGACGAGCCGCAAGTCGCTGGAACGAATGACGTTGCCATCGGTCAATCTCGGGAAGAGCTGCGCAAAGCCCAGCACATCGCCGCCAATGTCGCCGGTCAGGTTGTCCGAGTTGTTGCCGAGTGCAATCGCGGAATTGGCCAAGGGATTATAGGGCGCGAGGACCTTCGAAGCGCCGACCTGATTGCCGGTGAGGAAGCGCGATATGTTGATCGTCAGCGTGTTGGAGGCGCTTGCCGCTACGGTGCCGGAATCGACCGCCGAATAGCTCGTCACATTGCTGCAGTCGAAAGCTGTGCCGCAAGAGGTGAGCAGCCCGAGATTGAACGTCCGGTCGCCGCCGCCAAGCTGGTAGCTCACGTAGCTGGCGTCGGTCTTGTCGGCGAAACTGAAGAAGCCGTCGTTGATCGAACGGGTGATGTTGAGACTGCCGGCAGCCTTGAAATTGACCACGGCCGCCTCGCCGCTGGCCTTGCCGCCGACACGGTAGAGGAACGAGACGTAGTCGGACATAATCCGGCTTTCCGACCCCGGCTTCAGGGCAAAGTACGGCTGCGCATCGGTCGCACGCCGGCCCAGTTCGGGCAGATCGACCAGCAGGCCGGCCGCGCGGGCACCGGCTTCGTCCAGCGTTCCCGCCGCCAGGTTCCACGCCGTCTGCGTATAGATCGAACGGCTCGAGACCAGATCGACACCGGGCCGCAGCCGCATTCCGCCCAGATTGCTGCCGTCGGCAGCGTGGACGGCAAAGTTCTGGATGAAGTAGGGAAGCGACTGGATCCCGGTCAGGTCGTCGACAAACACATCGCTAAAGATGTTCGCCCCGGTCGGCGTGAAATCGAGGAACTGGAAGACGCCATTGCTCGAGGGCGAAACGCCGTCGTACAAGCCCGACAGGGCATCGAGATCATAGCGGCGGTAAGCCTCGATCTGCTGCGCGCCGGCACCAACGATGGTTCCCTTCAGCCGCACGTCGATCTCGTCCATTCCGCTGCCGATGATCGGCGCGCGCAGCGAGAGCGTGCCGCCTTTGTCAGCCGCCACAAACTGGTAGACGTCCTTGTTGACCAGCGTCAGCGGGTCCTTGACTGTGTTCCTGACGAGGCGGTTGGCCGTCGTGTTCGCAGCGAGCGCGGCCTGCGTGCGGCGCGCGCCAAGATCGATCGTGGCGCCCGCATCGATCGCGATTGCGCCGCCGGTATCGCCAATGCCGATGCGCACGTCGCCTGCACTGGCCTGACGCAGATCGGTATCGGCATAACCGCTGGTATGGGTGTCAATCACCGAGCCGGCCTGCAGCCTGACGCCGTCACGGCCCCACAGCGCGACATCGCCGCCGCTGATCCGCGCAGTCGCAAGCTGGCTGGGCGTCAGGCCTGCCGCCGAGACACCCGAAGTGTCGATCTTGCCGCCGATAATGATCGAGCCGCCGTCCGCCGTGAGGCTGGCACTGGTTGCCCGGATGGTGCGGCCACTGCCCAGCGACAGATTGCCCGCGCCCGAGCGGACCGAGAGATCGCCCTGGAACTTCAGGCCATTTGTGCTGACAAAACGGTCAAGATCGAACGCCGAAGTTCCTGAATCGAAGGCCAGCGATGCGGTCCGCACGCCCGTCACCTGCGGGTTCAGCACCGCGTCGAAAGCGATTGCCCCCCGGCCAGCCAGAAGATTGAGCCGGCCAGCATTGCCGATGCCGTTGTCGACGGAAAGCGTGCTCGTCGAGGGCAGGATGATATCGCCCGTCAGCGACACGAGATTGATGGTTCCGGCCCCGGCAGAGATCGTCGTGGTGCTTTGTGCATCACCGAAGCTGCGCGAAAAGCCTGGCGTGGCCAGCGAGGCAGCCCCGGCCAGCGTCACCGAGCCGGCGGACTGGATATCGAGCACGCCCGCCGTCGCGGTCAGCGCGGCTCCATCGATCGTGATCGCGGCAACCGGTGCCGAAGTCGAACCAAAGCTGATCCGCGCGCCCGGCGCGCGCAGCCCGGTGGGCGTGCTGCTCACCGTTCCGGCAGAGGTCACCTTCACGGCACCCGTGGTCGCGAACCGGTAATCGGGCGTGACCGGGATGGTGTAGTTGCCCTTCGGCGTGATCCGGTCGCTGGCCACCCCGGTATTGCTGTTCAGATCGATCACCGAAGCGCGGTCGATCAGGAACGGCGTGTTGAGCGTCAGTGCCGCGCCGTTGGCCTGCAACGCGCCACTGCCGGTGATATACGTGCCGTTTGTCGCGGTGAGATTGACGCCGCCATCAAAGCTGTAGGTGTTGAAGTTGCCGGAACCCAGCGTCAGCGTCGCTGCGTTGAGGTTGAATACATTGCCGTTCGTCCCGCAGGCCAGAAGCCCCGTCAGCGCGCAAGCATTGTTGCTTGCAGTCTGGCGGCTGTTGGCAATCCGCGTGTCGGCAGCGTTGATCGTGAGTGTGTCGGTGCCCGCTGTCCGATTGGAGAGCGCGATCCCGGACGCATCGATCGTCAGGCCCTTGAAGGTGTGGGTTGTATTGGCATCAAACAAGATCGGGCCGGAAGAACTCAGGATCAGTTCCGAAGCCTTCGCCAGCTGGCTTTCCAGCGTGGCGCTTATCGTTCCCCCTGCGCCGAAGGCGATGTTGGAGGCGCTGATCCCGATCAGTGGGGTTGTAAGCTGCGCAGCATCGTCGATCGTGAAGCGGAAATTGGTATCAAGCAACAGGCTGTTGCCGGTGAGCGCGACCTTGCCCACATTCAGCAGCGAACTGCGTCCGGCGTTGCTGGCGGCAAACGATCCCAGCCGCGAAACGGCGCGTTGCGGTCCGCCGGACAAGCGCAGAACCGAGCCGATGCCGGTCTGGTCGAACGGATCGCTCGGCGATGGGGAGGCGTTCGACGTAATCAGGTAGTTGCCCGCGCGGTCGTCCGCGAGGGTTCCGGTCGCCGTCAGCGACGCACCGTCGTTGATGTTGAGGGCCGACCCCGCACCCGCCACCGCGAGGATCAGTTCCGGCACCTTGATATCGGCCGCGGAAGTGACGACGATGCGATTGGCCGTGATGCCGAGCCGGGTCGTCCCGTCGGTGTTCTCGATCCGCTCACCGCCGATCATCAGGCTGTTGGCGTTGAGATTTTCGATCGATTTGTTGGACAGCGACAGCCCGTTTGCCCGGGGCGTGTCCGAATTGCTGATGATGATCGAGCTACCGAGGATATCGACCGTCGAACCCCGGCCCCCTGCGGCCGGAGCCATCTCGAAGGCACCCGCCACACGCAGCGCCTTGAGCGGATCCAGCACGACCCGCGCCGCATCAAGCGGCAAGCGCGGGACGATGCGTCCGCTGCTGATGGCGTCGTCGCGGATCGTGGTGGTGCCGCCCGTGGTCCGGATCGACGAATAGCGCAGGAAGCTTGCCTGCGATTGCACCGTGAACGAACGCCGCTGCGAGGAGGCTAGGTTTGTCCCTGCGGTCGAATAGACCCCGCCAAGCACAACGCTTCCGTCAAGCAGGGCTTGTACGCTGCCGCTGGCCGGCGCGGCCGCACCGACATTCTCGACAATCCGGTACGCACCCGGCAGCAGGGCATAGTGCGCCGGCATCAGCACATACTGACCCGCCGCAAGGCCGCCGCCGCCATCCAGCGTCACGGCAAGCCCGGCGCTGGTGCCATAAAGCTCGCTCGGGCTGCCGATGCCGTAGTCGGCCGAATAGACCGGATCGTACAGCGCGATCTTGGCCGCAACTTCGCTCGGAACCAGCGCATAGACCTGCCGCTGGTCGGCATACTGGTAGCCCAGCCCAGTCGCTGCGTCGAAATCGTTGCTGCTGAAGACATCGGTGTTGAATCGGCTCAGCACATCGCGCGAGCCACCCGTGCCTGACACGAACTCATAGGCGAAGACATCGCCACCGCCGCTGCCCAGAACTTTCGCGCCTTCCGCGAAATCGATCTCTTCCGCGCTAACCCGCAGATTCCCGCTGGGCAACTGCGTCAGCGGCGCTGCCGAACCCGGCGTGAAGAAGTACTGCGAGAGGTCCGTGGTTGTTCCGTAGGGAATATTGAGTCCTGCACCCGAAACCTGGGTCACGCTGCCGGCGCCAAAGCTGATCGTCCCTACCGGATTCTCAGATGTACCGAAGGCGATCCGGCCCAGCGGAGCAGCCAGATAGCCATTCTGGACGATGTTCTTCGCATTGATCTGCAGGAAAGAGCCTGCCGACAACGGTGCACGGCTATCGATATGGCTGCCGAGGAACGTGATCGTCCCGTTGCCGAGAGCAGAGATCTGGAAGGGCAAGGGTGCCCGCGTGTCGCTCGCACCCGCGGCAATCTCAAGGGTGCGCTGCAGGTTGCCGGTTCCGGTCGTCGCGTAGACCCGCGCCGCGTCGAACGTCAGGTTGCCGGCGGCGGTCAGGCTTCCGTTCAGGACGGGGGCCGAGGTCAAGTCCGTCCGGTCGTCCACCCCGATAAGGCGCACATCCGCACGGCTGAGCAGATTGGTGTTGCCGATCGAACTGTCGAACAGAGTTGTTCCGAAAAAGTCCATCCCCAGCGCACCGGCCGAGAAGGTGACAGTCGCATCCCCGGTCGCGGCTGCAGAATTGCGCAACGCGCCGGAACGGCTGGCAAAGGCGATGTAGGGAGCCTCGATCGTCGCGTTCGTCCCTTGCGTCGCGGAGATCGTGACAGAGGCATTCGGACCGATCGGCGTCCCGTCGAGCGAAACGGGAGAACGGACCAGCAGGCCCTTGTCCAGCTTGAGGTTGAACACCCCGTCCAGCGTCAAGCCACCGTAGGCGATGAGGCTGTCGAAGCCGGCCTTCGTGATGCCGTCCGCAAACGCCACGTTGTCCGCGCCGGAACCGTCGTCTGCCGCCCGGAGCGTGGGCAGCAGCCATTCCAGCGTACCCCCTGTCGCTGCAGCGGCACCGCCTTGCGCCTTGATCGTCGCGCCGGAAAGCGTTCCCCCTGACCTCAGCGCAACGGTTCCCGCATCACTCCATTGCTGGCTGGGCGCGTACTGACCGTCCTGCACCGGAACATCGAAAGTGGCGCTGGCACCACTGATGTCGAGCAGCGCACCGGGCCGCGCCACGAACCGGCGCGCCACTGTCTGGGCGAGCAGCGGCGGCGGCGATGACGATGTGCTCGTCGGATCAGGATAGCTGACAAAGCCATAGGACGGATTGGGAAACAGGGCACGGCTCGCGTCGCTTTGCGGACGGAACGCGGCTGCAGTCGTGATGCTGCCGCCGCCGATCATCCGGCCGAAGAGGTAGCGCGTGCCATCGGCCCGCAGCGGGGCTGCGGGATCGAACAGCGCGGTTCCGGCGAGGTTGGTCGTGCTTCCTTCCGCCAGCACGATGCCGTCGTTGGCCCCTACACGGCCGAGGAAATAAAAGAACTGCTCGCTCCCCACCGTAGTGAACAACTGATTGTTGGTCTTGACCGAGCCATCGGCATTGAGGAACCCGCCGGTGTTGAGGCCGCTTTCAGCGTAGCGCCCCGACGCATCCTGCGCCCCGAACACGACCGCGAAATCGCGTGTGTCGCCCATAACATCGAACAGGCCCGTGCCGCTCTGATCAAGCGCCAGCGGCAAGGTCGCGATCTGCTGGATCTTGCCCCCCGGCAGATCGATCACCCCGGCATTGTAGAGCTTTGGCGCCACGATCGACGCTTCCGGCGCGCCGATGATCTTGCCGCCAGCCTCGACATCAAGCTCGGTCAGGCCGCGCAGGACCAGGTTTGCCGGTTTGCGATACCAGACATCGCTGGGCACGCCGGGGGTCAGAATGGTCCCCAGATCACCGCCGCTGGCGAGGCCGAGCAAGCGCGATTGGGCCGCTGCATCAAGGATGGCAGGCAGCGTGACTTGTGTCAGATCAAGCGTCTCGCCCGACCCGACCGTAAAACGCGTGGTTTCGAAGAAGCTCGACAGCCGGGCGCTGCCGTTGTCGAACAGATCGCGCACCGTGCGTGCACGGTAGCTGGTCATGTCGAGCGTACCGAAGCCGGTCCGCTGCAGGAAATCGAGCGGCACGACCGTGGCGTTGCCCTCGCCTGCGCTGGCGCTCGCCCCGGCAAAGGCGATATTGGGCGAAACGAGCTTGAACGTGCCGCCGCCGGAGAAGCCGAAACCCCGGATGCTGTCGGCCGCGAAACTCACTTCGGCATTCTGGCTCGTCGGCACCAACGAGGGGAGCACGCCGATCGTCGTCGACTGCGCCGTCTTCGGCGTGAACGCGACTGTCTGGCCGCGCACCTGGCTACCGACCAGATCGGCATTGTTCTGCACGGCCGCGACCGCAGCGTAGGTCGTCTCGTTGATCAGGCTGACATTGCCGCCGCTCGCCGAAAGATCGAACTGGCGCGCACTGGACACAAAGGCGCCGGCAGAGACATCGAGCAGTGCGCCGGACTTGATCCGGATGCTGCCGCTGAGATCGGCCGCGCGCGAAGCGGTGAAGATGTCGCCATCCAGCGGCACGAACACCTTGGGCGCGACCGTCAGGCTGATCGAGCCGCCATTGATCCAGCCAGCGCCCTGCGGGCTGGCAACCCCACGGTAGTCGTTCACCCACTTGCCTGCGACCGAGAGCGTGCCGCTTACCGTAACGTCGAACCGGCCACCTGGCAGGGTATCGCCGCTGGCATAGCTGATCGCGATATCGTCATCGTCGCGGAACGGGTTGCCTGTGGTGGAAAGACCCGGCGCGCTGATGTCGCTCAGTTGGTACGTTCGCGCCGCGATTGTCCCGCCGGCAATGCGAACGCTGCCGCCAAACCGGATCGCCCGTCCGGCATCGACTTCGAGTATGCCGCCGTCAGCCAGCGTCAGCGCGGAATTGCCCGTGATCGCAAGCGCCGAGCTGTCCGTCAGCAACCGGTCGGAAGCTGATGCGAACGTCACCGAACCGCTTGTCTGCAGCATCAGGCCCGAAAGACCCGCCTGCGAGAGCATCCGGTCATCGAGCAGCAACTCTGCCTGGTTCGCCGGCCCCGTCTTCGTGCCGCGATAGACCACGATGTCCTGGCCAAGGCCTGTCCCGGACGAGCCGCTGAACGAGCCGATCCGCAGCAGCCCGCCCGAAGGCAGCTGGTTCTTGGAATATTGCAGCTTTCGCGGATCGCCGGTGATCGATGACTTGGCTGTCGGTTCGATAGCCCCGGCCAGCTGCCGCGATCCGGCGAAGGCATCCCCATGCACTGTGCCTTCAAAGGCGATCAGGGATCCCCCGATCTGCAGCGCGCCGGCATCGCGACCTTCGTCGTAGGCGTCCTCGAAGCGTTGGTCCTGCAGGGAGCCGGAGCTGAAGGTTTGCGAAATGCCAAGCCGGGTCTGCGCCGCAGTGAACCCGTCGACGATGTCAACAAACACGTCGTTCGGATCGGCCTGATCGATGCTGACGACCCGGCCATCCTTGGTCAGCAGCTGCGTGGTTTGCACGAACCCGGCGGAGTAGGTGGTCCAGCCACCCGAAACATCGAACAGCGCCCCCTTGGCAATCGACACCTTGGCCAAGGCATCGATCTGCGTGGCGGTCAGATTGATCGTGCTGATGGCGGTGCCGACATCGATGCTGATGCTGCCGCCCTTGGTCATCAGTTCGGCGGCTGTGACGGCAATCTGGCTGACGGCGCTGCCCGCTTCGAGCAGCGGCGAGCCGACCCAGGCCACCCCGTCCGATCGCACCCCGGAGGCGCGGGCATCGACATAGAGCGTCGCGCCGTTGAGCGTGAAGCCGCCATCGGTGCGCACCGAGCGGTAAGTTGGCGTATCGCGCAGTTCGTTCTGCTTGGCGGGACTGATCTTGACGCTGTTGTCCGAAACCTTGCGGGCCACCCCCTTCATGCCGCTGACATCAATGATCGCGCCGTCGGCGATCGACACCGATGCGGTGATGCCGGGGTTCGGAACGAAGACGCCTTGCGAAAGATCGTGACCGATCACGACTTTCGCGCTGGGCGCGAAGATAAAGGCGTTCTGCTCCATCGCGAACTGCGTCGGCAGCAGGGCAGTATCGCCGCTGCCGTCGGTGCTGAGATAGGAGTTGACCGTGTTGCCGATCACGATCTGCGAGCTCTTGAACGCTGGCGGGCTGCTGGCGCTGCCCTGCGGAATTGTTTCGCCGTTGTCGTCCGGCAGGATCGATATCCCGCTGGCCTTGCCGGGATCGACATTGCCGGCAAGGATGACGGACCCGCCCGTCAGCGCGATCTTGCCGTTGCGCGAAACACTGGTCGTGGCGCTCAGCAAGCCATCGTTGGTGACCTGACCATAGATCGACGTTCCCATCGAGATATAGCCCCGGCGGGAAACGATCAGGCCGGAATTGGTCACCACGCCCTGATCCGGGGTCGGCGCCTGCGGCTGCAGCGGCACGTTGGGGATCTGGCTCGAAAGGATCAGGCCGCGCACGTTCTCGTCGGCGCTACCGGTTGCACCGGTGGAGGTGGTCGCGCCGATGAAGCGCCCACCCTGCAGGCTGACCTGACCTTCGCTGGCCGTCAGCGTCCCGGCGTTGTGCACAGTCGGGCCGGCGAGGATGATGTAGCCACCGCTGTCCGAGGTGATCGATGCGCCCTGGTGGACGAGGACGTCCCCTTCGAGGCCGCCCGCCACGGGCAGCGGCTGATTGACATCATACTGGCTGCCGGCAGGAAGCAGCGAGGACAGCAGCTGTCCCTTGAGCCCGGGCGCACCCTGAACCAGCAGGCCATTCTGCAGATAGGCGGTAATCCGGTCCTTGACTGTCGTCGGATTGAAGAACGAAGTGGCGCCGACAGTCGTGACCGACGAGGCAAAGTTGCCAAGCTCAAGGCTGCTGGCGACCAGCGAATGCAGGTTGATTTGCGCGGTCGGGCCGAACATGACCCCCGCGCGATTGAGCACCAGCACGGTGCCATCGGCCTTGATCGCGCCCAGGATCGTGCTCGGCGCGACCGGATTGGCCACCCGGTTGACAACGCTCCAGCTCTTCTGGACGACACCGCCCTGCTTCTGATTGAACACCAGCTCGGTGTTCGCCCCGACATCGAAGTTCTGCCAGGTAAGCAGCGCGCGCTGCTGCGTCTGATCGATCCGGACCGTAACCTTGCCATTGCTGCCCGTGCTCTGGACCGGTGCCAGCGCACCTTCCCAGGTATTCTGACCGGTAAGGTCATTCACCGCTGCAACGGACAGCGGCGCGCTGTTACCCTTTACGGTGGAGGCATCGACACCGGCCGCGACATAGATCGTCGCATTGCGGACCGCCTGGATCGGATTGAGCCCGGCATTGGCAACGCCATCAACCGGCTTTGTCTTGATCGCGGCCAGAGCGGCGGACTTCGCCGATGTCACATACGTAGCCAGCGCCTGCGCGCGCGATTGCAGGCGCACCTGCCGCGCCAGCGCATCCTGCATGGTCTGCGAGCGTTGCGGCGTACCCGGACCGGCGGGCACCGCAACCGGCGGAACAACAGTCCCGGCCGCCGCGCGCATCGCGGCAAGCTGCGCGTGTGCCGGGTTGGCCGAGAGCCCGAGCATGATCGCGGCTAGGCTTGTCCCACCGAGCAGCCCACCTACGCCTGATCGCCGAAATGCCATGGTTAGTTCGCCTTTTCCGGCTCGCCGGTTATCGCCGTTCCGCCCGGCAAGGTGCGCAGCGGGACATCGACCTTGTTGTCGTAGACAGCATCAGACAGGGCCTGCAGCTCGAACTCGAAACGCCGCCGACCGAGCTGGAGTGGATCGCGCCGATGCAACTGGGCATAGCGACTGGCATAGGCGTCGATGAGCTGGCGCCCGATCGAGACAAGCCGGCCATTGCGCAGGCGGCACTGCTCGAGCGCACCCGCCCGCCCCGTCGCATCCGCCAGTTCGCGCTGCAACGTCGCGATCACCTGCTGCGAGGCAAGCAGGCGCTGCTGCAACGCATCGATGTCGGCAGCTGTCGGGGCTACCGGCTGGCCCGACTGCACCGACGCGGCAGTCTGCGCAGGCGGAGGTGGCGGCGGAACGACCGGCTGCGCCATGGCTACGGGGGCGCCCAACAACACCGCGAGCAGGACAGGCAGGGCGCGCATCAGAACTCCACGTTCAGATCGAGTTGCAGGACATCGATGGCCAGCGGTTCGCCGCTAATCTGGTTGGCGCTCAGCCAGCGCCCTCCGAAGGTGACATTCTTGTAGAGACCCACCGTGGCGCCGATGACGTAGCCCTTGGTATTGGTCCCGCCGAGCCGCCAGTAGTCGTTGGTGAAGGCATCGACCACGGCGTCGGTCTCAAGATAGCGATAGCCCACATAGGCCCGCCACTGGCCCGGGCGGTTGGGATGCGCCCAGCCTGCGCCGATTTGCAGGTCGAACCCCTGATTCCCGCCGACATAGGGCGTGCGATTGGCCTCGACCGGATCGCAGATGTTGCCGTTGCCACCCGAACCGCCATTGTTGACCGGCTGACCGGCGATCCCGTAGCGGCACGCGTTGCTGCGTTTGAAGCCGAGGTTGCGCATGTATTCGCCGCTGAACGTGACGTCGGTGTTCTCGCCCATCGGCACCTTCACCGAAAGCATGGCGTCGAGAATGTGATAGGGCTGGACCAGACCGAGCAACTGCGGTTGCGGCTGAACTGCGGTGGCCGGCAGGGTCGGATCGAACACGATGCGCCGGATGAACGAGAGCGTATTGCCCTTCTGCACGAAGCCCGCTGCCGTGCCATCGGTCGAACATTCGGTCACGCCGAGATAGAGCGCGCAAGGTGCCGAGGGCTGGCCTTGCATGTTGATATAGTGGTGATAGCCGACCGCCGACCTGACGAGAATGTCGCCGCCAAGGTGGAAGTCGGTTTCGGCCTGGGCGGAGAACAGCCAGCGCTGCGGCACGCCCGTCTTGACGTTCGAGGTATTCGGGAAGTTCAGCGCGCCGAAATCGAGCGGGAACGCTCCCAGCACGAGCTTGCTGTCGAACGCGCCGCCCATATCGGGCAAGCGGAATGCGCCAGCAAACCCGTCGAAGCTCAGGTCGTTGTCGAAGAGCGCCTCGGTAGTCCAGAACGGATTGCCCATGCGTCCGGCGGTGATTGTCGCCCATTCGGTGGGCTTGGCCTCGATAAAGGCCTTGTGGATCATGAAATTGCGATCGGTGAAGTTGCCCGCCAGGTTGACGTTCGAGCCGACCGGCGAAACGTCGTTGCCGCCGCCGAGCATGAACCCGACCTTGACCTTCGAACCGATCTTGAAATCGACCCCGACCCGCAAGCGGTAGCGCAGCAGGTTGTACTGGTTCTGCCGCGTGTTGAGCAGCGGGATCGGATCGTTGATCAGATCGAGCGGAACCTGGCCCTGATTGCGGTCGCCCGAGACAATCTGCTGGAAATTCGGCACGAAGTCCGAATTGTCCTTGCTATAGAAGTGCGACTGCGAGCGGATGCGCATATCGCCATAGACATTGAGGTTGTTCACCCATTCCGGGGCTGCCTTGCCCGGCGAAGCCCAGCCTTGCGCCTTGGCCTGCTTCAGCACTTCATCCTTGAGCTCGTCGCGGATCTGATCGCGCACCACTTGCGGAATATAGGGCACACGGATGGTGCCCTGCGCCGGTGGGGGAAGATTGCCCGCCGCATACTGCCCGGCGGCCGCCGCTGCGGGGTTGCCGGTTGCGCTCTGGGCTGCTGCTGCCGCCGGCGGCTGCGCCGCCGCAAGCCGCGCCTCGGCGGCTTCGCGTTCCGCTTCCTCGATCAGCTTGTCGCCGTTCTCTCGCGTGATCGTGCCCTGTGCGACAAGCAGCCGGACGAGATTGATCATCGCGTTGCTCGACGGCGCAGGCTTTGCCGCCGGCGGTGCGTCAAGCGCCGATCCGGCCTGCTGGTCGGCATACGCAGGCGTCGCTGCCAGTGCCGCGCAGATCGACGCTGCGAGCAGCGGTGCCGATGCAAAAGAAGACCTCAACCGTCTCATCAAACTTCCCCTGGAATGCGTACAGGCGCTGCTCACAGCGAGCGCCTTCCTCGAACCGTGATCCGCTGCGGAAACCGGACCGCACTGGGCGGCGGATCGAGATTGGAAATGGCAAGCAAGATGGCCTTGAGCGAGGCATCCCGGTCCTCGCGCCCGCTTGTCTTCAGCAAGCTCACCGAAGTGACCCGGCCCGAAGGCGAAATGGTGATCGCAAAATCGGCGCTGAAAACCAGCCGGTTGACGCGGTCGTCGCGCTGCACCTTCTCCTGCAGGACGGCGCTCAGATAGCGGCGGTAGAACACCTCGCTCATGCCCGTACTGCCGCCGCAGTTGGGCCCGACGCAGGCACCGGTGGAGCCGCCGCCGCCGATGCCGCCGCCATTGCCCGATTGCAGGCCAAAAGCATCACCGCCGGCCTGGGCCGGGCCATTGATCGAAACCGCGGCCGGTGCGGGCGCCTTGGGCGGCTCGACGCTTGGCACCGGTGCCGCCTTTTCCTGCGGCTCGGGCGGCTTGGGCTGCGGCGGCGGCGGCGGCGGGGGCGGAGGCGGGGGTGGCAGCATCGAGATGACGGCCGGTGGCGGCGCTTCGACCTTTACGCCTTTGGTGGCGGTCAGCGCCGAGTAAGCAAACCACAGCAGGGCAATGACCATCACCGCGCCCACTGCGATCAGCAGTCCGCGGCGCGCCCCCTGCTCTTCAGGATCCGGAAAGGATGGTTGTCTGGCCACGGCGCAGTCTGCTCTGGGTCCGGTCCGGCGATCAGGAGGCGGTCGGCTTGCCGGTGACCAGGCCGACCTTGTTCAGGTCGAGCTGGCGGCACATATCCAGCACTTCGGTGATCTTGCCATATTGCGCGGTCTGATCGCCCTTCAGCACGATCGGCACGTCGGGGTTCGACGCCTTGGCATTGCGCAGGCGTGTTTCCAGATCGGCGAGCGTGACCGGGAACGCGTCCATGAAGATCTGTCCCTGATTGTTCACCGTTATGGCGATGGTCTTGGGTTGGACCAGGCTCTTGGCCGAACTTGCCTTGGGCAGATCGACCTTGATGCCCTGCACCGAGGCCGTCGCCATCAGGATGAAGATCACCAGGAGGACGTAAGCGAGGTCCAGCATTGGGGTGATATTGATGTCGTCATAGGCCTTGCGGCCGCCACCTACCTGCATCGCACGGTTTCCTTAATTCGATTCTTCAAGGGCGAGCGCAGCATTGGCCTGGACCTCGGCCATGCGGGTAATCAGCTGCTCGATGAACACGCGCATCTGATCCGCCAGCGCGCTGATGCGTCCGTTCAGATAGTTGTATCCGAACAGCGAGGGGATGGCGCAGGCCAGGCCTGCGATCGTGGCGAGCAGCGCGGCCGCGATGCCCGGTGCGATCGCGTTCACGTTCACGTCACCGGCCATCGCCACGCCGCCGAACACGGTCATGACGCCGACCACCGTGCCGAGGAGGCCGATGAACGGACCGCCCGAAATCGCGATGGTGAGGATCACGACGAGATGGTCGAGCTTCTGGTTTTCCTTGACGAACTGCGAATCCACCGCCGCCCGCATCGAGTTGATCGCCTGGCTCGAGAGCGGCCGGCTCCCCGAGGCGACCACGCGTTCGTAGAGTTCGTCGAAGCCGACAGCATAGAGCCGGGCCAGCGGGGAAGCGCGGTCGAGATGGGCCGCTTCCTGCGGGGCCACCCCTTCGGCTTCATCCAGCGGCACGAACGCGTCGCGCATCGCCTCGAAGTGGCGGAGGAAGCGCTTGTTGGCCTTGTCGGCCGCATTGAGGTAGCGCACCTTTGCGGTCATCAGCGCGATCGCGGCCGCCAGCAGCAGCATGCACAGCCCGATGATGACCGTATCGACTGGCTCCAGCTTGCTGATGATGAACGAGATTACGCCGCTGCCCGAGCTCTGCTTTTCCGCAGTTTCCGAAACCGAGACGAGCTTTCCTCCCGGGCCTTCAGCCTGGGCCATCGCCAGAAGCATCGCCGCGGGTCGCGCCGCCTTCGAAAGGCGCACTTCGTCGAGGGCGCCAGTAAAGGGCTGGCTGGTCTCACCGCCGATGCTGATCGGACCGTCGAGCGCCGGCATCGCACCGGCCGCCGTGCCCTGCTCGGTGCCATTGACGTAGATGAAGAACACCTTGCCATCGGAAACGAACGCGATGTGGCTCCACTCACCCTGCTTCACCGCAGTGCTTCCCGTGACCGAGACCCCCGGTCCTGAGGCGTAGGGAACCCCGGCGTTCAGCCCGATCACCAGCCCGCCCCGCGCAAAGATGGCCTGCTGGCCTCCCAACTGCTGCGGCTTGATCCAGGCCGTGAACGTGAACGGCGCACCTGCGGTCATCGCCAGCGAACCGCTGGCATCGATCGTCAGCGCGCCCTGCCCCGGAAACTGCGCCGCGCGGCCCACGATCCCGCTCTCGTCCACTCCCGGAGGGGCCACCTTGGCAGAATTCGCATTGGCGGTGGAATCGGTGGCCGGCTGGCCCGGCTTTTCGATAAAATGATAGACGGCGGTGTAATCCGGATCAAACGTGCCGGGTACGTCCGCGCCAACCGGTGCCGACTTGTTGCCGAAATAGATCCAGATCTTCTTCTTCTCGCCGCCGGTCAGATTGGGCACCGAAACCCACACCGTGGCGATGCCCGTCGCCGCGTCGTACTGCTCGATGTGGTAGGGCAGCGGGGTCTTGTCGTCGCTGTCGACGAAGCGGATGTCCGCACCGTTGTCCATCGCGTCGGTGAAGGTGAAGTTGCCGCTGTGCAGCCGCACAAGCACCACCGTGCGGCCGATCGCGCCACTGACGTTGACACCGGTCGGCGAGGTGTCGATCGTTACCGCCTTGCGATAGCTCCATTCCTTGTTCCACCAGCCGGCGGCCTCACCCTCAGCGGCAGCCGGAGAGGCCAGCCCCAGGGACAGGACGAACGCCAGCAACAGGCGCAGGATCGCTGTTTTAACGGTTGCCTGATACACTCAGAATTCCCCCTTCACGTCGAAGCTTACTCGGGGCGATCCCCGCTTCGTCACCGGGCCGCTGGTCATCGCGACCGCGCCCAGCACCTCACCGGAAATCCGGTCGAACAACCGCACTCTCAGTCCGCCGCCAAGACCGACGAGCGTGAAGCTCGAAGTCTGCTCGGGCAGGGGGTTGAGCACGCGCAGGAAAGACGCATCGCCGAACGCGAAGAAGCGGGCCTCGGTCAGCCATTTGCCGAAGCTTCCCGCCAGCGACGGCGAGCGCAGTTCAAGGCTTGGCCCGATCCCGTTATCGCCGACAGCCTCGGACGAATAGTATCCGCGCACGCTGCGCAGGCCGCCGGCGGAAAACTGCTCGTTGGTGATGAGATGCGAATCCGCCAGCTGCGCGTTCAGCCGGAACGCCGCGACGATATCGTTCTTGAAGGCATAGGACAGATCGACCGAGAGATCGCCGCGGACGAAGTTCTCGTTGCTGAACTGCTCCCGGTTGCGGAAGGCATCGACCAGCACGCAAGGCCCGGTAAGGCTGGCGCAAACCTTGGGCCTGATCGCGCGGAGACCGATCGTCGTCCCCAGGGTGACTGCGTAATTGACCTTCTCGCTGCCACCGGCAACCGTATATTCAAGCTCAATCGGAAGATACCGGATCGGCGCAGTGCTGGTGGGAACGTCCGCGACAAGGATGTTTTGCTTGAAGTTCTTGTAATCGAACCCGAAGCTGAACTGCTGCTGGCTGCCGGAGGAAGCAAGGTGATAGATGGCGCGTGCGCCGATCTGATAGCCGTTGCCCAGAACGTTGGTCCCGCCCAGCGCCGCAATATTGCTGTTCGAGTAGTACCCTGAAATCGCGAAGCTCCAGGGCGTGCGCAGCAGCGGAAAGGTATACGAGCCCGAGAAGACTTCCGTTTCCGTGCGCTTGAGCGGCGATACGATGTACGTGAACGTTGCAGCATGGCCCGTCTGGAACAGGTTGGTGTACCTGACGGTGCCGATCGCGCGCAGCTGGGTTGTGGCCGGGCTGGCGTCGTTGTTCAGGTCGAGGCTGGCGTGAAGCGGCCGCTGGTCGTCGACATTGATGTCGACGTCGATCGTCCCGGGAGCCCTGCCCGGCTTGAAAATCGGATTGAGCGTGCGATCGGGAAACCGGTTCGCCTGAGTCATGTCAGCCTGCAGGGCCGGAATATTGAGCGGCTTGCCCTCGACGAGCGAAGGGATCTGCCTACGGGCGACCCACAGCGAGTGATAGCGGCTGTCGGTGACCCGCACTTGCCCGACCGGCACTTCGTTAACCGCGATGCGGATCACACCTTGCGCGAAGGCTTCCCGCTCCTGCAGCGGAACCTCGACCACCGCCGCGCCATAGCCGCGGACGGCATAGGCATCCTGCAAGGCCTTGCGCGCCGCTTCGACATCGGCATCGGTGCGATCAGGACCCGAGTACGCATAGACCAGACGCTCGATCTCGCTCGCCGGCAAGACCGTCACGCCTGAGATATCATAGGCCTGGACAAAGAACTTGTCGGGTGCGCGCTCGGCACCGGCGGGCGTTGCGGAAGCAGCAGGAGCAGCTTGCCCGGCGGGAGCCGCTTGCTCGACCGGAGACGATTGCGCAGCCCAAGCTGCAGAGCCAGGCGTCAGCAACCATGCCAGCGGCAAGCACGCACGTAAAACAGGTGCATTAAGCCCGCCCATCGCAATCTGATTCCCCCGACACCTGTCTCCATGGTCTCTGGCGGGCCAGTGTTTAATCTGTGTGACAGTCTGTTGATGAGCCGGCTGGCGGATTCCCGGTGCGGCACAAGGTAAACAAAAAGAGCCCCGGATTACTCCGGAGCCCTTCTCGTTCAGCTTACGCCATGAGCGGAAGATCAGGCGCCCGTCTTGCCAGAGCAGGTCGGGTTCGGGTTGGTCGCGATCCGGATGTTCGGCTTGGCAGCCCGCCAGATCTTGGTCGCCGGGTTGGTAGCAGTTGCCGCCGGCGCACCCTTCGTTGTCTCACCGTAGTAGATGGCCGCTGTCGCCGTCTGATAGGCCGGGATCGTCTTGTCCTGGATCCACAGGTTCAGCGCACCGAGCGCAGGCTCGGCAGTCGGGTTCGAAAGAAAGGTGTTGACGATCGCGCGCGTCCAGTTCGCCGGCACGACGCCGATGTTGTTCTGGAAGAGCACGCCCGGGGTGGCCGGAACGGTACCGTTCAGCAGGCCCTTGGGAGCGACCGCACCGCTGCCATTCTTCGTGTACTGGCCAAGCGTCCAGCCAAGGAACGACACCATGGCTTCGCGGTTCGCACCGGCGTAGCAGGTGTACAGCAGCACCTGGGTCGTGCCGGTCATCGGATAACCGACGGTCGGGTTTGCCAGCGTCTGGCTGCTGTCCGCATAGAGGACGTCGGTCCAGGCGAGGGGGTTGTCACGCGTCGCAGAAACGAGCGTGGTGCCGCTGGTCGGGCGAACCAGACGGCTGTCCGCGGTGGCCGTGCTGAAGAGACCAGTCGTGTCCGACTGCGGGGGCAGGATGGTGCCCATCGCGGTCTTGGCGGCGGCGGCGGTCGGGTTGGCATAGAGGGTCGTCGAAACGCCCACCTGCAGCGTGGCTGCAGACAGACCGGCGAGCGCGTCAACCGAAGGATTGACGAAGTCGGCCGAGATGTAGCCGACCTTGCCGTTGATCTTGACGGCACCCAGCTGGTAGTCCGGTGCCAGCGTAATCGCACCAGCAACGCGCGAGCTGCCATCCCCGAGGATGAAGAAGCCGGTGCCCTGGTTGCCGTTCGGCGTCGACGAAGGCCCCGGGTTGCTCGGGAAAGCGACCGAACCCGAACCGATGTTCACGATCGAGGTCCCGTTGAAGTAGTCGCCCGAGATCGAATTCGTGGTGCCAGCGAGGTTCGAGGCGGTGTTGTTGACACGGTAGCCGGTATCCGAACGGATGCTGCGGAAGTCGATGCCGGTCGAAGTCGCATAGGGCAGCGTTTCCGCCGCGTTGCTGAAACGGTTCAGGCCGGTGAAAGTAGGTACGGCAGCAGCGAGCACCTTGCCTGTCGCCGACGTCCTCGCCGGAACGCCCGGCGCATTGGTGGGGTTGCAGACAGCCGCTAGGTGGCGTGTGAAGAGATCGGTCGTGCCCGAGCGGTCGAGACGGCCGACGAGACGGATCGGCGCACCGTCAGTATCCCACCGGGTCTGCGTGTCGTTGACCGGATCGTGAAGCGAGATGTTGTTGTTGAGCGTCTTCAGCGCAGGATCGTTCCAGTTCGTGATCGTGCCATTGAAGATGCCGCAGTAGGCTGCCTTCGACAACTTCAGAACCGCAGCCGGCGTACCACCGGCGGGCGCGATGCCCTTGCCCTTCGCATTGAAAACCATCGGGTTGCCGGCAGCGTTGGTGCCGTAGGTCGAGCTGTAGGCCACCGCGATGGGGAGCAGGTAGAGCGGGAAAGAAATCGCCGCACCGCCGTTCGTGGCCGCCAGACCAGCGTTGTAGGTGGTCAGATCCGAAGTCGAGATGCCGGCGTCGGAGAAGCCGTACTGCACGTTGCTCCAGGTCCCGAAGGGGTTGAACACGCCAGCCGTCGCAGTCGCGCCGCCGACGAAATCATTGCGGAAGTTGCGCCACACCTGACGGCCAAAGCCCGAACCGGTCGCAACGTACTTGCCCTGGACGTTGGTCTGGACAGCATCCGTGTCAACAGCGCAGTTAACGGCAGGGACGCCGTTGAACACGCCCTGGGTCAGGGTGGTCAGCGAGGTCGCGCTCGACGAAGTACCGCGCTGGTTGTCGACTGCGCTGAGGCAGTTGAAGCTGCGTGCGACGACGTTCTGGACCGAAGAAGCGCCCGCACCGCGCAGCGCGCCGTCGGACGTCGAAGGAGCCGGCAGCGGGATCTGCTGCGCGAAGGCTGGCGATGCTACCGAGCCGGCGACAACCGTCGCGGCAAGGAGCAGAGACTTCAAGTTAACCATTTGTTAATTCCTCCTGAAGGAAATCGCAACCAGTAATGATACTGAATCAGAATAATTTGGCCGATTCAAAATCAAAAAATCTGCAGATTGCTCCAAATCAATCTCATTATTGAGACTCAATTCTTCGACACATATTCGAAACTGATTCGAGGCTAATTCACTATATATCGCCCCGAACAGCGCGCTGATCGAGCAAGTACATCTGCAGATTTGTGGAATTTGTCTCCTGAGCCCCCGATTCCCAACCCAATCCTTGGTTGGTGAGAGGGTCAATAGACTCGGCAAATGACAACAACGTGATTCTTTTGTTGCATTCGCCGAATATCATCCACCCCCTGCTTCGATGCTGCGCGTGGTCTATGCCGGGCTCTGAAGGCTTCCGGGAAAACAAAGGTTTTCCGGGCTGCCAAGCGGTTCCCCATACCCGCATCGCCCGGCGCGAGGCGCAGTGGAGAGCCGCTTCCGCGCCCCCGGCGCACCGATCAGCGCCCGTCACACAAATGCAGCATTGCCCACATAAGGCGACGGAACGGGTGATGGTTGATCCAGCGTTGGCTGCTTCTGGGCCATTATAAGCGAGGGCCATGCCGCTTCTGGTCTGACCGTGAGGGTTAACGTGCTCGGTAAAGCAAAACTCTTAACAATGGCTGGTGGCTCTCCGCAGCTATCGCGCATGGATCAGGCAGTAGCCCCTGCTTCAAGATCTCTGGCTGAGACCATGCCCAGCCCGTCCGGCGGCAAGGAAGCACATCATGGCCTCGGCTCAATCGCCGCCGTGCTGGAAGACCGCGCCCTGCTCTCGCGCGAAGCCCTCTCCCGCGCACGCCTCGTCCAGCAGGAAAGCGGCGAGCGCATTGAATCGGTGGTCACGCGGCTCGGCCTGATGTCGGAACAATCGCTGTGCGAACATCTGTCCGATGCCAGCGGGATGCCCATGGCGCCGGCCGAACTGCTGCGTGAACCGGTCACCCTCGAACAACCGATCACGGCCGAATTCCTCCGCGATATACGCGCTGTCCCGATTGCGGTTGATGACGAGCGGGTCTGCGTTGCGGTTGGTGATCCCTTCGACCCTTTCATCGAGAACGCCTTCCGCTTCATGTTCGGGCGGCGGGTCGATCAGGTCATCGCCCGCGCCAGCGACATCGAAGCGGCCATAGAGCGCCTCTGCCATGAAGGGGCCGAGGCGGCGGTGATCGAGGATGCCGTCGAGTCCGATGACATCGACCGGATGCGCGATCTGACGAGCGACGCGCCAGCTATCCGCGCGGTCAACCGCCTGATTGCCGAGGCAGTCGATGCGAACGCTTCTGACATTCACCTGGAGCCGAGCGACGACAGCCTCGTCGTGCGGTTCCGCATCGATGGCATGCTGCGCCTTGTCACCCGGTTGCCGCAGGCCATGCGCGCGTCGGTCGTGGCCCGCATCAAGGTCATGGCCGGGCTCGACATCGCCGAGCGCCGTATTCCGCAGGATGGCCGTCTCCGGCTGGCGGTGCGCGGGCACGAGATCGATCTGCGCGTAGCCACCGCGCCTTCGATCCACGGCGAAAGCGCAGTGCTGCGCATTCTCGATAGATCCAACCTCAAGCTCGAGTTTGCGGCGCTGGGTCTTGATGACCAGTTGGTGGAACAGTTCCGCGAGGCAATCCACCGGCCCTACGGGATCGTGCTGGTGACCGGCCCCACCGGCAGCGGCAAGACCACCACGCTCTACGCCGCGCTCGCCGAGCTTAACCAGGTCGAGCGCAAGCTGCTGACGGTGGAAGATCCGATCGAGTACCGCCTGCCCGGAATTGTCCAGACGCAGGTGCAGCCCGGGATCGGCTTCACGTTCGCCACCGCCTTGCGCTCGTTTCTGCGGCAGGATCCCGACGCAATCATGGTCGGCGAGATCCGCGATGTCGAAACGGCGCAGATCGCGGTGCAGGCCGCGCTGACCGGCCATATGATCCTCTCGACGCTCCACACCAACACGGCCGCGGGCGCAATCACCCGGCTGATCGACATGGAAGTGGAACCCTTCTTGTTGAGCTCGGTGCTGGCCGGGGTGCTGGCGCAGCGGCTGGTCCGGCGCCTGTGCCTGCAATGCCGCGTTCCGTTTGTGCCGGATGAGGCGCTGCTGACATCGCTCGGCATCGATACCACTGCGGGCTACGAAAGCCACTTCCACCGCGCCGCCGGCTGCGCGGCCTGTCACGGCACCGGCTACAGTGGACGTATCGCGCTGTTCGATTTCCTGCCGGTCGATGAGGCGATTGCGCGTCTGATCCTGAAGCGTGCCGATGCCCGCCAGATCGAGGAATGCGCCAACGCGGCCGGTCATCGTTCGTTGCTTCAGGAAGGCTTCGCCAAGGCCGCCCAAGGGCTTACGACCATCGAGGAAGTGCTTAGGGTTGCGAGCGGCGAATGAGCGCTGCACCCGCCTTTCGCTATCGCGCGATGCGCACGGATGGCCGGATTGTCGCCGGACAGCTTGATGCGGCCAATGAAAGCGATGCGCTGGCCCAGATCCGGCGCAGCGGCAACACGCCGGTAGAACTGCGCCTGATCACCGCCGGCACCCCTGCTGCCGCAACCGGCGAGAGCATATCCCGCCGCAACTCCGCCATCAGCCGCGCCGTGATCGCCGAACTGGCGGTCCTGCTCAAGGCGGGCCTCCCGCTGGACCGGGCGCTCGCGCTGGCGGTCGGCAACATCGATGATCCCGCCGCGGCGGAGGCGATGGGCATGCTCTTGAGCGCAGTCCGCGAGGGCGCGCCGATCTCGCGCGCGATGCGCGATAATCCGGCGTTGTTCAGCCCCGGTGAGGCGGCAATGGCAGAAGCCGGCGAGGCCAACGGCAAGCTGGGCGAGGCGATGGAGCGATTGTCCCAGATGCTCGAACAAGCTGCCGAGCTGCGGCGGCTGGTGATCACCTCCATGATCTACCCGATCGCGCTATCGGTGATTGCTGTAGCCGTGATTCTGATGATGCTGCTGTTTGTCGTGCCGCAGTTCGAACGGCTTCTCGACAACAATCAGGTAGAACTGCCATTCGCCTCGATGGCCGTCATTGCGGCGAGCCAGTTCCTGCGCGCCTATGGGCTATGGCTGCTGGCCGGACTGGTGGTGATCGGCCTTGTCGCACGCAACCTGCTCGCCCGCCCTGCCAGCCGCATACGGTTCGACCAGATCATGCTGGGCCTGCCGCTGATCGGGGATCTGGTGCGGCGCATCGAGACCGCGCGGTTTGCTCATACGCTGGGGGCATTGCTTGAAGGCGGGGTTCCGCTGCCCAGCGCGCTGGCCCTGTCCCAACGCACCGTTAGCAACACCGCGATGGCCAGCGCGATTGCCAAGATTGCCGAGGGCGTGCGCGAAGGCGGCAGTCTTTCCGCGCCGCTCGCCGCGACCGGCATGCTGCCGCACCTCGCCATCGGTTTCATCCGCACCGGCGAGGAAACCTCGCAACTCGCCCTCATGCTTTCGCGGCTGGCTGTGGTGCTCGATCGCGATGTTCGCACCCGGCTGGAACGGCTTGTCGCCATTCTGACGCCGGCCATCACGATAGTGCTGGGCACTGCGGTGGCGGTCATCATCGCCGCGGTGATGTCGGCAATTCTCGGCTTCAATGAACTGGCGGTATCCCGATGAACAAGAACAACCCGAATGAACGGGGCTTTACCCTGATCGAGCTGCTGGTCGTGCTGGCCGTACTCGGCCTGCTTGCCGCCATCGTCGGACCGCAAGTGATCAAGTATCTCGGCAGCTCGCGCACACAGACTGCCCAGATCCAGACCAAGAACATCGCCGCTGCGCTCGAACTGTTCAAGCTCGATGCCGGGCGCTACCCCTCCGGCACGGAAGGTCTCACCGCGCTCGTCAAGGCGCCGACCAACGATCCGAACTGGAACGGCCCCTACATCGCCGATCCTGCCGCCCTCAACGACCCATGGGGCAAGCCCTACCTCTACAAGTCTCCGGGCGATCATGGCGAGGTCGATATCTACAGCTTCGGCTCGGATGGTGCCGCTGGCGGTACCGGTGAGGCCAAAGATGTCGGCAATTGGTGAGCGACGGCGCGGCTCCCGCCGCGACGACGGATTTACGTTGATCGAACTCCTGGTGGCGCTGGCCATCGCGGCCCTGGTCGCCGGGATCGCCTTTCCGGCACTGCAGCATCGGCTTGGGCAAAGTGCGCAGACCGAAGCTCGGATGACCACGGCGCTGGTGCTCACCCAGGCCCGCGCCGATGCCATCGCCGGGGCTGACCCCGTCCTTGTGTCATGGTCCGCTTCGCGACGGATGCTGCAATCGTCTTCAGGCCGCCCGGCCCAAACGCTGCCGGAAGCGGCTGATCTCGAATGGCCTGCCGAGGGGTTTGCCTTCTTTCCCGATGGCACCGCCAACGGCGGCGACGGCGCCATCCTCGCCGCCGGCCGAGCCAGCCGGTTTTCGGTCGACCCTGCCACCTCGCGCCTCGTGTTTACGCCGTGAGGTCCGCTGCCGATTCCCCGGCGGGGGCGCCATGCGACGCCAGCGAGCTGGGCTTCACGCTGATCGAGCTCTTGATCGCGCTGGCCATCGTGGCCGCGATGACCACCGCGCTGGTGGGCACCGTGGGACAGGATGCGCGGACGCGGCTTGCCGTGCAGCAACGCCGCGAGGCTCTGCTGGTGGCGCAATCAGTACTGGACCAGATGGCGGATGGCAGCACCCCGGTCGAGGGCCGGTGGCGCGGCTATGGCTGGCGGGTCCTGCGGCAACCGTTCCAGCTCGCCGATCCGCTTGATCGCCATCCGCTCGAGCAGATCACGGTCGCCGTCGATCTTGCAGGCGCGGGACGCGGCGAGCTCATTCAGCTCAGTACGGTGCGGATCAAGCCATGAACCGCCCGCAATCTGCCGCCGGATTCACGCTCGTGGAAATGCTGGTCTGCCTGGCCATCCTCGGCATGGTTTCGGCCGTGCTCGTCACGGGGATTGGCCGGATGGATCTGCGCCAGCGGATGATCGGCCAGAAGGATGCGCAGATCGACGAAATCGCGCAGGCGCAGTTCACGCTGCGCCACCTGATCGCCAACATTCATCCCTCGATCAGTCCCCAGACTGGCAACACCGTGGAATTCGTCGGCAACCAGTTCGGCCTTGAATTCGATGGCAAGCCGCCTGGCAATGCCGCACCCGACGCCCTTCAGCGCTACCGGCTCAGGCTAGAGCGTGGCGGCGATCTCATGCTCTACCGCATCAGCACGCTCGACGAGACGGTCGACCGGCGCCAGCCTGACGTGACCGGCTGGACCGCGACCCGACTGCTTTCGGGCGTATCAAGCTTGTCCGTCCGCTACCTTGGCTCGCCGGACAGCCGTTTTGCAGGCGCAGGCTTGCCGCCGCAATGGCAGCTGCAGTGGTCCAGCCGGGACGTGCTCCCCTCGCTCGTCAGCCTGCGGATCGAGTTTCCCCCCGGCGACAGGCGCGCATGGCCCGATCTCGTGGTGCGGCTGCGCGTCGCAAATGGCGATACGTGCGCGCGCGATCTGCGCACGGACGAGTGCAGGGTTATCCCATGAACGGACGCACCATCTTGCAGGCAGACATGCACACGGTCGGGCATTGGATCACCGATGGCCTGCGGTGGTGGCTGGACCAGCTCGCCACGCTGGCGCCGAAGCGCTTGCAGCTCTGGCGCGATGCGCGGCGGATCCTGGCGGACTATGATCCCGAAACCGGCGCATTGCTGCTGCGCTCCGATGGCTACGGCGCCCATCCCCGACGCTCCGGCCCGGTCACGATCATCCTTCCCCCCGCGCTCTGCCTGAGCCGGATGATCGAACGGCCGGTCATGAGCCCCCGCGATACGGCGAGCATGATCCAGCTCGATGCCGCACGGATCATGCCGATGGGAACCGAGGGCATGCTGCTCGCTGCCCGGATCGCGGCGCGCACCGAGGGCAGCGTCCGGATGCAGATCGAAGTGGCCGCGATGCCGCGCGCCGCAGCTGAGGCCCTTGGGACGGCCCTGGCACGGCTCGAGAAGCCCTGTGTCGCCATCCTCACCGCCGCGCCGGAGTCGCAGGCGGAGGATCCGATCGACTTTCTCCCCGCTTTCCGGCGGTCCGGTCTGGTTCGAGACGAAGGCCGGGGTGCCCTTCCGCTGTGGATCGCGGTCGGTGCCCTGTTTGCCATCAACCTCGGCCTGCTGGTCTGGCGTGACGCGGCCGCTACAGCCATGCTCGAAGCGCGTATCGCCGAGCAGCAGCCAGCGGTGAACGCAGTCCGTCGGATCAACGCGCGGATCGCGAAAGCGGACCAGTTTGCGGCCGCCACGGTGGAGGCACGCAAGACCGCCGAGCCGCTGGCGATGCTGTCGCGCGTCGCGGCCGCTTTGCCGCAAGGGGCCTGGGTGCAACGCTATACTTGGCAGGGCGATGCGCTGCGGATCAGTGGCTATCGCCCGCAGCAGGCCGACGTAGCGGGGGGCTTTCGCCGCGCCGGTCTCAGCGTGCAGCGCTACAGCGATGCCTCGACGGCGGCGCAGAACCCGCTGGGTCAGCCCTTCGAAGTCACTGTGCGGATGACAAAGCCATGAGCACGCGCAGCCTCACCCCCCGGCAATCGCAGACCGCTGCGGTGCTCATCCTACTCGTCATGCTGGTTGTTGTGGCGTTCCTGATCGTGGGACCACTGATCGCGGGCTTCCAGGAGCGCGCAGCACAGCGCGAGCAGCTCGCCCTGCAATACAGCGCCAACGTGCGCAACATCGCCGCCATCCCGCGGTTGCGCCGCATGGCGGGCGCGCACGAGCAACTGCTGGGCGACTTCCTCCTCGAAGCGCCCGATGCCGCCACCGCCGGCGAAGCGCTGCGGCAGCGGTTGCAGGCGAGCATCATCGCGCTGGGAGGCGAATTCCGCGGCGGCGAAGACATCGCCCCGGCAGCGGGCGGTGAGGCCGCAGTGCGGGTCACCGCGCGGCTTTCGGAGGGCCAGCTCAGTCAACTCCTTGCAAGCGTTCAAAATTCCAAACCCTATCTCACCATCACCTCCGTGGTCGTCGGCGCTGACGAAGCGCTGGTGACCGGTCAGGCCTCCGCATTGGATGTTCAGATTGAAGCATCGATTCCCTATCGCCCTGCCGCCAAGCGGTAGCAGCGCCCGCCTGCCCGCGCTGATCCTGCCGGTGCTGGTCGCTGCAGCCCTGCTGCAGCTGGCGCTGCCCTTTGGCGATGAGCTGCCAGCCGGCGGCGCACCCTTGCGCCAGAAGCAGGTCGCGCCGCCGCCCGATGTGCCGCGCGTGCTGGTGCCGACAGCGCTCGAAGGGCGCCGCGTGTTCGCTCCCGCCGCCACATCGGCCGCCGGCGCCGCTGCGCCGACCAATGTCCTTGACGGCGCAGTGATAGCCGGAACCGTGATGCACGGACGCAGGCTCTACGCGGTCGTCCAGGAACGCGGCGGCCGGATCCGCCATGTCGCCCCGGGCGGCACGGTGGCTGGATGGCGCATTTCCGGGCTGACCCCCAGCAGCGCCCGCCTGACGCGCGGCACCGAACAGTTCAACGCAGCCTATGGCGCCATCCCCACAGGACCCGCCGCCCCCGCCCCAGAAGACCCGGAAGACGGCCAATGATCTCTCGCCACGTGCGCTTCAAGCCCAGCCTCATCATCGCCCTGACTGGCACCACGGCGTTTGCCGCCGCTCCACCGCCGCTCCCCATTCCGGCAACTCCGGAACTGGCGCAGATCGACGATCCCGGTGCTGTCCAGAACACGACCGCCCCCGCTGAGCCCAAGGCCCTCCCCCTGCTTCCGCCGTCTGCCGACCCTGACTACAACGTCCGCGCGACCCTCGTCCCGGGTACCCAGCCGCAGCCGGTAATCCCGAAATCAGCCGATCCGAAAACGAAGCCGGGCGACATTGCGGTCAATTTCCCCGACGCGGATGTCGCCGTGGTTGCCCAGGCGGTGCTGCGCGACATACTCGGGCGAAACTACACGATCGCTCGCGGCGTGACCGGCCGGGTCAGCCTCGTCACACCGGGTCCGGTATCAAAGTCGTCGCTGCTCGAACTGTTCGAGCGGGCCCTGCGGCAAAGCAATCTGGCGATGGTGCCGGTTGCCGGCGGCTTCGAGATCCAGAACTCTGCCGCTGCGCGCGCGGTCATTGCCGCGAACGCGACCGGCTTCGGCAGCGAGGTCGTCACGCTGCGTTTCATCAATGCCGATGAAGTCCGCAAGGTGCTCGATTCGATACTGCCCGGCGTGGTGAGCGCGACCGCCCCCCAGACCGGCACCATCACGATTGCCGGAACCACCGGCCAGCGTGCCAGTGCCCGCGATCTGCTGAAGCAGTTCGATGTCGATTGGCTGCGCAACACCAGCTTCGCGCTTTTCGTGCCAGATCGCACCGATGCGCGGCTGATTGTCCCGTCGATCGACAAGCTCATCAATGCGCCGGATTCGCCGACGCGCGGGCTGGTGCGGCTGATCTCGATGGAAGAGCTCAACGGCATTCTCGCGATCAGCATGCAGCCGCAATATCTCACCGACGTGAAGCGCTGGATCGAGATCCTTGATCGCGAGGGCGAAAACAATGAGCGCAGGCTGTTCGTATACGAGGTGCAGAACGGGCGCGCCCGCGATCTGGTGCGGACCATCAACAACGCCTTCGGAACTGGCAGCAACGACACCGGCGGCCAGGCCGGCAATGGCAACAATGCCTTTGGCGATCAGGGCGATCCGAACCAGACCGGCGGCCCACGCGGCAGCGCGGCCGGGCTGGGTCAGGGCGGACTCGGTCAGGGCGGTCTGGGCCAGGGCGGGCTGGGTCAGGGCGGAACCGTTTCGGGCAGCAACCTCCCCCGCCCCGCTTTCGGGCAGGCCGCGGGCTCCGATGGCACCGCACAGGGTAACGGGAATGGCGCGAACGCCATCCGGATCACTGCGGACGAGGTCAACAGCGCAATCATCGTGTTCGGCACCCAGCGCGAATATGCCACCATCGAGGCAGCCTTGCGCAAGCTTGATATCGCCCCGCGCCAGGTATTGATCGAGGCGGCCATCACCGAAGTAAGCCTGAACGACGATCTGCGCTACGGCGTACAGTGGAATTACCTCAGCGGCTCGAACCAGGTCGGCTATTCCGAAGGCACGACAGCCGTGCCGACGCAGACCTATCCCGGATTCTCCTATTTCTACGGCGGCAACAGCATCACCGCCACGCTCAACGCGCTGCAGGAACGCACCAACGTCAAGGTCGTCTCGGCGCCGAAGCTACTCGTACTCAACAACCAGAGCGCGGCGTTGCAGGTGGGCGATCAGGTGCCGATCTCGACCGGGTCTGCCACCAATCTGATCGGCAACACCAACGCCGTGATCAACACGATCGAATACAAGGATACCGGCGTCATCCTGAAAATCACCCCGCGCATCAACGCCAGCGGATTGGTTCAGCTCGATGTATCGCAGGAAGTCAGCCAGATCAGCACATCTGCGGCCGGCTCTTCAGCCACCCAGCGCCAATCGCCGACGATCTCGACCCGCCGCATCGCCTCGACAGTATCCGTGCGCGACGGCGAAGTGATCGCGCTGGGCGGCCTGTTCAGCACCACCAAAAGCTTCGGCAAGAACGGCATCCCGCTGGTCTCGCAGATCCCGGTTATCGGGGGGCTGTTCGGAACGCACCGTAACACCGAAAGGCGCACCGAATTGATCGTGCTGCTCAAGCTCAAGGTCCTGGCCAACGCCGACGATGCCCGGGCTGCGACCAATTCCCTGCGGCAGAAGATCCGCATGCTCGAACCCTTCAAGGGCGCCGGCACGCTGCCATGATAGCCATGCCGCAAGACGCGCACGAACGCGGCTTTGCCCTGATTGCCGCGGTCGCCAGCCTGGCCGTCTTTGCCGCAATCGCGCTCGTCGTGATCAGCGCGACCCGCATCGATCTGGCCAAGGGGCAAGGCGAATTGTCGAGCGCGCAGGCGCGGCTGGCTGCGGAAAGCGGGCTGGCGATCGCCCTGCACGGGCTGATCAACCGCGACGCCACCACACTGGCGCTGCTCGATGGTCGCGCGCAGGAGCTCGACTTCGGCGGTGCCCACATCGCCATCACACTGATCGATGAGCGCGGCAAGGTGAACATCAATGCGATCGAGGCACCCGTCATCGAGCGCATGCTGACCGAAGCGGGTCTCGAGGGCCACGCGCGCAACATTGCGCGCGATTCGTTGCTGGATTGGCAGGATTCCGACGATGAAGCCCTGCCGGACGGAGCCGAGGCCTCGTACTACGAGCAGCAGAAGGTCACCCCGCCCAACGGCGGCGTGCAAAGCATCGACGAACTGGGCATGATCCGCGGCTTCACGCCTGCGGTCGTTGACCGCCTCCGCTCCTTCGTCACCGTGGAGCGCGATGCCGTACCCTTCTCCCCGCGCTATGCCGGGCCCCAGGCCCTTGCGGCAATCGGCGACAGTCGCGGTGCCATCGCGGGGATCGAACGCCAGCGCGAACTGAACGGGCAGCGCACGGCAATCGGCTTTTCCGATCAGGTGTCGTGGACGGGGCGGCCCATAACCATAGCGGTCGAAGCGACGACACCCGGTCGCGGGCGGTACCGCCTTCAGGCGATTGTCGAATTGACCGGAAAGCCCGACCATCCTTACGTCATGCGGCGGGTGGTCTAAAGTCCCTCAGCGGGCACAGCGATGCCGTGCCGCAATCGAATAGCCACCTAGTTCTGTCCGACAGGCGCAGCGCTGGCATCGCCTGCGGCGGCGATCGGCACGCCCCACGGCGCGAACAACCGCTGCGTCGCGCCCGGTGCCACGCGCGCGCGTGTCCGCAGCGCAGGTCGCCCCCGCAGGCGCGAAGCCGCAAGCGCTGCAAGCTCGGGCTCTTCGCCGGCGAGCGACGCGGCAGCGGACCCGGCCGCTTCGCCTGGCATCCGGTAGAAGATATGAGCGCCGATCTGCGCTACGCGCATGCCGGTATAGGCCCAATAGGGATTCACGTAGTTGGCATGATAATGGGTTGCCCCGTTCACGCGGTCGGGCGCCTGACCGGACAGCACCGACAACGCGGCCATCCGCGCGCTTTCCAGAGTGGTTTCGCGCAAGCGGCGGCGGATCGAACCGTCACATGTGAACGTGAACTGGCAGCCGGTCGTGCGCTGGGACCCATCGAACACCACCCCGCAGACCGAACTCGGGAAGCGGGCGACGCGGGTGCGATTGAGGATCACCTGCGCCACGGCCTGCTGGCCGGCCAGCGGCTCGCGGCCCGCTTCATAGGCGATGGCCATGGTCAGGCAATCGAGCGCGCGGCTCTGTGCGGTCGCGGCAGCAGGAAGGCTGCCGACATCAAGTTGGCTAACAGCCGGGGGCGCATACGCCGAAAGAGGATTGTAGGCGGCAGCAACGTCCGGCTCCGGAGCGCTGCGGACGAACAACGGAGTGCTGGCCGGTCCGATCCGCGCAGGAGTGGCGCCAATCGTCAGCGCCGGTACGCCCGTGCCAGCCTGCTCCAACCCGTCCTCGGCAAGCGCGCCTTGCGGCACGGCTGCCGCCGCGAGCAGCGCAAGGACCGCCCACCCGCGTGCCGCAACATGACAAGGAAAGACCGAGAGTTTCGCGGAGACCATGACCAATGGTCCTGAACAGTTTTTGTTTCATTTGATTGACACAATTTCCCTTGATGGGTGGCTTATCGCCCCCGGCAGGAATCGTTGCATTCGCACCATGAAGCATGCCCTTTCACCGCTGATCAAAACCGCTCTCCTCGTGGCGATGCTGGGCTCAGGCCCGGCCCTGTCGCCGCTGCTGGCTGCCCCTCGGCCGGCTTCCGGCGCGGAGGGTCACGACATGAAGGCGCGCTTGCCCGATCGGCAGCTGACCTGTTCGGTGCGGCACATCACCAACTTCGATCCGGAGAAGCTCCAGACTTCGGCCGAACTGCAGTATGATGCCGTCTACCCGCTGACACTTGCACTGCCCGCCATCCCGGTTCGGACCGCGCCGCCGCCCGAACCGCAGGACAAGCCGGAGCCGGTCGATCCGCGCACCCGGATCCTCGCGGATCCCGGCAACATCGCGCCCACCAACAACGGAACGTTTGACCGGGCGATCGATTACTGGCCTGAGCGGACCGAACTCTCTGCCGTCATTGCGGGAGACCTGCTCAACGTCATCGTGATCAACAAGTATGATCCAGCGACGCAGACCGCGAACTTCTTCATGACCCGCGCGGCGGAGCTCACGCGCTTTCAGACCAATCATGTCTATCAGGGCGAATGCAAGGTCCGGTTCGTGGCATCCGGAACCGGCAAGTCGATGGCCTGACTGGCCCGAGCTCCAGGTCGGATTGATAGGGGTAGGTCTCTGATGGCTATGCGAAGGCCGCGAATGATTGGCATGGTCGCACTTGCCTCTGTCGGGCTGGCTCTGATGACAGTCCCGAGAGTGGCCGCCACAGTTCCCGGCCCCGACTGTTTCTCAGCAGCGGACAATGCCCGGTTGCGGTTCGAAGTCTATCAACAGGCACCGCCGCCAAGCGGCCACGGGTCCTATCCATACTATCCTCTTTCCGCGGCGGCATCGGGGCAATTGGGCCGCCTCGCATCGGCACCCAGCGGCATCCGGACCTGGTACTACCACTGGGCCAATCGCGCCGCGACACCGCTGGTCGGCGCTGACGGGCGGCAGATCATTCGGAAATTGAATATCGAACCGTCATGGACGGGCAACCGACGCCATCGTTCGGCGTTCAGCTCGATCGACCGGGCCAATGCCTGCACTCTGGCGCAGGCGTCCAGCCTGCTGGGGAAAAATGCCCGCGCGCGTCGCTATGCCCAGGAAGCGGGGATCACGCTGACCAGCGAAGAAGCGCTGCCCGATACCGCCCCTCGATCACCGGCTGATACCTGCGTGCTGGCATCGGGCAAACTGCCTCCCCAAGCGAGCGGGATTGTCCTAGACTATGAAGTGCAAGACGGTCGCGACCCGCCGACGACCGAGCGGTTTCTGGCCTCCTATGCCAAGCTGGTCCATGCTGCGGGCAAGCAGGTCATCCTGCTGATCAATCCGCTTGATTCCCCTGGGCAACAGCGGTTCACCGGCGTCACCGCCGAGAACGCGAACCGGATCGTGGCGCTGTTCGACCGGACCACGCTGGTCTTGTGGAGCAGGAATGCGCAAAGCTCGCTCCCCGCAAGTTACGCAGCGCAGCTGGCCATCGTCAAAGCGGGCGGACCGGTGGACACCCGGCGTCTGCTGATCGATTTCGAATTGGCGGGGACGACGCTTGATGATGCACGCTTCGTGCGTCAGGCGATCATCCGCGATCGCCTCTCCGGGGTGATGTTCTGGCGCAATTATGCCAAGCAGGGCGGCGCTTGCGCAACGCCGGTCAACCAACGGATCGCAGCGATCGCGTTTGGCGACGAGGCCGGGAACGAGCGCTGACCGATTGCCGGATCAGTCTGACGCAATCAGCGACAGGATCTGATCACGGCAACGCCGGAGGTAAGGCTGGGCGGGCTCGGTCCCCAGCACCAGGCCGGTAAGGTCCGCTCCGGTCGAGCCCGCCGATAGCCTCACCAAACGATAAAATTACTCATCCAAACCTGAGCACGCGCGTTCAACAGCCACCAGCGCGTCTTTCAGGCGCGGCAGATCGGATGCGACCTGTTCAGGAAAGTCGTTCCTGACAAACTGCAGATAGTCTTGCGCGCTCTCGCTGCCGTACAGTTGCTTGACCAGCCGTACCTTGGAAAGCGCCATCATGTACCGGCGTGCAGGATCGCATGAACGTTGCATGGCAACGCTGGCCAAACGTTCCTGCTCACGCGCAGGAAGTCCCTGCTCAAGCGCGTTGATCGCAGATTCCGGGATGGCCTTGGTGCAAAGGAACAGCGCGGTCGAGCAGACTTCGCCGATGTAGGTGAAGTAGTCTGCGAAGAACTCCTGATCCGTCTTGATGAAGGGCAGTCGATCGTAAAAATAATCCTGCTGCGCAATGATCGAGACACCGGGAATCAATCGCGGAAAGAAATTACGGACAACAAAGCGGCTGATTTCCGGAAGCTTCAGCACATCGAGAAACAGAATTTCAATCGGATCGGTGATGCCTTTCCCGGTCTCGAGAATATCACCCAACCGAAGATCGACCAGATCGCTTACCGGCCGGATGTTGGCCTGGACCGCTTCAGCAAAGGACTCGCCCGCCTCTGCCATGCCTTCGACATTATTGCGTTTGAAAAACGCCGGCATACCGGGGTTGATGATTGCTCGTTCGAACGAAATGATCGGCTTCTTCCAGAGCTTGGAGATCGTCTTGAAATCCTTGTTCAGCCGAAGCCCCTCGCCGAGGCACACCGTCGACGCGCCAAGGAATATGCCCGCATCGACGATCACCCCGGTCCCTGAATAACGCTCGCGCGCGAGTGTGAACAGCACACGTCGTTCGAGCATGGACATCATCGATGGAACTCTCATCGCAGTCGGGCTGATATTCCCGAGCAAACGCGAAAACGCCGGGTTGAACCGCACCATGCGCATCGGTTCCGCGTCAGGATGTGGCTCCGCCGCGCCCAATCCCGTTGCGGCCGGACCGTCCTTGACCATCACCGAACTCCTTTTCACAACATCATGCATCGTTGCTTACCACAGCTTGTAACCTCGACTTGCTGGTGCCCATCGAATCAAGGCCGCGGAGGGCCCCACAGGCACACTGGCGCTGGATGCTTCCCCCCGAGGCGGGTGACCGCATCATTCGGCAGTTTCCCCGGCTCACCACGATCTGTTTCCAGCTACCGGGGTGCTGCCAAGCGAATAACGGTTAGTACGTAAAGCGTTGGGTCGAACGGCTCTTGCCTATGTTGGCGATCTGGTTGAACAGCTCCGCCAGCTTGCCCACCTGCACCGACTGCGAAGTCGCAACATAAACAACGTCCCGGTCATGCATCGAGAAGCTTTGCGCCAGGAGCAGGCCGTCCGCAGATCTGAGATTGACCTGATATACCACCGGCACCGTCGAATTGGCCGCCAGATAGTCAGGCAAGGGTTCGGTCCGCAACGACTTCGCCACCTCCACTGGTTCGTACCGCAGCACATAGACACCGTAGGGATCAGCGAGACTATCATTGAGCCCGCCGCCATTGCCCAGCGCCTCCGCAAGGTTCACCTTCGCCTTGGCAAAGGTCACCTCCTGATTGCGGTTTGTCGCGCCAAGCACGACCAGGGTCTGTGGCTCCTGCGACAACGTGACGAGATCGCCCGGAACCAGATAGATGTTTTCGGTCGGGATGGTCTGCAACTCGACAAGCCGCACGGAGCGCACCACCCCGCCGCGCGTCAGCTGCACGATCATGTCGCGCGCCTTGCCTGTGGTTCCACCCGCCTGCGAGATCGCATCAAGCAGGCGCGTCCCGGCCCACATCAACGGAACCCGACCGGGACGATTGACGTCGCCACTGATGGTCGCGGCATTGTCGGTCGTCTGCACGACCTGGACGAGTGCCTGGGTCTGGTTGGCCTTCCCGCGAAGCGCAGCGATGATCGCCTGCTGAACCTGGCGCGTGGTGAGGCCCGCTGCACGGATTTCACCCGCGAAGGGCACCATGATGGTACCCGACTGATCGACCGTCTGGACCGGCACCGTCGCACTCTGCGCGCCGACCAGACCCGGCTGTGACGCCGTGGCCGCGTTGACCGGTCCGAGCAAGCCGCTCCCGAACTCCCAAAGCGTGACCGAAACGGCATCACCGACATGGATTGTAACGACCGGCGGCGGCGCAGGACTGGCCAGCGGGCTGAGCCCGTCAAGGGTGGCATGCGACAGTGCCGTGAGGGTGATCCGATCAACGGGAACCAGCAGGTAAGGCGGCGCCTCGCTGCTGCCTTCTGCCAAAATCTGCTTTGAAAGCGGACCGGTAATCGGCATCGACGCGCAGGCCGAAAGCGAAACCATCAGGGCACCGGACAAAAGATATCGGGCAAGACCTGCACGCGAAAGTCGGCCCATTACAGCGACGGTCGGCAAAAGTTCATGATCTGTCACGGCGTGCCTCAGGTTCTTTGGCAGGGATGGAAAAGATGGTGGAAACCGCATCAGTCTGCGACTTTGGCCAAGGCTTGATTTCCAACACTGCCTTCATCGAATGTCGGCGTATCAACCGCCGGTTGGTCGTGGCCGACAGCGTTCGCCCGCTGTTCGGCGGCGGCTTCCGCTTCAAACAGGGCCGTCGCTTCACGCAGATTCTCGAAAAAGACGGGATGGGCGTCGCGCCGCAGCACGAGTGCGCAATCGCAGTAGGTTTCCGCCACGCGGGGCTGCCGGGTCGCGAGCACTGCCCCCGCCGTCGCCGTCCGTGCCTCATACAACACGCGCCAGAGATCGCGCGTTGCCGGATCGCCGGGACCGATGATATTGTCGAAAAGATAGGTATCGAACGGGAGCGCATAGGTCAGCGCATATGCGACCGAACGGCGGGTCTGAACCGGGAGATCGCGCATTGGACGATCAATCCAGTCATTCAGATCGAGGATCCCGCAAATGAAATCGACCACTTCACCGGGATCGGCATCATAGACGCGAGCGGCAAAGATGACATTCTGTCTGACTGTATTGGCAAGGCGAAAGGCACGATTGTAGCCCGCCGGAAACGACAGATGAGCCAGCCGTTCAATGCGCCCGCCAGTTGGATCGATGACACCGGCGAGAAGCCCGATCAGCGTAGTCTTGCCGGTTTCCTGCCCGCCCAGAATTGCCATCCGGCGATGCGAAGGCAACTCGATCGACACGCGATCAAGTTCGTTCCGACCACGCTGATAGGCGAAACTGACATTGTCGAGCCTGATCATCGCTCAGTCCTTCTCTTCAAGATAGCGGCGTGTGCCGGCTTCGAGCAAAACCCCGAAGAACAGCAACACCGCCGTGAAAGCCAGGATGTAGCTGTGGTCAGTCAACTGATTGGGATAAAACGGATAAAACGCATGTCGGAACCAATTCACACCGTGAATGACCGGGTTCAGCGCAAAGTACCAACGGCTATCTGGCGGCAGATAGGCGGCGACAAAGTAAGGACCGGAAAAATGGAGTGATGCTCGAGCAATCGCCGGCCACAGCAAATCCCACGCCGGAATGATCCGCGCGATGACTGAATTGCAGATGCCAGTGGCAATGCCGAGCATAAGCACCACCAGCAGTGAGACAACCGCTGTGACCGGGTCGCTCGGAATGGCCGCGTTGACGCCGAAAAACAGGTACAAGCTGCCAAAGAACAAAACCGCGACCAGTGCGCTGCTCAACAAGTGCAGAACCGCATGCACCAGAATATGGTCAAACGGCCGCTCGATCGGAAATCGCTGGCGCTGCGCCACCGCGTTCAAGGGCTGGCGCAGTCGCAGCGAGGTATGGATGAAGAGATAGATCGGGAAAACACCCGTGCCGATAAACAGCATCAGGCTCGAACCATATGGCGGGGTTCGTGAGAGCGCAGAAAACAACAAGCCGATCGTGGCAACTATGACCAGCGGCTCAACCCCTGAGGCCAGATAGCCAAGCGTGAAGTTCTGCCCGTGCCGCATGCCGGCTTCGCGGAACAGCAACGCAGAAAGGACATTGAATTGAGCGCGCAGTGCCAGCCGCCGCGGCCCCGCCGCGTACATCCGACCACTCGGGTAGGTCTGGGTCAAAGCCTATGCTCCAGGATCGAGTTGCGCACCAGCAGACCGACCACCCAGACCATGCCTGCGCCCGCAACCAGCAGCAAAAGGGCCACCCAGCGATCGGGGCCAACCGGGCTCTCCGGCAGCGACGGACGCACATAAGTGGTCAGATAAAGCCGCTGTGCCGCAGCAGCAGACTTCGCCTGACTCAAGGCTGCCTGGGCAGCAGAGAGCTCGCTGTTGGCATTTGCAAGCTGCGCGGTAAGGACCTGAAAGTTGTTGGTCGACACCGTGTTCGCGGTGCTGACCGCATCTGCCAGCGCGCGCTCGTTGGCAGCGAGTTGCTGGCGCAGAAGGACGATCTGTGGCGCCTTCGGATTATGCAACTGCCCTTCCAGCACTTCGATCTGGGACTGGATCAGCGCGATGTTCGCCCGTGACGTGGTGGCCACCTGCGTATTGGCCTGGATGACACCAACTGATGCGCTGTCCGCACCGCCGCGCGCCATGCCCGCGATCTGCCGTTGCAGATCTGCCACCTGCGTAGTGGCCCGGTCAAACTGTTCCTTGGCAAAGCGCACCGTATCCGTCTGCGACTGGTTGCCGATGTCGTTAACGAGCTGGTTAGACTGCGTGAGCAGGGCATTCGCGATGCTGAAACTGTCCTGAGGCGCGTAAGCCTTGACGCGAACAAGCGCGAGCCCAGTGGTCACGTCGTAATCGGACGAGACCATGCCCTTCCAGTACCGCCCCAGCTCTTCCTGGCTGGCCGTGTCAGCAAGTCGCGAAAACGGATCGGATGGCTTGCTGAACATCGCCTTGAGATTGACCTTGGCGTGAACATCGCTCGCCGCCTGTGGACTGCGGGCGTAATCAGCGACGGTAAAGTTGTCGAGCAGGTCGCTTCCGGGCGTTGGATTGCCGCCGAACAATGCAGAAAGGGCCGCGCCGCCGTTCGATTTCGCCAATGCTGCAGGATTGCCCACCGGCACACGAACCGAGAAACGAAACTCGGTCACATATTGATCGGGCAACACGAAGAAGATGTAGACACCCCCGAGCAAGACGGGGGCGACAAAGGCCAGGATGAGCCAGATCAGGCTGCCCTTCGACATGCGCGATTTGCGTCCCGGCAGCGATGGTCCGGCTTCGCGAAGAGCCGCCGACCGGTCCACTGTAGAGCGCAGCATGAAGGGGCCGTCCGTCTCACCGGCGGGCGGTGTCTGGGTCGGCGCATCCGTCGAGGCAGAAGCAGTCGTATTCGGTTCGGGAACGTCTGAACCCTTGTATTCGCGATTGGTGCGCAGCGGCGCCCCGATCGGAACGGCCCGTGAACCGGACCGGCCTTCCACGCGCGCGCTCGGCAAACGTTCCATCAGGTTCTGCAACGAGCGCGAAGCCAGCTTCGACACGCCGTCGCCGGCCTGCTCTTGCCCCTCTTTGCGCTTCTGCTGCTCATCTCCTGGTTCACCGCCCGCCAACATGCCTTCTGCCCCCTGCTATCGCCTGCCCCGGCCGCTTGCCGTACCGGCCTCAATTCCATTGCCGGCCATCATGGCCTGGCCCAAATCACATCGCCGAAGGCAGCCGTGCGTAGACGTCGTTGCCGACCAGGACCAAGTTGACCGCCGCGGACTGGGTCTCGCTGCGGACAATGTGCGCAACCTCGGCACGCGGCTCGGGCCGGGTTTCAGGATGGGGCCCGGTCCATTGCGAAACGCAAGGGATCTTGGCCCGGTTGCAACGGCCAGCATAGCGCCGCGCGATGTCGGTCACTTCAGCTGCCAGCCCCTCATGCAACCGCGTGGGCCGCAGTCCCAGCTTCAGGAACCGTTCGTTGCAAACCGTCAGGTCGTTCTCGGCAGCCTCGACGCGTGGATTGGGTACCAGCTGGTAAGGTGCCCCAGTCATCTGTTCGATCATCCGCGCCAGATCGATCAACCGGTGCGTCTCGGTCATCTGGTTCATGATCGCGACCCGGTCACCGCGCTGCGGCGGATTGGCAATCGCCAGCTCGATGCACCGAACAGTGTCACGGATATGAATGAACGCGCGCGTCTGACCGCCGGTCCCGTGCACAGTCATGGGATGGCCGATCGCGGCCTGCATCAGGAACCGGTTGAGCACAGTGCCGTAGTCGCCATCGTAATCGAACCGGTTGATCAGCCTTTCATCCAGGCTGGTCTCGTCGGTCTGGGTGCCCCACACGATGCCTTGATGCAGATCAGTGATGCGCGTCTTATAATTGCGGTTGTAGTACCAGAAGAACAGCGCATCCTGCGACTTGGTCATGTGATAGACGCTGCCCGGATGAGCCGGATACAGGATCTCGATTTCCTTGGCGCCTTCAGGTGTATTGATGGTGACCGGCAGATAGCCTTCGGGGATCTCCATCCCCGCCGTGCCATACCCATACACACCCATCGTGCCGAGGTGGACGAGATGGATCTCCAACCCGCTGTCAACAATGGCCGAGAGCACGTCATGCGTGGCATTCAGGTTGTTGTTGACTGTGTAACGCCTCTCGCGCGTGCCCTTCATCGAGTATGGCGCAGCGCGCTGCTCGGCAAAGTGGACGATCGCGCGCGGCCGCTCGCGCTGGATCAGGTCGAGCAGCTGGTCATAATCCGTGCCGACGGTCATCTGGGCAAACCGGATGGTACGTCCGGTCACTTCCTTCCACGCGGCAAGCCGCACCCCGATCGAGCTGATCGGGGTCAGGGAGTCGGATTCCAGATCGATGTCGATTTTCCGACGCGACAGGTTGTCGACAATGACAACGTCGTAGCCAAGCTTCGACAGGTGCAATGCCGTCGGCCAGCCACAGAATCCGTCGCCGCCAAGCACGATGACTTTTTCCAAGTTCTTACCCCCAAATTTCTGGTTGGCGGCAAGACGCAGCCGCGCAAATGCCGCCCCCGGCGAAAGCCGAATCGCTTAGATGCCGATCTCGCGATCGTGGCGCCTGATCAGGCGCAAACCTTCAAGCAGGGCGCCCAGAATCCAGCGCTGCTCCATGGGGCTAGCGCCATCCTTGTAGTAATCCAGAACTTCGCGGATGGTGCTCGGGAAAGCCGCAATAGCTGCCTTGATCCGAGCCGTTTCACCTTCGGCAAGAAGATTGAAAGCAGCTTCAATCTCAACGACCTCGTCGCCCTTGAGGAGAGCGGCCACTTCATCAGAAATAACCAGTTGCTGCTTCTTCACCTTGCAAAGCGGCTCCCGAATCCCGCCCTCGGGAGGCTGGCGCACGATCTTGATATTGCGCGGTTCATCAATGAAAAGCAGCATGTTTAACCCCCCGAAATGCGTTTGCTCGCTATTGGGGCTGCTAGTTGCTCAATATGACACGGTTGCGACATCGTCCGGCGTGCGTTGTTGCAAAATGGGGCGTTGGCGCAGCACCGGACCGGGCGCTTGACTGCGGATTGCCGCGGCCGTCAGTTACCCGCGCGCCGAACACGAAACCACGCCCAGGTCCGCGCCAGCCCAACCGCAAGCGACGTGTCCGGAGCAAAGCCAAGTTCAGACCGCGCGCGCGAGACATCGCACCAGGTTCGCTCGATCTCACCCACCCGCGCCGGGCGATATTCTACCGCGACAGGCTGCGGTGCAACAACCAGGCGCATCTCTTCAATCAGCGCATTGACCGAGACCGGCACCCCGGAACCCAGCTGCAATACACCCGATTGCGCGTAATCGATGCCACGCATGATGCCGTCGCACAGATCGTCGACGAACACGAAATCGCGCACCTGTTCGCCGTCTCCGTGAACGATCAGCGGCAGCCCGTCCGCGATGCGCCGGAAGAACGCGGCGACAACGCTCCCCTTGTGATATGAACGCGGGCCGTAAACGTTGGCAAATCGAAGCGAAAGAGTGGAAAAGCCATAGCTTCCCGACCATGCGGAGCACAGCCCCTCCACCGCCAGCTTGGTCGCGCCATAGGGTGCGATAGGATTGGGGACCATGGCTTCATGGACGGGAGGCGTGGCAGCGCCGATGATCGCACCGCCGGTCGAGGCATTGACCAGACGGCGAATGCCGCGCGCGCGCATAGCCTCAAGCAGGCGAAAGCTGCCGACCACGTTGACGTCGAAATTGAAGGCCGGATCGGCAATCGACTCGATCACACGGGTATCCGCTGCAAGGTGGACCACCGCGTCGACCCCCTCGAGCGCCACATCCAGCGCCGCCGGATCGCGGATGTCGCCGTGGATGAACTGCCCGGTGAAATCATCGAGATGCTCGCGGCGCCCCATGCTTTCGTTGTCGAGCACACGCACTTCCCAACCCGCTGCGGCAAGGCGCGGGACGAGGTTGGCGCCGATAAAGCCGCAGCCGCCAGTGACGAGGACCCTCATCGCCCGAGCATCGACAAGATGCTGGAACGTGGTCGGACAATCTGCCCCTCCATCACGGTCAGCAGCCCACCCGGCACGGCGACGCCATTCTCTGCCAAGACCACTTCAATTTCATGCGCTCCCCCGTTTCGGACGATATCCGGCACCGGCACGGAGAAGCGCCCTTCGCTCTGACCACCAATGGGGACCCGCGCAAAAAAGACGCCGTCGGCAAACAGGGCAAGATCGCACCGACGGGCGCGATCCTGACGATGGCGAATGATCCCGCCGATGGCTCCGGCGCTGTCGACATCCACCAAGCCGTCATATCCCATGCCGGCAAACGTTACGTTGCGCGGCATGATCAAGCCATCGTTCAACACGATATTGCTGCCGGTAGCCACGACGCGAAACACCATCCCTGCCTTGCGCCGGGTTCCCCGCGAAGGCAGGTCGATCACGAAGCCGGCCCGCCGTGCCTCATCCGGAATGGCCGCAAACGGGGCGAAATGCCGGTCGGCCGTCGCCTGCAGAACGGCGCCATCGACGATGATCTCCACGCTGATCGGCGGCGCATCCTTGCGCAGTTGTGTAACCCAGCCATGGATCCGGTTGTGATGTACGCCGAGCAACTGGCCGATGACCTCTCCATCGCGTGTAACTTCGCCGCGCTCCACCAGCGTCTTGAGCAGCGGAGACATGGGCCGGGCGCGGGGTGCGCGGGGCCGTATCACCGGCATGGCAATGTCCTCGCCCGCAACCATGTTGAGCAACGCAACGTAGTTGCCAATCCTGGCAGGGCCATTGCGGTTTGCGCGCGGTTTGACCGGTCTGGTGCGGGCCGCGGGCTTTGTGAGCGCAGCGACGGCGGCAGATGGGTCGATAGGCCCTGCCGGACTGCGGTCGGGTTTCAGCCCGGCCATGATGCGCATCAGCACGCTTTCGGGATTCGCTGCCGCAGCCTGCTTGGCCTTGCCCCCGCCGCGCGCCGCCAACCCGCGCGCGAGGAGCAGCGTATCGCGCATCGCCAGCGGCGCTGCCGCGAGCTTGGGACGCATGACCCGAAAGGCGGTGGCCGAAAGATCGTAGCCGCGTGCGCGCAGCCACTCTGCGGGTTGCGCGACAATGCTGCCCAGCCGCATTGGCACCGTCTCGCAAGCATATCCGGCAAGCTGCGCGCGCGCGACGAATTCGTGGTCATGGCCGAGAAGCCGATAGTCGTTGGTGAATCCACCCAACTGCAAGAAGGCATCGCGCCGCACGAAGAGTGGATTCTCGATCTCGTCATCGCGGAAGAAAGCGTCGGAAACACCGACGATAAACTGTGCCTTGAGTTCGGGCGGGCTTTCTGCGCCCAGTTCGCGCATCTCGACCAGAAAGTTGATCACGTGGGCATCGGTGTGCCGGGCAATCCGTTCAAGTTCGCGCAATGCGCCGTGTTCAAGCATCGCCCCTTCCCAAACGAAAAGAGCGAAGTCGCTGCTCGCGGCATCGGCCAACCGGTTGAACGCGGCTCCGGCATCGAGATCGAAGCATTCCACCGCATGCGGCGCAAAGCCGTGGCGGGCCAACGCCGCCGCCGCGACCGCGCAGTCCTCATCGCTGTCGCCATCAACCCCGACCAGCACCTCACGCGGCGGCACCTCTTGCGCAGCCAGGCTGGCCAGTGTCGCATCCAGCGCGGCAGCATGACCAAGGAAGTAAATGCAAACCGCCGTGGCCGGACAATCGGGTGCAGGCACTGCATCCCCCCGTGCCCGATCCAGCAGCCGTTGGTGCAGTGGTCCATTGAGCTGCTGGTGGAACGCGTTCCAGATCGCCAGATTGCTATCGTTGTTGAAGCTGGGACGCGGCACCATCCCGCCAAGCTTGAGCGCCTCTTCCAGCTTGTCGGCCAGCGCCACCGGGTGCGGCTGGCACAGGACCGCCGCACGATCGCGCGGATCGATCAGCTCGGCATTGCCGCCGACATCGGTCGCCACGGTCGGAATCGCGCAGATGGCCGCCTCGTAGACCGCCATCGAGCTGTTCTCGATAATCGAGGGCATGACCGCCAGCCGCTTGCCACCCAGCAGATACTCAATCGCTTCGTATTGCTGGAAGCCGGTCAGGATCTGCACCTCGCAAGGCCACCCTTCGGAAACTTCCCGGATGTAGTCGGGCGTGTCGAGTTCGGGATGACTGGGCAGGCGGCCGCCGGGTTTGCCCATGAACGTGATCCGGCGCGGCAGGGGTACCCCCTTGCGCACCAGTCGGCGGATCGCCTGGCAGAAGATGAACAGCCCCTTGCGCACCTCAAGCCGACCGAAGAACACCAGCTCATCGATCGGCGCGCGGGTGCCAGGTGCCAGCTTTCGGGCACGCATCAAGGGTTCGAGCGAAGCGAAGGTCGCAACATTGGGCTGCACAAACGTGCGCTCCTCGGGCAGGACATAGCCCTGGCTGGCCATCCAGCGCAGCAAGTGGAGGCTGCCGCCGACAACGATATCGCCCAGTTCGACACTACGGCGCTCGGCGTGATTCTTGACCAGATCGTCGGCACGTTCGAGCATATGACCGCCGTAAAGACGGTTCCACATCCACGGGCTTGACGTCTTCACCACGAAAAGGGTCCGCGCAAACGCCCAGCCCTGCCGCTTTGCCAGCAAGCACAAGTACCCCGTGCCCCGCCATTCCGAAACGTGGACCACGTCCATCGGATTGTCGATCAGCCAGCGCATCATGTTGTAGGGCACGCGCAGCCAGCGGTCGGCGTTGGACGCGAAGCGCTCTGCACTCGCATAGTCGGGCGCGGGTACCAGCCTCACCCCCTTCTTGGCGTAGTGGTTCACCCAATGCCCGATCGTTTCAGTCTCGACCTGTTCACCGCGCAGGTAGAGCACGGTGACATCAAAACCCTGCTCGGCCAGCATCAGCGCAAGGTTGGCATATGTGTTGCCGATGCCGCCGTTGCGTACCGGGCCGGCGACCTGTTCGGTGGCTATGCAGATGCGGAGCGGCTGGCCGGAGTCGGATTGCGCAGGATTGCCATCAAGCAGGCTATCGAGTCCCGGCAGCCGCAGGTGCCAGGCCTCGGGATGGCGCGATTGCAAGTGATCGATCCGGCCTTCTGCTGTCGGCGCGCAGAGATAGCTCTCGATATCGGAGACGACATGTTCGCCAAACGGCGCAGCGCTATCACCTTGGCCATCATGGCCCTGCGCGCTTGCCTCGTTGTCTTCCCCTACACCGCGCAATGCCATTCTCGTCCCTCACGAGGCGGCGGTATCCGCGGAGTTTGTCAATTTGAAGTCACTTAGGACTGCAATTGGCTGCGGCCTCAGCACGCGTGCGCTGCTGCGCTGTCATGAGCCGGGCATCAATGATCCCCTATTGCCGAGCCGACTTCGAAATACTTGGGAAGCTCCATGGATTTTGACGCCTTGACCACCTTTGACGAATTTGCCGCAGATGGTGGCATCGCACTGGTTGGCGCGGTGCTTTCCACTTGGCGCGAACGCCGCCATGGGCAGCGCACCGGTCTTGACCGGGCCAGCCTGGTCTCGCGGGGCCTGCTGTCGGCAATGTTCTCGATGCTGGCGATCATTCTGCTCGCGACAGCCGCAAAGCTTCACTTCACTGCGGTCCGCTAGGCGGCGTGGACAAATTTGAGCCAGTATCTGGGGGTGGCAAGATGGACCATGCCGAGGAAGCTGTTGGCAAGCTGGTCGCATCTGGTGGCGAGCAAAGCTTCAGGTGCGCGCTCGGGCAGGCCGATCAGGGCGTCATAGGCTTTGCAATCTGCCGCCTCGCCCACCGTAAGATGGAAGGCGAGCGGTCGTCCGAGGGCATCGCTTCGGACCAATGCTGCTGCAAGGCGGGCACTGTTGCCTTCGTTGCTTGCAACGAGTTCTTCGTGCTGGACGCTGTGATTGGCCCAGACTTCGCCATCCCAGCGGCCGCGCTTTACCTCGATCGATCCTGAGAGCGCCCAGTTGGTAACATGAGACCGGTTCAGCAGAGGACCCAGGTCATCGCGAAAATCATAGACGACGCTGATCCCCACGGCGGGATAGGCGCCGAAGGACAGCAGCTTCTCCTTGCCCGCAAAGCGGTACTTCATCGGCCACAGCTTCGTGCCGTTCGGCTGGACGAGCAGGAAGAGTCCCTCGCTATCGAAGAGCTTATATGCGCGATCGTTTGGCTTCGCGTTTCGGGCCTGAGTCCCTGTCAGAGGCATGGGGGTATCGCTCCTTTCCGACACTCCGCGAAAACACGCCCAAAATACCCCCGCACCAAATCTGGCTGCATGTGGAAGGCATCGGGTGCATACGGATACAAATCACCCGCAACCCTCTGCTTTTTATCAATTTTTTGGAAAAATGCGGAAGCGCTGGGAAGCTTCCGGACCCGAGGTTGGTAGCGGAGGAGGGATCCACCGAGCATCCGCATCAAACTGTTTCATAAAGTTTTTTTCGTCACAGATTTCGGAATACCCCCACCACTACCCCCAAATCGGCCACTTTACGGTGAGCCGTTTTAGGCCTGCGCCAGGACGATCTGCCGCCCGAAATGGTGGCCGAGTGGTCCCACGGGGCGACAAAGCACAAAACTTTCTCCTAATCAGCGGGTCCTTGGTTCGAGCCCAAGCGCGTCCACCATATTTTTTATATAAATCATAGACTTATATCTGGATGAGGAAGGCCTGTTTGGCTGTCCGCTTCTTGTAGGTAGCATTCTAGGTAGCTCGGCGAATTTCTCACTATCGAGCCGGGACGGTCGGGCTTACTTGGAAATCAAGGCAGGTCAATTGGCTGAAAGCCGCTCGAACCCCGAGTCGGGCCACCCGTTGAACCCGCTGGACTTACCGGTGCCTCCCCGCGACGTTTTCAACGGAAGGTTTTTCGCCAAAAACCGACAGCCAGCTTTCACACCACTGGCATTGTACCGCGCCGGCAGCTGCAACTGCGTTAAAACTGGACCGTCGGGTCTGCTCGGCAGATCTGTGGAAAGCCGTCAATGCGACCTTCGCCGCACAAAGGCTCAATTAGGTTTTCGGCCATGCCGCCATTGTGGCTGCGACTATAGCGACCAAGACTGCGCGCGAGGCACCGTCACGCGCCAGTACAGACATACCCTGTGCGACAGCCATGATGAGACCAGCCAGCGCCACAGCGTCGGTGGCGGGGGACAGCAAGCCGCTCGCCACATCAGCATCGATACGTGCCTGGAGGCAGGCAACGATGAACCTGCGAATATCCGCAACTGCGTCTTGAACATCGCAGGATGCTGCCGAACCGGTCGCGGTCGCACTGGCGAGTAGACATCCCCTGGGGGTCGTGTCTCCCGTGTATCCGACAGCAGCCTTTGTTAGCATCGCATTCGCTGCGTCATATGCGCTCGGCGCCTCGCGGATGTCCCGTGCCATCGCGTCCGGGTCGCCAGCGTAACGGCGCATCGCTTCGAGAAACAAGCGTTTCTTGTCACCAAAGGCTGCATACAGGCTGGGCGCGGTCACCCCCATCGCTGTCGTAAGATCGACGATCGAGGTCGTCTCATAACCATGCCGCCAGAACATCAGCATCGCTTGTTCAAGCGCCGCATCGCGGTCAAATGACAGCGGCCGACCGGTTTTGCGGCCTCGGGCTGTCGGCATTCCAGCACCTTTCATAGTGATCACTCGGAAATAAATTGACTCATCTGCCTTGACCTAGCATGACTTTCGTATCGAACGCTAGGAAAGTAATCCGATGTCTCTCCACGACTTCCGCACACTCGGCCGATCGGGTCTCGTCGTCAGCCCTCTCGCGCTCGGAACAATGACCTTCGGGCCGGGCGAGTGGGGTGCAGACGAAGCGACATCGCGCGCAATTTTTGATGCGTATCGCGCCGCGGGCGGCAATTTCATCGACACTGCTGACATCTACACAGGCGGCGAGAGCGAAACGCTCGTGGGGAAGTTCATCGCAGATACCGGAAGCCGCGACGAGATCGTGCTGGCGACCAAGTTCGGGTTCAACGGCTCAGCAAGTCCGTTGGCCTCCAAGCAGGCAGGTGGCGGCTATCCCCATGCCGGCGGTGCAGGCGCGAAAAATATCCACCGCGCGCTCGACGCCTCACTTAAGCGCCTCGGCACCGACTACGTCGATCTCTACTGGATGCATATCTGGGACGGAGTCACGCCAGTCGAGGAGATTGTCCAGACGCTCGGTGATCTCGTTCGTGCGGGCAAGATCCGTTATTACGGCTTTTCGGACATGCCTGCCTGGTTGGCGATGAAGGCGGCGACGATTGCCAGCGAACGCGGCGTCCCCGGTCCGATCGCTATGCAGCTCGAATATTCACTCGTCGCGCGCGATGTGGAGGCCGAACACTTTCCTGCGGCCCGCGAAGGCTCGATGGGGGTCATGCCCTGGAGCCCGCTCGCGGGTGGTTTTCTTACTGGAAAATATGAACGCGGGAAGACCGCCGATCTTGGGCGGCTGAGCGGTGCCAACCCGTTCGGCAACAGCAAATTCGTTGATCGCAACTGGGACATACTTGATGTCCTGAAAGTGGTCGCTGCCGAGCTTAACCGGCCGGCCGCGCAGGTGGCGCTAGCTTGGGCAATTGGACGCCCCGGCGTGGCGTCCACGCTCATCGGTGCTAGCAAGCTTTCGCAGCTGGAAAGCAACATTGCGGCAACCGAGATTCGATTGACCGGCGATCAGCTTCAACGGCTCGACACTGCCAGCGCGCCAACACTGGGATTCAGTTCCTCATTGGCGCAACCGTCCATTCGCCGCATGGTCTTTGGCGGCCATCGGGTTGCTGGTTGGGGTGAATGAAGTGCGGCTGCTTTACAGCATCGCTTGAGGCGGATGGGCCTACAGGGGGCGATTCGGGCAAGCCGGTGAATACGACGATCAGCGACAAGACGGCTCCGTGTCCGCTTCCTTCAGCACGCAAATGATCTGCTCTTCCGTGAACCTCGTTCGCTTCATCTGTCCGTCCTTCCAATGGGCCGGACTCTAATCATGCGTGGAGGAAAATCAGGGGGTCACGTCACGGCCAATGGCCAATGGCCAATGGCCAATGGCCAATGGCCAATCAGATCATTTCTTGAGGATTCCTAGCAATCGCGATCTTGTTCAAGATCGACCGCTTTACCGGCGCGTTACTCGCTCATAAGTGAAGACGCAATCGGCTGCTGGCAGGATTTCAAATTCGGCAAACTTGCCGGACTGATGCGAGCGCGACCGCATAGAGGTTTTGCAAACCGCGGCCGTGAGGCCCCGGACCATGGTAGTATGGCAATATGGCTAGTGGATGGGATCTCGAAGTCGAAGTTCCGATTGCCGGGACAGATGCCGACAGGTTGAGAGCCTCGATCCCGTGTGCAAATTTTAGGCAAGCGCCCAGGTCGTCCAAGCACCGAAAAAGGGGGCAGAATGACCATCCTGTCGCGCTGCGCACTGTGGGCACCCAACAATTCTGTGATGCGCTATTAGTTCCAGAGAGTGCGCTCTGCGCGGACACCCCGGCTGGTCAGCCACGGCCCAGGGACTTGAATTTGATCGGAAACATGGCGGGCGCCTCTTTGGGTGTGCTGAACTAAGCCTGGGGAGCCCCCCTCACCCCAAGTTTGGGAAATGGCAGTCGCGTACGCTGCTCATCTGGCAGCGCTCCCTACCCCATGGCAGACCAAGCCCCGAGGTTACTCAGCTTCAACCGGATCATTCCGGCACCGAAATCAAAGCTCATTGAGCCGGCATTGTGGAGAAAAAATGATGTCTAATGAAGCGGCCGACTATAAGTTTTCGCACGTCGGAATCTGCGTCACAGACTTGGCGTGCGCAATGCAGTTCTATGGTGAAGGCTTGGGATTTCAGCCCGGAGCTCAAGTCAATATCGAGAATACCGTACAGAACCTCGTCGGCGTCGAGGGAGACCTTGTGATGCAATGCCAATTCATGAGGCTGGGTGACATGGTGATCGAACTCATTCAGTTCGCGACGCCTGCAACCGTCAAGGAAACAGACCGACCGCGAGCGATGAACCGAACCGGCTTTACACATTTATCGTTCCGGGTTGACGATGCCAAGGAAAAGGCTGCGAAACTTGAAGCCTTTGGCGGCACAATCGTCCATTCTACCGCAGTGTGGGACGAAGCATATGGTGGAAACTTGCTCTTCTGCCTCGATCCCGACGGTAACCGTATCGAACTCATGGACTATCCCTCTGAGATCAGCTTCGCTTAAGCGGGCGACGCACCGATCGAGCCCAGTTGATGCGATGATCTCGACCGGACAATATCAAGGATTATGTCGGCGGGGCTGGAAGCAAACAGCCTCAAGCACTGCTTTGCCCTACTTCATGATTGTCGGATTTTCCGCACTAGCGGGCGTCGCCACTATCACACGAGATAACCACCATCGACGGGTAGTGCGACGCCGATAACGTTGGACGCCGCGTCGGACGCCAGCCAAATCACGGCCTGAGCAACTTCCTCAGGCTCACCGATACGGCCGATTGGGTGGTTGGCGATTGCCGCCTCGAGCATGCCAGGATTTTCGCTGCACACATGCTCGAACAGGGCGGTCCGGATCGCGCCGGGACATACCGCATTGATCCGAATTCCCTGCTTGGCATAGTCCAAAGCGACGGACCGAGTCAGTCCAATCACGCCATGCTTGCTTGCCGTATAGATCGCCATCTGTTCGGTTCCGGAAAGCCCCGCCGCAGACGCAGTATTGACAATCGCACCACCGCCTTGGGCGAGCAGCAGCGGGATTTCATATTTCATGCAAAGCCATACGCCAGCCAGATTTACTGCCATAGTCCTGTCGTACGACCCGCGCGTTTCATTTTCGATTTTTTCCGGTGTAGATGAGATTCCGGCATTGTTGAACGCGCAATCGAGCCGCCCGAAAATGTCGATTGTTGAATTCATCAGGCGCTGCACATCTTCTTCGTCGGAGACATCACATTGCACGAAGGCGGCTTTTCCGTTTGTGGCCAAGATTGCCGATACGGTCTCTTCCCCATGCGCCTTGTCGAGGTCAGACACAATTACGCTCGCACCTGCTCTGGCAAAGGCAAGCGCGGTAGCGCGACCGATGCCCAGCCCCCCACCGGTGACGAGCGCAACTTTGTTGGAAAATTCAATCTGCATGTCTCTCTCCGGTCTAACGCCTTTGATTTGGCTCTTTAGCAAACGACTGCGAACCCAATTTTCGAACGCCGGATGCGTGGACAACCCATAATCCTCGGTCCCGCGCTCTGCCGAAATTTCACCTGAAGTCGAAAATCACATTCATCGTTCAAACAGACATGCATCCCGTACTCAACCCACCGACGCGTCGCAGAGCCCTAGATGATCGCATCCGGCCGAGAATGCTCGGATAATCCAATTTCCAGTGATTGCTTACCTCCCGTTCCTGCACGAATTTGGCGGCCCAGTCAGAGCGCCGCAGACTTATGCGGTCTGCATGCGATGCGGTGCGATCCACCGTAAAAGCTCAAAATCAAAGCACGTTCATGCATGAGAGGAACAAAATGTCGTACTTTCTGACAGAAGAGCAAGAATCCATTCGTGATGTAGCGCAGCGCTTCACACAAAATGAGGTCAGGCCACGCGCGCTGGAGCTATATGGCCCCAACAGTCATAACTTCATCAAGGAGATGGGCAAACGGATGGCCGACCTCGGCTTCTTCCGGATTGCAGTGCCCGAGAGCGCTGGCGGAATGGAAGCTCCCCGTACAACTCTATTGATCGTTTACGAAGAGCTATCCAAGGAAAGCCCGGCTCTCGCGCTGCACATCATGCTCAATGGCGTGCTGCCTACAATGCTTCTGGCTATGCCAAAAGCCAAAGAAAAATGGTTTGAAAAGGTGCTGGATGGAGAGGCTACCATGGCAGGGGCTGGCACCGATCCGCGAGGATTGGCCAACTTCAGCGAATGGGATGATCTGGCCGAGCGTGACGGTGATTATTTCGTGCTCAATGGGACACGGAACTGGTGCACAGGCGCGCCTTATGCTGATCTGATTATCATTTTTGGTTTGTACCAGGGCACAACGTGGGCCTTTCCGGTTGACGTAGGCACGGCCGGCCTTGTGGTTGGCGAAGATCGCAAGATGGGTTTGGGAACGACATTTGGCGCCATCACGATGACGGACGTCAGGGTCCCGGTAGCTGATAGCCTTGAGATGGACGGTTGGGTCAAGAATCGGCAACTGGTCCAGGCCAACGGGCATTCAACCATCAACGTGCTTGACGTCTCGGCCATGTCGCTCGGCATCGCCGAAGGCGTCTTTGACAAGGCATTTGAATACGCCAAGATGCGCACCAATGCTGGCAAATCTATTCTCACGTTGGGCGCGATCCAGGTCAAGTTCGCTAAGATGAAGGCACAGATTGAGGCCGTTCGGAACATCCTATACAACGCGGCGCGCTTGCTTGAGGAAGGTCGGCAAGACAAGATGCTGGAACATATGGTGAAGCCGCTCGCAACCGAAATGGCTGTCGATGTTGCTCGCGAATGCATGCAACTTTTCGGCGGCAGTGGCTATGCCGTCGAGACTGGTATTGAACGTTACCTGCGCGACGCGATGGGGCTCACAATCGGGGAATGCACCAGCGATATGCATTGGTCGACTGTCTCCACACTCATGGGTATGCCGGGGGCTCGGCTCGGATCGTTCTGACATTGCCACACACGAGACAATTATTCCGGTGGGCAAACGGTTACACCGCAGGCCCACCGGACAACGGCACCGGTCTTGTCACAGCAATCTCGCCGCAGCCCGGTGGCCCGATAGCATATCCAGATGGCGGCCATGCTATACGTTCGGTTTCCGCTCTCGCTGCGCAAAGTCGAGGACTTGTTGTTCGAGCGCGGTGTAGGCATTTGCCCCGAAACGGTGCGGATCTGGTGAAACCGGTTCGGGCCGCTGTTTGCGTTGGAGGCGGCCGTTGAGCACATGGCGGGTTGAGGTTTTTTCGCCCCGACGGTGTCGATCGACTGTGAACTCTCAGAAGCGGACGGTACGCCTCGGGGACCGGGCCGGTCTGTAAACTCTACCCACGTGAGGGAACGCTGATGGCTGAGGAAGTGAAGTTTACGGTGGAGGGCGTCGATGTGTGCGCAGACCTCTATCTTCCGCCAAATCGTAAACCGGGGGAAAGGCGACCTGCCCTAGTGGTAGGTCACGGTTTCAGCGCGGTGCGCGAGGTGCTGGCGCCGCAGGGGGAGTATTTTTCGCAAGCTGGCTATGTCGTTCTTGCGATCGATTATCGCAGCTTCGGGCGGAGCGGCGGCATCGTACGCGGCGAGCTCTTCCCTGAACGGCAAATGGAGGATTTCAGCGCCGGCATCAGCTATCTACAGACCCGCGATGAGGTTGAACACGACCGCATTGGCCTGTGGGGCACAAGCTTTGGTGGTGGCATGGTGCTTGGTGCGGGCGCTCGCGATCGTCGCGCACGTGTGGTGATCGCGCAAGTTCCAATCGTCGATTGCCGCCGTTGGATGCAGTGGCTTCGCTCGCCCGAGCAATGGGAAGAGCTACTCGACGCGCTCGATGAGGACCGGGCAAGGCGCCTGCGCGGCGAGCAAAGTGCTCGCATCCCCGTCGTGGCGCATTTCGGCACGCCGGGAGTCTGCGCCATGCCGACCAACCGGGATGTGCTTGCCTTCGTTGGCATGAACCCGCCGACCTGGCGCGACGACATCTCGCTTGAGTCGATGGAAAAAATTATTCAATTCAACCCAATGTCTGCGATACGCCAAATCTCTCCGCGACCGCTCTGCATGATTATGAACACCGGCTATGAAGTCCTTCATTCGGTCGAGCAGGTGATGGACGCCTACGCCGCCGCCGCCGAGCCCAAGAAGCTGGTGTTGCTGCCTTACGATCAGCTCGGGTTCTACGCCGAGGCGGGACAAGACGAGGCCATGGCCGCAGCGCTCGACTTTCTCAATGAAAGCTTGCCGGTTGGCAGCCGGGCTGGCGGCGCGGTGCCGCGTTCAAAATTCGGCGCCTGAGGATCGCACATGAACACGTTCAAAGGCAAGGTTGGCGCTCATCAGTGATGCCGACGGCGACCATGCCGCTGTTTTCCATCGGGGCGGACCGACCTCAGTTTATCGCCCGCGCGGACTGGCAACATCCTGCCCACATGAAAAGCCTTGAACGGGTAAGGGGCCGTGTAGTAGATCTTGCGATCGGTACGGGCTCGAAGTGGAAGACCAATCGGCCTTGGGATTCACAGCCTCTGACTTTGCCGGACCAGGGAGAAAGGGTGCGACCGTAATGGCGGCTAAGGTGATAAGCGTCATAAACGAATTGGCGCTCGAAGGCTCCAAGGTACAGGTGGTCGACTACCGGTGGAATTCAGGTGAGCGGATAGACGAGTGCTATTCGGACTATATCCTTTGTTATCGAACTCACCCTGAAATTGTCTCGATAACACCCGCATCAGACACTCGGTCGAAAGCGGGTTTCGGCCAGCTCGAATTTTTCTTAGCGGGCATGGACGTCAAGTCGCATCCGGCGCTCCGCCCGGAACGGACGAACTCAATCCTGTTCCGTTTTTCGCGAGAATGGTTCGATCAGCTCTGCGGCACGTCTATTCTGAGTACCTTGAACGCGAGCAAGCGAAAGGAATTGCTCGACATGAAGGACTGGCGAATAGAGCAGTCCATCCGCCGGATCGGCGCGGAAGTCATGACGCCGGGCTTTGCAACACCGGTCTTGGCTGAAGCGCTGGCAGCACAGATTGGAATAGATCTCGCGAGGCACTTCAATAGCGACCCCGACAGGTTCCGGTTGCAATCTTGCAGCGGTCAAATCTCTTTTAGGGATGTAAACCTGATTCAGGAATATGTAGAATCATGCGAGAACGAATTTCCGAAAGTAGATGATATTGCAAAGCTCCTTAAAATAAGCTCAGCACATCTACGGAGGTTGTTCAAGCATACAACCGGAAAAACCTTACACAATTTCATCTCCGAAATTCGCATCCGTCGGGCGAAGTCTATGCTAGAAGCAACTGATCTCCCCCTCAAGGAAATCTCCTATCGTCTCGGATTTAGCGATCAGAGTACGTTCTCATATACATTCAATAGATACATGCACTTATCACCAAGTGAATATCGACAAGCAAAAAGAAATTGACCCTTAATACATCAAACCCGATCCAAAAAATGGATGATATCGCAAAATGAAATCGATCAATAAATTCTCTTACACTTGGCCATGCCTAGGGCAGCCGAGTGCTGCAGGCGATCTTTTGTAATATCCTTGACGATCGTTGACCTTTCTGTGTGTTGCGGCCTGCTATTTGGGGCGCTTCGACGTGGACAACATGGTGTGGTATGCTGGTTGAAGGTAGATAAAGCTACCAAGCCTTCTCATAATGATGGCACTTCCGAATGGTTCCCTCACTCTTGGGGCTTAAGCGGGTTCGCTCCAACTATTAAAGCGCGTTTCTGCCAAAGTATCGGGCGCTACAATGCGGCTGTAGATTGGCTAGAAGCGTGTGCCGCGGCGCGGCGTCCTGAAAAAACGAGATCGGCGAGCGACATGCCGCTCATGTAGCTTTTCGAGCACAGACCGATTGCTGTCCGTCCTGCGGCATAAAGTCCTTCGACTGAACTGCCGTCAGCGCGCCGAACTTGGCCCGTAATCTCATTCACTCGTAATCCACCAAGACTGAACACCTGGGTCAATCCGAATTTGTTGCGAATGGACATGTTCATCGCGTAAAAGCGACCCTGCCGAATTGGGGCAATATTGGCGGCTAGCTTTCCTAGTGAATCGGAATTTTTCATATCCGCATCCAGATTATACTTAATAACTGCGTCCTCAAGGTTCTCTGCATTTACGCCAAGTTTTCGAGCTAACTTGGCAAGCGAACTAGCTCGCTTCGTGCCACCCATAAACACATTCAAAAGTAATGGTAAGCCGAAGAAAAGGAACATTCCCCGGCCGTAGGTAGCAGCCGTGCGGAAAGCATTCCAGAACGCCGGGCTATCCAAGATGAGATAAGCGAAGCCTTCGCGCGGCTGCTCTGCCACTGCATTGCCGACCAATGAGACGTATGCGTCTTCATTTACAAATCGGGTGCCATTCGCATTGATCAGGATGCCTTTCACCAAAGCCTCAGGCGGCGACAAGGTCTTGCCGACGAACATGTTCCCCATCAAATCAGGCTCGCCGCCGGCACTGATCCCCAGTGCGATGCCGCTGCCATCGCAGCCCATCGAGCCCAATCGCATGATTTCACGGTAACTTTTGCCCAACTCGGGTCGAAACCGAGTAAGCATCTCCAGATTGTTGATATATCCACCCGTCGACAGGATCACGCCGCGCCTCGCGCGGACTCGGACAATCTCAAAATTCGCCGACTCGAACGCGGCACATTCCTTGATTGCTTTTTCCGATTTTGCACCCCGCATTGGTATGTGCGGATTTACACGTTCATAAAAGGCGCGATGTTCTGCGACTTTGGCAGCCGGTATGCGGTGAACTTCGACACCTACTATCCGCCCGCTAGCATCGGCGATCAATCGCCTTACCGGACAATGCGGGAGAAACTTCGCTCCAGCATCAAGTGCCGCCTTGCGGATCCCCGCGTAAAATACATAACCGGTCCAGCCCGCTCCAACCGCCCGGTGTCCACGCGGCGCCGGCTTGGCGACTTTCGCAAATGTGTCCGCTTTCTCGTTCCCGCTGTAGTAGAGGAACTTACCTTCGGGTGGATAAGTCGCCTTTTGCGAATACAGTTCGCCGCTGTAGGGGACATGCCGGCTGAGCCACCGAAAATTGTCTGGGCTATCCTCGCAGAATTTTCGCAGTGTTTCGTCTTCCGTTGGCGTGCCTTCTGCCTGAAGATATTTAAACATCTCTTCAATGGAGTCCTCGATTCCAGCATTTTTCTGGGGCTCTGTCTCCGCGGCGTAGTAGATGCCGCCTGAAAAATGCGTTGCACCGCCGCCATCGAAACGATCAAGAATTAGAACCTTTGCCCCGCGTTCGGCTCCGTCAAGTGCGGCTGCGGCGCCAGCACCGCCGAAACCCACGACCACCAAATCCGCTTCCCGGTCCCAAGCCACGTCGTCTGCAGCGTGAACATGAAGCATGGGCTGCGTGCGAGTTGAGTGTGCCATTTGCTGATCCAAGGTCATTCACCCTCTTCCAGATCGGGAGTTTCGTTATCAGACCGAGACAAAGCAGAGACAGGTAACATCCCTAGAAGGGCGATTGCCTTCGAATCTGTAGTGGCTAAATTTAATGGTATATCCACGAGCTGCCCTCCCCGATTTTTGGATCGGCCGTAGCGTCGTCGACAATGGCGCTCCCCTTTCCTGGCAACGCCGTGTCAGGTTTGCCGGTCCGTTTTCCCCTTCGGTTATCTGCCAAAGAGGCGTGTCGGGCCTACGCCATGCTAGGACCACGTTGGCCAGATCGATCATCAATCAAACTTGGTGCTCTCCATACAACCTGATAAATTCTGCACCGCGCGCTTCAGCATCATCTCCAAAAACCAGGCTTGATGACGCGAAGACATCCGTGGCCATAATCTGGGAAAAATTGTCCCGGATGGTTTCGGGCGTTGGAGATTGGCTGGTATACCCTTGGCTTTCGGCTATGCAGATCCTCGTGGTGCTCCCGGCCATGACGCCGAAAGATTCCCCGTGAACCTTGCAGTCCTCGTGCACCAGCCAAAGCAGAGTTGGTGGCACAAGGTCCGGAGAAAACGCTCCCAAACGCAGAGAATCTGGGAAGCCAAGGGCTTCAACGGGTCTCGTCACCGCTCCAGGCGCCAGTGTGTTGACCAAGATACCTAAATCGGCGCCCTCTTTCGCAAGAGACCGGGTCAAGCCATGGATTGCCCCCTTCGCGGTCGCATATTCCAAACCCCCGCGCCAACCTATGTAGCCACAGTGGGAACCGATGTTAACAATGCGCCCACCGCCCTGAGCCTTCAAATGCGGCCATGCGGCACGAATGACATTAACTGTGCCGAGCACATGAACCTGCCAGACGCGGAAGAAGGAGTCAGTGGTGGTTTCTTCAAACGGTCGCGCTGGCATAAAATTGCCTGCATTGTTGATGACGATGTCCAGGCGCCCGAAGCAATCGATCGCTTGGCGAACCATCGACAGTGCCCCCGCCTCGGTCGCCACAGTTTCACAATTCATAACGGCCCGGCCACCAGCAGCGCTGATCTCATCCGCGACATCTTGCGCATAGCGGCGATCACCGCCCTCCCCCTGCAAGCCCACACCCGGATCGTTCACCACAACGCAGGCTCCCCGCCGAGCCAGTAACATAGCGTAACTTCGTCCCAGTCCACGCCCGCTGCCGGTAACTAGCGCGACCCTTCCATCCAGCCTCAACTCGTTCATGGTGGTGCTTACTTTCATTAAGTCGGCCGCTCTCCGATCTGCCCACGAAATTCATGCACGCCTGTGAGGATGGCAATCATTGATAGTTGGATTATCCGCGCAGAATCGGTTGAATTCGATCATTCAGCACTGCCCGACCCATTGTTGAGACACTAGACGGGGGCAAGGTCACACTGCGAACAGACCTGAAAATGCTGCGCGTACGATCTTGCGGCAGCTCACCGTCCAGGCAAAGGCCGTGGGGCGCATGGCGCGCTTGAAAACGAAATGGCCTCCCATCTGGTCGGTGAATGGGCAGACAAACAGCGGGTGTTTTCCGAAGAAGACAGGCAACTTGAATCATTTTGTTCTGGCATCGCGGGATAAAGTTTCGAGCGAATTTTTTCAGCGTGACGAGTACATATGAACACGTGGCGCATTCTGATAAGATGAGGGTGCCTGAACTGCGTGCGGCGAGAGACCCAGCGCCCCTGCCCCATCGACTTGAAGCAGCAGATTGTCGTTGCCTGGATTAGCAGCCGCAAAATGGGCCGCAGCTCGGTTCGGATCGTTCAAGGCAATTTGCCTGCGCTGCGGCTCCCGCAGACCCGCACGTTCACATAGCGAACAAAGTCGTCGAGGGCGTTGCGACCGGCGTCCCGGATGTGTGAAACGCATCCACGAACATTGGCACCGTCAGGTCGAAAACCTGGTCGCGGCGCGATTTAGTGAAATCCGATGAGGGATGCACCGCCAGTGACATTTCTGATCGCGCGTCAAAAAAATGCAAACGAACAGAGGGAGAGGTAGCATGGTTACAAATTATTCTGATGGCGTACGTCGTCGCCGCATTCATCGGCTCATCGCAAACGTATCGACGCTTGCTCTCGCGTCCATCTCAACGAGCGCGATGGCTCAGTCGTCGCCAGCGCCTCAGCCGGGTGTCGAAGCGCCGCAGGCCGAAGCCAACGTCGGTGTTGCTGAAATCGTCGTGACAGCGCAAAAGCGGTCGCAGAATTTGCAGAATGTCCCTGTCGCGATCAGCGCGATGGACAACACCACCCTGGCGCGCGCGAACCTGACCAATGTAACTGACCTTGGCCGCATGGTCCCATCGCTTACCCTTGCAACGACGTCCGGCGCCGTGCAGCCATTCCTTCGCGGCATCGGCAGCGCAGGATCCGGTCTGGGCAACGAAGGCAGCGTGGCATTTTATCTTGATGGGGTGTATCTCACGCGCGTCCCGCAAACTCTGCTGCAATTGAACAACATCGAGCGCGTTGAGGTCCTGAAGGGACCGCAGGGCACTCTGTTCGGCCGAAATGCCAGCGGTGGTCTTATCCATATCATCACCCGCGATCCGAGCGAAACCAGCGCATTCGAAGGGAAGATCGGCTACGGCAACTACCAGACCGTGAACGGCAGCGTCTATGTGACCACCGGCCTTGCGCCAAATCTTGCGATGAGCGTTTCCGCCATGGTTTCGGACCAAGGCAAAGGCTGGGGCTTTAACCGCGGCAGCAATCGCGAGTGGGGCAAAGTTCGCAGCGAAGTGGTTCGAGCCAAGCTGAAATGGACTCCCTCCGCAGATACGACCGTATTGCTGATTGGTGACTTCAACCACTCAAACGGCGATATCATCCCCCATTCGCAATATACTTTTGATCCGGCGGTTCCTGGCTATTCTCTCCCTCCGTTTGGGAAAATTACAGGGCTGGGTTTCTATGATATTGAAGCCAATACTCACCCAGTCAATATCAACAAAAATTGGGGCGTTTCGGCCAAGATCGAGCAAAATTTGGGCTTTGCCACACTCACGAGCATCACGGCATACCGCAAGAATACCGAATTCGAGGTTTTTGATGCCGACTTCTCAAAGCAGGATGGGTTCGCCGCCACACTTTACGGTAAGAGCAGGCAGTTCTCGCAGGAAGTCCAGCTCGCATCTAATAAGGGATCGTCGTTCGATTGGCTTGTGGGGGCGTTTTATCTTGACTCTTTTGGTGGTTACCAACCATCGAGCTTTACTGGCCTCGCAATCGGCCCAGGCATCGACTTTCAAAGGTACGGTCTCACAAAAGTAAAATCCTACTCGATCTATGCGCAGAGCACGTTTGAAGTGCTTCGAGACACGCATCTGACTGTTGGAGCCCGGTATACAAGTGACCATCTGAGCGGCGAAGGTCGGGATGATGTTGCCCTTATCAATGGCCCAGTTATTGTTCCGGGCGCGATCGTGTCAGGCAAGGATACATTCAACAAGGTTACCTACAAGGTTACGCTGGATCACAGGTTCAGCAGCGATCTGATGATCTATGCTACCCAGAGCCGCGGGTACAAGGCAGGTGTATACAATACACTGCCGTTTGCTCTGCCCGTCGCGCAACCGGAGACACTCGACGCCAGTGAGCTGGGTTTTAAATCAACTCTTTTTGACCGCAAGTTGAGACTGAACGGATCCGGCTTTTACTACGGCTTCAAGAATGCTCAGTTTCAAGCCTATAATGGTCCATCGATACTTCTCATCAATGCCGCCAAGGCCCGCATTTGGGGTGCTGAACTCGAAGCAGAATTCGCACCTACCCGTGAATTGAATTTCAGAGCGGGTGCAGGCTACCTCAATTCGAAATACACAAGCTTCAAGAACGCTCAGACAATCAAGCCCAATCCCGGGGTTGATCCTACCGACGGCCATATTGGTGGATACCTCAACGGCTTCTTGCCCTACGATGCCTCCGGTAACGACATGATCCGCGTGCCGAAATGGACCTTTAATCTTGGCGGAAGCTATGACGTCGATACTGCCGCCGGCGGTTTCGGTTTGGACCTGAACTGGTCTTACAATGACGGCTTCGCGTGGGACGCCGATAATCGTATACGGCAACCCTCGTATTCGCTTTTTGACGCTGGCTTGAAATGGACGCCGCCTGGCGCAGAAAATCGCTACACCATCAGATTCTGGGCAAAGAACATCACCAAGACAAAATACTACGTCTCTGAGGCGCAAGCTGACGGTGCTCGTGGTGCTTCCGCTCTTCCGGGTGCTCCCCGCACCTTTGGTGGCGAGCTTGCTGTAAAGTTCTGAATTCTTCAGAATAAGTAGAAATATAGCTGGTAGGATTTGGGCGTGGGGAGGCATGATCGTGTTCCCGCGCCCAAATCACAAACGCAAGATGCAGCGTCGTCGTACTGGCCATGGGGAGAGAGGCGTTGAAAACAAAGTTCATGGTCTTGCTGAGGCGACGGCAAGACATCACGCCCGAGCAATTCATGGACCATTACGAGAATTTCCATGTTCCGCTCGGACAGAAATTTATCGGCCACCTGCTGGTTGGATTTAGTCGGCACTATCCAGGCGTGATGGCGGACTTTACCGAAGATGACTGGACCACGGGCCGCATGGGCGACGAAGACGTCGGATGCGCTTATGATGCGATTAGCGTTTATGAATTTCGCGACGCGGCAGCAATTGCCGAAATGGCCGAGATCCTGAAAAGGCCCGAAGTTTCAAAGGCACTGAGTGAAGACGAGAAGCGCTTTCTGGATCGGGCTGGATGCAGAATGGGTCTGTGCCACGTCGTTGAAGGCACCGGAATGCTCGTTTGAGGACGGGCGACCAAGTTCCTGCCAAGTTGCCTGGCACTGGGCGATGCGGAAGCCGATTTGCGCCCCTTGATGAATTCAGCCCGTATCCTTTATCACCGGAAGGACCACGAGTCATGCAGAACAAATCAATCATCGTGACAGGTGGAGGTTCCGGGATCGGAGCCGCCACGGTGCTGTTGGCAGCTTCCAAGGGCGCAAACGTAACCATCGCCGATCTAAATCGGTCAGCAGGAGAGGCTGTGCGCGATCAGGTGATTGCGCAGGGTGGTAAGGCACAGTTCGTCGAGACAAACATAGCCGATGAAGCCCAGGTTCAAGCGATGGTCGAAGCCGCCGTGGGCACTTATGGTCGCCTTGACGGTGCATTCAACAACGCCGCCATCCCTGCTTATTCCCATCAACCCGGCGTCGAAACTGTCCACTTCGCGGAATTACCGGTATCGGCCTTCATACGCAGTATGACAGTAAACGTGGTGGGCACGTTCCTGTGCATGAAGTATGAGTTGCAGGCAATGCTCGTGGGCGGCGGCGGATCGATCGTGAACACATCGTCCATGGCCGGCATCCTGGCTGTTGAAGCGGCGGCGGATTATGTCGCGGCGAAACACGCTGTGATCGGTCTAACGAAGACCGCTGCGCTGGACTATGCCCGGAAAAATATCCGCGTCAATGCGGTCTTACCTGGTGTGGTGCGTACGCAAATGATGGAGGCGTCGTTTGCCGAAAACCCAGAGCTGATCGAGTGGACCAACTCAATGCAGCCAATCGGCCGCGTCGGGATGCCTGTAGAACTTGCGGAAGCAGCTGTCTGGCTTTTGTCCGATGCTGCCTCTCTTGTAACTGGTATATCGATGCCGGTGGATGGTGGTTTTTCAATGGTTTGAAGCCAATGCTTCATTTTTTTCTAATTGGGGCTGCAGCACTTTGTGCTTCTGATCCATCGACTGACTTTTACGTCCCCAAGCGTGGGGAGCGAGAATTTTTCGAGAAGAGCCACTCGGACGCGTAACTGCGCTGCCTTCGTGGCCAATGTTCGTTAGGGCAGATATGCAGTACATCTATGAGCCGGACTGTCTCGTCACAATGACTGCCGGAGTTAGCCTGTGTGCCAACATCTGGCGACCTGCCGAAGGCCAGGCGCCTACGCTCCTCGTGCGTCTTCCTTATGGCAAAGATATTTCGGCGTGGGTGAGCGGCGACGGGCGTCTAGCTCCTTCCTTGCTTGCTTTCGTACGCGCGGGATACGCAGTCGTCATTCAGGATGTTCGGGGCACGTTTCAGTCTGATGGCGCATTCACGCCGAAGGTGAATGAGCCGGCGGATGGCCGCGAGACGATTGAATGGATTGCGTGTCAGCCATGGTCGGATGGTACGGTGGGAACTTACGGTGTTTCATATCTCGGCATGACGCAGTGGGCTGCCTCGAGCCAGGCACCGGTAGCTCTGAGGGCGATCGCCCCCACGGTTGCCGCGATGGAGTGGTATGAAGGGCTTTGGTATTCGCCGGGCGGAGCGCTGTCACTCAGCGTTGTAAACTGGTGGCATACCATGATGTATATGTCCGATACGCAGCGGGAGTTAGCGGCCGGCCGCGGCGAACTGGCGGAATTGGTCGCGATGGCCGAGTCATTCAGCGCAGGCCTCGCGGCCCACAATTTTACGCCGGTGGCGGAGAATCCCGTACTAAAGCCAGGTAGGTGGCTCGACGAGATTTTCGCTCATCCTGACTACGATGCGTTCTGGCAGAAGCAGGACTTCAGGCCTGCAATCCCGCAGATGACCGCACCAGCGTTGTGCATCGCCGGCTGGTACGATCTATTCGTCAACAGCAGCGTCAAGGATTACGTGAAGTTCCGCGCAGGTGCCGGAACTGAAGAGGCGCGGGAGGGCGCGCGACTGCTGATCGGCCCGTGGGACCATATCAATTCCACGGGTCGCTATCCAGATCGAGACTTTGGCGCTGGTGCTGATGCCGCGGTGGCCGACCTTACCGGTCAGCATGTCCGCCATTTCGATCGTTGGCTTCGAGGAGATGTCTCAGCAAACGCCAATGATGCGCGCGTGCGGATATTCGTGATGGGAATCGATCAATGGCGCGACGAGCAGGAATGGCCCCTGCCCGACACCCGCTATGTGGAATACCACATCGGCGGGACCGGGCCTGCGAACACATCAGACGGCGCGGGGACATTGAAACGGGAAGCCTCCGTCGACGATCGCCACGACACCTTGCTCTATGACCCTGCACGGCCCGTGCCGACCACCGGCGGTGCACACCTGCCCGACGGCTTCGGCTTCATCGGTCCGGTGGATCAGCGGCGGGTGGATAGTCGCGACGATATCCTCTGCTTCGCCACGCCTGTGCTCGAGCAGGATGTGGAGGTCACCGGCTTCGTCAGGATGAAGCTGTTTGTCTCATCTTCAGCCGTCGACACCGATTTCACGGCAAAGCTGGTAGACGTGTTCCCTAGCGGCCGGGCCATCAATTTGTGCGATGGCATCATCCGGATGCGATACCGCGAGAGCCTCTCAGCGCCAAAACTGATAGATCCGGGGCACATCTACGAGGTTGAGATCGACATGGCCGTCACTTCCAACGTCTTCCTTGCCGGACATCGCATCCGCGTCGATATCTCATGTAGCAATTTCCCGCGCTATGATCGCAACAGCAACACCGGAGGGTTTATCGCCCGCGAGGCGGAGAAGGACATGGTTGTTGCAGTGAACAGCGTCCACCACGGCTCTCTCCACCCGAGCAGGTTGATTCTGCCAATTATCGAACGATAGGCGCGCCGCGCATCGAGACTTTGCGAGATGGAGATTGAAATGCACACGGCTGACGAATCCGTGCCGCCATCGCAGCGTGTCGAAGAACTGCTTGCACTTTATGGCGCGGAAGATGCGTGCGTGGCAGCGTTGCTGTGCGACCAGCATGATCCGGCCGGGCGTGCGTACCGGATCATTGCTCCTGATCTTGCGCGGCAGGATCTAAGCTACGGCAACCTGCAGCAAGAGTCGGAAAAGTTTGCCGCTGTCCTGAGCGCGCTTGGCGTAGGCCCCGGCGACCGGGTGGCGACGTTGATGGGCAAGAGTCGGCGGTATCTCATTACGCTGATGGGCATCTGGCGCCTCGGTGCAGTGCATGTGCCGCTGTTCACTGCTTTCGCGCCCCCGGCGATCGCGCTGCGTCTCTTGGGAAGCCGCGCCAGGGCCGTGGTCTGCGATGCTGCGCAGCGGGGCAAGCTCGCGCCCCACGACGACATCCCTGCCAATCCCCCATGGCGCGTGATCACGACCGGAACGGCTGACGAACGAGCTTTGTCGTTCGACGCGCTGATGAAGCAAGCTGAGCCAGGCATGGCAGCGGCCGTGATGGGCGGCGATGCGCCCTTTATTCACATCTATACGTCCGGCACGACCGGAAGCCCCAAGGGCGTAGTTGTTCCCATCCGCGCCCTCGCCGCTTTCCACGCATATGCCGAGTTCGGCCACGGGCTAAAACCAGACGACGTTTTCTGGTGCGCTGCCGACCCGGGCTGGGCCTATGGTCTTTACTTCGGTATCATAGCGACTTTCAGCACCGGCACACCCAGCATCCTATTCGAAGGCGGCTTCTCGCCGGCGACGACGATGTCCGTGCTGTCAGGCGAGGCGGTGACCAATTTCGCCGCGGCGCCGACCGTCTATCGGGCATTGCGCAGTTCGGAACTGGCACCGGCTGCCCCGCTGCACATTCAACGTGCGTCGAGCGCTGGGGAACCACTGACTCCTGAAGTGAACGACTGGACCGAACAGGCGCTCGGCGTGACGGTCTTTGATCATTACGGCCAGACCGAAGCCGGCATGCTGATAAACAACCACCATCACGAGGCGTTACGCCGCCCGGTCAAGCCGGGTTCGATGGGGCAGGCGATGCCGGGCTGGAAAGCTGTCATTCTCCATGGCGAACGTGACCAGGAGGCGGGACCGAACGAGCTTGGCCGGGTTGCCATCGAGCTCGCGGAAAGCCCACTTGCCTGGTTCCAGGGCTATGACGGCGCCGTCGGCAAAACCGCTGAGAAGTTCGCCGGCGGCGGTCGCTGGTATCTGACCGGCGATACCGGGATGGTCGACGACGATGGCTATTTTACCTTCTCGGCGCGCGACGACGATGTGATCATCATGGCCGGCTACCGGATCGGTCCCTTCGAGGTGGAATCGGCGATGGCGACCCACCCGGCGGTGGCGGAGTCGGCGGTGATTGCCATCCCTGACGAGGTCCGCGGCGAGGTGATCGAGGCCTATGTCGTGCTGCGCGATGGGCATTCTCCCTCACCCGAGCTTGAGCACGACATCCAGTCGTGGGTGAAGACCCGCTATGCCGCTCACGCTTATCCACGCGTTGTGCACTTCGCCGAGGTTCTACCCAAGACGCCGAGTGGCAAAATCCAGCGGTTCGTCCTTAAGCAACAGCGAGTCCGGGAACTGGAGGGCGTGCGTTGAACACATCGCCCGAACTCTCAGCGATCGAGGCCGTCACAGGACGGAGATCGGTACGCCGCTTCTTGCCGACTCCTGTGCCTGAGCAAACCGTCCGCGCTATCCTGCAGGCCGCATCGCGTGCCGCATCGGGCACCAATATTCAGCCATGGTTCGTGCATGTCGTAAGTGAGGCGGCGCAAGAACGACTATCGCGCGCGGTCCTGGCTAAGGCGGAAGCCGACGAGACCAGCCTAGAATATCACTATCTGCCGGAGCGGCTGAAGGAACCCTATCTCTCACGCCGCCGCAAAGTGGGCTATGATTTATATGCGCTCTACGGAATCGATCGCCACGATATGGCGGCCCGGAAGTCTGCGATGCTGCGCAATTTCGAGTTCTTCGGTGCTCCGGTTGGCCTGTTCTTCGCCATGGAGCGGGACATGACAATAGGCGCCTGGCTCGATTGCGGCATGTTCATGCAGAACGTTATGTTGATCGCGCGTTCCTATGGCCTTGAGACCTGCCCGCAGCAAGCTTGGTGTGACTTTGGTGCGGTGGTCCATCGCGAACTCGCGATCCCCGACAGCCTGATCCTGTTGTCCGGAATGGCGCTCGGATATGCTGATCACTCAGCAATCGAAAACACGCTCGTAAGCGACCGCGCCAGTGTCGACGAATTTACTACATGGCACTGCTAGAGCGTCCTGCAGAAAACATGATCGGCGCAAAATCGCCAAAAGTCGAATTTGAACATTCCGGTCGAAGGCCGTGTCGTCTGATCGCACCGGTTTCACAATGCGAACAAATGAGCGTTCGGCCTTGCGCAAAGGCATCGTACCCTGAAGGCTGACGCAAATAGTGGCTTAGAGGAGATGCATGGACGATCTCGAGATCAATTCGGCAAGTTGCGATGACGCGCTTGAGAAAAGTGCTCATAGCGATTCAATAGAGTTCATGTTCCATCCCACGTTTCTGACGTCGGATCGTAACAGGATGGCGCGATGGATGGAGCGGGTCTTCCGCAAGCGGGGGCTGTTCCAAGCCGAGTTGATGAAGGGCATGGGCGCGAGCGACGAGTATCCGAGCGACTATTCGTACTACATGTGGCTTTCCGACTGTCAGATGGATGTGATCCAGCCTGATCTCTACAAACTGCCCGGCGTAGAACAGGCTGTAGTGCCATTGGATCGCCTGTCCGAGATCGGCTGGCACCTTAGAGACGCCAACGCAGTTTACACAAGGGCTCGTCGGCATGGGCTTCGGGTCGTCGATCAATTAGGGCGTGAGCTCACGGCCGACACTGTTCCAAACGGAACCAGCCCGATCGTGCCTGAGCTGATCCTCATCTGGCTCGATCCGCGAGACGCGGGGCTCGGGATGGAGCTAGCGCAAATGACCCCGGAGATTCGTGAGCATAATGCCAAGGAAGCTTATCCGCCCTTCCGTGCGGATTGGACGCATCCAGAGGTCCAGAGCGACGATCCGCTCGGCCTCGCGCGCTGTTCGCACCACACGATATTGACTAAAAACCTCGAACGGTCGCTTCGCTGCGCTGTTGATGTGCTGGGCGGCGAAATCATTCATCACGGAAGCGATGCATGGTTGAAAACGAGCAGCACCTTCGTTTTAATCGCGGGCTCTGTGCTTGAGTATGCTGAGGTTTCGGATCCGGAAAGTTCTCTGCATCGAGAGTGGCAGCCAGCACCGGCGAACCTCGGAGGTCAAACTCAGGAGGATGTTTATCACGCCATTACATTTCATGTCGCGGATCTCGAAAAAGCAGCATCACATCTGATCGCTGAAGGCATCGGATTCGAATACCGATCGAGCACGATGGTTGTCACCGATCCTAAAGATTGCCTCGGGATGCGTTGGGGGTTCACATCCGCGCTTTTGCCAAGTGATCCACGACAAGGGGACAAGTAGGCTCGGCGCAGGGTCACGGCCTGTCTCCACTCACCGCGCCTTTTCAAAGGTTGCTGGATTGGGGCCAGCCCTGATGAGCGTTCCATTTCCAAAACGATAATGCTGGGAGTTATGTCATGGACCTGGGGATCAAAAACAAGGTTGCTTTTGTCGCCGGCGGGAGCAAGGGCATGGGCAAGTCGGCAGGTCGTTTTCTTGCGGAAGCAGGATGCCGGGTCGGTGTTGTCGCCCAAAGCCAAGACGCGATCGACCAAGCAGTATCGGAAATACGCGATGCCGGCGGAACGGCCGTCGGAATCTCGGCGGACCTGACCAACGACGAATCTGTGAAGCGTGCCGTTGCGGAGCTACGCGAAGCCTTTGATGGTGTTTCAGCCGAGATCGTTGTCAGCCAAACAAACGACATGCACCTTGGCAACTTTGATGACTCAAGCAACGATGACTTTGCACAGGCATTTCAAACATTTACAATGGCACAAATCTATCTGATGCGCGCGGTGCTGCCGGAGATGAAGCGTAAACGGTAGGGACGAATTTGCCACATCGGCTCGGTAGTTGGCAAGGAAGCCGATTTTCGAGTGCCTCATATCACTCACAACACCGCTCGACCCTCAACCGCGGCCTTCTTGCGCACAATCGCCAATGAAGTCGCGCCTTACGGGATTACAGTTAACACCGCTGCCCCTGCTTGGTTTGCCACTCCGACACTTGAGAGTTATTTGCGCAATGAACTTGGCATCGCGGCCGAGAAGGCCGATGAATGGATCGAAGGTTTGGGTGAAGTCCCCATGAACCGGCTCGGTCGCCCAAACGAGATCGGATCACTGGTCGCATTTCTATGTTCGCAGCACGCCGGCTACATAACCGGCGAATGGATCGCTGTTGACGGCGGTCGTCACAAGTTCACTTTTTAGAACCTGATTGGAAGCAGAACATCCAATTTTTGTCGAGACAACAATGCCATCAACAATCAGAGAGCATGTTGTCGACGTACGCCTTTAATAATTACGAAGAACTAAGCTTGGTTGCATGTATGAAATATCGGCGCAGGTGGATAAATCATCGAAAGCGGACGATGGTGAGCCAAAAGTCCTCTCACCGTATGCCCGAAAGCGCGTAGCTCACGTAGGTTTCAGCGATGCCATGTCGATGACGAAGCGATACCGCACATCGCCTCGCTCCATCCGCTCGAACGCAACGTTGATCTGGTCAACGGCAATCGTCTCGGTCTCCGGTAAGATATCCATCCGCGCGCAGAAATCGAGCATCTCCTGCGTTTGGGCAATGCCGCCGGATGGAGACCCCGTGATCACCCGCCTGCCCGTTATAAGTGGCAGCGTGTCAAAGCCCTCCATGGCCCCGAGATTGCCAACAATCACCAGGGCGCCTTCGACATCGAGCAACCATGCATACGCCGAGATGTCGTGCTTCACCGGGATGGTGTCGATGATGACATCGAACGAAGATGCGGCCGCCTCCATTGCTTGCTGGTCTGTCGACACAAGCACCTTGTTGGCACCCAGCGATTCCGCTTCCGCAGCCTTGCTCTGGGTTCGACTGATGACGGTTACGGTCGCCCCCATCGCTGCGGCGAGACGAACAGCGATGTGCCCCAGTCCGCCAATCCCGATTACGCCGACGCGGCTGCCCGGCCCGACATTCCATGTGCGGAGCGGCGAATATACGGTGATGCCTGCGCAAAGCAGCGGACCAGCACGGGCTGCGTCGAGTCCTTTTGGAACGCGCAGCACGAAGTCCTCATGCACAACGATGTGATTCGAATATCCACCATAGGTTGTCGTGCCATCGGCTCGGTCACGACCGCCATAAGTGGTGGTCGGATAACTGCGGCACATCTGCTGTTCGCCGCGATGGCACTGATCGCAATGCCCGCAACTGTCGACAAGGGTACCAACCGCGACCAGGTCGCCAACAGCATATCGGCCTGCGTTGGCCCCCAGGTTGGCCACGCGTCCGATGATCTCGTGTCCCGGCACGCACGGATAGTCGGTTGGAGCCCACTCCTTCCAGTCGTCACGGGTTGCGTGAAGGTCTGAATGGCAGACACCACAATAGAGGATTTCGACGGAAACGTCTTTGTCGCGCAATTCCCGGCGCTCGAATTCCCAGGGGGCCAGGCCGCTTGTCGCGGACTGCGCAGCATAACCAATCGTCTTCATCTATTGTATCCTACCGATTGAGGCACGATTGGCGTGTGCGCATCATCCCCATCTCTCTGGCTAGTACGCTCGTTCACATCTGCTGCGACACGCCGAAACAATGGAAAAATGCCACCTGCCAAAGCACTTGGCCGGTGGCTGTCTGGTTAGTCTGCTTCAATCCTCGGCGGCTGCGCCTGCATTCCCTACAAGTCCAGCATCATCAAAGCGGGCGGTGTACCCGCCGTCAACCGTGAGGCCATGCCCGGTCGTGAAACCCGCCATCGAGTCCGCGAGATAAAGCGCTGCATGTGCAATTTCTTCGGGTTGCCCGATGCGCCCAAGGACGTTCTGGTTCTCCATATAGTGCGCCCAGACGGGATCCTCCATATAGGGGCGGGTTATGCCCGTCAGGATTGTACCTGGATTGATCCAGTTCGCGGTGATCCCGAATTCACCGAGCTCTACCGCAAGGCTGATCGTGAACCCGGCAATGGCATGTTTGCTGGTGGTGTAGATGGACGCACCGCGACGCGCGAGTTTCGAGTTGATCGATGCGATGTTGATGATGCGGCCTTGGCCAGATCGCTTCAACGCCGGAATGGCCGCAAGCGTTAGGCGCATCGGTGCAGTCACGTTGACCGCCATGGTCCGGTCCCACATGTCCAGCTGGATGTCGGTGACGTCGACCATCTGGAAGATACCGGCGGCATTGACCAGGATGTCGATTCCGCCGAACGCTTCCACCGCGGTCTCAACAATCTTCGTTGGAGCATCCGCTGCGGTGATATCGATGGCCACTGTCCGGACCTGAGCATCGCTGCCCATCGCGGCATTCAACTTCGCACCGTCAATGTCTGTCGCGACGACCGATGCGCCCTCTTTCAGGAACAAGCGCGCAATCGCATTCCCCATGCCATCAGCTGCGCCGGTTACGATCGCCACTTTGTTGTTAAGCCGGCCCGTCATTTTTCCGTCGTCCTCTTTCTGATGTGAAACATTATCGCGCACGGTCGCGCGACATTGCCACTGTCAATATGTTGTCTCCGGCCGTGCGTTTCGTCGCAGGGCATGCCTCGCTGCAATAAAGCCAAAGACCATCGCCGGGCCAATAGTGCTGCCAGGTCCGGGGTAAGTTTGCCCCATGACCGAAGCGGTCGCGTTGCCGCCCGCATAGAGACCTCTGATCGGGTGTCCTTGTTTGTCCAACACGCGGGCGAATTCATCGGTCAGAAGCCCTCCCTTGGTTCCAATGTCGCCAGGCATCATCTTCATTGCACGGAACGGACCGACGGAAACCTCACCCAAATTGGGATTGGGATAAGAGGGATCACCATAGTAATTTTCATACTCGTTTTCGCCGCGACCAAAATCCTTGTCGACGCCTGCCTGGGCAAACTGATTGAAGCGTTCTACCGTTGCAGCCAGATTGGCCTCAGGAACGCCGATCATCCGGGAAAGTTCAGGCAATGTCGGAGCTTCAACGATCGTTCCGGCCTTCTTGAGCTTGCCGATGCCCACGGTGGAAGCCAAATTCAGATATTTTTTCGTATGCCGATGATCGCTCACAATCCAGCATGGTATGCTTGGGACTTCACGGTTGTGGTCCAGCACACCCTGAATAAATTCCACATAAGGCAGCGCTTCATTGATGAAGCGATTGCCGTGCAAATCCACCATCAGGCTGTGCGGCATCGATCGCTCCCAAATGAGCAAGGTGCCGCGACTGTCGTCGCCCAAAGTTGGGATTACTGGCGCTCCCCATACCATATCCATCATAGCCGTATCGGCTCCGGCTTCGATGCCAATCTGGATCCCGGTCCCGGTATCTCCAGGTGCAGTAGCCGACCAACCCGGATGCCCATGATATTTTTTGCGCCATTCGGCGTTTCGCCCGAAGCCGCCAGTGCCGAGGAATACGCCCTTGTTGGTTCGTACGCGGATATTCTTTCCATCCTTCGTGACAATTACACCAACGACAGAGCCATTCTCGACAATTAACTTCGCAAGCGGCGACGATAGCCAGACGGGCACCTCTTTTGTGCGCACGATGTTCATCAGAGCGCTTGACAGTGCCACCCCCATTCCGCGCAATTTTCTTCCGGTTAGAACACCGCTAGCCGTGCGCCAGCCAACACGGACCATGCGAGCAAAGCCGCGCCGGTTGAAAATGCCGCGAGCCAGCTCGGCGAAATCGTCGGTATTGAGCGGCAAGGGTATAATTTCGTCAGATCGAGTGTGCTTGAACCAATCGTCAAGCTTATTAACGTTGAAGGCCTTCACCTCCAACGCGCGCCCCCGCCTCCCGCCTGCTTTGTGCGAGAAATAGTCAGGGTAGCCTGCGCTACGTATCCATTTCATGCCATATTTTTCTAGCGTCAGAACGACGTCACTGACACCGTCAAGAAACGCGAGCTTCCGCGCCTCAGAGGAAGCTGGCCCTACGTCGTCGATAACCGCATGCATGTACTCCAAGGCTCGTTCCTTGGAGTCCCCTGCATGCTCACGCTGCATCACTGGATTATCCGGTAGCCAGCAACCGCCACCAGACAAAAAGGTTGTCCCGCCCCATTTGTCCGTACTCTCGACAATCAGAACGTTAGCGCCTGAATCAGCGGCCGCGATAGCGGAGCTCAAACCTGCCGCCCCTGTGCCAGCCACCAAAAAGTCGACCTCTAAATCCCACACTTGTATCATTCTAACTAATCCTGAGATCACGCCCTCTGCTCCAGCTTCCTGAAACCGGTGGCAAAATTGGCGGACGCTTCATCAATCAAATGGTCGCGGCAATCTTCCGGCCATCTCGTATCGCTGCCCCCAGGAAGCGGGGAGAAAGCGCATCTCCCGACAGTTGCGCCTCTATACCCATATCCTGAAGCAGCGGTGCCAGCGCACGGTTGGAAGCGTTCGCGGTTATGATGACGACGCGATCAGCTTGAAACACTTCTCCACCGTTACCGCCGACGTCTTGAAAAGTGGGGATGGTCGAAACGCCCATATCGCTGATCTCCAGCGTCCTGGTGCGTGCGACGAACCGGAAATGGCCCGTTTTGGTAAGACGGCCCAGATGTGCGTCATTCTGGAATGTGTTTTCGAGATAGGGAGCAAAAGCTACGTGGCGGGTCAACATCGTGACATTGCAGCCGTGCGATATCAGCCATTCAGAGACAGCGATGGCTTCGTAATGCCCTATGTCATCGACCACGACCACTTCGGTGCCAACAGGCGGCGGAGGCGCGCTCATGATGTCGACAGAAGATGTCACGCTTCGGTGACCCATGCCCTGGATCGGCGATCCGGGAAATGGAGCCAAGACACCATCCAACCGCGCAATCGACCCGGCAGCGATGATAACCGCATCCGGCTGTTCCGCAGCGATATCTGCCTCATCGACATAAGAACTGAGGCGGACATCGACGCCCAAGCGATAAATCTCTGACTCCATCCAATAGACGAGGTCCGCAATTCCATCACGTGCAGGCGCACGGGCGGCTACTTTCAGCGCGCCGCCCAGTTTTGGCTCAGCTTCGAACAGCACAACATCGTGCCCGCGTAGCGCGGCAACGCGGGCCGCCTCCATACCCGAAGGCCCTCCACCCACCACGACAATGCGACGGCGCGTAGCAGCCGGAGACAGCACATCTTCGGCGAGTTCACTTTCGAAGCTCACTGCCGGATTGACGACGCAGCCTATCCGATGGGCCGTCATCAGTTTGCCAAGGCAATCCTGCAAGCATCCAATGCAAGGGCGCACTTCCTCTGCACGACCAGCGAGGGATTTATTAACGATGTCGGGGTCGGCTATGGTTGCGCGGGTCATGCCAATCATATCGGCCTCCCCGGCCCGGATGACCTGATCCGCCTCTTCAAGTGTGCGGAACCGCCCGATCGCCATCACAGGAACAGTGGCTGCATGACGGATTGGCGCGTTCTCATCCAACTGGTAACCCACCACCCGGTCCATACCGGCGATGCATTTCCCCATCGCGTAATAGCCCGCATGCGAGGCATCCAGGAAATCGATCAGGCCACGGCTTTGGAGCATGGCGATAACCTCTCCCACCTCCTCCGCATCCGACTCTTCGTTGGTCTTGGAATCCCCCATCCGAACGCCAAGCACGAACGCCGAAGATGTTTCGGCACGGATTGCCGTCAAAACTTCGATCAGGAAACGGGCACGATTCTCAAGGCTGCCGCCATAGTCATCTTCCCGCCGATTGGTGGCGGGCTGGAGAAATTGTTGCGCAAGGTAATTGTGGCCCGCGTGAACCTCAGCACCTTGCATGCCGCACTGCTCCAGCATCCTTGCGCCCTTGGCAAAGCCAGCCACCACCTCATCAATCATGGATTTGGTCATAGGTATAGGCGGAGCGCCGCCCCAATATGGGCTCGGAATATCTGAGGCCGACCAAGTGGCGCGACCGTCATACATTACGGAGTTATGGCCTCCGTGCCAGAGCTGCTGGAACAGAGCCATACCATGCGGAGCGACAGCATCGACCAGACGCCGATATCCATCGGCCATTCCTGGCGCATTGTATGTCGGCATGAACCCCGGACTACTGTCATGCACAGACAAGATTTCAAGTATCGAGAGTGCGACCCCGCCCCGCGCACGTGCAGCATGATAGGCAATAAAATCATCACTGGGACCGCCCAGTCCCAGACCGGTTGCATGACCAGAGCGGAATATGCGATTTTTCAGCGTCAGCCCACCGACCGTCAAAGGTCTATCTACGTGCGTAAAGGCCATTTGCCTCTCCAGTTCGGGTCGGGGGAGTTCCGTCACTGTTCAAGGTGCGGTCATCAGTCGATGTGAGGTTCCCGGTCCCTTGTAGGCGCGGTCGATTGCAACTCGCTTGTGCTGGTTTGCAAAACACTGACACAGCCATTGATGCGAACCGACCGCGCTTGACGCAGATCCGAGCTAGATGCCTGATGCCAGAAGATCATCGATCACGCGCATTTCCGTGAACACGATCTTTTCAGTGGTGTTGACCCCTGCGTAGGCTCCCACGATTTCCAGAACGGGAAGCTCGTCCAAAGGGTCCATGTCGAGATGGCCGAATTTGACCGAGGCATTGGTCGCCAACCATGCCCGGTCAATGTTGTTGCCCTCAGCCGTCGAGGTCGCGCAAACAGCGTGCTGCGTATAACCCGAATAATCCGGGCTTGGGATGGCACGAACCGTCATGCACTCGGGCCAGACTGCCTGAGCGCGGACAGCTTCCAGCTCTGCGCCAGTCAGTTCAGCGCCGATACGAATGCCCATGGTGACCAGCCGCGTACCGCGCCGATCAACAGTAATCTCAAATTCATCGGGCGTCACCGGGACAAAGTTGATATTCCCTGTCTTCTTGAGCATCCCAAAATAGACGGACCACGGCCCCATGATGTCCATTTCAGTCTTGTCGCCACGAACAGCGTCGACATATTCCCAGCCTGACTGACCCACCCGGTCGCCATGAACACAAGGCGCAGCGAACTGGACGCCTACGTACGGCGTCACCTGTCCGTCGATGGCCCGGTTTTGCGGGTTCACGAAGTACCACATTTTTACGATGGGTGGCTGTGAGCGATCTGCCTTGAGGGGTGGCTGAAGGATCAACCGCTCAATCGCGTCATGGGTGCTCAGAAACATGACCATGTAGATCGGGTAAGTCGGCATGGTGGGCCCCTCATATTGGAAGCCCTCACCGGGGGCAGCCCCTGTCATGTTCAGAATGCCGCCAAGATATTTTCCATCGGTCATGCCGTCTCTCCATTCGTTCATCTTATTCGACGGCACACAAACAAACTGGGCCGACGTTTCAAATTGACCATCTCAGCGCCGCGTCAACGCCGATCAAAATTCATCCAAAGCTCTGTCAGACCGTATGCCACATAGGTGGTGGTGTAAGCGTAGCTCTGCTCGCCACGCGCTGCGCGGAAGTTGTGCAGACGTTCCACCAATTGGCGGAAGGATGCCCGCAATTCACCACGTGCCAACTGGTTGCCGATGCACATGTGGATACCGCTGCCGAACGTTAAATGCGCTTTGGAATTCTGACGCTCAAGATCCACTGTTTCGGGGTTTGGAAAAACATCTGGATCAAGATTGGCAGCGCCAAACCGCGTTTCGATGATCGCGTTTTCCGGAATGAAGACACCGCCGATCTCGGTATCGGCAGTCGCACGTCGGAACATCGTCGTAGCCGGCGCCTTGATCCGCAAAACTTCTTCGATGAAAGCGTCCATCTTGTTTGGATCGGTACGAATCTGGTCGACGAGTTCCGGGCGTTCAATAAGGAATTCCATTCCGGCTGCAATCGCGCTCGCAGTGGTTTCACCGCCTGCAATGAACAGCAGCCACAGGATGCTGATCAACTCGCGCATATTCAAAGTGCGGCCGTCGATTTCGGCATGAACCAAGGTGCTCAGCAAGCTGTCATCTGGAGCAGCTCGCACGCGCTCAACATTTTTCGCGAGATACTGCTGAAGTTCGATGACCGCTTCGACGAGCACTATCTCTCGTTCCGGCGAAAGAGCAGGATTCGAAGTCTCGAGCGACATGTCGCTCCACCGCTTGAACTTGTAGACATCTCTGTCTGTCACCCCGAGAATCTCGGTGAAGACGATGATCGGAAGACGCATGGCGAATGCATCAAAAAATTCGATCTCGTCTTTATCGATAAAGCTGTCGATCAACTCCGCAACCGCATTTTCAATCTGAGGCTCCAACCCTTCAACCTTCCCGCGCGAGAAAGCCTTGTCGACCAGCGAGCGATAGATTTTGTGATCCGGTGGATCGTTGGTGACGAGGGTGTCCATGGGCAAAAACCCATTTTCCTCGAACATTGCGTTTATCTGGTCGGCGATCTCCGATTTGCGCGTCTGGACGACGCCCGTCTTGCAGGACATCACCTTGGTATCCATCGCCGTCTTGCGGACGTCGCGATAACTGGTCAGGATGAAATTGCCGCTAACCGGATCCTTGTACACGGGCTGCTCATCGCGGAGCTTATGATAGGCGGGAAACGGGCAACGTCGCACCTCAGGATCAGTAAAAGTTATCGGGCAACCGTCGAGTTCTACGACTGCGGCCTGTGTTTCCGGCGCGACGATATCCTGAGAGGTCATTTGAATTCTCCATCCGCCAAATTTTCGGCACCAGTCGATGTTTTGCACCAATCATGACTTGCCGCCCCACCATTGCCTGCATGGAACCAACGCATTGTGATCGCGGGGATCTTCACGATCAAACCGTCACAGCGTCTATCGGCTGCGCTGCGGGGATGCTCGCGCCCCGCCGACATTCATCGGGAATCAGGCCATCCAGATCGGCCTTTATGAGCAATGCCAGGCGTTCAGATCCTGGCCGCATCTGATTGATCCCGCCACCGTTGAACCACAGGCCGCGCTGTCGCGTTTGGCTCCAAACATTTGCCCACTCGCCCTCGCTGTCGAGCCGCGCAATCTCTCCCACACGTTCGGCCACATCTTCGCCGAAAGCATCGACGACCTCGGCCTTGCGGCTTTGATAGCCGGTCGCAAGAACAATGATGTCGGCTTCAATAATTGAGCCGTCGTCAAGCTTGACTCCGGTGGGCACGAACTCTGCGACCTGACTGTAAGGCTGAATCTTGATTCTGCCGTCAGCGATAAATTCGGACGTTCCGGTATTGAGATAATAGCCGCCACCCGTGCGCAGGAAGAGATCAAGGAATCCCTGGCCATTCACCCCGTCTCCGAGTTGCAGCCCTGCGGCTTCAAGCCGGTCCAGCAGATCCCGGTCCATTTCCTTCGCCATCTTGTGATAGGCTTGGCTCGCCTTCTCTCGCAACGGATTGATCAGCCCAATGCCGTAACGGATATCGACAAGTTCGGTCGTCTGCGACGGATCAATGTAGCCGGCATAAGCAAGGTTGGCAGTCTCGACATTGGTGACAACGACGGGGCTGCGCTGCAGCATCGTGACCTCGACGCCATTTTCCACCAGATTGCGGGCGATATCGTGGGCGCTCGTGGCGACTCCGACGATAATTGCGCGCTTGACGCCATAGTCCGCACCTTCGGTGAATTGCGACGAGTGCATAACCTTGCCTGCAAAGGATCCAAGACCTGGCAGGTCAGGAATTGCAGGCTTCCCCCCAATGCCGCCGGTGGCCATCACGATGTGCCGCGGATGCAACGCGCGCTCGGTGCCATCGCGGCGGCGCACTATGGCCGTCCAGCGATTATTCGCTTCGTCATACGTTGCATGACTGAACTCGGTGGCGGTCCAGACATTCAGATCCATGTAGCGCGCGTAGATATCGAGCCACTCGCACATCAAATCCTTCGAGAGATATTCAGGATAATGGGGGGGGAACGGAAGAAACGGAAAACCGTTCATCTCAATAGGATTGTGGAGCGCAAGGCTGTCATAGCGGCGGCCCCAGCTGTCTCCGACGCGATCATAGCGATCGATGTTCAGCACATCGACGCCAAAGCGCCGGAGATAGGCCGCGGTCACAAGCCCGGCCTGCCCCGCACCGACAACGATAACGTCAGGATCACTGACCTCATAACTTTGCGCTGCGGCCCGGTGCTCTTTCCAGGTTTGCCCCGGCACGCTTGGCGTATAGCCCCGTCCGCGTGGATGAGGATCGGGCGCCGCAATGGTATTCAACCACTCCAGGCGCGTGAAGATCGCACGCGCGACGATTGCGGAATTCTCTTCGCTGCTGCTAGCCAAAGCATTGATCACCAGCACGCATTTGCCGTGCCTTGTCTCGAAATCGAGAAACCCCTCGATGATCGCAGCGTCGCCCTCTCCCATAACCCGGGGTTCCGGCCACTTTGCGGAGAGGTGGAAATTATGCGGATTGAGCTCGTTGGCCAGACCGAGCAACGTGGTCACAACAGATTCGCGCCCGTGAAACTGACGGTAGTCCCATGTCAGGGCACCATTATCCCGAAAGTAGGAAGGATCGCCGAACAAGACTTCCAGCTGCGCCCGGTCGCCAGCGGCCATGGCATTCTCAAACGCAGAACCCCAGGCTGAAACTGCAGCTTTGACTTGGTCGTCGTTCATTGAGACATCCTATCCATAAATAGCAATCGAGCCTTGGCACCGGATTGATCCGGTCTTTTCGCCATGCCCGCCTGGCCAGCGAATACCGCAGGCTGATGATCACCCGGCTCTTCCCTATCGATAAACGCCACTCACATTGCCGCAATGATAATGTCTGGAACGTTCTCTGTGCGAACAATCGTAAGGATCGTCACGCTGAGGATCTTGCAAGCGTTGCACTTCCCCACACCGCCGGGCATTCATTCGCATCACGCAACCGTGGCGCTGGTCCGCGATGGGATGGGATTCGTGCGGCATTTGGGTGATGCGAGGCGTATCGTTTGCCTCCTTCCCTCCGGCACATGGCCACCACAAGAAATTTAAAATCCTAAGTAGGAGAACTAAGATGTTGGAAACGGTCAGATATGCCAGTCTCAATGGCAAGGTCTGCTGGATATCTGGCGGTTCAAGCGGCATCGGCCGCGCCGCCGCCCTCTTGATCGCTGCCAGCGGTGCTAAAGTCGTTATAGCAGATGTAGATGAAGAGAAGGCCGGTGCAGTGCTGGGCCTCATTCGCGCAAGCGGAGGAACTGCGGCGTTCAGTCACGTCAATGTCTTGGACGACAATTCCGTTCGGACAAGTATCGATGGAACGGCTGATCGCTTCGGCAGCCTTGACATCATCATCAACTCTGCGGGGAAAACCTCATCCGACAAATATGACGATTTTGAGCGTAACGTCGAAATGTTCCTTTTGGGAACCTGGCGCGCAATGCGAGCTGGTTTGCCGCTGCTACAAAAAGCTGGCGGCGGAGCAATTATCAATATCGCGTCGATAGCCGGTGTCACGGGTTCGATCGGCCCCACAGGGTATGGCCCATCCAAACATGGCGTCGTCGGAGCCACCAAGGATGCAGCTCTAAAATACGCCAAGGATTGCATCCGGGTTAATGTCGTCTGCCCTGGTTATATTGCGACACCGATGACGTCCGGGTTCGCGGTTGATCAGGCAGAGAGCGACGCGTTGATAAAGGACAAGCTGCGTGTACCAATGGGCCGATGGGGCCAGCCAGAGGAGATTGCTGCCGTAATTGCCTTTTTGGCGTCGGACCAAGCCTCCTTCATAACTGGCCAGGCGATCGTCGTCGATGGCGGTTTGACCGCTCGGTAGAGGTTTGCGCCAAGCGTATCTGGAATGAAAAGGTCAAAGCCCTCGGGAGAAAGCGTCTCTTTCTGCGAAGCTCATGAGAGACTGCTCGATCTGCTGAACGCATGCTTGAAGTTTTTCAAGATAACGGTCGGCGGCTTGGGCGGTCGTCATGACACTCCGAAAAAAGACAATGTTGACCGCACCCACAGCACGGCCGTCTGGCGCCGCGACGGGTAGCGCGATTGCGCTGATCTTGCTCTCAGTTAGACCCGTGGAGCTTGCATATCCCTGTTCCCGGACCCGTTCAGCGAGCCGCCTGACAGCGTCGTGATCGCGTACATCTTCGGCGTTGATCCCGCCGAGCTGCTGTATGATTGTCAGAGACGCCTCCAGTTCGGTAGCGGACATGGCGGACAATATCGCCTGACCAAGCGCCGATCGCACCAGGAATCTCTCTTTGCCCGCCATGCCCCTGTGGATCGACATCGGACTAATCCTGTGCGTCGTCAGGCGGATGAGAAGCTTCCCGCTTTCCAGCGTTGCAAAGTCGCTCGGCCACAGAATGTCCTTGCTCAGTTCGAACAGTGGCGGCCACGCGAATTGGGTAACGATATCGTCATCTTTCAAGGCGTCGGCAAGATAGGCAAATTTCGGCGCGAGCGCGACAGATCCGTCTTCATTCCTGCGCGTCACATATCCCAATTGAATGAGCGTGTTGACGAGCCGATAGGTCGATGACCGATCGATCTGGGCCGCAATGCTGAGCGGTCCAACCTTGGACCAACCGAGTTCGCTCAGAGCCTCGATGATCTTCAACCCGCGTTCGAGCGACTTGATATCCTTGTAGGGCTTATGATCGACCGGCATCAAAATCCACCTTTTGCGTTCACCATACGAACATTGAAGCAAACGGCGTTGCATACCGTCAAGCTTTTCAGCACTCAACAGGACGCGAACCAGCTGCATTCCCGTGATCGAGGGCAAGCAGGGTAACAGGGCGGGAGAGATGCATGATAGTCGGTTCGGTGTGCCTGTCACATAGCCCACTAAAAGATCGTACCCGTCCAGATTTCGAAATTGAAGCGCGGTTCGACGCTGCGCTGGCGTCGGCCGCCAAATTCGTGGCAGACCAAGAACCTGATCTTACTATCATTTTCTATCCGGACCATATCAACGGCTTTTTCTATGGACTCTTGCCTTCCTTCTGCATCGGCATCGAGGGCAACTCGATCGGTGACTATGGGACCGCAGCAGGCAAACTGTGCATCGCGGGAGATCGCGCCAGCGATTTGGCACGATCAGTACTGGATTCTGGCGTCGACATCGCGATTTCGCACGATATGCAGATCGATCATGGAGCTGTCCAACCACTCGAACAGCTCTCGGAATTGCATCCTTTGGGGCGCATAATCCCGATCTTTGTCAATTGTGCCGCGCCTCCGCTTCCGACATTTGCAAGGGCCCGAGCACTTGGCCGCGCAGTCGGGGACTGGGCACGGAAGGCACCGGAGCGCATTCTCATCATTGGTTCCGGCGGCCTGTCACACGACCCGCCCATGGCTGAGCTGTCCAACGCAACAATCGAAGTACGCCAGCGGCTGATTTCCGGATTGGCATTGGACCACACTCAGCGCTTTGCACGACAGAGCCGCGCCTTGGCTGAGGGAAATGCCATGGCATTAGGCAAATCACGCTTGTTGCCACCGAACGCAGAGTGGGATCGTAAGCTGATGGATGCGTTCCTAGCCGAGGACCTAACAGTCTTGGACGATTGCTCGCAGGACGACATCAGTTCCGTGGGCGGTCGTGGAGGTCATGAAACGCGGACTTGGGTCGCAGCACTCGGGGCGCTCGGTACTGGCTATACTGCACAGGAAATCTACTGCGAAATCATTGATGAATGGATCACGGGGATGGGGATTCTCAGCGCAGTTCCCAAAGCGCTTTGACATCGTTTCGTCTCTAACAGTCCGGATCGGAGTAAATTTATATGTCGGAATTCTATCAATCGGTCTGGTCCGACCTGCTTAAAGTGCCTTTTTCGCAAGGTTTTCTTGACGCTGATGGTATCAAAACCCGGTTCATTTCATCAGGATCGTCCGACAAGCCGCTGCTGCTGCTATTGCACGGGACCGGCGGGCATGCCGAGGCATATAGCCGGAACTTCGCAGCACATGGCGAACATTTCTGGACCGTGGCGATCGATTTGATTGGCCATGGCTGGAGCGACAAGCCAGCGTGCAATTATGAAGTCGCTGATTACGGTGCGCATGTGCTGGCAGTGATGAAAGCCTTGGGTCGCAACACCGCGCATATCTCGGGTGAATCGCTGGGCGGATGGGTTGCTGCCTGGGTGGCGCTCAACCATCCCGACAAAATCGACCGGCTGGTCTTGAACACCTCTGGCGGCTGGACGGCCCATGCCGAAGTGATGGAACGGATCAAGCGGCTTTCCATGGAAGCCGTCCGAGATCCCAATCCAGCCAGGATCCGGAGCCGGCTTGAATTCCTGATGCACGACACCTCCAAGGTCAATGACGATCTCGTCGAAACCCGCCGTGCAATTTACTCCCAGCCAGGTTTCGTCGAAGTCATGGAAAAGGTCCTGTGCATGCAGGAAATGGATATCCGTCGGCGCAATATGTTTTCAGACGAAGACACCGGACGGATCGCCGCGCCTACGCTCGTACTTTGGACTTCGCATGATCCGACGGCCACGCCCGAAGAGGGCAAGCGCATCGCCGATCTCCTGCCCGATTCTCGCTACGAGGTGATGAACGGGTGCGGGCATTGGCCGCAGTTTGAAGATCCGGAAAAGTTCAACAAGCTTCACCTCGACTTTTTGCTCGGGCTTGCATGACTGGGCGCGGGATGCCTCCCTGTTCCAGCCTATAATGCGACGAAATGGCTACCCGTGCCAATATGCTTGGTTCTGGGATGCTTTGGTCCGACTGGTCACTCTGAAATCTTCCTCTTGAATGAAAAGCAACTGATCGATGACACCTGGGCAAATCTCGCTTCCTGAGAACGTCGATGTTGCGATCGTCGGTGCCGGGCCAGTGGGCCTGACGATCGCCAACTATCTGGGCGCCATGGGGGTCCGTACTTTGGTTATCGAGCAGCGCGATCAGCTGATCGATTATCCGCGTGGCGTCGGTATGGACGATGAATGTTTGCGCAGTTTTCAATCGATCGGCTTGGGCGATTCTATCGCGGAAAATACCACGCCTGGCCAAAAAATGCGCTTCATGACGATGGATGGGAAGACTTTCGCACTCATTGATCCAAAAACTCGCGAGTTCGGTTGGCCGCGTCGCAGTTCGTTCATCCAGCCGATGGTGGACGAAATTCTTTTCGAAGGGCTCCGGCGTTTCGAGACGGTAACGACCGTGTTTGGCACCGAGCTCACTTCATTTGTACAGTCTTCGGATCATGTAGATATTACCGTTAAGCTTGCAGATGGCAGCCGTTCCATAAGGGCAAATTGGTTGATCGGCTGCGATGGCGGGCGCAGCAACGTCCGCAAGGGGCTGGACATCGCATTCGATGGCATTACCGATACGACCCGGTGGGTGGTGATCGATATTACAGACGATCCTATTGGACTGCCTGACTCCTACCTGCATTGCGTCCCGTCACGACCATACGTATCGATCGCGCTGCCTCACGGTATGCGTCGGCTCGAGTTCATGGTTTTCGGCGACGAGTCGGAGGAGGAATTGTGCTCACCGGCGGGTGTACAGAAACTATTGGCCCGAGTGTTGCCTCATCCTGAAAAGGCAAACATTTTGCGAAGCCGGGTCTATGCGCATCATGCTCGTCTTGCGCAAAAATTGAGAGTCGGGAGAACGTTGATTGCTGGTGACGCCGCGCATTTGATGCCTGTCTGGCAAGGCCAGGGGTATAACAGCGGCATACGCGACGCGACCAATCTGGCTTGGAAGCTAAGCATGGTGGTGCGTGGTGAGGCTTCGCCAGATATCCTTGACAGCTACGAAGCAGAGCGACGCGAACACGCCAAGGCGATGATCGACCTTTCGGTCACCGCAGGGCGTATTTTCGCCCCGACGAACAAGTTGGTGGCCTGGCTGCGCGACCGGATTGCGCTGGCGCTGTCTGCGATACCGGCTGTCAAACAGTATATCGTACAGATGCGCTTCAAACCGATGCCGCGTTTCACCAGCGGGATCGTGCTTACGACCGCCGCTGGCAAGCCGGCTGGTCGGGCGACTGGGCGGCTATTCCCGCAGCCTGACGTCGTCACGCGCGATGACAAGGTAGAAAAGCTGGACGATGTTATTGGCATGCGGTTCGCAATCCTGTCTTGGGGCACAGATCCGCAAGTCCATATGTCGCCAGAAGTACGCTCATATTGGTCCGATATCGGCGCTCGGTTCATCGCGCTGGTGCCACCCACACAGATGAAAAGTTTCCGCGGCACCATTCTGCCGGGGACCATTCTGGTCGGTGACTTGCAAGACGCCCTGCACGATTGGTTCGCCAACCAGGACGCCGACGGGTCAGTGGTGCTTGTTCGTCCCGACCGTTTCGTTGCGGCAATTGTGCCGCCACAGAGGGTAGAAGAGGCGAGCCGCAAGGTAGCCGCGATGATCGGCGGTCATTTTGCCGCAACACTCGCGGAGCCGGCGCGGACCTAACGTTTGCAGGTCGAGCATCCTGATCGCCTTGCGCGAGTGGCGGTGCAACTGGATTGATCACACCAGCAGCATTATGTTGACACTGCGCCATGTTTTGGCGCTGCATTGGAGGGCTGCATGAGCCAGGAATCAGTCAGAGCCAAATTTGCGGACGAGCTTTTCCGAGCGTTACGCGGCTCACATGCCGTACCCCCGCTTCGCGAACGTGCGGCCCTGACTATCGACGATGCCTATGCAATCTCACTCGGGATACTGGCCCGACGCGAGGCCGAAGGGGAAACAGTCGTCGGAAAGAAAATTGGCGTTACCTCGAAAGCAGTTCAGGATATGCTTGGTGTGGACAGGCCTGACTTTGGCTTCCTGACTGATCGAATGCAGGTAGACGGGAGGGTACCCTACCCGATCGCTGGCAATCTGATAGCCCCACGTGCTGAAGCCGAGATTGCCTTCATCCTCAAGGACGACCTCATCGGGCCTGGCGTGTCCGACGCAGACGTTTTGGCCGCAACTGAAGCCGTGTGTGCATGCTTTGAGATCGTCGACAGCCGGATCGAGAACTGGAACATCCAAATCATCGATACCGTGGCCGACAATGCATCATGTGGAATCTTTGTTCTGGGCGAAGATCGCGTCGACCCCAGAACGCTCGATCTGCCCGGCTTACGGTGTCAGGTCTACAAAAATGGCGAACTGATTTCCGAAGGGCTGGGTTCAGCCGTACAGGGTTCCCCCCTCACTGCGGTCGCATGGCTCGCCAACACGCTGGGCGCTTATGGCGTTCCGCTACGGTCGGGCGAAATCATTCTATCCGGCTCACTCGTCCCACTGGCACCCGCGGTAGCCGGAGATCTGTTCGAAACCCGGATCGATGGCCTTGGTACTGCGTCCATTCGCTTTGCTTGAAATGAGAGGGCGCGTTTGAAACGCGCCCTCTCGATTTACGTTTTCATCAATCAGCGAGTTGTCGCTCCTTGATCATGTCGAGTGCGACATCGACGATCATGTCCTCTTGCCCGCCAACCATCTTGCGGCGGCCGAGCTCGACGAGGATCGCACGAGTGTCCAGCCCATAAGTCTCGGCGGCTTTCTCAGCATGACGCAGGAAACTGGAATAGACTCCTGCGTAGCCCAACGCCAACGTCTCGCGGTCCACGCGCACCGGTCGGTCCTGCAACGGGCGTACAAGGTCCTCGGCGGCGTCCATCAGCGCCATCACGTCGCATCTGTGGTTCCAGCCCTTGCGATCCGCAGCTGCAATAAAAACCTCCAGCGGGGCATTCCCGGCGCCCGCGCCCATCCCGGCAAGGCTGGCATCGATCCGCACTGCACCACATTGCGCAGCAACGATCGAATTGGCCACCCCTAGCGACAGGTTGTGATGCGCATGCATGCCGCGCTGCGTGTCAGGCCAGAGAAGACGGTCATAGGCTTCAAGCCTGGCACGTACCCCGTCCATGTCGAGCGCGCCGCCACTATCGGTGACGTAGATGCAATGCGCACCGTAACTCTCCATCTTCAACGCTTGTTTTGCCAGCTCTTCAGGCTCGATCATGTGGCTCATCATAAGAAAGCCTGAGACGTCCATGCCGAGATCGCGGGCGAACCCGATATGCTGTTTCGCCACATCTGCCTCTGTGCAGTGCGTCGCCACGCGCACGGATCGCACGCCGAGGTCATAGGCCCGGCGCAGTTCTTCGACAGTGCCCAACCCGGGCAAGATCAGCGTGGTCAGCACGCTGTGTTCGAGAACTTCGGCAACCGCCTCAAGCCACTCCCAATCGGTATGGGCGCCAAAGCCGTAGTTGAAGCTGGTGCCCGACAACCCGTCGCCATGAGCCACTTCAATCGCATCGACCCCCGCCTTGTCGAGCGCCCTGGCAATCGCCACAACATGATCAAGGCCATACATATGCTTGATGGCATGCATGCCATCGCGCAACGTTACATCTTGAATGTAGAGCTTCTCGCCCGCTTCTGGATTGAACCTAGCCATTATACTGTCTCCTTAGCCATGCGGCGTGCGGCCAGTAGTTCCCCGGTGGCCTTGGCAGCAGCAGTCATGATGTCGAGATTGCCCGAGTAGGGCGGCAGGTAGTCACCGGCGCCTTCGACCTCGAGCATGATCATCGACTTAATTCCGGTAAATTCGCCCAGACCCGGAATTTTGAGTGGGTTATTGTCACCATACCGTTCGAACTGGACCTCTTGCTTCAGGCGGTAGCCGGGCACGTATTTTTGCACCTCGGCCACCATCGCCTTTACCGAGGCCCGGATGGCATCTTCATCCCCGCCTTCGGACAGCGTGAACACCGTGTCGCGCATGATCATCGGCGGCTCAGCAGGGTTGAGGATGATGATCGCTTTGCCTTTGGCCGCGCCGCCGACCTGTTCGATCGCGCGTGCGGTAGTGCGGGTGAATTCATCGATATTGGCACGGGTGCCCGGGCCGGCCGACCGCGACGAGACCGAAGCGACAATTTCAGCGTAGTGGACTTTGCCAACGCGGCTGACTGCGGCCACCATTGGGATCGTCGCCTGCCCGCCACAGGTCACCATGTTGACATTGGAGGCGCCAAGGTTGGCTTCCATGTTGACCGGGGGCACGATGAACGGCCCAATTGCGGCGGGGGTAAGATCGACGACCTGGATGCCGTCCGCACGCAAGGCCTCGTCATGCACTTTGTGCGCGTAGGCGCTGGTAGCGTCGAACGCGATGCCGATTTCCGGATAAAGCGGGTGCGCGCGCAAGCCCTCGAGCCCTTCGTGCGTCGTGGCAATGCCGTGCTCGCGTGCCATCGCCAGCCCTTCGGACGCCGGGTCGATCCCGACCACGATAGCCAGCTCCATATTCTGCGGATATTTAATCATCTTCATCATGAGGTCAGTGCCGATATTGCCTGATCCTATAATGACGGCTTTAACCTTGCCCACATCTCGCTCCCTTGCGAATTTGACGGCCTTCAGAAAACTCCGCTGGCTCGTGCAATCCGCTCGTTACGATCATTTTGTCGGCAAACTCAATGCATCAAGGCGCTGCTATTTCCGGCTGATGGAAATAAGTGTAGGAGCGTTGAAGCAATGGAGTGCCCTGGCCGTGTCGGATTCTAAATTGGCCGAAAAAACAATCGACGTGCTCGAAGCAGTAGCTGCCGCAGGCAGTATTTCGATGCCGCAAATTCAGCTCATCTGCGGCCTTCCGGCGGCGACCGCGCATCGGATAATGCAAACCCTCATCGCTCGCCGCTTCCTGATGCACATCGGGCGCGGGGAATATCGTCTCGGCACCGCTGCCAAAACGCTGGCAGAAAACGTTACGTTCGACGAAATCCTCGCCCCCGTCGCACGCCGCCACCTCCGCCACCTTGCGCAGCAGGTCCGCAACCATGTTCATCTCGGGGTATGGAACGACCCGATGGTCACCTATCTGGTCAAGCAAAAATTTGGAAAAGCGCGATTGCATTCAGCAGAGGGGACGCAACTAGAGGGCTACTGCTCTGCGCTGGGCAAAGTGCTACTCTCCGATCTTACTCCGGATCAGCTCGACGCGTACATTGCAGACGGGAATTTCATTTCACTCACGCCCGCCACAATCGTCAATCCGGATCAGTTTCGTGACGAGATCGAACTAGTCCGCGTTCGTCGCTGGGCATGTGACGACGAGGAGTTCTTGCCTGGTCTCCGCTGCATTGCCGTGCCTTTGACCAATCCCACTGGCAAGGTTATCGCGGCAATCTCGATTAGCACTTTCCCGACGAAGGGAGTACCAACGCAAGTTGAAAATTTTCTACCGCATCTGCGAGCCACCGCCGATGCAATTGCTGGACAGCTGTTCCGTTCGGATTAAAATCCTGTTCATTAGCCGCATTGATAGCAACAACATTTCGCCGCAGGCGACCTGTTCTCATCGCGAACAATGACCCGATCCGTGTTGCAGCCCATAGCCCCCCCTTCTATCGCAACTGACGGGCATCCCGGCCACAGTCCGGTGCGAATCTAAAGCCAGAAAATGGCGTATTTCACGACGAATGCGACGAAGGGAGAGGCGCGTGACATCAGTAGGCAGAGCCCGAGCGTGCGTAGCCGCTGTATCCAACGTAAATCTCCGTTCCACGCTATCGGCATGGGCTGCGATTGAGGCTCCAGTACAGCGCACTGACCCACCGCAAACCACCACTCATCTTTGTTAATTTTGACAGGACGCCAAGCAGATGTGTGACAACCATGCCGCTGATTCCAAACAGAACGTAGCAGTTGGCGAATTGCTGGCAAAATCGCCTTCCAACTGGGGCCGTTGGGGCGCCGATGACGAGGTGGGGTCGCTCAATTTCCTGACGAACCTCGAAGTGCTTCGCGGCGTACGCTCCGTGCGTCAAGGCAAGGTGTTCACTTGTGGCGAAATCATCGGAAATCCCGATGGCGATCCGTTGTGGCCGGGGCGTACGCCAGCCAAGCGTGAGTCGGTGATAGACAAGGCCAGCTATGCCCGAGGCGATCTGCCAGCGCTTCCTGGCGGCGCGGAATTTACCGATGATCGCATCGAAATGTTTCTACAAGGATCGACCCAGTTCGATGCGCTGGGGCACGTCTGGTATGACGACAAAATGTGGAACGGCTATCCTGCTGCCAATTCCAACGGAGGGATGAAGCGAGCGTCGGTGTTGCCGATTGCGCAACGCGGTGTGGTTGGGCGTGGTGTACTGCTCGACATGGCAGCGTACAAGGGCAAGCCTTATCTTGACAAAGGGGAGCTGCTCAACCTCGCGGACCTGATGGGCTGCGCCGATGAGCAAGGCGTTACGATCGAGAAGCACGATATCCTCTGTCTTCGCCTCGGCTTTCTCCAACTCCTTCGAATTCAGGGGCCAGACGTCTTCTACAAGGATTTTCTGGAGCCCGGCCTAACCTATTCTCCGGAACTGGTTGACTGGTTTCACAAGATGGAAATTCCCTGCCTCTCGACGGATACCATATCGAACGAAACCAATCTGGACCCAGCAATCGGTGTGCAGATTCCGCTGCACTGCGCCTTGATGCGCAACCTGGGCATTACCTTCAACGAGGTATGCAATTTCGAAGAGCTGAATGCAGACTGCCACGCGGATGGCCAATGGGATTTCCTGTATACTGCTGCTCCGCTCAAGGTGAGCGAGGGCACCGGTGCACCTGTCAACGTGCTGGTGATCAAGTGATGGCACGCCGACGGACCGAAGGTTGCAACCGATCTATGACGGCCAATCGTGCAAATAGGGTGATCTATGCCAAGTGAATCCTATGATCTGATCGTCGCTGGCTCAGGCGCCGCAGGGCTCTCCGCTGCAATCATTGCGCATGCCAAGGGTCTACGGGTCGCGATTGTCGAAAAGACCGGGATGATAGGTGGCACGACCTCGTATTCAGGGGGTGTCTCCTGGGTGCCGAACAGTCGCCAGAACATCGATAACGGAGCGAGCGACACTATCGATCTTGCCGAGCAATATCTCGACAGCACGATTGACGACAAGCATGAGCGACCAGCCCGGCGCGAATATCTTGAACGCGCCCCTGAAGCCTTCGCTTACCTCGAAAGCGTCACGCGACCGCTGTTCTACGTTCGTAAAATCAACTCACCCGACTATTTCCCTGACGTGCCCGGCGCATCGAAGCTGGGACGCGCCATGACTCCGCTGAACTGCGACGGTCGGATGCTTGGCGACAGGTTTGGCGATATCCGTCCGCCACTGCCCGAACTGTGCCTGTTCGGTCGGCAGATGCTCGACGTGATGGATGTGTATCACTTGCTCAATGCGCGCCGCTCGTTGAGGTCAGCATTGCATGCTGGCCGAATAATTCTGCGCGATCTGGGCGACCGGGTGTTCTATCGTAAATATGGCCGCGGGACACGGCTGACTGGTGGCAATGCGCTGGTCGCCAACCTCTATAAGTCAGTGCTGGAACGCCAGATTCCGGTATATCTTAACACACCGATCGTTGAGCTTGTGCGCAAGTCGGGGCGGGTCACCGGCGCGATAGTCGAACGTGACGGGCGCCGGGAGACGCTGACGACGAGCCGAGGCGTGGTATTGGCGACGGGTGGTTTTCCATGGGCAAAGGCCTTGCGCGAAGAACACATGGAAGATGCGGAGTTCGGTTATTCGGCAACGAGTGAGAACAGCACCGGCGACGGAATTGCCGTGGCAACGGCTGTTGGAGCGAAATTCGATACGGACAATGTTGAGGGAGCCTTTTGGACGCCGGTTTCGGTAGCAAAACGCAGCGACGGCAGCACGGCGCGGTTTCCCCATTTGATGGCCGACCGGGCGAAGCCAGGGTTGATCGCGGTGAACAAGTTCGGTGAGCGCTTTACCAACGAAGCCGAAAACTATCACGATTTTGTCCGCGCGATGCTCGGCCGATTGAAGAACGAAGACCAGCAACCCGTTCATCTGGTTTGCGACACGACATATATCCGCAAATATCCGTTCGGCGCCATTCCCCCGCTTCCAGCCGATCGACGCCGCGCCGTTCGCGATGGCTATCTTATTCAGGCCGAGACAATCGAAAAGCTGGCTATCAAGCTTGGCCTCGATCCGGACGCCCTGAGCCAGACAGTCACCGAATACAATCGCGATGCAAAGCAAGGCAAAGACACGAAGTTCGGCAAAGGCGACAGCGCTTACAACATGTATCTGGGCGATGCGGCGAACAAACCCAATCCGTGCCTCGCGCCAATCGTCACTGGGCCATTTTACGCGATCCGGGTCTTCGCCGGGGATCTGGGAACGACCTATGGTCTGGCTGCAGACGTATATTCGCGCGTGCTCGACGCAGACGGAACAGCGATAGACGGGCTCTATGCGTGCGGTAACGACCGCAACTCGATCATGGGTGGCTATTATCCGAGCGGAGGGATCACGGTCGGTCCTGCCATCACTTTCGCCTATCTGGCGGTAATGCACGCACTGGGATCCACAACCGAAACGCCCGCAGACGGGCCTGCTTGAGACAAGCAAGGATCCCCGGCCAGACATCCGGTTTCCAGAATTTTAATTCGAAAAGGTCCAACGACCATGACAAATGACCAATCGCCGCCGGGCTTCACGCGCAAGCAAATTCTGGTCGATGGCCTGGAAACCAGCTATCTCGAAGCGGGTACCGGGGATCCGGTATTGCTGTTGCACGGCGGTGAATTTGGTGGCGAGGCAGAGGTATGCTGGGAAGCGACCATACCCTCGCTGGCACGCCATTACCGTGTCCTTGCACCCGACATCCTTGGTTTCGGCCAATCAGCTAAAGTAGTAGATTTTGTGGATGGCCGCACGCGGCGTATCCGCCATATCGCGCGCTTTGCCGAAATGACGGGCGCGGTTGGCGCGCCATGCATTGGTAATTCGATGGGCGGCATGTTCCTGCTGTTCGACGCCGCCTCCGAGAGGCCCCTTCTTCAGCCGAGCAAGATCGTCAGTATCGCGGGCGGCGGTGCTTTGCTGATGGATTCCGAGCATGTCGAGGCACTGTTCGCATATGACGGTTCAATCGGTGCAATGCGCAAGATCGTCGAAGCTCTGTTTCATGACGAGCGTTGGGCTGCCGACAGCGCCTATGTCGATCGTCGGCGCAACAACAGCCTCGCTCCTGGTGCATGGGAAGCGGTCGCCGCCGCCCGGTTTCGCAGGCCAGTGGAAGTGCAGGATGTACGCGCCCCGTCCGGCGGCATCGATTATGCGCGTATTTCGACTGAAAGCCTGATTATCGCAGGCGAAAACGACAAAATTAAACCCTTCGGGTGGTGGGAAGAGCTCACCGACGCGATGCCGCAATCACGTGCTATCACGATTGCGAATGCAGGACATTGCGCTCAGCTCGAACAGCCCGATCAGGTCAATGCAGTCCTTCTCGCCTTCTTGAAGGGCGAGCCGCTGCCTTCGCCCCCAGCGAAGGCCTGAGCGTCATGTCGGGGGCGGACCACTTGGACATTGTGTGGCGGCTGAATGCTCTGGAGCAAATCCGGGTCCTGAAGGCGCGCTATTGCCGATACGTCGATACAAAGGACTGGTCCGCGTTTGCCAGTCTGTTCGCGGATCAGGCTATGGTGTGCTTTCCGGAGAACAATCCGGACTGGGTGCCGATTGCGACGTTTCTTCCTGGCGTGGATAGCGCGCTCGCTGGTGGCATCTCTGTGCACCACGTGCATTCACCCGAAATCGGCTTTCAGAGCGATGTGGACGCCACGGGCATCTGGGCGATGCAGGATCAGCTATTTTTCCCACCGGGAGTGACTGGCATCGGCAACGCCAGCCATATCGCCGGTGCAGGACATTACCACGAGACCTACCGTAAAATTGACGGGTATTGGTTGTTTGATCGTGTCCGGCTCACCCGGCTGCATCTCGCTGTTGAACTGCAGCCCCGTGCGGTAATTTGACTGACTTCGCGCAAAAATTGCGAAGCATCAAAAATACAAAAGAGGATGATAATATGACAGACAACGAACAACTCGCGTTTCTACGCGAACTTAAGGCCCGAGCAGATATCAATGATGCACTGGTCCGTTTTTGCCGGGGGGTAGACCGTGGTGAAGCAGCATTGATACTGTCTGCTTATCATCCCGATGGTTGCGATGATCACGGCAGCTATTCCGGCCCCGTCGCCGGATTTATCGAGTGGGTCATGCCCATGCTCGCCAATTTCGTGTGGAGCCAGCACTATATTACTAACACATTGATCGAATTCGACGGAGACAAGGCAAACGTCGAAACTGCCGTGCAGGTGCTCATGCGCTACGAACAAGATGGCAAGCTGTTCGATCTGGTGGGCTGCGGCCGATATCTCGACCGCTTTGAATGTCGCGACGGCGCGTGGAAGATTGTGAATCGTGTGACCACTGGTGACTGGGATCGCATCGACGAAGTAACGGCGCAGATGGAAGGCGATCTCGTCAAGAAACTGCAGCAGGGCACGCGCGATCACAACGATCCCTCCTACGCCTTGTTTTCGCACTGACATCCAGACCAACAAGGAAAATATCGGTGGCAAACGACACCAGACAACCGCGCGCTATCGCGGCACGATTTTACGCCGCCGTGCTTTTACTGGTTTCTTTGCCGCTTATTGTCGGTGGCGGTTATCTGCTATCGATCGGGGGATCGCCCTACTATGTTCTGGCGGGCCTTTGTACGCTAGGCAGCGCGATCGGCATCGCGGCTCGCAGGATCGAGGGTGCCTATGCCTATGCCCTGCTTTTGCTGCTCACCCTGCCTTGGGCGTTTTGGGAATCCGGACTGAACGGTTGGGCGCTGCTGCCGCGACTGTTCGCACCCATGGTGCTGGGGCTGCCGCTACTTCTACCGGCACTGCGGCGGCAATTGTCCCGTAGCGGCGACAGCACCGCGCCCCGGTCTGGCAGAAAATTTCTGACGGCCGCGTTGATCGGCACGCTTGCGCTCAGCGCGCTTACCCTGGCCGTGCGACCATCCGATCCGGCCGATCCGGTCTATCAAACGGGTATGTTCGCGGGTCCTGTCAGTGGCGTCAGCCGGAATGTCCGGGCCGATGGAGACGGCGACTGGCAGCATTACGGTCGTGATGCCGGCGGGAAACGCTTCAGCCCGCTCGACGAGATCACACCGGCCAACGTGAGCAATCTGACCGAGGCGTGGCGCGTTCACATCGGCCCCACGCTTGGGTTGGAGGCGACACCGCTGAAGATTGGCGACAGCCTCTATGCATGCAACGCCTATAACGACGTGGTCGCGCTGGATGCCGAAACCGGGCGTCTACGCTGGCGGTTCAATGCCCATGTCGATATCGACAAAGTACCGTACACAGTTTGCCGTGGCGTCGCCTACTACAAAGTTCCGAACGCACAGGGCCCCTGTGTCGAGCGCATCATCACCAACACCACCGACTCGCGCCTGATTGCGCTCGATGCCGCGACAGGCCGTCCATGTGACGGTTTCGGAGAGCACGGTCAGGTGTCGCTGCTGCCCGGCCTCGCGCCACAAAATACCAGTTTCTATGCTGTAACCTCCGCTCCGACAATCGTTGCAGGCAAGATCGTTTTGGGTGGCTGGGTCAGCGACGGGATGAAATGGGGCGAACCGGCCGGTGTCGTCCGCGCGTTCGATGCCGTGACCGGCAATCTTGCCTGGGCATGGGACGTTGGCCGGCCCGATCGTCAGACCCTGCCTCCCCCGGGAGAGAGCTATACGCCGTCAACACCAAATGTGTGGGCGCCCATGAGCGCCGACGAGGCCCTCGGGTTGGTGTACGTGCCATCCGGCAATCCAGCCGTAGACTACTTCGGCGGCTTTCGCCGTCCCTTCGACGAAAAATACGGGTCTGCCGTTACCGCGATCGACGCCGCAACGGGCCGCACTCGTTGGACCTTTCAAACGGTGCATCACGATCTGTGGGACTGGGATACTGCATCGCAGCCAACGTTGGTTGATATACCTACAGCGGGTGGGATGCGCCATGCCTTGATCCAGCCGACCAAACGAGGCGAGATATTTGTGCTCGATCGCGAAACGGGCAAGCCGATCAAGACAGTTGAGGAGCGCGCTGTCCCACAAGGCGGTATTGTTCCCGGTGAGCGTCTTTCGCCAACCCAGCCCTTCTCCGTCGCTATGCCTTCTTTCCGTGGACCCGATCTGACCGAGAAGAGCATGTGGGGGGCCACCCCGCTTGACCAGCTATGGTGTCGCATCAAGTTCCGCGAGGCACGCTACGAGGGCACTGCCACCCCGCCCGGCTTCAAGCCCTCAATCGCCTATCCAGGCTTCAACGGCGGCATCGACTGGGGCAGCGCGTCGGTTGATCCCGTCCGCCATATTCTGTTCGTAAATTCGAACCGGGTTCCCAACTACAATGTCATTGTCACCCGGGCGGAAGCCCGACGCGAACAGCTGGTGTTCGGCAAGAAGCACGGCGCACTCAACGCCCCGCAAATCAACACGCCCTATGTCACGATTATCAAGGTCTTCCTGTCGCCTCTGGGCATCCCCTGCAATCAGCCTCCGTTCGGCATGCTGGCGGCGGTCGATCTACCCAGCGGCAAGCTTATGTGGTCCCAGCCATTCGGCAGCGCACGCGCCAGTGGCCCGCTCGGCACCCGGTCCATGCTGCCGTTGACGATCGGAACGCCGAATGGTGGTGGGACGCTTGCCACAGCAAGCGGGCTTCTCTTCAGTGGGGCGACACAGGATGGCGAGTTCCGCGCATTTGACGCTACTACCGGCAAGGTTCTTTGGAAATCGGACCTGCGAGCGGGCGGCCAGTCCACGCCAATGACCTATATCTCACCGCAGAGTGGCAAACAATTCGTCGTCGTCGCGGCAGGGGGCAACCCGATCCTCGGCTCGGTACTGGGCGACTACATCGTTGCTTACCGGCTTAAAAACTAGCTCTCTTCGTAGCTACTACACTTAGTCACAAGGATTTTCCGATGAGACTTCAAGACAAGAAGGCCGTGATCACCGGCGCCGCCGGCGACATTGGTAAAGCGGCCGCACGTCGCTTTGCAAACGAAGGCGCCCGTCTCGCGATGATCGACCGGGATGAGAACGGCCTTGCGGAGTTGTCCGGTTCGCTGACGCCGCCTCCCCCGTTCGTAAAAACCGACGTTACCAACGAGGACGAAGTGCGGATAGCTGCTGAGACCGTCCGAAACCAGCTTGGCCAGATCGACATCCTCTTCGTCAACGCCGGGATCGAACAATCACACGCTCCTGTTACCGATATGGACAAGGACGCGTTCGAACGCGTGCTTTCGGTCAACCTCACGGGTGCCTTCCTTACCGTGAAACACTTTCTGCCGATCGTCGCTGACCATGGCACCGTGATTTTCACGTCGTCCATTGCGGGCCTGATGGCGATTCCAGCCTATTCTGCGTATTCGGCAGCGAAGACCGGGCTGATCGGCCTGATGCGATCTGTCGCGCTTGATGTGGCGCCAAGGCGGATCCGATGCAACACGATCCATCCCGGTCCTGTCAGGAGCAAGATGCTCGAACGCTCAGCACAACAGGCCACCGGCGGTGTCGATGTGGACGCGTGGTACACGGCGATGGCAGGCATGGCGCGCATGGGTCGTCTTGTCGAGGCTGCTGATGTTGTGAACCTTGCGCTGTTCCTGGCAAGTGACGAGAGCTCCATGATCAGCAGTCAAAGTATTGCAGTGGATGGTGGCGTAATTTGATTACGCCGCTATGGAAGCTATTTTTCGCATATGCTGTAAAAATAATTTATATTTATTTCATTTACAATTTCAGTTTTTACAATCAAAATTTATTGTATTATATATAAAAAGAATGGAATCGACTATGTCATCAGGCATTATTGAGGCATTATTCCGACCATTTGATTACAAGTCGCTCAAGTTGCGCAATCGTCTGGCAATGTCGCCAATGACGCGCTATTTCTCGCCTGACGGAACAGCATCTGCTGAAGTTGCAGAATATTATGCCAGACGCGCAGAGGGCGGGGTCGGCCTTATCATCTCGGAAGGTCTGTTTCCGGATCGTGAGATCGCGCGAAACCAGGAGAACATCCCTTGGTTCGAGGGTAGCCGGCGCGATCCCTGGCAGAAGGTTGTCGACGACGTCCACCATGCCGGCGCTGCGATAGCCCCACAGATCTGGCATGTCGGAGGTGCGCGCGACTTCAACTTCCCCGATTCCGCGTTGGGAGACGATCTGGAAAGCCCTTCCGGCTTATACGGGCCGGGGATGCCCGGTGGTCGTGAAATGACGGAAGCGGATATTGCCGACGCCATATCTTCATTTGCGCGGTCAGCAGTTGATGCAAAGGTACTCGGTTTTGATGCGATAGAGTTTCACGGCGCACACGGCTATATTTTTGACCAATTCTTCTGGGACGCAACGAACAAGCGCACAGACAGTTACGGTGGCACCACCATTGGCGATCGAACCCGCTTCGCGGCCGAGACGATCAAGGCCGTACGCAAGGCCGTCGGGGAAGATCTCGTCATATTTTTTCGAATGTCGCAATGGAAGACCAACCTCTATGATGCGCGCATCGCCCAAACACCGACGGAACTGGCAGAATGGGTCGAGCCGTTAGCAGAGGCGGGAGTTGATATTTTTGACTGTTCACAACGTCGGTTCTGGGAGCCCGAGTTCAACGGTAGCACGCTTAATCTTGCGGGCTGGGTCAAGAAGCTGACCGGCAATCCAACAATGACCGTGGGATCTATCGGTTTGGCGACGGACCTCATGCGAGACTTCGAGACCGGGGCGGTTTCGGCCCCTACCCCGTCCACAATTCTGGAGGCTGCCGAGCGATTAGACCGTGGGGAATTTGATCTGGTGGCAATTGGCCGGGGCATGCTGGCCGATCCCGAATGGGCAAACAAGGTACGTGCAGGCCGCTTCGAGGAGCTGACAGGCTACTCAGTGAAGCTTATGAAAACGCTTGTCTGAACGAAGAAAGACGTGAGTGGTTTGGTCTCCCTCTGCGGCCCCAACCGATCGATTTGTCGTCGCCTCAACCGCGCGCGGGGCTATCGTTCTACTGCGCGACCATGACACAGATCTGCATGGTGCGGGCGGATCTTGAAGAGGTAGCATCCGCCAGCTCAATCCTGCCCTGATTTTTGTTGCGCAACCCGGTTTGAAGGCATCTGTAGTTTCAAACTGGCCTCCAACGTCGCACGCAAAGGGCCCAGTCCGATGCCGAAAAGAACCGCTGCCGATAACGCGGCGCTTGCCCCGACCATCATGATGGATGTGCCGACCATCGCGTGATCACCAAGCAGATGCTCGGTGACAAAGCCGACCATCAACGGACCCAAACCGCCGCCGATGCCACTGATGGCGAACAGATAGATTGCGCTCATTCTGGCGCTTAGGTTCGGTGGCGACAGCATCTGCAACGATGCTCCACCGCAGATTAGAGTGGCACCGCTGACAAATCCGCGGGCTGAAAGCAGTAACACGAAGTGCTGGAGATCATGGACGTTGAACGCGGCGACCATCAGCGCGGCTTCCGTCAAGGCGACAGCTATCATGCATAAGAAATGGATGCTGCGATTCCCCCGACCGAACATCCAGTCGACCAACAGGCCGAAGAACAGGCCGCCAATGGCCGGCATCAGCCCGAAGCCGACGAAAAACCAACCGCCAAGTGCCGAGGGTGCAAGCGACATCGACCGTTCGAGATATGCTGGCGTCCACGCGAGCAGCGAATAGGTGTTCATGATCATCAGCGTGAATCCAGCCAGATGACACCCCAGCAAAAGCCTGTGACTGGCCGCGAACGCGGAAAGGGTCATACCCCTTGGAGCGGACCCGTTTTTTTCCCGGTTCGCCTCGGGCGCATTGCGTGGAATGATGAATGTCAGCCCAGCCACCAATAGACCTGGCAGTCCGACCACCATCAGTGCCACCTGCCATGGCTCATAATCGACCAAGAGCGGTGCGAACAGATTGCCGTCCTGCTGAAAGTAGTTGATCAATGCCGCGCCAATCGCAAAGGACAAGCCCGTCCCCAGATTTCCGCCCATCGAATAAACCGCGATCGGCGCGGCTAGTTTTTCCGGCTTGAAAAGGCTACGGATGACCGAGTGCGCGCCTGGCGTAAGCCCACCCTCGCCAAACCCCACGCCCAGGCGGGCAAGGAACAGGCTGGAGAAGCTGTTTGCAAAACCAGCGAGGGAGCAGCTGATCGACCAAATGACGATGCCCCAGAACAGGACGAGGCGACGGGAGTAGCGGTCCGCCAGCCATGCCATTCCAAATCCAGCGGTTCCGTAGATAATCGAGAACGCAAAGCCCTGTAGCAGACCGAGCTGAACGTCCGACAGGCCAAGGTCGTGCTGGATCGCCACGGCGAAGATTGCGATTATCTGGCGGTCGGTCACGGCCACCAGAAACAGGACGAGGAGGATGAGAACTATCAGCCACTTCCTGATAGTCGATTGGGCCCCGCCTCCCCCCTCTTCAGGCTGATCCACGCGTGTCGCCATCGCTTTGCTGCCTCACTGTCGATAACGACCCACGGCCCGTGGTTCGCACGGCGAATTATGCCCTACAACGACGATCCCAGCTGTGTTCACTTTGCGAACTTAATCACAGCATCGATGCCATGCCGTTGCCCATGTGGCGAACCTACAGCGAGGTTACGGAATGCGGAATTCGTCAACCTTCAATCGGACTTCGATTGTCTTCTTCCGTAACTGGTGTTGTCAGGCCGCGGCGGTCCAGGGCATGAGTTCTCTCAGGCGGTTGGCCGGATGGCCATTGGCAGGTTTTTTGAAGGTATCGGTCAGCCAAGTGTGCGGGTGATGCCGTTGAGTTTGCAGTTTTCAGAGAGCGTTGCGAACATAGCCCAGTTGTCGCCGCCTTCGGTCGGTCCCGCGAAGAACGCTTTTTGCGACCATAGAAATGGATGCATAACCGGAATTATCGGACAGGGCTTGGGAGCAAGCAACCTGTCCAGATGGGGTTCCTATCGCATATGCCGAATTGCGGTCAGTGGCCAAAGCTCTGGCCTTCTATGAGAACGAAATGGCCTCCCGACTGACACATTAGAGCGGTTTCCGTTCATTCTGGTTCATAGCCGCAGGATTTGAAGTAATTGGCGCATTCGTCTGGCTGGAAGATGTCGACGAGCCTGCCGATCAGGTCCCACAAGCCGCTGACGGTTCGCTCACCCACTTTGCGGAGCATAGCCTTGAGCCGGGAGAAGGCCTTCTCGATCGGGTTGAAGTCCGGGCTGTATGGCGGAAGGAAGCGCAGCGTTGCACCGGCTGCTTCGATCCTTTCCTTCACGGCGGCCCGCTTGTGGCTGGAGAGGTTGTCCATGATGACCACATCGCCGGGGCGCAGCTCGGGCACCAGGACTTGTGCAACATAGGCTTCGAACCAGTCGCCGTTGATCGGTCCGTCCAGCACCATTGGCGCAACCATGCCAGTCATGCGCAGTCCCGCGACCAGCGTGGTCGTCTTGCGGTGGCCATGGGGGAAGCCCATCCGCAGCCGTTCACCTCTCCGGCAGCGCCCGTGACTGCGGGTCATGTTGGTGGCGGTCCAGGTCTCGTCAATGAAGACGAGGCGTTCGGGTTCGAGGTCGATCTGTCCATCGAACCAGCGCTGGCGTTGCCTCAGGACGTCGGGACGGTCTTGCTCGATCGCGTGCCCGGTCTTTTTTTGCGCGTGATCCCGTGACGCACGAAGAAGCGATGCACTGTGCCGATCCCGACCGAGGCGCCGCGCTCAATCAGCCGGGCTTGAACCTCGACCAGGGTCATGTCTCCCTGCGCGGCGATCAGTTCCCGGATGAAGCCGCCGTGGGCTTCGATCTTGCCTGAATGCCGGTCGCCACCGCGGGGCTTGGCCACAGCCTGACCATGCTCCAGCGCACGTCGCCGCCAGCGGATCGCACTCGATACGCTGACGCCGAACCGTGCCGCTGCCGCATGGCAACTCAGCCCGCTATCGATCGCTGCGACAACTCGGCCCCGAAGATCCTGTGAAAGCGTTCGTGCCATCCATGCTGGCCTCCTGCCACCAGCAGGAAGTCTGAATCACAACGCCACCGCAAAGGGAATCCCTGCCGAGTCACTTCGTGTGGAAACCGCTCTAGGTTTTAACCCACTATGCTGGCTACTGCACGCGAGCCACCAGGAACACGGCCTCTATCCCCGCAGCTTGCACAGCATCGCTCCGTAGCGTTCGAAGCAGGGGCCAGCTTGCGGCCCATATCTCGTTCCCAATGCTGGCCGGATTTCCAGCGAGAATCTCGCAGCGCGGTTGGCGAGCGGGCGCGCGGTGGGGCCGTCCCAGTCCCCGTACGCGGCACTCCGTCCTGTTGGCTTCGCTTTGCTCGGTGCCCCACCGCCACCAACGCCGCCGCCCAAGCGAGGCCCACCACGCATGCGCCGATGACTACGCAATCGACGCGCTCGATCATGCGGGAAGCGACCAGTCGGAACGGCGGGACTACATGCTGCTCATTTTGAGCAACGAATGCTGCGTCACATTTTCCGGCAGGCTGACCTAGGAAGCGAACGCTTCAGGCACCTTTGTACGGCGCAGCGCAGCGCTGCCGACTTCTGCCTTCGGATCAGCCCATAACTGATGCGGTCCAGTCAAAGACCGGTGTAACGACCGTCCGAAAATCCAAGTTCCTAGCTGATCACGGCCTTGATCCAGTCGTTTATCTCTGACTCAACCCAAACTGTGGACTTAGGTCCGATCGACCTGCCTTTCGGAAAGCGCCCTTCCGCCATGCGCTGGTAGATCGTGGAACGCTTGATGCCGACCCGTGCGATGACCTCCGGGAGGCGGATCAGCCGCATCTGGGTTGGCGCCATAGTCTCGGACGAGGCAGAGTCAGCATTGGCTTCGGCAGCACCAGCTACAACGGAAGATGTCATTTCATTGTCTCCTTGCTTGGTCACGCCACCCCGAGCCCCCTCACCTTCCGAGCACGAGAGAGATGTCGCGTTCGGCAAAATCATCGATATGCTTGGCCAGCAGCCGTGCCACGAGGCGCGATGTGCCGATGGCCCAGCGCGGGCTCAGGTCGGCAATGCGGGGCCCCAGCGTTTCATTCATCGTCACCGGCAAAGCCGTAAGGAACTGATCAAGGAAAGCGCCCACGTCCTCGCCAAGCCATTCGACCGCAAGATCCTCGTGCCCAAGGATGGCAAGCAGCAGGGCGCCATTCGAGGCGAGCCCGCTCGCATCGAGCACGCGCGCGGCATCATCAAGCGTGATGGCTTTCTCCCCGCGAAGTACGCGCAAGAAGGTGTCCTTGTTCATGCCTGCGGCGCGCGCAACCTCGCGCCGCGATTTGCCCGAGCGGTCGACGGTAGCGGTCAGAAGCCGTGCCAGTCTTGCGTTGATCCCCAAGGTCTGTGCGCTGCAGGTCATGTCCACAATCGGTCCCAGTTGGTTCGACTCGGACATGTAGCGCGAGTCCACTTCGCTAGGAACAAAAAAGAACATAGTTAGAACATATTGGTTATCCTAGATTGAACCGATTCGGGGCGGCGTCTCTCAAAATGGCTCGCTCTGGCTCGCAATTCCGGCATATTTTTCTAGATATCTGGCCGGTTTTAGCCAGATTCGCCGAGCTGCTATCCCATCGATTGTCCAGATTTGTCCAAGAACACTTCCTCGATCAGCCTTCCCTTTTCCTAGACCCAGTTCTCCGGCCAAGACGGTGGGGCAGCGGCGATGACCGCTGCATCAACCCCGCTCGGAGAACGCTCCATGACCTTGCTTGCCCTCCCCTCGCCGCGCCTGTCCAGGGCGCACATTGCCAAGTCCGCTGCCCTCATCGTTCCGGCCGTCGCGCTCACGCTCGTCGCCAGCACGGCCTACGCGGGCACCGACGCCACCTTCACCACCGCGCTGACGAAATTCACAGGCTTCCTCCAGGGTTCGGGCGGCAAGATCATCACAGTCCTCAGTCTCGCCGCAGGCCTCATCAGCCTTGCTTCGGGCCGTTTCACGCTCGGCCAGATCGCAGTGCCGGTGGGCGTCGGCGTCGGTGTCGGCACGGGCGTTCCGATCGTCACTTCGGTGATCACCGCCGTCATCTGATCACCGATCCGTGACGCCTTGGGAGGGCACGTTACCATGACAGACCGCCATGCGATCCCCCGCCACCTCGACGATCCCGAGCTGATCGGCTTCTGGACCATCGACGAGTTTGCCGGAATCATCGTCCCCTTCACCTGGGGGATCCTCGCGCAGCATATCCTGATCGGCATCGGGCTTGCAGTCGGAGCCTGGTTCGCTCTGCGAAAAGCCAAGGCCGGGCGCTCCGCCTCTTGGGTTCGCCATGCCGCTTACTGGTATCTGCCGCCGGGATTGACCGGTCTTGTGGCAACGCCGCCCTCCCATTGCCGCGTGCTGGCAGGCTGAGGAGCGCGCCCCATGCTGTCCGATGTCGCCCACGAGCGTGCGCAGTCGCTGCTGCACCAGCGCAATCTCTTCGCGATGACGAGCGCCTGTCTCGGTCTGCTCTTTGCAGGCTCAGCCAGCCTCATTGCCACCCGCGAGCGTGAAGTGCTGCTCATTCCAACCACCCGCACGCCGCTTGTCATTTCGAGCGCGGGTGTCTCGGCCGAGTACCTCGAGTTCGTGACCCGCGATGTTGCGCTCGTCCTGCTCAACCGCAGCCCCGAAAGCCTCGACTACTGGATGGGCCAGATCCTGTCGCTCGCCGACCCTGCGCAGCGCGGGCATCTCAAGGCCGAGCTCATACGGATCGTCGAGGAGCAGCGCGGCTCTGAGGTCTCACAGGCTTTCGTGATCAGCAAGCTCGAAGTCGATCCACGCGCTCTGACCTCGGAGGTCAGCGGCACGCTCAAGACCTTTGTGGGCGAGCAGGTCATCGCAAGCGAGGAGCGCCGCTTCCGCTTCAACTGGACCTACCGCGGCCTGCGCCTCGCGCTGTCCGGGTTTGCCGTCGTCCCATCCGCCAAGGCCGATGACCGCCCCGCGGGCACGGCCCCCACCCCCACATCCTCGGAGTCCAACTGATGCGTGGATCTATCCCCCGCCTGACAGGATCGCTGCCGGCCCTTGCCGCTCTGACTGCGCTATGCGCCAGCAGCCCCGCTTTCGCCGACCAGTTCAAGCAGACCGCTGATGGCGGCACGATCGACTGCGAGGTTTCGGCGCACGAGCTGACCCGGTTTGCGCTGGTCGGCGATGCTTTCGCCAGCGTCTCCAAGATCGGCACCGGCACGCCCTACAACGACTTTGCCGTTACCAACGAGCCCGTGCGCGGCGACATCTATGTCTCGGTGCCCGAGGTCTATGCGGCCTCGCGGATCAGCTTCTTTGCGACCACGAAGAAGGGCTACGTCTACAAGTTCGCCTGCCCGATCCGCCCCATCGAAGCGCAGCAGGTCTTCGTGACCAATCCTGCCATCGCCAGGGACGCGGCAAGCGATTGGGAGAAGGCCACGCCGATCGAGACGAGTGCGGTGCGCCTTGTCCAGGCTATGGCCGGCAGCGCGCAGGTCCCGGGCTTCACCGTGCGGCAGCCCAGCAGCCTGCCCGCCCGTGCAGGCGGCATCGAAGTCCAGCTGATCGCCGAATACCGCGGCGCCAGCCTTGCTGGCAAAGTCGTGCGCCTGGCGAACCGGGGCACAGCCCCTGCCACGATTGCCACCCGCGATCTTGCGCCTCTCGGCACGATCGCCGTTGCCATCGCCAATCCGGTGCTCGCGCCGGGCGCTGCCACCACTGCCTGGATTGTCGGGCCGAACGGGGACACTGGCCATGACTGACGACAAGACCGATCAACACCGTTCCCCGCGCGCTGCCGAGGACGGCGGGAACGCCGACCGCGATCTGCTTGCGACGCTGAACAAGCGGACGCAGCGCCGCCAGAACCTGCTGCTTGGCGGGATCGCGGCGGTTCTCCTCGCCGGTTCGGCGTGGTTCCTGTTCGGAACCGAGAGCAGCGACCAAGCCAGTGCCACCAAGACCACCGTGGACACGGGCGGGCTGGTCAACCGTGACCTCTCCGAGCGCGAGTTCGTAGCTGTCTTCGGCAACCGTCTCGAGGCCATGGCGCGCGCGCAGAAGGAGCTCAAGGACGCGGCCGTGCCGCGCGGCGAACTTGACGACCAGTTGGCGGCGCTCAAGGCCGAGAACGAGGCCATGCGCACCAATGGCCAGGCCGCGATCGATGCGGTGTCAGCAGAGAACGCGCAGCTGAAGAGCCAGCTGGCGGCTCCGCCGACGCCTGCACCCACACAGCCACCGCCGGCCTATGGTCCGCGCGGCGGCAGCTACGACGCACGGGGACTCCCTGCGACAGGCAGCAATGCCGACGGTCTTGGTGGCTCTCCCGGCGAAGGGCCCGCCGCTCCAACTGCCGAGGTCAAGCTGATGAGCTTCACTGGTGACAAAGGCGGTGCGGGCATGAAAGTGTCGCGGGCCGAAGCACCGCCGCTCGTGGTCGAGGATTCTCCCGAATACCTGCCGCCCAACTCCTATGCGCCGGCGCGGGTGATTGTCGGGGTCGATGCCTCGGCCGGCGTTGCCAGCCAGACGGATCCGCTGCCGGTCGTCCTGCGGATCACCGGCCCTGCAAGGTCCGTTCTGCAGAACGGCAAAGTGCTGACGACGCGGATCGAAGGCTGCGTTGTGAACGGCGCGGCGCGCGGCGACCTCTCCTCGGAGAAAGTCTATGTCAAGCTCGCGCGGATGACCTGCGACCAGCCTGGCGGGCGCGTCGCAGTCAGCGAGGTCAAGGGCTTCATCAGCTTTGCCGGCAAGTCGGGCGTGCGCGGCCGCGTCGTCAGCCGCGAAGGCAATCTCGTCACGCAGGCGCTGCTTGCCGGGATCATCGGCGGGTTCGGGCGCGGGTTCTCGGCCAACGCCAACAGCGTGTTCGCGAACCAGCGCACCACCGCGAACGGCACCCCGGCCAAGCTCTCCGCTGGCGACATCTTCGGCGGCGGGCTCGGGCAAGGCGCAGGCGAGGCGGCCGACACGGTCAGCAAATACCTGATCGAACGCGCCGAACAGTACCAGCCCGTCGTCGAGATGCCGACCGGCATCGATGTCGAGATCGTGTTTCTCGACGGCGTCTTCGTGAGGAACAGCCAATGACCCCGATCCCATCACCGCGCCCCCGTCCGTTTACCCGGGCGGCAGGCCTTGCCAGCCTCATCGCGCTCTCGGCTGCGACCGGATGGGCTGCGGCCTACATGGCCTCGCCGGCCCATGCCGCAGCCGACACCGCCAAAGTACGCGCCGCGCTCCAACTGCGCCTGCCCAAAACGCCGATCGATGCGATCGACTGCAAGGGCCTCGGCGGTCTGTGCGAGGTCGCCTCGAAGACAACGCTGTTCTATGTCGACGCGCAGGCCAAGTACCTTGTGATCGGCCGCGTCTACGACATGGAAGCGCGCCAGGATCTGACTGCGGCGCGGCTGCTCCAGCTCAATCCCGATCTGCTCGCCGCCGGCGCCGCGCACCGCGACGATGCGGACGATCAAACACCTGGCCGATCTCGAGCGACACCCGCGCCGCAGAAGGTCACGCTTGCGGGCCTTCCCGAGAACGGCGCGATCCGCTGGGGTCCGGTAGATGGTCCCAAAGTCGTGGTCTTCTCCGACTTCCACTGCGGCTACTGCAGGAAGCTCTCGGGCGAGCTCAAAGCCATCGGCGCGCGCGTCGAGGAGCGGCCGATTTCGATCTTCGGGCCGGAGTCCCGCAAGGATGCCGAGCGCGTGCTCTGCTCGCCCTTCCCTGAGACCTCGCTCCATGCCGCCTATGCGGGCACCGCGCTCGCCAATCCCAAGCCCTGCGACACGCGCGGTCTGGATGCGAACGAAGCCTTTGCCAAGGCGCACGGCTTTTCCGGAACTCCAGTGATCGTGCGGCCCTCCGATGGCGCGGTCCTCGAAGGCTACCGTCCCGCTGCCGCGCTGCGCGCTTTCCTGACCGTGTCCGCTTCGCAACCTCTCGCATCGAACAAAAAGTGAATCTGATGTCGCACCATTTGCGCCTCGCCGCCACCCTCGCCCCGCTTTGCCTGTCGCTCGCTGGCTGCGTCGGCTTCGGCACCAACGTCAAAGGCCAGTTCACCTGCCGCGCACCGAGCGGGACCTGTGCGCCCTCGCGCGCGATCGACGAGCGCGCGACCAAGGAGATTGCCGCGCCTGATCCGGATAGCGGCTTCAGCGCGGCGCGCCAGCGCGCCGGGATCGCGGCGCCAGTGGGCGGCGATGATCCCGCCCGAACGGCGGAGCGCCGTCTGCGCGTGGTGTTCCCCGCGCATATTGACGAGAGCGGGACGCTTCATGACGAAGCGGTCGCCTGGACCGTGATCGAAGCGCCGCACTGGGCTGCCGAGCTTGGTGCGAACAGCCCGCCTTCGTCCGCACCGATCGCTCGCCAGATCGGCCGGCAACTCAAGGCAGCGCAGGCTGCCGCCAAGTCTGCCCCCGATGCTGAGGCCGCTCCCGTCACTGCGGATATCGGCCTCGCAACGAACCCCAACGACACACCACACTTCGAGATTGCCTCGCCATCGGCCCTCCCCTCCACGGTTGGCGAGGCAATACCCGGCGTCCCCGCGCCGGTGGCTGAGGGGTCCGACATGCCCGCCACCCCGCATGATCGGACCTCTCGGCCTTCCTTCGATCCGCCGCAGTACCCCTCGGCCGCCACAATCGATGCCGCGCGCCGTGCTGCCGCTGCCAAGACCGATTCGCCCAAGGAGCCGCGCCCGTGAGCCTCTCGTTCCGCACCCTTCGTGATGCCATGCTCGGCGGGCTTACCGGCGATGCCGAACACACCGAAGCCGCACGCCCCCGCCTCATGCTCGACATGCTTTCGGACTGGCTGCCCTACCGGGTGTGGGATCCGCGCCACCGGCTCTATCTCAATGCCCGCTCGAAGGGCTTTGTGCTGGGCGTCACGCCGCTGATCGGGGCTGACGAGCGCACCGCCGAGATCCTCGGCGCGTTCTTCTCCGAAGGGCTGCCGGGCGGTGCTTGCCTGCAGATCCTGCATCTCGCCTCCCCGCGCATCAGCCGCATCGTCGGCCCCTGGTTTGCGCCGCGCTACCTCCAGGGCGGGATCTACGAAGCCATTGCCCGGCACCGCGCCCGCCAGCTCTACAAGATGGTCTGGCGCTCGGGATCGGACGAAGCGCCCTTCCACGCCCGGCATCATCAGGTCTTCGTTTCCGTTGGTGTACCCGAACACAAGTCGGTCTCTGCGCCGGAACTGGTCCAGGTCCGCGAAGGCCTCGTCGCCATGCTGAAGTCGCTCGGCCTCGGCGTTGCCGAACTCGAGCCCGAGGGCCTGATCGCGCTGATCGACGACCTCACCTCGCCGACCACCGCGCCGCAGGGGGACGCGGTTCCCTACAATCCCGAGGACCCGATCGCGGCGCAGGCCATCCGCCGCGATATCGAGCTCGTCGTGCGCGAAGACCGGCTGCTGCTCGCCACAGAGCGCTTCCGCCCGACCGGCGAGATGGCGGACGGCACGCCGGTCATCGGCGAAGTCTATCCCGACCGCTTCGATCTGCGCCACTTTGCCGTGCGCGCCTATCCGCCGCGCTGGGCGCCGCACGAATGCGCGCGGCTGATCGGTGATCTCTTCACCGACAAGCTGCGCTTTCCCTGTCCGGCCGCGACCATGCTCTGCCTCGTCTATCCCGACCAGGAGGCAGCAGCCGCGCGCGCGGGCTACAAGTTCATGCGCACGACGAGCCTTGCCGATACCCGCAGCGCGCGGTTCCTGCCGCGCATTGGCGAGCAGTCGGCAGAATGGGCGCGGGTCCAGGCCGAACTCCAGGAAGGTCGCCGCCTTGTGCGGGTCTTCTACGGGGTCACGACGTATTCTCCGCTCGGGCTTGGCGACACCCACGAGCGCGCGGTCAAGTCGATCTACAAGGCGGCAGGCTGGGACCTTGCCGACGAGCGCTATCTCCAGATCCAGGGCCTGCTCGCCGCCATGCCGCTCACCCTCGCCGATGGGCTCGGCACTGACATGGAGCGGCTGCACCGCTTCCGCACGCTGCTCTCGACCACCGCCGCCAATATCGCACCGGTCCAGGGCGAGTACCTCGGCGGCCCCGTGCCCCACCTCCTGTTCGTCGGACGGCGCGGTCAGCCCTTCTACTGGTCGCCCTTCGAGAACGGCGCGGGCAATCACAATGTCGCGATCTGCGGCAAGTCGGGCTCGGGCAAGTCAGTCCTGCTCCAGGAAATGTGCGCGGCGCTGCGCGGGGCCGGCGCCCAAGTCGTCGTGATCGACGATGGCCGTAGTTTCGAGCATTCCGCACGGCTTCAGGGCGGGCGGTTCGTCGAGTTCACGCTCGCCTCGGGTTTCTGCCTCAATCCCTTCTCGATGATCGATGAGGGCCGCGCGGCCGAAGACGAGGACTACCGCCTCGATTGCTTCGGCATGGTCAAGGCAATCATCGGGCAGATGGCGCGGCACAGCGCAGCGCTCAGCGATACCGAGCGCGGGCTGATCGACCGCGCGGTCAACGAGGTCTGGACCGCGCACGGTTCCGCCGCCAGCGTGACCCACGTCGGTGCCGCGCTCGAGGCGTTCGACCACCCGCTTGCACGCGATCTTGCTACGGCGCTCGCGCCCTACATGGCGGGCGGCACCTATGGCGCCTTCTTCGAAGGCGAGGCGACGCTCGACCTTTCAAGCGATTTCACGGTGTTCGAGATGTCGGACCTTGCCGCACGGGAGGATCTGCGCAGCGTGGTTCTGAGCGCGATCATGTTCATGACCAGCCAGGCCATGACGCGGAGCCCGCGCTCGGTTCGCAAGCTGCTGCTGATCGACGAGGCCTGGTCGCTGCTCAAGGGCGGCTCGATGGGGACCTTCGTCGAGACCTATGCCCGCACGTGCCGCAAGTACGGCGGCGCGCTGGCGACCGCGACCCAGTCGCTGAACGACTATTACAAGTCGGACGGCGCGACCGCCGCACTCGAGAACAGCGACTGGATGCTGATCCTCCAGCAGAAGCCCGAGACGATCGCCGATTTCCGGAACTCCAAGCGGCTCGACATGGATGACCGCACCGAGACGCTGATCCGCAGCCTCAAGCGCGAAGGCTCGGCCTACTCCGAGGTCTTCATCAAAGGCCCCGAAGTCGAGGCGATCGGCCGGCTCGTGCTCGATCCCTATTCGGCGACGCTGTTCTCGAGTTCGCCCCAGACGGTCGCCGACATCGATGCCGAGATCGCGCGCGGGCACCAGCTCGCCGACGCCATCGCTCGCATCGCCTTTCCGGACCAGCCCTAGGCCGGCCGCATCCCCTCACTCCCCAAACCAAGGACAGACCCATGCCTCTCTATCTTGTTACGCCGTTCGACCATCTCGCGGCCCCCGTAGCCGCTGACATGGCGCCGCCTGGCCTTCCGGTTCCCGCAACTTCGGCGGGCGATAACCCGCCGCCCGCGCGGCGGTACTTGGCCGACCTCTGGTACATCCTCGTCAAGGCCGGTGCCTTTCTCGGCGCGATCTATCTGATGGTGCTCGGGCTGCCGTTGCTCGCCTTCCTGATGCTGGCGGGCGGCGATCCCGAGCGGCTGTTCCTCCACCTCGACAACCTCGCCGCGCACTATCTCGCCGCTGACCACAACGCGCGCGCCGCGTTCGACCAGGGCACTGCGCTCGGGCTCTTCGGCCTCGCCACCCTGATTGCGATCTGGCGGCTGCCCTCCTTCCTCGATGCCGTGCAGGCAGGCCTTTCGGAGAGTGAAAAGTGAGGAACATTTTGGCAACATTATCGGCGCCATCCCTGTCCTGGCGCAGGACGCTCAGCACGGCAGCGCTCGGGGTCAGCCTCACGCTGTCCACGCTCTGGGGCGTCTGGGCCACGCGCAGCCTGCTCGCCCTCGAAAAGCGCCAGGTCGTGACGGTCCAGCTCTCGCGGATCATGGGCGACTTTGTCGAAGCCGAGGCCCGCTCGGGCCGGCCGCCCGAACAGACCCGCGGCGAGGTCGAGGCCTATCTGAAGGCTGTGCAAGCCTCGGTCGAGCGGCTCGGCCGCGACGGCCGCACGGTGCTGGTCGCCGAAGCCGTGATCGCGGGCGGCGTGCCCGACATGACCGAAACCGTCCGCGCCGATGTCGCGCGGCGCATGGGGGACCTCGCCCGTGCCGCGCGCTGACCTGTCCCACCACACAAGCGGGCGCTGGGGCAAACGCGGTCGTAACCTGCTGCTGGCCGCCGGCATCGGCCTCGCGCTTATAGGCGCAGGCGGACTGAGCGACTTTGCGCGCGCCCATGCCCTGCTCGTGAACGCGAGCCCATCGCTCCCCTGCTGGGCGATCTGGCTGACGCGCGGTGCCGAGCCCGGCAGAGGCGACCTCGTGCTCTTCGTTCCACCGCGCTCGGAGCTGCTAGAGCGGCACTTCGGCAAGGAGCCGGGGCTCTTCGGCAAGCGGGTGCTCGGCATGCCGGGACAGCAGGTGACCCGAGAGGGACGGCAATTCTTCGTCGACGGCGTGCCCGTAGCGCTCGCCAAGCCGATGACCCGCACCGGCGAGCCGCTCGCACTCGGCCCCACCGGCACGATCCCCAAGGGCTGCTACTTTGTCGGCACCGCGCACAAGGACGGCTTCGACAGCCGCTACGCTGCGATCGGGTGGATCTGCCGTCCCCGTATCCTCGGGACCGGGAGGGCGATCCTGTGAGCCATCGCCCCGTTCCCTCGCTCGTCCCGGTTCTGGCACTCGCCCTGTGCGCAAGTGGCGGTCCGGCCAATGCCCGCGATTATGGCCAGCATGGCGCGGTCTGGGGCATTGCCGAACCTGATCTCCTCGAGCAGATCCACTCCCGCCTGTCCCGCCTCGAAGCGAGCGGGGAGACCGCGCGGCTCAATGCCGCGCTTCAGCGCCGCACTGAGGCCAAAGTCCAGCGGCCCGATCCAGTCCCGGGTCTTGCCGCTGCTTCAGCCACACGGACCTGGGCCTTCGATCCGACAATCACCGTCAGCGCCGATATCCGGGACGCACGCGGCGCGGTCATCATCGCTCGCGGCACCAGGGTCAATCCGCTCGACACCGTGCCGCTGCGCAGTCCGCTCGTGTTTGTCGATGGCGACGATCCGGCCGCGCTCGATTGGGCGGCCACCACGTTCGGCAAGAGGAGGCCCAAGGTGATCCTCGTCTCCGGTGCGCCGCTGGCCCTGATGAAGGCGCGGCAAATGCGCTTCTACTTCGACCAGGGCGGAACGCTCGTGCGGCATTTCGGCATCCGCGCGGTGCCGGCCGTCGTCGAGCAAAAGGGCCGCGTGCTCCAGATCACCGAGCAGGCGCTCAAGGCGGCACCAGGGAGGCCTTCATGACGCGGCTTCGCTCACTGGTCCGTCACGCGCTTGCGGCTGCGGCAGGTCTGGCGCTTGCCATCACCGCCGCGCCATCGCCCGCCGCCGCTTCCTCGGGACCGGGGCGCTGCACCGGGCATTTCGTGAACCCGATCACCGACATCTGCTGGTCGTGCCTGTTCCCGATTTCGATCGGCGGGCTCAAGATCTGGCCGTCGAGCCGGCCTGACACCAGCAATCCTGCGCTCCCGGTCTGCCTGTGCGGGCTGCGCCCCGGCATCGCCATGGGCTTCTGGGAGCCCGTGCGGCTTGCCGATGTCAGCATGAAGCCCTGGTGCTTCGTCAATCTCGGCGGACTCAAGCTCGACCCGGGGTTCGACATCGGCTTCAAGACCATGGCCGGACCTTCGGCGGTTGGCGGCGCGACGCAGTATGCCTCGCAGTGGCATATCCACTGGTACGCCTACCCGCTGATCTACTGGATGGAACTGGCCGCCGATTTCCTCTGCCTCGAGCAAGGCTCGGTCGACATTCTCTATATCACTGAGCTCGATCCGCTGTGGCAAGACAGCGAACTCACAGCGATCATCAACCCCGAAGCCGTGCTTTTCGCCAATCCGCTCGCGCTCGCCGCTTGCGCCGCCGACTGCGTTGCTGCGACCACCAAGCTCCCAAGCGATGATCTGTTCTGGTGCGCCGGCTGCCAGGGCACGATGTACCCGCTGAACGGCAACATCTCGGCGACGATCGGCCATGTTCAGGCCTCGCGCCTCGCGCTCGCGCGCTTTGCCTACAAGCTTCACCGCGAGCTCGTCGCCTGGGGTACGATGGGCGGCAAGGGCCTCTGCGGCAAATACCTGATGCCGGTCATGCGCAAGCAGCAGTACCGCTTCCAGGCGACCAACCCCAATCCCCAGACCGGCGGCCGCTATGCCTGCGCCCCCATCGGCGCCTCGACCACCTTCATGTCGGCAGGACAGGTCTATCCCGCGATCGGCGAAGATATGGGCTACCTCGTCTGGCGCAAACGCAATTGCTGCGCCCTATGAGCCGCCGGCCCTCCCTCTCCCTTCGCACCTGGGCGCTCACGGGTCTTATCATGACATCCGCGCTCGGCGGCGCGCTCGCGCAGAGCGTACCGGCGGATATCGATGTCGCGGCTATTCGCGCGCGTGCAGGCGAACAGGCTAGCGAAGCCGAGGCTCTCGCTACGACCGCGCGGGCCCGCGCCAAAGCGGTCAGCGCCTCGGCCACCGGCACTGCGGAGCAAGGCCAGGCCAATGGTGCGCGTTTGGCGGCAAGTCCGCGACTTCAGACCGGCAAGACCGGCGATGTGTTCGATTTCGATGGCATGGTTGCGGATGCCGGAACCATAGCGAAAGCAGACCTTGGCGAGGCGCCGCGGTTCATCGCCTTTGCCAGTACCTCAATGCCGCCGGCCGCGCTCAAGGCGATGATGGACGACGTACCGCGCGCGGGCGGCGTGGTGGTGTTTCGCGGGCTGACGCGCGGCAGCGCCCAGGCCATGACTGCCGCGCTGTCGCGCGTGCTTGCGCCCGGCGAGCGCCGTGACGGGGTCGGGATCGATCCGCGCCTGTTCCGCGCCTTCGGGATCGAGACGGTGCCGACCTATGTGGTCGCCAGCAGCGACTTCGATCTCTGCGACGGCTTCGATTGCACGACAAATGTCCCGCCGTTCGACAAGATCAGCGGCAATGTCACCGCGGCCTATGCGCTCGACACGATAGCGGGTGGTGGTGGTCCCGGCGCGAAGTTCGCGGCCCAATATCGCGCGCGGCTCGAGGAGCGAGCGCGATGATCCGCCGCCTAGCCACCCTCCTGCTGCTCATGACCGCACTGCCGGTACTGGCCCAGAGCAGCCCCGACGCGGCTCGCGCCGATGGTAAGGCCTTCGGCGCGGCCAAGGCCGCTGCTGCCCAGACCGCTGCGACCACTGCGCCCGATGCGACACGCATTCCGGGGTACAACGGGACGCCTGCGCAATCGGGTTACTTTGCCGATCCCGATCGCATGGCGCACGAAGCTGCAAGCCAGAGCAATAATCATGCGGGTTACCGGACAGTGCGCGATTCCCTGCAACACCGCGCAAGGTTCGCGCCGGTGGATCTCGATGCCACAATCGCCCGCAGCCGCACGATCAGCGGCGATCCGATGACGTATGCGAGCGGCATGGGCGGAAACGGCACTGCTGGGCGCTGCGTCCCGCTCCCCCCATCCACCAGCGCGGCGGCACGCTACATCGCGACCTGCAACACCGGTTTCACGGCCACTGCCGAGAACCGCAGCTGCACGGTTCGCCTGACCCCGCAGCTGCGCGATGCATCCACCTACCTCTACTTCTGCTCGACCGGTGGTGACTGCTCGGCCTTCATCGGCCCACAATGCCGCAAGACCGGCACGCATCCCGGCCCGTGCCTGCAACGTGACAAGACCTTTGCCGGCGGGGGCTGCACCGAGCCCGGTGATCCGGTCGATGAGTTCACCTGCACCGAGCAGGTGGCGGGTTTCACGCCAGTGGCCGTCAGGCCGGGTACAACGGTTGATACCGTGCGCGACGAGAGCGCCTGCGCGGGCCTCGCAGCCGACAGCGACTGCACGCAGGACAGCGAGACCTGCACCGACAGCGATCCCGTCACCCGCACGGTCGGCGGCTTGTCCATAACCCGGCCCTGCTGGGGCTGGGAGCGCAGTTATACTTGTGCAGCCTACGCGGCGAAGCAGGACTGCTCGGAGCTGGAAGCAAATCCCGGCTGCCGCTTTGTGCGCGCCGATTGCCTGACTGACGAGCCCTGCCGGACCTGGGAGCGGGTCTACGACTGCCCCGTGCCCGAGCGGAAGACCGATCCCAGCCAGTTCATCTGCGACGGCGACATTTACTGCATCGACGGGTCCTGCGAGACGATCGACCGCCAGCCCAACACCGAGTTCAAGGATGCGGCGGTTGCGCTGAATGCCATGAACCAGGCCCGCCGCGAGTTCGATCCCGCAAACCTGAAGCTGTTCGAGGGTGAGCGCGCCAGCTGCGCCTCCAAGGTCTTCGGCATTCTGAACTGCTGCAAAGGCAAGGGTTTCCCGCTGATCCCGGGCATCCAGCTCCTCGTCGCGCTCGGCTGCAGCCGCGAAGAGATGCTGCTCCATCAGCGCGATACCAAAGGTCTGTGCCACTATGTCGGCACCTACTGTGCGTCGAGCTTCCTCGGTGTCTGCTTCACCAAGCGCAAGGTCTACTGCTGCTTTGAATCGAAGCTCTCGCGCATCCTGCAGGAACAGGGCCGCACCCAGCTGAACAAGCCTTGGGCCCCGCCCAAGGAAGAAAGCTGCGCTGGCTTCACCGTCGAGGAGTTCGCGAAGCTCGATCTGTCCAAAATGGACTTCAGCGAAGTCTATGCCGAGTTCACCGACGCCGCGCGCCTGCCCGATGAACTCCAGGCTGCCAGTGATCTCCAGCAGAAAATCGAGGCCTACTATGCCCATGCATCGCATTGACCGCGCCCTGCACATGGCCGCTCTCGGCGCTTGCCTGATCCTGTCGTCCGGGCTGGCCGCTCATGCTGCCGATCCGACACCAACTGCACAAACATCGGGCGACGATCCCTTCTATTGCCAGGAGCGTCGGCTCGGGTACTGGTTCTACTGCACCAGGCCCAAGCCGCCCGAGGCGCCGCAGACGCAGGCAGTTCCGGACACCTCGGCCACACAGCGCCTGGAGACGATCACGTCTCAGCTGCGCGAGCTCAAGGCCCGCGCCATCCTCGAGCCAACGCCGGCCAACGTCACAGCCTATATCCGCTTCCAGCGCGCGCAGCTCGACCGCGCCTCGCTGTTCAGCGATGTCTGGCAGCGCTCGATCTGGCAGGACCCCGACCTCGACTACACGCTCCAGCGGCCGGTCTCGACGCTCGGCAAGCGCCAGTGGCAGGATGCCCGCAAAGCTGAGCGCGACAGCGTGATGGCGCATCTCTCTCAGCGCTACGGCCTCTTCTACTTCTTCGCGCAAAGCTGCGGTGCCTGTTCAGTGATGTCGCCAATCGTGCGCTCAGTCGCGGCAACCTGGGCGATCGAGGTACGCGCGATCTCCACCGACGGCGGGCCCTCGCCCGATTTCCCGCGCTACATCGCCGAGACCAACCAGCGCGCCCGCATGGGCCTCGAACCCGGGATCACGCCCGCCGTGGTCCTGTGGGATGCCGCGGCGCACCGCGCGATCCCGATCGGCTACGGCGTGATGTCGGCCGACGAACTGCAGGACCGCATCTACCTCCTCACCACCAAGGAAGCCGGCCATGACTACTAGATCCCAGCGCCTGCTCGCCGCGATCATGGCGCTCGCCCTCCCGCTCGCCCCGATACCCGCTCCGGTCTCCGCCAATGTCGGCAGCTCGATGGACTCGTTCCTGAACGATGTCGGCGGCGCGTCGAACGTGAGCGGCCCAACCGCCTTCCAAGGCCAGTCGGCCGGCTACTACAGCCTCGGCAATGTCTGGATGCGCTTCCCGCAGAAGACGACCTCGATCGCCAACCTCCAATTGCCCAAAGCCCGCGCCGGCTGCGGCGGCATCGACCTGTTTGCGGGCTCATTCAGTTTCATCAACGCGAGCGAGATCGTCGCGATGCTCAAAGCCGTCGCCAACAATGCGGTCGGCTTTGCCTTCAGCCTCGCCATCGACACTGTCTGCCCGGAATGCTCGAAAATCATGCAGGAGTTCGCCCAAAAGGCGCAGCTCATGAACAACCTCAGCATCAACTCGTGCGAGATGGCGCAGGGCCTCGTTGGCGGCGTCTGGCCCAAGGGCGACCTTGCCGACAAGGCGGTCTGCGAGGCGATCGGCAACAGCCAGGGCATCTTCACCGACTACGCCGCCGCCAAGCATGGCTGCGGTACGCGTGGCGAGCGGGCGAGCACCACGGCTAAGGCCGACGGTAGCTTCGCCGACGTCAATCCGGGCGTGGCGCGAAACTACACCTGGACCGTTCTCAAGAAGTCCGCCTTCTTCTCGCCGGGCGGCAAGTCCGACCAGGAACTCGCTGAATATGCCATGACTTTGGTGGGCACGGTGATCTACCAGCCGCCCAAGGATGACAGCGCGGGCAAGTTCATTCCCGTGGCGGGCGATGCTTCCTCGACCCTGGTCTCGGCGCTTCTCGACGGCAGCTCGGGCAGCGCGGTCAAGATCTTCCACTGCGACGAGCCCGACCAGTGCCTCAACCCCGGCCTTGCAGCGCTCTCAGTGCCAACGTCCAAAGCGCTGCGCCCGCGCATTGCAGCGTTGATCGATGGCATGGTCCAGGCGATCCGCGACGACACAGCGATCACGGCGGCGCAGAAGGAACTGCTGCAGGTCTCCTCGATCCCGCTCTACAAGATCCTGACCGTCCAGGCCGCTTATGGACGCGGCATGCCAACCGATGACCGCCAGACGCTCGCCGAGATTGCCAGCGTCGACCTGCTCTTTGCGGTGCTCGACCGCATCGTCAGCGAATCCAGCCGCTCGATGGCAAGCTTCATCGGTGCCGACGAGGCCAAGATCGCGCTGTGGCAGGGCCAGGTGAACGTGGTCCGTCAGGCGCTCGCCGACCGGCAGGCGAACACCCAGGCCAAAGTCGGGGCGATCATGCAGATCATCGAGAAGACGGCCTTCATCGAGAACCTGCTCGCCAGCCAGATGTCGCCCGGCATGGCCGCCGCGCTCGACTGGTCGCGCGCTGTCGAGACCCGCGTGCTCACTCACTGACACCTCACGCGTGCGGGCGCCCTATGGCGTCCTGCCTGTATCAGGGACCCCATTCCATGGTCGAAGTCTTCACGATCGGCGGCGGTGACTACCTCGTCGCGGTGTTCCGGGCGGTTGCCGCCTGGACCGGCAATGGCGGCTACAAGGGCCTGCTTCAGGTCGTGATGGTCATGGGGCTCGGGCTTTCGGCGCTGACGCTCGCATTCGGGCAAGACTGGCGCGCGTGGATCAACTGGTTCCTCGGCGCCACGCTCATGTACACTTGCCTGATGGTGCCGCGGCTCGACGTCCACGTCACCGACCGCATCAACCCCAGCCTTGCGCCCGCCAATGTGAGCAATGTGCCGCTCGGCCTTGCGCTCATGGCGAGTTTCACGAGCCAGGTCGGTGACTACCTCACTGGCTCGGCCGAAGTCGTGTTCGCGCTGCCGCCGCAGCTCAATTACTCGAAGAACGGCATGGTCTACGGCGCGCGCCTGTTTGAGGCGACGCGGGGCCTGCGCATCTCCGATCCGGAGTTCGCCGCCAATCTCGATGAGCATTTCCGGCAATGCGTTTTCTACGATGTGCTGCTGGGCCGGGTATCGATGCAGACGCTTGCGAACAGCACCGACATCTGGACGACGATCGGCCCGGGTAGCCCGGCACGAGCGCAGCGGTTCCTCACCCGCGATGCGGCCAGCGGCAAAGTCACAGCGACGATCCTGACATGCCGCGAGGCCTACACCGCGCTGAACGGTCAATGGACCGTCCTCGTAACAGCCATGACCACGGCATTTGGCCACCAGCTCTATCCGCACCAGACCGCAGCGCTCGCCAAGGCCAAGCTGCTGGCTGATCTACCGGTCGCCTTCCAGTACTTGTCTGGCGTTTCGGCCAATGCCTCGCAGATCTTCAAGCAGACGCTGACGATCAACGCGATGGCGCAGGCCATGCACGGCTTTGCAGGGAACAGCGGGGCCTCGAGCATCGATGTCTACGCCCAGACCCGCGCGGACATCCAGACCGAGCGTACTTACGGCTCGATCGCCAGCAATGCCATGAAGTGGGTTCCGCTGCTCAATATCGTCCTGACCGTGCTGTTCTACGCGCTGTTTCCGGTGCTGTTTCCGCTGTTTCTGCTTCCCCGCACGGGGCCCACGGCGCTCAAGGGCTACCTGACCGGCTTCTTCTATCTCGCGGCTTGGGGTCCTCTCTTTGTCATTCTCCATATGGTCCTGATGACCAAGGGCGCCTCCGATATGGCGGCTGTCGCAAACGGATCGGGGCTCAGCCTAGCCACTTTTACCGGCATGGCCGACGTCAACGCGGACATCAGCCTGCTGGCCGGTTACCTGATCGCGTCTGTGCCCTTCCTTGCGGGCGGTGTCGCCAAGGGCGCGATGGCGATTTCGTCGCAGGCAACCTCCTACCTCAACCCCAGCCAGAACGCTGCCGAGGAAGCGGCGCGCGAGGCTAGCACCGGTAATGTCTCGCTCGGCAACTCGAGCATCGACAACTCGAACGTGTTCACGCGCCAGTTCGCACAAGGGACCGTGGCGCCAAGCTTTGCCTATGGCGCCCCGCAGACCCGCACGATCAGCGAAGGCGGTGCGGCCACATCTTCGTTCCCCGACGCGGCCTACGATCAAGTGCCCAATTCGAGCTACCCGTTCACACCGACACTTGGGACGGAGTTCTCCTCGCGCCTTGCGACCATGGCTACCGAGGCGAAGAGCCGCAGCGAGACCCTAGCCAATGTCGCAACCCAATCGACCAGCAATGCCGTCGCGCGGTTCCGCGAACTGCGCCAGCAATTCAGCGGCGCCCGCGGCAGCGAGACCGCGCAAGGCAACACAACCTCGGACAGCATCCAGACCGCTTACAGCGAAGTCGATCAGGCATCGTCCAGTCTGCAACGCCAGTTTGGGCTGTCACGGCGAGCGGCGGATGACATCTCGGTTGCGTGGTTCCTGAATGGTGATGCCGGCGGTGGTGCCTCCGGCAAAGCGGGCATCTTCAGCGGCTCAGTCGGCGTCAAAGGTGGTCGCAATCAGTCCTGGACAACCAGCGATACCGGCATCGCGTCTGTGGATCGCTCGCGGATCATCGGCAGCCTCAAGCAGATGTCGGACAGCCGGAACTGGTCGAGCATCCGCGACGGGTTTCTTCGGACGGTTTCCACCTCAAGCAACTCTGCCGTATCGTCGAGGGCAAGTGGCCTCAACTCCAGCATAACCGAAGCCCAAACATCGTCCCGAGAGGCCCGCAGCGCAGAGGAGACAGCGCACCGGCTCGAAAACCAGGCGTCCTTCTTCGCCAGCCGCAACGCCACGGGCAACCTCAACATCAGTCAGGCCTATCGCGACTGGGGCATGGCCGAGATTGAGCGGAACCGCGATTTCTACGGCGATGCCCGGTTCGACGATACGCGCTTCCAACTCAGCGCAGCCGGGCAAACGCTGCAACGCAAGTTTGTTGAGGTTTATGCAGAGGAGGTTCGTGACGATGTAGGAGGCAAGCTTGCCTTGCCGGTAGCTCCCGCCGTGGCGCGCCCCGGCGTCCAGCAGCCCGACAGCATTGACCGTCAGGCAAGAATTGGCCTGCCGAATATGGTCAGCCGTTCACTTCACGATGAGGTTCAGCAGGCCCAGAGCGCGGGAAAGCAGCGGATCGATGGGCAGAGGAACCTGCTGGAAAACATCACGCATGATGCGAATGGTGCCAGTGCTCACGCAGCCAAGAAAGCCAGAACTCGTAAGCAACCTACTGGCGAATGAGGTCCCAGTAGATAACAAAGCAGATGTAGGCTGCGAAGATCACGCCCACTCCAATGCCGAAAAGCCGCACAAGTGGATCCGACCAAGCCTTCTTGATCCGATACTCGGTCAGGCGGCCTTCGGCGAGTGCCTTGTCCAGCTCCCTGAGGCCAGCCCATCCCTGATTTGCGGGAGCAGCATTCTGGTGGTTGTCAGTGTTGTCCATGGGGCACCTAATCAAACCTTCAATGGAATGGAACATAACATAAACAAAGCCCAATGGGAACTTGAAAACACAGCTCCCCTCTGGAGACCACGGGCGCGTAGATCGACGCATCTGCGATGGACGTCGTGGAACCCCACTTGCCGGACCATTGCGGAGTGCGGGCCTTCTCGAAAGCCGTTGAGCGACAGATGCAGAACTATATGAAATGCATCTGCAACTTAACTGTGTCTCCGTCGCCCCAGCATTCGACATCGGGCGCAAAATCTGGTCCATTAGGCGGCATGACTCCTCAGAATTTCATCTCCAAGTGGCGGAACAACACACTGAAAGAGCGCTCTGCATCGCAGAGCCACTTCAACGACCTGAGCGCGCTGCCCGGCGTGCTCGATCAGATCAGCGCCGATCCCAAGGGTGAATGGTTCGCGTTCGAGAAAGGCGCGCCCAAGATAGCTGGCGGCGCAGGTTGGGCCGACGTTTGGCGCAAGGGCTGCTTCGCTTGGGAGTACAAGGGCCAGCGCAAGGATCTCGAAAAGGCGTTCGCTCACCGCGCACTGGATGAAGCGGTGGCTGATGCGTATGGTTGGGGCTCCGACTTCAAGGCCGGCCAGCTTACCGACGACGACATTCTCAGTCGGCTCTTCCAGATCAACCAGGAGCGATCATCAAAGTGACTGCGTCCAACCGGCCATTGGGCAACAAATCAATCGATGAACTATCCGCTATCGCCGAGCGAAACTGGCAGAACGCGGCTGAGTTGCTCCTTGTACGCTCTGAATTGAACCACAGATTCACAAACGCGGCCAACAAGCTCCGCACTTCTGTCGACACCTGGTTGGATGATCTCAAAAAGCCAACTTACACCAGCCCCGCCGCACAAAGAGCGCGGCCCCAGTCCGAATCCGTTTTGCAGCAAACCCGGGAATGGACGAATGCTGCAATTGCAAAGCTTCGCGCGAAGCTCATCGACCTCTCGCGCAAATCACCGCTGATCTCGTTCAAACATACTTCGCGCAGCGCTTCGCAATTGCGGATCGTCGATGAGCGACCGGACCTGCTCTGGGAGCGACTGAACGAAGGAACCATGGGGTTCGAACCGCTACCCGGCGAGGATCAGACTCCGCCTGACGAGCTAACCGCAGAATTTCAGATCGCCTATGAGCGCGCTCGCCTGACAGATATCGAGTTCCAGAAGGCGACCGAGGACCTTGGGGACAGCGAGAGCGACGTTCAAACCTTGCAAGAGAAGGAACGTGAGCTCCGCTCACGGGTGCGCGTGCAGCTCGGCCTGCCCAAGCTCGCCTATGGCAAAACCCTTGATGTGGCGGCGATCGCCCGCGCCCATGGTTTCGATCCATCTTATGAGCTCAAATTCAGCGATGACGATGGTCGGCAGGATCACCACGAGGATGACAAGATCCGCGTCCTGCTCACACGCAAGGAACTTGAGAAGCGGCTGAAGACGATCTGGGACCGCGCCGGAACGCACATGCGCGAGACGGGCTTGCACACGCTGCATCTCGCCTTGGGTTTCGTGCAGTGGTTCGAAGACGACATCTCGGATGTGGCCATGCATGCGCCGCTTTTGCTGATGCCCGTGACGCTGGACCGAAAAGTGAAGCGGGGGCGGTTCGAGTACACGTTGCGTGCAACCGGCGACGAGCTGGAAGTCAACATAGCCTTGATCGAGAAGGCTCGCACGCACTGGGGCCTGCAACTGCCCGAGTTGCGGCAGGACGAAAGCCCTGAGTCGTATTTCATCCGGACCAAGACCGTGCTTGCGCAGGGCCAGAGGCTGCAATTCAACTGCTTTGCGACTCTCGCAGTCCTACCCCCCATGATCCTTTGGAAGGACCTTGACCCCCAAGCTTGGCCGCAAGACGCGTTCGCCAACCACAGGTTGCTGCCAGGGCTTCTGGGTGCCACAGAGTTCCATCAGTCGGCGGGCAGCGGAAGTGACATCGATATCGATGACCCCGTGAATGCCGACAAGGTGCCCGCGCTGATCACAGATGCAGACGCATCCCAGCACAAGGCCATCATGGACATGGCGGCCGGCCATGACATGGCGATCGAAGGTCCTCCGGGAACGGGCAAATCCCAAACGATCACCAACATGATTGCGACTGCCCTTGCTCAAGGCAAACGCGTTCTCTTTGTGGCGGAAAAGCAGGCAGCGCTTCGGGTGGTCGCAGATCGCCTCCGCGCCGCTGGATTCGGCCCATTGCTTCTTGAGTTGCATGGTGAGCGGGCAATCCGGTCGGAAGTCTACGACAGCGTCAACGAGCGCCTCGACTTCCGCCATCAGCACGACCCCAAGTTTCTCGAGATCAATCGAAAAGATATCCGTCGCCATCGCGACCTTCTGCGACGTTACCTCAGTCTGATCCGCTCACCTCTTGGTGCTCTCAATGTCACCGCCCACGATCTGGCTTGGCGCGAAATTCGCCTACGTTCCCGGTTCACCCACGAGGAAACAGCCGCTTTGGAAGGGCGCTGGTCGCCGAAAGACCCGCGAGCGATCGACCGTTCAACCCTGACAGAGCACCGTGAGGTGCTAGACCAATACGGCGAGGCACTTTCGAAAGCTGGAGTGCAGAGGTCTGTATGGGCAAAGGCGCAGCGGCTCAGTCCGTTCGATCAATCCACTGCGCTGAAGGCGGCAGCAACTGCCGGACAAGCTGCACGGGCGGTAGCGGATGCAGAGCAAAAGCTGGCGGAAATTGGCATCGCACTCCCGCTTCCGAGTGAAGACTATATTTCGGTCAGCCGGCAACTCTCGGCGTTGAAGCCACTTACCTGCAAGGATGAGGCTGTGGTGGCTGCGGCCCTGCACGCACCCGAGGTAGCAGATGATTTGCTTAAACTTCAGGCAAAGTGGGCCAAGTTAAGCCATGCGCTTGCCGCCGACGTGGAACATCCGGAGGACATGGATGCCAGCGTCCTGGCCGATTTGGCTGCAGCGCTCTCGATGGAAGATTGCCCCGATCTCGCCGCCGAAGTTGGCCCGGCGTTGCGAGAGGCGGAAGAGCTAACCAAGCGACTTGCAGCAAACACCAGGGATCTGGAAAGAGTTCTCGACCGGCTTGCCGCAGGCACCAGTGCAACCGTCAAGACTATTGCGGACGTCTGCACCACCACCGCTAAGTTGGCAGAGCTGCCTCCGACAAGCAATACAATGCTACGGCAGGAATTAGCAGACCCGCAGGCGTCGGCGATCGTCGCGATGGCCGAAAAGGAGGCTTTAGAACTGCGTGCCGAGCGGTCAGTACTTCGCGAAACTACCCGGCCAGACGTGTTTGCGGCGGATCCAGGGGTCATCGATGCGACCGCTGACATCCTTGAAGGCACAGGATTCTTCGGACGGTTAGGCGGTCGGTACCGCACCGCTTTCCGTCAGGCAGTGCGGTATCTCGGAGAGGTCAACAATCGCGAAGATGCGGCGACAACGCTGCGCCGCGTTGCGATGCTGCTTCGTGCCACGGCTGCGTTTGAGGAGAAAAGCAAAGCCAAACGCTTGTTCTCAGAGCTTCTCTGGGACGGAATTGACAGCGACTTCAGCTCCCTCCGGCTGGCCTGCGATGCGATTTCCGATGCAGGCAAACGGCTAGCGATGATCGATGAGCTGGGCCTTCTTGGTTGGTGGCTCAATTGTGAGATTACCGAACGCCCTCGCTTTGCGGCAAGCTGTGCGCGGGTGTCCGAAGTTCTGGAGAGCCTGGGAGAAGCTGGCTTTTCCGACGTTTCCTTCGATGAGGTGGCTGAGCTGGCTGAGGAAGACAAGGATGCCTTGGCCAGGCTCTACCAAGCGACAAGCGCTGCAAGGTTGCGCCCTGACTGCCACCTCGTTGGTACCTCCGGAACGATAGCTGACCGGATCGCAGAGCTTCATGCTGTGCGATGCGAGTTCGAGGAAAGGCGACAGGGGTCGGGAAGCCTATTCGGGTGGGTCAAAGGGATTGGCGACGACCTTACCGGGCTGCAGTTGTCTTCCGAAGAACTGGATCGCATTGACGCATCCAAGGGACCGATCGACCTCATCGACCTGTTCGCCGATAGCTCGGCCCCGGCAGAGTTTTCCTCAAAGTTGGTCTCGACGGCAGACGTTGTAGCTGCCTCGCTCGCCGACTGGTCTGCCTGCACGGCTGAATTCGCTTCGCTTGTCGGGTGCCCCCCTCAGACAATGACATTGAGTACCAACTGGAGCTCACTCGCCAGTGATCTCACGTCGGCAAGCACCGACAGAGACGGGGCTAGCTTGGCAGCCGATCTATTGAAATACCGGGCTGCCTTGCTCGAACGAGGCCTCTTGGCTCTGGGTGAGGCAGCTGACGAGGGTCTTGTCGAACCGAGCAAGCTGGCGGATGCCTATGAACTCTTGCTCACATCAAGGCTGTTGCGCAGTTTCCTGGGCAGCGACGGTGAAGAGCTTTCTCGCCTTGGCAGCCTCTCGCTCGAGACCGCTCGCCAGGCGTTTCGAAAGCTCGACAAAGAGCTGCACAAAATGGAAGCTGCGTCGATCGTCGCGAAGCGACTTACTGACTCTGTCCCGCAGGGGAAATCCTACGGTCGGAAATCAGAGTACACCGACTTAGGTCTCATTCTAAGCGAAGTGTCGCTTAAGCGGCCCCGCACGCCCCTTCGTGATGTGGTGCATCGGGCCGGGGCGGCGCTGCAGGCCCTTAAGCCTGTTTGGATGATGTCGCCGACATCGGTTGCTCAATTCATCAAGCCAGGCACCCATTCGTTTGATCTGCTCATCGTCGATGAAGCCTCGCAGATGCGGCCTGAGTTCTCCTTGAGTTGCATTCTACGCGGACAGCAGTTCGTGGTTGTGGGAGACGCGAACCAGCTGCCGCCGAGCGACCACTTCCAAATGGCCGGGGTTATCGATGAGGAAACATCGGATGCAGTAGGCGTAGACGAAGGTACTGAGTCCATCCTCGACCTCGCCAATCAGCGTTTTCGGACAAAGCGCCGGCTGAAATGGCACTATCGATCCCAGCATGAATCGCTGATCCAGTTCTCAAACCGGCAGTTCTATGACCGTGAGCTGGTCGTGTTTCCGAGCCCCTCAGGCAATGATGATGACCTGATGGGGGTCAAATGCATCTTCGTCCCGGCGATCCATTCTGACACCGAGTACGAAGCCTCGATCAACCAACGCGAGGCGGAGGTAACGATCGAGCATGCCTTTGGCCTTATGCAAAGGTACCCAGAGCGATCTATTGGCATCGTCGCAATGAACGCCAAGCAGACCGAGCTGCTGAAGAACGAGTTTGACCGTTTAATCGTCGAAGAAGAGCAGGTTCGCCGGTATGTCGACGCCTTCGCTGGCACGGTCGACGAGTTCTTCATCAAGAACCTCGAGAACGTGCAGGGCGATGAACGAGATATAATCCTGATTTCAACGGTTTATGGCCCAGACAAGACCGGAAAGGTTCGGCAGAACTTCGGCCTCATCAACCGTGAGGTTGGTTGGCGCCGCCTGAACGTATTGGTTACTCGAGCCAAACTGTCATGTCGTCTCATCACTTCGCTTCGACCAGACGACGTGAAGATCATCGATACGTCATCGCGTGGTCTAGTCGCATTCAAGGCCTATCTCACCTATGCCCACAACGGCGCCCAATATGAGGATGCCTCGGGCGGTGAAACGGACAGTGACTTTGAGATCTTCGTGGCTGATGCAATTCGAGATGCCGGGTACGAAGTGATTTACCAGGTGGGCGTGGAGAGATTTCGCATCGACCTCGGTGTAAGGCACCCATCATGCCCGATCGGCTTCATCGCGGGCATCGAATGTGATGGCGCGCCCTATCACTCCGGCTTGAGCGTCCGTGATCGAGACCACATTCGACAGTCGGTCCTCGAGGCGTTGGGCTGGAGAATCTATCGCGTTTGGTCAACGGACTGGTTTTCAGATCCGGCTAGGGAGACCGCCAAACTGCTCACTTGGCTGGACAAAATTCTAGATCAGCTGGTTAGCCAGCTTGGCCCGATCGGAGATAAACCGGGCCTAGCAGCCAAAGCTGCAGAGCCAACCCCATCCATTCTTGAAACCTCTGTTCGCACTGCTGGTGGTGATGACAACGAAGTCATCGACGATGACGCTCAGAATGGTCAAAGCTTGGACGGCAACGTTGCCACAGAACAACGACAGCCAACCGGACGGAAGCTACGCATGGTCGATGAAATTCAACCTTATGAAGCAGTTCCGGGCTTAAAATATGAGCTTTGGCGTGACGAAAACTTTCTGGGCGTGGTAGCCGTCCTCAGGCGAGCTACATCGTCGCCGCGGCTCTACGGCGGCCAAGTTCACGTACCGCAATCAGAATACGAAGGTCGGGTTTTCCTGACCGGTGACCGCTTTATTTCCTACGATCTCTACGCAGCGATCCGCGAGGTAGGGCGACGATCAATTCCTGAAGTTTAACGCTACTATCAGGTCGAAATGAAGAAAATGCGCCCTGGCATTTCGTTTCAGGAGAGGCAGTCAAAAGCCGACATCCGGGAAACGTCCGAGATGCACAGCACAACGGCTGGATCTGGCTCGATGCTGAATGTCGCGAATGCAACGTGAAACCGCATCGCGTCGCGCCTTAGGATCGTGCGGCGTTGTTCGTTCTGATCGATCGGCACAATGCCGCGCACTCTACAGGTGTTTCAATATTTAGACATACAGCTATGATGTGTATCGTGGCCACTCAACCGAAATACGCGGCTCTTGCCAAGTTTATCGTTGACGGGCGCACCAGAGCGAATCTCACCCAAGCCGCGCTGGCAAGCGTGCTCGGTCTCAAGCAACAGTCGGTGAGTCGGTGGGAAGCGGGCACGCACCGACCATCAATTGATCAGATGGCGCCTCTCGCCAACGCGCTCAAACTCGATGAATCGCGGCTAATTCAACTCGGGCAGGCTGAAGCAGTGCCCGCGTTGGCTGTGGCGCCGCTCTTGCCTTTGAGCATGCTGACACCGGAGATGTTTGAACGCTTCATCGGCGATCTCGCGAGCTATCTCTACCCCAATCGCAACACACGCGTGCGCGGCGGCCGCGGTCACGATCAGGGCGGTTGGGACGTTCTCACCATCGGCGACGGCGAAACGATCGGCATTCAGTGTAAGCAGGTCGAGCGCTTCGGTCCTGCCGAAGCCCGACGCGCGATTACCGCGGTCGACCGTCCGGTCGATCGCTCTATTCTTGCGCTCAGCCGCGTCGCTAGCCCTGCCACCGCTGATGCGATGGAGGCTGCCGGCTGGGAAGTTTGGGACCAAGACGATATCTCCCGCAAGGTTCGCAAGCTGCCGGGCGAGCTTCAGGACAATCTCGTCGATATCTTCTTCCGGGGGCAGCGGCTCGCTCTGCTCGGGCGCGACAACCCTGGCCCGTGGGTTAAGGCTGATCGCTTTTTCGCCCCCTTCGGTCAATATGACAGCGCCTTCACGCATAACTGGGAGCTTGTCGGCCGCGAGGGCGACCTTGAGACCCTGAATGCAGGGTTGGAAGGTGAGCAACCGATCGTAATCGTCTCGGGCCCGGGTGGCATGGGCAAATCCCGCCTCATCAAGACAGGCGTTGAGCGTTACGCTGCGGCACATCCGGCAACGCTGGTGCGCTTCCTGTCGCCCGTCAGCGACCCGGACCATCGAGCTCTTGAAGCACTTGGCACCGGTGAGAAGTTGTTGGTGGTCGATGACGCGCATGACCGCGACGGTCTTCTTCTCCTGATCGATTATGTCGCCGACCCCCGCAACAATGCGCGTCTATTGCTTGCCACCCGCCCGTATGCCGAGCAGCGCATTCGGAATGACCTTGCGCGCTTTGCAATCTTCAAACCTGTCGAGATCAGCCTTGGCGTTCTGCCGAAGGCGGCAATGCGTGACCTCGCGGCCCATGCCCTGACCAAATTTGGCGGTGACGAAGGTTGGGCGGATTTGGTCCAGCGTATTGCCGCCGACAATCCGCTCATTGCCGTCATGGCGGCGCGCGTCGTCACCGAGCAGGAGGTGTCCGCCGAAATGGTGCGGAATTCCGACGACATGCGCGCTGTCGTGATCGAGCGATTCACCCAGGTGCTGACCGGGCGGATTGGTCTTCCGGAAGACAGTCGCCTCCTACGCGATATGCTTGGGCTGATCGCGCTCCTCCAGCCGGTTCGAATCGACGATCGCGAGATCGGTCAGCTGCTGGAGACGGTCACGCCACATGCGGCCGATGACGCAACGAGGGCGCTCAAGATGCTCGTTGATGGCGGCGTCCTCTATAAACGGGGCCGCTTCTATCGGCTCATGCCCGACCTGCTGGGCGACTATCTGATCGACGATATCTGCATCCAGCACGACGGGCGGCTCAGCCTCTTCGCCGAACGTGTCATCAATGCTGTCGACGATCGCCTTCTCACGCAGGTGATGGTCAATCTGGGGCGTCTCGATTGGCGCCGGCACGGAGGTGATCCCACCGACAGCAATCTGCTCAATGCCGCTTGGGCACGCTTTCGCGACATCGACCAAGACTGGGATCCTCGTATCGAGGCTGTCCGCGCGGTAGCGATCTATCAGCCGGCGCAAGCGTTACGCTTCGTCACCGACCGGCTCCGTGGCGGTAAGGGCTTCCGTGATGCAGCGCCAATCCTCTCGAATATCGCGCACACCGAGCGCTACCGTCGCGAGGCATTGCAGCTGCTGTGGGAGATGGGACGAACCGATACTCGTGAAACCGGCTCCAACCCGGGTCATCCGATCCGCGCGCTGGCTGAACTTTGTGAGTTTGCCGAGCACAAGCCGCGCGAATTCAACGACGAAATTGCAGCCTTTGCGTTTGGCTTGATGGACGACGATCGGGCTTGGGACGGAGCGCACACGCCGCTCTCGATATTGGCTCCCTTGCTCAAGGGCACGATCGACAAATCGCGAGCAAGCGCGCGGGCGATCATGCTCTCAAGCGCATTCGTGACCTACGAATATGCGCTCCCGCTCCGGCGCGCAGTAATCGACCGAATCGTCACCTTACTAGAGCATGACAATCCGCGCGTTTGCGCAATCGCCGCCCGCTATCTCCATGATGCGCTCAGGATGCCCTACGGCATCGGCAGCATGTCGCTGCCAGAGGATTTGCGCGAACAATATCAGGCAGAGTTCACCGCCACGATCGAGGCTGTCACTGCGATCTTGGATCGCGGGGGCCTATCGGCCACGACGATTCTCGCCGTAACGGATGCTGTCAGCTGGCATGCTCAATATGGCGGCGGAATGCCTGGGGACGCAGCGAACCGCTTCCTCGACGGCCTTCCTAGCGATCTGAGTTTCCGTCTGCGCGCAGCGATGGTCGATCGTGCCCGGTTTGCATTTCGCGGTCAGATCGCCCGTGAGGCGGAAGAGGACGATGTCGAGAAATGGCTGCCGTCGCTCGCGAACGAGCTCAAGGAGACATGGCCAGAGCCCGAAGACTTACTCGATCAGCTGGAGGATGCGCTCGTCGACCTAGCTAGGGCCGGAATCGGCGATGGCTCCGCCTACATGCTGGCCAACACCCTTCTGCAGGAAAATCTACCAATTTCCCGCGCGCTGCTTGTTCGTGCGGCGGTAGATCCCCGATCGCCGTTTCGCAGCTTCGTTTGGGGCGCCATGGCACAGTTGCTCAACCTTGAGCCTGCCGATGGTCGCCGCCAGATCGAGCGATTTCTGGAGCGCGACGTCGACATGGCAGCGCGCGCCGTGGCCGCGCTCGGGTCGCTGACACGGGCTTTCGCCGCGGAAGATCTTCGGTTGCTGCGCCGTGCCGTGTCGAGCGCCGAGGTGGCGGTGTCGCGTTCGGCGCTCGCGGCGCTTCGTTGGTCGAAAAACCTCACCGATCAGCAGGTGAAAGCGATCGCCCTTCTGGCGCCATTCGAGCAACAGCCCGATCTGCTCAGCGAAGTCGCGTCTTTGCTGCTGGAAAGGCGCCGCAAGCTCGTCGCGCTTCTGGACGCGAATGACGTGGAAGAGCTGCTGGCGCGGATGCGCGATATCAAGGATTTCCAGGGGCACTGGGTTGAATCGCTGCTCGGCGAACTTGCCGAGCACTTTCCCGTGCCCTTCGCCGACTTCCTGTTCCAGCGCACTGACCGCGCGCTCGCCGATGAGGAAGGTGACATCAAACTGCTCGGTTACCGCTTCCACGAGGGCAAGCTTGGTTTTCACAAGTCTGCCGACGCAGCGCGGGTGCTTGATCGTGCCTGGGCATGGCTTCGCCAGCATGACGATGACGACGGCTATAATGTCTACCGAGCGGCTGAACTGGTCGCAGGCATGTTCGACATCGACGCCGACCTCGTGGTCGAGTTTCTCGATGGCAAGCTCGACGCGGCAGGGGTTGTCGAACTGAAATGGATCTCGAAGCTGGTGCGCCACACGCATCATCTGTTCGCCTTCAATCAGCGGCGATTTGTCGAACGCTATCTCGACCGGTGTGCCGCAGCTGACAGCGAGGCGTTGAAGTGGGCGATCGACGCACTCGCTGCGGCCGCTATGTCCGGTATGAAATCGGGAACCCGCGGCCAACCTATGCCGCGCGATCTGAAAGCCCGGGATGACGCGCAGGCCGTGCTCAGCACCATGCCTCGTCTCTCACCCGCCTATCCTCTATACGAGGCGATCCTGAAGGATGCGGAGCGCGATATCGCGCAAGCCATACGCGAAGGTCAGGCACTCGACGCCGAGGATGAGGAATGATGGGGCGTCGTGCGCCTGAGCGGCTGCATCAGGAACGCAAGACGTTTAACCAGCTGAAAGCACACGATTCGTTGTGGTTCAAGCTTCGACTGACGACCGGCCTCGTTGCGACTGTCGCGTTGCTGGTCGTGCTGTTCGTGGCGGCGCGGGTCGTTCTCACGCCGCCGCAATATGCCGAGACGACCATCACCCTCGCGGCCGACGCCATTCTCGCTGACATCGCCGGGCTCGCGGGAACGGTGTTCCTGCTCGTGCTGCGCGATGGCAGCGGTCATTTGCGTCCGACCGTCAGGATCAGCGGCAAATGAGCGCACCGTGGCAAGATTTCGAACGGGCTGTCGCCGCCCTATGTCAGGCGCTTGCGCCCGATGCAAAGGTGACACACGACGCTAAGACCTTCGATGTCGATATCGGTTCGCGACGACAGCGTGATGTTTGGATCGAGGCGCTGATCGGCGGCCACTTCCCGGTCAAGATCCTCGTCAGCTGCAAGCGATATGCCCGCAAGGTCACCGTTCAGCAGGTGGATTCCTTCCTTGGCGAGCTTGGCTCTTCCGGCGCGAACATGGGGGTCATTTACAGCGCGTCGGGCTTCACCAAAGATGCGCTCGCCAAGGCGAAAGCTCGGGGCATATCAGCCTGCGTGCTTTTGGCCAATCAGCCCCCGCCGATCCCCGCGGTCCTCCTCATTGACGCCTATTTTCTGGATGAGCGTATTCAACTCGTGGCGACCGGCCTGGCAGGAACGATCGACTGGAAGGCGTTGCTGAATGCGAACACGGTGGTCGACGGCGAGACGCTGCCGGTCCATCGCGCGTTGGCGGCCGCATTCGCCAGCGATTTCCCGGCATTGAAAGAAGCGGTCGGCAAAAAGGCGATTCCGGTCCGCGTGAATATGGTCACTCTCGCCGAGGCCGATGGTGTTGAGCCCGTGCGCGTTGGTGTTCAAAGCCAATGGGCGATCTTCCGTGCGCGCACCGAAGCGTGGCTGGTGAACGGGTCATACAATTTCACCGGCGAAGATTTCAAAGGGAGCGTCGCGACCCCCTCGATCGACACTTGGAGTTCTTATCCAGGGCCTGGCTGGGAGCCGATTACCGAAGACGAAATTGGCACGGGCAACACGATAAAATTCTACCGCTTTTTGCGCGACTGCGGGCCTGCGCTCGCAGCAATGGTTTCGGGCACGCTGGCTTTTTCCGAACACCAAAGTGCCATTAGCTGAGGGGCGCGGATCCGGTTCGCGCGCACGACAGCCGCGAGCTTTCTTGACCGCTTAGACTCTGAACGTCGTTGCGGAGCAAGCCCGTTATGCCCACCCCGGGCAAATGGCCGTTATCTTGAAAACCAACACGGCGGGTGCACGACCGATGTTAGGGCGCCTTGCTGAGCGTCCAGGTCGACGCAACATTTCGGCGGCTTTCGTCGGGATCGTACTTTCAGGACCGTGGACATCTTCTCACGGGACATTCCTGCCGTTCGCGCGCAACATGTCGAACGGTAGGTTTGGCCGAGAGCCAAAGTTCGATGCTTCCATAACCGGCACTCGAATGCGGCCGGAAATGGGCCGAAAGGAGGCTGACAGCTTTCGTTATCCGGTCAACCGAAGCGGACGAGGACAGCCGACTTTCACTCGGGCGGGGTGCGGCGAACGAGCGCCACGGTCGCGGCTTCGGCCGTCGCCGTGACACGCCCCTCCAGATCATGTGCTTCAGCGACACCGACGGCGACCAGTTGCCCCAGCGCCCGATCGATCCGTGCGCGCGCCGGATGCGCTGGCGCGAGCAACCCCGGGTCCTCGACCACCGCCGCCTCGAACCACTGCACGACCTGACGGCCGACGCCCGCTGCGATCCAGAGGTCCGGCGATGTCGTACGGTCAAACCAGGCCTCGGCTGCGTCGAGCAAGAAATCGAGATGCCGCGCGCGCGGCGCAACCAGCAACATGTTCATCGTGCAGCGTGCCACGAACACGGTCTGCCCACCAGGCAACATCGGGCGCAGCACCGGCAGAAAGGGGTCGACCCTGTCGAAAAGGGCGCGCGGCAAATAGCTTTGCGTCCCGTTGATCATACCATAGGTGTTGAACAGCATCTTCGCGATGACGCCGCCGCTCTCCATGTCGATCCGCGCTTCGGCAGGGTCGCGGGCATGCTGCCACCGGTTAAGGGTCATTACACGGCCGATCAGCTTTTCGCGCAGAGCCACCGGTCGCGCCGCCGCACGGCCGTTGTCGTTGAAATAAAGCGCGTCGGCGGCGTGCTGCACCGTTTGCGCAACTTCGCCGAACAGCGCGTCCGGCAGGTCAGTCACGAACGGCAAGTCGGCCGCGAACGCCGCATCGTCCCCGTCGAGCAGCCGCTCGGCGTAGAAGGCATAGTAATGCATATTCCAGTCGTTCGGGTTGCGGCTGACCTCGGCATTTGCCGCATAGCCCAGCCCGTTCATCCGCCCCGTCCACTCTGCATAGGCCGAGACGATCTCCTGCCGCCAGCCGATCGCGCCGGCAGGCGCCGACTGGATCATTGCGAGCCATTTGGCCGCCGCCCGATGATCGGCATGAAGAATCGCTGGCGACGCGTCGATCGCCGTCTCAAGCGCGTTGTCGGCGTCGAACTCCTCTGGCGTGACCGGTCCCGGCACTCGCATCCGGCTAGCCCGGCGCAGGTTTGGACGCTCGTCGGGCCAGGCTGGCCAGTCCGGCTCCGCACCACCGTCAAGCCAAGCCAGCTCAGCCGCCACCGCCGCATCGATCCCGGCGGCACGTTCCGCCTCGAACGCCGCGTGGAGCCCCTCGTCTTCCGGCTCGCAGTTTTTCCAGCGCCCCGTCATGCTGGCAAAAGCCGCGCGCATCATCGCCTTGAAGAGGCGTGGCTCGATCTCGAGGATGCGCTGGACCGCCGCAGCCACCGCGGGGGCCGCCCCCCGATCCTGTCGTGTCGCCAGCGCGACCAACGCATCGCGGTCGGCGGTTTGGCCCTGCCGCGCCCAGAGATGGATCAGCGCCAGGATCGCGATCGCCGGCCGGTTGTAGCGCAGCATGTCGTGCGACCCGCCGCAGCGATCTGATTTCTCCTCAAGCGCGATGGCGATCACTTGCCGGACCCATGCTTCGTTCGCTGCGAGCAGCCCGTCATCACCGTCGCGTGCTACCAGCAGCGCCGTCGTTATCAACCGCGTCGAGCGTGACTGGAGCACGTCGGTATCGCTGCCATCGGGCATGCCGCCCTCGGCAAAGGCGACCGCGTCGCGCGCGGTGTCGGCAGTCGCATAGTCGCCGCCCTCGGCGGCCATCGAAATGCGCGCCTCCATGCCGCTTGCCTGGACCGACACGTCGCGTTTGGCTTCAAGCGCCGCGAAATGCGCGGCCTCGTCCGGCGGCGAGCGATATTCGAGATTGCCGTCGTCCCGCTCGAACCAGTTTGCCCGGGTGAGGAGGTTGAGCGCGTACCGTCCGGCCAGCTCAGGGTCGCTCAACGTCGCGTGCGCGCCATAGGGCTCAAGCTTCTCGACCGCGGCCGCGAGTGCTGTCCGCAACCCGTTGCCGACCGGCTCGTCGGCGAGGAAATTCGGCAGTGTGTCGACCAGCGAATAGCCGCGCGAGGGGCGTGCTCGAAGATCGACCATGCGCACCGGACCCTTAGGCTCTTCCTTCAACCGAAGCGTGTCGAGCCCCGACCCCATCTGATCATGGATCTGCCGAGTGCGATCGTCGGCGAGCAGCTGCGGGCTGGCGAGGAACGGCGCGAGCGGCACGCGCGCAATCGTGCCGTGCGACAGAAGAACATCGATTGCAATCAGCAGAAAGGCGGCGGCACTCCCCTCGGGTCCGAGAATGTCGGCCAACACCGCCTCGACCGGATCGCCGTCATCGAGCCGCTTTTGGCTCCACGCCTCCAGCGCCAAAAGCCCGGAGGCGGCCGCATATTCATTGCCGCGGCCCCGCGACCAGCCATAGCTCGAGGCCCAGGGGAAGAAGCGCGGCCCCTCGCCAAAGTCGACTGCGATACCATCGTTGCCGGGCTCGCGCCCGTTAGTGCGAAACGCGATCGCCTCCTCGACCAGTGCCCGGATCAGCGCCAGTCCTTCAGCCGGCGCGGCATTCAGCAGGTCGAGAAACGGCGGTTGCGAAGGCGACGGCGGCAGATAGTCGCTGTCGGCAAAGCTGAAGGCGCGCTCCATCGTCCGGTCCCGCCCGCGCCGATTGTCCTTCTTCTCGATCAGGCTCGCCTTGACCATCGCCGCGAGCTCGGCCGGCGCGACAGGCGCGATCACACTAGAGAATTGGCGCAAGTCCTTCATCTTATGATGGTCGCCGTCGCTCGTGATCGCGGTAAGATAGGCCTTGAGCGCGTCGGGCGCGAACGATCCGAGCAGCATCGTCATCAGCCGGAGCTTGTCGATCGTCTGCCGCCGTGCGTCGCTCGCCCAGCGTGCGCGACCGTCCATTCCCGGGATCGTGACCGGAGTGTCGCGCAGATCGAGCTGGCAGAGCCAGCCGAACAGCAGCCGGGCGGTGCGCTCGGCGAGCGAGGGGAGCAGCTTGAGGAAGAAGGTCTGGACCTCGACCAGCTCGACCACCGCGCCGATCGCCGACATGGGGATCTCGTCGGCGTGGCCGAGCACCCAGCGTAGCACCAGGACCGACGATCCCGTCACATCGGTCCGGTACGACCGTGGCAGATCGACCTTCGATCCGTCAGGCAGGGTGATGGCGTCTGCCGCCGCCTGCGTCTCGACCGCGACGATTGTGGTGGACAGTTCGGCCAGGAGCGCGCCTCCACCGGCGAGGAGCGAGGCGCTCGCCTTAGCGAGCGCGTCTATGGCGACTTCGGATCGGACAAGGGCAAGGATCGCCTGGCGGCGCCACGACCCGTGCGCGCTCGGCGGCGAGAGATGCGCGAGCAGGTCGAGCCAGGCGCTCGCATCCTTGCCCGTCTCGAGCAGGAGCCGTGCGGCAATCTCGACGCCACGGGCGACGCGCGGCGATACGGGCCCGCTTAGGTCGAAACCGGCCAAGCGGGACGGGTCTTCGACGAGATAGGTTCCGATCGCCCAGTCGCGCAGCACGTCATGGTAAAAATCGATCCGGTCGCGCCTGGCCTCGCGGACCGACTGCACAGCCAGCAGATGGTCCCGGGCCGGCGAATCCTCGGCGAGATCGATCCCGGCCTCGCCCTTGAGCGCGGCGGTCGCCAGCGCCTCGAGGATGCGCTGCGCTGCGCGCACCTCGGCCGCAGACGCGCCATCGGCACTGGTCCACCACAGCTGGGCGAGCTCGGCCTCGGTACGCACCGACGCGGCGCTCGGCTCGCGGAGTAGGCGCGACAGGCGGTAGAGATTGCGCGCAAGCTGGGCTGCGGGATGGCTTGCATCGAGCAGCATGCCGAGTTCGGGCGCCTGGCCGACCAAGATCGCGACTTCCTCGTCCGACAGCGCCCCGACCTCAACCGCATGCAGCCCGCCAAGCGCGGTCGCAATTCCAGCGTCGAGCCAAGGAATGGCGTCGCTGGCGCTGCCCCGCCGTGCGGTCGCGATCACCGTGAAACCGGGAATGGCGGAAGCTGCCCGCAGCAACTCGCTGATCGTGCGCTGGCGCCCCGCATCGTCAATCATGTCGATGCCATCGATGAAGAGATAGGCTCCGCCGCTAGCCGCCAGATCGGTCAGGAAGGCGTCGGCCGATCCGGGAATACCGAGCGCGTTCGCCAAGTAGAGCCAGCCGCTCGGCGGTGTCGCCTCACGGTCGAGGACGATGATCGGCGCGCGCGCGGCGACGCGCTCGGCATAGTGGCGCAGCACCCAGGACTTGCCGACACCGGTATCGCCGCGCACGACGATGAAGCGCTGCGTCTCCGCCGCCTCGTCGAGCGCCGCGACCGCAATTAGCCGCGGCAACGTCACGCCCGCGACGCTCGTCCCGATCTGCGCGAGGGTGTTATGCGCGAGTTCGGCGAGCCGCGCACGTGCCGGGCCATACTCGCGTTCACCGGCGAGCTTGAATTCGGCCTCGGCGAGATTGGCCTTGAGCGCGGCAGCGTCGATTTCGCCACCCCGCGTGCCTGTCTGGATGGAGAGATCGACCAGCCGGCTCCACAGCGCCTCGGCGCGTGCGACTTGCTCGTCGGCCAGCGCCATCCGCGCAAGCGCCAGACCATAGGTGCGCGCGATCGGCGCAGTTGCCTCGAAATCGAATTCGAGGATCAGCATTCGGCGGAGCAGCCGCCAGATCGCCTCATCCTCGTCGGCGACACCGCCCGCGACCAGATGCGCGCGCGTTGTCGCGACGAACGCGCGCATGTCGTCGTTCGCCACGCCCTTGGCGCCCAGCCGAGTGAAGAACTCGTGCGCTGTTTCCGCGTTGCGCGCCCAGCCCAGCACATCCTGATAGGCGCCAGAAATCTTGCGGCTAGTCCGCTGCGTGGCGATCCCGAACAGATGGCGCTCCGCAGGCACGTTGCCGATCGTGCTGCTGGCGATCTGATGGGCGACGTCCTTGTAGACCGCGTCCTTTGGAGAAAACTGGATGTCGCGCTTCGACTGGATTTCGAGCAGCGCATCCCCTCTGGCGCCGATGCCCTTTATGATGAGGTCATCGAGCTTGAAACCTTGCTCGACGCCCTGGAAGCGCACGCTGGTGACGCGCGAATCGGGCAGCCCCGGCGCCCTATTGCCGGTCAGGAGTGCCAGCAGATAGAGCGCGCCGAGCTCGCCCTCGATATAGGCGCCGGCCGCACCGCGCGATGCCGGGCTTGAGCCATGCTCGGTGTCGATACTGGTCCTCTCTTCTGCCATCCCCCAGATGTGCGCACGATCGCTCGCGCGTTCAAGTGAAACGCGCAATAGCGAGGATCGCGATTGCAACGACGCGGACCGATCATGTTTAAGCGGCGGTCACTGTTCGAAAACGATGACTCGCGGAAAACACACTGGACTAAGCTGTGCGCCGATGTGAGGAAGTTAGCCTCAAAGAGTGGGCAATGTAGTGGATTTTTTAGACAAGCAAATCGCACCACCGCGCAACTGGGAGACGTTCGAAGATCTTTGCCGCGCCTTATTTGCAGCTGTCTTCAAAAATCCCCTCGCTTCGAAACACGGTCGCCGGGGACAGCCCCAGCATGGTGTTGACGTCTTTGTCGAGCTCTTGGATCAGCCCGGTAGCTGGGTTGGCGTTCAGTGCAAGGGCAAGGATCTCGGATACGGATCCAAAGCCACCAAGGCCGAGTTTGATGCGGAGCTTGTTAAGGCTGGCAATTTTCAACCGGACCTATCCCGTTGGATTTTTGTCACCACCGCGCCCGACGACGCCAGACTTCAGGAACATGCGCGAAAGACAAGCACGGCACGGGTTGCTGTTGGGCAGTTCCCGGTGGAAGTCCTGGGATGGGGTTCGCTGCTGGCGCTTATCGCGCAGCACGACCCCGTCATCCGGCAATTCTACCCTGAGCAGGCCCCGGCGGCACAGGATGACCTCGCGCGGGTCGCGACGGTCGGGGACGCCGCGCTGGCCAGCATTGACGACACGCTCCGGCTTGGCTCAACCGAGATCACCATAGAGCGGCCCGAGATTTGGAAGCGCGCGAGTGAGGCCTTTGCCAAGGAACGCGTTGTCCGGCTGACGGGCGACGGCGGCACGGGCAAGTCCGCGATCCTGAAGCGTCTCGCGCAGGCCTTCGATGGGCCGCGCATCGTGCTCAAGGACAATCGCGTGTCCGCGACCAGCCTTGTCCAGCATTGCTCGCAACTCGGCGTCGATAGCGACCCGGCGGAATTGCTCGACCTGGCCATTAGCGATGGCGAAGCACTGTGCGTGATCGATGGCGCCGATCGCTTGCTGATGTCCGCCGGACGTGGGGTCGTCCTCGATCTCTTCCGCGCAATAGCCGGTTCTAAAAAACGCGATCAGTGGCGGATCATTACCAGCGCCCGCTCTTACCAGGATCGAGACTTGGTCGCCGACGCGCTCGTCGAAGCCGGGATCACCGAGACTGGAACCTCAATCGCCATCGAGGGTATCACCGATGCGGATACCGAACTGCTGGCCGCAGCGTTTCCAAGCTTTGCACCGCTATTGGCGCGTCGTGACTTGGGCCGCCAGAATCGTTCGCTCTTCCTAATCCGGGAACTCCTCAAGCGGGGGACACCACCGGCTGAGACTTGGACCGAGCTCGACATCGCCGACGCTTGGGCGTCTGGGGAGGCGCGGCGAAGCAGGGCGCTGGCCGAGATCGGAGCGGCGCTCGTCTCGGCACCAGCCCGGCTCCCTGGCCGATCCGAGATTGATCCGGACGGGCTGCAGGCGCTGATCGACGAAGGCACGGTACTTCAGCTTCCGAACCGCGATGCGTTTCGCCTCGTCCATGACGTCCATGAGGACTGGCTGCTCGCCCGGCACCTCAACGCTCGGCGCTATGAACTCCCCGCCATCCTTCGCGCCGCCGATCAACCGCTCTGGTGGCTCCGCGCCGTCAGATTGAGTGCTCAGCTTCTGTTAGAGCAGGGCGATGTCGCGGGATGGGGAGCAATGCTCGCAAACCTCGACGCGGTAGAAGGACTGGACCCATCCTGGGGCCGTGCGGTGCTAGCGGCACCGCTTTATTCGGAACGCTCCCACGAAATATTGTCGCGACTATCCGACAGCCTCCTGGCGGATGGTGCTGGCCTATTGCTGAGGATGCTCGACACGCTGATCGTCTTCGAGTCGCGCCTCGACGATCGGATGTTTGCCGTCCTTGCTGATAGGGATGAGGCGACCCGCTACGCTATGGCGGCCTACTGGCGGCAGCCCCATCTCAGGAGCTGGGCTCCGTTCCTTCGGTGGTCGCTGCCGCGCTGGCGGGACTGGCCAGAAAAGCTCGTCCCGCGCCTCTCGGAGGTCGCGGCTATTTTCGCTCGGGCTACGGCCGACGTCCCCAACGGCTTGTCTGAAAGCCTCGCGAAGATCGTGCATGTATGGCTGATCGAGATCGAAGACGCATGTTACGTCGAGAAGTTTGACGATCGCCGAGAGCCGTTCGGGGTGAAGCTCGAACACTATCGCGGCTGGGAGAAGGTCGAGGACCGCCTCCGTGAAGTGCTCGTCGCATGTGTTGAGTCCTCGCCCTCGACGGTCGATGCCTATCTGCGGCGCCTCACAACCGGAAGGGGTCTCGGGCGTCCGCGAACGGACTTCATCGAGTCGCATGGTAGAGTTCCGGCAAAGCTCCCGCAGGCATGGGCCGACCTTTGCCTGCGTCAATTCCTCCCCCGCCGGCGCCGTGCACGCCGCGATGGCCTGTTTGGCCGGGAGTTATTCCAATGGCACGATTATGAGCGAGCCGGTCTCGGCAGCGACCAAGGCATGTCGCCCTCCTCGGCCTTGCGGGCGGGCCTCGATCAGCTGTTCGAAGCGGATCCGGCACAGGCACTTCGCCTTTTCCATGCGCTCGAGCGGCGCGCGAGCGTGCATTGGCGGTGGCATTCCAAATGCTACGACAATAGACGACCGCGGCCCCTCGTCGTCGACCTGGGCCACCGCAAGGTCACGCTTTGGGGCGACGATCCGGTCTATCGCTGGTCGCGCGGCATTCTCGGATCGAACATTTTGGGATCGGTATATCTCGCACTCGACGACTGGCTTGGCCGCCAGGCCGAAGCTGGCCGCCCCGTTGCCGAGCTGATCGATCTGGTGCTCCAGGACCAAGGCCTTGTCGCCACCGCGGCGCCCTTGATCGCGATTGTGGGCGAGCAAGTGAACACGGCAGGCGCCATCGACTTCGCGGGTCCCTTCCTCGCACTCCCCCGCCTTTGGGAATATGATATCCGCCGGCACATCGACGACCAAGGGGGAGCGCACCGGATCGGGGTATTCTCGTCCGAGAATATCCATTTTCAGGCGAACGAGCGCAATCATCAGCGCCACATGAAGCGCAGTCCGCTCCACCATGCTCTGCTTCTGCCGTTCCGGCTGATGGCCGGCGGCGAGGTGCGCCAGCGCTTCGATGCCACGCGGCTCGCCTGGACCGCCTATGATCTCGCCAGCTTCGAGGACGAGTTGGATAACCAAGCGCTCGTATCGGAGCGGACCGCGCAAATCGAACGATACCGGTCGGATAGCGATCCCGGGCAACTCGTCTTCGAAGAAGCCGATCAAGGTGTGAAGGTCAGCATTTCCCCACCCGAAGAAACGCTGCCCGAGATAGAAGCGATGGGCAAGGCCAACCGCTTGCTCCGCGAGGCCACCGCGCTTGCGAACTGGATTCGCGCCACTCGCGAACAGCGAAGCCTCTCGCAGGCCATACCCATTGCCGACGCGATCGAGCGCGCAACCCGACTCGCCGCCTCGCTCGAGGAAGCCGATAATGCTCATCTGGATCTTGCGCGCAGGTTTGGCGGCGCGGCCATCGTCGGCACGGCAGCAGTTGCTGCAAGGCATTTGAGCGAAGCGGAACTGGCCACCCGTCGCGCCTGGATCGAGCACTGGCTTTTGCTCGGAGCATCGGGGGGCGAGCGTGAGGATGTCGACGACTATGCGATATTGTTCGACGACTTTCAGGTCTTGGCCGCATGGGGCTTGGCAAGCCTGGCGAGCCGAGGGCCTGCGAACGCGACCATCGACGTCCAAGTCACTTCCCTTGCACTGCACCGCGTGCACGCGATCGCCCAAGGGGCTCTTGAAGGACTGCAATGGTCGCTGCGCCCCGATTTCGTGCGGGCGCTGCACATCGCCGCGCTCGACACTTGCGTCGTCAATATAGGCTGGTGGTGGCGCGGCGACCGGCAACGCGACAAGGCGAAGCGCGAAAATGCCCGGGAGCGCAGGCGAGCGATGCGCTGGGCGCTTGATTCTCATGGGGTTCGCGCGCCACTGCTGCCTCCCTCCCCCGATAGCTGGAAATGGGTCTGGACCGGCAAATGGCCGCGCCCGCTGCAACGGCTCTATATGCCGGCCAAACGCGTCCTGAGCTGGGGCCGGGCGTTGGCGCTGACCAAGGGTCTCGACTGGGCCCGCCTCACCGATGGCGGCAAGCACCACGCGCTATTTTCGACCTATCTGACCAAGCTTGTCGAATGGACACGCGCCTATTCGGAGGACACCAATCGGCAAGATCGCCAGTTTCCCTATGAATGGGGTCACGGGCTCGCCAAGGAACTGGGCCGGTTCACGGCCGCCCATGGCGGCGGGGATGAATGGAAGGCGTTGATCGCATTTTCCCGTCACGACCGGCCCGAAGATCTGGTCGGCGAGTATCTCGAAGGTGCGATGGCATCCCTTGTGGAAAGCGGCGAACGGCCTGACCCCGGCTTCTGGTTAAGCTGGCAGCCTGCCGCGGACTGGATGCTAGAGCACGCGATTCCAAAGCGTCGCGGTCGGCACGATCACCTGTCGCAAGGCGCCGGGGCTGCGGGTTTCGTCGGGCCTTATTACACACCATTGCCCCCGGACTGGCCCCATCTGGAGGATGTGCTCGGCGCGGTCGATCGTTGGGCTCGCGCGACCGCGCATCTGCCAGCGGGCGCCTATTCTGTGATCCAGATCGTCGAACGCATGAGCCCCGACCAGCGGGTGCGCTGGTTCCTGCCATGGCTGGCGCATTGGACCCAGCTCCACGGGTCCGATGAGAGCTTCTGGTCGTATAACGGGTTGGCGAACAAGGCGGCCGTCTTGCTCAAGCCTCTTTCCGACTCGAGTAATGATGTACGCACCCGGGGGCGCGCGGTCCTCGCCATTTTAGCGGACTCCGGATCGACCGCAGCTAGAGAAGTGGTAGCGGCGTTTGCTACACGGCGAGATTAGACCCATCTCAGACCACTCCGGCGGCAGCTAGATCAGCTCATCGAACCACAAATCTTAGGGCGCTTTGTTGCAAGGCGGTTTCGCGCCGACCGAACAGCCGGTTTTAGAATAAGTCGTTATTGAAGGCCTATAGGGTGAACGGCGCATTTTAGTCGCTAGCCAGCTGCTGTTTCCTGGCAGCCACGCCCCGTTCTCTGCAGCCCGGAGTATCACAATCCATACCGCTTCAGATGCATTCGCGCAGCCTAAGTTCGCTTTTTGTTCTTGTTAAGGATGTTTCCTAGCGCTAGGATCATATCCTAGAATCGCAGGAACAGAGACCATGGACGATCCCCGCACAACGCTCGACGAGCTGATCCACCAGCGCGGCGTCAACTACTCGGCTGTCTCCCGCCTGCTGGGTCGCAACGTGTCCTACATCCAGCAGTATCTGCGCAAGGGCAGCCCGCGCCATCTGGACGAGCAGGACCGCCAGATCCTGGCGCAGTTCTTCGGTGTGGACGAAACTGTCCTCGGCGGCCCGGTCGCGCGGCATACTCCGGTCATCCAGCTCGTCCAGATCCCGGTACTCGATGTCGAGGCATCTGCGGGCCACGGTGCTCTAGCCGGCGCAGAAAGCCAGGCTGGCCAGTTCGGGTTTGACGAGAAGTGGCTGCGGAAACTGACCCAGGCCAAGCCCACGAACCTCTCGATCATCAAGGTGACCGGCGACTCGATGGAGCCGACACTGCACGATGGGGACGAGGTCCTTGTCGACGTATCGGACGAGCAGACCAAGCTGCGCGACGGGATCTACGTACTGCGCATGGACGGCGCTCTCAACGTCAAGCGGATCGCGATCGAGCCCCAGGGCCGGAAAATTTCGGTGGTCAGCGACAATGCGGCCTATCCCAGCTGGCAGGGGCTGGACCGCCGCTCGGTGAACATCGTTGGCCGTGTGCTCTGGTTCGGCCGCAAAGTCTGATCCCGCCCGTTCAGATCCCCATCTCGAACGGCTTGACCATCGCTTTCTCGCGCTCAGGCGGTTCCTTGAGCACGGGAGGCTCGCTCGGCAGCGCTGCCTCGGACTTCCCTCTCGCAAGACCGGAAGCGGCCGCCTCGCGCAGCAGGCCAACGGTTTCGAGGGCAGAACGCTTCATGCCCGTGTTGCGAGCGATGGCCGCGCCAAGCCGCGAGGCATCATTGACGAAGAGGGTTAGCCCATCCCGCAGGCGGGTGACGGTCACGAGGAAAGTTTGCTGGTTCGAGAGATTGCGTTCGCGGCTGTCCATCACCGCGATGCCGCGGTCTGACGTGAGCCCCTGCGCCATATGGGCATTGAGCGCATAAGCCAGATCAAGCCGCTTCAGCATCGGATCGCTGGCCGGCAGATCATGCGCAATGCCCGTCGAGGTCACCAGCGATACTGTATCCCGGCCGATCGCGGTGATACGCGCTTGGTCGGCATTGATGAGCCCTCGTCTGTGGTCGGTCTCAGTCCAGCGAATGCGGTCTCCGGTATGGAGGTCCAGGCGCTTGACTTCGAACAGCCGTAGCGGATCGTAGTCACCATTGGGACGAAGGCGATCGACCTTCAGCACTGTGTGCTTCCCGCCTTCACCCTCCAAGGTCACCGACCCCCGCTGCCGGTCACTCTCGATGACCGTGTATGTCCCCTTCCCTAGCTTTTGCGCCCGATTGTCGCGGTCGAATACGGCGACCATCCCCGGGCGATAGCTGGATGCATAGCGCAGCTCCTCGCGCGTTGTGTTGACGCGTGAGAGCACGTCCAGCCTCAGTGCCGTCTGACCCAGTTCGCCGTTGGCCTTTAGCCCGGTCTGAACAGCGGCATTGACCTCGCTGCGCAGAGCACGGCCAGAGGCATAGATCGCAGTTCGCTCGCGCTCGACAGGCGCAAGCGAGAGCCACGCCGCCGCCGCCTCGATCGCTGCCCCTTCACCGACCTCGACGACATTCTTGCCGAGGTGCCGTAGCGCGTCATCGATCCGCCCGCCCTGAGCTGCCTGCTGCGCAGCACGCAAGGCCTTGGTGCGGGCGCGGATGTTGGCATCCATCGTCGCTGTTTCGATGCCGGAGCGCTGCATGACATCGAAGGGCTTGCCCGCATCGACTGCACCCAGTTGCTTGCGGTCGCCGATGCTGGCGAAGCGGTCGACACCGAGAAGATTGGCGAGAAGGACCAGCTTTTCCTTGTCGGCATTGCCGACCATAGAGGCCTCGTCGAGCAGAATCACGGCGCCTTTCATATCCGCCCGGGCCTCGGCGAGACGGGCTGGATCACCACCCTCCAGCAGGTCCTGATAGCGGCGCAGAAACCGCGCAACTGTCATCGACGGGATGCCGGTGTCGCGCTCGAGCATCTGCACCAGAGTGTTCTGCACGGCGAGGCCCAGCACCACCCTGCCCTCCTCGCGCAGGATGTCGGCCACAGGCTTGAGCACCGTACTCTTGCCGGCGCCGGCGACGCCCTGAATCGCAACAATCCGGTTGGTCGAACCCAGCAGCAGACGTCCGGCAGCCTCCTGCCCGGCATTGAGCTTGATGCCATACCGCATCTGCGAGAGGCTCTGCAGCTGCGCACCGGCCGCATCGGCGGTGATGATCGGCGATACCTTCCCCCTCCCCTCATCCACGGCGGCCACGATGCGCTGCTCGGATGCGACCGCGTCTTTCGTGGTCAGCATGCCCTGGTTGACCCCGCTGCCGCGTTGCAGTGCACCTTGCCGGACCAGCTGCTGCACCCGCTGCTCGATGGCCGGCAAGGCTGCGGGAAGGCCAAAACCCAGCGCTGCACGGTAGAGATCGACTTTCGAGAACGCCGCTTCGCGCTCGGCGAGATGCCGCACCGCGGACGCCACAGCGTGGGCTGCCGCGACCTGTTCGGGCGACCGCTTGGCGAGATCCCGAGGCATCAGCGGATCGCCTTCCCTGAACCCAAAGCGCTCGGCGAGCGAGGCCACAAGGTCCTGCGCTCTGGTAACGGTCCCGCGCACGATCGAGGTCAGCTTGCCGACTTCGCCAAGGCCCTGGGCCGCGCGCGCATTCGCTCTCGCCATGACCGCAGTAGGATCGAAGCCGATGGATCGGGCCTTTTCCTTCCAAGCGCTCACCAGCGCGGAACGGTCTTCCACCGTACTCTTTTCCGAGCGGGTCATGAGGTTCGCGGCGCTGCGCGCGGCGAGGCTGCGCGAGGCCATCCCCTCCAGTTGGCCGAGGATTTCTGCGCGGCGCGAGCTGAAGGCATCGCGTACGGATTTCGGCACGCCGACCGCTTCGAAGTTGCCGTGCTTGCCGATCTCGCCAACCTCATAGCCGAGGCGCTCGACCGAGATCCGGAAGCGGGCCATCGTCATGGCGTTGAGTAGGGTATTGTGCTCCCACAGCTTGTCATTGCGCAGGGCGCGCCATTTGCCGTCCGGACCCTGCGTCGCATTGGCGACCACCGCGTGAATGTGGGCATTAGGTTCCTGATTGCGGTTGGTATCGTGCATGAAGAGGGCGACGGTGAGGTTGCCTGTGGCGACGGCCTTGTCCTTGCCCCTCACCTCGATCCGGGTCTCGGCAAGGTTGCGTTCGGCCCACGCGAGCGTCTCTTTGACCGCCTCGGTATAGGCCTCAAGGATGCGCTGGTCGCCGCCCACGAGGGCGAGCAGCGACCAGCTCTTGGGCATCGAGAAGGTTAGGTCGGTCCCTGCCCGATGTTCGCGCTTGTCGGTGCCAAGGCGGGTTCCATCGGGCAGAAACCCCTTGAGAATGGCCTCAAAGGTTTTGGCATCGACTTCACCCGACAGCCCGAGCTTGTCCGCGCCCTTACCGAACCATTCGCCCGAACGATCGGCATCAGCGCGGGTGTAGTAGTTGTCGGCGGCGAAGTAGCGGGCGGCCCCGCCGGCGGTGCGGACATTGGCAACGGAAAGCATGGGCAAGGACCCCGATCAGAGGAAGCTGGTGCTTCAGATCTCGATGTCGAACTCTCCAACATCGCGAGGCTCGCGAGGTGCATGACGCACCTCAGATGCGTCCCCTTCGAGTGCCAACCGGCGGGGGTCGGTCAGCGCCAAGGGTGCCTCTGACAGAGGCTGATCTGAATGTGCCGGAGTGGTGTCAGATGCCGATGAACTGCCATAGATTGGCGCCGACATGTCAGGCACTTCACCGTCGCCACTGGTCTTTGCAGCTTCGGGGCTGGTACCACGGGTCGGCACAGACCCCGCACCTTGAACGCCCGCCATCTCGTCTGCCGATTGACCCTCGCGCGGCACAGCTGGGCGGGTAACAGCCCCCTTCGCCGTAACGATTTCAGCGGCGTTATCTGTCAGACTGCCGCGATGCTGGACGCGCTCGTCACCCTCACCGTTCTCCGGCTCGCGGGGAACAAGCGGCAGCAGACCCTGGCGCGGATCGAGCCTTCTGCCCGCACCATCATCATTGGATGACGGGTGCTCCTGAGCCGAAGATCCCGTCCAGTCCTCGCCGGTGCTTCCATCCGCCAATTCTCGCGCAATCGGCCGATTCGGGAAGGGATCAGCTGCCCTGCGAATGAACGCTTTCGAACGCATCGGACGGTCGACCGGCGTGAGTTTGACCTCCGCTGCGGGAAAGCCATCGGGAAACTTGAGGTAACCGACAAGGCGAGGCAGGTCCTTGATGTCGTCGGGAAGGAGCAGACGCTGAATATGCCGCCGCGTGGTCAGGCTGACGGCATCACGGGCATTGTTGAAACCGTAGGTGTAGCCCTCGTCCATGTCCCGCACCTCCCTCTGGCCGATGAAGTCAGAGCACCATGTGGCGGTTTCGGCATCGCCGGTCCCGAGAACGAGTTTGGTTCGGGCGAGCGAGGACAAGGTCATTGCCATGTTGTCGCCGTAGACCTCCTTGAGCTTCGCATAGGCGTGGATGCCGGTGACGATCGCGCCGCCGAAGTTGCGCGCGGTCTGCAGGCCCTTCTCAAGCGCAGGGAGGCGGTGGAGCGCCCCCAGTTCGTCGATGAAGAACCAGATGCGCAGGTCGCGGGTGCGATCGAGGGTCATCAGCGTGTTCATCGCCAGGTCCAGCCAGACGGTGAGGAGCTGCGAGCACACGCTGAGATCGACGTAGCGAGCCGAAATGAAGACGAACCCACCACCGTCATCGGTGCTCTCGATCCATTTGCGCATCGAGAAAGGCTTCCCCCTTCGGGGAAGCATCTTGAGAGCCTTGGCGTTCGCGTTGAACACCGCGCGGATGGATTCAGCCATGCGCGCGGCCTCGGGTGCGGTCAGCGGATCGGCGATTGTGCCGCGCATGAGCTTGTGCACTTGGGCGAGGTCTGCCGTCATCAGTTCCCTCGCCAGAGCGTCGTTGCTGTCGGCGCCGCGGGCGCGGAGCTTGAGGCACATCTCGACGAACAGCAGGCGCGCGGCGAGCACCCAGAACTGTTCCGAGCCGCCCCCATCGTGGGGCACCAGCGCCTCGGCAGCGGCCGTGAACTCGGCCTCGTCGCGGCACTCGTCGAACACACTCCAGCGCGGGCAGCGCGCATCGAGCGGATTGAGGATTACGTCGCGCGAGGCATCGTAGAAGTGCTCGATGAAGTGTCCGGTGAGGTCAAAGATCACCGCGCGGTGTCCGCGCTCCCGGGCCTCCTCGATCATGTCCGAGAGCGCAACGGTTTTGCCCATGCCGGTGGTGCCGATGAGCATGGCGTGGCTCTGTTCCAGCCGCCAGGGATAGGTCACCCCGGCAATGCTCGAAGGCCGATAGGGAAACGCGCGGGCGAGTTGTGCAGCACTGCAAAAGCGCCACTCGTTGCCGAGCTTCGCGCTCCACTCCTTGCGCTGCTCCGCCTTGTTATGCCTCCGGATCCGGGTTTCGAGATCGCGGAGACTCGTCAGCTTGGCGCCGCGCTCATGCTGGCGTTCCTTGGCCTTGCCGCCAAACCGCGACGCGAACCAGACCCACGCCACAAACACCGGCACTAGGATCACGGTCGACCAGGCCAGAGCGATGCCAACCAGCTTTAGCAAATGATGCCAGGCGCGCACCACCGGCGGGTAGATATCGAGCAGCGAAATGGGAAAGGTCACGGCCCTTCCCCACGCTGTCCGGACCGTCACATCGTGCGCCGGATCGAACTCCATGAAGCGGTAGCCGACGCCGTAGACATGCATCCAAGCGAGGTAGACTTCGTGGTCGGACATGCCTTCCGAGACGGTCCACCAGGTCATCAAGCACATAACGATGAGGGAAATGATTAGCGGGCCTTTGAGGCCCGCTGCGAACATGAAGCCGAAGTGCTCGATGAGCTGGCTGCCGCGAGTGAAATTGCCGAGGTCACGCTTCATGGCTGCCTCCCTCGTCGGTCGTTTCAGCGACACCGGCGGCGCGGCAGCGGGCAGCGAAAGCGGTATGCACACGCTCGCGCAAAGCATGATCGCTATGGCCCGCGAGGAGGGCATCAACCCCAACCATGGCGAAGAGCGACTGGCGGTATAGCCGGAGCATGACGCTGCGATCACTGGCGACCGAGAGGTCGTTATCGCAGGCGCGGACGATGACTGTGCGCAGCCATTCGCTGAGCGCGAGCCCGTTGGCAGAAGCTGCTGCGCGGGCACGAGTAGCAAGCTCGTCAGAGACGTAGGCTTGGAGACATTTGGGACGTGACATACGACAGATTCCTTCAAATGAAGGAGCCTGGTCACTCTGCGAAAGTGATGAGCAGATTACGTTGGCATTTGGAACATGTCAAGAACATTGAAGACAGGGAACCCTGCCGTCTTTGCCTCCCCGCACGGTAGACTGACGTGCTACGCGGCCCAGTAGGTCAAAGTGACGGAAAAGCACCAAAGGGATCGAAATCCACAATTTTGATCTATATTATAAATATTTACCGCATGCGACAAGTCGCGTACGGTGTGCCCACTTCCTCTCCTTTGCAGCGGCGTTCCAGGTGGTCGGTTGGAAGGACAATCGGTTCATGGAGTGCTGGACTGGAGGGACGTCGGTTGCCCTCAGGCGCTGGCCTGATCAACCGGCAGCAGTGCGACCAATGCACTCGTAGTCGACCTCGAGGCTGGGTGCCGAGAAGACCTATCGAGGTGGCCTGGATGCGCGTGGCGATCCGGAGCGAGTGACGATCGTCACTTTGCTTTCATCGAAGCGATGCTAAACCATTCTTGCGACCCGAAGGGTGCCATTCCGGTACTCTCGACCTCAACCCCGCCGAGCCCAAGCGGTTCGGCGGGGCTTTTTCATGGGGCAATCCAAATCGCTCCGCACCTGCCGATTACGCACTCGATAGCCGGTCCGGTGAACGAGCAAAGAAAAAGAGAGAGCGCCCTGACGGACGCCCTCCCTATAATGGTGCCAAATTCCTAGAACTCGTCGCTCAGCTTGCCGCAGACAGCATCGATGACCCGTCCCTCAAGCTCCGCCGGTAGTGCGCCGTAGTCGCCCTCGTCGATGACCAGATAACCTGCCTCCCCATCGGTCAGGACATACTGGGTAAAGTAGCTATGCTGGGCCCGGGCATGGGCCTGATCAAGGGCCGCGATCCATGCGCTGCTGTGATCAACCACTGACTGGATTTCGGCAAGCGCTGCGTGTGCTGGAACAAACATGGTTTTCTCCTCCTGATTGCGATGCGTCGCATCAGGAAGCTCGCGATGGTGCCGACGGGCCGGGTCAGGGACCGCGCGAATGCGCGGCCGCGCAGCGGCGATGGGGGCAACGATTTTGTCGGGCTCGTCCCGGCAAACTGGTGGGGCCCCGTCGTCCTTGACGCGGCCCTAAAGGCGCCATCACACTTGATCACTCTGCGAGAGAACCTTCCAACCTCTCGGCAGGGCACGGCAGTGGCGAGAGTGCCCTGCCCCCTTGAAACGCTGCGTCATGATGGCAAGATTGGGGGCGGAGGGGTCCAACGGCCAGATCGAAAGGACCCTGATTATGGCCAGGTCAAAGCCCAGTGCACGTGATGCCCTCATCAAGCTGAGGGCAGAGCGCGAAGAACTTGCAACTCGCGAAATGAGGCTGCGCGAAGAGGCTGCAACCGAACTCGGCACAGTGCTCCTCGAATGCGGTGCTGAAGTGCTCGACCAGGCAGAGCTCAAGCAGCTGCTGCGGTTGTCGATGACACTTGGCATCGACACCGCCATCAAGCGGTTGTCTGCAGCGTAGCCGGCAGTCCTGGCGGCGCGTGGGGCTCGATGCCCCCGTGCCGCCGATTGCTTCTCGAGCACAAAGAAGGCCCCGGCAGATCGCTCTGCCGGGGCCTTGTTCGAGAGGGGATGAAGCCCTCAGTCCTCGTCGATATCGGGAGCGCTCTCGCCGGAGGTCCTGCGGCCCTTGGTGAGGAAATCGACTTTGTCCGCGATGATCTCGCAGCCGTAGCGCTTGCTGCCGTCCTGGTCTTCCCACTGGGTGTAGTGGATGCGGCCCTCGACCGTGACCAGCTGACCCTTGCTGCAGAACTTGGCGACGTTCTGGCCCAGGCCATTGAAGCAGGTGATCCGGTGGAACTCGCTGTCCTTGGCGGTGTAGCCGTTTTCGTCCTTGTAGGTCTTGCCGTCCTTGCGGGCGGGGCGGTCGGTCACGACCGAGAGGCTGGTGATGCTGGTTCCGCCAGTGGTCGTGCGGGTTTCGGGATCGCGGGCGATGCGGCCGACGAGGATAACGAGATTGGTCATGGAACTTCTCCTGAGGCTGCAGTTCCGGGACCATCCCGGCTGCGAACTGACCGTCAGAAGGTGGCGGCTGGCGCTCGCACCGCAGGGCGCCGCAGGCGGCCGGAGGGGAACCTCGATCAGGACGGGTGGTGCGGGCAGACGCGCGCGCAGCGCGCGGCAACACGGCCGGCCGGATCGGGGTTGCGAGGGGCTGACGGCGCCTTCAGGGAGGGGTTCGCGAAGAGCCGGATGGTCCCGGGCAGGTGCCGGTGAGATGAGCTGCCAATTCGCGGACTTTCACGGCTGCGGTTCGCCCGGAACTTGCTCCCACTTCCGGACCAGGCTTCCTACTTGGACCGCGCTGCCGCCGACCGACAAAAAGCAGGACTGAAGGCTGAACATCACCGCTGCCGGACAGCTCCGCCGGTCGCCTTTATGGCATCCCTCGGACAATGCCGGTGCAGCAAGCGGGTAAGTGGCGGTCTGATCGGAGCCTCAAAACAGAGGTGATGACGGCGAAGCGAGAAGCTGCGGATCAAATCATCATGCCGGCAAGGCGGCAGCAATCGTCTCAACTGGCAGCAACAGCGTGCGCGTTTCCGGAGGGAAGATCTGGAAGCCATAGCGCGTGTAGAAGGCGACCGCCTCGTCATCGATCGCATGGACAACAAGCGCCCGTACGCCGGCCTGCTCCGACACGCGGAGCGTGCGCAGCATGGCTTCTCGCAGCAGTGCACTGCCGAGTTTGAGGCCCTGGCACCGCCTGTCTATGGCGAGACGTCCAAGAACCATGATCGGAACAGGATTGGGCAGATTATGGCGGATGCGCCGCGGAACTTCCGTTCGGGCCACACTGCCGGTTGCCAGCGTGTAATAGCCGACAACCGTATCCCCATCATCACACACGACAAAGGTACGCGAAGATGTCCCCTCGTTCGCCATGGCATGCGAACGAAGCCACTGATCCAGGGCCGACTTTCCGCTCTCGAATTGGCTCAGATCATGGTGCGCCTTGAGCGGTTCCGGCTGGCTGAGCCGTATGGGCTTTACTCCCACGGAGCCTTGGCCGACATCAGGTCCTTGAGCACCGCATTGGGAGCAACCGGGGCCGCCAATGCCTTGGCGAACACCTCGCTTGCTTCAGCATCAAGGCTGAAGACCCGCCGATCGAGCAGCACATCGACCGCGTGCTGGCGGGCACTATCGAGCACGAACTCCGTGCGCGATTTGCCCAGCGACGCCGCCGCTGAGTCAATCAGATCGCGCGTTCGCGCCGGGACACGCATCGTGATCGTCGCATCAGCCGGCAGCTTGCGCCGACCACTCTCAGAGGCATCGCGATTGAGCACGGCCATTGCCTTCAACCTTTCAGTTCGCATCACAAAATGCCATTTTGCACATACAATGTCAATACAAACTGCAAGTCAGCGTTGGCGTGCTGAACGCGCAAGACAAGCTTGGAGTTGATCGCCAGCGCCCATGAGGCGCTGGCGACATATGAGATCAGTCAGTCAGGTGCTCCATTGCGCTGAGCCTTGGGGCACGTGCCCAGCGGACCACGGCGATCAACGACAGTAATCCGCCGCGCCTTGGCCTCGATCACAAGCCGCTCGAGCACGCCATTGCCGGGGAATGCGACGACATAGCGCGGTTCGAGGCTGAGCATCCGCTCGTTGCGCTGGAACCCGGCTCGGCTCCCAAGCCGCATGTCGAGCGCGAAGACGACCTGCGGCACCTTGTGGCGTTCGGCCCAGGATGACGCGAGCCGGTCGATACCCTTGGTATCGCCGCCATGGACCAGCACCATGTCGGGAACGCGGGCATGGACCTTGTCGAGCGTCGCCCAGATGTTGTCGGCAAAGGCAAGCGCATCGGCTTCGCTGCTGCGGCCCATCCGGCCACCGGCGAAGACCACCGGCGTGCCCTCAGGCTTGGCGGCCCGCCGCTTGGCTTCAGCGCGTGCGCGGAGGAAATCCCGGCCCTGTACGAGCGCCGACGTCAAGGTCGCGCCGTGATTGAGACGCGAACTCGAGACCGGTTTCCAGGACGAGCCAAACTCGTTGAGATAAAGGGACGCAGCGATCTCGCGCATCTCCTCGAAGGCGAGCATAGCGCTTTCAGCGCACTGTGCGCGTTCGACCTGCGTTTCGAGATCATGCGTGTGGACTTCGGATCCATCGGCGGTTGCCACCAGCGCACGGACCTCGTCGGTCGCCCGGTCAAGCGCCGCTCCCTTGCGCTCAGCAGCGCGGTGAAACAGGTTCACGAAGGCCCAGTCCAGATCCTCGGCATCGGCTTCCAGCGCGGTGCCGGTCACAAGGGCGAAGAGATCGGACCAGACCGCTTCAAGCGTCTGAGTGGCGGCCTCCCGAGGCGGAAAATCGGTCTCTGTGAGCGGCGCAGGACCGATCGAGAAGCCGGAGAGATCGAGACCGGAAAGCTGGTCGGCAAAGGACGTGTGCATGGGATACCTCCTGACGGTGTGAGACCGGCGAGGAGCGTCGTGCTGCCCCGTGCCGGCGAGAGCCCGTCAGGGCCGGTCAAGCCCCGCGTTCCGCACGCCCGAAGGGCGGAAACCCGCTTGGCGCGGCTGGTGCGGGCAGGCGCGCTGCAAGCGCGCCAACACGGGCCGTGCCAAGCCGGGTTGCGGGGCGCGGGCGACCGGCCCAGGGCCTCTCTCGCGGCACCGGGGAGTTGATGCGGCTGCGTTCAAACCTTTTGGGGTGTTCCTTGAACAGACGGCCGATCAGGCTGCCCGCTTGCGATAGACGCCCTCCCCGTTCGACATGTGCCCAAGGCATTCGTACTCACCGAACAGGGCCTCAAAGCGCGGTGCGATTTGTGTCAGCCAGCGGCGTGCACGGCCGGTTCGGGGATGGCGCCAGTCGCACTCCTGGTAGGGGCCGTCCTCGCGCTCGGCGATCCAGACGGCGACGAGGCTGCCATAGACCGACATGCCGAAATCGGCATAGGCGTTGCGCAGAAGGATCCGGTCCTCACGGCCGCGCCAGCCCTGCTGCGGCTCGAGCGAGGGGAACGCAGCCCTCGCCCGCTCGATCAGGTCTTCGCGCAGCCAGTCGAGTTCGAAATCCCAGTCGCCGTCGTCATCGATATCCAGAACCTGGAAGGCCACGACCGCGCCGGATGGATAGCTGACAGAACGTCCCATCGTTGTTCTCCGTCAGGCCGCGATGGCATCGGCAGCATCGCTGCCGGGCAAGGCGTCATCATCATGATCACCGGCAACAGCCCGTCCGGCCAACTTGAGCAGCAGAGAGGCGGCTTCCTCGGCGCGGGCCGCCGCGGTCAGGATGGCGCGGTCATCATCCTTGAGCAGCTTTAGCCAGTGCTCGATGTAGCTAGCATGGCTGTCGAGGTGCGCGACCGGCAGTCCGAGTTCGGCGCCGAGCATTGCACTAGACAGTTCGGCGACAAGTTCTTCGGCAGCATAGGCCGTAGAGCCGAAGCGGTTCTTGAGATTGCGCCCGAGCCGGCTCGCATGCCCGGTCCAGTGCGACAGCTCGTGCGCGAGCGTCGCGTAGTAGTGATCGAAGCCCGTGAACAGCGTCGGCGAAGGCATCGTGATCCGGTCGATGCCAGGCTCGTAGTAGGCCTCCGCACCGTGGGTGCGCAGCTGTGCCGGGATCACCGCAAAGAAGGCGTCGAGCTCCGCCTCGCGGCCCTCTGGCTCAACGAGATCGAGGGTGGCGACCGGACGGAAGTGCGACGGTAGCCCTTCGACCTGATCGGCGTTGAACACCGGGTAGGATTTGAGCACGCGGCGTGCTTCCTCGCTGCGCTCGCCGGTGTCGGGCGCTTCGACCTCCTTGGTGTAGCTCTTGTAGAAGATCGCGATGGTCGACTTCTCGCCCTTGCGGACCTGTCCGCCGAGTTCCTGCGCCTGCCGATAGGTCATCCAGAACGGCGAGACGTAGCCGCACATTTCGGCGACCATCCAGAGCCAGAACACATTCATGCCGCGATAGGGAATCCCGCAAGCCCGTAAGGGCCGCGAGACGGGAACACCCCGCCAGGGCTGGACCCAGGGCTTGGTCCCCGCCTCAAGCCGGGCGATGATCTCCTGGGTGATGCGGGCTGCGGGCGAGAGGGCATTGCTCTCGCGCGAACGGAACTTTGTCATGGGTGGGTCTCCTGATCGGTCACCCGTGGGTGCTCCTGCCCACGGCTTCCGCCCCCAGGGGCGCCTCCTCTCCTCTCGCTGAACGAACGAAGCCGCCCCTCGCGGTGAGCGCGAGGGACGGCTTCGAGGGTCCGCGACTGTCAGCCTGTCAGGAGGAGGTCAGGCTGCCAGATCGCAAGGGGAGGCTTCGGATGGGCCGGCGTTCGCCATGCCATCCGACGGATTGGGCTGCTGGTCCTCGGCCAGTGCCGTGTCGCTGTCGCCCTGCTCATCGATCACCGCAGAGGCGCCAAATCGCATCACATCCGGCACCCACGCCAGCGCTCGCTCGCGTTCGGTAACTTCGGCGATCGTCGCGCCAGCGAAGATCCGCTCGGCGCTGGCCGCAAGGTCTGCCTTCTTCACCGACATGTAGCGGGACGCGAGTTCCGCGCCGCCGACGTCGCCCAGCGCTTCAAGTATGACCTGCTTGGGCACCCGGTCGAAGTAGTTCGCCGCCGTCGGCCGCCACCACTGCGCGATGTCGATGCCAATCAGCGCGCCGAGGTGATCCTGGAACGGGATCCGGCGCTCGCCGGCCATGTTGAGGCTGGCTTCGAGCGAGCGAGCAACGACATGGCCGAGCCACGCCGCGCGGGCTTCGTCCGGGAGCGCGCGGAACCGGTCGAACCGTTCGCACTGGTCCCGCCCGCTCCGCCAGGTCTCATCGAGACCGGCCCTGAGTTCGACCAGCGCCCGCGTCGCCGCCGCATCGGCAGGCTCGAAGCCGACCAGCGGGCCATTCGGCAGGCCACCCCGGATCGTGGAGGCCGTGCGGGCCTGCCAGTCATGGCTGTCGGCATCGGCCAGCATGAAGACCATCACGTCGAGCGCCAGCGCGGGATCGGACGCGAGGTGCAGTGCGAGGACATCGCGCCGCTGCATGGCGAGCTCGTCGACAAGCCGCTTCGACAGGGTGGCTCGGCGAGTGCCGGCCTCACCATCCGAGCTGACCACCTCGATGCCATCATCGCCGTCTGCAGCCGCTTCGTCGCGCGTTCCATAAAACACCGGCTGCAGGATCGGTTTGCCTTCGCGCGACAGGGTGAGGATCATGCCGGCAGAGCCCTTGTGGTCGTCGGGCAGGACCGGCGGCCGATTGCGGATGTCCTGCGTCTCGCGCTCGATCGCCGCGATGGCGGCTTCGGCCGCCTCGATGGCTTCGGGAGCACTGTCCTCGTCTTCAAGGACAGCTGCATGCTCGTCCCACGACGCATCGAGTTCTTCGAGCCGGGCAGCCTCGGCCTCGCTCAACGGCGCCGCCTCTGCCGGAAGCCGCACGAGGCCCTCGACGAGGTCGTGGCTCGCATAGGGATCGAGCGTCGGCTTGACCCACGCGAGACCATTCTGCTCGGCAAGCACACGCGCTTCTTCGGCCATCTTCTCGGCAGCGAGCGATTCCAGCAGCGCCACATCGACCCAGCTCTCGGTATCGGCATTGTCGAAGAGTTCGCGCTCGATCCGACCGCCTGCAGCGACGTAGGCGTCGCGGCCGACGAGCTTCGCCCGCGGATCGCTGCCACGGACCGTGCCGGTTAGCACCATGCGGCGGATGCTGTCCGGGGTCGGCGAATAGTAGGCCCCGGAGATCTCGGTGAAGACACGCGCCTGGATCTGCTGGTCCGAGGTCGCGCCATAGGCCTTGGCCATGTCTAGCGTGATCTCGCCGGCGGCGAGGGCGTCGAAAACCACAGGTGCCAGCGTCGCAAGCCGGAGGCGGCCTTCAACGAAGCGAACCGTCAGCCCGAAGCGGCGCGCGACTTGCTCGGTCGTGGCCCCTCCCTCGATGAGCGCGGCAAACGCCTGTGCTTCATCGGCAGGGTTCATGGCGAGACGGTGGAAGTTCTCCGCCAGGCTTGCTTCCGGTGCAGCCTCATTGTCGGCGCTGAGCACAAGGCAAGTAACCTGATGGTCGCGGGGCAGCACCTTGTCTTCGGCAAGCGCCAGCATCGCCCGGCGGCGACGCTCACCGGCTTCGACTTCGAACTTGCCCTTGGCGCCCGCACGCACCACAAGGTTCTGCAGCAGCCCGTGCGCGGCGATGCTGGCCTTGAGTTCCGCATCGGCAGCGGCATCGGTGTGGCGGCGAACATTGCGCGGCGAGGCGACAAGCTTGTTCAACGGGATTGTCTGAAACATCGGCTTCACTCCTGACTGCGAGCCCATGCCGGACGCCGACCATCGACGCCTGACAGGCTCATCAGGGCAAAGCCCCCTCCCCTCTCTTCATCCCGGAAAGGCGGTATTACGGCCTATCCATAGAGGGAAAATTCGTTGCGAATATTTCGAATATATGCGATCAGCTATTCCCAGCTTTTTCGAGGATGCCATGACCCTTCCAGCACACGCTGAGCCTTTCGGCGGACGGATGCCTTCGGCCGATGATCGCCAGATGGCAAACCAGTTGCGAAGGATTCTGGCGGCGCAGAAGGCAGGCGAAGCCGCGCTTCGGCTTCGTGCGCCCGGAGATTCGAGCCCGGTCGACGTTACCTTGACGCCCGCCATGTCGGACCTGTTTCTGGAGCTCTTGCGCCATGTCGGCAGCGGCCACGCGGTCACGCTGGTGCCGATCCAGGAACTGCTCACGACGCAGCAAGCTGCCGACTTGCTCAACGTCTCGCGGCCCCACCTGATCAAACTGCTAGAGCAAGGCGCGATGCCCTATTCGCTCGTCGGTCGCCACAGGCGGGTCAGGGCCCAGGATGTCTTCGACTACAAGGCAAAGCGCGACGAGGAGCGAACGCAGGCGCTCGACGCCCTGATAGCTGACGACGCGCACCTGATCTGAAAGGCGATGTTCGCAAATCGCTATACAGCGCTCATCGACGCTTGCTCGCTCGTCAGCGTTTGGCGACGCAATCTCCTTCTGAGCCTTGCCGAGGCGGAGTTCTTTCGCGTGAGGTGGTCACCTCAGATCCTTGCGGAGACCGAGCGAACATTAACGCGGCTACAAGCCGACCGGGGGTTCGCCGACGCGCGCGAACGCGCTGCGCGGGCTATCGCGGGCATGACCCGCGCCTTTCCGGAGGCACTCGTCGAAGATTTCGACCGGCTGCTCGGCAATCCTGTTGGCCTTCCCGATCCGAATGACGAGCATGTCGTTGCCGCAGCGCTCAAGACGCAGGCTCAGGCCATCGTGACCGAGAACCTTGCCGATTTCCCGGCAAGTGTTCTTGGCTCGCTCAACCTCGAAGCGCGCAGCGCGGACGAGTTTATCGCTGATACGATCGCGCTTGAGGAAGGGCTCGCGATCTCGGCCATTCGCAGATTGCGTCAGCGGCTGCAGCGGCCCGAGATGCAGCCGGAGGATTTGCTGCGCTCACTCGAAGCGCACGGCCTGCTGGAGACCGCTTCGATCCTCGCAACGCATCTCGGCGCCCTTTGATCAGCGCAGCGAGATACCGTCATCAAGCCGCTCCAAAACCTTTGCCGCTCCCTCGAGCGGGACGCATAGCCGGGTCTGGAAGCGGATGATCTCGGTGGAGCAGCCCTGGGCCTTACACCGGTCAAGGCGTGTTGCGGACCTCCCGGTCAGCTCCAAACGCTGCGAACCATTGACGAAGATCCGCTTGAGCATGAGCGCTTCGCGAGCCTTGGCTGCACCTTTTGATGATCGTGAAACCGGGTTTTGTGTACATCAAGCTGCATTGATGATCACAGACGATCGTCAAATCCGATGCCCGCATGTGAGCTCGACGGTAGCTAGCTGAGTTATACCCTCTACGGGATACGGCAGATCCATCCCCTATAGGGTATAACCTCTTGATGGAGTGTCCCTTGGATCAAATCATCAGACTGCCCAACCAACTCGGTACGTTCGTGAGGAGCACGCGCCAAGAACGCAAAATGACACAGAAGCAGCTAGCGAGCCTGATCGGCAAGCAGCAAAAAACGATCTCGGCAATAGAAACCGGAAGCCCGGGAACAAAGCTCGGCACGCTCCTAAGCGTAATCGCAATGCTTGACCTTGATCTGCAAGTCATGCCGCGCCGCAAGGACGGCCAGGACATCGCGGATGTCTTCTAGCTTGGCGCATACCAGTACCTATGAGTCCAAGGTAATCCTTGCCAGCACTGCGGCAGCTCCCTCGAGCGGGACGAACAGCCGCGTCTGGAAGCGGATGATCTCCGTGAAGCAACCTTGTGCCTTGTACCAGTCGAGACGGCTCGCAGACCAGCCCGTGAGCTCAAGACGTTGCGAGCTGTTGACAAGACGGCGCTGGAGCATGAGCGCTTCGCGTGCCTTGACCGCCATCGGTCGGCCGCCGGCGAGTACAGCCCGCACGAGGTCATCCGGTGCGATGGACGGCGCGGCATCCAGTCCCAGTGCGCCGCAAATGTCTGCGACGGCATGGAGCGGCACCTCCCTGCCCAGCAAAGACTGACCGTCGCTGGCCGATATCCGACTGACCCGGACATGGTCCGCCGGGAGCTTGTCCCAGACGGGCAGCAGCAAGCCCGTCGCGAGATGCAGGCGTTCGCGCTTCAGCGATGACAGCGCTTCGTCGACCTCGGCCTGCCATGCGTTGCGGAAGATACCGTCATCAACGGGCTCCCAGCTGCTTTCTGCAAGCTGCTCAGCGGTCAGATGACCCCGCTTCAACGGACGAACCAGTTCGTATCGGGTGATCCGGGTGCCATCGTCTGCGAGGAGACTACGAGCCGGGACAAGCAGCGCGGCCCTTCCTGAGCGCGCATTGCGGAGAAAACGCTTGCTGCCCCACGCGCCATCCAGTTGGTCGAGCCGCTCCAGCGTGAGCGGTTTCAGCGCGCGGGCGATCTCCAGTTCGAGGAGATGCGTGGTTGCCCCCGACACACTGTCGGTGCGCAGCAGTGTATCGGAAAGAACCTCGAAGCTTTCGACCGCGATGGTCTCGAGCCCGAGGTCGAGCGTGCTTGCAGCTCGGGCCGCATCGATGCGGGCCTCGACCAGTCCCAGAAACTCGTCAAAGATGCCGTTCTGCAGGGCGATCGGCAGGGCAAGGATGCGATTGAGCCAACGCTGGATCGTGGGCAAGTCATCGACCATGCCGCCGTCCGGACTTTCGATCCTCAGGCCTGTCAGATCCTGAAAGCGTCCAAGGCTGACGGCTTCCAGCTTTCCAGTAAACAGCAGCCCGAACCAGCGCTGCAGGGCATCCTTGGCATAGACACTTTCGAGGTTGTCGGCCGGATCGAACAGGTTCTGCCCGCCAGTCTGGCGCTGGCCGCGTGTCAGGGCACCGAGGCTGTCGAGACGTCGCGCAATCGTCGAGATGAAGCGGCGCTCGCCGCGAACATCGGTCGTCACTGGCCGGAACAGCGGGGCTGAGGCCTGATTGGTGCGGTTGGTACGGCCAAGCCCCTGGATCGCCGCGTCGGCCCGCCAGCCCGGCTCAAGCAGGAAATGGACGCGCCGCGCCTGGTTCTTCGCCGCGAGGTCCGCATGATAACTGCGGCCAGTCCCGCCAGCGTCCGAGAACACGAGAATGCGCTTGTCGCCGTTCATGAAGGCCTGTGTCTCGGCGATGTTGGCCCGCGGTGTCCGTGATTGCAGCCGCTGCCGCCCATCGGAGCCGACAACGAGACGCCGTGTCCGTCCCGTGACCTCAGCGACATTGTCCGTGCCGAAGCGTTCGATGATCGCATCGAGCGCGGTGGCAATCGGCGGGAGCGCACAGAGCTGCTCGATCATCCGGTCGCGCGCTGCGAGTGCGGCCTGGCAAAGAACCGGCGCGCCATCGGCATCGCTCATCGGTTCGGAGCGGGGATTGCCGTTTTCGTCGGTGCAGACGGCCATAAGCCGTACCGGAAAGCTCTTCATGAGGTAGTCGACGACATATTCTTTGCAGTCGCAGTTTATGTCGAGTGTGGCGGCGGGAGGCGCAGGT
>NZ_JBMDKN010000003.1:0-570793 GCF_057809735.1 Novosphingobium sp. FG137 | reverse complement strand
ACCTTGCGCTAAGTGTCTCGACTTCGCTCGACACGAACGGATAGGGTGTGATGCGCGCTCGATCAGTGCAGCTTCAGCCTTGGCCGCACGATCTGGTTCACGTGCCCGATCACGATCAGCGTGATGCCCCGCCACCAACCGTGAATGGCGATAAGGTGCATGCGGTAAAGCGACATGTAGACCATCCGCGCGATCCGCCCCTCAACACGCATGCGCCCGCCGACGAGGTTGCCCATCAGGCTCCCCACGGTCGAGAACCGGCTGAGCGAAACCAGCGAGCCGTGGTCGGCGTAGGCAAAGTCCTTCAGCGGCTGCCCCGCCTGCGCACGGACGAGATTGGTGAACACGAGGCTCGCCATCTGGTGCGCGGATTGCGCGCGCGGCGGCACCGGGCGCTCCTTGCCGGGCAGGATGCAGGATGCGCAGTCACCCAGCGCATAGATGCGCTCGTCAGTCTCGGTCTGCAGCGTCGGGCGCACGATGATCTGGTTGCCGCGCGTGAGCGCGAGATCGCTCATCGTCTTGATTTCCTCGGCGCCCTTCACGCCCGCCGCCCAGACGATGAGGTCTGACGGGATCACATTGCCGTCACCGGTATGGACCGCGCGGTCTTCCAGCCGCACCACTTGCGTGCGCTCCAGTACCTTGACGCCAAGCTTCTGCAGCTCATCGCGCGCCGTCCCCGCCAGCACCTCGTCGAGCGCGGGCAGGATGCGCGGTCCCGCTTCGAGCAGCGAGACCTCCAGCTTGGTCTCGTCGAACACTTCAAGCCCGTAATGCCGCAGCGCCTTGGCCGCGTTGTAGAGTTCCGCGGCCAGTTCGACACCCGTCGCGCCGCCGCCGACGATGCTCACCCGCACCCGCGCATCGGGGTTGCCGGTATGGTGCGCATGGTTGGTGCGCAGGCAGGCGTTGAGCAGCTTCTGGCGGAATTTGTCCGCCTGCGGCCGGTCCTCAAGGAACATCGCATGTTCGCGCACCCCGGGCACGCCGAAATCGTTGGATATCCCGCCGACCGCCAGGACGAGATAGTCGTAGCGCACCGTATGCCGCCCGATCACTTCCTCACCGCGCTCGTCGAGCAGCGGCGAAGTGGTGATGGTGCGATGCTCGCGGTCGATGCTTTCGATGCTGCCCTGGAAGAAGCGGTAGCCCCAGCGCACCGCGTGGCCGCCATAGCCGACTTCATCGAGATTGGCGTCGAGCGATCCGGCGGCCACTTCGTGCAGCAGCGGCTTCCAGATATGCGTCAGGTTGCGGTCGATCAGGATGATGTCGTGCTTCTTGCGCCCATACTTGGCGCCGAGCTTGCGGACGAGCTCCAGCCCGCCGGCACCCCCACCCACGACAACGATCTGCGTCTTCTGATCCGGCACGCGCAATTTCCCCCTGCGCACGCGAATGGCGCAAAAGGGTAATGCCAGAAACCGGCCGGCAATAGTAGCCTGTCCGTTCGGGAATGGCGCAAATCAGGCCTTCGCGTGCCCTCCGAGCGTTTCGGCGAACCAGTCGGCTATGTAATCATTGCCGAAACTCATGTTGTCCGCGCCGACATGCTCCACCCCGCCTTCGCGCGCGGTGAAAATCTTGAGCTCGCGCCGCGGCGAATTGACGAGCTGCGCATAGCTCTGGTGCGCGTAGTCAACGCTGATCTGCCGGTCGGTCGCGCCATGGGTGACGAGGAAGGGCACCTTGATCCGGTCGAGATGCCCGTTGAGGTTCATGTCATTGCTCTTGGCGAGGAAATCCTCGTGGTCCTTCGCGCCGAATACCCAGTAAACGTGGCCCCAATAGTGCGGCACCGGGTTTTCGCCCTCACGCGCCATGCGCTTGTCCTGCACTTCGCGCCAATTATGGTTCGCGCCCCAGGCCGCCCCGCTGGCAAAGCGCGGCTCATAGGCCACGGCGCGCGGCGCAAAGTGCCCGCCCAGTGAAATGCCGGTCATGCCGATGCGCGCAGGGTCCACCTCGGCCCGCGTCTCCAGCCAATCGACCCACTTCGAGGCCCACTGTTCGGAGTAAGGCGTCGCATTCAGCCCCTGCAGCCGCAGCGCCTCGCCCGTGCCCGGCTGATCGACGCACAGCGTGTGGATCCCGCGCTTGGCCAAGGCTTCCGGGAAGCCGCCGAGCCACAGCATTTCCTTCATGCTGTCGAGCCCGTTGCAATAGACCACGCATGGCGCCGGCCCTTCCACGTTCGCGCGGTGGAAATACGCGGCGATCGTCTTGCCTTCGTAGGGGATCTCCACCCGCTCCACCGGATCGGCCGAAAACGTCGTGCCGCGCTGGAAGCTGTCGAGCGCCTTGGCATAAGTCTGTTCGCGCCCGGCCGAGCCATGTGCCTGCATGCGCTCGCCCGTCAGGTAGTAGATCGTTGCGCGCTTGAGCTTGGTTCCGGCGGAAAATTCGCGCCCCAGCGCGAGGTCTTCCTCAGCCAGGCTCACCAGCTTGTCGCCCATCTTGACCCATTCGGCCATGAAATCGGCGGTGCCGGCATCCGCCCCGCTTTGCGCCTTGGCGCGGAGCGGCTCGATCATGTCGACGATTTCGCCGATCCGCCCGCCGTTCTCCATCGCGATGGCGACCGAGAGGTTCCAGATGTAGTTGGGAAAGGGTTCGAACAGTGCCATGGCTCAGACCCCTGCCGGCTGGAACAGCGCCGCATCGGGCGCGGGCTTGGGCATGGTCTGCGGACCGCCGACGCCGATGCCCCACTGGTCCATGATCTCGGGCGCAGGCGCGATCACTTGCGCGACGTGGCCCTCGAAATCGACCTTCTCGAGCTCGGCAGTATACTCCACCGCAAAGCCGCCGGGCGTGGTGAAGTAGCTGAAGGTGTTGTTGCCTGCCGTGTGCCGGCCCGGCCCCCAGCGGATATCGATATGCTGGCGCTTCAGCCGCGCGACACCGCGCATCATCTCGTCCACATTGGCCATGTCGTAGGCGACATGGTTGAGGCACGGCGGCCCGGGGAGGAAGGCAATCCGGTGATGCGCTTCGTTGCAGCGCAGGAAGCACATGAAATCGCCCAGCCAGTCGCTCAGCTTGAAGCCAAGGACGTCGATGAAGAACGCCAGTTCCTCATGGTGGCGGGGCGAGTGCATCACGATGTGGCTGATCCGCTCGGGGATCGCCTCACGCGGTGCCAGCGCGCGCGCTGTGCCGCGCGCGACACCAGCGGAAATCTCGTAGGGCAGGCCGTCCTTGGAGAAGAAGCGGAAGCCGTAGCCGCCGCCGAACTGGTCGAGCGCCTTGGGCTCAAACACGATCTGGCAGCCATAATCGCGCACCTTGGCAAACAGCGCATCGACGTCTGCTTCACTGTCGGCGGCCAACGCGATCACATCGATCCGCTGCACCGCATCAGGCCGCAGCCGCACCACGTAAAGCTCGTCATGGCCCTCAGCGGCGAAATAGACCATGCCGTCCGCTTCCTGCACCTCCTTGAGCTTCCAGTTGTCGGCATAGAACGCCCGCTCGGCGGCCAGATCGGTGACGGCATAGCCGACATAGCGGATTTCGGTAACGCGGCTCATAGTTCAGCCCTTTTCATGTCGCTCAAGTGGTTTGTAGAATTGCCCGCCCTTCATGATGGCGGCAAGATTGTGCTTGTCCTGCAGGATGCGGACATCGGCCGTAGGATCGCCTTCGACAAGCAGCAGATCGGCAAGATAACCGGCGCGAACCTGCCCTACGTCCCAGCCGACCAGTTCGCCGCCCTGCTTCGTCGCGGCGACCAGTGCCTCGGTGGGCGAGAAGCCGAACAGGTTGACGAAGTGCTCCAGATCACGCGCGTTGCGGCCGTGCGGGTTATAGGGGAAGCCGTAGTCGCCGCCGGGCAGCACGCGGATGCCGCGCTTGCGCATTTGCGGGATAACCTGCTGGCCCAGTTCGATCCCGCGCAGCGCGCCGAGTTCGGCGGCTTCCTTCGGTCCAATCCCGAAGCCCTGCGCCTCATAGGCCCGCGCCCAGAGCAGGCCGACCGCCGGTGCCGTGAAAGTCTGGTCCTTCTTGGCCTCGAACAGATCGAGCGCTTCTTCATCGGCATAAGTGCAGTGATAGATCGCGCGGAACCCGGCGCGCAGCGCACGCTTCACGGCTTCCGCCCCCTGCGCATGGCAGGCGAGCCAGATCCCCGCCTCGCGCGCGGCCTCACCAATCGCCTGCGCTTCCTCTTCGGAATACATCAGCGTCTGCGAACCGCCCGGCTGGAAAGCATCGTCGCTCGACATCAGGAACTTGATCGTGTCGCAGCCGTCGGCCTTCTTCTGCGCCACGTACTCGCGCAAATGCGGGATATCGCGCTGGTGTGTGGGGTCATGCCCCGCCGGCACGCCAAGCACGCCTTCCGCGCCCTTTTCCAGCGCAGAGGCGCGCAGGCGCGGGCCGGGCAGGAAGCCCGCGTCGATCATGTCGCGCAGCGCCGGCTCGATCCGCTCTCCCAGAGAACCCGCCGAATAGACGCTGGTGAAGCCCGCCTCGAGCGTGATCCGCGCGTTCTGCGCCGTGACCAGCACGTGCTGCTCGATCGGCAGCGGCTTCATCGTGTTGATCATGCGCTCGATCGAGGTCGGCCAGGTGAGATGGCCATGCGCCTCGACCATGCCGGGCATCAGCGTGCGGCCCTTGCCCTGCACCGCTGTCACGCCTTCGCGCGGCAGGCGTTCATCGCCGCGCGCCACAGCCTCGATCCGCTCGCCGCGCACCAGCACTTCGCCCGGAAACAGCGCCGCGCTGCTGCCGTCGAAGATCATCACATCGGTGAACAGCGTGCCCGTCATGCGCCGGTATCCGCGACGAGGCCCGTCGCCGCGATGCCGGCAAGCGCACAGATTTCGTCGTTGTCCGAAGTGTCGCCCGTCACGCCCACTGCGCCGAGCAAGGCGCCATCAGCGTCGCGGATCAGCACGCCGCCGGGCACCGGCAACATGCCATGCGGAAAAGCCGCCTGCAGGCCATTGAAGAACATCGGCATCGCCGCTGCACGCTTGGCGAGCTCGCGCCCGCCAAAGCCCATGCCGAGGCAGCCCGCCGCTTTGCCCATGGCAATTTCGGGCCGGTAGATCGAGGCGTTCTCATCGCGCAGCAGCGCCAGAACGTGCCCCCCGCGGTCGAGCACGACGCAGGCCAGCGGCGCAAAACCACGGCGGCGGCCTTCCGCCAAAGTCTCCATGGCAATCGTGAGTGCGTGCGCTAGTGTCAGCATGTCCCGGTCTCTCTCCCGGCACCCTTCTGCTGGCGCGCGATCAATCTGTAAAAATGCTTCTTTGGATGTTTGGATATCCATAGGATTTATGCATTGACCAGTTCGCCCTTGTGCGCAATCGCCTCGATCCGCCCGCGCAGCCAGGCCAACCCGGCATCGTCCTTGCGACCGGGGTGATAACTCAGCATCTGCTTCATCGCCGGAATCTCGAACGGCACCGGCGCGCTCGTGATCGCGAACCGCCCCTTGAGCTGCGCGGCCAGGCGCGAATGCATCACGGAAAGGCGATTGGTTCCCTCGATTAGCCAGGGCACCGCCGTGAAGATCGCCACAGTCGCCTCGATCGTGCGGGTCCGCCCCATCAGGTCCAGTGTCCGATCGGCGTAGGACAGCGTCTTTCCGCCCCCCAGCACCACCGCGACATGCCCCGCCGCAAAGAACGCTTCCTCGGTGATCGTGCCGTTCGCAATCGCCGGATTCCCGCTCCAGCCCACGACAACCTGCGGCTCGTGGTAGAGAATATAGGAGAGGTGATTGCCGCCGATCACATATTCAGGCGTGATCGTGATATCGATCTTGCCTTCCTCCAGCTCCTGCACCGTGCCCGGCTGCGGCAGTTCGCAATCGATGCGGATGCCGGGCGCCTCCTCGGCCAGCTGCGCGACGAGGGGCACGATCAGCGAAGCGAAGACATAGTCCGAGGTCACCACCTTGAAGCTGCGCTGCGACGTCGCCGGATCGAAATGGGGCGAGCGCGAGAGCATGACCTCGAGCCCCAGCAGGCTCTCGCGCACTTGCGGCATCAGCTCGTCGGCGAAGGGCGTGGGGTGCATGCGCTTGCCCTGCAGCTGCAAAAGCTCGTCGCCGAAATACTCGCGCAGCCGCGAAAGCGCAGCGCTCATCGCCGGCTGGCTGAGGTTCAGCCGCTCGGCCGACCGGCTGACGCTGCGGGTGGTCATCAGCGCGTCGAATGCGACGAGGAGGTTGAGATCGAGACCCTTGTAGCGCATCCTGCCATAATCCCCTGCGGCCCCGCGGCCAGCCAATGTATCGATTCTGTCTATACGACTTGATGCATCATGACAATTTTACTTGATTGATGATTTCGCCCAGATCAGCATCAAACAGATGGGAGATCATGGAATGGCAATCGACCGGCGCACGTTCGTGGCGGCGACCGCTGCGGGCCTTGCGATGAGCGCGGCCCCGCACGCCGTGGCGAGGGCGGTGAAGAAGGCTGCAGCACCCGGCCCCTTCCCCGCCGACTTCATCTGGGGCGCGGCCACCGCCGGCCATCAGGTCGAAGGCAACAACGTCAACGCCGATTGCTGGCTGCTGGAAAACATCAAGCCCACGGCATTCACGGAACCCTCGGGCGATGCCGCCAACAGCTTCGAGCTCTGGCGGACCGACCTCGAACTCGCAAAGAACCTTGGTCTCAACGCTTATCGCTTCAGCCTCGAATGGGCGCGGATCGAGCCGGAGCCGGGCCAGTTCTCCATCGCCATGCTCGATCACTACAAGCAGGTGATCGAAGGCGCGCGCGCCATAGGCCTCAAGCCCATCGTCACCTTCAATCACTTCACCACGCCGATCTGGTTTGCCGCGCGCGGCGGCTGGATGAACGACGAGGCACCGCAGCTTTTCGCCCGCTTCTGCGATCATGCCGCGCGCCACCTCGCCGCCGGGATCGACCACGCGACGACCCTGAATGAGCCCAATCTGGCGGGCGTGCTCCAATACCTTCTGCCGCCGGGTCTGCTCGATCAGGACAAGGCCATGGTCGAAGCGGCGGCGAAGAAGCTTGGCGTGCCGCTGTTCCTTGCGGGCAACGCGCTCTACCAGCCAGATCCGGCCAAGGTTCAGGCCCATCTGCAGGCTGGCCACACCCTCGGCAAGGCCGCGATCAAGGCAGTGCGCTGCGATCTCCCGGTCGGCGTCAGCCTCGCCATGATCGACGATCAAGAAGCGGAGCGCGGATCGGTGCGCGATGCCATGCGCGAGAAGTTCTACAATTCGTGGCTGCGCCTTGCCCAGGCCGATGATTTTCTCGGCGTCCAGAACTACGAACGCGCGCTCTGGGGCAAGACCGGCAAGCTTCCCGCTCCTGCCGATGCGCGCCGCAACTATATCGGCGCGGAAGTCTATCCCGCCTCGCTCGCTGGCGCGGTGCGCTATGCCCATGAAGTCAGCAAGGTGCCGATCATGGTCACCGAGCACGGCGTTGGCACCGACGACGATACCACACGCGCCTGGATGATCCCCCAGGCGCTCGATCACTTGCGCATCGCAATGGCCGATGGCGTGCCAGTCAAGGGCTACTGCCACTGGTCGCTGATCGACAACTTCGAATGGGTCTTCGGCTACAAGCCCCGGTTCGGCCTTCACAGCTTCGACCGCCAGACCTTCGCGCGCACGCCCAAGCCCAGCGCGCTCGTCTACCGCGACTACATCAAGAGCCACACGGCAGGAGCCTGACCCATGCGCAAGACCCTTGCCTTCCTGATCGCGCTGCTGGCCTTCGCTACCGCCCCGGCGCGCGCGCAGGCGCCGGATTTCTCCGCCGATCCCGTGCCCGCCGTGCGCGGCGAGGAGATCGTGCTCAACAACGTGCCGGTGGGCGGCGAAGTGTGGAACCGCGTGTTCGGTCAGGTCTGGGCGCGCAATGTCCAGCGCTCGACGCTCTACGTGATCCGGCCCAAGAATGGCCGCGCCAATGGCAAGGCGGTGATCGTGGTGCCGGGCGGCGGCTACATGTTCGTCTCGATCGACAGCGAGGGCTTCCGCGTCGCGGATCGCCTCGCCGCAGAGGGCTATACCGCCTTCGTCCTCAAGTACCGGGTGAACCCCACCCCGCCGACGCCGGAAGGCTTCATGGCCGATATGGCGGCGAAGTTCGGCCAGCTCGGCAAGGGCGAGCTCGCCGATCTGCCCCCGGCGGTCGATGATCTCGCCGCGGCCATCTCGGTGGTTTCGGCCCGCGCGGCGGAATGGAAGATCGATCCCAAGGCCATCGGCGCCATCGGTTTTTCCGCCGGCTCGCGCACGCTCATCCGCCTGATCGAACAGAGGAAGGAAGCCGCGCTGCTCCATCACGCCGCGCTGATCTACCCGCCGATGACCCAGACCGTCACCGGCGGCCCGCGCCCGCCGCTGTTCCTTGCCATTGCCGCAGGCGATCCGCTGTTCAAGCAAGGCGGGCTCAAGCTCGTCGACAACTGGCTCAAGGAGAGCAATGCCGTCGAATTCCACCTCTACTACGGCGGCGAGCACGGCTTTGGCATGATGCCCAAGGGCACCACGAGCGATCACTGGATCGACCAGTACATCAACTGGCTGGCGGTGCAGTGATCATGCTGCGGGCGCTCGCCACCGCGCTGCTGCTGCTTGCAGGCACCCCGGCTCTTGCGGGGGAGCCAGTGCGCGATTGCCCGTTGGCGAGCGCGCCGCTCGGCGTGGATTCGCCGCTGTCGGACGTGCTGATGCATCCCGATGGACCCGCCGCGCTCGCATCGGTCGCGCCCGATCTCGTGTCCGGTTTCACCCGCAACTTCGGCGGCGGCGACCTGCCGCCCGGCTTCGCCAATATCCTCAGCGTCAACGCGCTGCTGGAAGTACGCGCCGATGGAGCAGCATTGCGCCCGGCGCTTGCCACAAAGCTTGCGGCGCTCCCGATCACCGACGGCTTCACCGTGTCCCGCTGCGCGCGCTACGATCATGATCGCCCCGCCCTGCCCCCGGCAGATGGCCGCCCGCAGGTCCTCGTGTTCGAGAAGATCAACGGCTTTCGCGATAGTCCTTCGGTCGATTCCGCCCGCGCGCGCCTCACGGCCATTGCCGCGTCGCGCGGCTGGCAGATCGTGTTTACCGATCACGGCGGCGTGATGAACGCGGATGACCTGGCCCGCTTCGCAGTCGTCGTCTGGAACAATGTCAGCGGCGATGCGCTCACCATGCCGCAGCGCGCCGCCTTCCGCGCCTATATCGAGCACGGCGGCGGCTATGCCGGCATTCACGGGGCCGGCGGCGATCCCCAGTGGTTCTGGGATTGGTACGCCGATACCCTGCTCGGCGCGCGCTTCATCGGTCATCCCGGCCGCCCGCAGTTCCAGACCGCCACGGTAAGCCTCGTCGATCCGCAGGGCACCATCGGTGCGGGCGGCGCGAAGGCCTTCCCGCTGCTCGAGGAATGGTACTCCTTTGATCGCAACCCGGTGGCAGGCGGCGCAGTCGCCGTCGCGACGATCGACGAGAAGGACTACCAGCAGATCGGCTATCGCGGCGAAAGTCTTGCGATGGGCTACCATCCCATCGCCTGGCGCAAGGCCATCGGGTCTGGCCGCATGTTCTACACCGCCATCGGCCACCGGCCGGAAAACTATGACGAGCCGCATGCCGCGGCACTACTGGCCGAAGGTATCGCCTGGGCCATGGGAACCAAAGGAACCAAGCCGCATGACTGAGCCCGCCACCATTTCCAGCATCGGCAATGCCCTCATCGTCGGCGGCGGCATCGGCGGCATGGCGGCTGCCATCGATCTGGCCGCGCGCGGCGTGGCGGTGACGCTGATCGATCTCGATCCCGAATGGCGCGTCTATGGCGCGGGCATCAGCATCACCGGCCCCACCCTGCGCGCCTACCAGCGGCTCGGCATGGTCGAGGATATCGCCCGCGAAGGCGCCATTGTCGCAGGCTCAAGCATGTTCCTGTTCAACGGCATACACCTGCGCGATCTCGATGAGCCCCCCATCGAAGATGGCCTTCCCGCCACCGGCGGTATCATGCGCCCCGTCCTCCACCACCTGATGCAGCAGCGCGTTGCCGCCGCCGGCATTCCGGTGCGCCTCGGCGTGACAGTCGACACTCTCGCCAACCGCGATGGCGGCGTTGACGTCACTTTCTCCGATGGCACATCCGGCCGCTACGATCTCGTGATCGGCGCAGACAGCATCCGCTCACGCGTGCGCGATCTTGCGTTCCCCCACATGGGCGAGGCCGAGAGCACCGGGCAAGGCTGCTGGCGCGTCTCGATGAAGAAGCCGCCAACGCTGAAACGCGGCGAGATGTTCTTCGGCCATCGCTACATGGTCGGCATCACCCGCTGCGGCGAGGACCGCATCTACTTGTGGCTGCTCACCCCGCACGACGATGGCGAGGAGCGCCTCGAAGGCGAGGCCCTCGTGGCGCAAATGAAGGCCCACCTTGCCGATTTCGGCGGCAATGCCGGCTGGGTGCGCGATACGATGAGCGCGCAGGACTGGGTCAACTACCGCCCGCTCGCCGCGAAAATCCAGCCGCGCCCGTGGTCGGATGGCCGGATCGTGCTGCTCGGCGATGCTGTCCACGCCACCACGCCGCACCTCGCCTCGGGCGCGGGCATCGCGGTGGAAAGTGCGCTCGTTCTAGGCGAGGAATTGGCGCGGGCCGGGACCGCCGAAGCCGCGCTTCTGGCCTACGAAGAACGCCGCTACGAACGCTGCCGCGACGTGGTGGAAACCAGCGTCTCGATTGGCGCAGCACAGCTGGCCGGCCGTCCGGGCGAGGAAATCGGCGGGATCATGGGCGCTGCGCTGCACCGCCTCGCTGGGCCGTTCTAAGAGCCCCCACACACATCGCCCACCCTTTCGTCATTGCGAGCGCAGCGAAGCAATCCAGAGCGTCCCGCACAGCACTCTGGATTGCTTCGTCGCTGCGCTCCTCGCAATGACGATTGTGTAGGTAGCACTCCAGCTTAGCAGCCCAACGCTCAGTCCGCGTGGCGCAAGTACGCCAGCGCCATCTTGGAAATCTCGTCCTTGATGAAGCCCCACAGGAAGGGATCGCTCGATTCCGGTGTGGAGCCGAGCCCGAACTGGCGCGCGATCGTGGCGAAGACGATCTGGAACACTGCCAGCGCCTTGGCTTCCGGATCGGCTGATTTGATTTCGTCACGGAAGGTCAGGATCGCCGCGATCGACATTTCGGCCGAACGCCGCGCGGTTTCCTTGCCCGGATCCGAAACCAACGGATCAACCTCGGCCCGCGCCATGATCGTACGCAGCAGCGGCGCATTCTGCTCGAGGAACGCGCTGTAGCGCTTGATGTAGAGCGGCAGGAATGCGCCGAGACTATCGGTCTCGGCCAGCACCTCGTCGATCATCACCCGCTCCTTGGCGAGGATCGCGGTCAGCTCTTCGGCGATCACCGCGTGCAGCAGGCGGTCCTTGCTTTCGAACCGCAGATAGATCGAGCCGATCGAGACCTGACCCCGCTCGCTCACGTCCTGCAACGTGAAGCTGTCGCCCCCCGTCTCGATCATCAGCGCCTTGGTCGCTTCGATCATGCGTTCGAACGAGGCAAGGCTGCGCCCCTGGCGCGGTTTTCGGCTGAGGGCCTGAAGCGCCAGCGCTTCGGTGTGACGAGTGGCTGTTGACATTGCTTTGCTAGACCCTACTAAAACAGGAACGTCAATTCTAATTTGATTCGCCTGATACGTACCAAAACGTTCCGCACCCACAACCGGGGCAAGCGCGGGCAGGCCGAAGGGGGAGAAAACAAGCACATGCGTTTCTCGGTGTTCCTCAACGCGCGCACGATGCGCCCCGAAGACGACCGTCAGCTCATGAAGGATCTCGAGACGCACGCCCTGCGCGCGGGCGATCTCGGCTTCTCGGCCATCTTCCTCCCCGATCACCACTTCAATGGCTACATGCCGGTGGCGAGCGACAGCTTCATGTTCGCCGCCTACCTGGCCGCGAAAATGCCGCAGATGCACTTCGGCTTCTCGGTCGTCTCGGTTCCGCTGCACCACCCGGTGCGCTTTGCCGAGCGGATCAACATTCTTGATCAGCTGACGGACGGCAAGCTCCTCGTCGGCATCGGCAGCGGCACGACGCCAGAGGAAATGATCGGCTTCGGCGTCGACTACAAGGACGCCGGGGCTATCTCGGAACAAAACCTCGCGCTGGCCGAGGCGCTCTGGGCCAAGACCATGGACAGCCCCGCGGTGGAAATCGCCAACGGTCCGCATCAGGGCCGCGTGCTCCAGCGCATCGCGCCCGCCGCCTACACGCCGGGCCATGCGCGGCTGATGCCGGTGGCGATGAAGGAAGCGAGTGCCCGCCGCGCCGCAACGCATGGCTGGCCCGCCTTCATCCCCGCCTTCACGCCGCCCAAGATCGGCGGCACCGAGCCCTTCGTCCACGTGAAGAAGTTCTTCGACATCTACCACGGCATGCTGACCGCAGCCGGCCACTCCGACGAAGTCGTTGCCAGCGCGCTCGACTGGACGACGCACACTTACCAGTGCGTCCATGTGGCCGAAAGCGACGAGCAGGCGCGCGAGGAGCTCGAGGTGATCCTGCGTGCCTATCAGGCGGCGGTCGAACGCGAGGCAGAGTTCAACGCCCGCGCCGAAAGCAACGACGCCAACAAGAAGACCGACCGCACCCCCAATGCGCTGACCGAGGACTGGATCGGCACATGGTGCCTCTATGGCTCGCCCGAAACGGTCATCGAACACCTGCAGCCGTACAAGGAGCTCGGCATAGGCAATGTGCTGTGCGGCACGACCACCGGACCGCTGACCGAGGAACGCCTGCGGCTGGGCAACCAGACACTGGACCTGCTTTCCCGCAAGGTCATGCCGGCACTGGCCTGATCACGACGCCAATGGGATAATGCATCAATTTCGTGGATGCTGATTGATGAAAACATACTATTTCACTTAATGGAACCAATCAGGCAGGACATTCTTATTCGCCATTCCAGTTCCGGCCCGATCCATGCTGCACCGCATGAAAGGCCCGCTGGATTGGCAGCCCGAATTTCGAACATGGGCTCTTTGTTGAATATCGCAAACCAGACACCCCGGCTCAAGCAGGGTGCATAACGGGAGGGATCATGCGCAACTTCATCCAAGGTACAAGTCTGCTCGCCACCTGCGCCATCATCGCCATGGCCGCTCCGGCGCATGCCCAGCAGGCACCACAGGCCGATACGGACTCAGCCAGCACCGCGGAAATCGTCGTCACGGCGCAGAACCGTTCGCAGAAGATCAACGACGTGCCGATCGCGATCAACGTGATCAGCGGTGACGAACTGAAGAAGGTCGGCTTCTCCAACCTCAACGACATCGACAAGATCGCGCCGGTCGTCCAGCTCAATCAGGATCAGGGCACGGTCAAGGTTACCGTGCGCGGCGTGGGCACCACGTCGAATGACGAAGCGCAGGATACCTCGGTCGTCATCAACATCGACGGCGAGTACATCAACCGCCCGAACGTCATGGGCATGTCGCTGTTCGACATGGAGCGCGTTGAAGTGCTGCGCGGCCCCCAGGGCACGCTCTATGGCCGCAACTCGACCGGCGGCGCGATCAACTTCATCACCCGCAAGCCGGGCCGCGAGTTCGGCGGCGATGCCACGGTCAGCTATGGCAACTACAACGCCGTCCGCGCCGATGCCGGCGTCGATGTGCCGCTGGGCAGCATGGCGGCGGTCCGCGTTTCGGGCTTCTATGAAGACCGCGATGGCTACAACAAGCACCCGGCCGGCGGCGGCTTCTTCGTGTTCCCGGCCTATGCCGCGGGCCGTTCGGACGACAATAACGCCTACGGCGGCCGTGTCTCGCTGCGGCTTGATCCCTCTTCCGCGCTGTCGATCAATCTGGCGGGCGAATATGCCAAGCGCCGCTTCAGCCCGGGCATCTTTGCGGTGGCCGATCTCAACGGCGCAGGCAACGGCCCGAGCGGCGCGGCCTGCGGCAACGGCTTCACCCGCGTTGCTCCGGCCTATCCGCAGACGCTGTGCGTACCCAGCAACACCAACCTGCTGTCAAAGATCGATCGCAACGAATACGCCGCGCCGCTCTATGGCATCGGGCGGGTCGAGCAGGATACCTGGGCCGTGCGCGGGCGCATTGCCTATGAATTCAGCGATGCTGCCACGCTGACTTATATCGGCGGCTACCGCAGCTTCTCGGGCGATCCCAAGAACCGCCTCACCCTGCCGGTAATCTACCAGTCCTTCACCTTCCAGGACGAGGCCGACACGCAGAGCCACGAACTGCGCCTCAACGGCAAGATCGGCGGGATTATCTACCAGATCGGCGGATTCTACTTCAAGGAGAAGCAGGACCGCGAGAACGGCTTCTTCCTCGGCCCGATCGCGCCGCCGGCGGGCACTTACTTGTCGTACTTCGGCCGCAAGATCTCCAGCGACAGCAAGTCGTTGTTCGGGCAGGTCGAAGTGCCGCTGGGTGACAAGCTGACCGCGGTCGGCGGCTTGCGCTATACCGACAACAAGCGTGACGCCCTCTATATCAACGGCACGCCGTTCGCGAAGTTCAAGGCCGATGGTGTCACGTTCGATCCCACCGGACCCAACTTCACGCTGCTGGGTGCAGGCCCAGGCCGCAAGGATCTCAACGCGATCAACGCGCAGAAGCTGCCGCTCGGCAGCAAGGACAACAAGGTCACCTGGCTCGCCGGGCTGAACTTCAAGCCCAATTCGGACACGCTGGTCTACGTCAAGGCCTCGACCGGGTTCAAGGGCGGCGGCTTCGATGCCGTCGGCACCTACCGGCCCGAGACCAACACCGCTTTCGAAGGCGGCTGGAAGCAGACCTTCGGCGATCACCGCCAGCACCAGTTCAACCTTGGCGCGTTCTACTACGATTACAAGGACCTGCAGGTTTCAGTGTTGCTGGATACCACGGTCGGCGGCCAGACGTTCAACGCGGGCAAGGCCAAGATCTGGGGTATCGAGGCATCGGGCAGCATCCAGCTGGACGACAACACCAACTTCCACAGCTCGATCAACTACCTCAACGCCGAATACAAGGAGCTGCTCGCCCAGTTCAACGTGTTCGACACCACGGGTGCGCTGAATGGCATTGGCGATCTCATCCCTGGCAACAAGGATGCGAACGGGAAGGACATCATCGAACAGCCCAACTTCGCGGGCAACCGTCCGCCGTTCTCGCCCCGGTTCATCATCACCGCCGGGATCGATCACACTTTCCAGCTGGGCGGTGCAGGCAGCCTGACGGCGCGTGCGGACACGACCTTCAAGTCGTCGTACTTCACCGACTTCTACAACTACCGCGATGGCACGCAGAGCGCTTTCACGCAGAGCGACTTCAGCCTCGAATACCAGTCGGCGAACAAGATGTACTCGGTCATCGGCTTTGTGAAGAATGTCGAGAACAACCGCCCGCTGACCTATGGCAGCTTCGTTTCGGCCGGCCCGGACGATGTGTTCAACTGGCAGTTCGGCGCGCCGCGCACCTATGGCATCCGCCTGAGCGTGAAGTACTAAGCACGTACCTATGAGGGGGCGGTTGGCGACCGCCCCCTTACAACCGGCAGCCAGCCGATCGAAAAAGGAGACCGGACATGGATTTGTCCGCCTGCATCGAATGGCAGTTTGCCGAAGGTAATGACACACTTGCAGACCGGGTCCGCGCCGCGAAGGCCGCCGGTCTCTCACACGCCGAATTCCACCTCTGGCGCGACAAGCTCGTCGATGGGGATATGGCTGGCCTCGCCGCCGCGCTCGATGAAACCGGCGTCACGCTCACCGGCTTCTGCGTCGATCCGCGCCGGTCGATCGTCGACCCTGCGCAGCATGAGGAAATGCTGCAGGCTGTCGCCGATACGCTGGCCGCTGCGAAAGCCGTCGGCTCGCCGCCGCTGATCGTCGCTTCAGGCTTTACCCGCGAAGGCATTTCGCCCGAAGAGCACAAGGCCGAGGCCGTGAAGGTCCTGCGCCGCGCCGCTGACCTCGCCGAAGCCGCCGAAGTCACCCTCGTGCTCGAACCGCTCAACGACCGTGTCGAGCACCCCGGCATGTATCTCGTCGATACGACCCTCGCGCTCGATATCATCGAAGCCGTGGGCAGCCCGCGCCTCAAGCTGCTCTACGATGTCTATCACAGCCACGTGATGGGCGAGGACATGCGCGAAGTGCTCGCCGGCCGCATCCACCTCGTCGAGCATGTGCAGGTGGCTGATAGCCCCGGCCGCAACGAGCCCGGCACCGGCACCATCGACTGGCCGGCCGCGATCAGCACCCTGCGCGATCTTGGCTATTCCGGCGCACTCGGCCTCGAGTACCGGCCGACGCTGGACGCGGCGGCCTCGCTCGCGGCCAGCCGGGCGGCGCTCGGTGTCTGACCGGCTCTCGCTCGCCGAGCGGGCGAGCTACGGCTTCGGCGACTTCGGCTACAGCCTGGCCTACAACATGGCGGGCGCGTTCCTGCTCTACTACTACACCACCGTCGTCGGGCTTCCGGCGGCGGCGGTGGGGACGATCTTCCTCGTCGCGCGCCTGCTCGATGCGGTGATCGATCCGCTGGTCGGGATTGCGGTAGACAAGACGCGCAGCCACTGGGGCCGAACCAGACCTTATTTCCTCTTCACTGCGGTGCCTTACGTCGCGGTCTTCATCGCCACCTTCAGCGTGCCGCACTGGAGCCAGAGCGCGCAGCTCGTGTATGCCTTCCTCACCTTCAAGGCGCTCGGGATCATCATGAGCCTCGGCTCGATCCCTTATACCGCGCTCATGCCGATGATGACAGACGATCCGGCAGACCGCCTGCGCCTCGGCGGCTGGCGCTCGATCGGGACTTCGGTCGGTGTGATCCTCGGCACCGCTGCCACGATGCCGCTGGTCGGCGCGCTTGGTGGCGGCAACGAGGCACATGGCTTCTTCGCCGTAACGCTGCTGTTCGGCGCCCTCTCGCTCTTCGCGCTGGCCATGCTGTTCCGCAATTGCCGCGAACGCATTGCCGATGAAGCGCCAGCATCCGCCTTCCGCGCGCTGCCCGCCATCGGCCAGATGCTGCGCAACCGCGCGTGGGCCGTCTGCTTCGGCTTCTGCCTCCTCTATTTCATCCGCTTCGGCGCGATGCTCGGCCTCACGATCTTCTACGCAAAGGACGTGGTGCAGAAGCCTTGGCTGATCCCGGTCATGCTGCCGATGGTTTCGGGCGGGCTGCTCCTCGCCGCTTTCATCGCCCCGCCGATCCTTGCGCGCACCGGCATCCGCAAGGGCTGCATCGGCGCCGTCGTGCTCGCGCTCGCGCTTCTTGCCGCGATGGCCGGGCTTGATCATGCGGCGGACTGGCAGATCGGCGCCCTCACGGTGCCGCCGCTGCTGCTGCCCTATTTTGCCTTTTCCATCGTCACCTCGGTCACGATCACCGGGATCTTCTCGATGGCTGCCGCCACGGCGGACTATCATCAGGCGCTGTTCGGCGTGCGCCACGAAGGGCTGCTATCCTCAGGCATCAGCACCTCGACCAAGGTCGGCATGGCGGTGGGCAGCGCGCTGGGCGCGTTCGTCCTCGCCTGGGCGGGCTATCAGCCCGACGCGGTGAGTGACGCCGCTCGCAGCGATATCCGCAGCGCCTACTTCCTCGTCGCCGGCGGGCTCCTCGCGCTGCAGGCCGGAGTCGTGTGGTTCTGGCCGATGGACGGGACCTGGCGCGACCGGCTTGGCACTTTGGCCCCTTGACTTCGCAGGGTCATTAATAGAATTAGCGTTCTAATATTTTCATGGGAATCGCAGGCAGCCACGCGGTTCCGGAACACAATCAAGGCAGCGCTTTGGCAGCTGCCCAGGGGAGACAGCACGATGCCGATCCAACGCGGCGTAAGCCTGTACAGCTTTCAGAACGAGACCTTTCAGGGCAAGATGACCCTTGAAGATTGCATCCGCACTTGCGCCGAAATGGGCGCCAAGGGCATCGAGATCATCGGCGAGCAGACCTTCTGGGGCTGGCCCGAAGTCGGCGTCGAGGATGCTGCGGTTGCCGAATGGCACCAGCTCATTGCCAAGTACGATTGCGTGCCCGTCAGCCACGATTTCATGCTCGATTACAAGCGCTACAAGGGCCGCGAAATGCCCTTCGACGAGCAGGTCGCCAGCGTGCGCAAGGACATCGAGTTCGGCGCACGCCTCGGCATGAAGTACATCCGCGCGCTCGTCTCGATCGCGCCCGAAGTGCTAGTCGCCGCCGCGCCTTATGCCGAGGAAAAGGGCATCAAGATCCTCATCGAGGTTCACGCACCGCTGCACTTCGATCACCCGTGGATCATCCGCCACGCCGAAGCCTTCGAGAAATCGGGCTCGGATGCGCTGGGCTTCCTGCCCGACATGGGCATGTTCCTCCACGCCTTCCCGCCGGTGTGGAAGGAAAAGTTCCTTCGCATCGGTGTGCCGCAGAATATCGCCGACTACATCGAGAAAGCCTACGCCGACCGCGTTCTTTCGGAATACGTCATCCTCAACGTCCAGCAGATGGGCGGCGTCGGCCCCGCCATCGGCATGGCCGAAACGCTGCGCCACAACGCCGCGTTCGAGCCCAAGCGGATGCTCGATTACATGCCGCGCATCCACAACGTGCACGGCAAGTTCTACGAGATGACCGCAGACTATGTGGAACCCTCGATCCCCTACGACGAGATCGTGAAGGTCCTGCAGCAGGGCGGCTACGAGGGCTACATCTGCTCCGAATACGAAGGCAACCGCTGGATCGAGGACTTCATGGAGCCCGACAGCGTCGAGCAGGTTCGCCGCCAGCAGGTCATGCTGGCTTCGCTCCTCGGCGAGCCCGCCCCCCAGCTTCGCGCTGCAGCCTGAAAGGATCCAGTGCCATGATGGACAACAAGATGATCGTCGAGGGCAGCCTCGAAACTTCCGACAAGGGCTTCGCCTTCTACGGCCGCCTCCCCTACTACCGCGGGCTCGGCCTTTCGATGATCGAGGATATCCAGATCACCCTCGACGGAGACCTCATCCCCCGCGCCGACGTGCGCTTCCACGTTCGCGACAAGACCTACACGCTCGATCAGATGGAAACGGTCTACGACGACCGCTGGAACTTCGGCGAAAAGGCCAAGATCATCGCGATGAAGCCGGGCGGTCTCCCGGAAGGCGATCACAAGATCGAATTCGCCGTCCGCATGCGCGTGTCCTACCTGCCCTTCGTGCCGACAACGAAGGACACCAAGGTTCTGGCGCTGGCCGCCTGAGCGCATGACACAGCTTACTCTCGATCAGGCCGCCCTGCTCACGGCGGGTGCAGCGATGTGGGCAACGCCCGCCGTGCCCGAAGCCGGCATCCCATCGTTCACCATGAGCGACGGGCCGATGGGCATTGCCAGCGGCAAGGTCGATGAACGCGATATCGCCCGGCTTTCTCCTTGCGCCACGGCGCTGGGGGCAAGCTGGGATGTCGACCTTGCCCGCCGCATCGGCACACTGGTCGGGCAGGAAGCAGTGGGGCGCGGGATCGACATGGTGCTCGCCCCGAACATCAACCTCGCCCGCAGCCCGCTCGCGGGGCGCGCGTTCGAATATTTCTCGGAAGACCCGCTCCTCGCCGGCGTGCTGGGCGCGGCCTGGATCGGCGGCCTTCAGTCCACCGGCACCGGCTCCTGCGCCAAGCACCTCGTCTGCAACGACAGCGAAACCGCGCGCGACACGATGAACGTCGTAGTCGACGAGCGCACCTTGCGCGAGGTCTACCTGCTCCCCTTCGAATTCGCCGCAAGCGCGGGCTGCGCCGGAATGCTCGCGGCCTACAACCGCGTCAACTGCAGCTACTGCGCCGAACAGCACCACGTCCTCACCGAAGTCGTGAAGGGCGAGTGGGGCTACGAAGGCGTGATCATGTCCGATTGGTTCGGCACCCATTCCACCGCGCCGACGCTTGCCGCCGGGCTCGATCTCGAAATGCCCGGCCCCGCGCGGTTCCTCGGCGCCAAGGCCGCCGGTGCGGTTGCCGAAGGCGCGCTGGCCGAAGCCCGCGTTCACGATGCCGCCGCCCGCGTCGCAAACGCCGCCAGGCGCGTGACCGGCGCAAAGTCCAAGCCCCTCGCCGAAGACACCGTCACCACGCTGCTTGAGGAAGCCGCCGCCGCCGGCATGGTCCTCCTCAGGAACGAGGCCGCCCTGCTCCCGCTCGATCCAGCCCGCCTCAAGACGCTCGCCGTCATCGGCCCCAATGCCGCCGCGCCTTGCTTCCAGGGCGGCACGTTCGCCAAGATCTCGGTCCGCCCTGACCTTGCTTCCCCCATCGAGGCAATCCGCGCCCGTTTCGGCGCACATTGCACGGTCCTCTTCGAACCCGGCGTCGATCCTGCCCCGCGCCTGCCCTTCATGCCTGTCGCCCCTGCGCAGGATATCGGTGACGGCTGCACAAGCGGCATGAGCCTCGAATACTTCGCCAGCCCCGATTGCAGCGGCGAGCCGCTCACCTGCGAGACGCGCGATACCAATTCGCTCGTCTGGTTCGCGGGGATGCACGATCAGGCCCGCTTCTCCGCAGGCGGTTCGATCCGCGCCTCGGGGCGCTTCACTGCGGAGAAATCCGGCACGCACCGCTTCCACCTCGGCGCCACCGGCGTTTCACGAATGCTGGTCGATGGCCGCGAAGTGCTTGCCACCACCGATTGCCCCCCGGGCGATACCATGGGCGTGCTCAAGGCGGGCGACAGCGCCAGCGCCCCGGTCGATCTCGCCGAGGGCCAGTGCGTCACCGTCACGGTAGAATTCACCTTCGCCGCCGCGCGCGTCCACGGCCTGTGGTACGGCATCCGCGCGCCCGGCAGCGGCGAGGAACTGCTGGCCGCCGCGGAAGCCGCGGCGCGCGCAGCCGATGCGGTCGTCCTCATCGTCGGCGAAACCTCGGACAGCTCGGTTGAAAGCAAGGACCGCGCAGGCACCCGCCTCGCCCCCGGTCAACTCGAGCTTATCACCCGCGTCACCGCCGCCAATACCCGCGTCGCCGTGGTCACCAATGTCGGCCACGCCTACGATGCTTCGTGGGAAGACGCCGCCACTGCGCATCTTGCCACATGGTATCCCGGCGAAGGCTTCGCCGCTGCGCTCGCGGGCGTACTGGCCGGAGACTGCGAACCCGGCGGCCGTATGCCCGTCACCATCGCGCAGGCCGAAGGGGACTATCCCGGCTATGACCTCCAGCCCCAGCACGATGGCGCGCTGCCCTATAGCGACGGCACGCGCATCGGCTATCGCGGCGTGATCGCAGCAGGCAAGTCCGCGCGCCACACGCTGGGCGCCGGACAAGGCTACGCGCGCTTCGAATGGTCGCATCCGGTCGTCACCGCAGAGGGCGTCTTGGTCACCGTCACCAACCTCTCCGCCCGCGCTGGTGCCGAAGTGGTGCAGGTCTACCGGGATGCCCCGGAGCCGACCTTGATCGGCTTTGCCAAAGTCCTGGTCGAACCTGGCCATGCCGCGCTCGTCACGATCCCGCTCCCGCGCCGCCGTTTCATGATCTGGGCCGAGCTGGGCTGGGAACTGCTTCCCGCCCCGCACTACATCCGCATCGCCCGCCATGCGCAGGACGCGGGCTTTGCCCTGCACCTCGATGCGGCAAGCCTCCCCGACATCGGCCTTTGAACGCCTAGTCCAGCGCGCGATAGCGAAAGTCCCGGAACACCCCCTGCCCCTTGCCCGAAGCGAACAGCGCGGGCCGCAGGCTGGCAAGGTCGTCCATCGTGTTGGCGTTGTAGCCCGAGACTTCCGAGCGAACGCCATGGCGCGTCCAGTGCTCGCCATCGGTGCTGTAGAAGAACGTCACGATCTGCCGCTCGTTGACGATCCGGAGATGCAACGTGCGCGCTGCCGGCGCTGGCTCGCGCCAATACATCGGCATGCCGCCGCGATAGCTGGTCATGCCGGAGCCGGTGATGCCCATGCCGAGAAACAGCCGCCGGTTGTAGAACAACAGCAGCCCCGCTTCGCCTTCCCCTTCCAGTTCCACCGTCACGCTGATCTCGTAGGCCCGGTCGCCCACCATCTGCGTCAGCACGCTGCCATCGCCGGGACCGCCGCCCTTGCCCGGCAGCACCAGCTTCCCGCCCCCCATCGCGATCCGCGCCGCCTCATCCGGCGATGCGCCATAGGCCGTCCAGCGCGTGCCGAGCGAGGATGATGCAAACGCATCGGACCGTGCCATCCCATGCGGTGCGCCCGATTTCCCGCCCGGCATCGGCAGCGCGCGCGAAAGATCGCCGCCCAGCGCGCGGGGCCAGCCATCCGCCGTCCACGCAAAGGGCTCCAGCAAGGTCTGCCGCCCCAGCGTGCGATAGCCGTTCTCATAGCCATGGTAGACGAAGTACCACTGCCCGCCCGGCCCCTCGACCGCCGTCGCATGCCCGCGCGACCACCAAGCCTCGCTCGCATCCTTCGTGCGAATGATCGGATTGTGCGGGCAATTCTCCCACGGCCCTTGAACCGACTTCGACCGCGCGACCGTCACCATATGCCCCGTCGGCGGCCCGCTCGTGCCGCCCACTGCCGTCACGAGGTAGAACCAGTCCCCCCGCCGCATCAGCTTTGGCCCCTCCAGCGCATAGGCCTCGGTCACCCATTCGTCGGGATACTTCCAACCATCGAACGCTTGGCTGACCGGACCCGCCGCGGCAAGCCCGTCGTCCGCAAGCTGCACCCGCGCCACGCCCGAAAGGAACAGATAGCGCTTGCCGTCCTCGCCCACGACATGCCCCGGATCGATATAGCCGCGAATGCCAAGGTCGATCGGCTCGCTCCACGGCCCGGTGATCTTGTCCGCATGGATCACCCAGATCTGCGGCGCATCCTTCACCTTGTCGGACCACGGCGCGGGGATGAAGGGGATGTAGATGAAATAGCGCCCGGCGTGCTTCACCAGATCGACCGCAAAGCCGATTGCCGCTGGATGCGCCAGCGCGGGCCCCACCGGCACCCAGTTCACCAGATCGCGCGAATGCCAGACAAGCAGGCCCGGCGCGGCATCGAAGCTTGAATGCGTTAGGTAGTAATCCTCCCCGTCCTTGAGGATGGAAGGATCGGGATAATCACCCGCGAGCACCGGATTGCGAAACCAGCCATTGCCCAGATCCGCCTTGCGTTGCCCCTCGATGCCCCGTCCCCACTGCGGCGCGGTCTTGGCCATGCGCCCCGGAACGGCAGCGTTAACACCCACCGGCAGGGCCGCTCCCGTCATAGCCGCCCCGCCCAGCGCGAACAGCGAACGCCGATCCACCTCGAAGCCACCCATCGACACGTTCTCCCTTCTGATGTTCTATCCAACGCTTGAAAACTGATCTCTAACAAATTAGAACGGCCATTACAAATAGTCGGGGAGAAACAGTCTTGAGTCGGCTGCGCATGGCCATGATCGGCGGCGGCCCGGGTGCCTTTATCGGCCCCGTGCACCGGATCGCGGCAGAACTGGACCGCGAGATCGAACTGGTCGCCGGGGTATTCTCAGGCGATCCCGCACGCAGCCGTGCCGGGGGCATCGCCTATGGCATCGATCCCGCCCGCGCTTATGGAAGCCTCGCCGAAATGCTCGCCGCCGAACGCGCGCGGGTGGACGGCGCGCAGTTCGTCGCGGTGGTCACGCCCAACCACGATCATCTCCCCTCGGCCCGCGCCGCGCTCGCCGCCGGCTTTCCCGTGATCAGCGACAAGCCGATGACCGCGACACTGGATGAAGCGCGCGAACTGGCCGTCGCGGTGGCCGAAGCGGGCCTCCCCTTCGCCCTCACCTATACCTATTCCGGCTATCCGCTGGTCCGCGAAGCCCGCGCGCGGATTGCCGCAGGCACGCTTGGCACCGTGCGCAAGGTCGTCGTCGAATACCCGCAAGGCTGGCTCGCCAGCCCGGCGGAAGGCAAGCAGGCCGAATGGCGCGTCGATCCCGCGCGCGCCGGAGCTGGTGGCTGCATCGGCGATATCGGCGTCCATGCGTTCCAGCTCGCCGAGTTCGTCACCGGCCTCCATGTCACCGAACTCCTCGCCGATCTCGGCGCGGTCGTGCCGGGTCGCCAGCTCGATGATGATTGCTCCGTACTCCTCCGTTTCGAAAACGGTGCGCGCGGCGTGCTTCTCGCCAGCCAGATCGAAGTCGGCGAACTCAATGGCCTGCGCATCCGCGTCTATGGCGAAAAGGGCGGCCTCGTGTGGCGGCAGGAGGAGCCGAACACGCTCACGCTCCACCACCTTGATGGCCGCAGTGAGAGTATCCGCGCCGGAACCGGCCTCCTCGGCCCCGATGCCGCGCGCCGCACCCGCACGCCGGGCGGCCACCCGGAGGGCTATCTCGAAGCCTTCGCCAACCTCTACCGCGATTTCGCCGAAGTGCTGCGCGGCGGCAGCGCCCCGCTGCTGCCCGGCGCGGCCGAGGGGCTGCGCTCGATGGCTTTCATCGACACCGCCGTCCGCGCCAGCGCCGCCCGCTCTGGCTGGACCCCGCTTACCGTCTGAGGACCACGCCCCATGAAAACTATCAAAGGCCCCGGCATCTTCCTCGCCCAGTTCGCAGGCGATGCCGCCCCCTTCAACAGCCTCGAGGCCATCGCCGACTGGGCCGCCGCCCTCGGCTACAAGGGCATCCAGATCCCCAGCTGGGACGCGCGCCTGTTCGACCTGACCAAGGCCGCGGAAAGCCAGACCTACTGCGACGAAGTGACCGGCATGCTGGCGGACAAGGGCCTCGCGATCACCGAGCTTTCGACCCATCTCCAAGGCCAGCTCGTCGCCGTCCACCCCGCGTTCGACGCGCAGTTCGATGGCTTCGCGCCCGCCGAACTCCACGGCAAGCCCGCCGCCCGGCAGGAATGGGCCGTCAGCCAGGTCAAGAACGCCGCTGTCGCCAGCCGCCGCCTCGGCCTCACGGCCCACGCGACGTTCTCCGGCGCGCTTGCCTGGCCCTATTTCTACCCTTGGCCTGCGCGGCCCGCTGGCCTTGTCGAGGATGCCTTTGCCGAGCTCGCCCGCCGCTGGAAGCCGATCCTCGATGTGTTCGAGGACAACGGCGTCGATGCCGCCTACGAGATCCACCCCGGAGAGGACCTACATGACGGCGTGACCTTCGAGCGTTTTCTCGAAGCCGTCGGCAACCACCCGCGCGCCAATATTCTCTATGATCCCAGCCACTTCGTGCTGCAGTGCCTCGATTACCTCCAGTTCATCGATATCTATCATGAGCGGATCAAGTGCTTCCACGTGAAGGATGCCGAGTTCCGCCCCAATGGCCGCAGCGGTGTCTATGGCGGCTATCAGGGCTGGGTCGATCGGCCCGGCCGCTTCCGCTCGCTGGGTGACGGGCAAGTCGATTTCGGCGGCATCTTTTCCAAGATGGCAGCCAATGATTTCGCCGGCTGGGCCGTGCTCGAATGGGAATGCGCGCTGAAACACCCCGAAGTCGGCGCGGCAGAAGGCGCGCCCTTCATCGCGAAGCACATCATCACGGTCACCGAACACGCCTTCGATGATTTCGCCGCCGGTGGCGCTGACCGCGCGCTCAATCGCCGCATCATGGGCATCGCCGAATGACCGGCTGGAGCCGCCGCAGCTTTCTTGGCGCCGCCACCCTCGTTGCGTTGCAGGCCGCAGTGCCCGGCGGCGCGGCAGTTCTGGGCAAGCTCGATCCCAAGGACGCGCCCTCCCCCCGCCGCCGCAAGTTCATGCGCATGGTCGCCGATCACGTGATCCCCGCCACCGATACCCCCGGCGCAGGCGCAGTCGGCACCGGCGATTTCGTCCTCGTCGCGCTCGCCCACGGCCTCGAAGGCACGCGCCGCCCGCCCGCAGCAAACCCTGCCTTCGCGCCCTTCATGCGCGCAGATGGCAGCCTCGATCACGCCGCATGGCTGGAGGCAAAGCTCGGCCCCAAGTGGCTCACCCTGCCCCCCGTCCGCCGCCACGATGCGCTCGCCGCACTCGATGCCGCCGCCTTCAAGGGAGACGCAAGCGCCGCCCCATGGCGCGCGATCAAGGGCCTGATCCTCACCGGCTACTACACCAGCGAAGTCGGCGGATCGAAGGAACTGAACTACGAACTGGTCCCCGGCCGGTTCGATCCCAAGGTGCCCGTCACGGCGGAAACACGCGCCTATTCAAGCGACTGGACAGCGGTGGACTTCGGCTGATGGACGAGACTCTTCATTTTGACGCAATCGTCGTCGGCTCCGGCATCACCGGCGGCTGGGCGGCCAAGGAACTCACCGAGGCGGGCCTCAAGGTCCTCCTCCTCGAGCGCGGCCGCAAGATCGAGCATCAGGTGGACTACGAAACCGAGGTCAAGGCCCCGTGGGATATGCCCTTCCGGGGCGAGGGCGATGCAGATCTCTATGCCCGCGAATACGCGGTGCAGCGCCTCAACCGCCACTTTACCGAATTCACGCAAGGCCACTTCGTCAACGACGCGCAAAACCCCTACCAGACCGGCGCGGACACCGCCTTCACCTGGTTCCGCAGCTACCAGCTCGGCGGGCGTTCGCTCACCTGGGGCCGCCAGTGCTATCGCTGGTCGGACTACGATTTCGGCGCCAACAAACGCGACGGCCACGGCACCGATTGGCCGATCCGCTATGCCGACATCGCCCCGTGGTACGACAAGGTCGAAGAGTTCATTGGCGTCTCAGGCGCGGCGGAAGGCCTGCCCCAGCTCCCGGACGGCAAGTTCCAGCCGCCCTTCGCGCTCAATGTCGTCGAACAGGCGGTGCGCGAGCGGATCATGGCGCAATGGCCAGAACGCCGCCTCACCATCGGCCGCACCGCCAATCTCACCGCCGAAAAGGACGGGCGGGGCCTGTGCCAAAGCCGCTCGATCTGCGCGCGCGGCTGCTCCTACGGCGCTTATTTCTCTACGCAATCGAGCACGCTTCCGGCAGCCCAAGCCACCGGCAACCTCACTCTGATCACCGATGCCGCGGTAGAACACGTGGACTACGATCCCAAGACCCGCAAAGTCACCGGCGTGCGCTGGATCGACAGCAAGACCAAGACCCGGCATCAGGCCACCGCGCGCCTGATCTTCCTCAATGCCGGTGCATTCAATTCGGTCCATCTCCTGCTGAACTCGGCCAGTGAGGCCATGCCCGGCGGGCTTGCGAACAGCAGCGGCGTGCTCGGCACCCACATCATGGACCACGCCAACACGCTCTCCGCCGCCGCAATCATGCCCGGCTTCGAGGCTTGGACCAGCTTCGGCAACCGCCCAACCGGCGCGGTCATCCCGCGTTACCGCAACATGGAAACCATGGACGGCGTGGGCCACACGCGCGGTTTCTCGTTCCAGGGCGGCGCGCTGCAATCGACCTGGACCGCCGGCAAGCGCGAAGCCGGGATCGGCGCGGACTACAAGAACAGCCTGCGCAAACCCGGTCCGTGGCGCATGGTCCTTGTCGGCTTTGCCGATTGCGTGCCGCGCGCCACCAATCGCCTCACACTCGACCGCACGAAGGTGGACGCCAACGGCATCCCCCAGCTCCACATCGACTTCGCGTTCGGCGCAGAGGAAAATGCCGCGCTGGCGCAGGCCAAGGCCGATGCCGCCGAAATGCTGACCAAAGCGGGCGGCCATGTGATGTTCGGCTTCGACCGCCCCGGCCCCGGCGGCACCGCGATCCACGAAATGGGCGGCGCGCGCATGGGCAATGACCCGGCGACGTCCGTCCTCAACAAGTGGAGCCAGGCGCACGACGTGGCCAACCTGTTCGTCACCGATGGCGCGCAGATGGCCTCGTCCGCCTGCCAGAACCCCTCGCTCACCTACATGGCGCTCACAGCCCGCGCCGCTGCCCACGCGGTCTCGCTCCTCAAATCGAGTGCCCTATGACAAGTTATGTGAAGAACGTCTGGTACATGGCTGCGTGGACCGACGAAATCGCGGGTGACGCCCTGTTCTCGCGCACCCTGCTCGGCAAGCCATGGCTGATCTGGCGCAACGGCGATGGCACTTACGCGATGATCGCCGATCGCTGCCCGCACCGCTTCGTGCCGCTCTCGATGGGCAAGCGCGTGGGCGATACGGTGCAATGCCGCTACCACGGCCTCGGCTTCGATGGCACGGGCACCTGCGTTCACTCACCCTTCCCCGATGGTCCGCCCGCGCATGTCAGCGCGCCGGCCATGCCGATCGTCGAGAAGCATCGCGGCCTCTGGTTCTGGCCCGGCGATCCCGCACTAGCCGACCCTTCAAAGATCCCCGATTTCAGCTTCCTTGACGCGGATCGCGGCATGCATCGCGGCTGTCTGCGGATCGAGGGCAATTACGAGCTCATCACCGACAACCTGATGGACCTGACCCACGCCGAGTTCCTCCATATCGAGACCTTCGGCGTCAACGGCTCGATCTTCCACGGAGCCCAGACAGTACGCCAGGACGAGGATGGCGCCATCTGGAACAATTGGGACATGACCGACGCGCAAGCGCCCGAATGGTCCAAGCCGATGCTGGAGCCGGGCCAGAAGATCGACCAGTGGCTCCACACGCGCTGGCACGCGCCCGCCGCGATGGCGCTCACCGTCGGCCTCGCCCGCGCGGGCACGCAGCGCGCCGATCTGATCGTCCCGCCGATGATCAACCCGCACATCATTACGCCCGAGACGGAAACGTCTTCGCACTACTTCTACGATCACGAGGATAACCCGCAGGCCGCCGAAATGGCGCGCCGCGTTTTCGTCGAAGAAGACGAGCCAATGATCGAGGCCGCCCAGCGCGCGCTCGGCAATCAAGACTTCTGGGACGCGCGCCCCGCCATCCTCAAGACCGACGCCGGCGCAATCCGCGCCCGCCGCGCGCTGATGCAGCGGCGCAAGGCGGAGGAGGGAGCGGCGGCCTGAACGTCAGGCCGCCACTTTCCGCCCCGAACCCGAGAGCACCACCAGCAGCAGCGCCGCCCCCACCGCGCTGACGATCCCCGCAACGAGAAACGCGCCCTGCATCGTGCCCATCGCGCCGCGCAGCACGCTCACCAGCAGCGGCGAGGAGAACTGGCCGAAGAAGAACGTCGCGGTCCAGATCCCCATGCCGCGCCCGCGGTGTGCAAAGGGCAGCTGGCTCTGCGCCCAGGCGATCAGCGTCGGGATCGCCATGCCCGCGCCCGTCTGCTGCAGCGCCATGCCCAGGATCATGCCCTTCCAGTCATACGCCAGCCCCATCACCGCGAGCCCCGCGCCAAGGAAGCTCAGGAAGATCGCGATCAGCACTGGCGAGCCGACCCCGCGCGCGCCAAGCCACCAGAACAGGCTCGCGCCCGCCAGAATGAACAGCGTGGGCAGCGCAGTGATCTGGCCGATGCTCTGCGGATCGGTCACGCCCAGTTCCTGCCAGACGGTCGCGCCATTGACGATGAACACATAGTAGATCGCCGAGGAAAACAGCGTGAGGCCCGCGATCCCGAGCATGGCGCTCCACGGGAACCCTTGCGTATCCTTCTCGTCCATCCCCAGCATCATGCGCACGGTCGCGTCGCTCGAAGGCTCGAACATCCAGCGCACCATCGCCGCCCAGATCGGCACCGCGAGGAGATAGAGCAGGAAGATGCCGTTCCACCGCCACGCCGTCATCGTGCCGGCAAAAAAGATCATCACCGACGAAAGCGCCGGCCCGACCAGCCCCTGCAACGCCAGCCACTTGCGGCGGCCTTCATCGGGCCAGTAATCGGCGATCAGCGTGTTGACCGTGGTGAGGATCACCGCTTCGCACAGCCCCAGCAGCAGGCGCGAGGCATAGATCGTATCGAGGTTTTCGAAGAAGAACGGCGCCGCGCCGATCAGGCCGTAAAAGAAGGTCGAGACAAGCAGCAAGGTGCGCCGCCCGAAGCGGTCGACCATCAGCCCGGCAAACAGCGCTACCAGTGCGATCGTCAGTCCGGGTGCCGTCACCATCGAGGGCACCTTGGTCGGCGCGGTCGGATCGGTCGGCGCGAAGTGGCCGATGATCGCGGGGATCGCCGGAAACATCGTGACAATGGCCAGAATCGGCAGGAAGCCTGCGATGATGACTGTCAGCCCCTGCGCCAGACCTGCTTGCGGCCCGGCGGTGCGCGCGGCCGTCGATGTGTTTGCCAAGATATTCTCCCCAAACAATTTTTGTCCCACAGGCGGGCTGTCATTCCCGTGATACCCTGCGTGCTGAGCTTGACCATAGGCGAGACGTGGTCATAATAGAAGCAAGATTTTAATTTGACCGGCTGATCCCGGTCGGCACCAATAGCCGCCACGAGCAGGCGCACGGGACATCGGACAACCGCGAATGACAGCGCAACAGGCAGCACCGGCTGCGGCCTCAGGCAGCAAGCTGCCGCATGAACTCGATGATCGCCAGCGGGCGCTGGCCTTTTTCACCGTGCTCACCGCCGTGGTGCTGGAAGTGGCCGACACGACCATCGTCAACACCGCGCTGCCCGCCATTCGCGACGGCCTCGGTGCCTCTCCCCCCGCGATGCAGTGGATCGTCGCGGGCTACCTGCTCACGCTCGGCTCGCTCCTGCTGCTTGGCGGAAGGCTGGGCGATACGTTCGGCCACCGCAACCTGTTCCTTGGCGGCGTGGCGGGCTTCGTCGCCGCCTCCGCGCTTTGCGGCCTTGCCCCGACGCCGGGCGTGCTGGTCCTCGCGCGCGTCCTTCAGGGCGGGGCGGGCGCGATGATGGGGCCGCAGACCATGGCCATCGTCCAGCTGCTCTACACCCCGCTCGAACGGGTGCGCCGCCTCGCCTTCTTCGGCATGATCATCGGCCTTGCCGCGATCATCGGCCCGATCATCGGCGGCTTCCTGATCGAGCTCAACCTCTTCGGCCTCGGCTGGCGGCTGATCTTCCTGATCAACCTGCCGGTCGGCCTCTTCGCGCTCGCCATGGGCCGGGTGACGCTCCCGCGCACGGGCGAGGAACACAAGGGCCTCGCCATCGATCTCCCCGGCGCCGCGCTCTTCGCCGCTGGCTTCGGCCTGATCCTCCTCGCCCTGATCCAGGCGCACGACGATCTGGGTCTGGCGCCCGCAGCCGCGATCCTGACCGGCGGTATCAGCGCCGTGGGCCTTGGCTGGCGCCGCTCCGTCGCCCGCCGCGCGGCCGGGCTTCCGGCCATGATCGAACCTTCGCTCTTTGCCCTCCCCACCTTCCGCTGGGGCGTGATCGCCGCGATGGCATTCAACAGCAGCTCGGTCGGCTTCCTGATGATCTTCGCCGTCGCGCTGCAGCAGGGCCTTGCGCTCACCCCGCTGAAGACGGCGCTGATCCACATTCCTTTCGGCCTCGGCGTGATGGTGGCAGTGGCCCTGCTTGTCCCACGTCTGCTGCCAAAGCTCGGGCGCCTCCTGCCCATGGCGGGCGGCGTACTGATGGCGGCTGGCATCGTCAGCACCCTCGCGCTGATCCATGCGCGGGTTGAAGGCGGGCCGCTGCTCATCGCCACCCTCGCGCTCGCCGGGATCGGCTTCGGCACGCTCTCCGGCCCGCTAGGCCCCATCGTCGTCTCCGAAGTTCCGCGTACCCACGCCGGCACCGCCAGCGCGACGATGCGCACCGCGCAGCAGCTTGGCGGCGCGCTCGGCATCGCCTTGGTCGGCTCGGCCTACTTTGCGGTTGCGGGACATGACGCGGCGGCGCGGCTCGCCGGTCTGGTCCCCGGCGCGATCATGGTCGCAGCGCTCCTCTCGATTGCGGTGCTCGCCGTCTCGCGCTTGCCCTCAACCCTGTTTGCGACCGAGCGCAAGCCAGCAGCGGATTGACCTGCCGCCGCTTCATAGGCATTGTTGATCCGAAGTGAACTAAACCCATCTGTCAAACAGATGGATAACCATCGCGGGAGATTATATGGACGTCAAACCTGTGCGCCGCATTGTCACCGGCCACGATGCGGAAGGTCGCGCGATCATCCAGGAAGACGGCGCCCCGCCCCGCGTCCAGCAAGTCGGCGGCGCCATCGGGCCGATGTTCCACGAAGTCTGGAACACGCAGGCCACCCCCGCACCCATCGACGCAGCCTCGGGCGAACCCGCCGAAGCCGGTGTGGTCCTCGCTCCGCCGAAAAACGGCACCCGCATCCGCGTGCTCGACATTCCGCCCGAAGGCGAGGGCATCCGCACCATGACGCCCGAGGAAGCTGCTGCGCACTTCGCCGAAATCGGCGCAGGCCATGCCTCCAACGCCGCCAAGGCAGGCGCGCGCCACGCCCTGATGCACCGCACCGAAACCATCGACTACGGCATTGTCATCGAAGGCGAACTCGTGCTGATCATGGATGAGGGTGAAACCACCGTCTATCCTGGCGACATCGTGATCCAGCGCGGCACCAACCACGGCTGGGCCAACCGCTCCGACAAGAATTGCCGCATCGTCTTCGTGCTGATCGACGGCGAATTCGCACCCGAGCTCAAGGCATGAGGCTCGCCACCCTGCGCGACGGCACGCCCGATGGCGCGCTGGCGCTCGTCTCGGCGGACGGGGAGCGTGCGCTGCGCGTCGGCGGCCATCTCCTCGGCGCGATGGAGGACTGGCCCTCGACCGAAGCGAGGCTCAAGGACGCCGAAGCCCGCCTCAACGCCGGCGAAGGTGAGCCGACAGACGACGTGACCTTCGCTGCGCCGCTCCCGCGCACCTGGCAGTGGCTCGATGGCTCGGCCTTCACCACGCACGGCGATCTCATGGCCGTAGCCTTCAAGCACGATCCCCACGAAGGGGACCGCCCGCTGATGTACCAGGGCCTGTCAGACCGGTTCTACGGACCTGCTGATCCCGTCCCCTTCCCCGCCATCGAACACGGCATCGATTTCGAAGGCGAGTTCGGCGTGGTGGTCGATGCCGTCCCGATGGGCACCAGCGCCGCAGAAGCGATGAAGCACATCCGGCTGATCGTGCAGATCAATGATTGGTCGCTGCGTGCCATCGCCCCCATCGAAATGAAGACCGGCTTCGGCTGGATCCAGGCCAAGCCGGCCTGCTCGATGGCCCCCTTCGCCGTCACGCCCGATGAACTCGGGGATGCATGGGAGGACGGGCGCGTCGGTCTCGATCTCATCATCGACTGGAATGGCCGCGAAGTCGGCCGGGCCAACGGTGCCCCGATGGCCTTCGGGTTCCACGAACTGGTCGCCCATGCCGCGCTTACCCGCGATCTTGTCGCCGGAACGGTGATCGGCTCGGGCACCGTCTCCAACGCCAACTACGCCGAAGTCGGCTCCAGCTGCATATCGGAAATCCGCGCGATCGAGATCATCGCCCATGGCGCGCCGCAAACACCGTTCATGGCCTTCGGCGATACCGTGCGGATGACGGCGGTGGGCAGTTCGGGCCGCGCGCCCTTCGGCATGATCGACAGCCAAGTCGTGAAGGCCTAGCATTTCCGGGCCGCCCCGGTGTAGGATCAGCGAAGATTTTTTGCAGACACACCGAGGCGGCCCGATACCCATGAGCAGACCCAAACGGGCCACCATTGTCGACGTTGCGCGCATGGCCGAAGTTTCGGCCAAAACCGTCAGCCGCGTCGTCAACAACGAGCCGCATGTCACCGAAGCGGTGAAAACCCGCGTGCGCGAGGCAATGCGCACGCTGCGCTATCACCCCAATGTCTCGGCCCAGGGCCTTGTCCGCAGCCGCTCCTACCTGATCGGCCTCGTTTACGAGAAGCCAAGCCCCAGCTACGTCGTCGAACTGCAGAAAGGCGCGCTCGAACGCCTCCACGGCGAGCGCTTCCGCCTTGTCGTGCTGCCGGTCGAATCCGTCACCGAGCGCGAGGATGAGATCATCGCGCTGCTGCGTTCTGCAGCGCTCGATGCCGTGCTGCTTGCCCCTCCCGCCTCGGACCACGCCGGGCTGATGGCCGAACTGCGCGAAGTGGGCATGCCGTTTGCGCGCATCTCGCCCACCCGCCTCCTCGGCAACGGCCCCTCGGTGGCGATGGACGATGTCGCCGCCGCGCAGGAAGCCGCCGAACATCTCGTCGCGCTCGGCCACAAGCGCATCGGCGTGATCAAGGGCGATCCCAGCCACGCCGCATCCGATGCGCGCCTCGTCGGCACCATGCAGGCGCTCGCCAAGGCGGGCCTCACGCTGCACCCGGAACTGATCGAATCCGGCCTGTTCACCTTCGATTCCGGCCTTGCCGCCGCGCGCCGCCTGCTCGCGCTCGATCCACCGCCCACCGCGATCCTCGCCCAGAACGACGACATGGCCGCCGCCACCGTCGCCGCCGCGCGCGAATGCGGGCTGCACGTGCCGGAAGACCTCTCGGTCGTCGGCTTCGACGATTCCGACATTTCGCGCGTGGTCTGGCCCCCGCTCACCACGATCCGCCAGCCGGTGGAAGACATGGCCTACAAGGCGATGGACATGCTGCTCCATGTGCTGAAGGGCGAACCCGAAGGCGGCGACATCCACCTCGCCCACGAACTCCTGATCCGCCGCAGCACCGCCCCGCCGCGCGCGGGCTAGCCCGCCTCCACCGCCAGCGCCAGATCGTCGAACGACAGGAGCGCCGCACCCACCGCAGAGGCATCCTCTGCCAGCGCCGCCGCCATCACCGGGGCAATTGCGGGGGCATCGCGCCCGCCGCTACGCAGCAGGAGATTGATGCGCTGCGTCAGCCGTTCGAGCAGCGGCATCGGCAGGCGCCCGCCCACCAGCACCACGCCCGGATTGATCAGCAGGTTCACCGCCACCAGCGGCTGCACCAGCGCGCGAGCGCATTCCTCGATCCACTCATCATGGATCCGCTGCAGAGCCGCATCACCCGAAATCGCCTCGCCATGTGAAAAGGGTGATCGGTCAGCCTGTTGCAGCCGCCGGTTCAGGCCGGCAATCGAAACGATCGACTGCAGCGGCACCATGGCGCCCTGTCCGTTCGGGCCCTCGCCCGGCACACTCATGAAGCCGATCTCGCCGCTGCGCCCGTCCGCACCGCGATCATATTGCCCGCCCACCACCAGCCCGCCACCAAGGCCATAGCTGATGAGGATGTAGAAGAAGCTCGCCTCCTTCTGCCCGCGCCCGAATTGCATCTCGCCGATGGCCGCCGCTGCCGCGTCATTCTCGATGAAGATCGGCCGGCCCAGCGGTTCGGCAAACAAGGCCTCGAGATTGGTGGCAGACCACTGCGCATAGTCCCCCGGCATGCCCGGCAGATCGATCACGCCGAGGCCATCGGGCAGCGCAAGCCCGATCCCGGTGATCGCCGCTGCGCGCACACCCGCCATCGCCAGCAGCTTGTCGAGATTGCGGCGATAGAAGCTGCGCACCTGCTCGGGCAGCGCAAACGCGATCTCCTGATCGAGCCGCGCTTTCACCGTCCCGGCAAAATCGGCCAGCACCATCGTAATGTGATCGCGGTCGACATTGAGCCCGATGGCATGCGCGCCCTCGGCATTGATCACCAGCCGCGTCGCCGGCTGCCCGCGCCCGCCGCGCTGCATGCCGGCGGTGCGCAGCAGGCCACGCTCCATCAGGCGGCGGGTGATGTTGGTGACGGTGGGATGCGCAAGCCCTGTCTGCCGCGCCAGTTCCGCCTTGGTCAGCGTGCCCTGCGCGCGAATTGCGCGCAGCACGATCCGGGTGTTGTGCGCGCCTGCATCCTCGATCGTCGCGCCGCGATAGCCGCTGCGCGTCAGCCCCAAATTCACGCCGTACCGCCCTCCAGCACATCGAGCGCGATCGCCAGCGCGCCCAGTGGCCCCGCCTGATCACCGAGCACCGGCGCCCCCACGCCGAACGAAGCCTGCGCATAGCCGCTCAGGCTTTCCCGCACGGCAGTATCGACCCGCACCACCAGTTCGGGCCGGCTTGTCAGGACTCCACCGCCCAGTGCCACGCGCTCGGGTGCCCCGGTCAACACGATGGTATGGACGAGCCGAGCAAGAACATGCACGAACGGATTCCATATCGGATGCAATTCGTCCAGTGCCTCGCCCGCCACCCCCGCCCGCGCAGCAAGTGCTGGTCCGGCGATCAATCCTTCCACGCAGCCCCCGTGAAAAGGGCATATCCCGGGCACTTCGTCCCCCGGCATGCGGTCGACAAAAATGTGTCCCATTTCACTGTGTGCGCGGCCCGCCATGGTCCGTCCGCCCACCACGAGCCCCACGCCGACCCCGGTGCCCACGGTCACGTAGGCATGATTCGCCATGCCCACCGCGCCGCCCCAGCGTCCTTCCGCCAGTGCGGCGCCATTCACATCACTGTCGAGCCCGACCGGCAGGCCGTATCGGTCCCGCAAATGCGCCGCGAGGCTGAAACCCTGCCAGCCCGGCTTGGGCGTGGCGAGGAAGGTGCCGAAATCAGCCGCCGCCCGGTCGGTACTGATCGGCCCGAAGGCGGCGACGCCGATGGCCTCGACTTCATGCGCGGCCACCCATTCATCGAGGATTGCGGTGAGATCGCCAACCGTCGCGCCTGCATCGCGCGTCGGCACCCGGCGCTGATCGATCACCTCGCGCCCCCGCGCCAGCGTGGCCACGCACTTGGTGCCGCCCAGTTCGAGGCCAGCAATCATGCCCCGCCCCAGGTCTGCTTGAAATTGGGCCGTCCTTTGAGCGCGGGATCGAGCAGCCGCGCCAGCATGTCCCCATGCGTCGGCGCGGCCTTGCGGTAGCGCCCCATCACGTCGCTGATCTGTCCGATCACGCGGCGCACGTCGCCGAACGGCGCCGCATCGGCGAGCGGATCGAGCGCTTCCGGCACGATCCCCATGCCTGCCGCGACAAAGAACCAGCTGATATCCGCAAACAGCTCCCGCCGCCGCGAAACGATGCGGCCGGTGCGGCGGAAAAGGTCAAGCTTTTCGGCAAGGCTGTCCGGCAGGGGACCCTCCCTGATCTCATCCCAGAACGGCTCGCCATGCCGCCGGTTGGGCACGTAATGCAGCAGCAGGAAATCGCGGATATGCGCATATTCGTCCGCCGCCTCGCGGTTGTACGCCGTCGCCAGCGCGGGATCGCAGTGCCGGTCCGGGAAGTAGTCCAGCAGCCGGTTCAGCGCGGTGTGAATCAGATGAATGCTCGTCGATTCCAGCGGTTCCAGAAACCCGCTCGAAAGCCCGACAGCGAGGCAGTTCTTCACCCACATCGCCTTGCGGTGCCCCGCCGTGAACCGCAGAAACCGCGGCTCCGCCAGCGCCTCACCCAAGGCCGCGCCGCGCAGCGTATCCGCCGCCGCGTCATCGCTAATGAACCGGCTCGAATAGACATAGCCGTTGCCCACGCGCGATTGCAGCGGGATGCGCCAGCGCCAACCCGCCTCGTGCGCGGCGGAAACGGTATAGGGCGCGGGCGGCCCGACAGTCGCAGTCGGCATCGCCACCGCGCGGTCGCAGGGCAGCCACTTGGTCCAATCCTCGTAGCCTGCGTGGAGCGCTTCCTCGATCAGCAGCCCGCGAAACCCTGAGCAATCGATGAAGAAATCGGCCGCGATCCGCCGCCCGTCCTCAAGCCTGACCGCTGCAATCGCGCCATCATCCGCCAGTTCGCAGCCCGCGATCCGCGCATCGATATGCTCCACCCCGCGCGCGGCGGCATGCCGGTGCAGATATTGCGCCACCAGCCCCGCATCGAAGTGCAGCGCATAATTGAGCGCCCCGCCGGGATAGCTTCCGTCCGGTGGCGGGAATGCGAACTTCTCGTCTTCCGCCAAGGCAATCGCCGGGCACAGATCGGCAAAGCTTTCTCCATGCCCCGCCGCCTTGTTCTTCCACCAGTAGTGGTGAAACGGCCGCTGGTTGATCGTCACGCCCAGATTGCCGAAGGGATGCCAGTAGGAATGGCCCCGCTCCAGCCAGTCATCAAAGCGGATCGCCAGCTTGAACGTCGCCTGGCAATGGCGAATGAAATCAATCTCATCCACGCCGCAGTTCGCCAGAAACTCGAACACCGGCGGGATCGTCGCCTCACCCACGCCGACGGTGGGCACGTCGCTCGATTCAATCAGCGTGATCTTGCAGCCAGCGGGCGCGAGCACGGCGGAAAGCAGCGCCGCCGCCGACCAGCCAGCCGTGCCGCCGCCGACAATCAGAATCGAACGCAAGGGTTCAGGGGTCATCATAGGTCCGGTCCGATGCTGGCGGTCATCCGGCCGCAACACAATATCTCCCTGGAATGCGCCTAACAAGAAAGGGGGGGGAAGGCCCGCAAAGGCCCTCCCCCCAAGAGGCTCCGAGGGAGGTGGAGCTAAGGTCAGAAGTTGAACTTCACACCGGCGAAGATGCGGCGCGAGCCCGATTCATACCGGAACGGCAGCTCGGGGAACTGCAGGTAGGTCTTGGTGTTTTCCTTGTTCAGGTTGATGCCTTCGAGGAACACGTTGAAGTTCGGCGTCACCTGATAGGAAATCTGCCCGTCGAGCTGGCCATAGGGCTTCTGGTAGATGCCCAGCGTGCGCGTCACGCCGCCATCGCCGAAGCCGAAATTGCCGAGGTAGGACTTCGAGCGCCACGAGTAGGACGCGCGCGCCGCGAACCCGTGCTTCTCGAAATAGACCTGCCCGTTGAACGAGTGCTTCGAAACGCCCGGCAGCGGCAGACCCGTCTCGAAGTCGTTGCTGAACTCGGTGCTCGTGTCAGAGAAGGTGTAGTTCGCGGTGAAGCCGAGGCCGAACGGGAAGGCATATTGCGCCGCCAGTTCGAAGCCCTTGACCCGGCCGCCCTTGCCGTTGACCGGTTGCGACACCGGGCCGACACGCCCGCCTGCCTGGTCGCTCACGAAGACCGGCACGGTCTGCGTCACGACGAAGCTGTCCACTTCCTTCCAGAACACGCCCGCCGAAAGCAGGCCCTGCCGGCCGAAGTAGTATTCAACGCCGAGGTCGAACTGGTAGGCCCGAAACGGATCGAGCGTGGCGTTGCCGCGGCTGCCGCTGGTGAACAGGAACTTGTCGGTCGCCGCATCGCGGGTGAAGTCGGTGGCAAAGCCCCGGCCCAGATCGAACAGCGGCTGGCGCGAGGTCACGCGGGCGGCCGAGGCACGCACCTTGATGTCCTGCGCGGCATCGACCACCACGTTCACGCTCGGCAGGAAGTCGGTGTAGGACCGCTGAACACTCGATGTGTCGAAGTCCTTCACCACGCCGTTCCAGCTGTCGGTGCCGTAGTACGTCGGGTTCGCCGTACCCTGATTCTGGTCCACCTTCAGCTGGGTGTTGACGATGCGCAGGCCCACGTTGACATGGAAGCTGTCATCCTTGCCGCCGATATCGGCCATGACATAGCCGGTCTTGGTCTCCTCCTTCACGAAGAAGGTCTGAAGCGGATCCTCGAAGAAGCTGAACGGCGTGGACGGATAGAGGTTCTGGATCCACTTGAGCGCATTGACCATCTGCGCGCGGTTCTGGATCAGCACCTTGCCGCCCGGCACGTTGGGATTGACCAAGGTTTCGACCCGGCCCGCATTGCTGGTGAACGTGTCATAAGGCGTGATCAGCGCGGGCGAATTGCCGAAGCGGCTGCACCCGGCGAAGGCGGCGGGCTTGTTTGCTTCCGGCAGGTCGCAGATCTTGTAGCCGATCGCGCCGTCCTGGAAGTAGCCATAAGGCGTGTAGTTGTAGTTGAACGTGGGATCGCGCTCGGCCAGCGGGATCTTGGTCGCGTCGATCTCGCCCTTGCCTGAATAGTCCGCCAGATAGCGGCCCGAGGTGAAGTCCACCGTGCGCTGGCCATAGCGGAAGCCCGCGCTCAGCGTGATCTTGCCCTTTTCCGAAGGATCGACATCCCAGGCAAGGTCGGTGCGGATCGAGTGGCCCTTGATCTTGGAGCGGTCCCCGAAGGCCCAGTGCGACTTGAAGAAGCCATTGGCCGGGTTGCTGAACAGATCCTGCGGGCTGCCCGGCGCGATGCCGAACTTGGGGAAAGCGCCGTTGCTGTACGTGAAGTCGAACGTTGCAGGCGCCGCGCTGTTGAGCGCCACGCCGTCCTGCAGCGGTCCGCCCACCGCACCCTGCCGCACGGTATACTTGGTGAAGCGCACGTCGTTGTTGGCAACGTCGCGGAAGAGGCTGCCGGTCGAGTAAGTCGCCTCGACATTGGCACGGAAGTTCGAGCCGTTGTCGAACTTGGTGCCGAACTGCACGTTGTCCGACTTGATGCTGGACTCGTCCACCACCGAGATGGCCTCGGCCGACTGCGCGCGGATGGTGCCGCTCTCGAGCACGCCGTTGCTGTTGATCTTGTAGCCCGGCAGGAGCCCGAGCGATTCGCCCTGGCCGAACGGGAATTTCACCGAGCCTTCGCGCGTGTCCACCTTGAGATCGGAGTGGAAGTACTGGAGGTCCATGCTCAGCGTATCGGTCGGACGATAGGCGAGGCCCACCGAGACGCCCCAGCGCGTGCGGTACTGGTCGCGGTCCGTCACGTAGCGGTATTCGGGTGCGTAGTAGTTGGTCGGCACCGTCGCGGTATCACGGCGGCCCGCGCCGAAGGCCCAGTTGCCGCGGTTCTCGCCGCCCAGAATGTCGTAGTGGCCGTTGGTCTTGCTATAGCTGCCCGAGACGATGATGCCGAACTTGTCGTTGAAGTTATAGCTCGCGACGACCGCGCCGGTCGGCTTCCAGCCATCGATGCCGTTGGCCTTGTTGAGCCGCGCGTTGCCCGCCACGGTGAGGCCGTTCTTGAGATCGAGCGGATTGCGCGTCTTGAGATTGACGATACCGCCGAGGCCGCCTTCCAGCAGCGAGGCATTGGGCGACTTGAACACCTCGACGCCGCCGATCAGTTCGGAAGGCACGCTTTCAAGGCTGTCGGTGCGAGTGAAGTTGCCCTCGCCGACCTTGAACACTTCCTGGCCGGTCACGAAGAGCTCGTTGTTGAGCACGGTGAGGTTTTGCTCGAGGCCGCGGATGCGCACCTTGGTGCCCTGCCCGTTCTCGCGGTCGATCTGGATGCCCGGCAAGCGCTGCAGCGATTCGGTGATGTTCTGGTCGGGGAACTTGCCGATATCTTCGGCGCTCACCGATTCGATGATGAGGTTGGAATTGCGCTTGGCATCAAGCGCGGCAGCCAGAGACTGGCGGAAGCCGGTGACGACGATCGGCGCGGCGCCCTCATCGGCTGCGGCGGTATCGGCCTGCTGCGGTCCCGAACCTTGGGCAGCCTGCGCAGCGGCATTGCCCGCAACCAGCAGCGCCATGATCGACGCGGCGCCCATAAGCCCCTTCTTAGACAGCACGGTCGTTGGACGTGCGATGCGATCAGACATGGTCTCTCCCCTTGCAAGTTGAGCGGCAGCCCCCGCTTTGAACGGGGTGCTGCCGCCTTTCTGATTATCCGGCTACCCGCAGTGCGGATTTGGCCGGAGGCGTGTGGCATGGTTGAAATACGATCATCTTCGCCGTATTGTCAACGTTGTCATTCATATTACGTCATCATAATGTATTATTGAATTGCCCCGAGAACGTTGACGAGACCCGGGAAACGGAGAGGAAAGCCAAGGAATGAAGCGGATTTCGCACCGGAACGGCCACATTGCAGCGACAGCCTGGGCGGTAGCCATCGCGGCCTGTCTCACGCCGGCCGCACTCCTTGCAGCGCCCTCCGTTGCCGCGAGCGACTCGGCCGCCAGCGTCCATCCGGAGCAATGGCCGCGAATCGCCTGGCCCAAGGTCGTCACGGACGCGGACGAGGTAAAAATCGCGTCGCTTCTCAAGCAGATGGATGCCGCCTGCAAAGTCGGGCAAGTGATCCAGGGCGATATCGCGAGCCTCACGCCGGAGGACGTGGCGCGCTACAATCTCGGCTCGGTGCTCAATGGCGGCAATTCGGGGCCGGGCGGCAACGACCTCGCGCCCGCCTCGGAATGGCTGAAGTTTGCGGACAAGTTCTACGCCGCCTCGATTCGCGGCCGCCCCGGCTGCCCGGCCATTCCCGTGATCTGGGGCACCGATGCAGTCCACGGCCACAGCAACATCATCGGCGCCACGCTGTTCCCCCACAATGTCGGCCTTGGCGCGATGCGCGATCCCGATCTGATCGAGAAGATCGGCGCCGCCACCGCCGCCGAAATCCGCGTCACCGGGCAGGAATGGACCTTCGCCCCCACCGTCACCGTGCCGCAGGATTGGCGCTGGGGCCGCGCCTACGAAGGCTATTCCTCCGATCCCGCGCTCGTCGCGAGCTATGTCGGCCGGATGGTGCGCGGCTTGCAGGGCCCGCCGACGACAGGCCGCGTGCTCGCAGGCCCCCACGTCATCGCCAGCACCAAGCACTTCCTCGCCGATGGCGCGACGAAGGACGGCCACGATCAGGGCGATGCGCAGATCGACGAAACCACGCTGCGCCTCGTCCATGGCGCGCCCTATCTCCCCGCGATCGAAAACGGCGTCGCCACCGTCATGACCAGCTTCTCCAGCTGGAATGGGGTCAAGATCGCCGGCAACAAGGGCCTCGTCACCGATGTGCTCAAGGACCGCCTCGGCTTTGGCGGCTTCGTCGTCACCGATTGGAACGCGCACGGCCAGATCCCCGGCTGCACCAATGCAAGCTGCCCGCAGGCTCTCCTCGCCGGGGTCGACATGTACATGGCGCCCGATAGCTGGAAGCCGCTCTATGGCAGCCTGCTGAAGCAGGTTCAGGATGGCACCGTGCCGATGGCCCGGCTGGACGACGCCGTCAGCCGCATCCTGCGCGTCAAACTGCGCCTCGGCCTGTTTGAGATGGGGGCGCCTTCCACTCGGCCTTTGGCGGGCGAGTGGAACCTCCTCGGCAGCGCCGAGCACCGCACCATCGCCCGCGAAGCCGTGCGCAAGTCGCTGGTCCTGCTCAAAAACACCGGCGTCCTCCCGCTCAAGAAGGGCACCCGCCTCCTCGTCGCTGGTGACGGCGCGGACGACGTCGCACGCCAGTCCGGCGGCTGGACGATCACCTGGCAGGGCACCGGCCTGACGCGTGACCAGTTCCCCGGCGCGACGACGCTGTGGGAGGGCCTCAAGGCGGCGGCCGAATCGTCTGGCGGCAGCGCCCAGCTCGCGCCCGATGGCCGCTTCACCCAAGAGCCCGATGCCGCCATCGTGGTCTTCGGCGAGCAGCCCTATGCCGAGTTTCAGGGCGATATCCGCTCGCTCCAGCTGCGCAGCGATCTCACCGGCCCGCTTGCCACGATGAAGGCTCTGAAAGCGCAAGGCATCCCCGTCGTCGCGGTCATGCTCACCGGCAGGCCCTTGTTCGTGAACCCGGAGCTTAACGCCGCCGATGCCTTTGTGGTCGCCTGGCTGCCGGGCTCGGAAGGCGGCGGCGTCGCCGATGTGCTCTATGCAAAGGATGGCGCGGACTTCACCGGCCGCCTCCCCACCGCCTGGCCGCGCACCGCGCGCACCGGCGATGATCCGCTCTTCGCTTACGGCTACGGCCTGTCGATGGCCGGCGGCCCTGCACCATGGACGGATCTGCCCGAGGATGCTGGCGTCGCTGCCGAGGCCGTGCCCGGCGTCTTCGTCCAGCGCGGGCAGGCCGCCCCCGGCTGGTCGCTGGTGCTGACCGATCCGGCCGCCGCGCCGCACACGGTAGGCCCTGTTCCTGCGTCCACCCCGGGAAATCGCCTCACCATCTCCGCGATCGACAAGGATGTGCAGGAAGGCGCGCGCCGCATCACGCTCGCCGCCGGAGCGCAGCCCGCCACGATTGCGCTAGAGGCCGCCACGCCGCAGGATCTTGCGCGGGAAACCAACGGAGATGTCCTGCTGCTGATCAACCTGCGGCTCGATGCAAGGCCCGGCGCGCCAGTCAGCGTGTCCGCGCGCTGCGGCAGCGGCCCCTGCGGCGCGCCCGTCCCGCTGCCAGAACTCGCCGCCATGCCCCTCGGTATCTGGCAGACCCTCGCCGTCCCGCTGAAGTGCCTGCTTCCCACAGGATCGACGAGCCAGGCCGTCTCCAGCCCCCTCGTTCTCACCACGCGCGGCTCGCTCTCGTTCGGGCTCGCCAGCGTGACGCTGGGCACCAGAGGCGATATCCTCGCAGGATGCAAACCTGCCGCAAAATAATGCATGCATTATGCATTTTAAATTTCCTGTGCCGCACTGAATTGATTGCGCTGTCAGATACCCAGGCCCATCCAACCCGGGTGCAGGGGAGAGAGAGACGAACCATGCCCACCACCCAGCGCCGTCTGGCACCGCTCCTCCTTGCTGCGAGCGCGCTCACCGCAGCGCCGCTTTGCGCCGAAGTGCCTGACAACGGCGGCCCCTACAACGTCCGCATCCTTGAAGGCGGCATCGGGATCGAGCGCGAACTCCCCGCTACCAGCCCCGTCCTCGCAGCGGGCGCCCCCTTCACGCTGTCCGCATGGGTTCAGCCCAGCCGCCTCCAGCCCGGCGAAGTCACCCTGATCGAGCAGGGCCGCCGCGCCCTCGTCCTCGTCGATGGCCGCCCGGCCCTGCGGCTGGACCAAGCCCTGCTGGCCGCCGCCGCCGCCCTCCCCGCCGGACGTTGGAGCCAACTCACCGCCACTTATGACGGCAAGACGGCACGCTTCTTCATCGACGGCAAACTCGCAGGCCAGCAAACCGCCGCCAGCCCCGCCGCCGAACCGCGTATCGCCATTGCCCCGCCGCTGCCCGGCAAGCCGCACTTCGCCGGAGCCCTCGCCGCCGCGCAGATCGATGACGCGCTCGGCGATCCCGCCGCGCTTTTCGCCGCCCGTCCGGATTTCGCCACCATCCAGTTCCGCGATGTCGGGGTCGGCTGGCCGTTCCAGCGCAAGGCCAATATCGGCCTCACCGAGCAGCAGGACCCCTGGCTGCTCCCACATGCCAAGACGCCGCCCAGCGCCCCGCGCGCCGTGCCCATCACGCCCCTGCCCGCACTCGTTCCTACCGCCCCCGGCCAGTGGCAGGTCAATGGCTGGAAACTGATCCCCGCCCCCGATCTAGGCCCGGCTGACGGTGTCGCCCTGTCCCGCCAAGGCGTCGATACCGCCAAGTGGCTCGCCGCCCGCGTCCCCGGCACTGTTCTCGCCACCATGGTCGACCGCGGGATCTATCCTGACCCCTATTACGGCCTCAACAACCTCGCGATCCCGGAAAGCCTCGCCCGGCAGGACTATTGGTATCGCACCAGCTTCACGGTCCCTGCGGAAGCCGCTGGCAAGGCCCTCGGCTTGCGCTTCGACGGCATCAACTACGCCGCCGAAGTCTGGATCAACGGCGCGCGGCAAGGCTCAACCAAAGGCGCGTTCACCCGCGGCCGTTTTACCTTCACGCCCGCAGTAGGCGAAAACGTCGTCGCTGTGCGCGTCAGCCCGCCGCCGCACCCCGGCATTCCGCATGAACAGTCCGTCAAAGGCGGCGTCGGTGAAAACGGTGGCCAGCTCGCCATCGACGGGCCGACGTTCGTCGCCACCGAAGGCTGGGACTGGATCCCCGGCATCCGCGATCGCAACACCGGCCTCTGGCAGGACGTCACGCTGGAAGCCACCGGCCCGGTGCGCCTCGGCGATCCCCATGTCGTCACCGACCTGCCCTTGCCGCGCACCGACAGCGCAGACATCACGATCACGGTGCCTCTCACCAACACGGCCAGCCAGCCCGTCCCGCTCACCGTCACCGCAAAGTTCGGCGAGATCACTCTCACCCGCGCGCTCACCGCCGCCCCCGGCGAAACCACCGTCACCTTCTCGCCCGCCACCGATCCTGCGCTCCACATCGCCCATCCACGCCTATGGTGGCCCAACGGCTACGGCGATCCCGCGCTCTACAGTCTGACCATCAGCGCCGCCGCCAACAGCGCGCCGTCAGACACCCGAACCCTTCGCTTCGGCATCCGCGAAATCAGCTACGAACTCTCTCTGTTCGGCAGCGATGGCCGCCTGAACCGCGTCGAAGTCGATCCCACCGATGCCAAACCCGGCGAACTCCCGCTGATCGACGTGCGCCACGCCGCCATCAAGCAAACCCCGCTAGGCTGGGCGCAAAGCCTCACCACCAGCGGCGAGCACTCCCCCGCCGTCCGCCCCGTCCCGCCCTCCATCGCGCTCCCGCACCTCACCTTGCGCGTCAACGGCGTCCGCATCGCCGCGCGCGGTGGCAGCTGGGGCATGGACGATGCGATGAAGCGCTTCGGCCGCGCCGAACTCGAACCCTATTTCCGCCTTGAGCGGGAAGCCCACATGAACGTGATCCGCAACTGGATGGGCAACAACACCGAACCCGCGTTCTACGACCTTGCCGACGAGAACGGCATGATGATCCTCAACGACTTCTGGCAGTCCACGCAGGATTTCCAGATCGAGCCCGAGGACCGCCAACTTTTCCTCGCCAACGCAGCAGACACCATCGCGCGCTATCGCAATCACCCGAGCATCGTGGTCTGGTTCGGCCGCAACGAAGGCGTGCCCTACCCCGCGCTCAACGAAGGCCTCGATGCACTGGTCACGAAGCTCGATGGCACCCGCTGGTACACCGGCTCGTCCAACGTCGTGAACCTGCAGGGCTCCGGCCCCTACAATTACCGCCCGCCCGAAGGCTATTTCACCGATCTCGCCTCGGGCTTCTCGGTCGAAACCGGCACGCCCTCGCTCGCCACGCGCGAAGCGATCGAGGCCAGCGTCCCTACCGCCGACCGCTGGCCGCTCGGCGATACGATGGCCTACCACGACTGGCATTTCAGCGGGAACGGCGACACGCGCACGTTCATGGACACGCTGGCCCAGATGTTCGGCCCAGCAACCAGCCTCGCCGATTTCGAGCGCAAGGCGCAGATGATGAACCTCGAAACGCACAAGGCGATGATGGAGGGCTTCGTCGGCCACTTGTGGACGAAGAACTCCGGCCGCCTGTTCTGGATGACCCACCCCTCGTGGCCGTCAAACGCCTGGCAGCTCTACAGCTCGGATATGGACACCCACGCCGCCTACTACGGCGCCCGCGCCGGGGCCGAGCCGGTGCATGTGCAGCTCAATCTGCCGGACAACCAGCTCATGGTGATCAATACCACGCGCGGCGATCTGCCGGACCTCACCGCCAAAGTGCGCGTCACCGATCTTGCGGGCCGCACCTTGCTGCAGAAAGAGCAGACACTTGCGGCGCCCGCCAACGCCGCCACACCCGCAGGCACGGTCGATCTAGCCCCACTGATGGACAAGGGCGGCATGGTCCTCGTCGCGCTCGAACTGATCGATGCGAAGGGCGCCGTCCTCAGCCGCAACCTCTACTGGCGCGGCCGCGATCCATCTGCCTACCGCGAACTCGGCTCAATGCCCGCTGCCGCCATCAGCATGAAAGCGCAATCGGGCCAGCTGCAAGGCGCCGACCGACCGTTGACACTCACCCTCGCCAACACCGGCAAGACCCCCGCGCTCGCGATCAAGCTCACCGTCCTCGACAAGGCCGGTGCGCGCGTCCTGCCCGCCTATTTCGAGGACAACTACGTTTCGCTGATACCAGGCGAAGCACGCATGATCACGGTGCGGGTGCCAGCCAGCGCCAAGCCTGCCAGCATTGCGATCCGAGGCTGGAACACGCCCGATGGCAAGGTGAAAATCGCGCCGTGAGGGACAACCTCCCCACCCTCGTCATTCCCGCGAAGGCGGGAATCCAGAGCGGCATACCATAGCGCCAACCGCCCTGGATTCCCGCCTTCGCGGGAATGACGAACGGAGGGAGCGGCACACCCGGACTTGCGCCGGGGTCCCGCTAACCGTCCCCTCAAGCCTTCGCCTGATCCCTGATCGGCAGACTGCGCACCCGCTTGCCCGTCAGCGCAAACAGCGCGTTCGCCAGCGCAGGCGTCGCAGGCGGCAGGCCCGGCTCGCCGATCCCGCCCATTTCCGCGCCGCTGTTGATGAAGTGGACGTCGACCGTCGGCGCATTGGCCAGCTTCAGCACTTCATAGTCGCTGAAGTTGCTTTGTTGCACCGCGCCCTTGTCCACCGTGATCGCCTCGCCGATGCCGGACGAAAGCCCCATCACCAGCCCGCCGAGGATCTGCCCTTCGGCGGCGGTCGGGTTCACCACTGTGCCGCAATCGACCACGGCCCACGCCTTGTGCACCTTGGGCGTACCGTCCTCGGCGAGCGAAGCCTCGATCACCTGCCCGACGATCGTGTTGAAGCATTCGACCACCGCAACCCCGCGCGCGCGGCCCGGCTCGAGCGGTGAGCCCCAGCCGCTGCGCTTCGCCACTTCTTCCAGCACGGTCCGATGCCGCCCGGGCTTCAAGTGCTTGAGGCGGAATTCCACCGGATCGGCGCCCGCCAGATGCGCAAGCTCGTCCATGAAGCTCTCGGTCGTGAAACCGTGCTGCGTGGCGTTGACCGAACGCCATGCGCCGACGGTCTGGTTGGAAACCTGCTTGAAATGCCGCCGCGCCACAGCCGGCACATCATAGAAGAACGGCACTTCGCGCAGGCCGTCTTCCGGCTGCGCGAAATCGTTGCGCCACGCCGTGATCTTGCCATCGGCCCCGAGCGCTGCGGTCAACTTCGCCGAGCTTTGCGGACGGTATGCGCCCTGCGACACTTCCTCCTCGCGCGACCAGATCAGCTTGACCGGGAACGGCACCTGCATGGCAACGCGCGCCACCTGATCGACGATCTCCATGTACATCGGCAGACGGCGGCCGAAACTGCCACCGATCAGCATGGGATGGAACGTCACCTTGTCCGCGCCGAGGCCCGCCGCGGTGGCCGCTGCCGCCTTTGCGCCCAGCGGGTCCTGCATCCCGCCCCACAGATCGAGGTGCCCGTCCTTGTAATGCGCCGTCAGCGCAAAGGGCTCCATCATCGCGTGGTGGAGGAAGGGCATCTTGTAGTCGGCATCGAGCAGTTTCACGCCGTCAGCCTTGAGCGCGGCATCGACATCGCCTTCGCCTGCGGTCTTGGTCGGCTTGCCCTCGGCGCGCAGCTTGTCCTGCTCGGCGAAGATCGTGGCCGTGGTGATGAGCCCATGGCCGCCGTCGCTGAACTTGGGCGCCAGCGCGCGGGCGCCCTTCAGCGCCTGCCAGTAGCCCTTGGCAACGACCACGACGGCGCTTTCAAGGCTGATCACCTTCTCGACGCCGCCAATCGCCATGGCCGGTGCCGGATCGACCGAGAGCAGCTTGCCGCCGCGCACCGGCGCGGCGATCACCGTCGCCACCCGCATGCCGGGCTTCACCACGTCCATGCCGTATTGTGCGGTGCCGTTGACCTTGGCCGGAATGTCGAAGCGCGGGACCGACTTGCCCATGTGCTTGAAGTCTTTGGGGTCCTTCAGCGCCACCTTGGTGGAAAGACTCCGCGTCGCCGCCTCCGCCGCCAGTTCGCCATAGCGCAGCGACTTGCCGGACTTGGCGTGGAGCACCTTGCCGTCAGCCGTCGTCAGCTCGCCAGCCGGAACGCCCATGCGCCCCGCTGCCGTCTCGATCAGCGCCTGACGCGTGCCCGCGCCGAGCACGCGCAGCCCCTGCTGCCCGGTGAAGCGCAGCGCCGAAGAGCCGCCGGTGATCTGCAGGTTGAGCTGGCGCGCGACCATGCCCAGCAGCGACATCGGCATCGCGCCGATGATTCCAGGATAGCCGCTCATTTCGGAAAGGAAGCCCTTGCCCAGCACCACGTTGGCGAACGCCGATTCCGCCGGCGCGGAGACGACCGAAAGCTTGCTCCAATCAGCATCCAGTTCTTCGGCCAGCATCTGCGCAAGGCCGGTGTTCGAACCCTGCCCGATATCGGTGTGCGGCGAATAGATGGTGACGGTGTCGTCCTCGCCGATGCGCAGCCAGGTGCCGAAATTGTGTCCACCAGTGCCGTCGGTCAGCTTTGCCGCCTGCGACTTGGCCGAGCTATCGCCATACTGGACTGCGAAGATGCCGCCGCCAACCAGTGCCGCGCCGCCAATCAGGAATGTTCTGCGGATCATGCCCATGTGCTTGCTCCTCAGGCGGGGGTTGCGGGGGTGGTCGCGGGCGTGGCAACGGTGGCCGGAGCCGCGGCCGTGCCGGCCACATCGTGGATCGCCGCGCGGATGCGGGGATAGGTCCCGCAGCGGCAGATATTGGTCATCGCCGCATCGATATCGGCGTCGGTAGGCTTGGGCGTCTTGGCGAGCAGCGCCGCCGCCGCCATGATCTGGCCCGATTGGCAGTACCCGCACTGCGGCACCTGATGCGCGATCCACGCCTGCTGCAAGGCCGTCAACGTGCCCTCTGCCCCGGAGAGCCCCTCGATCGTGGTAATCGATTTCCCGGCCACATCGCTTACAGGCACGCTGCACGATCGGGTGATTTCGCCGTCAACATGCACGCTGCATGCACCGCAGGCTGCGATCCCGCACCCGAACTTGGTGCCGGTCATCCCCAGCTCCTCGCGGATGGCCCAGAGCAGCGGCGTATCCGGCTCGACCGCGAAGCTGACCGGCTTTCCGTTAACCTTTGCCTCGATAGCCACGATTTACCACTCCCCTGGAAGCAATCACTGCGTTGCGTGTCGCAATAGGTCGCTTTTAGCAACGGATTTCAGCCTGCGCCACTGGCAACACGGCCCCTCCCCAAGTATGTCGGAATTGCTCCACCCGCTGGGGGTCCTCGCTGCACCGCAGCAACGGTTGCGCTGTAACCGGCATGCCCATACTTTGAAGGCGTGCGCCGAATCATCCTCCCCCCGCTTTTCGCAACTGCGGCGCTCGCCGCCTGCTCCCCCTCAGCCCCGCCTCCGCCGCCCAAGCCTCATGTCTCGGTTGCCGTGCCGCTCAAGCGTCAGGTCGTGGACTGGGATGACTATGTAGGCCGGTTCGAGGCGGTCCAGGATGTGGAGATCCGTCCGCGTATTTCCGGCGCGGTCGATAGCGTGAACTTCCGCGAAGGCGTGGAGGTGTCCAAGGGCCAGGTGCTCTTCACCATCGATCCGCGCCCCTACCGCGCCGCCGCGCAGCAGGCCCGCGCCGATCTCGCCAAGGCGCAGGCGCTCGTCACCAATGCCCGCACCGAGCTGGCCCGCGCGCAGAAACTCGTCGATGCGCAGGCGATCAGCCGCGAGGAGTTCGAGACCAAGGAAGCCAATCTGCGCAGCGCCGTGGCCGCAGCCGGGGCGGCCCGCGCCAACCTTGAGGCGAAGTCGCTCGATCTGTCCTTCACCACGATCCGGTCACCGATCAGCGGCCGCATCTCGGACAAGCGCGTTTCGATCGGCACCTATGTTGCCGCCGGGCAGACGGTGCTGACCCGCGTCGTCACCGTCAATCCGATCCGCTTCGCGTTCGAAGGCGCGGAAACCTTCTACCTCAAATATGTCCGCCAGGCCCAATCGGGCGAGCGCGAATCCTCGCGCTATGCTCCCAATCCGGTCGACATCAAGCTGGCGGATGAAACGAACTATCGCTGGCACGGGTTGATGAAGTTCGTCGACAACGCGATCGACCGCAATTCGGGCACGATCCGCGCCTTTGCCGAAGTCGACAATCCCACCGGCTTCCTCGTCCCCGGCATGTTCGGCCGCGCCCGCCTGCTGGGGTCGGGCACCTACAGCGCGCTGCTGGTGCCCGATGAATCCATCGTCACTGACCAGACCCGCCGCTTCGTCTATGTCGTCGGCAAGGATGGCAAGACCGTCCAGCGCAACGTCGAAACCGGTCCGCTCGTCGAAGGCCTGCGCGTGATCAAGACAGGCCTGGCGCCCAGCGAGAAAGTCATTCTCGATGGCCTCGCGCGGCTCCAGCCGGGCATGGACGTCGATGCCAAGGTCATCCCGCTGAAGCCCCGCGCGGCGGCGGATTCGCCTGCTTCCAACGCCATCAAGGCACCTGCTGCGGCCGAGGCAACGGCCAAGTAATGCGCCTGCCGCATTTCTTTATCGACCGTCCGATCTTCGCGGCGGTGCTGTCGATCCTGATCGTCATCATCGGGGGAATCGCCTATCCCTCGCTGCCTGTCGGCCAGTATCCGGAAATCGCCCCGCCCACCGTCGTCGTCTCGGCCAACTACCCCGGCGCAACCGCCGAAACCCTGGCCGAAACCATCGCCGCCCCGCTCGAGGAATCGATCAACGGCGTCGAGAACATGATCTACATGCAGTCGTCCTCCACGGGCGACGGCAATGTCTCGATCACCGTCACCTTCAAGGCTGGCACCAATGTCGATCAGGCGCAGGTGCTGGTGCAGAACCGCGTCGCCACGGCAGAGCCGCGCCTGCCCGAGGAAGTCCGCCAGATCGGCGTGACGGTGCGCAAGAACTCGCCCGACCTGCTCATGGTGATGAACCTTTATTCGCCGGACAAGTCGCTCAGCCAGCAATACGTCGCCAACTATGCAACCCTGCAGGTGGTCGACCGGCTGAGCCGCGTGCCCGGCGTCGGCGGCGTGCGCATCATCGGCGGGCGCGATTACAACATGCGCGTGTGGATCGATCCCGATGCTGCCGCCAGCCGCAATCTCACGGTTGACGAGATCATCGCCGCGATCCGCGCCCAGAACGCGCAGGTTGCCGCCGGCTCGGTCGGCCAGCCGCCGTTCAACCAGGGCGGCACCGCCTTCCAGCTCGGCATCCAGACCACCGGACGCCTCACCACAACCGAAGAGTTCGGCGATATCATCATCAAGCGCTCTGATGATGGCCGCCTTACCCGCCTGAGTGATATCGCCCGCATCGAGCTCGGCGCGCAGGATTACGGCACCAACGCCTATCGCGACAACTACCCGTCGATCGGCGTCGCCGTCACCCAGCTCCCCGGCTCCAACGCGCTCAAGACCGCCGCTGCGGTCGAGGCGGAAATGGAAGCGCTGTCGAAGGCCTTCCCGCCCGGCCTGATCTACTCCATCCCCTACCACCCGACCGAATACATCAGCGCCTCGATCGCCGCCGTGGAAGAGACACTGTTCGAGGCGATCGTGCTCGTCGCGCTGGTCGTGCTGGTGTTCCTGCAGAGCTGGCGCGCCTCGATCATCCCGATCATCGCGATCCCGGTCTCGCTGGTCGGCAGCTTCGCGGCGATGGCGGCGTTCGGCTTTTCGCTCAACAACCTCTCGCTATTCGGCCTCGTTCTCGCCATCGGCATCGTCGTCGACGACGCCATCGTCGTGGTCGAGAACATCGAGCGCCTGATGGAAGAGGGCCTCGCCCCCCGCGCCGCCGCGCACAAGACGATGGACGAGGTTTCCGGCGCCCTCATCGCCATTGCGCTGGTGCTGTGCGGGGTGTTCATCCCCACCGCCTTCATCCCCGGCATCTCGGGCGCGTTCTACAAGCAGTTTGCGCTCACCATCGTCAGCGCCACCGCGATTTCCGCCTTCGTCTCGCTCACCCTTTCGCCGGCGCTCGCCGCGCTGATCCTCAAGCCCAAGAGCCACGAGGAAACCGCACCCCCGGCAGGCTGGCGCGGCCTGCCGGTGCGCTTTGCTCGCGGCTTCAACAACCGCTTCGAACGCCTGTCTGTGCGCTATGGCAAGCTGACCGCGCGGCTGGTGCGTGCGCTCGGCATGATCGGCATCGCCTATGTGCTGCTCCTTGCCATCGCCGGCTGGCGCTTCTATGCAACGCCGACCGGATTCATCCCCGCGCAGGACCAGAGCTACCTGATCGGCGTCGTCCAGCTGCCGCCGGGCGCCTCGCTCCAGCGCACCGACGAGATCGTGCAAGCGGCCGCCAAGATCGCGCGAGAAAATCCGGCGGTGAAGACCACCATCGCGTTTGCCGGCTTCGACGGCGCGACCTTCACCACCGCGCCGAACGCTGGCGCGATCTTCATCACGCTCAAGGATTTCGACCACCGCACCGCCTCGTCGGATCAGGTCGCGAACGAATTGCGCAAGGCCTACGGCGCGATCACCGCGGGTAACGTCCTCGTCGTGCCGCCCCCGCCCGTGCGCGGCATCGGCACTGGCGGCGGCTTCAAGATGATGATCGAGGACCGCTCGGGCGCAGGCTACGCCGCGCTCGAAGGTGCCGCCTTCAAGATGATGATGGCCGCCAATCAGGAACCCGGCCTCAATTCGGTCTTCACCACCTTCAACACCAAGACCCCGCGCCTCAAGGCTGACATCGACCGCGAACGCGCCGAGCAGATCGGCGTGCCGGTCGAGCGCGTGTTCTCCACGCTCGGCACTTATCTGGGCAGCACGTACGTCAACGACTTCAACTTCCTCGGCCGCACCTTCCGCGTGACGGCGGAGGCAGACGCGCCCTACCGCGACGATATCGGCGATATCCTGCGGCTCAAGACCCGCTCGGCCTCGGGCACGATGGTCCCGCTCGCTGCGGTAATGACGCTCAAGAACGACAGCGGCCCCTACCGCGTCGTGCGGTTCAACCTCTATCCCGCCGCTGAATTGCAGGGCGATACCACGCGCGGCTTCTCCTCGGGCCAGTCGCTCACCACCATGGACAAGCTAGCCAAGGCCAACCTGCCCGCCGGGTTCACCTATGAATGGACCGAACTGGCCTTCCAGCAGCAGCAGGCGGGCAACACCGGCAGCCTCGTCTTCGGCCTCGCGGTGATCTTCGTGTTCCTCCTGCTCGCCGCGCAGTATGAAAGCCTCGTGCTGCCGCTGGCGGTGATCCTGATCGTGCCGATGTGCCTGCTCGCTGCCATCGTCGGTGTCGGCATCATGGGGCGTGACAACAACATCCTCACCCAGATCGGCCTCGTCGTGCTGATCGGCCTCGCCGCCAAGAACGCGATCCTCATCGTCGAGTTCGCGCGGCAGGGCGAGGATGATGGTCTTGAGGCCCGCGCCGCCGCCGAACGCGCCGCGCACCAGCGCCTGCGCCCGATCCTGATGACCTCGATCGCCTTCATCCTCGGCACCCTGCCGCTCGTCATCGCCACCGGCCCCGGTGCGGAGATGCGCCAGGCGCTCGGTATCGCAGTGTTCTTCGGGATGATCGGGGTGACCGGCTTCGGCCTCCTCTTCACCCCGTCGTTCTACATCATCAGCCGCAATTTCGGCGAACGGGTCGGCGCCATGCTGCGCCGCAAGCCCAAGCCAGTTGACGAGCTTCCAGCCGCTCCGGAGAGCGAGGCATGAAGCGTCTCGCCGCGCTGATCCCGGCGCTGCTCCTTGCCGCCTGCGCCGTGGGGCCAGACTACAAGCGCCCCGCCGCGCTGCCGCCCGAACAAGTGCGCCTCACCGAAGCGCTCGAAAACGGCACGGTCACGCCCTCGCCGCTACCGGACCAGTGGTGGCAGTTGTTCAAGGATCCGGAGCTCGACCGGCTCGTCATGCAGGCGCTGGCAAAGAACACCGATCTGCGCGTCGCCGCCGCCAATCTCCAGCGCGCCCGCGCAGCGCTCTCCGAAGTGGGAGCCGCGCGCCTGCCCACCTCGACCACCAGCGCGCAATACAGCCATAGCCGCCAGGTCATCCCCGCCTTCGGCCGCGCGATCACCAACGATTTCTTCACGGTAGGCTTCGATGCGTCCTACGAAGCCGATCTCTTCGGCGGGGTGAGCCGTTCGATCGAAGCCGCGCGCGCCGATGCGGCTTCCGCGCAGGCTGCCGTCGATGCCGCGCGCGTGGCGGTCGCCGCTGAAACGGCGCGCGCCTATGCTTCAGCCTGCGGTTTCGGCGAACAGGCCGACGTCGCACGCGAGACCGAGGCGCTTCAGGCCCGCACGCTCGAACTCACCGAGCGCCGTCTTTCCGCCGGCAGAGGCACGCGCAGCGAAGTGGATCAGGCCACTGTCCTTGTCGAGCAGGCCCGCGCGCAGGTGCCCGTGTTCGAAGCCGAGCGCCGCTCCGCACTCTATGCCCTTGCGGTCCTCACCGGCGATCCCCCCGCCGCGATCCTGGACAGCGCGGCGGCCAAGTGCCGCACCGTGCCCGCAGCAAACGAACCGCTCCCCGTCGGCGATGGTCAGGCCCTCCTCGCGCGCCGCCCCGATGTGCGCCAGGCCGAACGCACGCTGGCCGCCGATACCGCGCGCATCGGCGTCGCCACCGCCGCGCTCTATCCCTCGATCAGCTTGCTCGGCAGCGTCTCGCTCGGCGCCACGCGCTTCAGCAATCTCGGCAATTCAGGCTCGGTCGGCTACTCGGTCGGCCCGCTGATCAGCTGGAACTTCCCGCTGAACGGCGCCGCGCGCGCCCGCGTCCGGCAGAGCGAGGCGATCGCACAAGGCTCGCTCGCCCGCTTCGATGCCGCTGTTCTCAACGCGCTCAAGGAAGCCGAACAGGCCCTCGCCCGCGCCGGCGGTGCCACCAGCCGCGAGGATGCGCTGCGCCGCGCGATGATCGCCAGCAGCGATGCCGCCCGCCTTTCGCGCACCCGCTTCGACTACGGCGCGGACAGCTTCCTGCAACTCCTCGACGCCGAACGCCAGCGCGCCCAGACCCGCGCCGCGCTCGCCCAGGCCGAAGCGGACCGCGCCGACGCCCAGATCAGCGTGTTCAAGGCCCTCGGCGGCGGCTGGCAGGCCGCAAGCACCGCCCCCTGATCCTCGTCATTCCCGCGAAGGCGGGAATCCAGAGCGGCTCAACCCAGCTCGCGCTCGAGCATCCGCCGCGCCGAACGCTGCACATGTTCCGCAATCACGCGAAACGCCGCTTCCATGCTAGTCCCCCGCCGCCAGGCCAGCGCCACCGACCGGTGCGCCTTCCAGCCTTCCACATCGACGACGCTCAGCCCCGAAAGTCCGCCCACGTCGCTCTGCAAATAGAGCCGCGGCAGCACCGTGAGGCCAAGGCCCGAGGCCGCCATCATGTGCAGGCTATCAAGGCTCGTGCCTTCGTAGTCCGGGCTCAGCGCCATGCCATGGGTCTCGGCAATCTCGCGCGTTTCGCGGTGCAGGTGATGCCGCGTATCAAGCGATAGCAGCACTTGCCCCGCCAGTGCCGAAGACTCCACCGGACCGCGCGCCAGCGGGCTGTCCACTGCCGCCACCAGATCGAGCGGCTCACGGAACAAGGGCTCGATCTCGAGATCGTCGCCACGGATCGGTAGCGGCCCCAGCATCACATCAAGCTCCCCGCGCGAGACCTGCAGCGCCTGCTCGTCGGGGATCCCCTCGCGCACATAGAGCCTGAGGCCCGGTGCCGCGCGGTGGAGGTCGGCGATGATCGGCGAGAGCAGATAGGGCCCCAGCGTCGGCGTCGTCCCCAGACGCAAGGTTCCGGTGAGGCCCGTCGCGGCGCTGCGCGCCAGTTCCTCGATCCCGCGCACTTCGCCCAGGATCCCGCGCGCCTTCGAAACGATGCTCCGCCCGATCGGCGTCAGGATCGCGCCGGTGGTGGACCGGTCAAGCAGCCGCACCCCCAGCCGCTCCTCCAGCGCCTTGACCTGCTGGCTCAGCGCCGGCTGCGACACATGGCTGATCCGCGCTGCCTCGGCGAACGAGCCTTCGTCCGCAAGCGCGACGAGATACTGCAACTGGCGGATAGTCGTCATGGCAGACCATAACCACAGGTTATAGTCTCCAGACAAGAGTTGTAATTGGCGCTGCGCTGCACAATGGCTTAGAAAGGCATCACCGTTTCGGAAAATCAGAGCTCTCAGGGAATTTCATGGCTGCACCAACGCGGGTCGAACTGCGCGATGCAATACGCTGGCTGGCCGAAATCATCGGGCCAGATGCCGGCTATCTGCGATTGGCAGCGGTATACGGCATAGCCATCGGCTTGCTGTCGCTCGCAACGCCCATTTCAGTTCAGCTGCTCATCAACAGCGTCGCCTACACCGCACTGCCCGCGCAGTTGTGGACGCTCGCTGTCCTCCTCTTCACACTCCTCTTCGTCGTCGCGATGCTTTCGGCGCTGCGCGTCTACATCATGACGCTGTTCGAGCGGCGCCTGTTTGCCCGCATCGTTGCCGAGATCACGATCCGCGCAGTCCATGCGCGCGATCCCTTCTTCGGCGATGCGCGGCGGGCAGATCTGTTCAACCGCTTCTTCGATCTCACCGTCGTGCAGAAATCGGTGCCGAGCCTGCTGATCGGCGGCTTCACCATCGTGCTGCAATCGGCGGTCGGCCTGATCGTCACCAGCTTCTATCACCCGTTCTTCCTCGCCTTCAACGTGGTGCTGCTGCTCGCGCTCCTCGTGATCTGGCTGCTGTGGTCACGCGGCTCGATGACTAGCGCGGTCGCCTTGAGCCACGCCAAGCACGATACCGCGCGCTGGCTCGAAAGCGTCGGCGGCTCCAACGGATTCTACAAGTCGAGCCGCCATGTCGGCTTCGCGATGGACCGGTCGGAGGCGATGACCGCCAACTACATCGCCAAGCACAAGGGCTACTTCCGCTACAGCTTTGCGCAGACGCTGGCGTTCTTCACGCTCTACGCCACTGCCTCGGCCGCGCTCCTTGCGCTGGGCGGCAACCTGATCCTTGCGGGCGAGCTCACCATCGGCCAGCTCGTCGGCGCCGAGCTCATTCTCTCCAGCGTGTTCTACGGGGTCGGCCAGCTCGGCTGGTACCTTGATACGTTCTACGATCTCGTCGCCAGCTGCGAGGAACTCTCGCTGCTCTATGGCATCACGCAGGAAAAGCTGCCGATCCCCAGCACCCAGGGCCCGCGCGACGGCGCGATTGCGCTGCGCGACGTCAAGCTCGGCGAAACGCACCTCAACTTCTCGCTTCACGCCGGCGAGCGCGTCGTCACCGTTCCCGAAGCCGGGGTGGAGCGCACGCTTTCGATGCTTCTCAAGCGCCATGTCGCGCCCGATCACGGCCTTGTCACTGTCGGCGGCTCGGATCTTGGCGGGCTCAACATGTACATGTTGCGCTCCGAAATCATCGTGCTTGACCGGCCAACGATCGTCGAGGTCACCATCCGCGAGTACCTCAATCTCGCGATCTCCGATGCAACCTCGGAAAGCATCCTCGATGCGCTCGATGCAGTCGGCCTCAGCGAACGCATCGCCAGCCTGCCCGATGGGCTCGACACGCCGCTTGCCAATTCGGGCTGGCCGCTCACCGTGGGCGAGGTCATGGAACTCAAGCTCGCCAACGCGCTGCTTGCCTGCCCCAAGGTGCTCGTGCTCGCGCCGGTGTTCGATGTCATGCCGCCCGCGCAGCTGTTCGGCGTGCTCGAACGGCTCAAGGCCGCCGGCACCACCGTGATGCTGTGCACATCGCGCCCCGGCTCGTTAGCGCTCGATGGCTGGCTCTGGCTCGGCAAGCAGGAACAGCTCCGCTTTGCCTCCGCCGCCGAACTGCAGGCCCATGTGAAAGAACGGGAGGCCGCACGTGCCCTATCGGCTTGAACACCTCGAACATTTCCCCACGCTCGCCGGCATGAAGGCGCCGCGCGTGGTGGTCATCACCGCGTGGATGGTCGCGCTCGCGATCACCGCCGCCGCGCTGGTCATGGCCTTCGTGCCCTGGGTGCAGACCGCCAATGGCGATGGCCTCGTCGTCGCGCTCAATCCCGATGACCGCTCGGCAGACGTCTCCGCGCTCGTCAGCGGGCGCATCACCGAATGGTACGTCAAGGACGGCGAACTGGTCGCAGCCGGGCAGCCCATCGCCCGCGTGGTCGATCTCGATCCTGATTACCTCACCCGTCTCGCCGCCGAACGCGCGCAGATCGAAGCGGAAATCGGCTCGGTCACCCAGTCGCGCGCCACCGCCATGCTCGATGTGAACCGTGCGCAAGCGCTGTTCCGCGAAGGCCTGATCGCCCGGCGCGATGTCGAACTCGCGCAGATCAAGGTTGCCGAAGGCGGCGCCAAGCTCGCGGAATCGCGCGCCAAGCTCCAGCGCATCGACGTGCAGCTTGCCCGCCAGTCCAGCCAGCTCGTGCGTGCGCCGCGCGCCGGCCGGGTGCAGACCGTCAACGCCGGCCTCAGCGGCGGCGTCGTCTCGCCCGGCTCGGTGCTCGCCACCATCGCGCCCGAAACCGCGACCCGCGCCGTCGCGCTCTACATCGATGGCCGCGATATCGCGCTGGTGCGCCCCGGCCAGCAGGTTCGCCTCGAATTCGAAGGCTGGCCGGCGATCCAGTTCAGCGGCTGGCCCTCGGTCGCGCAGGGCATCTTCGATGGCCGCGTGCGCGCCGTCGATCCCACCTCCGGCTCGGGCGGCCTGTTCCGCGTCCTCATCGATCCCGCACCCGGCAAGCGCCCCTGGCCCGACCTGCGCTTCACCAAGCTCGGCGCCAAGGTGCGCGGCTGGATCCAGATGGAGACTGTCTCTGTCGGCTACGAACTGTGGCGTCAGCTCAACGATTTCCCGCTCGAATTCAGCAAGGACATCAAGGCCTCGATCAGCGGCAAGGATGCCAAGGGCGGCGATGGAGACAGCGTCTCGAAGGACGACGATGCCACCGTGCGCAAGGCGGGCAAGCCCAAGTGACAGGGGCCCGCTAACATGCGCCTGATCCGACCTGTCCTCGCCGCGCTTGCGCTCGGCTGCGCATGGCCGCTCGCCGCGCAGCTGCCCGCCGATCCGGCACCGGCGGCGAGCCCCGCGTCCGGTCCCCTCACGCTGGGCGAAATCCTGGCGAGTTCCGCCGCGCAGGCGCCCCAGATCGTTGAGGCGATGGCCCGCGTCCGCCAGGCGGAAGGCCGCGCGCTCTCCGCCGAAGGCGCGTTCGACACCGTGTTCGATGTCGATGCGGCAAGCCGAGTGCTCGGTTACTATTCAGGCACGTATCTCGAAGGAAAGGCCACCCGCCCCCTCACCGACAACGGCGGCTCGATCTACGGCGGCTACCGCGTCAGCAGCGGCACCTTCCCGATCTACGAGGACAAGGCCTACACCGACCGCCTCGGCGAACTGAAAATCGGCGGCCTGTTCTCGCTCATGCGCGACCGCGCGATCGACGAGCGCCGCGGCCGCATTGCCATGGCCGCACGCGATATCGATGCTGCGCGCCTCGAGCGCGAGATGGTCGCGATCGGCGTCCAGGCGCGCGCCGCCGCCAATTACCAGAACTGGGTCGCCGCCGGCCTGCGCCTCAAGGCCTATCAGGCCCTCCTCGATCTCGCCGAGCAGCGCCGCGCGGGCATCGCCCGTCAGGTCCAGCTCGGCGCGCGCCCTGCCATCCTCCTCACCGAGGCGGATACCAACATCGTCCGCCGCCGCGCGCTCGTCGTCCGGTCCGAACAGGAATTCGGCGCCGCCGCCAACGCGCTCTCGTTCTTCTACCGTGACGAGAATGGCGAGCGCATCCTCCCCGGCCCCGAACGCCTGCCAGCCTCGCTCCCCGGCTTCCGCCCCACGCGCCCCGGCCAGCCGATTGACCGCCCCGATGTCCAGACAATCAGCGCCCGCCTCGCCCAGTCCGAACTCAAGCTCGCGCTCGCCGAAAACGAGCTGAAACCGCGCCTCGATCTGCGCGGCGAGCTATCCTACGATCTGGGCAGGACCGGCCCCGGCGGCAAATCGCGCGATGGCGAGGAAGCCATCGTCGGCGTGCGCCTCACCGTCCCGCTCCAGCGCCGCAGCGCCAAGGGCAAGATCGCCGAGGCCCGCGCCGAAATTGATGGCCTGCGCACCCGCCAGCAGCTCGTGCGCGAACAGATCGCGGTCGAAGTCAAGGGCATCGGTATCGCCGTCGACGGTGCCGCCAAGACCGCCCGCCTTGCAGATGATGAAGCCCGCCTCGCCGACGACCTCGCCGCCGCCGAACGCCGCCGCTTCGATCTCGGCGCGAGCGATTTCTTCCTGCTCAACATGCGTGAAGAGGCTGCAACCGACGCCCGCGTCCGCCTCCTTGATGCGCAGGCCCGCGCGGCCCTTGCTGGCATAGACCTTGCCGGCGCGACCGCAGACCGCGCCGCGCTCGGCCTGCCGGACGGGCCGCTTCCTTAAGCAGCGCTAGTACGAAAAAGCCCCTCCCGCCTGCGGGAGGGGACTGGGGTGGGCAGCCGCGCAGCGCTCGCGGATCACACAGAGCCCGCCGCCTCGCGAAACGAAACCATCCCGCGCCGGTCCTCGTCCCACAGCGCCAGCCGCAGTGTCGCGCACGCCTGCAACGCGTTGAACCGGTTCAGATCGCGCAAGGCCGGATGCTGTTTCAGCACTTCAGGCAAGCGATAGAAGGGGATCTGGCTCGATAGATGATGGACATGGTGGATCCCGATATACCCCGTAAACCAGCCAAGAATGCGTGGCAATTCAAGGTACGAACTGCCCATCAATGCAGCATCGTAGAACGACCAGTCCGCCCGCTGCTTCCAGTACGCGTCCTCGAACTGATGCTGCACATAAAACAGCCAGACCCCCAGCGATGCCGCACACAGCAGCACAGGGAAGAATACCAGGGCCGTCACACCAAACCCGAAAAAATAGAGCGGCAAGGCCAGCACCAGCGCGGTCACCGCATTGGTGGCCATGGCGCTCACCCAATAAGTCCAGCCTTCGTTCATCAGGCCGATCGGCAACCGGTGGCGCAGCAGGAACAGATAGGCTGGCCCCAGTCCCAGCAGCACCGCCGGATGACGATAGAGCCGATATGCGAACCGTCCCAGCCAGCTACGCTCCCGATACTCGCGCACCGTCAGCATATCCACATCGCCGAAGCCGCGTGCTTCGAGATTGCCGGTGCCCGCGTGGTGCAGCGCATGCGAGCGCCGCCAGCAATCATAGGGCGTAAGGGTCAACACGCCCAGCGCGCGACCGATCCAGTCGTTGCTGGTGCGGTTGCGCAAGAAGGCACCGTGCCCGCAATCATGCTGGATGATGAACAGCCGCAGCAGAAACAGCCCGGCCAGCGGAGTCGCCGCCAGTGCCAGCCAATAGCCCGCCTTCACCGCCATCGCGATCAGCGCAAACAAGGCCATGAACGGCACCAGCGTGATCGCCAGTTCCCACCCGCTGCGTATGGGGACCGGATCGCGGAAGGCCTGCAAATCGCGCGCGAGCTGCCGCGGATCAATCGGCGCAGCGGCAGTGGGCTCGATGAGGGATTCGGCGGGCTTCTGGAGTTCTAGTACGGTCACCTCGATCAGCTAACCGCCCCCGCCGAATTTGTCACCCCGCTTCAAGGTGCGGTCCACAGGCACTAAGGGCGGAAGTCCAGACCTCCCCCGCCATCGTCATCTCTCCCCGTCGCCCCGTGCTCGACACGGGGCTTGTGTTTTCATTCGCAGCCCTCCCCCAATTCCCGCACCGGGCCATCCGTGGTTCTCGTGCAATGGCAGCTAACGGGGACAGCCTTGGGGAGTGCAGGTGGCAGCAATTGGGTGGTTTTCAGAATGGCGGTTCTTTGATTGCGAAGTTCGGCAATCTGCCCTTCCTTCTGCAAGTCGACCTGAAGCTAAGCGGGCGGATAACCTGTCTGCGATTTTGATAGACAGGGCAGTATTCTGACGCCGAAGCTTTTTAAATCCCAAATTATCAGCCACAGGCCAAACATGACCGAAAACGAAATGAGGGATTTGCTATTCGACCATCACAGGTCCGATATCCATTCCTTGATCGTTGAAACGCGGCAGCCGGTTGCCTTGCCGCCAGACAGCTTCCCCAGCATTGCTCAGTTATTGCAACATCGGACCGAAACCAAAATAAATAAGATGATCGAGAATCTCGAAACCCTTCAATTGGATGGGAAAGAGGTTCGGCTGGTCCGACATAATGACTCGACAACCCGCGTTGACCTACTCGGGAGCATCGCAGACTCCGGCGATTTAGTCATCATCGAACTGAAAAAATCAGACCAGACAGAACGGCAGGCTTTCACCGAACTTTTGGGCTACGCCAATCATTTCTGCACCCTATTTCCGCCGCTGTCCGAGTCGAGCCTGCAAACAATTCTGATAGCTCCGATGGAAGGAAGAGGCGTGAGAGACGCTCTGGCCCAAGAGCTAATAATTAACGACAAGAACACGCTTGCGTTCATTCCGAAAATTGACGGCGAGAAAATCAGGCTTAAAGCGTATTACCCAAGCGATCTCTATTATCGCTGGGTCGAAAACAACATCCTTGCCGACAGCTCAATGACTGTTGTGACGGCATCGTTCCCACTGATTGATGGGTGGATTGATGCTGGCGAGCCTGGAGGTGCGCCGCCGCACTACACGCAAGAGGCGTTCAAAACGATGACCAGCCTAATTGCTCAACGGCTTGAGGCCGACGGGCTGCATGGCTTGGTATATGCCCGGCAGTATTGGGCCGAAGCCTGCCCAGCTTTCCCATATCCAAACACACTTGTTCTGTGCGTTGTAAATCCATTCAACCCGCTTCGAGCCTCATCCTCGGACGGGACCGTTTTCGGCGCATCCGATCAGTCGCGTTTGGATGCTGTCCAAGCCATCGTCGATCAAGTGGCTGACAATGAATATTGGCTGGAAAGCCTGCATTCGGCGTTTATGGGGCAAGCAATACGCATCATGCAGGACGCGTTTCAACAGTTCTTTATCAGCGAGAATGGCGTTGCCATTCGTCCCGAAATCAGCGTGCCTGATTGGCTGGGCTTCAAGACCAGCATGATCGAAGCTGTCATCTGCCACAACATGCATATCAAGCTAAGCGGTCTTCTGCGGACCATTTTTACGGACTATATGGCGCATTGCTATCGGACTGGCATGGACGACTTTTATTTCTCTGATGACCTTCCGAAATTTGGTTACATGGCCCATGATCATTTCCTAGCAGCATGGGAGATTTTGAGCGGGCTTTCATGGACCGAGATTGACGAACGGGATGAGGCCGACGAATGACGGTCTCATTGCCTTGGGCGTGCAAAGGTATCAGTTTGCATTAATATAGAACACAGTCTTGATCCCATAACCGCATCCCAATTTCAGCGAGATGCGTCCGCTTCTTGGGTCTGGAGAGGGTTTGACGAACGTCCGCTTTGCGGTCGCCTACAGAACGGCAGCATTTGCAGAAAAACACCGCAAAGCCGACCTCACCCCCATAGGCAGGACAGCAAAGCCTGCCCGGCGCCCCTGTCCTACAGGCCCGCTCTGCGATACACTCCGCACATGAGCAGAAACCCCCGCAATTCCGCCACCCGCTCGGCCCGTCCAGCCGCCAGCGCCCCCGCCGGAAATGCCCCCGGGAGTTTCGCCTCTGGACTGTGTCAACTGTGTCAACCTGACCTGAATTCAAACGGAGCGCACCGCGCATGAAGGCCCTTCTCTCCACCGCGCTTGCGCTTGTCCTCGCCTTCCCCGTCGCCGCAGGCGCTGCCGAACCGCAACGCACCCTGCTCCGCCCCGCAGCTGTGTTCGATGGCACCGATCCCGCGCCCCATCCCGGCTGGCAGGTGCTGGTTGAGGGCGACAGGATCGCCGCCGTCGGCCCCAACCTCACCGTGCCGCCGGGCACCGCCACCATCGACCTCCCCGGCCAGACCCTCATGCCCGGCCTGATCGAGGGCCACGGCCACTTGTTTCTCCACCCCTACAATGAAACCCCGTGGGACGATCAGGTGCTCCACGAGTCCCTCGCCCTGCGCACCATCCGCGCCGCCAAGGCCGCCGAAACCACGCTGCGCGCGGGCTTCACCACGGAGCGTGATCTCGGCACCGAAGGCGCGGGCTATGCCGATGTCGGCCTCAAGAAAGCCATCGACAGCGGCCTCACCCCCGGCCCCCGCCTCCTCGTCGCCACCCGCGCCATTGTCGCGCAGGGCGCCTATGGCCCCAAGGGCTTCGAACCCGGCGTCGCCGTCCCGCAGGGCGCCGAGGAAGCGAGCGGTGTGGAGGGCGTTGTCCGCGCCGTCCGCAATCAGATCGCGGCGGGCGCAGACGTCGTGAAGCTCTATGCCGATTACCACTACCGCCCGGGCGAGCCGAGCCTGCCCACCTTCAGCCAGGCCGAAATGGACGCCGCCACCGCCGCCGCGCACGATGCGGGCCGCACGGTCGCGGTCCATGCCGTAACGGCGGAAGGCATGCGCCGCGCCATCAATGCCGGGGTCGATACCATCGAGCACGGCGATGAAGGCACGCCCGCCGTGTTCAAGGCCATGGCCGCCAAGCGCATCGCCTTTTGCCCCACGCTCGCCGCCGGGGAAGCCATCGCGCGCTACCGCGGCTGGACCGATCCCGAACACCCGCCCGCCGGCGTCGCCGAGGGCCGTACCGCCTTCCGCGCCGCGCTCGCCGCCGGGGTTCCGATCTGCATGGGCGGCGATGTCGGCGTCTTCGCCCACGGCGAGAACGTGCGCGAAATGACCGCGATGGCCGCCGCCGGGATGAGCCCCGCCGCCGTCCTCATCGCCGCCACCTCGGGCAATGCGCAGGCCTTCCACCTTACCGATCGCGGTGCGGTCAAGCTCGGCCTGCTCGCCGATCTGATTGCTGTCGAGGGCGACCCGACGCGCGATCTTTCCGCGCTCACCCGCATCAAGCTGGTGATCAAGGGAGGTGCGGTGGTCCGGTGATCAGACGAGGTTGTTCCGCGCCAGCGTGGTGCCTGCCCGCCACGAAACGCCGACCTCGTGCCAGTACCCGGCAATCTTCTCCTGCGGCGTGATATCGAGCAATTCCTCGACCGGCGAATCGAAGTACGTGAGGTCGAAATCGCCCTTGAAGCAGCGGCCGAAGTCCACGTCGTAGCTCGACATGGTGACCACTTCGTCGAGGCTCTGGGTTCCGTCGGTCTCGATCGCGGGCATCCAGCGGTTGTGGACCATTGGCAAGCCGTTGACGAAGCCGGGCTTCTCCGCCGCCTCGGTGATGGTGAAGCGCCCCTCGGCCAGCCGCCGGTCGAACGCCGCCAGCGTCACACCGAAGGTTCCGCCCGGCTGCAAGCGCGGGCCAGCCTTGCCGACGTAGACCGGACGGCTCATCTGGATCGAGCCGAGCTTCTTGGGATACCCCTGATGCTGGCCGCGCAGCATCGCGAATTCCTTGTCCACCCAGATATAGACGCAGCGCGACCAGGTCTTGCCCTGGAACTGGCACCGCACCACGATGAACATCTCCTTGTACTGCACCCGCACCGGATCAAGGATCTGCAAGGGATCGTCGGAGGTCGATTGCCAATCCGCCCAGATCGCCGCGACAGCGCCGGGGTCTTCCTCGGCCAGCGTGAAGCCCTCGGGCAGCAGCGCCGCGATCTTCGCAGGGTCGGTGCGGTATTCCAGCGTGATGAGCTCGCCCGAATAGTGCCACGGCACCGGCGGTACGATGCTCGCCTTGCCGCTCGGCGTGCGGGGATAGAACAGGCCCTTCAGGTCGCTCATCATTACCTCGTCTCGATGCTGTCACTCGCTTCTAGCGCCCCCGCCCCGCCAAGCTTGGCCGCAGCGGCCAATGCCTGTGGCGCGTGAGGACGCTAAGGCTTATCACAAATGGAAACGAGGGCCTCACGATGACCACCGAATACCGCCGCATCCTGCTCGATGGCTATCCCATCCTGACCACGCGCCACGGCGACGAACTTGTCACCAAGGACGGGCGCAGCGTGGGCGTCGACGAAGCGGTACATCTAGCGCCCTGCAACCCGAGCAAGATCATCTGCGTCCATCTGAACTACATCAGCCGGGTCAAGGAGTTCATCACCAAGCTCCCCGCCGCGCCGACCTACTTCCAGAAGCCGCTGACCGCGCTCAACACCCACAAGGGCGCGGTCGTGCGCCCCGAACGCTGCAAGTACCTCAACTACGAAGGCGAAATCGCCATCGTCATCGGCAAGAGCTGCCGCAACATCTCGCCGGATGAGGCCGCCGACTACATCCTCGGCTACTCGGTCGCCAACGACTACGGCCTCCACGATTTCCGCGACACTGATGCAGGCTCGATGCTGCGGGTGAAGGGGTCTGACACGCTCTGCCCGATCGGCCCTGGCCTCGTCACCGGCTGGGATTTCCGCAACAAGCAGATCCGCACCATCGTCAACGGCGAAGTTCGGCAGGACGGCAATACCAGCGAGATGGAGTGGGACATGCACTACCTCGTCGCGGATATTGCCCGCACGATCACGCTGGAGCCGGGCGACGTGCTGCTTTCGGGCACGCCTGCCAACAGCCGCCCGGTGCAGCCGGGTGATGTGGTGGAGGTCGAAGTCGAAGGGCTCGGCAAACTCACCAACACCATCGTCCATGGCCCCACCCCGATCCGCGACGATTGCGGCGCGCAGCCGACCGAGTCCGAAGAAGTGATCTCCACCGCGATGGGCGGCGACTGGGAATTCCGCGGCAAGCGCGCAGCGGGCGGCCAGGGCGCGGCGTTCTATGAGTCGGCGCTCGAGACAAAGTGACAGCGCTATGCTGGCACGGGTGCGGCTGATAGGCTAGGCCGCATGGCCGAGCCCCAGATCGCCGCGCAGTTCCTGCGCCACGTGGCCAATTGTGTCGAGCTGACCGGCCATTCGGCGGCGGGGCTGCTGGCGCGCATCGGCGTGACGCGTGAGGTGCTGGAAGATCCGGACGGGCTGATCCCGCTCGCAAGCTTCGTCTCGTTCTTCGAGGACGCGGCGGAGCTGGTGCGCAACCCGCACTTCGGGCTGCATGCGGGGCGGCTATCCGGATCGGACAGCCTCGGCCCGCTCAGCTTCCTGTTCCTCAGCGCGCCAGACCTGCGCACCGCGTTCACCAGCTTTACCCGCCACCTTGCAACCATGCAGCAGGCGAGCCGGAACCACTTCGCTGATGAAGGCGGCTGGGCGACGTTTTCCTACGGCGTGCTCGACCAGTCGCTCACCCGGCGGCGGCAGGATGCGGAATACTCGATAGGCGCGATGGTCAGCCTTGCGCGGCAATTCACCGGCGGCGAGATCGAGCTGCGCGAGGTGCGCTTCGAGCACGAACGGGTGGGAGACTACGCGCGCTACCGCGACTTCTTCGGCTGCGACGTGTTCTTCGAGCAGGACTGCAACGCGATTGCGATGGATGGGCGCTATCTCGATGCGCGCGGCCGGGTGCTGAGCCCGAGCCTCCATCCGATCCTCGAGGAACATCTCCAACGGTTGGCCGGTCGCGGGACGGCGGCATCGCTGGCGGAACAGGTCCGCGCGATGATCGAGCAGGCACCGCTCGATGCACCGCCCGACCTTGCCGAAGCGGCACGGCGGCTGGACCTTTCCGTGCCCACCTTGCACCGCCGCCTGACCGCAGAGGGCACCGGCTGGCGCAAGCTGGTGCACGAACACCGCATGGAAACCGCCGCACGCCTGCTGCGCACCAGCCGCCGCAATGTCAGCATGATCGCACTCGACGTTGGCTTTGCCGAGAGCGCGAGCTTCACCCGCGCCTTCGCCCGCCATTTCGGCATTCCGCCGGGGCGCTACCGGAAGGGCGAAGGCGCCGCGCAAAAATAGGGCGCAAAAATAGGGCCAGTCCCTATTTCCAATTTGGTTATCCAGCCACGCGTCGCATCAGGCCGGTCAGCCGGTCCATGGCTTCGTTCAGCAGATCATCGGGCATGGTCAGTGCCGGCAGGAAGCGCACGACATTGCCGCGCATCCCGCAGGAGAGCAGCAGCAGGCCGTCCTTCGCGCCTTCCTGGACGATCGCCTTGGTCAGCTCAGGATTGGGCCGGTCCGGATCGCCATCGTGGACAAGCTCCATTGCGATCATCGCACCGGGGCCGCGCACATCGCCGATCACGCGCATGCCGCCCTGCTGCAGCGCGCGCAGGGTGCCCTTGATCGTGTTGCCGATGGTGACCGCGCGTTCGCAAAGCCCATCTTCGGCGATGATCTTGAGCACTTCCAGCCCCGCCACGCAGCCGAGCGGCGAGCCGCCATAGGTGCCGCCGAGGCCGCCAGCATCGGGTGCGTCCATGATATCGGCGCGGCCCATCACGCCCGAGATCGGGAAGCCGCCCGCCATGGCCTTGGCGATGGTCATGATATCGGGCGTCACGCCAGTCGCCTCACGCACCCAGTCCATCGCGAAGAGGCGGCCCGTCCGCGCGAAGCCCGATTGCACCTCGTCGGCAATCAGCAGGATGCCGTGCTTGTCGCAGATATCGCGCAGGGCTCGGAAGAAAGCGTAGGAGGCGGTGTAGAACCCGCCCTCGCCCAGCACCGGCTCGAGCACGATGGCGGCGACTGCGGCGGGCTCGATCGTCGAGGCGAACAGCGCTTCGAGCGCGGCTACGGCCTGCTTTTCGTCAAAGCCGTGGTAGGGGATCGGGAAGCGGGTGTGGAACACATCACCGGGCAGCGGGCCGAACCCGGCCTTGTAGGGAAGCACCTTGCCGGTCATCGCCAGCGTGAGCAGCGTGCGGCCGTGATAGCCGCCCTGGAAGGTGATGATGCCGCGCCGCCCGGTCGCCATGCGCGCGATCTTCACCGCGTTTTCCAGCGCTTCCGCGCCAGTGGTCAGGAAAATCGTCTTGACCGGGCCTTCGATGGGCGCCGCCGCGTTGAGCTGCTCGGCCAGCGAAATGTAGCTCTCGTACGGCGTCACCTGAAACGAGCAGTGCGAGAACTGGTCAAGCTGGCGCTTCACGGCATCGACGATGCGCGGGTCGGAATGGCCGGTGTTGCACACCGCGATGCCGGTCGCGAAGTCGATATAGCGGTTGCCGTCAGCGTCAAACGCTTCGGCATTCACGCCGCGCTCGAAGAAGCGCGAGTGGATCGAGGAGACCCCGCGCGGCACGGCGGCTTCGCGGCGGGCCCAGAGGTCCTGATTGTTGGTCATCGGCCAATTCCCCCCATGAGGCAGTATTTGAGTTCGAGATATTCATCGAGGCCATGGCGCGAACCTTCGCGGCCAAGGCCGGACTGCTTGATGCCGCCGAACGGCGCAACTTCGGTCGAGATGATGCCATCATTCACGCCGACCATGCCGTATTCGAGCGCTTCCATCACACGCCAGACGCGGCCCAGATCGCGCGCGTAGAAGTAGGCGGCGAGACCAAAGGGTGTGTCATTGGCTTGGCGAACGGCGTCATCCTCTTCGGCGAAGCGGATCAGCGGCACCACGGGGCCGAAGATTTCGGAGCTGGCAATCGCCATGTCGCCGCGCACGCCGGAGAGGAGCGTCGGCTCGAAAAAGCCGGGCCCGGCGTTCGAGCGGTTGCCGCCCATCAGCGCGGTGGCGCCGCTCGCCAGCGCGTCGGCGACAAGGCTTTCGACCTTGTCCACCGCGGCCGCATTGATCAGCGGGCCGATGGTCGTGCCGGGGGCCGCACCATCGCCGACAACCAGCGCGGCAACCTTCGCGCGCACCTTCTCGACAAAGGCATCGTAGACGCCGTCCTGCACCAGCACGCGGTTGGCGCAGACGCAGGTTTGCCCGGCATTGCGGAACTTGGAGGCCATCAGGCCATCGGCGGCGGCATCGAGATCCGCATCATCGAACACGATGAACGGCGCATTGCCGCCGAGTTCGAGGCTGAGCCGGGTGACGTTTTCCGCCGCCTGCGCCATCAGGATCTTGCCGACGCGGGTCGAGCCGGTGAAGCTTAGTTTGCGCACCTTGGGATGGCGGCAGAACAAGGTGCCGACGCCCGCCGGATCGTTGGAGGGGGTGACGCGGAACAGGTCTGCGGGCACCCCTGCCTCACGCGCCAGTGTTTCCAGCGCGAGGGCAGACAGCGGCGTCGCCTCGGCGGGCTTGACCACGATCGAGCAGCCCGCGGCGAGCGCGGGGCCAACCTTGCGGGTGATCATCGCGATGGGGAAATTCCACGGCGTGATCGCGGCGCAAGTGCCAACTGGCTGCTTGATGGTGAGGACGCGCTTGCCGGCTGCGAAGGTCGGCACCGTTTCGCCATAGGCGCGCTTGGCTTCTTCGGCGAACCACTCGATGAACGAGGCACCATAGGCCACCTCGCCGCGCGCTTCGGCGAGCGGCTTGCCGCATTCGGCGGTGATGAGCGCGGCGAGTTCCTCCTGCCGCTCCATGATGAGGCCGTACCAGCGGCGGAGCACGGCTGCGCGCGCCTTGGCTGTTTCGGCTGCCCAGGCGGGGCGTGCGGCATCGGCGGCATCGATGATCGCGGCGATCTCGGCGGGTGCATAGTCGCGCACGGTGGCGATCAGCGCGCCGGTCGCCGGGTTATGGACAGCAAGGCCGGTGCCTTCGGGCACGGTTTCAAACACGCATGAGCTCCTCTTGAAACGGAATCAGGTTGGCAGCGCGGATAGCGCCTGATGCTTGCGAATGGGAACCAGCAACAGTGCATAGCTTACGATGAACAGCGCCACGCAAAGCAATTCTGCCGAGCGGTAGCCGCTGCCATCAAGCAGCTGCGCCGCGATCAGCGGACCGCCGCCGAGGCCGATCATCTGCATCATGATCGCGAACGACATCATCCGCCCGCTTTCATCGAAATCGCAGACGCGGCCAAGGATGAACGGCAGCACGAAGTTCCATAGCACGTTGAAGCCGCAGACACCGACCACGAAGAGCATCAGCGTGGGCTTGCCGATCAGCAGCGTGATGCTCGCCGCACCAGCAAGGATGCCGAACGCGATGGCACCATTGCGGCTGATGCGGCCCGCCAGAAACACCGAAGCGAGCGCGCCGCCAACGGCGAGGATCTGCGAGAGGAACAGCGCATCTGCCACAGACTGCTCGGCCAGCCCTGCGCCGATGCCGACGAGGAACAGGACCGCCCAGGCGATCCCTTGCGCGATGTTGTAGGCCAGCACCCCGGCCAGTGCGACGACCAGCATCGGCGTCGCCAGTTGGCGGGCTTCGGGATTGACCATTTCCTCGGGCGAATAGGCGTGCGGCAGGAACGGCAGGGTCGCGAGCGAAGCCAGCGAGAGCACCGCGAAACCGATGAACATGCCGTCAAGGCCATGGCTGCCCAGGAATTCCGGGAGATACCACAGCCCGAAAGCGCCATAGGTGAGCAGCAACGTGAGATAGAGTGCGAGGTTGCGTTCGGCGCGAATGGTCACGCCGACGAAGGTGAAGCTGATCGAGGTGATCGTCCCCTCGCCGAGCCCCGTGACAAAGCGCGCAATCTCGAAGGGGCCGCCCTGCGGGGCACCGAGCGAGGCAAAGTTGCCGAGCGCTGCAACGACCAGTCCTGCCGCCACAACCCAGCGCCAGTTGATCCGCGTGCCCCACAATGCCATGAAAATCGTCGCCAGCGCGACCCCCAGCATCTCGACGCCCGCGAGGTTGACCGCAGTCGCCTCGTCCACATGAAGCTGCGTGACATAGCCCTGCACCACGCCCGGCTGGATGATGAACGAGAGGACGCCGATCGTGCCGAGGATCACCGCGCAGAGGATCGCCGGCCAGCCATTGACGTCAATGTCGCGCCGCGCGGGCGTTGCGTTCGCCATCTGCCGTTTGTCTCCCCGTCTATCCCCGGTGCCCTTGCATGGCAGGGGCGCGCCCGCTTGGCAGGATCGGACATTCCGGCCGCCGCGTCCATGCCCTCGCCCACGACTTTTTTGATCATGATTTGATGATTTGGATCAATATCCGTAAGCTGCGAATCGCTTAGCCTCGCATCACAAGAACACGCCTACGCGTGCCCCCGGGGAGACAGCATGGCACCAGCGACCGTACGCGCCGCCGCAATGAACGGCTGGGAGAGCTTTCTGGAAGACCGCGCCGCCGCGCCCGTGCTGGGCGATGGCCCGCCGCCGGATTCAATGCCGCCGGAATCCATGCCGCTGGCGGAATTTGTCCGCTTCTCGGAAGCCGTTGTCGCCCGCACCCGCGATGTGGCAATCCCGTGGCTGGCGGGGGGCAACTACGATCTCGCCGCGCTCGGGCCGCTGGGCGATGCGATCAACTCGGCAGGCCGCGTGGGTTCGGCCTTGCGGCGGCTGGTGGACTACTTTTCGCTGCTGCAGGACTGCACGGATATCCGCCTGGGGCTTGAGGACGACATGGCCTCGGTCAGCTACCGCATCCTCGATCCCGATATCTGGCCGCGCCACCATGATGCCATGTTCACGCTGGGCATCGTCAGCCAGATCCTGAAGCGCGGGCTCCATGGCCACTTGGGCGGGCATTGGGACAAGATCGAGTTCGCATTCGAGGCGGAAAGCCACGAAATGCGCGGCGATATTGGCAAGGTGGTCTGCGCGCCCTGCACTTTCGGCGCGGATACCAATCAGATCCGCTTTCCCGCCGCGCTGCTCGACCTCGCACTTCCGGCGCAGGCCAATCCGCCGGTGGCCGACGTGCGCCAGCTTACGCGCTCGATCGTGACCAAGCGGCGCGAGACCCCGCTGGTCGACCGGTTGAGCCAGATGGTGCTGCGCGATCTCAATTCCTGCGCCATCGAGCAGGAACGCTTTGCCCGCGAGATGGGAATGTCGAGCCGGACCTTGCGCCGAAAGCTGACCGAGCAAGGCTCATCGTTCCAGCAAGTGCTAGATGAATGCCGGATGCGGCAGGCCGTGTTCGAATTCCGCGTGCGGCCCGATTTGTCGATCGCGCAGATCGCGCTAAGGCTGGGTTATGCCGAACACAGCAACTTCACCCGTGCTTTCCACCGTTGGAGCGGACTTTCCCCGCAAGCGTTCCGGACGAACCTGGCCGGCACGGCGCACTGATTTTCAGGACAGACCATGACCCGACTGCTGCTGCTTGAAGGCAACACCGCGCCCAAGCGCGCCCGCGCCCATGAACTCGGCGTGCGCACCTCGAGCGAGATCTATATCGAGGCGATTGCCGCGCATTATCCGGATATTGCACTCGACGTGCTGAACGGTGCGGATGAGGGCGAGACGATCCCCGGTGGGCGCACGTGGTCCGACTACGCAGGCTTCGTCGTGACCGGCTCGGCACTCCATGCCTATGATGCCGAGTTTGCCGTAACCAACCAGATCGCGCTGCTGGTCGAGGCGGCGGAGGCGGGCCTGCCGATCTTCGGATCGTGCTGGGGTTTGCAGATAGCGGCGGTCGCTGCGGGCGGCGAAGTCGCCTTCAACCCGAAGGGCCGCGAAGTGGGTTTTGCGCGCAAGATCCTGCTCAATGAGGCTGGCCGCGCGCACCCGATGTTCAAGGGCAAGGCGCCGGTGTTCGATGCGCCCTGCATCCATTATGACGAAGTGATCCGCCTGCCCGAGACGGCGACGCTGCTGGCGTCCAACGCGCACAGCGAAATTCAGGCGGCGGTGATCCCGCTGGCCAACAGCGAAGTCTGGGCGGTGCAGTATCACCCGGAGTTCGATCTCGGGCAGCTTGTCCAGCTCTACACGCTCTATGCCGAGGACATGGTCGCGCAGGGGTTCTTTGCCGATATGGCTGAACTGGTGGTCTATCGCGAGAAGCTGGCGGCGCTGGCGACTGATCCGGCAAATTCCGGTCTCGCCTGGCAGCTTGGCGTTGACGAGGATGTGTTGGACAACCGCACCCGCCGCGCGGAAATCCTCGCGTGGATCGAGGCCAAGGTGCTTTAATCGACCAATCCGCTAGCATCCAAATCTTCGTCATTCCCGCGAAGGCGGGAATCCAGAGCGGCAAGCGCGGCGTTTGGGGCTCTGGATTCCCGCCTTCGCGGTAATGACGAAGGTGTGTGGAGGTGCGCCGCGATCCCGGAGGCACACAACCCTTGACAAAATGAACCATATAGGTTATAAGCCCCGCCCAGATCGGGAGCAGGCTTGGCCGGCCTCGCCCTCGCTCCTTTGGCCGTAACAGGCCAACGCGACCGGTGCGGGCTGCGGGTTCAAGGTGGGGTGGTTTCCCCAAAGTCCTTGGCCAGGCACTTACCGCGCCAGCACAGGATCATGGCTCCCGTCCCGCTTCTGCCGGACGCGAGCAAAGACCGGCACGCCTGCGAGCCGCTACCCCGGTCCCGGGCCATGATCGACACAAATGGCTGCGCCGGACCTCTTCCGCAGTCCGGCCACTCGCACCCGGCGGAATACGACGCCCCTCCCGCAGCACCTGTGCAGGTGCCGCACCGGTCGCGCGATCGCTCCCCATTGCCCGAACAGCACAACGCCGCGCCGCCAAATCCAACAGCCGCACTCCTTCTTCCCCTCCCCCGGTCGGGGGAGGCCGGGTGGGGGTGCGCGGCGCCAAACGGCAAACCCTACATATCAAACCACACATGCACCTGGCTGGTCCCGGTCGCGTTCTCATAGTCCGAAAACTGCCGCCCTTTCGCCTTCCACTCGTGCCCGCCGCATGCTGCCGCCATCATCAGGTAGTGGCCGAAGCGGGCCTCAGGCGCGTGGCGCAGGTAGTCGGGCATCGTGTCGATCACGGCGGCATGGTTGCCCTCGGCAAACCAGCGCAACCGCTCAAGATCCGCCTCGCGCGCTTCGGATGAGGAAATGTGGATGGGATCGGAGGCTTCGTGCTGCGCGATCTGGTCGAAGGGCCAGAAGCGATGGCTCATCGAGCCGCTGGCAATGAGCACCACGCGCTTGTCGGATTCGCGGATCGCCTGCCCGATCCCTGCGCCGACGCCGAGGAAATTGTGCGGCTCAGCCGAATAGGCGTGGCTGACCGAAATCCACTTTTCCTCGCCTTGCAGGAAGGTCGAGAGATTGACCGTGGGATAGTGCATCGGGAGGTAGGGGTCATCGTTCGCCGTGGTACGCACCCCGTGCTCGGTCGCGCGCTGCGCCATTGCGGCAGCGAGTTCGGGGCAGCCCGGAATATCGTAGGGAATCTGCTTCATGCCGCGCGGCAGTTCGTCCGATGTGAAGAGCCCCGTCCGGCGCGCGTGCGCGGCGATGCAGAACTCCACGATGGTGAACCAGTGCGTATCGAACAGCACGATTACATCGGGCTTCAGCACATCAAGCACTTCGCTCTTCAGCCGCCGCAATCCGGGCACGAGGCTGATTTCCTTGCCCTCGTTGAGCTCATAGCGGTCCGCCTCGGACATCATGATGGTCGGCGCGTGTGCAACGAGCCCTGCTCCGATGATCTCACCCATGTTGCGGTTCCTTGTGCTGCAATGAGCGCTCAATAGGCCTGCTGCGCGCGGACAAGAAGGCCCCCAAGCCGGACACAGCGCACTCTGTCCGGTTATGCCAAGTCCCTCGGCCCAAGGTGGGACTAGCACGGCAATCGAACAGGAGAGGTTCCCATGCCATTTGCATTCTCGCGCCAGGCTGACGCGCACGTCGATCTGTCCTCGCTCGATGCCTTCAACGACGGCGCACCCTTCGAAACTTTCGCGCGCATGCGCCGCGAAACTCCCATGGCGTGGTCCGAAATGGCGAGCGGCGAAAAGGGCTTCTGGTCGGTAACGCGCCATGCCGATCTGCTCGAGCTCAACCGGCAGGCCGATCTCCTCTCCTCAGCGCGCGGGATCCGCATGGAAGACCAGACCATGGAGGAAGTCGAGGCGCGCAAGACCTTTCAGGAAACCGACGCGCCGCACCACCGGGGTTTTCGCGCGCTGGTTTCCAAGGCCTTTGCCAAAGGCACCGTTGCCCAGTTCGAGGACCAGATCCGCAAGATCGTGACCGAACTGCTCGATGTCGCGCTTGAGGAAGGCGAGTTCGACGCGGTGGACCGGATCGCGCGGCGCCTGCCCATGCAGATGCTCGCGCAGATCATGGGCGTGCCGCAGGAAGACGGTCCGTGGCTCGTCGAAAAGGGCGATGCGCTGATTTCCAATGCGGATCCGGACTACACCGATTTCGTCGTCGACCAGCTCGATAGCGATGCCTACCGCATGCTCCCGTTCCGCTCGCCGGCGGCGATGGACTTGTTCGACTATGCCAACAAGCTGCTCGATCGGATGGATGCGGGCGAACAGATCGGCGTGCTCAATCTGGTGCGCGAGCCGACCAACAGCGGCGCGCAAATGTCGCGCGACGAGTTCCGCAACTTCTTCTGCCTGCTGGTGGCGGCGGGGAATGACACGACGCGCTACTCGATCTCCGCCACGATCCATGCGCTGGCGAATGATCCGGCGCTGCTTGGCCAGTTGCAGCGCGGCGAATTTCACAGCTGGGAAGCGGCTGCAGACGAAATGATCCGTTACGCCTCGCCCACAACCCATTTCCGCCGCACCGCGACGCGCGATTTCACCTTCCATGACAAACAGGTGCGCGAAGGCGACAAGGTGCTGCTGTGGTTCATTTCAGGCAACCGCGACGAGACGGCGATTGCCGATCCCTACCGCATCGACCTGACGCGCGAGCGCAATCCGTTCCTCTCGTTCGGCCAGGGCGGCCCGCATATCTGCCTCGGCATGTGGCTTGCCAAGCTTGAAGTCGCTATCGTCATGCAGGAACTGGCCAAGCGCCTGACCGCCATCGAACAAGTGCGCGATCATGCCTTTTTGCGCAGCAATTTCATTCACGGCATAAAGCATCTGCCGGTACGCGTAAAAGCGCGCTGAAGGGGAGAGAGATGAACCGCATGTCCAGGATCGAACCCAGCCAGGTGCGCGCCGAGAGCTTCGAACCCAAAGCCTTCGAAAGATGCCGGATTCTCTTCGCCGACCAGCTCAATCTCGCGCGCGGCAAATATGTGCCGATGAGCGAGGCAGCCAAGGGCCATGCGCGCATGTGCGTCGGCACCTTTGCGGTGACTTATGACAAGGCGCTGGTGGCAGCACCGGGCGGCGGGCTGCTGACGGGTCTGCCCGATATGGAAGTGACCTTCGATCCGGCGGACATGCGCCCCTCGTGGGAGGCAAATACGCAGATCGCGCTGGGCGCGCTGCGGTTCAAGGGCGAGCCGTTCGCGCTGTGCGGTCGTTCTGCGCTCGCCCGCGCGATCGAGGCGTGGCGGGCGCGCGGGCTCGATCCGATGGTGGGCATCGAGATGGAAGCCTATGTCTTCCAGCGCGGACCGGACGGCTCCTGGGTGCCCTATGACACGCCGGGCGGGTTCGTTTACGGCACCGGCCCGTTCGCCGATCCGGCCGGCCTGATCGAGGAAGTCTGGGCGACGGCGGCGGCCTGCGGCATCCCCATCGAATCCATCAATGCCGAATTCGATGCGCCGCAGTTCGAGCTTACCCTGCGCTATGCCGATGCGATGAAGGCGGCGGACGATGCCTTCCTCTTCCGCCAGATGGCGCGCGAAGTGCTTTACAAGCGCGGCTACCTGCTCTCGTTCCTGCCCAAGCCCTTCGCCGAAAAGAGCGGCAGCGGGCTCCATTTCAACCTCAGCTTCACGCAGGCGGACGGCAGCAATGCCTTTGCGAACGATGTGGCGAGCGGCTCGCTTTCGCCCACGATGCAGGGCGCGATCGCAGGAATGCTGCAACACCATGAGGCGCTGTCCGCGATCATGGCGCCGCTCACCCAGAGCTATGCCCGGCTCCAGCCCGCCAGCCTTTCCGGCTATTGGGCTAACTGGGGCATCGATCACCGCAGCGTAACCGTGCGCGTTTCGGCAGAGACCGGCCCCGCCGCGCGCATCGAGCACCGCATGGCAGACTGCGCCGCCAGCCCCTATTTCGCGATGGCGGCGATGCTGCAGGCGGGCTTGCTGGGTCTCGACAACGGCTACGAATTGCCGCCGGAGGAAGTGAACGACGGGTTGGAGACGATCAGCACCGATCGGCACACCCCGCACGATCTCGGCTCTGCGCTCGATGCGCTCGAGGCGGACACCGTGCTGTCCGGCGCGATCGGGCAGGAACTGGTCGACAACTTCATCGCCATCAAACGCGAGGAAGTGCGCATTCTCGAAGGCAAGTCGGCCGAAGAGCAGCTCGCCTACTACCTCCACTACATCTGACGGGAAGCGCCATGCGCGAACGCATCGATATCGGCGGCTTTGCCGTCTCGCCCGACCATTTTATCGGCGGCAAGCGGGTCAGCTCGGCTGAAACGTTCGAGACGCGCTGTCCGTTCGAGTGGGACCGCAAGCTGGCCGATATGGCGCGCGGCGATGCGCAGACGGCGGCCCTTGCTGCAGAAGCGGCGAGCGCAGCATTTCCAGTCTGGGCAGCACTGACCGCGGCTGAACGGGGCGCATATCTGCATCGGCTGGCGGACCTGATCGAGGCCAATGTCGAAAAGCTGGCCACGATCGAATGCCTCGACATGGGCATGCTGCTGGAAAGCCTGCGCCTGCGGGTGATCCTGCGCGGCGCGGCGAATTTCCGCAACTATGCCGATCTGGCGACGGCGCATGAGGAACGCGTGTGGTCCTCGCGCGGTACGCTCAACCGCGTGATCCGCATGCCGGCAGGCCCTGCGCTGATCATTACCCCTTGGAATGCGCCGTTCATGCTCTCCACGTGGAAGTGCGCGCCCGCGCTCGCGGCGGGCAATACGGTCATCCTGAAGCCCGCCGACTGGTCGCCGCTCTCCGCATCGGTGCTGGCGGACCTGATCGCGGAAGCGGGCTTTCCAGCGGGCGTGTTCAACATCGTGCAGGGCCTTGGCGCAGAGCTTGGCAATGCGCTGACGTCCGATCCGCGCATCAAGCGCATCAGCTTCACCGGCTCCGTGCCGACAGCAAGGATCATCGGCAAGGCGGCGGCGGAGAACATCGTCCCCTTCACCGCTGAGCTGGGCGGCAAATCGCCGCTGCTCGTGTTCGCGGACGCCGATATCGATGCGGCGGCAAAGAAGGCGGCGGGCCAGTTTGATGACAGCGGGCAGGTCTGCATGGCTGGCACGCGGATCATTGTCGAGGACAGCGTGAAGGACGAATTCCTCGCGAAATTCCACGCCTACACCGACGTGCATGTGATGGGCGACAGCCGCGATCCAGCAACCACCATGTCCGCGCTGATCCATCCCGTCCATGCGGAGCGCGTGCTGGGTTTCATCGACCGCGCCCGGGCGGCGGGCGATACCATCGTGCGCGGCGGCAAACGCTGGAAGGAGGGCGCGAACTGGATCGAGCCGACGCTGATCGTGCCGAAGGACAACCAGAGCGAAGTCGTCCAGAGCGAAGTCTTCGGCCCCGTCCTCACCTTCCAGACGTTCAAGGACGAAGCCGAAGGTGTGATGCTCGCCAATTCGACCGCCTATGGCCTCTCCGGCATCGTCTACACCGGCAGCGAAGAGCGTGCCCAGCGCGTTGGCCGGGCCGTGCGCGGGGGCACGGTGTGGGTGAACACCTTCCTGGTGCGCGATCTTACCGCGCCGTTCGGCGGGATCGGCATTTCGGGGATCGGGCGCGAGGGCGGTGATTATGCGCTCGATTTCCACTCGGACCTCAAGACGCTGCAGATCCTTGAGGGCAGCGTCGCCTAGGCCGGATCGAAGCTGCGCACGATATCGATGAAGGAGCGAACCGCGATACGCTCCACCGCCGGCATCCGCTGCGCAAACGGCATCTGATACCCGGCGAAAACGGTAAGCCCCTCCATGGAGGCGGAGATGAACAGCGCAAGGTCAAGACGCGCCACTTCCGGCAGATCGGGGCGCATTTCCGCGATGATTTCGACCAGTGGCGCGCGGGCGCGGTCATACAGTTCGTGGACGCGTTCGTAGACGAAGGCATCGTGGTTCGCGAGCGCCCAAAGCTCGGGAAACAGGCGCGTCGTCTTCTTGCTGCCGATATCCTCGATGATGAGACTGCACAGCCGCGTGAGACGCTCCTCGGGCGCGAGGCCAGGGGCATGGACAATCGCGCCGAACTCGACCTCGTAACTGCTGATCACCGCATTGAGCAATTCCCGCACGAGATCCTCGCGCGTCGGGTAGTGATAGGTGAGATTGCCGAGGCGCATGCCGCAAGCCGCCGCGATCCGGCGCATCGACATGGCGCGGTAGCCCTCTTCGATCAGGATATGCAGCGAGGTGCGCAGGATGAGTTCGCGGGTCTCATACCCCTTGGCATATCCGCCGTCGCGATCGGGCATCATGAGGTCGGTCACCAGCTTCGGGATACCGTCCATATCAGTCTCCGGCATGGCGAAGTGCCATGTGAACATCCTAACCCAGGTTGAATTTATGTCCATCGTCCAATTTAGGACAGTTGACAATTTTATGCTGCTTGGGCCATTTTGCAGACGGGACAGCGGGGTCCGCCCGTTTTGAAAGGGAAATAGAATGCGATTGATCGCACCCGTTTTCGCATCTGCGCTGTGCCTCTCCGCTGTTCTGGCCTGACCCGTCACGGCGGCAGAAAACCGTTTCCCGCAGCCACTGGCCGAAGAAACCCTCCCCAGCGTCGCAAAGCTGCCTGCCACATGGCCGCAAAGCTGGGTCACGATCCACGATTTCCACTTCAACGCGATCATCGATGGCCGCATCGCGGTGGTTGATACGGCCGATACGGTCCAGCCGCTCAAGGGCCTCGTCCGCGCGTCGCAGTTTGCCAACTTCCTCATCGCGAAGGATCGCGGCGAACTCTACACCGCCGAGACGTTCTACACCCGCCTGACACGCGGTGAGCGCACCGACGCGATCACCATCTGGGATGCCTCGACGCTGCAGCCCAAGGGCGAGATCGTGCTGCCCGGCGGCAAGCGCCAGCAATCGGTTACTTATCCGCACCTGTTCCAGCTGACCAACGGCGGCAAATGGGCACTCGTGGCCAACTTCACGCCAGCCCAATCCGTCACCGTGGTCGATCTGGCCGCGCGCAAGGTGCTGGGCGAGATCGATCTGCCCGGCTGTTCGCAGATCTATCCCACCGGTGAGCGCGGCTTCACCAGCCTCTGCGCCGATGGCTCGCTGTTCAGCGTGGCGCTCGATGCCAATGGCGCCGCCGCTTCGTCGAAGTCGGTGGCCAAGGTGCAGGATATCGACAACCAGGCGCTGTTCGGCACCCCGGCCATGGTCGGCACGACAGCGTGGTTCGTCAGCTTTCATGGAATGATCCAGGGCTTCGACCTCTCCGGGACGGTGGCCAAGCCCCTCCCCGGCAGCTTCAGCGTCGGCACAGCCGATGGCGGATCGCCGGAATGGCGTCCCGGCGGCTGGCAGGTCATCAACGCCGATGCCGCGGGCAAGCTCTATGTGCTGATGAGCCCCTACGGCAAAGAAGGCAGCCACAAGGACGGCGGCAGCGAAGTGTGGGTGGTCGATCCGGCCAAGAAGGCCCGCACCATGCGGATTGCGCTGAAGGGCCAGTCTGTCGCCATTGCCGTGACGCGTGAGGCGACACCGCATCTCGTGGTCGCACAGGCCGGCGGCGCGATCGACATCTATGATGCGGCGACCGGCGCGTTCGTGCGCACGCTTGGGGCCACCGTCGCGGCCAATCCGATCGTGATCCAGGTGCCCTGATGGCCGCATTGGTCCTCTTCTGCGCGGGCCTGCTCGCGGCCTCGGCCTTGCACAAGGTTCTGGCCCGTGATCGGCTGGCTGAGGCGACCGCGCGGCTCGTTGGCGTCGGCGCGGTTCCGGGCCAGCTGCTGCTGGTACTTGCCGGGACGCTGGAACTTGTGGCAGCCGCCTGCCTGCTGGCAGCGCCGCTGCGCCTTGCCGGCGCGGTCATCGCGGCGCTGGTCTGGGGCACATATGCCCTCGCCCTTGCCCGCCGCCGCGGCGAAACGCTCGATTGCGGGTGCGATCTTGCAGCGCGCCCCAAGCCCGTCAGCACGGCGCAAGTGCTGCGCGCGGGCGGCCTCGCGCTGCTGGCCGCAGGCGTTGCCCTGTTTCCGGACGCGCCGCTAACGCTCGATGCCCCGTTCGCGGCGGCCGGGCTCCTTGCACTCTACCTTGGCGCCAGCGAACTTCTCGCGATCCCGGCGCCGCTATGGAAAGCAGCCTGATGCTGACAAGCCAGATCCTCCTGTGGGCGGCGGTCATCGGCCAAGCCCTGCTGATCGCCGCGCTCGCGCGTCAGGTCGGCATCCTCCACGAACGCATCGCCCCGGCCGGCGCGCTTACGCTGCACCAGAAAGTGGCGGTGGGCGAAAAGGCCACACCGATGACGCTGGCAGACGTGAACGGCGCAGGCGTTGCCATTGGCGGGACGCGCGATGGTCGCAGTCAGCTTCTGTTCTTCGCCTCGCCCGATTGCCCGATGTGCAAATCGCTGCTCCCCGTGGTGCGTAGCGCCGCGCGCGCCGAGGCTGGCTGGCTCGATATCGTGTTGGCGGGCGACGGCAGCAAGTCTGGCTATCTAGCAATGGCGCGCGAACACGGGCTGGAGGCACTGCCGATGGTTCTGTCCGAAGCGCTGGGCCGCGCGTTTGGCGTTTCCAAGTTGCCCTATGCCGTGCTTCTCGACGAGGAAGGCCGCGTCGCCTCACTCGGCCTCATCAATAGCCGCGAACATCTGGAAAGCCTGTTCGAGGCAAAGGAACGGGGCGTCGCCTCGATCCAGGAATTTCTCTCTCGCCGCCAGGCGCACAACCATCAGGAGGCCTGACCCATGGCGCGTTTCGACAAGCTCACTGAAAACCTCGCGCGCGGGATTGCCCGTGGCACTTCGCGCCGTTCGCTGCTCGCCTTTCTGGGCGCGGGGATGACCGGCGCGGCCTCCATCCCGCTCCTGCCCGTTGCCCGCGCGGCAACCCCGGCCCCGGAAGCGCCGCACGGCGCACACGGCGCAGGCGCTGCCCGGCCTGCCGTTGTCTCCGGTCTAGAACAGGATCCGGGCGATCAGTCTTCTTGCGATTACTGGCGCTACTGCGCCATCGACGGGTTCCTCTGCTCATGCTGCGGCGGCTCGGTCAACACCTGCCCGCCGGGCACCGAAATGTCGCCCATCACCTGGATCGGCACCTGCACCAACCCAGCCGATGGCCGCGCCTATGTCATCAGCTACAACGATTGCTGCGGCACCTCCTCTTGCGGGCAGTGCCTGTGCAACCGCAACGAAGGTGATCGCCCGCAGGTCCGGCCGCAATCGAACAACGATTACAACTGGTGCCTCGGCTCGGAGAGCTCGGTCTACAATTGCTCGGTGGCGGCGGTCATCGGCGTAGCGCTACCGGCGGCCAAGTGAAACGCGCGGCCGCCCTCGCCCTCGTCGCTGGCGGCGCTGCGGCGCTTGCAGGCCTGACGCTGCCGGTCCACGCGGCTGCAGATGGCGCGGCGATCTATGGCCGGTGCGCAGCTTGCCACACCAAGACCGGTGCAGGCGTGCCCGGCGTTTTCCCGCCGCTTGGCGAGGACTTCCGCGTCATGGCATCAAGCGATGCCGGGCGCCGCTATCTCGCGCTCGTCGTCACGCGCGGAGTCAGCGGCCCGATCAAGGTCGGCGGCAAGCCCTATGCCGGGGTGATGCCCGCGCAGGCGACGCTCGATGATGCTTCGGTGGCGGCGGTGCTCAACCATGTCGGTACCGAGATTGCCAAGACCGGACCCGCCTTCAGGCCCTTCGCCGAAGCCGAAGTGGCGACAATCCGGGCGGGCGGCGCTTCGCTTTCAGCGCAAGATGTCGGCAAGCTCCACGCCGCTGCGGGCGGCCAATGAAGCCCGGCCGCCTTGCCCTTCTCACTGGCCTTCCGCTTGGCCTTGGATTGGCGGCAAGCGCGGCAGTGAAAGCGGATGAGGCGGCCATTCCCGGCGTGCGCGATGCCTATCAGGCCCGCACCGACTATCAACTCAAGTGCCAGGGTTGCCATCGCCCGGATGGTGGCGGCGATGACCATTCGAACCCGCCGATGCGCGGCATCGTCGCGCGCTTCCTCAGCGTGCCGGGCGGGCGCGAATTCATCGGCCGCGTGCCGGGTGTCGCCACGGTCGATCTGCCCGATGACCGCCTGGCCAATCTCGTCAACTGGACCTTGTTCCGGTTCGATCCGGCGCATGTGCCGCAGAATTTCCAGCCCTACACGGCCGAGGAAATCGGGCGCCTGCGCCAAAACCCGCTCCGCCTGGAACGCGCCGCCATGAGAGCGCGTCTGGTGGCCGGTTTTGCCAAGACGCATGAGCATCAATCACAATAATCAGCGAAGTTTGAAAAGAAGCGAGGGAAAACCCATGAGGACTGTATTTCTTTCCAGCGCCGCGCTGGCCGCGCCGATGGCGTTGATGCTGGCGGTGCAACCCGCCCACGCTCAGCAGGCCGCGCAGGCGACGACCGGCACCGAGGCGCAAGACTCCGGCGAAATCGTCGTGACCGCCGCCAAGCGTTCGGAAAACCTGCAGTCCGTGCCGATTTCGGTTTCGGCAATCGGCGGCGAAGCGCTGTCCAAGTCGCGCATCACCAGCGTAGACAGCCTCGTCAACAAGGTCGCCAACCTCCAGCTGACCTCGACCGTGGGTGACAACACCCCGATCTTCGCGCTGCGCGGCGTCTCGATGTCGGACTTCAGCCTCAACCAGTCGAGCCCGGTCGCGACCTATTACGACGAAGTCTACAAGGGCAACTTCGCGTTCCTCGGCATCGCGCTCTACGATATCGAGCGCGTCGAGGTGCTGCGCGGGCCGCAGGGCACGCTTTACGGCAAGAACACCACCGGCGGCGCGGTCAACCTGATCAGCCGCGATGCCAAGCTCGGCGAAACCAGCGGCTATTTCAACGCCGGCTACGGCAACTACAACCGCGTCGATCTCAACGGCGCGGTCAACGTGCCGCTGGGCGAGAAGGCCGCGCTGCGCATTGCAGGCACCTATGCCAAGGCCGATGGCTGGTTCAAGAACGTCAACCCCGGCTTTCCCGATCTCGCCAGCACCGATGAGTGGGGCCTGCGCGGCACGCTCAAGCTTGAACCCACAGACAAGCTGAAGATCACGCTGCGCGCCTCGCACAGCTTCCAGAACCCGCAGAACTACGGGATTTACGCCCAGCCCGAAGCCGTGAACCGCCCCGGCCTCGACAAGTTCCAGATCGATTCCAACGTGCGCGACAAGCGCCGCGCGGTCACGACTTCAGTCGCGCTCACCGTGAACTACGAGGTATCGGATACCCTCGCGGTGACCAGCATCACCAGCTATGACAAGGGCACGCTGTTCTTCAAGGAAGACACCGACGGCATCCGCGCGCAGAACCTCGAAGTGCCCTACTTCGACCGGGCCAGCCAGTTTGCGCAGGACCTGCGCCTGACCAGCAATACCGGCGGGCCTTTCGATTTCATCCTCGGCGCCTATTTCAACCGGGAGAAGGTCTACAACCAGACCACGCTGGAAGTGTTCAACGGCACCGACGCGAACGAGGACGGCGTGATCAACGCGCAGGACTGCGCTGATGCCCTGCCGGTGGCCTGCAAGGTCCGCAACCAGTTCGATCAGGTCAAGAAGAGCTTCGCGCTCTACACCGATCTCAAGTACAAGCTCACCGATGCACTGACCGTGCGCGGCGGCCTGCGCTATACCCATGATGATGGCGAGCAGACCGGCTTCTCGTCCGATGCGCTGGGCGTTGACGACAGCTTCGTCGCGAACCTCATCCCGCTCTCGAACTTGCGCTTCAAGCAGAACAACCTCTCGGGCAAGATCGGGCTGGATTACAAGCTGGCAAGCGGCGATCTGCTCTACGCCAGCGTCAGTCGCGGCTACCGTGCGCCCAGCTTCAACGCGCAGGCCTTCTTCACGCCGACCGAACTCGGCGTCGCCAAGGCCGAACAGGTCACCGCGTTCGAGGCCGGTGCAAAGACCCAGTTCTGGGATCGCCGCATCACGCTCAACATGGCTGCGTTCTACTACACCTACAAGAACCAGCAGTTCATCAACGTGAACCCGGCCGATGCCTCGCAGCAGCTGCTCAACATTCCCAAGTCCGAGCTCTACGGCGCCGAGGCCGAGCTGACCGTGCGGCCCAGCGATACCTTCACCTTCCACGGCGGGCTTGGCCTGCTTTCGACGAAGATCAAGGAAGGCATCGTCAGCGGCGTCAACGTCTCCGGCAACCGACTCTCCAATGCGCCTTCGCTGACCTTCAACGCCAGCTTCGACTGGACCGTGGTACAGGGCGGCTTCGGCGCGTTCTCGGTCCACCCCGAAGTGGCCTATCAGGCGAGCCAGTTCTTCGAAAACATCAACATCCCGCGCCTTCGCCAGGAATCCTACGCACTCTTCGGCGGCCACATCGATTGGAACAGCAATGACGGGCGCTACAGCCTCTCGGCCTGGGCGCGCAATCTGGGCAACAAGTTCTACTTCACTTCGCGCATCGATCTCACCGGCTTCGGGCTCGATTACAACCACATCGGCAATCCGCGGATGTACGGCGTAACCGCAGGTGTTAAGTTCTGAGGACAGCGGGCGTGCTCGGTTTGTCCTATGCCAAGGGGCCGACCGAGGTACCCCTGCTCGATACCACCATCGGCACGGCGCTGCGCCACGCGGCGGAGCGCTGGGCCGATGGCCTGGCCCTTGTATCGCGCCATCAGGGTCTGCGCTGGACCTGGAGCGAGCTCGATGCGGCGGTAGACCGCGTCGCGACGGGGCTGCTACGGCTCGGGGTCACGGCGGGAGACCGTGTCGGCATCTGGGCCCCCAACTGCGCGGAATGGACGGTGATCCAGTTTGCCACCGCGCGGATCGGGGCGATCCTCGTCACAATCAACCCGGCCTACCGGGTCAACGAAATCGAATACGCGCTCAACAAGGTCGGCTGCAGCCTGCTCGTCACCGCGGTGCGCTTCAAGACCAGCGATTACCTTGCGATGCTGCGTGAGATCGGCCCGGCCAAGCTGCCCCATCTGCGGCATATCGTGACCATCGGCGCAGACGCGCATGAAGGTTTCCTGCCGTGGGATACGCTCGACACAACAGCCGATGCAGACGAGCTTGCCGCAGCGGGCGCTGGCCTGGGTGCTGATGACGCGATCAATATCCAGTTCACGAGCGGCACGACCGGTTTTCCCAAGGGCGCCACGCTCACCCACCGCAATATCCTGGGCAACGGCTACTTCACTGCGCAGACCATCGCGCTGACGGAGGCGGACCGTATCTGCATTCCGGTGCCGCTCTACCACTGTTTCGGCATGGTGCTGGGCAATATGGCGGCGCTGACCAGCGGCGCGGCGATGGTCTATCCCGGTGAGGCGTTTGATCCGGCGGCCGTTCTGCAGGCCGTGGAAGCCGAGGGCTGCACCGCGCTTTATGGCGTGCCGACAATGTTCATCGCGGTGCTCGGCCAGCCTGCGCTGGATACGACCGATGTCTCCACCCTGCGCACCGGCATCATGGCAGGCTCCCCCTGTCCCGTAACGGTGATGCGGCAGGTGATCGACCGGCTCTGCATGCGCGAGGTTACCATCGGCTACGGCATGACCGAAACGAGTCCGCTGACCACGCAGACCGCTCGCAACGATCCGCTGGAAGAGCGCGTCGGCACTGTCGGGCGTGTCCATCCCCATGCCGAAGCGAAGATCGTCGGGCCGGATGGGCAGACCCTGCCGATCGGCGAGCAGGGCGAATACTGCTCGCGCGGCTATGCCGTCATGCTCGGCTACTGGGACGATCCGGCCAAGACCGCCGAGGCAATCGACGCCGATGGCTGGATGCATTCAGGCGATCTCGCCACGATGGACGCCCAAGGTTATGTGCGCATCACCGGCCGCATCAAGGACATGATCATTCGCGGCGGTGAGAACATCTACCCGCGTGAGATCGAGGAGTTCCTCCTCACCCACCCGCATGTGGCCGACGCCCAGGTCTTCGGCGTGAGCGACGAGAAGTACGGCGAGGAAGTCTGCGCCTGGGTGATCGCCCGCGCAGGTGCCGCGCTTGGGCCGGACGACATCCTTGGCCACTGCCGCGGCCGCATCGCGCACTACAAGGTCCCCCGCCATGTCCGCGTGGTCGAAAGCTTCGCGATGACTGTCACGGGCAAGGCGCAGAAGTTCGAGATGCGCCGCATGATGGAAGCTGAGCTCGGACTTTCCGCCCGCTGAAACCGCGCAAATGTGCGTCTATGCTGCAACAGACGGCGTAATTCGCCCGGTTCACCGCACATGCCCCAAGGGGCATTTCCTGAGGGCCATTTCTAACCGCAATCATCGATTTCGGTGCGTGACGGTCGGAGTGGGCGGGTCGGCGAAGGGATAACGGAAAGTTACATTCGGGAAAAATTGCGCCACTTATCCTGTGGATAACCCTTATCGAAGGGCTTGTCGCAACCTCAAACAATTAACCCATTTGGATGTTTCATGGTCGCGCCCGCGAACCATCGTACTCAACTCCCCTGTTTCGGGCATGGTGCGAGAAACAAACGATATTTCGCATTCAGTCCAGATTTTCGTAGTTTCTTGCGCGTTCGCGTGTGCCCGAGTGATGATATTGCCAAGACTGCGATGTTGAGGCTCCCTGTCGGTTCAACACCAAAAAGGGAGAGGCGATTCGGTCATGACCGAGGGCCAAGTTATCGAGAGGGCCCCGCAGGCCGAAATCAATCCGGTGCGTACCCGCGCGGATTGGGAAGCCATGCGCGCTGCTGCACTCGCCGATCCCGGCGCATTCCACGGCGACATCGCCGCGCGGCGCATCCACTGGTTCGTTGCCAATTGCGGGCCTGACGGCGCGTGGCTCACCAAGGACGATGCAGGCGCCTGGGCAGGATGGGATGCCGCCACCGGCGCGCCCGTCACCCCCGAACTCCCGGCAACCTTCGCTCCCTGGACCAAGGCGTTCGACGACAGCACCCCGCCCCACTGGCGCTGGTTCACCGGCGCGCGCACAAATGCCGCGTTCAACGAGATCGACCGTCATGTCCTTTCGGGACACGGCGCCGAAGCCGCGCTGATCTTCGAGGGCGACCGCTGGGACATGGCGGCAGATGGCGGGCGCGGCGCGCCGGTCGATACCTTCACCGTGAGCCGCAAGCGCTTGCTGCTCGAAGTCGCCAAGTGCGCCGTCGCCTTGGAAAGCCTCGGCCTCAAGGCAGGCGATCGCATTGCGCTCAACATGCCGAGCATCGTGCCCCAGATCTTCTGGACCGAGGCGGCCAAGCGGCTGGGCATCGTCTATACAGCCGTTTTCGGCGGCTTCAGCGACAAGACCCTGTCGGACCGCATTGCAGACGCCGGCGCGCGCGTCATCGTCACCTCTGACGGCAGCTACCGCAACGCGCAGGTTGCCGCCTTCAAGACGGCCTATACCGACCCGGCGCTCGACAACTACGTGCCGGTGAGCACCGCGCTTGCCGTTCTTGCCGCCACCGACCTCGGCCTTGATGCGGCGGACGCGGCGGTCATCACCGATACCGTTGCCGACACGCTTGCCGGTGAAGTCACCGTCGAACGTTCCGACGTCATGCGCGGTGTTGGCCGTGCGCTGATCAAGCTCGGCGAATCCGGTCGCATCGGCGCGAGCGATGCCGCGCGCGTGCGCCTTGCGATTGCCTCCAGCCTCGTCACCCTGCCGCCGCGCGTCGATACCGTGATTGTCGTGCGCCACACCGCACAGCCCGATATCGTCTGGCGCACCGAGCGCGATCGGTGGAGCCACGAGCTGACCGACGCAGCGCTCGAAACCATCCTCGAAAAAGCGAACCTTGCGAGCGAAGACGCGCTGATGGCGCTGCCTGACGCAGAGTTTGTCCGGGCGATCTGGGCCAGCTCGAAGCCGCTTCCGGTCGATTCCGAATATCCGCTGTTCTTCATCTACACCTCGGGCTCGACCGGTAAACCCAAGGGCATCGTCCACGTTCACGGCGGCTACACCGCCGGCATCGCGGAATCGATGCGGGTCGCCTTCGATGCGCGTCCGGGTGACACGATGTTCGTGGTCGCCGATCCGGGCTGGATCACCGGGCAGAGCTACCAGATTTCCGCCTCGCTGCTCAGCCGCGTCACCACGGTCGTCTCCGAAGGCTCACCGGTGTTCCCCCATGCGGGCCGCTTCGCCTCGATGATCGAGCGCCACAAGATCACGATCTTCAAGGCGGGCGTCACCTTCCTCAAATCGATCATGTCCGATCCGTCGAACCTCGCGGATGTGCAGCGCTATGACATGAGCGCGCTTCGTGTCGCGACCTTCTGCGCCGAGCCCACCAGTCCCTCCGTGCAGGCCTTCGGCATGGAGCATGTGACCCGGCAATACATCAACAGCTACTGGGCGACCGAGCACGGCGGCATTGCCTGGACGCATTTCTACGGCAACGCCGATTTCCCGCTCAAGGCCGATGCGCACGCCTTCCCGCTGCCGTGGATCGTCGGCGAAGTCTGGGTGGAAGACGAAGCCGCAACGCCCGGCAAGAGCCCGTTTACCCGCTCCGGTAGCGAAGGTGTCGCCTGGCGTCGCGCCGAACCGGGCGAAAAGGGCGAGATCGTCATCGCCGCCCCCTACCCCTATCTGGCCCGCACGATCTGGGGCGATGCCCTGAACTTCAACGTCAAGGACGGCACCGTTCAAGGCGAATGGAAGGGCGACGCCGGACGCTGGGAGTCCGGCTACTGGAGCCGCTGGCAGGGCGCATGGGCCTATACGCAGGGCGATTTCGCCATTGCCCATCCCGATGGCTCATTCTCGTTCCACGGCCGCTCGGATGACGTCATCAACGTCTCGGGCCACCGCATGGGCACCGAGGAAATCGAAGGCGCTGTGCTGCGCGACAAGGCGCTCGATCCCAATTCGCCGGTCGGCAACGTCCTCGTCGTCGGCGCGCCGCACCGCGAGAAGGGGCTGACCCCGCTCGCCTTCGTAGTTCCCGTCGCGGGCCGCAAGCTGACCGAGGAAGACCGCCAGCGCCTGTTCAACCTCGTCCGCACCGAGAAGGGCGCGGTCGCGGTGCCGGCGGACTTCATCGAGGTCAGCCAGTTCCCCGAAACGCGTTCGGGCAAGTACATGCGCCGCATGGTCCGCGCGCTCGTCGAGGGCGGCGAACTGGGTGACGTCACCACCCTGCGCAACCCGGAAAGCCTGACCGAACTCAAGACCGCGATTGACGCCTGGCAGCGCCAGCAGCGGCTTTCGGAGGAGCAATCGCTGTTCGAGCGCTACCGCTACTTCCTGATCCAGTACAATGCAGTAGCCCCCGGTAAGCGGGTCGCCACTGTCACCGTCACCAATTCGCCGGTCAACGCACTCAACGAACGCGCGATCGACGAATTGGTGATCGTGGTGGAGCACCTCAGCCGCAAGGACGATGTCGTCGCGGTCGTCTTCACCGGCGAAGGCACGTCCTCGTTCGTTGCGGGCGCGGATATCCGGCAGATGCTGGAGGAAATCCACAGCCACGACGAAGCGCTGGTCCTGCCCAACAACGCGCAGCTCGCCTTCCGCAAGATCGAGATGATGGGCAAGCCGTGCATTGCGGCGGTTCAGGGCGTCGCGCTCGGTGGCGGAATGGAGTTCGCGCTGGCGTGCCACGTCCGCGTGGCCGAAACCACCGCGCGCTTCGGCCAGCCCGAAATCCGCTTGCGCCTGCTGCCGGGCTATGGCGGCACACAGCGCCTGCCGCGCCTCTTGGCAGACCGCCACGGTGCAACCGGCGTACGCGATGCGCTCGATCTCATCCTCGGCGGGCGCAGCATCGATGCGGCGCAGGCACAGGAGATTGGTCTCGTCGATGCGCTGGCCGAAGGCCACCACGATGCGCTTGCCGAAGCCCACGCCATGGTGCGTGAATGGGTGAAGCGCGGCGCGGAAAGCCCGCTGGGCAAAGCCTTCGCCGCGCGCGAGGAAGCGACCGTGCTGTGGGAGAAGCCCTCCACAGTCGATCTCGATACCGTGCTTGAGGACGATTTCCTGCAGCGCATCCTGCGCCAGCTCGATTGGGCAGGACGCGGCACAGCGGGTGCCCGCGCGCTCGATGCGGTGCGTACCGGCCTTGCCTCCGGCATGTCCGCTGGTCTCGCCCGTGAGGCAGCACTGTTCGCCGAAGCCATCATCGATCCCGAAGGCGGCAAGACCGGCATCCGCCAGTTCATGGACAAGGTCGCGCCCCCGCTCCCAGTGCGGCGCGACGGCGTGTGGATCGACGCCGAGCATGAGACGCGCGCGGCTGAGCTGGAAGCCAATGGCGATCTGCTCCCGGTGGGTGCGCCGTTCTACCCCGGCATCACCGCAATCCCGCCTTATCAGTATGCTTTCGGCATCGCCCGCGATCCCGATACCGGCGCCCCGCGCTTCGGCCCGCCCTCGACGCACGAGCGCGAGCTGATCGTCAAGGTGCCAGAGCCTGCGCCCAACGAAGCGCTGCTCTACATGCTGACCAGCGAGGTCAACTTCAACGATATCTGGGCGCTAACGGGCATTCCCGTGTCGCCCTTCGATAGCCACGAGGAAGACGTCCAGATCACCGGCTCGGGCGGCATTGCGCTCGTCGCCGCGCTCGGCAGCGAGACGCGCTCGGAAGGCCGCGTGAAGGTCGGCGATCTCGTCACCGTCTATTCGGGCACCAACGATCTGCTCTCGCCCGCGGTCGGCAACGATCCGATGTACGCGGACTTCTCGATCCAAGGCTACGAGACCGAAACGGGCAGCCACGCGCAGTTCCTGACGGTTCAGGCGCCGCAGATGCACAAGGTGCCGCCGAACCTGACGCTGGAGCAGGCGGGGAGCTATGTGCTGAACCTCGGCACGATCTCGCGCTGCCTGTTCACCACGCTGCAGATCGCACCCGGCCGCACGCTCTTTGTCGAAGGCGCCGCCACCGGCACCGGGCTCGATGCCCTGCGCTCGTCCGTGCGTACGGGCCTGCAGGTGACGGGCCTCGTCTCCAGCCCTGACCGCGCCGCGTTCATCACCGGCCAGCAAGGTGCAGTCGGCGCGATCAACCGCAAGGACCCGCGCTTCGCCGATCTCTACACCACGGTGCCGGAAGACGCCGAGGCCGCGCGCGCCTGGGAATCCGCCGGTGCATCATTGGTCGAGGAATACAAGGCGCTCAACGGCGGCAAGCTGGCGGACTACGTCGTCAGCCATGCCGGCGAGACGGCCTTCCCGCGCAGCTTCCAGCTTCTGGCGGAAAACGGCACGCTGGCCTTCTACGGCGCGTCCTCGGGCTATCACTTCAGCTTCATGGGCAAGCCCGGCAAGGCGAGCCCGGAAGAGATGCTGCGCCGTGCCGCACTGCGCGGCGGCGAAGCGGTGCTGATCTACTACGGTCCCGGCTCCGACGCGCTGCTTGATGACATGGGCCTCGAAATCATCGAAGCCGCGCGCCGCTTCAACGCCCGCAGCGTCGTCGCCACCACCACCGACGGCCAGCGCGAATTCCTCGGCTCGCTCGGCCTTGAAGATGCCATCGAAGGCATCGTCAGCCTCGAAAGCATCCGTCGGCGCGAGGGCGACAACTTCCTCTGGCCCGATACGATGCCGCGCCTGCCCGATGCCAAGGCCGATATCGAGGTCTTCAAGGCGGCTGTGCGCGACTATCAGGACCGCGTGATGAAGCCGTTCGGCTCGGCCATCGGCAAGATCCTGCGCTCGCCCGATAACCCGCGCGGCGCGCCGGATCTGGTGTTCGAACGCATTGGACAGGACACGCTCGGCGTCTCGACCTCGCTGGTGAAGCCCTTTACCGGCCGCGTCGTCTTCGCCGAAGACCTTACCGGCAGCCCCTTCACGTTCTATGCGCCGCAGGTCTGGACCCGCCAGCGCAAGATCCTCATGCCCACCGCGTCGATCCTCGGCACGCACCTCTGCAATGCCTTCGAAGTCGCGCGCATGAACGACATGATCGCGGCAGGGCTGCTCGAAGTCACCGAGCCCGAGGTTGTCGCGTGGGACGGCCTGCCCGAAGCCCACCAGTCGATGTGGGACAACCGCCACTCTGGTGCGACTTACGTCGTCAACCACGCCCTCCCCGCCATGGGCCTGCGCAGCCGCGATGCGCTGCTTGAAGCCTGGGCGGTTCAGGAAGCGGAGGCCGCCAATGGCTGACCGACCGCAACGATCGACCGCGCCGCACTAGCGCGGTTCCCACTTCCAGCTGCCCTCCCCAGGCCCAGTACCACCTCAAACCGGCGCAGCACTTCGCGCGCATTCTTCAGGAGAGTGACATGGCCAAGGCAAAGACTATCGCCACCGCGCCGCTCGCAGCGCAATTCGCCTCTGGCAGGCTGGCAGGCAAGATCGCACTTGTGACCGGCGCTGCCGGCAATCTCGGCGGCTATATCGTGCGCCACTACCTCGCCGAGGGCGCCACCGTCGTCATGACTGGTCGCACCCAGGCCCGCCTTGAGGCGGCTGCCGAGGCCATGCGCGCGGCCAGTGGCGTCGATGCCACGCGCCTTGCCACGGTCATTCTCGACGGCGGCAATCCGCAGTCCGTGCGTGATGGCGTGGCCGATGTCGTCAAGCGGTTCGGCCGCATCGACATCCTCGTCAACAATGCAGGTTCGGCTGGCCCCAAGCAGCCAATCGAGCAGCTTCCGTTTGACGAGGAAGAGCTTGCCGGCCTCCAGAAGCGCGGCTCGACCGATACCGAGACCGTCCCCGCCGCGATGCGCAACATCTTCGGCGTCGCGTGGAACCTTGCCCGCACCGTCGCTGCGGCGATGCCCGAGGGCGGCTCGATCATCAACGTCTCGACGATCTTCTCGCGCACGCCCTACTATGCGCGCGCGGCCTATGTCGTCCCCAAGGCGGCGATGAACGCCTGGTCGCGCGAGCTTTCGCTCGAGCTCGGGCCGCGCGGCATCCGCGTCAATCTCGTCTTCCCCGGCCCCATCGAGAGCGAGCGGATCCGCACCGTCTTCGCCGCGATGGACACGATGCGCGGCGACGAGCAGGGCACCACCGCGAACACGTTCTTCGACATGATGTCGTTGGAGCGCAGCACAGGCGGCGCGCCCAAGGCCAAGACTTTCCCGGTGCCGGACGATATCGCGACGACCTGCGTGTTCCTCGGCAGCGACGAATCCGCCGCCTACAACGGCCACGATTTCGAAGTGACCCACGGCATGACCGTGCGCAAGGAAGAGCGCTCGACCTACCTCGCGCGCCCGACCATGCGCTCGATGGATGGCGCGGGCCTTGCGATCCTCATCGCGGCGGGTGAAGGCTGGGAGGAGGCGCTCGAGATCGCCAAGATCCAGATCAATTGCGGCACCAACGTGCTGCTCGGCGTGCCGCGGCAGGCCGACGTCGCCATTGCGCAGGCCCGCGCCAAGGCGGAAGGCATTGGCGAGGCGCTCACCATCGTGCGCTTCAACCGCACCGAGCCCGCCACGATCGAGGCCGCGCTTGCCGCTTACACCGAGAATAACACGCCGATCACCGGCGCGATCTTCCTGCCTGTGTTCAGCCCGGGCGAGTTCGGCGGCCGCCTCGTCGATGCCGAGGACGACATGATCGACACCTTCATGGATGTCGAACTCGTCGGCGCGATGGCGCTTGCCCGCACTCTCAGCCGCTACTGGAAGCGCCACGGCTCGCTGCTGCAGCCGCCGCGCTTCATCTTCATGTCGAACGCCAGCGACGGCAAGGACAACGTCTACGCCAACGTGCTGCGCGCTGCGATCGAGCAGCTGATCCGAATCTGGCGCGATGAGAGCGAGATCGATGTCGCCCACGGCCGCCGCCGTCAGGGCGAATGGGGCAACCAGATCGTGCGCTTCTCCAATGCGGAAAGCGAGAACACCCGCTTCGCCGCCGGGCACGCCGCACGCGTGCTGATCAAGGAAAGCAAGATCGCCGAAGTCACGCTCTACGTACCAAAGAGCATTGGCGAGGCGACCGGCGCGCGCAAGGCAATGGCGGGCTTCAGCGAGAACATCACCGGCCTGCACCTCGGCAAGGTGGCGCTGATCACCGGCGGTTCGGCGGGGATCGGCGGCCAGGTCGCGCGGCTCCTCGCGCTCGCGGGCGGCAAGGTCATGATGGTGGCGCGCCGCGAAAGCGAGCTTGCGGTCGCCCGCGCGCGCATCGTCAGCGAGCTGGAGGACATCGGCTTCGCCGGGGTCGAGCGCCGCGTGCAGACCATGGCGGGCATGGACGTCAGCAATCTCGACAGCCTCAAGGCCGCGGTGGATGCCACGATCAAGGCTTTCGGGCGAATCGACTATCTGATCAACAACGCCGGCGTTGCGGGCGCGGAAGAGATGGTCGTCGACATGAGCCTCGATGCCTGGAACTACACGCTCGACGCCAACCTCACTTCGAACTTCGTGCTGATGCACCACGTCGTGCCGATCATGAAGGCGCAAGGGTCGGGCTACGTGCTCAACGTCTCGTCATACTTCGGCGGCGAGAAGTACCTCGCCGTGGCCTATCCAAACCGCGCCGACTATGCCGTCTCCAAGTCCGGCCAGCGCGCGATGGTGGAATCGATGGCCCGCTATCTCGGGCCCGAAGTGCAGTTCAACGCGATTGCCCCCGGCCCCGTCGATGGCGACCGCCTTGCCGGCACCGGCGGCAAGCCCGGCCTGTTCGAGCGGCGCGGCAAGCTGATCCTTGCCAACAAGCGTCTCAACGCGATCCATGCTGCAGCGGTGAAGTCGCTCCGGCGCGGGGTGCGCGTGGAGGCCCTGCTCAGCCGCCTCGCGCGCAACGATACCGTGCGCATGTCGCACGACACCAACAATCCGCGCGAAATCCGCGAGCTGGCGCTGGCCTGCGCGCGCGAGGGTGACGGTGTGTGCACCTGGGACCGGTATCTGATGACGCCGGATATCGCCGCCAAGCTCGTTTCGCGCCTGCGCGGGGCCGGCTACTTCCTCGATTCTCCGGAATGGGGCGAGCGGCCCGATACGCCAGAGGCAAACCGCGATTGGCTGCTCAAGACGCCGCCGGAAGACGAGCCCTTCCTCCCCGGCGACAAGATCGCGGTCGAGGCCAAGAAGGTCGGCACCGGCGTGCTCTCGCAGCTCTTCCTCGGCAAGATGCCGACCGAGACCGACGTGGCGCAGGCGACGGTGTTCTTCCTCGCCGACCGCGCCGTCTCGGGCGAAACGTTCATGCCCTCGGGCGGCCTCAGCGTCGAACGTTCGACCACCGAGCGCGAGCTGTTCGGAAGCCCCAAGCAGGAACGGCTAGATCAGATGCGCGGCCGCACCGTGTGGATGATCGGTGAGCACCTCACAGACTATCTCGCCGAGACCGCGCGCCAGTTCATCGCCGATTGCCATGTCGCGCGCGTGGTGATGATGACCGGGACCGAAGGCGCCTTCACCGCGCTGAAGGACCAGCTCGACGATATCGAGAACCCGCCGCTTGAATACGTCGGACTTGAAGGCGGCATCGAGGCCGCGATGGACGAGGCGCTCCGCCAGTGGGGCCATCCCACCACGATCGTCTCGACCCCCATGCAGCCGCTGCCGAACCGGCTGTTCGCGACCGATGCGCTGCTCACGCCGGAGGAATTCCGCGGGCTGGTGGGCGACAATCTGACCAATCATTTCCGCGTCGCCCGCAAGGCCTCGCTCTATGATGATTGCCAGCTTGTCCTCGTCTCGCCCGACGTGCCGATGGGTGACAAGAGCCCGGCCTTCGCGCTCGCCAACTTCATCAAGACGACGCTGCACTCGTTCACCGCCACGCTTGCGGTGGAGAACGAGCGTCTGGTCCACGGCGCGCCGGTCAACCAGATCAACCTCACCCGCCGCGTTCGCTCGGAAGAACCGCGCGACCTTGACGAGCATATCGAAGAGGTCCGCCGGTTTGCCCGCGCCGTGCTGCTTGTCGGCACCCCCCTCCCCGATGCCGAGGATTCACGCTATCGTGCGCGCATCTATCGCGGGATGTCGATGACAGTGTGACCGGGACGGTTTGATGGAATACCTGTCGTTCGAAAAGCCGATCGAAGCTCTCGCGAAGCGCGCTGCTGCGCTGCGCGAGAGCGGAAGCGGCGAGGCGGAAGCCTTGATGCTCGACGAGCGGGCGCATCGCCAGCTCGCCGATCTCTACGCACGCCTGACGCCCTGGCAGCGCACGCAAGTGGCGCGCCATCCCTCCCGGCCGCACTTCATCCACTATATGCAGGGCCTGTTCGAGGAATTCCTGCCGCTGGGCGGCGACCGGCTTTATGGCAATGATCAGGCCATCATCGGCGGCTTCGCGCGGCTTGGTGGGCGCGCAGTCATGGTCATCGGCCATGCCAAGGGCGAGGACACCGCCACGCGCCTCAGGCACAATTTCGGCATGGCCCGGCCCGAAGGCTATCGCAAGGCGATCCGCCTGATGGAAATTGCCGACCGCTTCGGCCTGCCAGTCATCACGCTGGTCGATACCCCCGGTGCCTTCCCCGGCGTCGATGCGGAAGCGCGCGGGCAGGCCGAGGCCATCGCGCGCAGCACCGAGAAATGCCTTGAAATCGGCGTGCCGCTGGTTGCCGTGATCGTCGGTGAAGGCGGCTCGGGCGGCGCAGTCGCGCTCGCCTCGGCCAACCGAGTGCTGATGCTCGAACATTCGGTCTATTCGGTCATCTCGCCCGAAGGCTGCGCCTCGATCCTGTGGCGCGGCAATGATCGCGCGCCTGATGCGGCCGAGGCCATGAAGATGACCGCGCCCGATCTCATGCAACTCGGCGTGATCCACCGCGTGATCTACGAACCGGTCGGCGGCGCACACCGCAACCATGCCGAAACGATCAAGCGCCTCGGCATCGCGCTGCGGGCCGAACTGCAGGACCTCACCTCGATGACAGCAGACGAACTGCGCCAGGATCGCTGGTCGTTCTTCATGAAGCTCGGTTCGATGTAGGATGCCGGAAGGTCCGATCGAGAGCGACCGTGAGGCCCGCGAAACCCTGGAGCACATGCGCGGCGGCCCCGGCAGCGTCATCGTCCGACACTTCCGTTTTGAGGGCAAGGGCGCGCCGACGCGCTTCCTGATTCTGGAAATTCCACCCGGCGCGGCCGAGGGCAGCCATGTCCACTATGCCGATGATCGCAACGGGACCGGCGCCTACGAGGAATTCTACTACGTCATCTCGGGCCGCGGCCTCGCGACCTTGGGTGATGAAACCTATCCGGTCGCCGCGGGTGACTACTGGCATGCCCCGCTCGACATTGCGCGCGGGCTTGCCAACGCCGATCCGGCTGAGGTGCTCAAGGTGCACCTGACCGTGGTGCTGCGCGATGTGGCCAAAGCCGAGCCTGCCTAGAGCCCCCGGCAGGCCGCCACGGCAATCTCCCTTGCGCGCTCCGGCGTCGCACCGAGCCCGGTGAGCCCCAGAACCAGCATCGCGCCGAGCGCCCTGCGCGCGGCTTCAGGGCTGGGCTGCTGCTCCACCAGGTTCGCCATGAGCACCTGACACAGGCCCAGCCAATAGAGCACGCCGCCCTCCCGGGCCTCTTCGCGCACCAGTCCGCCAGCGATGGCCGCAGCCATGTCGCCCGCCAGTCCGCGATTGAGCGGGTGGCTGCTGAGCGTCGAGTTCGCGTGGCTGCGCAGCAGCACGATCGTGCGCTTGGGCTCGGCCAGCGCGAAGATCGCGCCGGTGCGCATGCCGCCGGCAATCCGGACGAGCGGATCAGCAATGCCGTCATTGGCCGCAGTGATGCGCCCCTCAAGTTCAAGCCGTACCTCGTCGCCAATCGCAGAAGCGAAGGCAGCTTTGTCCGCGAAGTGGTTGAAGAAGCTTCCCTTTGCCACACCCGCCCGCGCCACGACTTCATCGATCGGTATTGCATCGATCGGCTTTTCGGCCAGCAGTTCAAAGCCGGCGGCGATCAGCGCGCTGCGGGTGCGTGCAGCCCTGGGGGACAGCGTTGGGGGCGAAGGGGCGGGATGCGATGCCATGCCCCTGTATACTTGACTATATGGTCAAAAGCAAGTTATTTGACCATATAGTCAACTGCGACTCGCGTGGAGCCCATGCGCGAGCCAGCCGGGAGAGAACGCCATGACGGTGATCGCGCCGATCATCAGAATAGTGGACGTTGCACACGTCCGCTTCGCCGCGCCCGATCTCGCCATGATGCGCGGCTTTCTGAACGACTTCGGCTTCGAGACTTTCGAGGAGGGCGGACGGCTCTATGGGCGCGGCTGCGATGGCCGGGCCTTCGTCCATGTGACCGAGCCCGGTGAGGCGCGCTTCCTTGCCGTGGGCCTGCGCGCTGCCTCCCTCGCCGATCTGGAGACGCTTGCGAGCGCCGAAGGCGTGCCTGTCGAGGCGCTGGAGGAGCCCGGGGGCGGCCATGTCGTTCGGCTGGTCGATCCGGACGGCCACCGGGTCGAAGTCGTAGCCGGACAGGACGTCCGCCCCCCCGCACCGCCCTTCACCGATCCGCCGCGCAATACGGCGGCGGCCAAGCCTCGCCTTCGCGCACCTTTGCGGCTCAGGAACGCGCCGGCCCATATCCAGCGCATTGGCCATGCCGTCCTGCGCGTCCGCGATTTCCGTAAGTCTGAGGCGTGGTACAAGGCGCGCTTCGGCCTGATCACTTCGGACGAAGTGGAGGCGGCGAAAGGCGTCCCTCTGGGCGCCTTCCTGCGCTGCGATCGCGGCGATGTGCCCAGCGATCACCACACCCTGTTCCTCGCCGAACTGCCCGGCCCGCCGGGGCTGCTTCACGCAGCGTTCGAAGTCGCCAACCTCGATGATCTCATGCTCGGCCACCAGCACCTCAAATCGGCGGGCCGCAAACCGGCATGGGGCGTGGGCCGCCACATCATGGGCAGCCAGATCTTCGATTACTGGATCGATCCGTTCGGCAACGAGCTTGAGCACTGGACCGACGGCGACCTCTTCACCGCCGCCGATCCGCCGCAGAAGCAGACTTTTCAGGCGCTGCTTGCAGTACAGTGGGGCTCGCCGCATCCCATGCAGGCCGGTCGCCTTGCTCCGCCGGCCGGCCTCGTCGGCTTCCTCATGGCGCTGCGCCTGCGCCTGGCTCGCCTTTTCCGCCGCAAACCCGAAGGAACCCCCACATGAAGCTCGCCACTTTTACCGCCGCCGGCCGCACCCGCACCGGGATCGTCGTGGACGACAAGGTCATCGACACCGGTATCGACGGAACGATGATCGACCTGATCCGCGATTGGGATGCAGTGAAGGACGATCTGGCCGTAAAGGCAGCCGCAGGGGGCGGCATTCCGCTGGCCGATGTAACGCTCGAAGCACCAGTCCAGCGGCCGGGCAAAATCTTCGCAATCGGCCTCAACTATGCTGACCATATTGCTGAATCCAATATGAAGACACCGGAACGGCAGGTGTGGTTCACCAAGGCGCAGACCAGCGTGAATGCCCCCTATGCCGGGATCGAGATCGCCAAGGACCAAATGACCACCGACTATGAAGTCGAACTTGTCGCGGTGATCGGCAAGGGCGGCAAGCATGTGTCCGCCGCTGACGCCTCTGCCGCGATCTTCGGCTACTGCGTCGGCAACGATGTGACCGAACGCATGTGGCAGCATGCCTCGCCGCAGTGGTCGCTGGGCAAGAGCTTTGACACCCACGCCCCGATGGGCCCGTGGATCGTCACCGCCGATGAAGTGGGCGATCCCCACGCGCTCGGCCTGCGCTGCTTTGTGAATGGTGAAAAGCGGCAGGATTCCAATACGTCACACCTCGTCTTCAACATCTGCCAGCAAGTCGAGCACCTCTCCGTCGGCATGACGCTGGAGCCCGGCGACTGCCTCTTCACCGGCACCCCCGGCGGTGTCGGAGCCGCGATGGACCCGCGCCGGTTCCTGCAGGCGGGCGATGTCGTGCGCTGCGAGATCGACGGTCTCGGCCACATCGAAGGCACCATGATCGCGGAAGGGTAAGGCCATGGCCTTCGATTGCGACGTCCTGATTGCCGGCGGCGGGCCGACCGGCGTCACGCTGGCGATCCTCCTCGCACAGCGCGGCGTGAAGGTGATCGTCGCGGAGAGGGAAGCGGAGATTTACCCGCTCCCCCGCGCGGCGCACATCGACCACGAAGGCATGCGCATCCTGCAGGAAGCCGGTGCAGCCGATGCCGTCATGGCCACCAGCCGCCGCGCCTCGCGTTACGAATTCCGCAATTCGCGGGGCGAGGTTCTGTTGTGCTTCGAAGGCTCCGACCGCACTGGCCCCGGCGGCTGGCCGGGCGCCAACATGATCCACCAGCCCTCGGTCGAGCGGGCGCTGCGCTCCAGCCTCGCCACCTGTCCAGAAGCGGCGCTTCACGGCGGCTGGGAGCTCGGCGCCTTTGCCGAGAATGCCGAGGGCGTGACGGCTGAGATCGCCACACCTGACGGCCTGCGCACGATCCGCACGCGCTGGCTGATCGGCGCGGACGGCGCGCGTTCGCCGGTGCGCAAGGCCATGGGCATTGCCTTCGACGATCTCGATCTCGAGGAACCCTGGCTGGTGGTCGATGTTCTGGTCGACGATCCCTCGCGGCTGCCCACGGCCAATCTTCAGATCTGCGATCCCAAGCGCCCGACGACTTGCGTGCTGATGGGCGAAGGGCGGCATCGCTGGGAATTCATGATCCTGCCGGGCGAAACGCCCGAACAGGTGAGCGAGGATGCCTTCATTGCGGGGCTGATGAAGCCGTGGAATGTCGAAGGTGCGGTGCGCATCGAGCGCAAGGCGGTCTATACCTTCCGCGCCCGCATTGCCCGCGTCTGGCGCAAAGGCCGCGTCTGCCTGGCCGGCGATGCCGCGCATCAGACCCCGCCGTTTGCCGGACAGGGCATGTGTTCGGGCCTGCGCGATGCCGCCAATCTCGCGTGGAAGCTCGCCGCGGTGATCAAGGACGGTGCGCCGGAAAGCCTGCTGGACAGCTACCAGCCCGAGCGCGAACCCAACCTGCGCGCGACCATCGCGATGGCGATCATGATGGGCCGCATGGTCTGCACCACCAGCCGCTGGGGCGCCTTCTTGCGCGACACGAAGATGCGCATCGGCCGCGCGCTGGGCAAGCTGCCCACCACGCCGCCCGATTATCCGCCGATTTCGGCAGGCGCGATCCTCGCGGGCAGCCCGGGGGCTGGCCGCTACTTCCCGCAGTCCATCGCGCGCGACGGGGCGAAACTGGATGACCGCCTTGGCCCTGGCGCCTGGCTGATAAGCCGCAGCGAGCTTGCTGGAGAAGCCCTCGCCCCCTTTGCCGAAAAGCTGGGAAGCTGGCTAGACAGGCACGACGCCGAAGCTGTGCTCGTGCGGCCAGACCGCCATGTCTTCGGCGCGGGCGATCCGGAAACGCTGCGCGCGGCGTGGAAAGCCGCCACCGGCCTTGAGCCGCCCCCACCCCTCGCCTAAGCTCCCTCGCCCAAGCCAGCCCGCGCTGGAACTGGCAGAAGGAACGAGAATGCACGCCCCGCAAACCATGCCCAAAGCGCGGCAGGATCAGCCGTCGGCCCATCAATCCTGGGTCCACTGGGCGATCGGCCGCATCGAGGCCGATTATGCGCGATCTGCCGATACGCACCTGCTCCCGGTGCCGCTTGCCGCACTGCCGGGCATTGCGATCTACCTCAAGGACGAGAGCAGCCACCCGACCGGCAGCCTCAAGCACCGGCTCGCCCGCTCGCTGTTCCTCCACGCGCTGTGCAGCGGATGGATCGGGCCGGAAACGACGGTGGTCGAGGCTTCATCGGGTTCGACTGCGGTGTCCGAAGCCTATTTCGCGCGCATGCTTGGCCTGCCCTTCGTGGCGGTGATCCCCGAGCGGACGGCGCGCGAGAAGATCGCGGCGATCGAAGCGCTGGGCGGCACCTGCCATCCCGTCACCGATCCCGGCACCGTCCACGCGGTCGCCTCCCGCATCGCCGCCGAATGCGGCGGACACCACATGGACCAGTTCACCTTTGCCGAACGCGCAACCGACTGGCGCGGCAACAACAACATTGCCGAGAGCATCTTCAAGCAGATGCGCCGCGAACCGCATCCAGTGCCGACCTGGATCGTCTGCGGCGCGGGGACCGGCGGCACTTCGGCCACCATCGGCCGCTTCCTGCGCTACTATCGCCACCCCTCGCGCCTGTGCCTTGCCGATCCGGAATCGTCCGCCTTCCACCGCCACTGGTTCGACCGCACGCGACACGCCGGCAGCGGCGAGCCGTGCCATGTCGAGGGTATCGGCCGGCCGCGTGTCGAAGCCTCGTTCGTACCCAGCGTGATCGACCGTGCGGAAGTGGTCAGCGACAGCGCCTCGATTGGCGCGGCCCGCGCGCTCTCCCGCCATCTCGGGCGGCGGGTCGGCGGCTCCACCGGCACCAACCTAGTCGCCTGCGCGCGTATCGCGGGCGAGATGGCGGCGCGCAGCGAGGACGGGGCCATCGTCTCGATCCTGTGCGATTCCGGGGAGCGCTATGCCTCCACGTTCTACAGCGACGATTGGCTGCGCGCGCAGGGGCTGGATGTCAGCGCCGACGAGGCCCGCATGGCGCGCTTTCTGGCCGAAGGCTGCTGGCAGGAATGACGACTGGCAGCCCTACCAGGGGATGATCAGCTGCTTGCCGTCCCAGTTTTCGGACTCATGGCGGGCCCTTGCATACATCCCGCGAATGATCTCGCTCTCGGGATAGAGTTCGATCATGTGGCCCATCGTGGCGCGCGCATCGATATAGCAGATCTGCGCACCGAAGCTGACCACGAACTCGCTCGCCACCGGCATCCCCGCCGCGACATAGCGGTCGCGCGTGCCCTCGTAGTCCTCGCAGAACATCGCCATGTGGTGGATGCCCTGCTGACCGTTCGGATACATGTCGTGGAACGCGCTCGGGCCGGTGGAAACGAGCTCCACAAGCTCGATATTGAGGTCACCGCTCTGCACGAACACGCCGCGGATGCGGATCGGCTCTGCCGGCGCACCGCGATAGACATGGTCCGAAAGCACGCCCTGCCCGCCCCCGATGAACGGACCCATGCCGAAGAGCTTGTTGTAGCGCGCGCAGGCGGCCTCGAGGTTGTCCACCACGTGGCAGACCTGAATGAACGCTCCACTAGGCACTGACATGGCACTCTCCCTCAATTAGTCGACGACGGCCGCCACGAGGGTCGGGACATCAGCCGCAAACGACCACGCCAGCGCCTCGTCGAGTGCCGCCGCCGTGTCCGCCCGCCGCGCTGCCACGCCCTGCGCCTGCGCTAGCGCGCAGAAATCGAGATGCGGCAGCTGCGTACCCGGCAGCGATTGCATGCCGAACTTGCGGCCGAAGCTGTGGAGCGCCTCGTAACGGCCGTTCTTGATGATCACGAAGCTGACCGGCGTGCCCAGCTGCGCCGCGGCATGAAGGCCCTGGATCGCGTACATGCTGGCGCCGTCACCCAGCACCGCGACGACCTTGTCGCCGCGGCGTGCAAGTGCGGTGCCGATTGCGGCGGGGAGGCCGTAGCCGAGACCGCCGCTGGCCGTCGTGTAAAACGTGTCAGGTTCGGTGATCGGCAGGCGTTCGTGCATCGCGCCACGACTGGACGCGGCTTCCTCCACGATGATCGAGCCCGCAGGGCGCAGCGCAGCGATCTGTTGCAGCACGTAGGCATCGGTCATCACGCTGCCATCCAGCCTCGGCAGCGGCGCAGTCGGCGGCGGCACATCGCGCCGCACCGGCGCGGCGGCGGCGAGCAGCGTATCCAGCGCAAGCCGGCAATTGGCCACCACGGCATTGCCTTCGGGCAGCCATGCCGAATGGACCGGATTATCACCAATGAACCAGAGGCTTGCGCCCTCCGGCACATGCGGCCCGAACCCCTCGACATGGTAGAGCGACATTGGCCCCCCCAGCACGAGGATCAGATCGTGCGCGGCAAGGCTCTCGACGATCGCCTCGCGCCCGGCGGTCAGGAAGCCCCGGAACAGCGGGTGGTTTTCGGGAAAGCTGCACTGCGAGGCTAGCGGCGCGACCCATACGCCAGCACCGTGGCGCTCGGCGAGCGCGATGACCTGATCCCAAGCCCCGTCACGTCCGGCCCCCGCACCCACCACGATAACCGGGCTCGCGGCCTTCGCCAGCGCTGCCGCCACTTCCGCGAGCGCTGCCGGATCGCCGGGATTGCGCGCGAACATGCGGCGCGCGGGGATGGGCTCGCAGGGCTGATCCCAATCGTCGATGGGCACCGAGACGAACGTGGGGCCCCATGGCGGCTCCATCGCGACATGATACGCGCGCGCGATTGCGGCAGGCACGTCTTCCGCCCGCGCCGGCTCGCAGGCCCACTTCACGAACGGCTTGGGAAACTCGGTCGCCTGCTGGGCGAAGAGGAACGGCTCGTAGGGCAGGATCGAGCGCGCCTGCTGGCCGGCGGTCACCACCAGCGGCGTCTGGTTCTTGTAGGCGGTGAAGAGGTTGCCGAGCGCGTGCCCGGTGCCAGCCGAACTGTGCAGATTGACCAGCGCTGCGTTGCGAGTGGCCTGTGCATAGCCATCGGCCATCGCGAGCACGACGGATTCCTGCAGACCCAGCACGTAGCGGAAATGCTCCGGAAAATCGCGGAACATCGGCAACTCGGTCGATCCCGGATTGCCGAAGATCGTCGTCATTCCATAGGCTTCAAGCAGGGCGAAAGTCGCCTCGCGAACGGTCGTCATGGTCTCTCCCGGACGTGGCGCCTCCCGGCCACATGCCGGTTGTGCGCCCCGGCCCGCGCAAAAACAACCGCCGCGATGCGCTGCGCCACGGTGCGAAACGCGAGGGCGCCTTGCACCTGCAGTTTGCCCTTGCCGAGTGCCAGCCGCCCCGCAATGAAGAGGGCGAGAGCGCAAAGCCAACCGTACGAGGATGCCTGCATGAACACCCGCCATCTGGTCGATCCGGAACTCCTGCCGCTGATCGATCTGCTGCCCGACAATGCCTTCACGCGCGAGGCTTTGCCCACCATCCGCATCGAATCCGAAGGCCGCTTCGCCTTCGTCGGCGCGCCTCCCATCGCGGCGGAGGTCAAGGTGATCGAGGGCGAAGGCGGTCCGCTGGAGGTCTATTGGTACGATCAGGCCCCCGGAACGAAAGGCCGCGCTGCCCTGCTTCATGTCCACGGTGGCGGCATGGTCATCGGCTCCGCGCGCTCGATGCAGCAGGGGCCTTCCGGCATCGCGGCAGCGCTCGGCATACCTGTCGCCTCGGTCGAATACCGCCTTGCGCCCGAGCACCCCTTTCCCGCCCCGCAGCAGGATTGCTACGCCGCGCTCAAGTGGCTGGCTTCCAGCGCCGACGAACTCGGCATCGATGCCACGCGCATCGGCATCACCGGGGAAAGCGCTGGCGGCGGGCTTGCGGCGGCGACCGCGCTCATGGCGCGCGATCTTGGCGGCCCGGAGCTCGCCGCGCAAATCCTCACCTATCCGATGCTCGATCACCGCACCGGCAGCGATCCCTGCCCTTATGGCAACCCGACCACCGGCGAATTCGTCTGGACCCGTGCGCACAACCGCTTCGGCTGGGAAGCCCTGCGCGGCGACTACGCCGCTGACGATGCGCACAAGGGCTGGTTTTCGCCTTCGCTCGCCGATGACCTTGCAGGCCTCCCGCCAACATGGATCGGCACCGGCAGCCTCGACCTGTTCCTCGACGAGGACCTGGATTACGCGCTGCGTCTGGTGAAGGCGGGCGTGCCGGTGGAGCTTCACTCCTACCCCGGCGCGATCCACGCCTTCAACGCGGTGACCGAAGCCGCTGCCGCCAAGGCCTTTACCCGCGACCTCCTCAGCGCAATCGCGCGCCTGCTGCGAGTTTGAGATGCGAAAGGACTGGAACACCATCATGAACCGCCTCACCCCGATCCTGCTGTTCGCCACCACATTTGGCGCCTCGCCCTCGTCCGCCGCCGAAATCTCCACCCACATCCTCGATCTGGCGCGAGGAAACGGCGGCGCCAATGTTCCGGTCACGCTGGTGCGGCGCGATGCCGCCGGGGCATGGGCCAAGGTTGCCGAGGCGAGCACCGATGCCAACGGACGCGTGCGCAGCTTCGGCCCGAGCGAAAGCTTTATCCCCGGCACCTATCGGCTGCAGTTCGACATGACCCGCTATGCTGCCGGGCCCTCCGTGCCGTTCTTTCCGGAAATCGTGATCACCTTCAGCGTCACCGATGCAGGGGCGCACTATCACGTGCCGGTCGCCGTCAGCCCCTTCGGCTACTCCACGTATCGCGGCAACTGACCGGGCGCGGCATTCCTCACTTGTTTGCAGCTATGCCTATTTCGGCATTCCAATCCGGTGCGCCGCCACTAAGGTCGCGCGCAGGGATGAAAGAGGGAGCCCCATGAATTTCGAGACGTTCATCACCTGCGCCGTGACCGGCTCGGGCAGCACCGCCGACAAGCATCCGGGCCTGCCCATCACCCCCGCGCAGATCGCCGATGCGGCGATCGAGGCAGCGAAGGCAGGCGCCGCGATCGCGCACATTCACGTCCGCGATCCCGAAACCGGCCCAGGATTCGGCAAGGGCAGCCGCGATGTGGCGCTCTACCGCGAAGTGGTCGAACGCATCCGCGCGTCGGACACCGACGTGGTGATCAACCTCACCGCCGGTATGGGCGGCGATATCGTGTTCGGACCGGGCGAAAATCCCTTCCCGCTTGATGAAGCCGGCACCGACATGGTCGGCCCGATGGAGCGGCTGCTCCATGTGCAGGAACTGCTGCCCGAGATCTGCACGCTCGATTGCGGCACGATGAACTTTGCCGAAGCCGATTATGTGATGACCAACACGCCCGGCATGCTGCGCACGATGGCTGCCGAAGTGCAGCGCCTTGGCGTGCGGCCCGAGCTTGAAGTGTTCGACACCGGGCATCTCGTGTTCGTGAAGGAGCTGATTCGTGACGGGCTGCTCGATGATCCGGTGATGATCCAGCTGTGCATGGGCATCCCCTATGGCGCGCCGGACGATCCGCTGACGACGATGGCGATGGTGCACCAGTTGCCGCCGGGTGCCGTGTTCAGCGGCTTCTCGATCGGGCGGAACCAGCTGCCGTTCGTCGCCATGGCAGCGCTTGCGGGCGGCAACGTGCGCGTGGGGCTGGAGGACAACCTCTATCTCGGGCGGGGGCAGCTTGCCACAAACGGCCAGCTCACAGAGCGTGCAGTGCAGATCCTGACCGGCATGGGTGCGCGGATCCTGACGCCCGCCGAAGTGCGCACAAAGCTCAAGCTGCAGAAGCGCTGAGGGACCGACGATGACCTCTGACATTCGCCCAGAGATCAACCGGGTCGGCATCGTCGGCGGCGGCGTGATCGGTGCCGGTTGGGCCGCCCGCTTCGTGCTCAACGGGATCGATGTTTCGATCTACGATCCTGATCCCGAGATCGAGCGCAAGACCACGGCGGTGATCGCCAATGCGCGCCGCGCGCTCACCCGCCTGTTCGGCAATGCGCTGCCCGCCGAAGGCACCGTCACCTTCGCAGCCAGCCTTCAGGACGCGGTGCGCGAAGCTGATTTCATTCAGGAAAGCCTGCCCGAGCGCGAGGATCTCAAGATCCGTCTACTGACGGAAATGGACGCGGCGATGCCTGCCCATGCGGTGATCGGCTCATCCACCTCGGGACTGCTCCCCACCAAGCTGCAATCGGGCATGGCGCGGCCTGACCGGCTGGTGGTCGGCCATCCGTTCAATCCGGTCTACCTTCTGCCGCTCGTCGAGATCTGCGGCGGGGACCAGACCAGCCAGCAGACCAAGGACATCGCCGCCGCCGTCTACACGCGGATAGGCATGAAGGTCCTTCACGTACGCAAGGAAATCGACGGCTTCATTGCCGACCGCCTGCTGGAGGCCGTCTGGCGGGAGGCACTGTGGCTGATCAACGACGGCATCGCGACCGCCTCCGAGATCGACGACGCCGTGCGGTTCGGCGCGGGCATGCGCTGGTCGTTCATGGGCACGTTCCTCGTATACCGGCTGGCGGGCGGAGAGGAAGGAATGCGCCACTTCCTCCACCAGTTTGGCCCGTCGATGGAATGGCCCTGGACCAAGCTGATCGGCCCCAAGCTGACCGATGAGTTGATCGAGACCATTTCCCGCCAGAGCGACGAGCAGGCCGGCGGGATCGACTTGCGCACCTATGAAAAGCTGCGCGACGATTGCCTTGTCGACCTCACCCACGCGCTGGAACGCAACGATTTCGCTTCGGGTCAGGTCGCGCGCGCGCACCGGGCGCGGCTGGTGGCGGAGAAGGCAGGCGCTGCCCCAGCCATCGGTTCGCTGATGGGCGACGGGCGGATGCTCACCATCGCATGCGCCGTTCAGCCCGAATGGATCGACTACAACGAGCACCTGACCGAATACTGCTACCTCAAGCTGTTCGGCGATGCGACGGATGTCGTCCTCGCCGCCATCGGCGCGGGTGCGGATTACGTCGCGGCGGGCCATTCTTGGTACACGGTCGAAACGCATATCCGCCACCTCGGGCAGGCGCGGCTGGGTGACGGCGTTGAAGTGCGCACCCGCGTGCTGGGCTGCGATGGCAAGCGGCTCCACCTGTTCCACGAAATGGTGCGCGGCCCCGACGCTGTCGTGATCGCGACGGCCGAGCACATGCTGGTCCATGTCAATGCAGCGGCCGAGAAATCGGTCCCCGCGCCAGAAGCCATGCAGCAGGCCGCCAGCGCACTTGTCGAAGGACAGGCCCAGTTGCCTGCGCCGGAAGGCATGGGCCGCCAGATCAGGATGCCGGGCTAGCGCCGCACAGCACTTCGGGGGGAGACGCATACCGCATGGCCTTGGTTGAAAGCCGTTCGATCGATTACATCCCCCTCGCCGAACGGCGCGGCAAGGTGCATCACTTGTGGCCGGTGTGGTTCATGGGCGATGCACACCTTGCCACGCTTGCCACCGGCGCGATCAGCGTGGTGGGCGGGCTCGACCTGTTCTGGTCGAGCCTTGCGGTGATCGGTGGCTGCGCGCTGGGCACGGTGCTGATGGCGCTGCACTGCACGCAAGGGCCGCACCTCGGCCTACCGCAGATGATCCAGTCACGCCCGCAGTTCGGCTATATCGGCGCGCTGCTGGTGTGGATCGTGGCGCTGTTCACCTACATCGGCTTCAACGCGCTCAACCAGTCGCTGGCGGCCAGCACCCTGAAGGAACTCGTCGGCCTGCCCGAGGCACCCGCGATCATCGGTTTCGGGCTGGTGGCCGCGCTGGTGGCAGGGATCGGCTATGACGTGATCCACAGCACCCAGCGCGTGCTCGCTTACATCATGCTGGCCGCGCTCGCGGTTTATACGGTCGGCTTCTTCACCGCCTTCGATCTTGGCGCGCTGCTGAAGCCCGGGGAATTCAAGCCCACGCTGTTCCTTGTCCAGTTCTTCGCGGCGGCGGGCTATCAGCTCAGCTGGTCGATCTACGTATCGGACTATTCGCGCTATCTCCCGCGCGAAGTCGGCATCAAATCCGCTTTCCTGTGGACCTTCTGCGGCGCGTTCATCGGCGGCACCTGGATGATGCTGGTGGGAGCCTTCGCCGGGGCAACCTTCACCGATCCCGATATCGTCGTGGCGCTTCGCCGCAGCGCGGACGCGATGTTCGGCGGGTTCGGCTTGTTCATGCTCGCTGCCAGCTTCTTCGGCCTGATCACGATCACTTCGCTCAATCTCTACGGCTCCTCGCTCACCCTGCTCAGCGTGATCGACAGCGTGAAGCCCATTCCGCTCGGCGCACCTGCCCGCCTTGCCGCGCTCGTCGTCTGTCTCATCGCCTCGCTCTCGCTCTCGCTCGGCATGGGCGGCAACGTGCTGCACGGGTTCGAGGCGTTTCTTGGCGTGCTCGTCTACCTCTTCACGCCGTGGACCGCGATCAACCTTGCGGACTTCTTCTTCGTGCGGAAAGGGCACTATTCGATCCGCGCCATGTTCATGGCCGACGGCATCTACGGCCGCTGGAACTGGCGCGGGCTCACCGCCTATGCAGTGGGCTTCGTGGCGATGATCCCCTTCTTCAAGACCGAGCTCTTTGTCGGCCCGGTGGCGCGCGCGCTGGGCGGGGCGGATGTGTCGATGTTGGTCGGCCTGCCCGTCTCGGCCGCCGTCTACCTCCTGCTCTGCCGCAATCTCGATCTGACCAGAGAACTGGCGATGATCCCCGAGCTCGACCGCAATCTCGAAACGGAGCCGGTGCGGTGATCCGCCGCATCCTGGCGCTGCTGCTGATCGTGCTGGCCGCTCCGGCGGCCGCGAAGCCCATCGCTTTTCCAGACCGGTTCGATCCGATCGGCACGCCTGTAGAGGGCTTCAAGACCCGCGAGGGCCGGACGGTCCATTACACCGATACCGGCGAGGCGGGCTGGCGCCCGATGCTGTTCATCGGCGGTGTGGGAACCAGCGCCCGTGCGCCCGAACTGGTCGCCTTCCTCGATACCCTGCGCCGCCGCCTCAAGGTGCGGATCGTGGCTGTCGAGCGCAATGGCCTTGGCGACACCGGCTATGACCCGGCGTGGACCTTCGCCGACTACACCAGCGAGGTGCAGCAAGTGCTCGGCCATCTTGGCATCGGCAAGTTTGCACTTGTCGCGATCTCCGGCGGCGGGGCCTATGCCGGACACATCGCCGCGGCCATGCCGGAGCGGATCACCTCGTGGCACATGCTCGCGGCCATCGCCTCCGCACCGGCGAGCAACCCGGTCTGCACCGCCGATCCCGCCGCGCTGGAGGGCATGCTGGCAAAGCAGGTCGGTGCTCCGCGCGAATTCTGGGCCATGCCGACGGATGGTGTCGCGGCCAGAGTCCCCGGCTTTATCGACCGCGCGGCGGATGAAGGCGCCCACGCCTATTTCATCGCGGGACAGCGCGGAGACGCGCGCGCGGTAGCCCGCGAGTACCGCAGCTTCTGCAAAGCTCCCGCGCCCGTAGCGGCCTTTCCGGCCCCGGCGTTCTTCTACTACGGCGAGGCAGACAAGCTGGTCCCGCCCGCGCAAGGCGAATTCTGGGCCGGCAAGGTCGCGGGCAAGGTCACTTTCCGCCGCTATCCGGGCGAAGGCCACGACGTGCAGTATCGCCACTGGGACCAGCTCCTGCTCGATGTTTCTGGCCAGAGCGGCAAGACGCTGGTCTGCGCGCAGGGACACGCCCGGCTGCTGCCGGGCCTTGTCCAACCTGCCGCGCTGCCACAGGGCGACACGCTCGGCGTTTGCGCTTGGCAGGGCCGCAAGAGCGCCCCAAGGGAGCCGGACCATGCCGCCCATAAGTGATGACAAGACCCACGGCCTCACCACCCCGCTCGAAGGCGTGGCAGCCGAGCCCTTCCAGCCCGGCGAGCTGATCCCTGCCCCGCTGCGCCTGATCCGCCCGACCGTCCCGCGCGAATGGGTCGACTACAACGGGCACATGAGCGAATCCTGTTATCTCCTCGTCTTCGGGGACCAGTCGGACGCGTTCTTCCGCAAGATCGGCATCGACGAGGCCTACCGCGCTGGCGGCCATTCGCTATTCACGGTGCAGACGATGATCTTCAACCTCGCCGAAGCGCACCTCGGCGATCCGCTCGATCTGGCGCTGCAACTGATCGACGCGGACGACAAACGCCTCCACATCTTCCACACGATGCACCACGGTGAGACGGGCGAATTGCTGGCGACCGGTGAGCAGATGCTGGTGCATGTCGACATGACAGCGGGGCGCTCCGCCCCCATGCCACCTGAGCTTCACGCGCGGGTGCATGCCGTGCTCGCCGCGCACGCCGGGCTCGAACGCCCCGCGCAAGTGGGCCGCTCCATCGGTATCAGACGGGACAAGACGTGATGCATTTCGAACTTTCCTCAGAACAGCAGATGCTGGTCGAAACGGTCCGCCGCTTTGTCGAGACCGAGCTTTATCCGCACGAGAAGATGGTCGAAGAGACCGACAGCGTGCCGGATGATCTGGCCGCCGAAATCCGCGCCAAGTCGCAGGCGCTCGGGCTCTATGCGGTGAACATGCCCGCGGAACTTGGCGGCGGCGGGCTCGGCACGTTCGATACCACGCTGATGGAGCGCGAGTTGGGCCGGGCAAGCTACGGCCTGCAGATGATGATCGCCCGCCCCAGCAATATCCTGCGCGGGTGCGAGGGCAGCCAGATCGAGGAATACCTCCTCCCCACGATCCGGGGCGAGCGGCACGATTGCCTTGCCATGACAGAGCCCGATGCCGGTTCGGACGTGCGCTCTATGCGCACCTTTGCACGCCGAGACGGCGATGATTTCGTGATCAACGGCAGCAAGCACTTCATCAGCCATGCCGATGTCGCCGATTTCGTGATCCTCTGCGCTGCGACCGGTGAGGCGGGCGGCAAGAAAACGATCAGCTGCTTCTTGGTCGATTTTGATACGCCCGGCCTCACCCGCAGGCGCGGCCCCAAGTGCGTCTCGCACCGGGGCTATCACCAGTGCGAGCTGATCTTCGAAGATTGCCGCGTGCCTGCCTCCAGCCTGCTTGGCGAGCTAGACAGGGGCTTTGACCTCATGGGCCAGTGGCTCGGCTCGACCCGCCTGCAGGTGGCCACCACCTCGGTCGGGCGCGGGCAGCGTGTGCTGGAAATGGCGACCCAGTGGGCCGCCACGCGCAAGCAGTTCGGGCAGGCCATCGGCAAATTCCAGGGCACCGGCTTCAAGCTGGCGGACATGAAGACCGAACTCGAAGCCGCCGAACTCCTCACCTTCCGCGCCGCGTGGAAGGACGATCAGGGCACGATGACCGATACCGATGCGGCCATGGCCAAGCTGTTCGCCTCCGAAGCGTTGGCGCGCGTGACGGACAATGCCCTCCAGATCTTTGGCGGCATGGGCCTGATGGACGAGCTCCCCATCGAACGCTTCTGGCGCGATGCCCGCGTGGAGCGCATCTGGGACGGCACCAGCGAAATCCAGCGCCACATCATCAGCCGCGCGCTGCTGCGCCCGCTGGAGGCGTGACCTCGGATCGCCTCGCCCGCCTGCTGCGCCCGCGCAGCTTGGCGATTGTCGGCGGCAAGGCGGCTGAGGAAGCCGTGCGCCAATGCCGTGCTCTGGGGTTTGCCGGGCCGATCTGGCCGGTAAACCCGAAACGGGCGGAGATGGGCGGCCTCCCGTGCTTTGCCGAAATGGCGGCGCTGCCTGAGGCGCCGGACGCGGTGTTCATCGCCGCCCCCGCGCCCGCCACCATCGCGCTGGCAGGGGAGCTGGCAGGGACTGGCGGCGCTATCTGCTACGCCGCAGACTTTGCCGAAAGCGGTGAGGAAGGCCGCGAACGGCAGGCCGCGCTGCTCGCCGCCGCGCAGGGCGTGCCGCTCATCGGCCCCAATTGCTACGGCATGCTCAACCTGTTCGACCGCGTGGCGCTCTGGCCCGACCAGCATGGCTGCCTGCCCATCGACTGTGGCCCAGATGGTCAAAGGGGCGTCGCCATCGTCAGCCAAAGCGGCAACCTCGCGCTCAATCTCACCATGCAGGCGCGCGGGTTGCCCATCGGCTATGTCATTTCGGTCGGCAATTGCGCCGATGTGACCCCGGCCGACCTCATCGAAGCCCTGATCGCGGATGAACGCGTCAGCGCCATCGGTCTCCATCTCGAAGGCCTCGGCTCGGTCGCCCGCTTCTCCGAAGCCTGCCTTGCCGCGCGCACCGCTGGCGTGCCCATCGTCGCGCTCAAGACGGGCGCTTCGGCCAAGGGCGCTGCGCTCACCATGTCGCACACCAGTTCGCTCGCCGGAGCCGATGCGCTCTGCGATGCGCTGTTCGCGCGCTACGGGATCGCCCGCGCGCACGATCCTGCCACCTTCCTCGAAACGCTCAAGCTGCTGCATGTCGCGGGCCCCTTGCGCGGGCGGCGGATCACCAGTGCCAGCTGTTCGGGCGGCGAAGCCTCGCTCACCGCCGATCTGGCCGAGGCCGCCGGGCTGGAGACGCCGGACTTTCCCGCCGCCACGCAGGCCGCGCTGGAAGAAGTCCTCGGCCCGCGCGTCCATGTCGCCAACCCGCTCGATTACCACACCTATATCTGGGGCGACGAAGCGGCGCAGACGGCCTGCTTCGGTGCGATGATGGGTGCGGGATTCGAAGCCTCACTGCTGATCCTCGATTTCCCCCGCGCCGATCGCTGCACCGCCGCCGATTGGGACGTGACCCTCGCCGCGTTTCGCGCCGCGTCGCGCACGCACCCGGCGCCGCAAGGCACGGTGCGCATCGTGGCGAGCAGCCTTGCGGAAACGATGCCCGAACCCATCGCCGCCGCGCTCCTGGCCGATGGCATCCTCCCCGACGCTGGTCTTGCCGAAGCGCTTCGCGCCATCGCCGCCGCCGCTGCGATCGGCGAGGCATGGGCGCGCCCTGCCCCCGCCGCGCTTGCCGAACAGCCCTTGCCGGGCGCGGGCGAAGCACGAGTATGGGACGAAGTGCGCAGCAAGGCCGCGCTCGCTGCCGTCGGCGTACCCGTGCCGCGCGGGCGCGTGCTCAGCCAAGCGGACCTTGCCGATGCCGCATTGCCCGCGCCCTTCCCGCTTGTTCTCAAAGCGGTAGGTGCCGATCTTGCCCACAAGACCGAAGTGGGCGGTGTCGCGCTCGGCCTCACCAGCCGCGAGGCGATCCTTGCTGCCGCATATGGCATGGCAGGGCTCTCGGACCAGTTCCTGATCGAGGAAATGGTCGGCGGTGCAGTGGCGGAACTGATTGTCGGCGTTGGCCGCGATCCGCAGTTCGGCCTGTTCCTCACCATCGGCGCTGGCGGCATTTTCGTCGAGCTACTGCGTCAGACAGCGCAGGTCCTCCTCCCAGCAAGTCGCGCCGATATCGAGGATGCGCTCGCCGGCCTGCCGCTTCACAAGCTGCTGACAGGCTATCGCGGCAAGCCCGGCTGCGACATGCCGGCGCTGGTCGATGCCATCACCCGGATCGCCGCATGGGCCATGGACCATGCGGACCGCCTGGAAGAAATGGACGTCAATCCGCTGCTTGCGCTGCAAAGCGGTGCCGTTGCGGTGGACGCGCTTATCCGGATGAGGGATGCTCAGCCATGACCGCAGTAAAGCTCGACCGGCGTGACGGGATCCTGATCATCACGCTCGACCGGCCCAAGGCCAATGCCATCGACGTGGCCACCAGCCTCGAACTTTACGCTGCGTTCAGGGCGCTGAACGACGATCCCGACCTTCGTGTGGGGATCGTCACTGGCACCGGGCGTTTCTTTTCCGGCGGTTGGGACCTCGGCGCCGCCAATGATGGTGAGGCGGTCGATGCCGATCATGGCCCCGGCGGCTTTGCTGGCCTCACCGAATACTTCAGCCTCACCAAGCCGGTGATCGCGGCGGTCAATGGCCTTGCGGTGGGCGGCGGGTTCGAGCTGGCGCTGGCGGCCGACCTGATCGTCGCGAGCGAGACCGCGAAGTTCTGGCTGCCCGAAGCGCAGCTCGGCATGCTTCCCGATTCCGGCGGCCTGCTGCGCCTGCCCAAGACAATCCCGGAGCGGATCGCGCGCGAGATGATCCTGACCGGGCGGCGGATGGATGCGAACGAGGCAGCAGCGCTCGGCCTTGCCAGCCGCGTCGTGCCGGGCGACGCGCTGATCGAAGGCGCGCTCGAACTGGCGACGATCATCGCCCGCTCCGCCCCGCTCGCCATCACGGCGGCGCGCGATATCCTTCGCGATACCGCCGGTATGGAAGTGGAAGCGGGCTACAAGCTGATGCGCAGCGGCGCGATCCCATCTTACCAGGCCATGCTGCAATCGGACGATGCGCTTGAAGGTCCGCGCGCCTTTGCCGAAGGCCGCGCGCCGGAGTGGAAGGGCCGCTAGAGCGTTTTCGAAGCAGGTGGAATCACCTGCTGGCTCGGAAAACGCGGTAAACAAATGCCTAGAGCAGCCGGTCCGATGCAATCGGATCGGAATCTGCTCTAGGCCGCGTCCCAATCGACCGGAGCAACGCGCGGCAGGATGGCCAGCCAGCCAATCAGGCCAAGCACGTTGACCAGCCCCGCCAGCAGGAACGCTGTGCCGTAAGAGCCGCCGCCTGCGTCGATCAGCACGCCCGCAAAGAACACGCCGATGATGCCGGGCATGTTGCCCATCATGTTCTGCACACCCACCCAGCGTGCAGCGGCAGCGGGGCCGCCCATGATCTGCGGGATCATGAAATAGGCGGGCGACGAGAACCCGAGGAAAATCTCGTAGACGAACAGCAGCGCGATACAGGTCCCGATCGGCATGAACGGCATGGCCAGCATGCAGCCAAGCCCCGCCAGATGCGCCGCCGCCAGCGGCAACTTGAGCGTGAACGAGCGCGACCAGCCACGCTGGATCAGCTTGTCGAACGCCCAGCCCGCCAAGAGCGCGGCCAGCGCGTTGACGAGATAGGCGCTCGAGACGACCGTCGCCATGTGCTCCTTGGAAAAGCCGCGCTGCATCTCAAGGTACATCGGCAGGTAACCGAGGATGAAATACCAGTTCCAGTTGCCCGCAAAGTGCCCCAGCGAAGCGCCCCATAATGCCCGGCGCGAAAGGATCTGGCGCATGGTCACCCGCGGCTGGCCGGGCGTTTCAGCCGGTTTCGCCTCATGAATTCGCACCCGACTCCACGGAATGAGCCACAGCAGCGAGACCGCGCCGAAAATCAGGAACGTGGCGCGCCAGCCCCAGCGGGCCATCATGAACCCGCCTAGCAGTGTACCCACCGCCGGGCCGACAAGGTAGCCGAAGCCGATCAGCCCGTTGGCCAGCCCCATCTGCGCCTTCGGCACATTGCTGGCGATGATCTTGGAGGTGGTCGTGAAGGCCACGCTCTCGCCCATGCCCAGCATCAGGCGCAGCACGAACAGGCCGTAAAAGCCTTGCACGAAGCCCGTCATCAGCGTGGAAACCGACCACAGCAATGCGCCCAGCCCCAGCACCAGCTTGCCGCCGAGCCGATCTGACAGAGCGCCGGCCGGCAGCTGGCAGAAGGCGTAGGCAAAGTAGAACCCTGCCGCGAGCGCACCATATGCGGTCGCACTGAGGTTCAGGTCGGCGCGGATCCGCGTCGCGCCCGTGGCAAGATTGCCGCGGTCGATGTAGTTGATGAACAGGCTCGTCGCCATCAGGCCAACGAGCACCAGTGGTGCGGTTATGCGGCGCGCGCCTGCCTCACTGGGCATAGTCTGAACCCTGCCGGTCCAGCATGCGCTTCAGCGCCGCGAAGTGCAGCTCGATGCGGTCCAGCCCTTCGACCTGCGCGGAACTGGTATATTGCTCTACCGTGGCCCCCACCACCGGTTCGCCCACCAGCCGTAGCCGCTGCCCGCTCGATTGCGCGAGAATCTGGGTCATCGCCGCGCGCTCGAAGAAATAGAGCGTGTTGAAGGCTTCGGCGACACTGCTGCCTGTCGTCACTAAGCCATGATTGCGCAGCAGCAGCACCGCCTTGTCCCCCAGTGCCGCCGCCATGCGCCGGCCCTCGCCGCTGTCCAGCGCCAGCCCCGCATATTCACAAACCGCCAGCAGCCCGGCAAAGCCGATCGCGTTCTGGCTGGCCATCAGGAGTTCGGGCTCTTCCAGCAGGCTGAGCGCTGTCGCATAGGGCATATGCGTGTGCATCACGCAGCGCACATCGGTACGGGCCGCGTGCAGCGGCGCGTGGATGTGGAAGGCGGTATCCTCTACCGGCCCCTTCCCCGCCAGCTTGTTGCCCTCAAAATCCACAACGAGGAAATCGGAGGCCCGAATCTCCGACCAGTGCAGGCCGAATGGCGCGAGGAAAAAACGGTCGGTGTGGCCCGGCACCAGCAGCGTGAAGTGGTTGTCGATGCCCTCGTGGTATCCGAAATGCACCGCCAGCCGGTGGCTCGCCGCAAGATCAACCCGCGCCTGCCACTCGGCCTCGTCCATTAGGCTTTTGCCTCCGGCGTGCCGTCAAGCTCGCGAATCAGTGGCTTGCGCAAAAGCAGGATCACCGCCGCGCCGACCACACCGATGGAGGCATCCAGGGTCCAGAATGCGGAGGGGCTCATCGTGTCGAAGTAACTGCCGACCCACCCCGCTGTCACGTGCGCGGCGAAGGGTGAGAGGAAGGCAACCCCCATCAGCGTCGAGGCGACCCGCGGAGGCGCCGCCTTGCTCACAATCGCCATCGTGGTGGGCCAGTAGTACATCCAGCCCAGCCCCATGATCAGCCAGCCCGCAACCGCCCAGAACGCACCTACGCCGTGCTCCTGCGTCACGCCAAGGTTGGAAAACGCGAAGAGCAGCGCGGCAAACGCAACGATGGCCGTGCCGATGCCCTGCTTGGTCACGTTGGCCGGTTCCTGACCGCGTTTGGCCTGCCAGCTCCACAGCGCCACGAGGATCGGCGCGGCCAAGATCGATCCGAACGAATCCATGCCGGCAAACCAGCTGGAAGGCACGGTGCCGAGCGGAGTCGCAAGATTGACCCACTGGTCGACCCACAGGATGCCGATGCTCCACACCATCGGATAGGTGATCTCGGCGGGAAAGGTCAGCGCGATAACGAAAATCAGCACCGCCACGCGGCGGCGCTCGGCAGGCGTGAGCGGCGGTGCTTTCTCGCGCGCGGTCGCCCCTGAGTTCGATTTTGGCGGCTTGGAATCGGGCAGATGGCGCTGGCCGAGGATGTAGCCGACCATGGCCACCAGCATGAGCACTGCCGCCACCGCGAAGCCGGCATGAAAGCCCCAGATCGCGGCAACGAGGCCGGTCGTCACCGGACCGCTGGCCGCGCCGATGTTGATGCCGGTCGCGAAGATCGTGTAGCCCTGCGAGCGGCGCGATTCATCCTCGCGCGGGTAGAGCGTGCCGACTTGCGCCGAGATATTGCCCTTCAGGAAGCCCGATCCGAGTATCAGCAGCAGCAGTGCGAAGACGAAGCTCTCGTAAAACGACATCGCCGCGTGCCCGGCGGCCATCAGCAGCACGCCGAGCAGCACGGTCCGCTTGGGGCCCAGCACCCGGTCGGCAACCCAGCCGCCGATGATAGGCGTGAAATAGACCAGCCCCGCGTACCAGCCGTAGATAATCGAGGCGAAGGCGACATCGCTCATCGGCCCGTTGAAACTGAGCCCATGGCGCAGTGCGGCAAGCCCGAGCACCTTGTCGGCATGGAGGGGCAGCAACTCCTTCACCATGTAGAGCGTCAGCAGCGCGGACATCCCGTAGAACGAGAAGCGCTCCCACATTTCGGTGAAGGCGAGGTAGTAGACACCCTTGGGATGGCCGGCGAATTGTTCGAACTGCTGCTCTTCGGCCGCCATTATCCTGTCTCACCCCCGGCTTTCGCACGCATCGGTTCGTGCGTGCGATCGTGTAGGGGATGGGCGAAAGGCTGCCCATCCGTCAATCGCGAAACTCAGCCAATCGTGATCACGCTGTTCCCGATCAGCCGACCGGATTCGACCGCCTCGTGCGCTCTGGCGCTTTCGGTGAGATCGAATGTGGCCGCAAGCGCGTGCTGCAACGCGCCAGCTTCCAGCGCGGCGGTCAATCTCGCGACGGTCGCCGCCCGCTCCTTCGCGGAAAGCAGATAGACCAGCAGCATCCGCAGCGTCACATGGCGGAACATCAGCGGATAGAACGGCAGCTTCGGCTCGGCATCGGCCATCGAGCCATAAGCCGCGATCACTCCGCCATCACCGATCACCGCCGAGGTCACTGGCAGATTGCCGCCGAACTCCACTTCGACCACGCGGTCGACCGGACGCCCCGCGTTGGCGGCAAGGATCGCCGCCGCGACATCGCCGTCGCGGTAGTTGATCACCGCATGCGCGCCCGCCGCTGCGGCCGCCGCCGCCTTTTCGGGCCCGCTGACCGTCGCGATCACGCGCGCGCCGCCCCAGCGGGCAAGCTGGATGGCATAGTGCCCCACCGCGCCCGCGCCGCCCGTCACCAGCACGGTCTGCCCGGTGACGTCACCATCGGCGAACACGGCATGGCATGCGGTCGATCCCGGAATGCCAAGGCATGCGCCTGCCTCGAAGCTCGTGCCCTGGGGCAAGGGAACGGCCTGCCCTTCCGGAAGGCAAACGAACTCGGCGCAAGTGCCAAAGGGCCGCCGATAAGCCGCATTCCACACCCAGACGCGCGTCCCGATCCGCGCCGCCGATACACCCTCTCCGACAGCCTCGATCTCACCCGCGCCATCGGAATGGGGAATGACGCGCGGGAAGGCGATCGGCCCCCGCACGCCGGAGCGCGATTTCACATCGGACGGATTGACGCCCGAGGCATGCAGTCGCACCCGCACTTCGCCCGGCCCCGGCTGCGGCGTCTCGATATCGCCCAACCGCAATACTGCGGCAGCAGGCCCCGTTCTCTCGTACCAGACAGCGCGCATCAGGCCTCCATATCCAGCGACAGGCTTTCGGTATGGCCGTCGATTGCGATCGCCTGGCCGGAAATCCGCGCCCCAGCGGGCGAGATCAGATACTGCACCATCGCGGTCACGTCCTCGCGCGTGGCGAAAGTGCGCAGCGAGGTCTGCCGCTTGTACTCGTGCTCGACCTCGGCGATTGTCAGGCCGCGCTCTGCTGCATCGGCGGCTATCACGCGGTCGATGCGGGGGCCCTCCACGCTGCCGGGGCAGATCGCGTTGACGCGGATGCCTTCGGGGCCGAGTTCCATCGCGAGCGTCTTGGTCAGCCCGATCAGCGCCCACTTGCTGGCCACATAAGGCCCCCGCAGCGGGCAGCCGAACAGGCCCGCAGTCGAACTCATGGTAATGATGGCGGAGCCCGGCGCGCGCTGGCGCAGCAGTGGAATCGCGCGGCGCGTCATCAGGAACATGCCATTGAGGTTGACGCCGATGGTGGCGTTCCACGCGTCGACCGGCTGGTCCTCGAACCGTGCCGTTGGCCCGGCAATCCCGGCGTTGTTGACCAGAAGATCGATCCCCGCAGCCCCGCGCACCAGCAGATCGCCTTCCACCCACGCGTAGAACCGCTCGACCGATGCGGCATCGCTGACATCGCAGACCATCGCGGCAAGGCCATCATGCTCGGGACCAAGCGCCGCAACCGCTGCCGCATCCTGATCCCCCGCATAGACCAGCCAGCCATCGGCACAGAGCGTTTCGGCTATGGCAAGGCCGATGCCGCTCGCCGCAGCCGAAATGACGGCAATGCGCCGCTTCATCACCCCTACCCCCGTCTCGCCCGCAGTTCAGTCCTGCACGGTCCTGTCACCGGCCGGGTCCGAATGGAACTCGTGCCAGATGCCATTGAGGATTGCGACGCTTACGGCAAGGCCAAGGCCGAGGATCCAGGCGAAATACCACATGCGGCTTGTTCCTATCAGTACATATCGGGATTGAGGCGGACTTCCTCGGCACCCACGCGGCCGAACATCACGCGGTAGGCCCAGGTGGTATAGGCCAGCACGATCGGCAGGAAGACGAGCACCACCACCAGCATGATGAACAGCGTGAGGTGGCTCGATGAAGCGTTCCACACCGTGAGGCTGGATGCGGGGTCGATGGAACTGGGAAGGATGAACGGGAACATCGAAAGGCCGACAGTGGCGATTATGCCCATGACTGCGAGCGACGACCCGCAAAAAGCCAAGGCATCGCGCCGCATGCGCAGCCCGGCCAGCGCGACGAACGGACCGAAAAGGCCGAGAACCGGTGCGGCCATCATCCAGTGATGCTCCGCAAAGTTGGCAAGCCACCCGCCCGGCGCCGCCACCGCGCGGGCCAGATGCGGATTGGATGGCCCACCCGTATCGACCATATCTGCAACACGGAAGCCAAGGCCGCCCCAGGCGACATAGGCGCCGCCTGCCGCAAACAGCACGAACGCCGCACCGGCCGCCACCGCGCCATACCGCCGCGCGCGGAACTGCACCGGCCCGGGCTCCAGCTTCATCGCCAGCCAGCCCGCGCCGTGCATCACCAGCATCGCCACCGAAAGCAGCCCGGCAAGCAGGCTGAACGGCGTGAACAGGCCCAGCAGCGAGCCCTCGTAGAACGAGCGCAGGTCGCTATCGAGCCGGAACGGCGCGCCCAGCAGCACGTTGCCCACCGCCACACCGAAGACGAGCGCAGGCACCAGCCCGCCGGTGAACAGCGCCCAATCCCACCGTGCGCGCCACGCCGGATCGGAATGCTTGGAGCGGTACTTGAAGCCCACCGGTCGCAAGATCAGCGCCGCCAGCACGAGAAACATGGCGAGGTAGAATCCCGAGAAACTCACCGCATAGACATAAGGCCAGGCCGCGAAGATCGCTCCGCCGCCGAGAATGAACCACACCTGGTTGCCTTCCCACGTCGCGCTGACAGTATTGATCACCATCCGCCGCTCAAGATCGTTGCGCGCAACGAACGGCAGCAGCGCCATCGCGCCAAGATCGAATCCGTCGGTCAGGGCAAAGCCGATCAGCAGCACCCCGATCAGCACCCACCAGATCAGCCGCAGTGTCTCGTAATCAAGCGGCAGCGCCATCGCGGCTCTCCTTCATTCGGCCGGAACGCTGTGATAGGGGCTCGGCGCCCCGGGCGGGGGCACCGGATCGCGGCGGGGCTGCCACGGCGTGTATCCCTCCGGCCCCTTGCGGATCGCTGCGAGCATGAGCCTGACCTCGATCACGGCCAGCACGCTGTAAAGCAGGGTGAAGCCCGCGATCGTCGTCCAGATCTGCCCGGTGGTCAGGCTGGAAGCGCCGAGGAAGGTCGGCAGCACACCATCAACCGCCCAGGGCTGGCGTCCGATCTCGGCCACCATCCAGCCCAGTTCGATGGCGATCCACGGCAGCGGGATCATCACGACCGCCGCACGCAAGAACCACTTCGCATCGAAGCGGCGGGTATTGGCAAGCACCAGCGCGGTCGCAAAGAACCCGATGAACAGGAACCCGAGCCCCGCCATGCCGCGAAACAGCCAGAACAGCGCGGGCACGTTAGGCACGGTCGACCACGCCGCCTTGTCGAGCGCCCCACGGTCCGCTTTGCGCGGATCGGCGACAAAGCGCTTCAGCAGCAAGGCATAGCCGAGATCTTCTTTTGCGCTTTCGAACTGCGCGCGCGCAGCAAGGTCCTTGGGGTTGGTCTTGAGCTTTTCCACCGCGTCATAAGCAATCAGGCCGTGCTCAATGCGCGTGCGCGCATGCGCAACCAGCGGGTAGATGCCCTCGACCTGCCCGGTCAGGCTGCGCGTGCCGATAATGCCGAGCACATAGGGGATCTTGATCTCGAATAGTGTCTCGCGCCCGGTGTTCGAAGGCAGCCCGAAGACGGCGATGCCCGCCGGTGCCGGCTCGGTGTGCCATTCCGCCTCGACCGCCGCGAGCTTCATCTTCTGGTTGTCGGTCAGCGTATAGCCGCTCTCGTCCCCCAGCACGACGACCGACAGCGCCGAAGCAAGCCCGAACGCGGCCGCCACCGCAAAGCTGCGCTTGGCGAGTTCCAGGTGCCGTCCCTTGAGGAGATACCAGGCGGAGACACCCAGCACGAACATGCTCGCCGTAACATAGCCCGCGCTCACCGTGTGAACGAACTTGGCCTGCGCGACGGGATTGAAGACCACGTCATAGAAGTTCGTCACTTCCATGCGCATCGTGACCGGATTGAATTCGGCGCCCACCGGGTGCTGCATCCAGCCATTGGCGATGAGAATCCACAGTGCCGAAAGGTTCGAGCCGAGTGCGACCATGAAGGTGGTGAAAAGGTGCTGGCGAGCGCTCAGCTTGTCCCAGCCGAAGAACATCAGCCCCACGAAGGTCGCCTCGAGGAAGAAGGCCATCAGCCCCTCGATCGCCAGCGGCGCGCCGAAAATGTCGCCCACATAGTGCGAATAGTAGGACCAGTTGGTGCCGAACTCGAACTCCATGGTAAGGCCCGTCGCCACGCCGAGAACGAAGTTGATCCCGAACAGCTTGCTCCAGAAACGGGTGATATCCCGCCAGATCGGGCGGTCGGTCATCACATAGACACTTTCCATGATGACCAGAATGAACGACAAGCCGAGCGTGAGCGGCACGAACAGGAAATGGTACAGCGCGGTCAATGCGAACTGCAGCCGGGATAGTTCCACCACTGCCATATCCATCGCATGTGCCCTTTCGCGGCTGCGGCATGGCAGCGATCCCGAGTCTGTGGCTGCCGCCTTCATCCAAATAAACGAATCCAAATCATGAGGATAGCCAAAGCGGCAGGCTTCGCCTGGACATCCGATATCATCGGGGCGAGCGTCTTCGCATGGGGCGCGGCAAGTGCGCTCGAAGCGCAGTTGCAAGGCACGTCGGGCATCGCCGCCGGTGCCGCGCTCATGCTGCTCGGCGGCCTGCTGCGGCTTGCCAGCCAGTACGGCGCGCAGGTCATCGGATTCGATGCAGGCCGCGCGCTGGCCCGCCTGCGGCGCGGAGAGCTGTTTCCCCGCCTGCTCGCAATCGCGGGCCCCTCTGCGCCTGCGCTCGGCGCTACCGCGACGCTGGGGATCGACCATGTCGCCGCCGAACAGGCGCGGGCCGCGCGGTTCAATCCAGTCCGCAAGTCCGCCACGCTTGCCCCCGTGCTTGTCGTTCTCGTGGTCGCGTTGCAGAGCCGGGTGGCCGCGCTGATCCTGTTTCTCACGCTGATCCCCTTCGTGATCGGCATGGTCCTCGCCGGCGGCGCCGCGCGGCAGGCGGCGGACCGGCAGATGGCGGCAATCACTGCACTGTCCGCGCTCTATGTCGACCGCATCCGGCACCTGCCGATCATCCGGCATTTCGCCGCGGAAGACCGCATCGCACGCCAGGCTGGCGGCGCCGCGCAGGATGTGGCGGAGCGCACGATCGCGGTCCTGCGCGCGGCGTTCCTTTCAAGCGCGGTGCTCGAATTCTTCGCCGCGCTGAGCGTGGCTTTGGTTGCGGTCTATTGCGGGTTCAGCCTGCTCGGCCTGCTGCCGTTCACCCCGCCCGAACAGCTCGATTACCGCGCGGCGTTCTTCGTGCTGGTGATGGCGCCCGAATTCTACCTGCCGATGCGCCGCCTCGCTGCCGCGTACCACGAGAAGCAACTGGGCGAAGCAGCCGAGAAGGCGCTGGAGGAGGTTTCCGAACCCGTGCCCCGCCCCGCCGCATCCAGCCAAGTCGCGCTACGCGACGTGGTCGTCGCCTGGCCCGGCAACCGCATCGGCCCGATCAGCTTCGAACTTGGTGCGCGCGGCCTTGTCTGCGTGACCGGGCCGACTGGCAGCGGCAAGACCAGCCTCCTCGGCGCGATTGCCGGGCAAGTCGCGCCTAGCGAGGGCATGCTCGCAACCCTGCCGGCAGAGGCCATCGCATGGGCCGGGCAAGTGCCACTGCTGCTGCCAACGACGCTGGACGACAACCTGCGGCTCGGCCGGCCCGATGCTGCCGCAACGGACGTAGCGGAAGCCGCGCGCGCGGTCGGGCTGGATGCCCTGCTCGCGCGCCGGGCGGATGGCCTTGCCACCGCGATCGATCACCACGGCGCTTGGCTTTCGGGCGGCGAGCGGCGGCGGCTCGGCCTTGCCCGCGCGCTGATCGCAGACCGCGCGCTGCTGCTTGCCGACGAGCCGACGGCGGACCTCGATACGGCCAGCGCCGAACGCATCATCGCGCTGCTGGTGGCAGAAGCGCAGAAGCGTGCGGTGATTGTCGCCACGCATGACGAGCGCCTTGCCGCCGCCGCCGATCAGGTGATCGCGCTGTGATCACGGTGCGCTTTCCCCTTCCGCTCCCGCCGCGCGTCAGGAGCCGCATCGTGCTCGGCTTTGTGGCGGCGCTCGCAGCCGGGGTCGGCGGCCTTGTGCTGCTGGCGCTTTCGGGCTGGTTCCTCACCGCTGCCGCGCTCGCGGGGGCAAGCGGCGCGATGGCCATCGCGGGCTTCAACTACCTGATCCCCAGCGCCGCGATCCGCGGATTGGCAGTGGTGCGCACCGCCGCGCGCTATGGCGAGCGGCTGTGGAGCCACGAGGCCGCGCTCCATGCGCTGGCGGGCCTGCGCAGCACTCTGTTTGCCCGGCTCGCCCATGCCGAAGGCCGCAGCGCACCGGACCTCGCCAGCGGGGATGCGAGCGCGCGGCTGATCGGCGATATCGCAGCGCTGGAAGATCTTGTCGTGCGGCGGCCCGGCATTCCGGCGGCCTTCGGCACGATGCTGATCGGATTGGGCGCCGTGGCGCTGGCAGGATGGCTCGCGGCGCTGCTGCTCGTGGCCGTCCTGGCACTCTTGCTCACCGCGCTCGCCGCGTTGCCGCCCCGCCTGAGCGCCGCGCCGGCCGCCGAAGCGGCAGAGGCGACCGCGCGGCTGCGGCGCATGCTGGTAGACTACGCCGGAGCGCGCAACGAGATCATCACGTACGGGCTGGCAGACCGCGTCACCGCCCTGCTGGTCGCCGAGGCCGACCGGCTCGATGATGCGCAGCGCAAGCTGGCCCGGATCGAGGCGGCGAGCAGCGGGTTGCTCATTTTCGCCAGCGCAGTGGCCGCCGCCGCGACGCTACTTTCCAGCGCAGCCTCGCCGCCGCTGACCGCCCTCGCCATGCTGGCGGCAACAGCGAGTATCGAGGCGGTGGCCGCCATTGCCCGCTCCAGCGCGCGGGAAGCCGCCGTCGCCGAAGGCACGGAACGGCTGCGGGTGCTGCTCGCCCTGCCTGCACCGCAGAGCGAGCCGACCGTCGCCGCAGCGCCTGCCACGCTGGGCCTTGGCACGGCGGACTTCGCGCCGGGCAGCCGCATTGCGCTGACCGGGGCATCGGGATCGGGCAAGACGCAGGTGATCGAGGCACTGGCGGGGCTGCGCGCTCCTGCACACAGCCTCACCCTTGGCGGCACTGCACTGGCGGCGCTGCCGGGTGCGGCCATCCGCCAGCAGATCGCGCTTGCGCCGCAGGAGCCGATGCTGATCGCCGGCACGGTTGCCGACAACCTGCGCCTCGCGCGGCCGGGGATCGACACGGCGGCCATGGAACAGGCGCTGCGCACCGCGCAACTGTGGGAGCGGATCCAGCGCATGCCGCAGGGCCTCGATACCATGCTGGGCGAGGATGGCGGCATTCTCTCTGGCGGTGAGCGCAAACGCCTCTCGCTGGCACGCGCACTGCTGGCGGATCGGCCCTGGCTGCTGCTCGACGAGCCGACCGAGGGCCTCGATTCCGCGACCGAAGCCGCCCTTGTCGCAGCGCTCCGTGCCTGGCTGGATGCAAGGGGAGCCGGCCTGCTGATCGCCTCGCACCGCCCGGCGCCGCTGGCATTGGCGCAGGTTCAGGTTCCGGTCGAGCGGGTTGCCCCCGCAGCCGGATAGCCCGGCGCCGCCGGCCTAACCTATTCGCCAGCCGCACCAGTGCCGCCGATCGGATAGACTGCCCCCATCGAAGGGGAGGCCCACATGACAGTCACCGTCCTCACTCTGCTCAAGCGTCGCCCCGACATGAGCAAGGCTGATTTCATCGCCTATTACGAGACACACCATCGCCTGATCGGTGAGAAGGTGCTGGGCCCCTGGGCGATCCGCTATGAACGCAAGCACCTTAACCCAATGGATGGCAGCGACATCGAGTACGACTTCGACGTGGCGATGGAGATCGAATTTGCCGACGAGGCGGCGATGGCCGCATGTTTTGCCGCGCTGGCCGAGCCCGAGACACGGCGCGAGATAACCGAGGACGAGGAGCGCCTGTTCGACCGGCCGCGCATGCGCGTCTACCGGGTGGAGCAGCACCGTTCCGCTATGCCGGGCTGAGCGGCGCTTCAGACCACCAGAATGCCTGCGTAGACCTGACGCAGCACTTCGTTCGAAAGTCGCTGGGTCCGCCGCGTACGCGCTTCACCGAATACTGGCTGCTGCAGAAGCAGGCCCATGTGCAGCACGTTCACAAAGTCGCTGGCCAGCTTCATCTGTTCCCACTGATCGCGCCAGTGCGGGAAGGCCTCGATCATCTCGGTAATCCACACCTCATCGTACCGACGCGCGACGGGGCCGAAGAACTGATCGAGTTCCACGTCCGTGCGCGCGGCGACGGCGAGTTCGAGGTAGGCGGAGTATTCGCGGGTCTGCACGCTGCGCCAGTGGGCGGCCGTGGCGATCTCCAGCCGCTCGCTTTCCGAGGCATGCTGCATCTTCGTAAGATAATCTTCGAGAAACAGGCGCATGCGTTCGAAGAACACGTGTTCGACGACAGCGCCGACAAGGTCCATGCGGGTGGGAAAATGGTGATGCATCGCCCCGCGCGAGACGCCGGTGCGCTCCACCACATCCTGCGTGGTGAGCCCGGAGTAGCCCTCTTCGACAAGGCAATCGATCGCCGCCTCGACAATGCGCAGCCTCGTTCGCGCGCTCTTCTGCTGCTGCCAGCGCGCCGGTTCCGCGCTGCGGCCCCCGGGCAGCAAAGCATCGAGAACGCGCGTCTTTGTCGTCGATCCGGTCACTGGCCTGCCCCTGCCCCGTTTGCGCCCGCTTGCCCCGATCCCCATCCTGCCCTGGGCTCACATGTCGAAAAACCCCGTACTCCGGGCAATCCTACTCGTTCGATCTCCTGCCAGCCAGCAGCATCTTGCGGTGCGTGGATGGGCTCACGCCGAAAACGGCACGATAGCACTGCGAGAAGTACGCGTGTGACTGGAAGCCGGTGCGATAGCCGATCTGCGAGACTGGCAGGTCTCCGGTTGCGAGCATCCGCGCGGCTTGCTGGAGGCGCAGTCGCGTCTGGTAGGTGACGAACCCGCTGCCAAAGGTGCTGGTGAACCGGCGCGAGAAGTAGGAAGGCGAGAGCGCGCAGAGCAAAGCGGCTTGGGTTAGCCCAAGAGGCTTTTCGGGAAAGCGTTCCCAATGCTGGAGCAGCGGGCGAAAGGGGGACAGGGCAGCCGTTGGCCCGGTGCCTCGCCCGCCATGCGACCCGAACGCGTCCTTCAGCGCAAGCACAAGGGCCTCTAGGATCACGCGCACCTGCGCTTCAGGGGTATCGTCCGCGAGGCTGCCCGCAAGCCAGTCCAGCAGCAGCGCCATGCGCTGCGCGCCAAGCGAACCGGGTTTGGCCGCGCAGGCGACTTGCGGGAGCGCGGGGAGACCGGGATCGACGGCGAGCGGATCGAACTGAACAAGCGTCCAGCAGCGTTCGCCGGGCGCAAAAGCAAAGTCGTGGATCGCCATGCCGGGGGCATAGAGGACCGAGCCCGGCGAGAACGGCCATTCGCCCGCTTCGCTGATGAAGCTGCCGCTGCCTTGCTCAAGGAACACGAGTTCGGCGGGGCCGTGGAAATGGAGGAACCGGTCGGGCACGGGCGCGCCGCGTGGCTGGTGAACCCGCTCAAGGCGAACCGAACGTCCGGGCGGGAGGGCGACAGGTTCGGACAGTGCGGGCAGCATGACAAGATATTGATAGCTTATCGCCGGAATTGTCGCAATCGTGCCGGATGGTGGGAGGAAACGCTACAGGTATAGTCTGGCAAGCGGTCCAGTGCCGGACCGCCCCCCTGCAAGACGGAAAGCGCGCCTGCCATGCTCGATCTGCCCTACGCTGTCCCGCACGACCTGATCGAGCGCTACGCGCGCGAGGGCTTCGTGCGCCTGCCGGGCCTGCTCGATGCGGAGACGCTGGGGCACTACGGCGAAGAAATCACCCAGCTGACGCTCGCGCTCAACACGCAGGACAAGCCGCTCGAAGAGCGCGAGACCTATGATCAGGCTTTTCTGCAGGTGATGAACCTGTGGCGCTCGTCCGAGCTGGCGCGCCGCTTCGTGTTCGGGCAGCGGCTGGCCGGTGTGGCGGCGCAGCTGATGGGCGTGAAGGGCGTGCGGCTCTATCACGACCAGTCGCTTTACAAGGAGCCCTCCGGCGGGATCACCCCGGCGCATGCCGACCAGTATTACTGGCCGCTCGCCAACGACCGGGCAATCACCGCGTGGATCCCGCTCCAGCCCGTGCCGCCAGAGATGGGGCCGCTGGAGTTCTATTCCGGGAGCCATCACAGCGAGCTCGGCCGCAATCTCCCGATTTCGGACGAAAGCGAGGCGCGGATCACTGCCGAAATGGAAGCGCAGGGGCACCCGATCGACCGCGCGGCCTATGCGCTGGGCGATGTCAGTTTCCACGGCGGCTGGACCTTCCACCGCGCCGGGCCAAACCTCAGCGAGCAGCCGCGTTCGGTTATGACGATGATCTACGTCGATGCAGAAATGATCGTGGCCGAGCCGGTCAATGCCATGCAGCAGACCGATCTGGCGCGGTGGCTGCCGGGGCTCGCACCGGGAGATCGTGCGGCCTCACCGCTCAATCCGGTGCTGTTCGATGGCGGACTTGCACGATGAAGTGGGGCATCGCTCTCGCGGCCCTGCTGGCCCTTGCCACTCCGGCCGAGGCACGGCCTGTCTCACCGCCGCCCGAGATGGTCTACCACATCTTTGTGCGCAGCTTTGCCGACAGCAATGGCGACCGGCAGGGCGATCTCATCGGCATCCGCCAGCGGCTCGATTATCTGCAGCGGCTAGGGGTGACGACGGTGATGCTGACGCCGCTCTATCCCTCGCAATTCTACCACAACTACTTTGCTGACGATTTCGAGGGGATCGATCCCGAATTCGGCACCATGGCGGATTTCGCGGCGCTGGTGCGCGATGCCCATGCGCGGGGGATGAAGATCGTGCTGGACGAGGAAATCCAGTACGTTTCAGACCGGCATGAATGGCGCACCGCTTCTGCCGGGCACCCTGAGAGCGCTTACGGCAAGTTCCTGCTCTATCGCGACGGCACGAACACCACGCCAGTGCCGACCTTGCTGGGAACCAACGATTTCATCGTCTGGCCGGGCCAGAAGCGGCAGGTGTTCACCGTCAATCTCGCCGAGCCCGAAGTTCAGAGCTACTTCGCGCGCTACCTTGCCCGCTGGGCCGATCCTGATGGCGATGGCGATCCTTCCGACGGGGTGGACGGCTTTCGCATCGACCACATGATGGACGATCTCGACAACGCGGGCGTGTTGAAAGACCTCCTGGCCGGTTTCTGGGCGCCGATCATCACCAAGCTGCACGGCCTCAATCCGAAGCTGACGATCATTGCCGAGCAGGCCGATTGGGGCGACGGCGCCGCGTTCTTTGCCAGGGGCAAGGTCGACCGGGTCTTCGCGTTCCCGATCTGGCACGCGGCAGGCAAGCTCGATGCGGCGGGGTTCGCGGCAGCCATTGCAGGATCGAACACGGCCGTTCCGGCGGGGCGGAGCCAGCTCGTGTTCGTTGAGAACCACGACACGCCGCGCTTTGCCCATGGCGCGGCGCGGCGGGCAGAGATCCTTCGGCTGGGCGCAGCGATCACCCTGCTCACGGGGTGGGTGCCGAGCCTCTACTACGGGCAGGAAATCGGCATGTCGGGCACGCAGACCGATGACTATGCCGCCAAGGGAGACCAGCCCGCCAACGCCGACGCGCGCGACATTCCGCTGCGGCAGGCCTTCCGCTGGGTGCCCGATCCGATGGCGGCGGAGAATGCGGCCTGGTATCGGCAATACCCCGAGGCCTATCACACGCCCGACAGCAACGGTCCGGGCGACGGGGTCTCGGTGGCGGAGCAGGCCGGGCGGCCGGGCTCGCTGCTCGAAACCTACCGGAAGCTGGCAGCCTTGCGGGCGCGCTGGCCGGCGCTGGGGCATGGCGAGACGCGGGTTGTGGCGCAGGAGAAGAACCTCGTGTTGATCGAGCGGCGGGCAAAAGCGGGCAAGGCGCTGGTGCTGTTCAATTTCGGCGGTGCGGACGAAAGCGCCAGCCTGCCGCTGCCAAGCGGTGCGGTGCGGCGCTATGGCGAGGCGCGGCGGAACGACGCAGGCCGCCTCGCCGCGCCGCCCTATTCGGCGACTGTCTGGACCACGGCGCCGTGATCGATCGCCGCCAGATGCTGGCGCTGACCGCAGCGGCGGGGGCATGGCCACTCGTGGGCCGGGCAGCGGAGGACCGCGCGGGCCTTGTCGATCCCTTCATCGGTACGGACGGCACCGGGCACACCTTCCCCGGCCCGAGCCGCCCCTTCGGCATGATCCAGCCCGGACCTGACAACGCCGCCTCAGGCTGGGAGTATACCTCCGGCTATCAGTACCGCGCCCCGCGCCTTCTCGGCTTTTCACAGAACCGCGCGAGCGGGACGGGCATTCCCGAACTCGGCGATGTCCTGCTGCAACCCTGCCTTGATCGGCGCGAAGACCTGGCCAGCACCTATGCCAAGGCCAGCGAAGTGGCACGACCGGGCTACTATGCGGTGACGCTGGCGGACAACGGCGTGCGGGTGGAACTGACCTCCAGCTTGCGCAGCGCCTTCCACCGCTACCGCTTTGCGCGCAGCGGCCGGGTGTGGGTGCTGGTCGATCTGCAGCACGGCCTTACCTTCAGGACGGACCGTCAGCCGGTGCAGTCGGTCGCCAACACCTTCAGCGCCGATGGCTTTGAAGGCGAGGCCCTGCGGCAGAACTGGACCACCCGGCACGTGGCGTGGTCGGCCCAGTTCAACCGGCCCATTGCCGAGGTCGGAACCCTGCCGCCGCGCGCCGGAGACGCCGCGCCGCGCTATCTGCTGGGCTTCGATCTGGGCGAGGACGCCACCCTTCTGGTGCGCATCGGGCTTTCGACGACCGACCGGACCGGCGCACGGCGCAATCGTGACGAGCGCGGCGGGTGGGACTTCGACGCTATCGCCACTGAGAGCCGCAGCGAATGGAGCGCCCTGCTCGACCGGGTACGCATCGATGCACCCGCGCAGCAACAGCGCATCCTGGCAACCGCGCTCTACCATCTGTTCCTGCATCCCTCGGTCGTCAGCGACGTTGATGGCCGCTGGCGCGGTCCGGATGGCAAGCTGCGGCAAGTGGCAAAGGGCCTGCGCTATTCGACGCTCTCGCTGTGGGACAGCTTCCGCGCGGCCAATCCGCTCTACACGCTGCTGGTGCCCGAGCGCGTCGACGATTTTGTGAATACGCTGCTCGATCACTGCGATGCAGCTGGGCGGCTACCGAAATGGCCGATCTGGGGCGGCGAGACGGGCACGATGATCGGCGAACCGGCGCTGCCCGTGATCGCCGATGCCTGGGCCAAGGGCTTTCGCGGGTTCGATGGCAAACGCGCGCTCGCGGCCATGGTGGCGACCTCCACGCGCGATGCCAAACCGCTCTATCCGGGCGACGATTCCCTCTCGGTCTGGTCGATCTACGACCGCTACGGCTACTACCCCTTCGATCTCGTCGGCGGCGAGGCGGTTTCGCGCTCGCTCGAAGCCGGGATTGGCGATGCGGCGACCGCGCGCATGGCAGCCATGCTGGGCGAGACCGCCCTCGCCCACCGCTTCGATGCACGCGCGGCTGGCTGGCGCCAGTTGATCGATCCCGAAACGCGCCTTGCCCGCGGGCGCGACAGCAAGGGCCACTGGCGCACGCCGTTTGACCCACTTGCGCCCACATCGCCGCTCAACAATCCGGGCGATTACACCGAAGCCAACGCCTGGCAATACACGTGGACGCCGGCGCTGCATGATACGCGCGGCTTGATCGAGGCGTGGGGCGGCAAGGCTGGACTCAAGACCATGCTTGACCGCTTTTTCTTCGGCCTCACCGCCACCAAAGGCGCCGAATACCTCGGCCAGGAAGCGATGATCGGCCAATATGCGCACGGTAACGAGCCGAGCCACCACATCGCCTGGCTCTATGCCTTCACCGACAGCCCGGAGACCGGCCACCGCCTGATCGCGCGGATCGCGCACGATTTCTATCGCGATGTCCCGGCCGGGATCATGGGCAACGAAGACGCCGGACAGATGAGCGCGTGGTATGTGTTCGCCGCCCTCGGGTTCTATCCGGTGGATCCTTCGAGCGGCACCTATGTCGCCGGGGTGCCGCTGGTGCGCCGCGCAACCATCACCGTTCCCGGCCGCCGTCCGCTCGTGATCGAAAGCCGGGGCAAGGGCGACAGGCTGCGAGCGCTGCGCCTCGATGGGCAGCCATTGCCGCCCACCCGCATCCCGCATCGCAAACTGGCAACCGGCGGGCGACTGGATTTCGATCTCTAGTCCTTCCGGCTGGCCCGCGCCTCGCGCTTGATGATCTCCAGACCCTGCGGATCGACAAGCTGGTCATAGAGCGCAAAGTTGTTGGCATGGCCGAACTGATGGAGGTTGAACGCGGACTGGATCGCGTTCCACATGCCCTGTGCGTCCATCGACTGGTTGACGCTCATCTTGGCAGTCTTGAGCCCGATGGCCGGGCGCGAGGCGATCTTTTCGGCCATCTTGAGCGTGAAGCTCTCAAGTTCGGCGCGGGGCACAACTTCGTTGACCATGCCAAGCGTCTTGGCCTCCGCCGCGCCGATCGGCTCGCCCGTGAACAGCATCTGCTTGGCCTTGCGGTGGCCAAGTTCGAACGCGTGGACGAAGAATTCGTGCCCGTTCATGCCGAATGCCACCACCGGATCGGAGAATTCCACATCGTCGGCTGCGATGATCAGGTCGAACGGCCAGATCAGCATGAGCCCGCCCGCGATCGCTTTGCCCTGCACAGACACGATGATCGGCTTGGGCAAGTTGCGCCAGCGCCAGCAGAAGCCGAGGTAGATTTCCTGCTCGCGCGACATGTGGCCCTGCGGCCCCGGACTGCGATAGCCGCCAAAGCCGAGGATAGGCGGACGCAGATCACCGATGCGGTCGCGGTCGCCAAGGTCATGCCCGGAGGAGAAGTTCTTGCCGTCCGCCGCGAAGATCACGACGTTCACTTCGTCATCGTCCATCGCGATATCGAGCGCGTCATTGATTTCGTAGAGCATGCGCAGCGACTGCGCGTTGTGCTTGTCGGGCCGGGCCAGCGTGATCCGGGCAACGCGGTCTGCGGGCCTGTCATAGCGGATGTCCTCGAATGCCGGCATGTCACGCATGATAGTTATCCCTTCCTGTTGCCCCTGCGGCGGCGCATTTGACACGGTAATGCACTGGCGGCGCGGGCCTGTCCGCCCGCATATTCGCCAGTTTACGCAGGTGTCATGAGGCAGGATGCCTCGCAGCGAACGGTTGGGGATTTGACGATGGATCTGGGAATTGCGGGCCGCAAGGCACTGGTCAACGGCGGCAGCGCCGGGATGGGGCGCGGCGCCGCGCTGGCTTTGGCGCGCGAAGGCGTGGAGGTGTTCATTTCGGCGCGCGGCAAGGATCGGCTAGAGGCAACTTGCGCCGCCATTGCCGCCGAGACTGGCGGTAAGGTGCACGGGATCGCGGCAGACCACGCCAGCGACGAGGGCCGCGCCGCGATCCTTGCCGCCTGCCCCGATCCCGATATCCTCGTCGCGACTTGCGCCCCGCCGCCCTTCACCGGCGATTTCCGCGACGTCTCCCGCGAGGAATTCGAACGCTCCGTCGCGACCGCGCTGCTCAGCCCGATTGACTACATCAAGGCGGTTTCAGTGCCGATGGTCGAGCGGCGCTGGGGCCGGATCGTCAACATCAGCACCGGGGCGGCGAAGTATCCGGCGGCAATGCGCGTGCTTTCAGGCCCGCCGCGCGCGGCGCTGGCCAACTATTGCCATGCGATTTCCAAGGAGCTCGCCCGCTTCAAGGTGACGGTCAATTCCGTGCTGCCGGGGATGCACCACACGCCCGGGATCGAGGAAATGATGGGCCCGCGCGTGGCGGCAAACGGGCGCACTTATGACGAGGAAGTCGCGTCTTTCGTGAAAGCGGTGCGCATTCCCGCCGGTCGCTTCGGCGATGCCGAAGACCTGGGCGCGCTGGTGGCCATGCTGTGCAGCGCGCAGTCGAGCTTCCTCACCGGCCAGTCGCTGGTCGTCGATGGCGGGATGGGGACGTCGATCTTCTAGGCGCTAATTCAGTGCGTACCCCGCCCCGCGGATCAGCTTGCCCGGCCGCGCGCCGGTCGATTGGTCGAAGCGCCGGATAACCTCACCGGCCACGATGGTCGCTTCGTAGCCGCTCGCGCGTTGGTGCAGGCGGCGTCCGCCGGCAGGCAGATCGCGCACGACTTCGGGCAGATGCAGCGAGAGGCCGTCGAGGTCGATCACGTTCAGATCGGCCCGCGCGCCCACCTTCAGTAGGCCGCGATCATCAAGCCCGACCGCCCGCGCCGCCTTGCGGGTGAGCATGTGGACGGCATCGGCCAGTTCCAGCTTGAGCGGCCCCGCGCCTTTCACGAACTGGGTGAGCAGGTAGGTCGAATAGCTCGCATCGCAGATCGCGCCGTAATGCGCGCCGCCATCGCCGAGGCCGGGAACGCAATAGGGATGGCGCAGCATCTCGTGCGCGCTGTCCAGCGTCGCGTTCTCGTAATTGCCCAGTGCGGCCAGGAACAGGCCGCGCCCGTTCGTTTCCAGAAGCCGGTCGTAGGCGATCTCCTGCGGCGTGCAGCCGCGCGCGGCGGCCTGCCCTGCCATGCTCATGTGCGCGGGCGGGGCATAGTCCGGCGGATTATCGAGCGGGAACAGCCAGCGCCAGCTGCGCGCCAGCGCGTTGAACGGGTGGCCGGGCGCGAAATCCTCGCTCAGCAAGGCCTCGCGCAGGGCCGGATCGCGCATCGCGGCGACTTGTTCGGGAATCGAAAGGTGCGCGATCTTCGACCAGCTCGGGCAGAGCACGAAGGGATGCACTGTGAGCTCCAGCCCCGCGATCAGGCCGATCGGACGCGGCATGACCTGAGCGTGGGCCACTCCGCCCGCCGCATTGGTCGCCTCCAGCTTTTCGAGCACCCGCCGCCAGCGCGGCGGCGCATCGTTGCCGGAGGCGAGCGTGAACGTGGCGGGCCGTCCGCTGGCGGCAATCACCCGCTCGATCACGCGGTATTCCTTGTCCCACCCGACAAAGGCATCGAGTACGACCTGGAACGTGCCGGCCCCCACATCCCCCATGCCGCGCGTGATCGCTTCCAGTTCGGCAATATCGGCATCGAACGTGGGGATCGCGCCGCCATCGGCGGTTTTGTGGATCGAGAGACGCGAAGTGGCAAAGCCGATCGCGCCCGCGCGCATCGCCTCGGCCGTCAGGTGCCGCATCAGTGCAAGGTCCGCCTCGGTCGCCGGTTCGCGCGCCGCACCGCGCTCGCCCATCGCATAGACGCGCAGGGGCGAGTGCGGCAGGTACGCGGCGATATCGATATCGCGCTTTCCGGCCGCAACTTTGTCGAGATACTCCGGGAACGTCTCCCAGTCCCACGCAAGCCCCTCGGTCATCACCACGCCGGGGATATCCTCGACGCCTTCCATCACGTTGATCAGCATCTCGTGATCGGCCTTGCGGCAGGGCGCGAAGCCGACGCCGCAATTGCCCATCACCGCAGCTGTCACCCCATGCGCGGAGGAAGGCGAGAGCTCTTCGGCCCAGATGCACTGGCCGTCGTAATGCGTGTGGACGTCGATGAAGCCGGGGGTGACGATCCGGCCTTTGGCGTCGATTTCCTCTGCGCCGCGTCCGCTGAACGCGCCGATGGCGGCGATGCGCCCGCCCGCGATGGCGAGATCGCCCTCGATCAGGTCGCCGCCGCTGCCGTCGGCGATCGTGCTGCCCCGGATCACGATGTCATAATCGGCCTGCATGGGCTTATCCTCCCTGAACCACGCGCACGATCCCGCCGATCAGCGAGCCGAGCACGAACGTGTAGATCGGCGGCATCGAGATATAGAGCGGGATCAGCCGCTTCTCGGCCGCCTGATGATAGCCGCGCGCATAAAGTACCCGCATGAAGGGCCAGATCGCGCCGATCCCGGCGGCCCAATACGGGCTCACCACATAGGCGAAGAGCCACATGCCGGGCAGGAACAGCACAAGATGCTCCAGCGTGTTCTGATGCGCGCGGACGTAGCGCTCGTACTCCTCGGGGCCGCTATGCGAGGGCACCGCAATCTTGAACCGCCCGCGCGCCAGCCCCGCCATCAGCAGCGTGAAATAGTAGGCCAGCAGCGCCAGCGCGCTGACGATCACGACATAGACGTATGGATCGATCACAGTGCGCGCGCCTCTTCCCTTGTGCTTTGGATAGAGGCTGACGCAGCGGGGACCCGGCGGCAACTCGCACTTTTGGCACCAATCTGGTCAAACCTTCCCTGCATTCTCGCGGGCCCGCAGTTCTTCCTTCAGCGCGGCCTTTGAAATCTTGTTCGCGCCGCTCAGCGGCATCGGCTGGTCGCGGATCTCCAGTGTGCGCGGGCATTTGTAGTGCGCAAGGATGTTCCGGCAGTGGTCGATAAGCTCGCGCTCCGTCGCCGCCATGCCCGCCTTCAGGGTCGCGACGGCATGAACCGCCTCACCCCAGTGTTCGTGCGGGCGGCCGAATACGGCACATTGCGAAACCGCCGGGTGCGCGGACAGCGCGTTCTCGACCTCGAGCGAGTAGACGTTCTCGCCCCCGGAAATGATCATGTCCTTCAGCCGGTCGATCACGAAGAGATAGCCCTCATCGTCGAAGTAGCCGATGTCACCGGTGTGCATCCAGCCGCCACGCAGTGCCTCTGCGGTGAGGTCGGGCCGGTTCCAGTAGCCGAGCATGACGTTCGGCCCGCGCGCGACGATCTCGCCGGCTTCCCCGGCCGGAAGCAGACGGTCCTGCGCATTGACGATGCCCACTTCGGCGAACATCACAGGCCTTCCCGCCGACCGCAGGCGGCCGCTTGCCCACCGCTCGGGCAGATGGTCGTAGCAATCGAGGATGGTCACCACCGGCGAAAGTTCGGTCATGCCGTAGGACTGAAGAAAGCCGACATTGGGCAGCGCCGCCATGATTTCCCTGAGCAGCGCTTCGGGCATTGGTGCAGACCCGTAGGAAAGCACGCGCAGCGAGCTGAGATCGGCTTCGATCAGCGCCGGATCGTCGAGCATCGCGCGCAGCATTGTCGGCACGAATGTGGCGTGGGTGACGCCCGTCCACTCGATCGCCGCTATGACTTCACCCGCGACAAAGCGCGGCAGCAACACGTGGGTGCCCGCCGCGTGGGTCACCGAGAACACCCGGGCCGCGGCTGCGACATGGAACAGCGGGCCGTGATGCAGATGGACGATATCGGGTCCGAAACCGAGTTCGCCGTAGGTGTTCGCGGTATTGGCGACAAAATTGGCGTGGCTCAGCATGACGCCCTTCGCCGCGCTCGTGGTGCCGCTGGTGTACATCAGGACGGCAAGATCATCGCCGCCGCGCCCCTGATCGGGCAGGGGTGCGGTTTCCTCGATAAGGCCTTCAAGGCTGCGCATTCCGGCGGGCGCATCGCCCTCTCCCGCGTGGAGAAGCGGCACCGCGCCGCCCGCCGCCGCCAGCAGATCGCCGCCAAGGTCGCAGAAATCGGTGCCCAGCACGATCACATCCGGCTTGCAGTCCGCCACCTGATCGCACAGTTCACCCAACGCCAGACGGTGGTTGAGCGGAGTGATCGCCCCGCCCGCGTGGATCGCAGCGAAGAAGCATTCCAGCGAATGGTGGCTGTTAAGCGAGAGCAGTACGACACGGCCGCCCGGCTTGAGACCAAGCACGGCAAACGCCCCCGCAAGCCGCGCGACGCGGTCCGCAAAGGCATTCCATGTGAACGATCTGGCGCCATCGATGACAGCCACGCCATCGCCGCGCATGTGCACCGCGTGCCGCAGGGCCTGCCCCAGACTGACCGACTTGTTCACGCCGCGAATCTCCCTCTTTCGCCTTGCTCTACGAGCTTCGCTGCCACGGCAGGAGCTGTTCAATGTGGCAGCGCGCCGTTATCACCGCCTAAGCCTGCTTACGGGTATTGCCCCGCGCGGCGCAAACGGGCCATGCGGCGCGTGATGACACTCAAGGTAGACATGGGATTCGATGGTGCCGGGGGTGCGGCACTGGTCGATCTGGAGGAGCTGCTGGCGACCCGCCTGCTCGTCCAGGGCAATTCCGGCTCGGGCAAGTCGCATCTGCTGCGCCGCTTGCTGGAGAAGAGTGCCGGGCAGGTCCAGCAGGTCATCATCGATCCCGAGGGCGATTTCGTCACGCTGTCCGGCCCCTATGGCCATGTCTCGGTAGAGGCGATCGACTATTCCATTGGCGAGATCGCGCACTTTGCGCGGCGCTGCCGGGAGCACCGCACTTCCGTGGTCCTCAGCCTTGAAGGGCTGGAGATGGAAGGGCAGATGCGCTGCGCCGCCGCGTTCCTCTCCGGCCTCTTCGACGCCCCGCGCGAGCACTGGTTTCCCGCGCTCGTGGTGGTTGATGAAGCGCAGATCTTTGCCCCTGCCGCCGGCGCGGAAGTCAGCGAGGAGGTCCGCCGCGCTTCACTGGGCGCGATGACCAACCTCATGTCGCGCGGGCGCAAACGCGGGCTTGCCGGGATCATCGCCACGCAGCGCCTCGCCAAGCTTTCCAAGAACGTGGCGGCGGAGGCGAGTAACTTCCTGATGGGCCGCACGTTCCTCGATATCGACATGGCACGCGCAGCCGATCTGCTAGGCATGGAGCGGCGGCAGGCCGAATCCATCCGCGATCTGGCGCGCGGCACCTTCCTCGGCCTTGGCCCCGCCATCGCGCGGCGTCCGGTGATGCTGCGGATCGGCCCGGTCGAGACATCTGCGCGCAGCAGCAGCCCGGTGCTGGTGCCGCTGCCCGATGCACCCGCGCCCGACATGCGCGAATTCCTGCTGGCAGGGCTCGACGAAGCGCCCCTCCCCCCGCCCGCCCCGACACCGCGCCCCCAGCCGGCCACGCTCGTGCTCGAAGAACTGGCGCGCATGCCGATTGCGCCGGTCGCCGAAGAGCCGCTCGAACCGGTCGAACCCGAACCGGTCATGGTCGCCGCCCTGCGCGCGATCGGATCGGACGAGGAAGCGACCGGCAAGACGACCGCGGTGCTGTTTCAGGACTTTCAGGTTCGCTGCCGGATGCACGGCCTGCGGCAGGCCCCGCTCGATCTCGCCGGCTTCACCCGCCGTCTGGCTGCCGCCCGCGCCGGCATTTTCGAAGGACTGGAGGACGAATGGGCGCCAGCGCTCGAAGCCGGCCGCCGCGTGCCGGATGACATGCTGGGCGCCTTCCTCCTCATCGCGCGCGCCGCCAGCGAGGGCCGCCCTTGCCCCAGCGATCAGGAACTGGCGCTGGTCTATGGCACCAGCTCGCTCGGGCGCGCGCGGCGGGTGCTGAGCTACATGGAAGAGCGCGACATCATCGTGGCGCGCACCGACCTTTCGGGCCGCCGCTCGATCACGATCCCCGCGCTGGGCTGGACGACTTCACCCACTGAGCCCTGAGCCCCCGCGTCAGAACCGGTAGCCCAGCCGCACGTACCAGTTGCGGCCGTTGGCATAGTTGCGCCCGGCATATTCGGGCACTGATCCGAAGAAGCCGGTAACCCAGTAGGTCTTGTCGAACACGTTGTTGAGGCCGGCGGTCAGCGTCACCCGGTCATGCGCGGTCTTGAAGGTCACGCTGGTGTTGGCGACGGCATAGGCGGGCACGATCTCGGAATCGAGGTTGGCAACGCCGAGGCCGTTGAACTGCTTGCCGACGCCATCGACAGAGCCGGTCAGGGCCAGGCTGCCGAGATTGCCGATGGGCTGCTCGAACGTTGCGCCCACGCTGAAGCTGTAGTCCGGCGCGGCCACCGGCTTGGCGTTGAGGCCGGGGGCGAAGCCATAGAAATCGGGCGCAAAGATCGGATGAGTCGGATCCGCGCGGGTATACTTCGCATCGAGCAAGCCGAGGTTGCCGTAGAATTGTAGTGCGCGCACCGGGGACCAGTTGATCTCGAGTTCAAGGCCGTTGATGCGCTGGTCGGACAGCGCGACCGTCTGCGGCGAAATGAGGTCAGCGTGGTTCTTGAACTTGCTGCTGAAGGCCGTGAGGTTTGTTCGCAGCGTCCGGCCAAACCATTCGGCCTTGATCCCCGCTTCGAAGGTCTTGACCGTTTCAGGTTCGAGGTAGTTCGAAGCCGGCCCGGGGCTCGTTGCACGGTCTCCCTCGAGATTGCCCGCCTTGTAGCCTTCGGTATAGGTTCCATAGAGCAGGATATCGGGGGTCGCCTGCCAGTTGAGGCCCACGCGCGGGGTGAAGCGCGCGTAATCGCGCGCCGGGTTAACCGGGAAGCCGGGATAGCGGGTCAGGTTGTCCTCGAAGCGGGAATCATACGCGATCTTCTTCTTGTCCCAGGTCTGCCGCGCGCCGCCGATCAGCGAGAGGTTCTTCACCAGCTCCCAGCTCGCATCGAAGTAGACCGCATAGCTCTTCGAATCGAGGTTGGTGTCCTGATAGGAGCCGCCAAACCGCTCGGTGTAGCCGGGGTGAACGACCGGCGAGAACTCCACCGGCACGCCGATGGTCGAGCCATACTGCAACTGGTGCCACTGGTTGCTGAAGTAGTAGAGCCCGGCGGTGTACTTGAACGTCTCCGCGATCGAGCCGGTCAGCTGGAATTCCTGGCTGAACTGCTTGTAGTCCTCGTGCGTCTCCACCGTGCTGCCGATGGTGACGCCAAAGATCGTCGAGCGCGAGCTGCGCCCGCTGAGCTGGGTGACATAATCGCCGGTGTACTTACGGAAGCCGCTGATCGACTTGAACGTGCCGAGCCCGGTTTCAATACTGCTCTTGAAGACGATTCCGTAGCCATCATAGTGCGAGCCCGGCCACTTGCGGAAACCGCCCTGCGCGGTGAGCGGCTCGAACGAACCGCGATTGGGGCCATAGAGCGGACGAAAATTCGATGTGCCGCTTTTCGAGAGCAGCTGCGCCAGCGACATGGGATTATCGGGCACGATCGGGGTCGAGAGATTGGTGCCGTCGTCCTGCTTGTAGCCGTCGACATTGAGCTCGAACTCGACGCCCGCCGTCGGCTGCCACAGGCTGGAGAAGCGGCCGCCATAGTGCTTGGTGCGCGAAACGTCGTCGCTCAGAACCTTGTTGGCGTTGTCGACCAGCTTCATGAAGCCATCGTTCTGCGTGAGGTAGGCATCGAGCTTGATCGCCAGTTTGTCGGCAATCAGAGGAATCGAGACGTAGCCCTTGATATCGCCGCGGTTGTTGCTGCCGACCGCGCCGGTGAGCGAGGCCTGCACCGCAGTCAGATCGGGACGGCGCGGGATGAACTTGATCGCACCTACCGTGGCGTTGCGGCCATAAAGCGTGCCTTGCGGCCCGCGCAGCACTTCAACCCGTTCGAAATCGATCTGGTCGATATAGGCCGCGGCGGTCGATTGCAGGTAGATGTCGTCAACGAAGACGGCGACGGCGTTTTCCGCGTTCCAGTTGTTGTTCGCGCGGCCCGCACCGCGCAAGTAGAACTGCGGCGCGGAGAACGACACCGTGTTTCGCGGCGCCTGGAAGTTGGGCACGACGGACGACATATCCATCACGCTCTGCACGTCACGGCGCTGCAATTGCGCGCCGGTCAGCGCGGAAATGGCAATCGGCACTTCCTGCAGCTTTTCGCGCCGCTTGCGGGCCGTGACGATGATTTCCTCGATCCCGCCTTGCGTGCTGCCGGCGCTTGCCTGCGCCGTAGCGGCGGCCTGCTGCGCGAGTGCTGGCGCGGTGGGCAGGAAAGCCAATCCGGCGACTGCGGCTCCGGCGAGCAGCGGCCAATGGCGAATTGGCGACTTGGCGGATGGAATGGTCACGGCAGCGCTCTCCCTCGATTGTTTTTCTCGATTCGACGATTCCTGATGGCGCAGGCGCGGAAACGGCTCACCTTACTTTTGGATAGCTTGCACCTTCGGACGAATTGCGCGGCGCAATTCCGCTCCGAGCGCGACGCGGCCTTGCGCCCGGCAGCACCGCCACCGCGCTGATTCTGGCCGAAAGAAAGGTGGCTTTCGCCGCGCCCTGGCGTCTCTTCCCGCATCAGGACTGCCAGATCCGGGCAGCGCAGACCGCTGCTGCAGAACGCCATGTTGGGAGAACACTATGGAAGTCGCATTCTTCATCCCGCCGACCGTGGGTTCACGGGAAGAACTCATGCAAGGCCTCGCCGGGCGGCGCACCGATCTCTATCAGCGCATGCTGAAGGACCTGACCGAAATCGCCCAGTTCATGGACGAGTACGGCTATTTCGGCATGGGCTTTACCGAGCACCACCTCTCGGTCGAGGGCATGACGCTGTCGAACAGCCCCTCCATGCTGGGGCTCTATCTTGCCAATCAGACCAAGCACCTCAACTTCGGCGCGCTGGGCTATGTGCTGCCGGTGCACGATCCGCTGCGGGTCGCTGCCGAAGTGACCATGCTCGATCAGATGACGCAGGGCCGCGCCTTTGCCGGCTTTGCGCGCGGGGTGCAGACGCGCTGGATCAACACCATGGCGCAGCACCGCTACAGTCTGGCCGACAACATCACCGATCCCAAGCAGTACGACGATGACCGCCGCAAGCTGTTCTACGAACACCTCGAGATCATCCTCAAAGCCTGGGACAACGACACCTTCTCGCACAAGGGCGATTTCTGGACGATCCCGGCACCGCGGACGGCCTGGCCCGGCCAGCGCATGAGCCGCGAGATGGGTGGCCGCAGCCTTGATGCCGATGGGAACCTCGTCGAAGTCGGCGTCGCGCCTGCGATGTACAACCGTAAGCGGCCGATCATGTTCGAGCCGTTCTCGGTCAGCCACAGCTCGATCGAGACGGCGGCTTCCAACGGCCTCATCCCGATCGGGATCATGTGCGATCCGGAGATCGTCTCGCAGCAGATTGATGCGGCGCAGCGCGGCTGGGAGAAAGCGGGTGTCAGCACGCGGCGCGGCGAGAAACTGGGCTTCGCGCGCTACATGATCGTAGGCGAAACCGATGCCGAAGCGATGGAATTTGCTGAGCTTGCGATGTTCGAGTGGATCTACTTCTTCGCGCAGTTCGGCTTCAACGCGGTGCTGGCGAAGCAGGGCGAGGACTGGCGCGACATCCCCTCGACCATCCCAGAATTCATCAAGCGCGGCATCCTGTTCTGCGGCAGCCCCGATACGGTGAACCGCCAGCTCGAAGCGGCGCTGAAGACGATGCCGATCGATTACCTCTGGCTGTTCACGCCCAACGAGCTGCTGCCGCAGAAGATGATGATGAAGCACCTCGATCTGATGACCCGCAAGGTGCTGCCCAACTTCACCGACAAGATCGGGCCGAACATCCACCGCAAGGCCGCAGCCTGAGATGGACTACGCCAGTCTTTGGGGCGATGTGCACCGCTCGGCGTTCGAGCAAGGCTATCTCGACGCCGGCGGGGTACGGACCCGCTTCATCCGCGCAGGGGACCGCTCCGCGCCCAAGCTGATCTTCCTCCACGGGACGGGCGGCCATGCCGAGGCGTTCCTGCGCAATCTCGATGCGCATGCCGCGCATTTCGATACGGTGCTGATCGACTATCTGGGCCACGGCTGGACCGACAAGCCGGACGTGGCCTACGAAATGCCGGACTACTCCGCGCACCTTGCGGCCACGCTCGATGCGCTGGGGTTCGCCAGCGCATCGATCTGCGGCGAATCGATGGGGGGCTGGATCGCGGCGTGGTTCGCAATCCATTATCCGGACCGGGTTGACCGCCTCGTGCTCAACACCATGGGCGGCGCGACGATGAACCCGGCGGTGATGAAGACCGTCTACGACATGACCCTCGCGGCGGTGGAAGACCCGGAAACGCTCACCCGGCCCCGGCTCGAATGGCTGATGGCCGATCCTTCCGTCGTCACCGACGATCTCGTCGCCTGCCGCACGCGGATCTATGCGCAGCCGGGGATGAAGGAAGCGATGCGCCGCATCCTCTGCCTGCAGGTAGAGGAGCCGAGGCGGCGCAACCTGATGACGCCTGCCAATATGGGCCTGATCAAGGCGCCTACCCTGGTGATCTGGACCAGCAAGGACCCCACCGCCTCGGTCGAGACCGGGCGCGAGATCGCCAGCTGGATCCCGGCTTCCGAATTTGCGGTGATGCAGAACTGCGGGCACTGGCCACAGTACGAGAAGCCGGAGGAATACAACCGGCTCTCGCTGCAGTTCCTGCTGGGCGGACGCAGCAAAGGGGCCGCCTGATGGCAGCGCAGGTGCTGTGCATGAGCCACGGCGGGCTCATGAACTTTTCCGATCTGCTGAGCGAAGAGGAGGACGCCGAAGTCGCTGCCGAGATCGCCGAGGCCCGCCGCGCGGTGGCGGACTTTGCGCCCGATCTCGTCATCAAGTTCGGCAACGATCACAACAGCGGCTTCTCGCTGAAGCTGATGCCCGCGTTCCTTGTCGCAATGCGCGCCCGCACGCTCGGCGATTTCGGAACGACGGCCAAGCCGCTGGCGGTGCGTGAGGATGTGGCGCGGGCGCTGGTGAGCCACCTGCACGGCGCGGGCGTGGATGTCACCACATCCTACGATGCGCTGTTCGACCACGGCATCGTGATGGCGCTCGACAAGCTGTTCGAGGATGCTGCCAGCGTCCCGGTCGTCCCGGTCTTCACCAATTGCGGCGGCGATCTGCGCCCGCCGCTGTCGCGGTCCGAAGCGCTGGGCCGGGCCATCGGCGCCTATTTGCGCGATGAGCGGCCCGACCTGAAGGTGCTTTTCCTCGGCTCGGGCGGGCTCTCGCACGATCCGCCACTGCCCACCTTTGTCAGCGCGCCGCCCGAAGTGCAGCGCCGGATGATCGAGGGCACCACCTGGACGGAGGAATCGCTCGCCGTCCGCACCGCCAACGTGATCGCCGCCGGGCGCGAGCACGGGCGCGGCGAAGGGCCGCTGCAATCGCTCAACCCGGCGTGGGACACCTGGTTGCTGGGCCGGTTCACCGCCGGCGATCTTGCCGCCATCGTTCGCCAGAGCGACGCCGAAGTGATCGCGATGGGCGGGCGCGGCGGCAGCGAAATCCGCAACTGGATCGCCGCCTTTGCTGCGTTCGACGAATATGGGCGCGGCCTCTGCCGCATCGAACAGCGCTATTACCGCGCGTTGCCCAGTTGGATCACCGGCTTCGGCCTGATCCACGCAACCGCCGAAGCGGAGACCGCTCAGGCATGATCCCTTTGCCGCAAGCGCAAGCCATGCTCTACATCCTCCCGGATATGAGCCCCGCCGCCTCACGCCAGCCTGACCGGGCAATGCCTGCATGAGCGAGCGCGTCGATTGCGTGGTGATCGGTGCGGGCGTGGTGGGGCTTGCCTGCGGGGCGGCACTGGCCGCGGCGGGGCGCGAAGTGCTGGTGCTCGAACGGGCGGGCCTGATCGGCAGCGAGACGAGCAGCCGCAACTCCGAGGTGATCCACGCGGGCATCTACTATCCGCCCGGCTCGCTCAAGGCCCGGCTCTGCCGCGAGGGCAAGGCGCGGCTCTATGCCTATTGCGCTGCGCGGGGCGTGCCGCACCGGCGGCTGGGCAAGATCATCGTGGCGGCTGGCCCCGCGCAGGTCGGGCGGCTCGAAGCGATCCGGGCGAATGCCTTTGCCAATGACGTGGCCGATCTGGAATGGCTCTCCGCCGCCGATATCGCCCGGCTGGAGCCCGAAGTCATGGGTCACAGCGCGCTCTTCTCACCCTCGACCGGGATCGTCGACAGCCATGCGCTGATGCTGGCGCTGGAAGGGGATCTGGCGACCCATGGCGGGATGGTCGTGCTGGGTGCCGAGGTGGCAGGCGGGGCCTGCACGGCGGACGGCATCATGCTGCGTGTCGGGGGCGCCGAGCCGATGGAACTACAGGCGCAGACGGTCGTCAATTGCGCCGGGCTCCATGCCCCGGCGCTGGCCGCACGGCTGGACGGCCTTGCGCCGCAGCATGTGCCGCAAGCGTGGTTTGCCAAGGGGCACTATTTCCGCATGAGCGGCCGCGCGCCTTTCGCGCATCTGGTCTATCCCGTGCCCGAGCAGGGTGGCCTCGGCATCCACCTCACGCTCGACATGGGCGGGCAGGCCAAGTTCGGGCCGGATGTGAGCTGGACCGAAACCGCCGACTACAGCTTCGATGAGAGCCGCTTGGCGCGCTTCGTGGAGGCCATCCGCACTTACTATCCCGCCCTCGATGCCGAGCGGCTCCATGCCGACTACACCGGCATCCGCCCCAAGATCGCCGGACCCGGCATGCCGGATGCCGACTTCCGGATCGATGACGCGGGCGTCCACGGCGTGCCGGGGCTCGTCAACCTGTTCGGCATCGAATCCCCGGGCCTGACCGCAAGCCTCGCCATCGCCGACGAGGTCGCGGCGCGCCTCAGGCGTTGAAATTGAGCCGCAGGCCCGGCCGCGGCCAGCGCATCTTCACAAGCTGCCCCGCGCCCGAAAGTGTCATCCATGCCGTCTGCATGTCCTCGCCGCCAAAGGCGATGTTGGTGGTGGCGGGATCGCCCGTTTCGACCAGATCGACCGACCGGCCCTCGGGCGAAATCACCCGGATTCCGCCAGTCGCCAGCGCGGCGACGCAGACGTTGCCATTCGCCTCGATCGCCATGGAATCGTAGAGTTCAAAGCCGGGCGCGCCATAAAGCAGGGCCTCGGGATTGAGCAGCCCGGCGGGAACCTCGACCACGCCCGGCGCCGTTACCTTGTAGTGCCAGACCCGGCCGACCATCGTTTCCGAAACGTAGAGCGTCCCCCCATCGGGCGAAAGGCCGATGCCATTGGCGTGGCTGCACGGATAGACCTGCTCGCTGATGTGGGAGCCGTCGCAGCGTGCATAGTAGACCGCGCCGACATCCTCGTGGCGGGCATAGCGCTTGCCGTTGTCGGTGAACCAGAACCCGCCGTGCGCATCGAAGACGATGTCATTAGGGCCCTTGAGCGGCACATCGCCGCAATGGGTATAGAGCGTCTCGACCGCGCCATTGGCGAGATCGACGCGCTGGATGCTGCCGCCGGTGTAGTCCGGCGGGGTTAGACCGGGGAGCAGCGCGCCGTTCACTTCGTGCCATTCGAAGCCGCCGTTGTTGCAGATATAGGCCTTGCCATCAGGGCCGATTGCCGCGCCATTGGGGCCGCCGCCGGTTTCGGCCACAACCTCCACCGTTCCGTCCGGCCAAGCGCGGCTGAGCGTTCCGCGCGCGATCTCGACGAACAGCACGCTGCCATCGGCCATCACGATCGGCCCTTCCGGAAACAGCAGGCCGCTGGCGATCACTTCGAACTCGGTCATGTTGCTCTCCCGTGCTTTGTCCAGAGCGGCCCTAGGCTGCGGCCGGGATCGATTCACCCGCTGAAAGTTAGGTGCCCGGCGCGCCGGGTGCGCTACGCTGGTGCCAAAGCAAGCAAGGGGAGAGCGCGCGATGGCAGGGCAACTGAACGGGAAAGTGGTGATCGTGACAGGCGCGGGCAGCGGGATCGGCCTTGCCGCCGCGCAGCACTTTGCGGCCGAAGGCGCGCGGGTGATCGCGGCAGGGCGCACGCTGGCAGCGGTCGAAGCGGCGGTGCAGGAGATTGCGGCGGCGGGCGGGACTGCGGTTCCCTGCCGCGTGGATGTGGCGCTGGCGGATGATTGCAAGGCGATGGTCGACTTTGCCATGTCCCAATTCGGCCGGCTCGATGGGGCGTTCAACAATGCCGGGATCGACGGACCGCTCGTGCCCGCAGCAGACTATCCGGAGGACGCTTTCGATGCGGTGATCGCCGCCAATCTCAAGGGCGTGTGGAACTGCATGCGCTTCGAGATCCCGGCCATGCTGGCGGGCGGCGGCGGCGCGATCGTCAACAATGCCTCGAGCCTTGCCGAACTCGGCCAATACAACATGGTAGCCTATTGCGGCGCCAAGGCGGGCGTACTCGGCCTGACGCGCGGGGCAGCGCTCGATTACGGATCGCAGGGCATCCGGGTCAACGCGCTCTCCCCCGGCGTGGTCGAGACCCCGATGATGACCAGCCAGATGGCAGCCTATGACGGCCTGCGTGACATCCTGCTCGCACGGCACCCGATCGGCCGGCTCGGCGCGCCGCTCGAACTCGCGCGCGCGGCGGCATGGATGCTCTCGGACGAGGCCAGCTTCATGCTCGGCGCCAACGTGGCTGTCGATGGCGGCTACTGCGCGATCTGACGCCGCGACCACGGAAGGAGGCACCGTGTACTACCCTGCGCTGTTCACCCCCGTTACGCTTGGCTCCCACGCCTTGCCGAACCGCATCATCATGGCCCCGATGACCCGGCTGCGCGCATCCGATGCAATGCCCAATGCGGTCATGGCGGAGTATTACGCGCAGCGGGCCAGCGCGGGCCTCATCGTCACCGAATGCATCATGATCTCGGACACCAGCGCTGCCTACATGGGCGCGCCGGGACTCTATGCCGACCGTTTCATCGAGGCCTGGCGGCAGGTGACCGAAGCGGTCCACGCGGCTGGCGGCCGGATCTTTGCGCAGTTGTGGCATTCGGGGCGCGTTGCCCACGTCTCGCTCATGCCCGGCGGGCAGGCCCCGCTGGCACCGAGCGCCATTGCGGGCGTGGGCGAGCTTCACACTCCGCTCGGCAAGCAGCCACTCTCCACCCCCCGCGAACTGGCGATCGAGGAAGTCGCGGGGCTTGCCCGCGCGTTCGGCAAGGCGGCTGACCGCGCGCGGCAGGCCGGATTCGACGGGATCGAGATCCACGGCGCTTTCGGCTACCTCGTCGACCAGTTCCTGCGTGATGGCAGCAACCGCCGCATCGATACCTATGGCGGCACCGCGCGCAACCGGGCGCGCTTCCTGCTCGAAGTGGTCGCGGCAGCGCAGCAGGCCTTCGGTGCCAATGTCGGGGTCAAGCTGTCACCCGCCAGCCGCGCGCATGGCATGGATGACAGCCGCACTGCCGAGACTTTCGCCGAAGTCCTAGCGCTGCTGGGCGATGCCGATCTGGCCTACCTGCACATGATGGAGCCGCTGGCCGGGGACGATCAGCCTGAGCTGCTGCTCGCCGCCCCCTGCGCCTTCGCGCGGCGGCACTATGGCGGCACGCTTATCGCCAATGGCGGATTTTCGGGAGAGAGTGCGGCGGCTCTGGTTGATCAGGGCGGTACCGACCTCGTGTCCTTCGGCCAGCCCTTTATCGCGAACCCCGATCTGCCCGCGCGCCTCCGCGCCGGCGCGGCGCTCGCGGTGCCCGATTACAGCACCGTCTATGGCATTCCTGGCCAGCCGCTGGAGCAGGGCTACACCGATTATCCGGCGATGGCATGATCAGCGGATCAGGCCGAGCTGGCGCGCCTTGAAGGTCGCTTCCGAGCGGCGGTTGACGCCCAGCTTGGCGTAGATCTGCTGGAGATACCATTTGACCGTGCCAAGCGTGAGGCCGGTCTCCTCGGCAATCTGGCTGTTCATCATCCCCATCGAGATCATCAGCAGCAGTTCGGATTCGCGGTCGTTGAGCGAATCGTACTGGCCGCCCAGTTCGTCGATATCGACCGCCGGGATGGCTGGCGTGCTGTTGCCGCTGAGGAGGTGCTGCAACTGGCCAAGATAGGGCACGATCTCGCTGTCGCCCCCTCCGGCGGTGAGCCGCATCTGCTGGAGCTGCACGCGTACGGCCTCGTTGCTGTCGAGGAAAGTGCGCAGCAGGCTCCCCTTGGCGCCGAACTGCAAGCCCGTGCGCAAGGTGCGGTGCGCCGATTTGGATTCGCCCATCACGATCTGGACCTGGGCAAGCAGGATGCAGAAGCGCGCGCCGAGCCGGATGCACCCCCGGTCCGAGAGGAACCGCAGCCACCGCCCGAGCAGCGATTCCGCCGCCGAGAGGTTGTTCTCGATCTGGGCAACGATGGCGGCGGCAAAGGCCCGCGCCGCGGCTGCGGTGGTCATCCCACGCGCGGGTGCGAAGCGTTCGATATCGCCGGTCAGATTGCCCAGCGCCCCGATCCTGCGCACGTCGGCGACCTCACCTGCCGAGGCCAGCAACTGCAGGCGCTGCGCGACCAGAAACGCGCTGAGGCGGTCGAAGCCCCGCGCGACGCCGATCTCCTCGCCCTCATCCAGCACCCGCAGCGCCGCGCCGACCGAATCCAGCGCCGCAATGCGCACCCGCGTCTGGTATCCTGCAACCAGCTGATCGACGAGGCCGGTCTGCCCGGCGAGCGGCAGGAACTCCTCCGTCAGCGCCCGCGCGCCGTCGATTTCATTGCGCTCGTAAAGCACTTCGGAAAGGTGCAGCGCGGGCATCGCCGTGGTCGGATTGGTGCGCCCGACGATCTCGGTCGCGGTGTCGAACGCGCCTTGAAAGATGGCCCGCGCGCGTTCGAGCTGGCCGATCTGGAGATAACCCGCACCGATGATGCAATCGTGCCAGATCGATCCCCAGCGGTTGCCGTAATCGACGAAGACGGCGCGGGCACGGCTCGATGCGGCCAGCGAGCGGCAATCGAACTGTTCGCGCTGCGCATAGATCAGCGACGTCTGCGTCACCGCGTCGTCGAAAGCGGTGTATTTGCCCTCCATCTCCAGCCATTGCCGGGCCAGCGCTTCGGCAGGCACCATCTCGTCGCGCAGGATGGCCAGCTGCATCTCGCAATAGACCTGCTTGCGCAGCACTTCATCGACATCGAGCCCCGCGTCGCGCCACTTTGCGGTGCGCGCGCCGTTCGTCAGATTGGCGCGCACGCTTTGCAGAATCCGCCGCGCTTCGCTGAAGTGCCACGACAGAGTCAGCGAATAGACCTGATCGAGCTGGAGCGCCGGATAGTCGCCCAGCAGTTCCTGCGGCAAGCTCGAGCCATAGCGCACCAGTGTCGCGCCGCGCCCGGATTCGACCAGCGCCGTCGACACGCGCGAGAGGATGTCCGCCGCAATCTCCGGGTTCTCGGTCGCGAAGGCATGGCGCGCCGCGCGGCCGGGAAAGCCCTTGTGCTCGAACCATTCCGCCGCCGCGCGGTGCAATTCTGCCTCGCGGCCCGGAGCGGTGCGCGCGCCGATCGCCATCATCGCGTCGCTGAACAGACGGTGGAAGCGGAACCACCCGGACTGGCCCACGCGGCTGATGAAGAGCTGCCGTGCCTCCAATTCGTCGATCATGCGCACGCTGTCTTCGCGGCCCAGCGCCGCATCGCAAAGTTCGGCTGAAAACTCGCCGATGATCGCAACATCGCGGGCGAACGCGGCAATGTCGGCCGGCAGGCGCGCCAGCACTTCGTCGCGCAGGAACTCCTCGACCCCGATGCTGGTGGCCGAGGTCATTTGCGGCAGGCGCGGCCGCTGGTCCTGGCGGAACGACAGCGCGGCGAGCTTGAGACCGACCACCCAGCCCTCGGTCCGCTCGAAGACCTGATCGATGAACGCCTCGTCGAAAGGCTCGCTCGATGTCTGCATCAGGAAGCGGCGCACTTCCTCCCGGTCGAACTGGAAATCCCGCGCGGAAAGCTCGGCGCTTTCCCCCAGCGCGCGCAGCTTCGCCAGCCGGATGCTCGGCTTGCTGCGCGAACTGACGACAAGGTGGAGGCAGCCACTCCCCGCATTGGCGAGCAGGCTGATCACCTGCAGCACGTCCGGGTTCGTCACCTCGTGCAGATCGTCGATGATGAGGACGACCGGCTGGCCGGAGGCTTCGATCGCATTGACGATCGCGGTCGAGGTGATGCGCAAGTCCACGTCCATGCGGTGCTCGATCACGCCGTGCAGCGCGCCGCGCAGCGCCGGGATGTTGTGATCGATCGTCGCGACGAGATGGTGCGCGAACATGTTGGGATCGTTGTCGAGATCATCGACCGTGAGCCAGGCCGCCGCGATCCCCCGCTCGCGCAGCTTGAGGTACCATTCGCCGAGAGCGGTCGATTTACCGTAGCCCGCCGGCGCCGTCACGACCGTCAGCGTCACATCGAGCGCGCGTTCGAACTTGGCGACAAGCGGCTGGCGGGCGATGATATCGCTGAGCCGCAGGCGCGGCGGGGCGATCCGGGTGGCAAGCAGCGCGCTCGGCCCGCTCCACGCAGCAGAACTTTCGCCCTGCCCCGAAGTGCCGGTCCCGGCCGTGGCCGGTCTTCCCGGATTTCGCGATCTGGCCACTGCAGTCATTTCCCCCGTGGACCGCATGTTTCTGCAGCTCCCTAGGCAGCGAGTATAGGTCTCGCGCCGGTTTCTTGTCAGCACCCAATACCGCGAGCGCGGATGCAGGTTGCCAGCCGAAAGTTAGGTGCGCGGCGAAGACAGGCACTGCCCCCGATGCCGTCAGCCTCCCGTCAGGCTCGCTTGCTATTGCCCCCCGGCTGATGAAAGCAGGGTGGCATGGCGCGGGTTCTGATCATCGAGGACAACGAACGGCTGGCCGGCCTGATCGCCGATGGCCTCGGCGCGCAGGGCCATGTCTGCGACGCGGTCCATACGCTGGCAGCGGCAGAGGATGCATTGGCCGGCACGCTGTTCGACGGGATCGTGCTCGATCTGGGCCTGCCTGATGGCGACGGCGTGGACTGGATGCGCGCGCAGCATGGTCCGCGCCCGCCGATCCTCGTGCTCACCGCCCGCGATGCGCTGGAGGATCGCATACGCGGCCTTGATGCGGGGGCGGACGACTATCTCCCCAAGCCCTTTGCGATGAGCGAACTGGCCGCCCGCCTGCGCGCGCTGCTGCGCCGGCCCGGCGGGCGGCAGGATGCCGTGCTTGCCCTCGGCAACCTGGCATTCGATCCGGCCAGCCAGCGTGTGACGGTTGCCGGCACCACGCTGGAGCTGACGCGCCGCGAGGCCGCCCTCATCGAACTCCTGCTGCGCCGCGCAGGGCAGGTCGTGCGCCGGGCGGTGATCGAAAACAGTCTGTACACGTTCGACGAAGCCGTCACGCCGAACGCGGTGGAAGCCACGATCTCGCGCCTGCGCCGCAAGCTTGAGGAGGCCGGGGCCGCACTGGAACTCCATACAATCCGCGGTGTAGGCTATATGGCACGGGCGCGCGGCGCATGAGCCGGCCGCCTTCGATCGTACGGCGGCTGACGGCGAGCCTGGCCTGGGTCGGCGGGCTCGGCGCGCTGCTGCTGCTGATCGTGATCGGCATCGAGTACCGCATCTCGTTCAGCAATCTGGGCGATCACAATGCATTCGCCCGCGCGATCCATGAACTGAGCGAACACGTGCTGCTGCCGATGGCGGTGCTGATCCTGCCGATGGCGCTGGCCGGGCGCTGGGCGATCAAGAGCGGGGTGCGCCCGCTGATCGATGCCGCAGCGCAGATCGATGCGCGTGCCGGGGAAACCCGCGGCGTGCGCGTCGATACCACCGATTTTCCGATCGAGGCGCGCCCGTTTGCCGATGCGATCAACCGGGTGCTCGGGCGGATCGATGGCGCGGCGGCGCTGCACGAAGCCTTTGCCGCCGATATCGCACACGAACTGCGCACGCCGCTTACGTTGCTCTCGCTCGAGCTCGACCGGCTCGAACATCCCGATGCCGGACGCATGCGCGGGGATGTCGCGCGGATGCGGCGCCTCATCGACCAGCTCATGCTGCTTGCCCAGATCGACGCCGATCACGCCGCGCAGATCGCGCCCACGCCGGTCGATCTCGGCGATGTTGCGGGCGACGTGATCGCCCAACTCGCGCCGATCGCGCTCGACCGGGGGATGCGGCTTGCGCTCGAAGCGGATGCGCCGGTCATGGTCATCGGGCGGCGCGAGGCCATTGGCGCGGCACTGCGCAACCTGATCGAGAACGCGCTGCGGGCGAGCCCTGCCGGAGGCTGCGTCACGGTGCGCACCGGCGTGGGCGGAATGCTCGCGGTGCGCGATGAAGGCCCGGGCCTTTCTACCGAACAGCTGGCGACCCTCACCCAGCGCCACCGCCGCGCCGATCATGCCAGCCGCGATGGCGCGGGGCTTGGCCTCGCGATTGTCGAGCGGATCTTGCGCGCCCATGGCGGCACGCTCGAAACCAGCGCGTCGGCGCGCGAACTGCGGCTGCAGTTTCTGCCCGCCGCCTCGTCAGACTGACGTCAGCTTTTCGCACTAGGGCACGCACCATGAAGCAGAATTCCTGGATCCTTGGCGGCGCCGCCGCCGTGCTGCTGGCTGGCGGGGGCTGGTGGTGGATGGCCTCGCACGCAGCGGGAACGGCCGCACCCGCCGCCAATGCCGCGCCCGCAGCGGCGAAGGACGGCATGATCCCGCTGACCGCCGAACAGATGCACGCGCTGGGCCTCACGCTGGCGGTTGCTGCCTCCGCGCAGACGATGCCGGTGGCCGAACTGCCCGCGCAGATCATGCCCCAGCCCAATGCGCGCGTGGCCGTCGCCGCGCAGTTTCCCGGCGTCATCACGCGCATTTTCGTCGTGAGCGGACAGGATGTGACCGCAGGCCAGCCGCTCGCCACCGTTGCCAGCCGCGACATGGTGAGCCTCACCGCCGAACTCGCCCGCGCCCACGCGCGGCAGGGCGTGGCCCGCGCGCAGGCAGCGCGGCTCGGCCAGCTTGCGCGCGAGGGGATCATCGCCCCCGCCCGCGCCGACGAAGCCGCCTCGCTCGCGCGGCAGAGCGACATCGACGTAGGCGAGCAGGCGCGGCTGATCGGGCTTGTTCCGGGCGGACGCGCGGGCGGTGCGGGCTATACCCTGAGCGCACCGATCAGCGGCAGGATCAGCGCGATGAGCGCGGAGACCGGCAAGGCGGTCGACCCGGCCATGGCACCGTTCGTGATCGATGGCGGCGGACCGTTGCAGGTGACCGCGCAGCTGCCGGAGCGGCTGCTCGCTGCGGTCAAACCCGGCATGATCGTGCGCATCGGCACGGTTTCCGGCACCGTGAGCGCAGTCGGCCAGTCGCTCGATCCCACCACGCGGTCCGCCACGGTGACAGCCACGATTCCTGCCGGGAGTGCGGCAGCAGGTAGCGCCACTGCAATCGGCATCGAAGGCCCGGCCCCCACCGGCGCAGTGCGCATTCCCGTCTCGGCGCTGGGCGAGGTCAATGGCGGCAAGATCGTGTTCGTCGCGGTGCGCGGCGGCGTCAGGATGCGGCCTGTCACGGTCGGCGGTCAGTCGGGCGAAAGCGCGGTCATCACCAAGGGCCTCGCCCCCGGCGAACGCGTCGCGGTGAGCGGGGTGAGCGAGCTCGCCACCCTCGCCAGCGCCAACTGATCGCGCAGCCGCAATGCTCCGCGAACTTCTCGCCAAGGCGCTGTCCTACCGCCTGCTCGTGCTGGCCGCTGCGCTGGTCGTGGCCGGGATCGGCGGCTGGACTTTCGCCAACCTGCCCATCGATGCCTATCCGGATATCGCGCCGACACAGGTGAAGATCATCCTCAAGGCGCCCGGCATGACGCCGGACGAGGTCGAGACCCGCATCCTCGCACCGATCGAACAGGAAATGCTGGGGCTGCCCAAGCAGGCCGTGCTGCGCGCCACCGCCAAGTACGCGATTGCCGATATCACCATCGACTTCATCGACGGCACCGATATCTACTGGGCGCGCCAGCAGGTGAGCGAGCGGCTGGCAGGTGTGATGGGCGATCTTCCCGGCGGGGTCAGCGGCGGTCTTGCTCCGATTTCCACGCCGCTGTCCGAACTCTTCATGTTCACCATCGATGGCCCGCAAAGCCTCGAAGCGCGGCGCACTGCGCTCGACTGGACGATCCGCCCGGCGCTGCGCACGGTCCCCGGCGTGGCAGATGTCAACGCGCTGGGCGGCTACGTCCGCACCTTCGAAGTGCGCCCCGATCCGCTTGCGCTGGGCGCTGCGGGGCTGACCATGGCCGATGTGAAGGATGCGGTCGAAAGCGGCAACCGCAACGATGGCGCGGGCCGCCTCGCCAATGGCGAGAACGCGCTGATCGTGCGCGCTGTTGGCGCCATCCGCACGCTCGATGATCTGCGCGCGCTGGTGCTCCGCGCTCCGGGCGGCCGCGTGCTGCGGCTGGGCGATGTGGCTAGCGTCAGCAATGGCAGCCTCACCCGCTACGGCGCGGTCAGCGCAGATGGACACGGCGAGACGGTCGAAGGCCTCGTCATCGCCCTGCGCGGCGCGGATGCGCGCAAGGTCGTCACCGGCGTCAAGGCCCGCCTCGCCGAACTGCAGCACAGCCTGCCGCCGGGCATGAAGATCACCACCTTCTACGACCGCTCCGACCTGATCGACCGCGCGGTCGGCACGGTGGAGGAAGCGTTGCTCGAAGCGACCATCCTCGTCGTGGTGCTGCTCGTGGTGTTCCTTGGCGATTGGCGGGCCGCCGCGATCGTGGCGACCACATTGCCGATGGCGGCGCTGATCTGCTTCATCCTCATGCGCAGCTGGGGCCTCACCGCCAATCTCATGAGCCTTGGCGGCCTAGCCATTGCCATCGGCATGCTGGTCGACGGCGCGGTCGTCGTCGTGGAAAACGTGGTCGAGCGGCTCGGCCAGGCGCGCGCCGAAGACCAATCCCCGCGCCTGCATCACGTGTTCCGCGCAACCAGCGACGTGATCGTGCCCGTCTCGGCGGGCCTCCTCATCATCGCGCTCGTGTTCCTTCCGCTGGTTTCGCTCGAAGGCCTCGAAGGCAAGCTCTTCGCTCCCGTCGCGCTGACGATCATCTTTGCGCTCGTCGCCGCGCTGCTGCTGGCGCTGACGCTCGTTCCCGTGCTCGCCTCGCTCGGCCTCAAGTCTGGCGCGCACGGCGAACCGTGGATCATGCGCTGGCTGACGCCGCGTTACCGTGCGCTGCTGGCCGCCGCCTTCGCCCGCCCGAAGTTCGTTTATGGCGCTGCCGGTTTGGGCCTTGCCGCCGCCGTCGTCGCCTATGGCGCGGTGGGCAAGACCTTCATGCCGCAGATGGACGAGGGCAGCGTCATCGTCCAGCTGGTCAAGAGCCCGTCCATCGGCCTGCCCCACTCTGTCGCCGGAGACCTTGCCGCGCAGCGCCTGCTCAAGGCGAAAGTCCCCGAAGTCGACCGCGTGATCTCACGCGTCGGCGCGGACGAACTCGGGCTCGATCCGATGGGCCTCAACGAGACCGACACGTTCGTCACGCTGAAGCCGCAGAGCGAATGGCGCGGGAGCAAGGAAGCTATCATCGAGGACATGCGCCACGCCATGGCGCTGCTGCCGGGAATCGGCGCGAGCTTCACCCAGCCGATCGAGATGCGCGTTTCCGAAATGCTCACCGGCTCGCGCGGGGATCTTGCGGTCAAGATCTTCGGCCCTGACGGCGCGACGCTCGGCAAGCTGGCAGGCCAGGTCGAGGCAATCCTCAAGGCAACACGCGGCGCGACAGAAGTGATGACCGTCGCCAATGACCGCGTCGATTATCTTCAGATCGATATCGACCGCCTCGCGGCCGGGCGCGCGGGCATATCGGTCGATATGATCGAGGATACCCTGCGCGGCCAGCTGGAAGGCGTGCGCGCGGGGATCGTCGCGGAAGGCAACCGCCGCATCCCCATCGTGCTGCGCGGAGCCGATGGCGTGCAGGCCAATCCCGCCGCCTTTGCCGATACCCTGCTGCGCGGCGCCGATGGCCAGACCGTGCGGCTGAGCGATGTTGCGCATGTTCGCCCGGTCGCAGGCCCGGTGAAGATCGATCACGAAAACGGCTCGCGCTATGCCCTCGTGCAGGCCTTCGTCTCGGGCCGCGATCTTGTCGGCTATGTCGAGGACGCCAAGGCCGCCGTGCATGCCAGGGTGCCCCTGCCCGCCGGATACCGCGTGGTGTGGGGCGGCCAGTTCGAGAACCAGCAGCGCGCCGCCGCACGGCTCTCACTGGTGGTCCCCGCCGCGCTGCTCCTCATTTTCTTCGTGCTCCTCGCCACGTTGCGGTCGCTGCGCGCGGCGCTGCTGATCCTCGTCAACATTCCCTTCGCGATGGTCGGCGGCATTGTCGCGCTATGGGCGGCGGGCCAGTATCTTTCGGTGCCCGCATCGGTCGGCTTCATCGCGCTGCTTGGCATTGCGGTGCTCAACGGCCTCGTTCTCGTCTCATACTTCCGCCAGCTGCGCGCGGAAGGAACGCCGATGGCCGAAGCGGTCCGGCTCGGTGCCGAACGCCGCCTGCGCCCTGTGCTGATGACGGCGAGCATCACCGCCTTCGGCCTCGTGCCGCTGCTGTTTGCCACCGGCCCCGGCTCCGAGATCCAGCAGCCGCTCGCGATCGTGGTGATTGGCGGGCTGGTCAGCTCGACCCTGCTCACGCTCGTGCTGCTGCCGATCCTGTTCGAACGCTTCGGCGAAAGCCCCGAGGAACGCGCCAATGGCTGACGTACTGCTCACGCTCCACTGCGCCGCCGCAGATGCCGAAACCATCGGCGAAGCCTTGCGCGGCGCGCTCAAGGCCCCCGTCCACGTGCGGGCCGAAGCCGTGCTCGGGCTGGACTTTTCCGATGCCACGACGGCTGAACGCGTGACCGCGCGGCTGGACCGGCGGGCCATCGAACTCGTGCTGGCGCAAGCGGACCTTCCCGAAGCGCTCGCAGCGCTCGGCCGCGTCCGGCGCAGCGGCGCGGTGCGCTGGTATACCAGCCCGGTGCTTGAACGGGGGCGCGTGGCATGATCCGCCTTACCCTCTTTGCCGCACTACTCCTGCCCAGCCTGGCACTTGCACAGACAGCGCCCCCGCTTGACCAGCGGGCGGACCTGCCCCCCGCGCCCCTCGTCAGCGAAGCGCTCGACAGCTACCCCGGCGTGCTTTCCGCTGCCGCTCGCATCGATGCCGCGCGCGCGCAGGCCGGTGCGCTGGCGCGGGGCACGCAGGAAGTCTCGATTTCTGCCACGGCCCTCAACCGAAGTGTCGACCGCGAGGGCAACTTTGCCGAGTTCGATGCCACTGTGTCGCGGCCCTTCCGCCTTCCCGGCAAGGCCAGGCTCGACCGCAAGACCGGCGCGGCAGGCGTGAGCTTCGCGCAGAACCAGATGGCCGATGCCCGCCATCAGGCCGCACTGGCGCTTTCGCAGCAATGGTTCGATTGGGTCGAGGCAGGCGCCCTGGCCGCAAGCGACGCCGCCAATATCAACCATCTCGAACGCGCGCTGGCGGCTGTCGAGCGGCGTGCGGCGCTGCGCGATGCCGCCGCGCTCGATGTCGATCAGGCCCGCGCCGCCCTTTCGCGTGCACGCGGCCAGCGCGCCGATGCGCTCGCCCGCGCCGCCGAGGCCCGCGCGCGCCTTGCCGCCACGTTCCCGAGCATTCCCCTGCCCCCCGATCCCCCCGCGCCGACAATGCCGGCCGAGCCGTCGATCGGCTTTGATACGCTGGCCAAGCTGGTCATCGAGCGCAGCCACGAAATCGGCGCGGCACAGGCCATGGCCGACCGCGAGGGCTTCGCCGCCGATCGCGCCCGCGCCGAGCGCCATGCCGACCCTTCGTTTGGCGTGCGCGCCTTCAGCGAGCGCGGGGGGATGGAACGCGGGCTTGGCGTCGTCGCGACGATGCCGCTCGGCGGCGGCTACCGGCGCTATCAGGCCGAGGAAGCCGCTGCCAATGCCCGTGCTGCAGCGCAGGACCTTGCCGGGGTGCAGCGCTCGGTCGCGGCCATGGCGGCGGCAGACCGCGCGCTTGCCGAAACGCGGCTGGCGGGGTGGCAGGCGCTGGCGCAATCAGCAAAGGCTGCCGATGCCGTGGCCGATCGCACCATCGCGGGCGGCAAGCTCGGCGCCATCGATCTGGCCGACGTCCTCTTCGCCCAGCGCCAGGCCAGCGACGCCCGGCGCGAGGAAATCGCTGCGCGGATGGCGGCGCTGCGCGCGATCCTCAAGCTCGAGATCGATTCCCACGTTGTGTGGATCGACGCCGACGACCATGGGGACGCCAGCGCCGCACCGTGAGGCTGCCGGTCAGCGGAACTCGAGCTCCGGAAAGCCTGCCGCTGCCGACTGGTCCATCGCGTCGTAGTAGAAGTTCGCACCGCCGAAGTAGATCAGCACGCGCGCACCCTTGTCGGCACGGTTGGCGCCCATCATCCACGAATTGACCTTGTCGCCCTGCGCCATCAGCGTCTGTGCGTGGATGTCGGCGGTCTGCTTGGTCCAGGCAGCCTCGGCCTCGGCCTTGGGCCAGAACGTGGCATGGCCTTCATGCTCCATCTTGCGGATGCAGGCGGTGATCCAGATCACGTTCTGCTCGATCGAGGTCGGGAGGTTGGCAAAGGGCGCCTGCGGACCGGTGACCATGAACATGTTGGGGAAGTCCGCTACGCAAACGCCCATGATGCTGCCCGAAACCGTTCCCCACTTCTCGTTCAGCGTCTCGCCGCTGGCGCCGATGATCGGGAACGCTTCGAGCGCGCCGGTATAGGCCTTGAAGCCTGTCGCCAGCACGATGATGTCGAACTCGTAGTCCTTCGCCGTCGTGCGCACCCCGGTTTCGGTCACTTCAACCAGCGGCTCGCGCTTCTTGATATCGACGAGGTGCACGTTGTCGCGGTTGAACGCTTCCAGATAGCCGTGATCGAGCGGCGGCCGCTTGGCGAAGAGCGGGTAGTCGTCATAGGTCGGGCAGAGCAGCTCGGCGAGTTCGGGATCGTTGACCCGCGCCTTCATCTTGCTCGTGATGAAATCACCGGCAAGCTTGTTGGCCTCGGGGCTGGCGAGGAGATCGTCGAAGGTCTCGAACACCCAGCGGAAGCTGCCGTTCCAGTTCTCCTCGAAGATGCGCTGGCGCTCCTCGGGTGTCGCATCGAGCACGTTGCGCCCCACCGGGCTGTCGAAAGCCATGCCGAACACGTGGTTGCGGCACTTGGCGATGATCGCGTCGTAGTTGTCCTTGATCTCCTTCTCCCACTCCGGCGTCATCGGGCGCTGCATGGCGGGGAGGATGTAGTTGGGCGTGCGCTGGAACACCGTCACGTCGGCGGCTGTCTTGGCGAGTTCGGGCACCATCTGCACCGACGTCGCGCCTGCGCCGATGACGCCAACGCGCTTGCCGGCATAGTCCAGCCCTTCTGGCCAGCGCGAGGAGTGGAAGATCGGCCCCTTGAAACTGTCGAGGCCCTTGAGCGCGGGAATCTCGGGCTGAGAAATCATGCCCATTCCGCTGATGAAGTATTTGCAGGTAAACGATTCCCCGGTCCCGGTCGTGACCTGCCACCAGCCCTTGTCCGCCAGATAGCGCGCCTCGGTGATCTCGGTGTTCAGCTTGATGTGCGGCATCATGTCGCACTTGTCGACGACGTAGCGCATGTAGGCCTGCGTCTCGGCGCGGCCCGGATAGCGCTGGGTCCACTTCCACTCCTGCAGGATCTCCTTCGAGAAGGTCAGGCAGTAGTAATAGCTTTCGCTGTCGGTCGCAGCGCCCGGATAGCGGTTCCACGCCCAGGTCCCGCCCACGTCCGAGGCGCGATCGAACACGCGGATCGAAAGCCCTGCCTCGCGCAGGTAGTGAATGAGCGCGATGCCGGCAAAGCCTGCACCGATCGCGATGGCATCGAAGTCCGGCCGGTCGGCGCCGGTGGTTGCGGAAGCCGCCCCAGCCTCTGGGGCAATGGTGGTGGTGGTCATCGGTCATCCTCTCCTTGCGGCCATCGCATGCAGCCGCGATAGGTTCAAAATCAGTGTGTTGCAGGGCAATCCTGCGTGTTCAGTAGAGTGTTTCCATGCAGGCCTTCGAATAAGGCTTCAGCTGGTCCACCGCCCCGGCGCGCACCTTCTGCAGCCAGTTCGGATCGGCCAGCAGCGCGCGGCCCACGGCGACGAGATCGAAGTCCCCGCGCTCGAAGCGCCGCACCAGTTCATCCATGGACTTGAGCGTCGGCACGGATTCGCCCGCAACAAAATCCTCCATCAGATCGCGGTCGAGCCCCACCGAACCCACGGTGATCGTCGGCTTGGCGGTGATGTGCTTGGTCCACCCGGCAAGGTTGCGATCATCCTCTTCGGGGAAGGCAGCTTCCCAGAAGCGCCGTTCGGAGCAGTGGAAGATATCCACCCCGGCGTCCGAGAGCGGCGCGACCCAGCGCTCCAGCTCGCCCGGATCCCGCGCGATCTTGGCGTCGTACTGGTAGGTCTTCCATTGCGAGATGCGGAAGATGATCGTGAAGTCCGGCCCGACCGCCGCGCGCACTGCCGCCACGCAATCGGCGGCAAACCGCCCGCGCTGGGCAATGTCATCGCCGCCGTAGCGGTCATCACGCTTGTTGGTCGCCGTCCAGAAGAACTGGTCGAAGAGGTAGCCATGTGCGCCGTGCAGCTCGACCGCATCGCAGCCGATCCGCTGCGCTTCGAGAGCGCCGCGCGCGAAGGAGGCGATCACTTCGTCGATATCGCTGGACGTCATCACGCGTCCGCCCGGAATGTCGGGACCGACAAGGCCCGAGGGGCTTTCGAGCGGCGGATGGGGCGAATCCGGCCAGTTGAAGTCCTCGCACCCGCCAACGTGCCAGAGCTGCGGGATCATCGCCCCGCCCGCGCGGTGGACACCGGCGGTGGCGCGCGCCCAGGCCGCAAGGCCTTCCTCGCCGTGGAAGGCCGGCACCGTATCAGCTGCGACAGCGCCGGGCCGGTCGACGGCCACACCCTCGGTGATCACGGCAGCGACGCCGCCTTCGATGCGGCGGCGGTAGTAGTCTGCCGATTCCTGCGTAAGGATGCCGCCCGGCGCGAAATAGCGCGACATCGGCGCCATCAGGAAGCGATTGGCAAGGTGGAGCGACTTGCAGTCAAACGGCGTGAAAAACGGATCAAGTGACGTCATTTTGGTCATCTCGCCTCGGGTCAGAGCTTGGCCAGAAAATCGCGGAGCGCGCTGTTGTACGCCTCGGCATCCTCGATGAAGGGCGCATGACCGCAGCCCTCGATCAGCGCGAGCGTACCGTGGGGCGCCATCTCCGCCGCCGCCTTGCCCACGCCCGGATCGAGGATTGCATCCGCGCCGCCGACGATGGACAGCAACGGCACCGCCAGCGCCTTCAGCGCCGCGCGCTGGTCCACGCGGCCCAGATCCATCAGAGATTCGATCACGCCCGGCCCGCTGTCGATGAAAGCGGCCCACATCCAGTCGACCATGGCTTCGCTCACCGGCTTTGCGCAGACGCCGCCGGCAAGGCCGCGGAAGAAGGCCGCGCGGTCGCCGCCGAGCGCTTCCTTCGTCGCTTCGAGCGAGCCCGGCTCACCGCCATAAGGGAAATCGTCCGATTTGATGAACCGGGGCGCCGCGCCGCAGGTCAGCACCACGCCCGCGCATCCCGCGCCGAGCTGGCCAGCCGCTTCTACCGCAACCGCTCCGCCCAAAGACCAGCCGTTGAGCACGACCGGCTTCTCCGTGCAGTGGCGCACGATGCCGGCGACATCGGCCGCGATGGCCGCAATCGAAACATCATCGAAAACGCGGTCGGACTGGCCGCAGCCCCGGTGATCGACCACGATCACCGCATGGCCTGCTGCCTTGAGCGTCTCGACCGTGCCTGCCCAGATCCGGCCGGACATCGCCCAGCCGTGAATGAGGACAACCGGCACGCCCGCACCGCGATGGTGTTCATAGTAGACCGAACGGCCTTCGCCGCAATCGAACCGCGCCATCGTTTCTCTCCCAGATTCGCCGCCCGCTATTGCGGTGCGGAAAGCGTTATGCCCGTCAGCGGGCTGAAATGCTGCATGGTCACCTTGCGGCGCGCGATCTTCCACACGCCATCGCGCCGCTCGAAGCGGTCACGATAGGTCGCCGCCACGCTCTGCGCCTGGCCGTCGATGCTGTTGCCGATGCAATAGACGTCGCAGATGCCCGTCATCACGTCAGCGCTCTCCGGCGTCACCCGCAAGTTGGTGGTGTAGTGGGTCGAATCCTTCCACGCCGGCCAGAGAATGTCCTCCACCGCATGGACTACGCCTTCATGGCCCACGAAATCGCCGAACGGTGGGCCAATTTCCCACACCGCGTCAGGCCACCAGATTGCGAGAAAGCACCCCATGTCGCGCTTGTCGAAACCGAGGCAATAGTCGGAGGTCAGGTCTTGCAGCGCGAGCCGGGATTCCAGCATATCAAGGCGCTGTTCGAGCGTTGTCGCCATCACTCGGCATCCTCTTCAAGATAGGGCGCAAACTTCGCCAGAGCAGCCTCGCGCGTGTGGGGAACGAAGTAGGTCGGCCACTGGCCGGGCGCCGGATCGACGCGGCGCAGGATGTCCTTGGCGACCGAGACCTTGTGAACTTCGGTCGGTCCATCGACGATCCCCATTTCCGGCACGTACTGCCACATGTCCATCAGCGGCGTTTCATTCGACATGCCGAGCGAGCCGTGGAGGTGCAGCGCGCGGTAGACCACATCGCGCAGCACGCCGGGCATTGCCGCCTTGATCGCCGAAATCTCGCGCCGGACGCGGTGGGTATAGCCCTTGTCCTGATCCAGCAGCCACGCGGCATAGAGCACATGCAGGCGGAACTGGGTGATCTGGGTGTAGCTGTCGGCGATCCGCTCCTGCACCATCTGCTTGTCGGCCAGCCGCTCGCCCTTGGTCACGCGGCTGACGGCGCGCTCGCACATCATGTCGAGCGCCTTGTTGAGCATGCCGACCGTGCGCATCGCATGGTGGATGCGCCCGCCGCCAAGGCGCGACTGCGCTACGTTGAAGCCGCCGCCAACCGTGCCAAGCGTGTTGGCCAGGGGCACGCGGCACTGGTTGAAGCGCAAGTAGCCGTGCACCCCGCTGCCAATCTCGTCCTTGGGTCCGACAGCCGTGTTGCGCACGATCTCCAGCCCCGGCGCATCGCGCGGAACGATGATCGTGGAGGAACCCGCATGCACCGCCACATCGGGATCGGTGATGCACATCACGATGAGGAATTCCGACATGTCGGCGTGGCTGGCGAACCACTTCTCGCCCTCGATCACCCAGTCATCGCCATCGGCGCGCGCGCGGCAGAGGAACTCGCCGGGATCGGCGCCCGCCTGCGGCTCGGTCATCGAAAAGCACGAGACGATATCGCCATCGAGCAGCGGCTGGAGATAGCGCGCCTTCTGGTCCTCGGTGCCGAAGCGCGCGAGGATTTCGGCATTGCCGGTATCAGGCGCCTGCGTGCCGAACACGGTCGGCGCAAAGCGGCTGCGCCCGAGAATCTCGTTCATCAGGCCGAGGTGCAGCTGGCCATAGCCCTGTCCGCCAAGCTCGGGGCCGAGGTGACACGCCCACAGGCCCTTGTCCTTCACCACCTGCTGCAGCGGCTTCATGATCCGGCGCGCCTTCGAACGCGGGTCGAAAGGATCGCCGGGACCGCGGAACACAAGGTCCATCGGCTCGATCTCGCGCTTCACGAAATCGCGCATCCAGTCGAGCTTCTCGGCAAACTCGGGTTCGGTCGAAAAATCCCACGCCATCGCTTAAATGCTCACCTTCTCAGCAACCTGCATACCAGCCCCCATCGACCCACAGTTCCGCACCCGTGACGTAGCGCGCCTCGTCAGAGGCGAGGAACAGCGAGGCGTGGGCGATGTCCATCGGTTCGCCGACCACGCCCATGGGGATCGAAGCCTTGATCGCCGCGTCCTGCTCAGGCGTGATATCGCCCAGGATCGGCGTGCGGATCTGGCCGGGAAAGATCGTGTTCACGCGCACGCCCTGCTTCACGAACTCAAGCGCAGCGCCCTTACCCATCACGCGCACGGCGGCCTTGGAGGCGTGGTAGCTGATCGCGCCGGGGCTGCCGATGAGGCCGTAGAGCGAGGAAATGTTGACGATGGCAGAGCCGGAGCCAGCTTTCACCAGTTCGGGCGCGCCTGCCTTCATGCCGTAGAACACGCCGGTCTGGTTGACCGCGACCATCTTCGCCCAGCCTTCGGGCGTTTCGTCCACAATTCCGCCTGGGTGGAAGATGCCGGCATTGTTCACCAGCGTCGTCAGCTTGCCGAAGGTTGCGACTGTCAGCGCCACGGCTGCTTGCCAGCTGGCAAGGTCGGTCACGTCGAGCCGGGTGAAAGCAGCCTCGCCGCCCGCATCCTTGATCTTGGCGACAACGCCCGCGCCCAGATCTTCCTGAAGGTCGCCGATCAGCACGCGCGCGCCTTCGCGGGCATAGAGCATGGCCTGGGCCTCGCCGAGTCCGCTCGCTCCGCCGGAAATGAGCGCCACCTTGCCCTCGAGCCTGCCGCTCATCGGACCTCTCCCTTGTTCGTTATGGCGCCTTGTGGACCACACTTACTAGTTTCAGACAAGCAAAATTTGAGACGTCCGAACGCGCGCAGACCGGCACAATCCGCGCATATTCCCCAAAAATGCTAGTCAATGTCAAAGCGCCGCGGATTCAAACGGGTACACTCTCCGCAATATAACTTGTTTGGGTATAGCAAGTTTGATAGACCCCGCGCAGGCAGTGAGGTCCGCTGCGCGACAGGACGGGGAGTGCCCCGCCCGCAAGCGCAGGCAAAATGGACGAAGCCGCCGAGGATAATGGGGCCACGCCGGAAGAGCGGGGCATGAGAGGGAGAGACGGGATGAGCATGTCGGTAAAGGCAATGCGCGCGCTTCTGGCGGCGTCCATTTCAGCCGCCGGACTGGTTGCGGGCAAAGTTCACGCCCAGCAGGCGGGCGCCAGCGACGCGAGCACCAGCGAATCGAGTGAGGGGCTTGAAGCGATCGTTGTGACGGCGCGCAAGCGTACGGAAAACCTGCAAAGCGTGTCCTCCTCGATCAGCGCACTTGGCGCGACCGATCTGGCCAAGCGCTTCGATTCCGACGTCCGCGACTTTGCCAACTCCGCGCCCAACGTGCTGATCGATGATACCCAGCAGGGCCCGGGCGGCGTTGCTGCCATCTACATCCGCGGCATCGGTGTGGCCGACGTGGAGAAGTCGGTCGATCCCGCCGTCGGCGTGGTGATCGACGATATCTACCTCGGCCAGAGCTCGGGCAGCCTGCTGAAAGCCATCGACGTCGACCGCGTCGAGGTGCTGCGCGGACCGCAGGGCACGCTGTTTGGCCGCAACGCCACCGGCGGTGTAATCAATCTCGCTCGTTCGCGCCCGACGCAGGAACTGACCGGCAAGGTGCGCGGCACCTACTCCAGCTTCGACACCTTCGACTTCCAGGGCGTCGTCAGCATGGGCCTTGCGCCCAATGTCGCCTTCAAGGTCTCCGGCGCCTACAACTCGTCCGACGGCTACATCTTCAACAAGACCTTCAACCAGCCCGGTCAGAAGTCCGATTTCCGCGCCATCGGCGGCCAGCTGCTGCTCACCCCCACCCCGGCGCTGGAAATCAGCCTGAGCTATGATCACCAGCTCACCCGGCAGGACCCGCCGCAGCTTTCGGCGCTGGCAAAGCCGACCGACCTGTTCTGCGCGGCCTACAAGTATTGCTCGCCCAAGCCCGATCAGCCGATCACGGGTGACCGCTATGTCAGCGTCAGCAATGCCCCGGTCGACAAGAGCGCCCGCTTCCAGCTCGACATGGCCATCGGCAAACTGAAGTACGAGCTCGGCAGCAACCTCGATTTCGAGTATATCCTCGGGTACCTGAAGACCAAGGAATCGATCAATCAGGACTTCGATTCCACCCCGCAGACGCTTTACCACACCGATCGCCCTGCCCGCTGGCGGCAGGTGACGAATGAGGCCCGCCTCATCATGGGGGGCAATGGCCCGCTCACCTTCGTGCTCGGCGGTTACCAGTGGTTCTCCAAGTACACGATCAACCTCAAGAACTACATTGGCTTTGCCGGCCCGCCGCTGCTCACCAGCGCCCAGGACGTGACGCAGACGACCAAGTCGTGGGCCGGTTACTTCGAAGGCGACTACAAGTTTACCGACAAGCTCAAGCTCACCGTCGGCGGGCGCTACACCCATGACACCAAGACCACGCAGGTGAACGACAAGACGATCTTCATCTACGGCACGCTGGAAGAGAAGAACCCGATCGTCACGCTCCCGCCGGTGGCCGGGGTCAACATCGTGATGCCGACACCGATCCAGGCGAGCTGGTCGAAGTTCACCCCCAAGGTCAGCCTCAGCTACAACTTCACGCCTGAAGTCATGACTTACGCGCTATGGTCGCGCGGCTATCGCGGCGGCGGGTTCAACGGCCGCCCCGCCACGATCGGCGCTGCCACCACGCCCTATAACCCCGAGACGCTCGACAACTACGAGCTGGGCTTCAAGACTCAGTTCCTGAATGACCGGGTCCGCCTCAACGGCGCGTTCTACATGATGAAGTACAAGGACATGCAGCAGGACCTCGACGTGCCGGCCCCCGGCACCTCGACAGGGCGCGAAAACCGCACGATCAACGCCTCCAAGGCCGATCTCAAGGGCGTCGAGCTGGATCTGACCGCGCGGGTCACCCAGAACTTCACCATTGGCGGCAACCTCGGGTACCTCGATGCCAAGTACAAGGACTTCTTCGGGGACATCTACAGCACCGGCACGCCGGTCGATGCGACGTTCCTCAAGATCCGCCGCGCGCCGAAGTGGACCTGGGATCTGCGCGCATCCTATGAAAACAATGTCGGCCCCGGCACGCTGATGGTGAATGCAGAACTGCACCATATCGGCGCGCACGAGCTGACCTTCCTCAACAACCCCAACTTGCGCAACGGCGGGCAGAACATGCTCGACGCCTCGATCAGCTACAAGATCAACAAGACCATGATCAGCGTCTTCGGCAAGAACCTGATCGACGAGAACGGCTGGACCATCGGCTACGATGTCCAGGGCGTCTGGAGCTACGGCGCCGCGCGTCCGCCGCGTTCGTGGGGCGTTGCCGTGACGCAGACGTTCTGATCCGGAGCAGCAGGCAAAATGGTTGAGGTTCCTGCCCCCACCGGGCCAGAAGCCCGCCGCTGGCTGGTGACCGGGGCATCGCGCGGCATTGGCCACGCAGTTGCCGCGCTCGCCGCCAGCCGGGGCGAGCGGGTCTGCATCGTCGGCCGCGATCGTGGCATTGCCGGGATCGCGGCGGCGATCGGCGGAGACGTCTTTGGCATTTCCGCAGACGTGACCAAGGCTGATGACGTCGCGCGCATTGCCGCAGAGGTCGATGCGCGGTGGGGCGGGCTCGATGTGCTTGTCAACAATGCCGGGCTGCACCGCGGCGGCGGGCTCGATCGGATCGCGGACGAGGACTGGGAAGCGACGCTCGCCACCAATCTCACCGCCCCGATGCGGATGATCCGTGCGCTGGCCGGGCTGATGCCCGCAGGCGGATCGGTGGTGAACGTGGGCGCGGTGGTCGGCTTCAGGGGGTTTCCGGGCGATAGCTGCTACGGGGCTTCCAAGGCCGGCCTGACGGGCCTTACGCGCGTGCTTGCCGTGGAACTCGCGCGGCGGCAGATCCGGGTCAACATGGTCGTGCCCGGCTTCGTGATGACCGAGATGACCGCGACCATTTCCGAACGCGCGCGCAAGGCCATCATCAGCCGCATTCCGCTCCAGCGCATGGGCACGCTCGAGGAAATGGCGGACGTGTGCTGGTCCGTCGCGGGCTCGAGCTACATGACCGGGTCCGTCGTGTTCACCGACGGAGGCCTGATGTGCAACCTGTAGACGCCGAAAGGCGCCTGCAGGCATGGCTGGAAGAGGCGACCGGACGCACGGATATCGCGCCTGGTCCGGTGCTCGCCGGCGGCAATTCCAATGTCACTCGCCTGATCGAAAGCCGCGAAGGCCGGCTCGTGCTGCGCCATCCGCCGGTCAACGTGATCTCGGACAAGGCCGCTGCCGGGATCGAGCGCGAGTACCGCGTCATCTCCGCGCTGGCAGGGCTTGCGCCCGTGCCCAAAGCGGTGGCGTGGTGCGGCGATCCCGCGATTATCGGCCAGCCGTTCGCGGTCACCGAATGGGTGGAAGGCCTCTCACTCACCGAGCACCTCCCCGCCGGCTGGCCCGATACCGACGAGACGGTGAACCGGCTCGGCCTCGCCGTGGTCGAAGGCATTGGCCGCGTCCATGCGGTAGATTGGCGCACAATTCTCCCGCCCGATTTCGCGCGGCCCGAAGGCTTCGTGCAGCGGCAGGTCGAACGCTGGCTCAAGGTGCGCGCGGCGGACCGCGTGCGCGATCTTCCGCTGATGGAGGAGATTGGCGCATGGCTGCTCGCCAACCAGCCCGCCAGCGGCAGGGAGAGCGTGATCCATTGCGACTACCACCTCGATAACTGCCTCGTCGCGCCTGACCAGCCCGAGCTGCGCGTCATCCTCGATTGGGAGATGGCGACCTTGGGCGATCCGCTCGTCGATCTCGGCCTCTGCCTGTTCTTCTGGCAGCGCGACCCTGAGGCCGAGCGCGGCTTTCCTTTCGTGCAGGGCCTGACCAACCGGCCGGGCGCCCTCCCCGCGCGCGCACTGGCCGAGCATTGGTCCGCCGTAACGGGCTTCGACCACTACCACATCGACTACTACATCGTATTCGCCGCATGGCGTCTTGCCGCCATCGTCGAAGGGGCATGGGTGCTTCACGCGGGCGGCAAGGTCGACACCGCCTATTCGCGCGGCCTCGAACGCGATGTGCCCGCCCTGCTTTGCGAAGCGGCAGCGATCCTCGAACAGGGGAAAGTGCGGTGAAGGCAACGATGATGGATCATCCGCTTTCAACGCAGATGATCTTCGATCGCGGCGAGCGCCTGTTCGGCCAGAGCCGCGTGGTTTCCTTCGACGGCACCGCCACCCGGACGCGCAGCTTTGCCGAAACTGCCGCCCGCGCGCGCCATCTGGCCGGAGCGCTGGCGGCGCTGGGTCTGCCAGCTGGAGAGCCAGTCGCGACCTATTGCTGGAACTCGCCCGCACACCTTGAAGCCTATCTCGCGGTCCCGGCCATGGGCGCGGTGCTCCATACGCTCAATGTACGGCTGCCAGCGGAGCAGATCCGCTACATCATGAACCATGCCGCAGACCGCGCGCTGCTGGTCGATGCGGTGCTGCTCGATGCCGTCGCGCCGGTGCTCGGCGAATGCCCGGCGCTCGCCCATGTCATCGTCATCGGCGACGCCCCGGAGCGCATCGAAGGATTTGCCGGCCAGCTTCACAGCTATGAGGACCTGATCGCCAGCGCCGCGCCGATGCGGGCATGGCCGCAGCTCGTCGAGACCGACGCGGCGGCGATCTGCTACACATCGGGCACCACCGGCCTGCCCAAGGGCGTCGCCTATTCGCACCGCTCGGTCTGGCTCCACAGCCTTGCCTCGATGGCGGCGGATACCTTCGCGATTTCGAACCGCGACCGCATCCTAATGGTCCCGCCGATGTTCCATGCCAATGCCTGGGGCATGCCCTATTCGGGCTGGCTTGCGGGCAGCGACCTGATCCTGCCCGGCCCCCACCTCCAGAGCGCGCATCTTGCCCGCCTCATCGCGCAGGAGCGCCCGACCTTGATGGCGGCGGTGCCCACGATCCTCAACGATCTGCTTCAGGCCCACGCCAAAGCACCGCTCGACCTGTCCTCGTTCCGCACCATCGTCTCGGGCGGCTCGGCGGTCTCGGCCAGCCTGATCGAGCGGGTGAAGGCGGCATGGGGCGTGGATGTCGTGCAAGGCTGGGGCATGACCGAGACGAGCCCGATGTGCGTCCTCTCGTTCCCCCCGCGCGAAACCGGCCCTGAGGGCGAGACCCCATGGCGTGCAAAGGCCGGGCGGCCCGTCCCCGGCATGCATGTGCGGATCGTAGATGACGAAGACCGCCCGCTTCCCGAAGACGGCAAGGCCATGGGTCACCTTCAACTGCGCGGACCATGGGTGACCGGCGGCTATCTGCACGAGGCGCCGGAGGATACCCGCCTCACCGCCGATGGCTGGCTGAGGACCGGCGATGTCGGCCGGATCGATGCGCTCAGCTTTGTCGAGGTGACGGACCGCGCCAAGGACCTCATCAAGTCGGGCGGTGAGTGGATTTCCTCGGCCGATCTCGAGACCGCGATCGCCGCGCTGCCCGGCGTGGCCGAGGCCGCCGTCTTCGCGATCCCCGATCCGCGCTGGGAGGAACGCCCGCTCGCGGTCGTGGTCGCCGAGGCCGGTTCACAAGTTGTCCCCGCCGCATTGCGTGCCGGCCTCAGGGAGCGGTTTGCCAGATTCATGATACCCGAGTATTGGGCACATGCGGACTTCATCCCGAGGACCAGTGTCGGCAAGTTCGACAAGAAGACACTCAGGGAGCAGTTCGAAGCCGGAGGGATGACTGTCATCGTGGAAACTGGGTTCACCTCCGGAGACTAGGTTTGAACGTGAATATCTCCCCTCCCGGCGAACTTCCGGTCGAGCGCCCGAGGCTGACCCAGGGCGAACGCACCGCGCTTTCGGACGCGCGCATGTTCGAGGCGGCCATGCACCTCATCTGCGAGCATGGCACGCACAACACCACGCTCAAGGAAGTGGGCGAACGCGCCGGCTACAGCCGCGGTCTTGCCAGCAATCGCTTCGGTTCAAAGGAAACGCTGTTCGGCTTCCTGGTGCGGGACTTCAACGAGAAGTGGGCGGCAGAGCTGCGCCGCTTCGTCGGGAAAAACACTGGGCTTGCTGCCATCGAAGGCGCGCTCGATGCGGTGGAGTTCTTCCTGCTCAACCGCACCAAGCAGATGCAGGCGATGTATATCCTGTGGTTTGAATCGATCAGCAGCTACCCGCTGGTCCGCCGCCGCCTTGCCGCCAACCACATCGCCTATCGCAAGGATACGGCGCGCTGGCTGGCGCAGGCGATCAGCGATGGCGAAGTGCGCCCCGGTGTCGATCCGGAAAGCTTTGCGGTGGAATTCAGCGCGTTCATCTTCGGTCTCGTCTACCAATGGCTGGCCAATCCTTCCGCGATCAACCTGCACACCCTCATGCAGCACTACCGTGACAACACGATCAGCATGCTGCGGCGAACCACGAGCTGACGGAAGAGGCGCGGCTGGAAGTCATGCGCCGAGCAACGCCCGCCGGATGCGGTTGCGGTCCTTGGCGGGCGGGAGACCAAAGAACCGCGCATAGTCGCGGGTGAACTGCGCGACACTATCAAAGCCAACCGCGTGGCCAGCCTGGGCCACGCTGCCGCCTGCTCTGATTAGCGCCGAGCGCGCGTGCAGCAGGCGCAGCCGCTTCTGGAACTGGACAGGACTCAGCCCCGTCGCTGCCTTGAACTGGCGGTGGAATGCGGACTTGCTGAGTGCGGCGATGTCCGCCAGCTCCGCCACCGCGATGGGCCGCGCGAAATGGCGGCAGATGTATGCGATCGCGCGGCCGATGCGCGCTTGCATCGGATCGGGGACGAGCGCGATGGTTTGCCGGCGATCTGAGGCACGATCGTGCAAATCGCGAGCAGGATCGCACAAAGACAGGTTCATGGCCGGCCGGGTACTGACCAGCGACAGACAATCGCTGGAGGAATCCCCATGCAGACCGTTATCATCACAGGCGCCAGTCGCGGCATTGGCCGCGATATTGCCCGCGCCTGCGCCGCGAAAGGGATGGCCGTCATCGCCACCTACCGCACTGGCAAGGACGAAGCCCAAGCCCTCGTGCGGCAGATCGCACAGGACGGCGGTGAAGCAGCCGCGCTCTATCTTGATGTGGCACGCAGCGATACTTTCGCCGCGTTTCGTGATGAAGTGCGCCGCCTGCTCGCCGATCGCTGGGGCGCCAGTGCCCTCGGCGCGCTGGTCAACAATGCCGGTGAAGGCGGATTCGAGCCGATCGAAACCTTCAGCGAGGAGGCGTTCGATGCGCTCTACCGCGTCCACCTCAAAGGTCCGTTCTTCCTGACCCAGGCGCTGCTGCCGCTCTTTGCCCACGGAGGTTCGATCGTGAACATCGGCAGCGCGACCACCCGCGTCGCCAGCGTAGGCGTCGCGCCCTATGCCGCGTTCAAGGGCGGGCTGGAGACGCTCACCCGCTACATGGCCAAGGAGTTTGGCCCGCGCGGCATCCGCGTCAACACCGTCGCGCCCGGCGCCGTCCACACCGGGCTGGCGGGGGGCATTCCTGCCGAGTTCGTGACGATGGTCGAGCGCGAGACCGCGCTTGCCCGGGTCGGCGAAGTGGAGGACATTTCGGGCGTGGTTGCCGCGCTGCTCGGGCCGGAAATGGCCTGGGTCAACGCCCAGCGCATCGAAGTTTCGGGCGGCTACTTCATCTAGGCAGGAGCAACGCACATGGACGACACCACCCTTATCAGCAATGTGCTCGGGCTGTACGCACGCGCGCATGATGCCCGCGATGCAGATGCCATGGCCGATCTGTTCGCTGAAGATGCCACAATCGAGATATTCAACGCGGCCGGCGATGAGCTGACGCCGATCGGCACACTGCAAGGAAGGCGGGCGATCCATGGTGCTGTCGGACAGATGATGCTGCCGCACGGCCGTGGAGAGTGGAGCCAGAACATCATTTCTGCGCCGATCATCACGATCACTGGCGATGTCGCAATCGTCGACGCCCAGTTCATGGTCTTCGCCATTGCCGCAACACTCGAACCCGCAGACGGCTGGCCGCAGGGCACGTTCGGCGCGCAGGGCACGATCACGCCAATCGAGGCCGGTCAGTACTTCCCCAGGCTCGAGCGGCGCGATGGCCGCTGGCTGATCAACGCGATGCGGATCGTGCACCGCCTGCCCATGGCTTTCGCCTGAGCAAGCGGCATCACTCGCCATGGGCTGAAATGGCCCCCGGCTCATAGCGTCGGACCATCAAACGCGGTGGCTTCGGAGCGTGACCGCCAAGGCGCGATATCGGCCGCAACCATCGCCAGCTTGCGATCGATCCGCACCAGCGCATCGCGACCCAGTGGCAGGCGCAGCGGGGGTGCTTCGGCCAGAATGGCCTGCATCAGCAGCGCCATTCCGCGTGCCGGATCGCCGGGCTGTGCGCCGTTGTTGGCGGCGCTGAAATCGCGGGTCGCGCCGCTGGTCGGCTCATAGGCAGCGAGGCGCGTCGCCCCAGCGGTGATCGAGCGGCCCAGAAACGCCGTGCGGAACGCGCCGGGCTCGACGATGATCACCTTGATCTCGAACGGCGCGACTTCCTCCGCAAGCGCTTCGGAAAGGCCTTCGACCGCGAACTTGCTGGCGTTGTAGAGGCCGAAACCCTGCCGGCCGGTGAAGCCGCCGACCGACGACAGGTTCACGATCCGGCCGCCCCCACTGCGCCGCATCAGCGGCAGCGCGGCACGGGTCGTCTCGATCAGGCCGAACAGGTTGGTCTCGAACATCGGGCGATATTCGTGCGGCTCCAGTTCCTCAACCGCGCCGATCAGGCCGAAACCGGCGTTGTTGACCAGCACGTCGAGCCGCCCGAACCGCTCCCCGATGGCGGCGACAGCAGCGGCCGGGCCATGGCGGTCGGTCACATCCAGTGCAAAGGGCATCAGGTGCTGCGGATAGCGCTCGCCAAGGTCGGCGAGTGCGGCGGGATTGCGGGCGGCGGCGACAACGGCATCGCCGCGTGCCAGCGCCAGTTCGGCAAGGATCCGGCCAAAACCAGAGGATGCGCCGGTTATGAGCCAGACTTTATCGGAGTTGGGGCCAGAGTGGGAGGCTGGGTTTGGAGTGCTCATGGTCTCTTCCTCAATCAATCGAGATGGCGATCTTGCCGCGCTGGCGTTCGGCGCCGTTGCGCCCCAGCACGGCGTCGTAGGCAGCTGCCGCTTCGGCCAGCGTGAAGCTGCGCGGATCGAGCCGGGGAAGCAGTTGCCCGCCTTCGGCAAGGGCAGCGGCGGCTTCCAGGATCTTGCCGAAATGGGCGCGGCCTTCATCCGCCAGCAGCGCGTGGAGCGTGAAGACGCCCGAATAGGTCGCCTGCTTGAACGAAAGCGGCGCCAGCGGATGCGTGCCCCAGCCGAGGCAGCTGACCACATGGCCCAGCCGCCGCACCGCCTTGAACGCGGCATCGAGCATCGCCCCGCCGCCGGTATCATAGACGACATCGAAGCCCGCGCCGCCGGTGTGCTCGGCAACAAAGTCCTCGACCGGCTGCTCCGCGTCGATCGGCACCGCGCCGAGGCCCCGCAGATACTCATGATCAGGGCGGAACGCAGTGGCATAGACCTTTGCGCCGTGGGCCAGCGCGATCTGCACTGCGACATGGCCAACCCCGCCAGCACCGCCCAGCACGAGCACCGTCTGCCCCGGGCGGATCCCGGCCCGGTCGATCAGGCCTTCCCAGGCAGTGATCACCACCAGCGGCAGCACCGCCGCCTCGCGCATTGTCAGATTGGCGGGCTTGTGCGCCAGCAGCCGCGCATCGGCCGCGACATACTGTGCCTGCGAGCCCTGCATCCCGGCCACTCCGCCGGTGAAGCCGTAGACTTCGTCGCCGGGCGCAAAGCCCGAAACGCCGCTGCCGACCTTTTCGACCACCCCGGCAAGGTCCATGCCGAGCACGGCGGGCAAGGCCTGACGGGCGTGGGCGGCCTGCCCGGCGCGGATCTTGGCATCGAGCGGATTGGTGCCGCTGGCCTGCACGCGCACCAGCACTTGCCGGCTGGCCGGAACCGGGCGGGCGATTTCGCGGATGATGAAGGGACCATCGGCGGTTTCGACGATGGCAGCGAGCATGGTATTGTGGGACATGGTCTTTCTCCTCGTGATGGCCCGAGGATGACCGGTTCAGACTTGAACTGAAATCCAAATGAATGCATGATATTCATTCAATTTTGAATGGATCAGGCGATGCCAACACCCCCTCTCGAATGGAGCGATCTGCCGGTGTTCCTCGCCATCGCGCGCGAGGGTACGCTTGGCCGCGCCGCGCGCCGGATCGGGCAATCGCAGCCCACGATGGGGCGGCGGCTGCGCGCGCTTGAGGAAGCGATCGGTCTCACGCTGTTCCAGCGCAGCAGCGATGGCTTCGTCCTCACCGACGACGGCGCGGTCATGCTGCGCCACGCCGAGCGGATGGAGGCCGAAGCGCAGGCGCTGGCGCGCGAACTGGCGGGGAGCGAAGCGGGGCTGGAGGGCATGTTGCGGCTGACCTGCTCCGACTGGTTCGGGCGGATCGTGCTCGCGCCCGTGCTCGCGGAATTCCACCGGCGGCATCCGGGCGTCGTGGTCGAAACGCTCACCGATGCGCGGGTCTACAGCCTTGCGCGGCGCGAGGCCGATCTGGTGTTCCGCATCACCGGGTTCGACGAGCCGGAGGTGATCGCACGGCGGCTGATAACGATGCCCTATGCGGTCTATACGCAAGCCGGCGGCGCGAAACCCGGGGCGGGCGATGGCAGGGCCTGGCCGGTGGTCGTGATGGATACCGCCTTCAGCGCAATGCCCGATGTCGATTGGTTGATGCAGTCGCTGCCGGGCGCACGGATCGCCGCGCGGAGCAACAGCCGCGACATGCAGGCACAGCTCTGTGCATTGGGCGTGGGGCTCGCCGTGTTGCCCATACCCCTCGGGCAGGCCACACCGGGGATCGAGGCTGTAGACCTGGGGCTCGCGCCGCCCTCGCGGGACACCTGGCTCGGCTATCACCGCGACATGAAACGCCAGCCGCGCCTGCGCGCGCTGCTTGATCTCGTGCTGGAGCGTCTAGCGACGCACCGCTAGCTTGCAGTGCCCAGTCTCGCCCATGCCAATTCGGCAAATTCGCACAGCAGCGGGCGGGTGTCGCGCGGATCGATGATGTCCTCCACGGCATAGCGTTCGGCGGTGCGGAAGGGCGAGCGCACCCTGTTCAGACGCTCGCGGATCGCGGCGAGATGCGCGGCCGGGTCCTCAGCCTGTTCGAGCTCGGACTTGTAGGCCACTTCGATCCCGCCCTCGATCGGCAAGCTGCCCCAGTCGCCCGAAGGCCAGGCGAAGCGGTACTGGAACTCGTCCGCATTGCTCATCGCGCTCCCCGCGATGCCATAGGCGCGCCGCACGATGACCGAAGCGAGCGGGACCGTCGCGCGGTAGATCGCGTTCATCGCCTGCACGCCATAGCGGATCGTGCCGCTGGTTTCGGCGGCCAGGCCGATCATGAAACCGGGATTGTCGACGAGATGGACGATCGGCAGGCGGAACTGGTCTGCCAGCTTGACGAAGCGCTCGACCTTCTCGGATGTGCGGGCTTCCCACGATCCGCCGAGGAACGAAGGATCGCTGGCGAGCAGCGCCACCGGCCAGCCGTCGAACCGGGCAAAGGCGGTGATCGCGGCGCGGCCCCACTGGCGGCCCATTTCAAACACGCTGCCCTTGTCGGCCACGGCTTCGGCCACCTTGCGCATCGAATAGACCTGCCTGGAATCACGCGGGACGGCGGAGAGGAGGAACTCCTCGCGGCGATCGACGCGGTCGCGCGGCTTGGTGCGCGGGGCAGGCTGGCCGACGCGGCTGGGCAGGTAGGAGAGGAAACGGCGGGCGCGCTGGAACGCCTCGGCTTCGCTCGCCACTTCGTCATCCACCACGCCGTTGCGGGTGTGGATCGCGCTGCCGCCCAGACTTTCCTTGTCGCTCGCCTCGCCCAGCGCCTCGACCACCGCCGGCCCGGCTGCAAAGAGCTGCGAGAGCCCTTTCACCATCAGCGAGTAGTGGCTCGCCACCACGCGCGCCGCGCCCAGCCCCGCTGTCGGCCCGAGCGCGAGGGCAACCACGGGCACGGTATCGAGGTTGCGGATCACATCGGACCAGCCGGGGACCGCCGGCACGTATGTCGCGCCGATTTCCTCCAGCGTGCGCACCGAGCCGCCGCCGCCGGTTCCGTCGACCATGCGGATGATCGGGATGCCCAAGGTGTGGGCCATCTTTTCGCACTGCGTGAACTTGCGATGGATGGCAGCATCTGCAGCCCCGCCGCGCACGGTGAAATCATCGGCGGACGCGACCACCGGGCGGCCTTCGATGTCGGCGCGGCCGAAGATCAGGTTCGAAGCGCTGAGGTCAGTCAGGTCGCCCGCAGCATTGTAGTGCCCCTTGCCGGCGATCTTGCCAATCTCACGGAAGGACCCAGCGTCGACGAGCCCTGCGATCCGCGCCCGCGCATCAAGCTTGCCCCGCCCATGCTGGCGCGCGACCTTTTCGGCCCCGCCCATCTTCTCGGCCATGGCCTCGCGGCGGCGCAATTCATCGATTTCGGCTTGCCAGGTCATCGCTTGGTCTCTCCCGGCAAGCGATGTGGCATGTCCCGCGGCGACGGGAAAGGGGCACTGATCGATTCGAGTCGCCAGGTTACAAATGTGTAGTTTATTCCGAGTTAACCTATAGTATTCGCGGATAGACTGTGTTTTTTGCGCGACGATCTACAGTTGACACTCCTGCAAAAAATCACATATTTTGACACGGTTCGAATACGGGTCGAACAACGTTCCTTCGAGGAACGAAGCAAAAAACGCACATTTTCAGCGGTTTCGCCACATATTTTGCCAACGGGATCGCCGTATGTGACGGTTCCGGGGGTCGAGGCGTCTTGTCGGCGAATTTTATCTGATTTCCCCTATTTTTCCGGATTAGCACCGGTAGTCAGCCCTTTTTACTCTCCGACAACATGCCTGTTGCTGGAGTTTACTGTCTCCTTTTGCTTCGACCGATCATCCATCGGCCGAAAACCCTCGGGTGCGCCAGAAACGGTCAGCACCGCCCGGACTTGCAAGGAAGCGCGCCATGCCCGTCAGCCTCACCTATCCCGGTGTATACGTTCAGGAAATTCCCAGCGGTGTCAGGACGATAACCGGCGTCGGCACATCGATCGGCCTCTTTGTCGGGCGCACGCTGAAAGGCCCGCTCTACGATCCGATCCAGTGCCTGAGCATCGAGGATTTCGAGCGTGCATTCACCAGCCAGAACGCTGGCGGCGATCTCGCCCGCGCCGTCCGGCTGTTTTTCCAGAACGGCGGAACCCAGTGCTACGTCTCGCGCATCGCCGACGAAATGGGCGCCAAGACCGTCAAGGCGGCCAAGGTCCAGCTGCTGACCGAAAGCAAGCTGCCGTCGCTCGATATCACCGCGCGGTCCCCCGGCGCGCTGGGCAACGATATCCGCATCGGCGTCAGCTATGGCACCGGCGATCCGGAGGCGACCTTCAACATGGAAGTGTTCCGCTGGGCCAGAAGCAGCACCGGCGCGGATACCAGGGTCGATGGCGAATACTACGTCGGCCTCAGCATGAACCCGGCTAGTCCGCGCTATGCAGCCGACATCCTGACCCAGCAATCGCAGCTCGTCACCGCGGTCGATTCCAGTGCTGCACCGGGCGGCCCCGGCTTCTCGCAAGGGGGGCGTCCCATCGCTGCGGCATCGAACGCCATCCTGCGCAGCGAGCTCATCGCGCTGTTCGGCAAGACGGCATCCCGCACCAACTTTCAGTTCCGCATTTCGGTCGATGGCGGCCCGGCGCAGCTGGTCGATCTCGGCGATCTCGATTTCACCGTCGCCCCGCTGCTCAACCCCGCGACCATCCAGACGAACATCCGCACCGCGCTTGCCGCGCTCATCAACGCGCGGGTGAGCCCGTCAGTGGTGACGGTCACCCTGGAGACCGGACCTGCCGGGCAAACCGGCGAGAACAATCAGACGACCAAGCTGCTGCGCATCGCATCGGCCAATGGTGACGTGAAGATCTTCCCCGGCCCGAACCCGGCGACCGACATTGCCGCCGCACTCATGCTGGGAACCGCGCAGGGCGGCGCGGAAGTATCGCGCTGGGCTGCCAGCCGGCCCGCCCCCAGCGGCATCGTGTTCGCGCCCAACCACGCTGCCGGAACAAACGCCATCGCCTTTGCCGAACTCAAGCAGACCGGCGGCACCGCACTAGGCAAGATCACCATCGGCGGAGTCGACGTGCCGCTCGGTCCTCTGCTCGCGACCACGCCGACAGCAGTGGCGGCGCCGGCCTTGCCCATCGCCGATCCCCGCTTCTTCCAGGACCGCAACAGCGCCAAACCGGCCGCGCCCCCCGATCCGGTTTCGGACGGCGTACGCGAGAAGCTGGGGCTCATCGCCGCCGCCATCCAGGGCATGCGAGCAGCCAATCCCTTGTTCCCCTGGACGGCAGAGGTCTGGGGTTCGCGTCTGGCGATCCTCCCCGTCAGCGGCCCCGACACCCTTTCGGCGGCCGTAACCACCTCGGGGACCGACATCGGCGCCAGCTTCAACCAGAACACCCGGTATTACAGCCTCGGCAGCGCCGGCGGCGCGTTCCAGGCGGGCGTCGTTGCCGGGGTCAACGGCGGGCCGCCCAGCGCGGCAGACTACGAGCGCGCCTATCAGACGGCCGACCGCGAGATCGACTTGTTCAATCTGCTCGTTCTGCCAAAGGATTCAGGCCATTCCGATGCAACCAGCCGCGCCCTGTGGGGGCCGGCCAGCATCTTCTGCCAGCGCCGCCGCGCGTTCCTGATCATGGATCCGCCGTCCGACTGGACCGATTCCCAAAAGGCTGCAGGTCCGACGGTCGGCGTCGACACGCTGCGCATCGGCCTCGTCAAGGACTACGCGGCGGTGTTCTACCCGAACCTCAAGATCACCGAGGCGGGCAAGGACGTGTTCGTGGGGCCAAGCGGCGCGATCGCGGGCCTGATGGCGCGGATCGATGCCGCGCGCGGGGTGTGGAAAGCACCCGCCGGGACCGAGGCCGATCTGCGCGGGGTGACCGGGGTCCAGTACCGGTTCACCGACGGCGAAAACGGGGTGATGAACCCCAAGGGCATCAACACCATCCGCGTTTTCCCCAACGGCATCGTCAACTGGGGCGCCCGCACCATGGACGGCGACGATGGCTTCGCCTCCGAATACAAGTACGTGCCGATCCGGCGGCTGGCGCTCTACATCGAGGAGAGCCTCTACCGCGGCGTCAAATGGGTCGTGTTCGAACCCAACGATGAATCGCTCTGGGCGCAGATCCGGCTGAACGTGGGCGCGTTCATGAACAACCTGTTCCGCCAGGGGGCCTTCCAGGGCCAGTCGCCCAGGGACGCCTACTTCGTGAAGTGCGACGCCAGCACGACCACCCAGAACGACCGGAACCTCGGCATCGTCAACATCGTCGTCGGTTTCGCCCCGCTGAAGCCTGCCGAGTTCGTCGTGCTGACGCTGCAGCAGATGGCCGGACAGATCCAGGTCTGACACCTTCCGAAAGGGTCTTTCAATGGTCCAGTTTCCCGTAAATACCCACCGGTTCGATCCCTACAAGAACATGAAATTCCGTGTGAAATGGGATGGCCGCTATGTCGCGGGGGTATCGAAGGTCTCCGCGCTCAAGCGCAGCACCGAGATCGTCTCCCACCGCGAAGGCGGCGATGCCAGCACCTCGCGCCATTCGCCCTCGGTCTGGAAATTCGAGCCGATCACGCTCGAGCGCGGAGTCACCCACGATCTCGAATTCGAGGACTGGGCGAACAAGGTCTATACGGTCGAAGGCGGCATTGTTCAGACGCTCAAGGGCTTTCGCAAGGATATCCTCATCGAACTGCTCAACGAGCAGGGGGTGATCGCCAAGACCTACAAGGTCTTCCGCTGCTGGGTTTCCGAGTATCAGGCCCTGCCCGAGCTCGATGCCAACGGGCATGCCGTGGCGTTCGAACACATCGTCATCCAGAACGAAGGCTGGGTGCGCGATCTCGATGTTGCTGAACCTGCCGAGACATGACCGTGGGCGCGCGCGCTTGGGCCGAGCGCGTGATCCCACGCGCCAGCTTTCCGGAATCGCAAACTCTTCGCCTGCGTGAGCCGACCGGCCACGACGAGCTTTCGCTTGATGGCATCGACACGCGCGCGGCAGCCCGGTTGCTTGCCCGGCTGGCCGATCCACCGGGTGCCGTTGCCGCGCTTTCAGCCAGCGACCGCGACAGGCTGCTGGCGGTGCTGCACCGGGGGCTGTGGGGTGATCGCATCATCTCCTCGCTCGAATGCCCCGCCTGCGCAGCGCCTTACGATCTCTCGTTCACGCTCTCCGAACTGCAGCAACAGATCGAAAGCAACCGCGCGCCCGGCACCGTGATCGCCCTGCGTACGGTTCAGGATAGCACTGGTGCGGTCATCCACCTGCCGGATGCGGAGGAGGAGGATGCCGCAGCGCTTGGCGGGCATCAGGCCGGTCTGGCACTGCTCGCCGCCGCCATGCTTGGCGATCACGGCAAAGGCCTCACCGATCTCGACGGACGGCTCGATGCATTGGCGCCGCTGCTCGATGTGGATCTCGAGGCCCCTTGCGCCGAGTGCGGCCACCCGGCGCTGGCACGGTTCGATATCCAGACTTTCACCCTCCAGCGCCTGCTGGACGAACGCGAGGCAGTTCTCGGCGAGGTCCACGAGCTTGCCAGCGGCTACCACTGGGGGCTTTCCGAAATCCTTGGCCTGCCGCGCGGCGTGCGGCGCGCCTTTGCGCTCCGGCTGGGGGGCGGCGCATGAACTACCGCGAGCGCCTGCTCAGCCGCGCGGCAGCCGTGCCGCGATCAGGCGGCGAAGCGCCGTTCGATCCCTTTGCGCAAGTCGCCGCCTGGCTGCCTGAGGAGGCGCCGCTGGTCCCGGCCAGACCGCCAGCCGCTGCCGCCTTCCCGCCTGAGCACCGCACATCGGTCCGGGTGGACCAGCCAATGGCGCAGTTGCCCGATCCGCCTGCATCGCCGCTCAGGCCAAGCCTGCCGGTTTCGCTTCTGCCTGAGAGCGCCACACCCCGCGCCCCGGCAGTGGCACCGGATGCGCCAGCCGCAACACAAGCCGCCGCCGCGCAATCGGTTGCCCCGCCCGATCCGCTGGCCATGGCTGATGCGTTCTTCAACCAGATCGCACCGCGCATCACGCGATCGCCCGTGCGCACAGCAGGCCCGGATATGCCCACTACGCAGCCGGCGCAGGCCAGCCAGCAATCCGCGCCTGCCAACGCCCCGACCATGCGCGTCACCCCATTGGCACCGCCCGCACCGCCTGCCCCGCAGCAGCCCGTGCGCGCGCTCGTTCCGCCAAAGCCTCCGGCAGCCCCTCTGCCGCGAGCCCCTTCCGCAGCCGCCGCGCGCCCTGCCGCGGTGGCAGAACCCAAAGCCCATCCACCAAAGGCTGAAGCCGCTCGCAAGCCTGCTCCGTCGCCCATCGAGACTGCAGGCACTGCCCGCGTCGTCGCCGTCGCCTCGGCCGCCGCGCCGCGCAGCGATCTGGCCCACAGCCTCGGCATCCTGCGCTTCGGGATCGGACAAGGCTGATCGCCATGGCGCTGCTCGATCTCAGCCTCGTCACGCGCTGCTTCACTACGCTGCTCAGCGAGCGGCTGCCGGCCTTTCCCGTCTGGCCCGGGTCGGCCACGCTCAATGTCTCGGCCGGTCCGCCCGATGCGGTGAACGGCGCACACGCGCTCAGCTTCTATCTCTATCATGTGCGCGAGGCCGCCCACACGGTAGCGCAGGACTGGCCCGCCGGCGGCGAGAATCCGCTGCGGCTGAAGCCGATGGGGCTGACGCTGTCCTACGTGCTCACCCCGCGCTCCAACATTGCCGATGCCAACCTCAGGGCGCTCGCCGACCAGCTGATGATGGGTCTTGCGCTCAAGACCCTGCGCGACACCGCGAAGATCGACGACACGACCATCGCTATCGGGAAAAGCGGCCCGGTGCTGGTGATGCCGACCGGTATGCGCGGCCACCGCAACATGCTGCGCGCCACCCTGCGGCCAACCGAAGCGACCGAAGCTGCGCAGTATTGGCAGGCGGGCACGGGTCCGGTGCGCCTTGCCGCCTACTACGAAGTCGCCGCCACCCTGCTCGAGCCTGAGGAAACCACGACCCGCAGCAGCCGCGTGCTCATGGTCGGCGTCCACACCTTCGTGCGCGGCGAACCGCGCATCGATGCGGTGACCAACACGCTCGAATTCACGCCCCCGGGTGAGACGGAGGCGCGGCGGATCGACATGTCGCCGGCGTCGGTGCCCTATGGCGGACGGCTTGCGATTTCTGGTGCTGATCTCAAGGGCGACAGCACGGCGCTGCTGCTCACGCACCGCGACTGGAGCGATCCGGTGGTCGCCGATGCCGCGTGGAAACTGGCAACCGATGGTTCGGTGCTGAGCGTGGATGTCCAGCCCACCGTGAGCGGCACTGCGGTGCTGCCGGGGATCTATGGCGCGATGGTCCGCACCACGGCGCGCAAGACCCTGCCCGATGGATCGCAGCGCGATTTCGATGCGGTCTCGAACCAGATCGGCTTCGCGATCGCACCCGCCATCCTGTCCGTGACGGACGGCACAGTGCGGACGATCAAGGTCGACCGGTTCCAGCCGCACCTGCTGGCAGATGGCGACCTCATGGTCTTTGCCGGCGCCGAACGGCTGACCCGCAGCGCGACTTCACCGCCAGGGCCCGGGCAGTTCCACACGCCCTCCTCGCCCGCCGCCGCGACGACGACCCTGCGCTTTCGCTTTCCCGCCAGCGCCGTGCCGGGCAGCGTCCTGCCGATCCGGCTCATCGTCCGTTCGGCCGAATCCGGCCCCTGGTGGGAGACCGTGCCATGACGGTCCAGCCAGTCGGCGATGCTGAAGCAAACGCGGTCGATCCCGTGGGCGAGCGCCTTCATGAGCAGGACCGGGTGCTTGCCGCGCTCGATGGGGCGTCTGTCCCGCCGCCGCTGCCCGAGGGACGGCTGAACCGGCTGGCAGACCTCTTCGTGCTCGATGCGCTGGAACGCGATATCCTCGCCGTGCTCTGGACCGCCGCCTACGACCCCGCGCTTCGGGCCGCGCTGGTGGCGCGCGAGGCATCGTCGGGGCACGTCACCGTCCTCCTCGTCAGCAGCCTGTTCGGCCACGCGCTGAGGCCGCGCCTGCCAAGCGGGTCGCCCTTGCTGCTGTGGCGGCTGGTGCAGGAACATGCGCTGGTCGATGGCGGTGCGGCGCTTTCGCTGGACCCTGCCATTCTCGCGTGGCTCGGCGGCGATCATGAGCTCGACCGGGCGCTCGCCGGGCGGGCGCAGATCCTTCCCCTCGGGCCGGAACTTGCCGAGTGGCCGCTCGATACCATCGCGAGCAACCTGCGCGCGGGCCTTAACGCGGGGCGGCGCACGCGCATCCGCCTCGTCACCGAAGACCGGCTGGCCGCGCGCTGGTTTGCCGCCGCGCTCGGCCGGCGGATCGGTTTGCCGGTGCTTGCCGTCGATGCCGGCGCTCTTGCCGCAGCAGACGAAGCCGCCGTGCGCCTGCACCGGCAGGCCTTCCTTGATGGCTGCGTCCCGTTCTTCGCCGCCACCGATGCGGACCTCGCCGCGCCCTCCGGCGTTGCCTGTTATCCGGTGCAGATCGTTCATGGCGGCGGCTCGCCGCTCCCCGCCGATCCGGATTTCGATGACCGCGATGTGGTTCCAGCTGCACCCGGCCCGGCCGAGCGCGAAAGGCTGTGGCGGATGCTGCTGCCGCAAAGCGCGAAGTGGCCGGTGGGAAAGCTCGCCGATCTGGCGCTGTGCCACGATGCCTCGATCGGGCAAATCGCCGGCGTGGCCGCCACTCGCCCGGTCAGCGCCGCCGCCGCCAGCCTCGCCCTGCGCGACCATCTGCGCGGGGAATGCGGCCCGCTGACGCGGCGCATTTATGCCGCCTTCAGCTGGGACGATCTCGTGCTGCGCGATGCGACCCGCGCCCGGCTCGAGGAAGTGACCTTCGAAGCGCGCGAACGGCTGCGGCTCTGGGCCGAACCGGCAGCGGCGCGGCTGTTTCCCTATGGCCGCGGCCTCGTGGCCCTGTTTGCGGGGCCTCCCGGCACCGGCAAGACAATGGCCGCCAACGTGATTGCCGCCGATCTCGGGCTCGATCTGCTCGCGGTCGATCTCTCTGCGGTCGTCAGCAAATGGGTGGGCGAGACCGCGCAGCACCTCCAGCAGCTCCTCGGCTCGCGCGCTGCGCAGCGTTCAGTGCTGTTCTTCGACGAGGCCGACGCGCTCTATGCCAAGCGAGTCGAGGACGTGCACAACGCCAACGATCGCTTCGCCAATTACGACAGCAGCGTGCTGATGACCGCGCTGGAGGCCTATCCCGGCATCGTCATTCTGGCGACCAACCTCAAGGCCAACATCGACAGCGCCTTCCTGCGCCGCATCCGCCACATCGTCGATTTCCACGCGCCGGATGCGCCAGCGCGTGCGGAAATCTGGCGTAAGGCGATTGCCGCGCTGTTTCCGCGTGCGCAGGCCCGCAAGCTCGATCCGCAACTTGCCCGCGTGGCCGAGATCGAGGCGAGCGGGGCGCTGATCAAGAACGCCGCGCTTTCGGCGGCCTTCAGCGCGCGGCGCACAGGCTCGCCGCCCACGGCGCGCCTGCTCGGCGAGATGCTGGCGCGCGAACTCGGCAAGGAAGGGGTCAGCCTCTCGGACCGCGATCTTGCCGCGGCGCTGGGTGAGCCGGGATGACCGCGCCTGCCCGCTCCCCGCGCCGCACCGGCGGCCACGGCGCGCCGCCACGACCAGCCTTCGCGCTGCGCCATCGTACTGCGCACGAGCGGCAGGCCGACCAGCGCGGTGCGGGCTATGCGCGCGGCGAAGGCGGCCTTTCGCGAGGGCTCTCAGCGGCTCCGGCTGCCGGTTTCACCGCGCCCGGAAGCGTCGGCGCGCCGCTTGATCCCGCCTTGCTCGGCTCGCTGGAGGCCGCCTTTGCAGCGGACCTGCGGGCCGTGCGCATTCACCGCGATGTCGCCGCCGGGTCAGCGGTTTCCGCGCTTGGTGCCAGCGCCTTTGCCAGCGGAACGGCGATCTACTTCGCACCCGGCCGCTTCGATCCGGGCGCCCCTGCCGGACGCGCGCTGATCGGCCACGAGATCACCCACGTGCTGCAGCAGACCGGGCGGCGCAACGCGCGCGGTCTGCTGGCGGCACAGCCTCTCTTCGGCAGCGGGCCGGTCCAGTGCGCGCCGGGGCCTGCCAACGCGGCGGACGAGGCGCTCAACGACGAAGTGCGCAGCAAGGCGGCCAAGCTGGCCGGCGGGATCGATATCGGCACCCGCTTTGCCAAGCTCGAACTGCTGAGCGCGGCGACCGGCACGGCCAGCGCCATCGCCGTGCTCGACCGCCATCTCGCGACCGAACCCGATGCCGCGATGAAGGAAGAGATCGCCGCAATCCGCGCGGCCATCGATGGGCAGGACAGCGATGCGGCCCTCGCCGCCCTGCGCGAGCGCGCAAAGCTTGCCGACCGAGCCGCCTTCGGCGCGTTTTACCACGATTGCTTCAAGGCGCTCGGCGCCAATGCCGATGCCGCCGCCATGGCTGGCGACAAGCCCCCCACAGTCACCGCGTTCGGCAGTTGGTCTTTTTACGAAGCGACGCGCCCGGCCAATGCTTCGTGGGTCATCGCCGAGCTGACCAGGCACCCCGTGGCGAAGAAATACTACCCCGCCGCTGTCGTCGCGGTGGCGCGAAACGATTTTTACGGGCTCGGCCGTGTCGGCCAGAACCTCGATCCCGCCGGCAAGTTCGACGAGACAATCGGTGCCGCCATCGCCGAGGCACTGCTCTACAACCCGCTCATGCCGCACGAGCGCACCGCTGTCGCGCTCCGGGCGCTCGCGGCGTTCGATACCGTGCGTCTCCAGACGTTCGGCGCCATCGAAACGCTGCTCAAGGGCTCAAAGGATCCGCTCGAACGGTTCAAGCTCAAGCGCCGGGTCATGGAAATCTATGCGGACAAGCAGGGCCTCGCCAACCTTGCCCGCAATGCGAAAGTCGAGCCCGAAGTCATCGCCATCGCCGCCGATGCCGGGGCGCGCATCGCGCCGATTGCTGCGCGCTCGGCCGAGGCATGGCGGCGGATCGAGGCCGCGACTGCCGCTTCGGACACCCCGCAGCCCGGAGCCGCCAAGGAACAGGTGATCATGGCGGACGCCCTGCGCAAGGCGATCCGCGCGCGCGTCGGGTCGATCAAGGGGCTCGCGAAAGTCGAACCCGGGCTGATCGCAGCGCTGGGAATTGCGGCCCGGCTCGAAAACGGCGGCCTGCCCTCGGGCACGACGCTCGCGCGCAACCGCAAGGCTGCCGCCGCCGCCGTCGCGCAGGTGACCTTCGCCATCGACAGCGCTTTCGCTGCGCGCGAAAAGTCGCTCGACCTGCGCGAGCTACCCGCGATTGATCCCAAGAGCGCCGATCCGGCCCGCGATGTGGCTGCAGCGGTCACCGACGACATGGTCTACGGCATCCTGCTGCTCAGCCTCTACCGGCTGGAAAGCCGCTTGCTGCAGGCAGCAAAAGCGCCCGAAACGGCCGCAGACGAGACCGCGCGGATCCGCCAGCAGGATGAGGCGGCGCTCGGCTATCGCCGCATGCTGGAGCTGTTTTTCGATACGGCCAGCCTGTTCGGGTATGATCGCCTCACCAAGGCGATCTTTGCCGATTATCTGGCCGAACAGGCGGGCGTGACGCGCAGCTATGTCGCGCTGCTGGAGCCTTTCCAGCCCGTGCCGGCCACGCTGGCGGAATTCGCGAAGGACTTCCCGCCCGGCGAGATCAAGGGCTTCCCGGTGTCCGGCGCGGCGATGATCGAGCTTGTCTACTCGGCCTACTACGGCACCCTGCTCACCCAGCTGCAGGCGGCGCTGAAGGATCAGGCGGGCGTCAACACGGTGCTGCCCGATGGTTCGATCCGCCACACGCCTGTCGTCAATATCGCGCTGGGCGCGACGGAAGATCTCTTCAAGGTCCCGGCCCGCTATCGGGTGCCCAAGGAATCGACGATCCTCTTCGTGCGGCCCGGCGAGGACCGCAAGCGCGTGCCCGAACTGCTGGTGCGCAAACAGGGGAAGGCGCCCGAACGCGACCATCCGGTGGTCGAGGCATTGACCAGCACACTCAAACCCGACGAACTCTATGTCGCGCCGCTTCTCTATGAAGCCCATCTCGATGGGTACACGGGATGGGTCATCGGCGGACTTGGCGATCTGGCCGAGACCCTCGCCAATTTGCCCGGCGTGCCCGATCTGGTCACCGACAAGGGAACTGTGCTCGGCTGGCCAGACAGCTTCGAGGGTGGCCCCAGATTGTGGCTGATCACGCTCGCCAGGCTGACATCCGACCGCGCCGGCGCGAATGCCGCCGTCCTCAGCCAGATGCGCAGCGATCTGGCCTCGCTTGCCGGGCCGCTGCGCCGGGCGACCAATATCGAGCGCCGCTACGTCGGGCCGCTGATCGCCGCGCAATGGGAGCGAGTGCAAAAATCCCTGCTCAAGGACCCGAACGCCTTCTTCGACGCTCCGCGCCGCGCGCTGGAGCTGACGCAGATCTTCGCCGGCAACGTCCAGCCTTCGACCAGTGCCGAACAGAAGCTGCAGATGACCGCGCTGATGCTCGAACTCGCGCCGGTGCTCACGCGCAAACTCGGCTCCTCGACCGTGATCGGCGAAAGCATCCGCATCGCGGGCACCGACCGGTTCGACATCATCTTGCCGCTCCATCGCCATATCGATGGTGCCGCCGCCTTCGCCGGCAACCCCGCCAACGCGCAGCTCCTCGCAAAGCTGGAATTGACTTTCCCGGCCGAGGACCTCGACCGCCGCGTCCGCATCCTGCGCACGCTGGCGGGCGAATTCGCTGCGACGGTCAAGGAGCATCAGGCCGATTCCGTCGTCGTCCAGGGGCTCAAGAGCGAGAACGTTCTGCGCATCGCCGGTCGCGGCTTCGTGCTCAAAGGCTCCGATGGTTCGCCCGACGGGGCCGGCGAATCCTTCGATGCCGGCAACGCGGTCTACCAGCTGATCACGGTGCACGAGACCTTTACTTACGAACCGGAAATGCTGGGGGTGCCCTCGGTCGTCGAATGGGAGCGCGAGGCGATCGGCACGCGCAACCTCATTATCAACGGCAAGGCCAACAAACCCGGCGACCCGCGCGTGCATCTGGTGACGATCATGCGCACCGACAACCGCACTGGCAAGACCGAGCAGAAGGAGATCTGGTCCGACGATACGCAGCTGCTGTCCGAACTCGGCTACGCGCTCGATCTGCATATCACCCTGCGCAATCTAGAGATCCTCGGCGAAGTCCTGACCGAGGGCGCCAGCATGCTGACGCTGGCCATCCAGATCGCATTTGCCGAAGTACCGGGCGTTTCCGAAGCCCTTGCCGCCGCCGAGATCACCGGATCGATCCTGCAATTCTGGGGCAGCGGCGAATACGCGATGATCAAGTCGGTCCTCAACGGCGATGTCGGCCCGCTGTTCGAGAAGCTGGCCGGCCAGATCAGCCAGGACCTCTCGCGCGAAGTGCTCTGGGGCTGGCTGGTGCTGGGCGACCCGACACCGCCGACCTTTGCCGCGATCGAGGGGGCGATGGCCCTCGCCGGCCGGATGGGCGTGCTCAAGGGCAAGGCCAATTCGGGCGACGAGGCCAAGGACAGCTCGATCAAGCGGGTCGTCGCAGGCCTCCTCGGCGGCGGGAGCAAGCTCGTCCACGGGGCCGAGACGATGCACCAGTACACCAGCTTTGCGATGCACAAGGTGGAGCTGGGCATTCAGGGCTCACCCTGGGCCGCGCTCATCATGCGCGTGATCGCGCGCAACCTCTACCGGCTCGAAGGCGTCTCGCTGAAGGAATTCGGCATCGACAAGGCCGCCGATGCGCTGGAGGAATTCAAGGCGGTCTACCAGCGCTTCGACGGCATCATCGAGGGGCTGGCGAACTTCGAGCTGCCGAGCGAACTGGTGCCGCTAGAGGCGATCATCGAGATGGTCCTCAATTTCGTCATCGACCACCTGCCGCTCAAGTACCGCAAGCCGATCCAGCTCGTTCGCAGCGTCGTCAACGCGACGCCGATGCGCAAGGTCTATGACGAACTGTTCAAGACCGTTGCCGACGAGATGCGCAAGGCCAGCATCGATCCCAACATTCTCTGGCGCGACTACGTCAAGGCCTCGCTCGATCCCTATCTCAAGCTCGCCGGGCAGGAAATCACCGACGAATGGCACGCCCTGCTGATCCGCGTGCCGTTCCTGAAGTCGATCCCCAAGCTGACGGTGCCCGATCTGGCGACATCGTTCGTGACCGGCGACGTTGCGCCCAAGCTTGCGGACGGGGCGGCCATGCCGCCGGCGCCGCCGCAGCTTCCCGCCGGCCGCGGCGCGGCGCTGGGCTCGGGCGATCGCGCGGCGGCGCAGCGCGGCTATGGCCACGATTTCGCGCATGTGCGGGTGCATCAGGGCGGCGCGGTCGATAGCAGCCTCAGGGCATCGGGGGCGCGCGCGGCGACCAGCGGCAGCCATGTCTATCTCGACAGCGCAGTGACGACCGGTGGCGGCGGCGGGCGCGATGTGCTCCATCACGAGCTAGCGCACGTGCTGCAGCAGACCGGGCCGCGCCCGCTCGGCACGCGCCATTCGGCACAGCCGGTCTCCGGCAGTGCCGACTCCGGCCCGGCGCGCTGGCGCATCGATCGCGGGGCCGAACGCCAGGCCGATCGCCTTGCGCAGGCGTCGCGCGATCCGGCCCCGGCGCCGCGCCCGGTCAGCCACGGCGCGGGCATCGCCCCAAGCCTCACCGATATTGCCGAGAAGTTCTTCCTGAAGCTGGGCGATTCCACCTCGCTGGAGGAAAACGCGGCCACGCTGAAGAAGACGCCCCCGCGCGCTGCCGACGTTAACAAGGCCGCGCCGGGGCTGCGCGCGACATTGTCCGAAAAGCTGACCGAAGCGCTCGGCCCCAAGGGCTCGGCCGGATCGCGCATCACCTTCAAGGATCCGTTTGACGCCGCCGCCGATGCGATCCGCGAGTATATCCTGACGAACCGGAAGCAGGATGTCGCCGATGGCATTCCCCACCTGCTCGGCGGCGCCTTGCAGGACGTGAAGATCAAGTCCGACGCGGGCACGACGAAGGCCAAGACCGAAACCGCGCCGATCCTCAACGTCGGCCGGCTCGAAACCCTGCTCGAAGAGTTCTTCTTCGGCGTCACCGGCGTCTCGGTCGATATCGAGTTCAACACCAGCAAGCAGCCCGGGCCCGACGGCAGGAAGCGCGACACGATCACGCTCGACGATCCGTTCAAGACCTTTGCGGTCACCTACCTCCACCTGCCGATGATCGGCGGCACTGCCAAGCTGTGGGATGACGTGATCGACGTTACTTTCCCCAAGGCTGGTGCGAAGCGGGCGATCTATCAGGCCAAGACGCGGCTGGCATTGCAGGGCCTGCAGCCGGGGCCGGGTATCTTCACCACCACGAGCGGCAAGAAAGGCAAGGCGCTGACGCTTGGCAACAAGGCCAAGACGCTCGCCGAAGCCTATGTCAATCCGCCGCCGACGCGCGATCTGCCGGGCGATGCCGTGCCAACATGGGCCGAATACACCGATACCAAGCCCGGCAAGCGCACGGTTCACGGCGGCAAGGACTATGGCCAGATCGGGCTGCGGCTCGGCACGTATGGCCAGAAGGACAATCCGGACCAGCAGAAGGGCACCGATCGGGCCTCGCACCACACCGTGCAGTATCTGCTCATCGAATATCTGGTGAACACCAAGGACCGGCATCAGCCTTTCCCGCATTCGCTCGGGCTCTATCCCAACATAAAGGCTGCCTCGGACGGACGGGTCGCGACCATCGGCAATGCGCCGGGGGCGACCGACGGGATCCGGGTGGCCGCGAACGACAGCGGCGACCGCGGGCCGAACATGCCCACGATCCTGCTTTCCGTGCACGCCCACACGCTCGGCAACGTCCACGTTTCGGTGGAGCCCGACGACCTGCCGAACGCAGGACCATCGCAGGGCGCGGCGATTCACGGGAAGTTCCGCACCTTCCTCGGCGATCATGCCGCAGCCGTTGCCGACAAGAAGGGCCTGCAGGCCCTCGCCGCCCAGCGCGCGGGCAAGACCTTCGCCAAGGGTGATCTGCCCAGGGTCAAGGGCAAGCCGGTGACCGATGCCGAGCTCAGCACCGCGATCTTCACTGCCGCGTGCAAGTCCTACACCTGGATGCAGGATCACATGAACACCAAGCTCAAGACCGCGCTCGATAAGCACGAGATCGATTACTACAACTCGCTGGTGAATGCCTCGGGCAAGAAGACCGGCTCCACCGTGCCGCCGGCCTACAAGCCAGAGTCCGTCAGCTCGGATGTCCTGAAAGAGGTCAAGAAAGCCCAAGTCGCAGCGTTCGAATCCGCCGCATTCGGCTTCGAAAGGCGGTGATGCGATGACCTATCCGAACGGCCCGCTGCTGCTCAAGGGAGCCCTGATCTACTTCGGCGCACCGATGCTGGTGCCGCTGCCCAACATCATCATGTTCCAGTACAATCCCGAAACGCTGACACGCTCGCTCACCCCGTGGCAGCCCCCGGCCAAGCGCGTCTACGAAGAGCGCAAGGACGGCGTTCTCACCAACGAAGCCGAGGTCAAGGCCTACCGCGACAGCCAGATCGCGCTTTCGCAGCCCTACGACCCGCAGGAGACCTTTTCGCTGGTCCTTGAGGTCGATGCGACCGACGCGCTGGAGACGCCCGAGAGCCATCCCGTGGCCTTGCTGGCGGGGGTCGCGGACCGGCTCGCGGCGATCGAGATGCTGATGTACCCGCCCGGCGACAGCCTGCTCGGCAATCTGCTCGGCTCGGTCAGCGTCTCGATCGGCGCGGGCGGGATGGAAGTGGGCGGCGGTGCCAGTCTCGAGCCCGCGCTCGAACGCCGTGACGCGCCGATCGTGCTGTTCTTCTGGGGGCCCGGACGCATCGTACCGGTGCGGATCAAGTCGCTCTCGATCGACGAGCAGGCGTTCTCGCCGACGCTCTACCCGATCCGCGCGAAAGCGACGATCGGCGTGCAGGTGCTGACCGAGGACGATCTGGTGCAGGTCACCGGCGATCCGGCAACCGGCGCCGCCGCCGCGCTGGCAGTCGCCTGCTACAAGTTCACGCGTGGCCAGAAGGAAGTCCTCGCCACCGCGAACCTCGCCAATGCCGTCGAATCCATCGTCGGCATGTTGCCACTCTAACAGGCCGGAGCGCGATCATGTCCCTGTTTGATCCCAAGAGCCGCTATGCCGATCTGCCCATGGTGCTCACCACCGATGCGCGCGGCCGCACGGTCGAAGCCGTGCCCCCCGCCCCGCCCGCCGCGCAGGCGCTGCGCGGGCGGCACCTCAGACGGCAGGGCGAGCGGCCCGATCATCTCGCCGCGCTCTACCTGAGCGACCCGGCCGGCTTCTGGCGGCTTGGCGAGATCAACGACACGATGACGGCCGAGGCCCTGAGCGAGCTTCGCGAAGTCAAGATTCCGGTCAAGCGGTAGGAGTGATGCGCGCGTGGCACTCGGATGCGAAGTACTGCCCGGCGGCACCAGCGATCCCGGCTTCGTCCAGCCGGATCGGGTCGAAGTCGTGGAAGCAGTCGGCGCGAGCACGACATTCGTCCTGTCCTACGACATCGCGATTGAAGACGGCGATCTGCAGTTCGTCAGCGAGGACCGGCTGGGGCCGGAGGCCGAGCTTGCCGTGCGCGTCGTCGATGGCGGCACCACCGCGATCCTTGTGCGCGGCCCGGTGACCCGCCAGCGCCTCTCGGTTGTTACCGGCGGCGATGGGTCGACGCTCGATGTCGTCGGCGGCGATGCCACCATCGCGATGGCGCGCGAGGTGACCGTCAAGGTCTGGCCTTCAACCACCGATGACGGCGCGATCCTGGAACTGCTGGGCAAGGCCGGCATCGCGCCGGACCGGATCGTGCTCCCGACCAGCGTGGTACACGACGAGACCAAGAACGCGCTCGTCCAGCGCGAATCCGATCTGCACCTGCTGCGCCGCCTCGCCCGCCGCAACGGCTGCTGGTTCTGGATCACCTACGATCCGAAGACCACGCTCGCATCTGCCAATGTCGTCCGCCCGCCGGTCGATCAGGCCCCGGCGGTGGTGTTCAACCTGGCGGGCAGCGAGCGCAACATCGACGATGCCGTGATCGAGTGGGATGCCGAGCGCGTCGTCGCCACCGATGCTGCGGGCCGCGATATCTTCGCCGCCGCCGACATGGACGGCAGCGTCGATCGCTCGCCACTCGCGCCGATGGCGGCAAAGGCGCTTGCGGATATCGTCACCAGCCCGCGCCGCGCCCGGCTGACCCATCCGGTGGACGATGCCGGCGATCTCATCGCCCGCAGCGAAGCCGCGCTGATCGAGGAAGGCTGGTTCGTGACTGCCACGCTGGCGGTGCGCGAACGGCGGCTCAAACAGGTCGTGCGGGCCCACACCGTCGCCGAGTTGCACGGTGCCGGCAAACGGCATTCAGGCAAATACCTCGTCGCCCGCGTTGCCCATTCCATCGATGCCAACGATCACCTGATGACGGTGACGCTGGTGCGCAACGGCTGGAACTGACCCATGCTGACCGATCCCTTCATCGCGTTCCAGCAGGCCCACAACGACCACGTCTGGGGCAAGTATGCCGGCATCGTGATCGACAATCAGGACCCGGAAAACTGCGGGCGTATGCAGGTGTCCTGCCCTGCCGTGCTGGGGGATGCCAGCGTCTGGGCGATGCCCTGCGTGCCTTATGCGGGGCCGGGTGTCGGCATGTATTTCATTCCGCCGGTGGGGGCCGGGGTCTGGGTCGAATTTGAAGGCGGCAAGGTTTCCCGCCCGATCTGGACTGGCTGTTACTGGTCGAAGGACCAACTGCCGCAAGCCGCCACCTCGCCCGATATCAAGCTGATCGTCACAGAGTCCGTCAGCCTCACCATCGACGACAGCTCCGGCGAAGTCGTGCTCAAGAACAATACCGAGGCGAGCACGACCTGGAACGACAAGGTCGTGACCGAAGCGGGCCAGGCCACCCACAGCGTGGGTGCGGAAGGCGTCGTCTCGCAGTCGGCGGGAAGTGTCGGCAAGGTCGAGGTCAGCGATAGCGGCGTGTCGGTCAATTCCGGCGCGTTCAGTGTGATGTGAGGGCACCAGCGCATGGCACAGCCCCTCCTCACCACCGCCTCGACGCTGCAATGCCCGCACGGCGGCTCTGTCGCGGTCGCATCCGCCAACACCCGCGCCAAGGCCGGGGCGCCGCTGGCGCTGGCGAGCGACGTGTTCACGATTGCCGGCTGCCCGTTCCAGATCCCGGTCGGCGTGGGCACCGTGCCGCATCCGTGCCTCACGGTGCAGTGGATCACGGTCAACCTCCGCACCACCGTCGGCGGCCAGCCAACCCTTGCGCAAGACTGCGTCGGCCTCTGCCTTGCCGGCGATCAGGTGCCGCAGGGGCCGGTTTCGGTTGTCGCCGTCCAGCCACGCGCGAGCGGATCATGAGAAGGGACGCCTGATGGCCGAACCGCCGTTCACCAGTCTGCATTATCCGCTGGCAGTCGATCCCGCGCGCGGGCGGCTCGCGCAGGAGCAGAGCTTCGATGCGCATGTCGAACAGCTCGTCATGCAGGTGCTGCTCACCGCGCCGGGCGAGCGGATCAACCGCCCCGATTTCGGCTGCGGAGTGAAGCGCATGGTCTTTGCGCCGGGCGGCGAAGTGGCGGCAACGCTGGCGCAGGCCACGATCTACCAGGCGCTGACAAAGTGGCTGGGCGATGTGATCACCGTCACCGAAGTCACCGTCCGCGCCGATGATGCCGCGCTCCTGGTGCGCATCGGCTACGGCGTGAAAGTGCTCGGCCAGCGCCGCTATCTCAACTTGCGGGTGACGCCATGAGCATCGACCGCGCCGATCTCCTGCGTGCCTCGACCACGCTGACGGGCATCGATTTCATCGCGGTTTCACCCTCGCAGACCGTGCTGACGGTGTTCCTTCAGCATGATGTACTGCCTGCCGCAGTGGCCGCGCAACTGGCCGCGCTGCCGGTGGACGACATTCACATCGAGGCGATCGGCGCCGTCGATCCGGCGCGCGTGCCGGTGCTCCAGAGCGTCTCCCCGCTGCCGCCGCCGGTCGATGGCCGCGCCGTGCTGCAATTCCTCACCGCCATGCCCGGCGGGTTCGGCGACTACCGCCTGCGCATCGATAGTCCGGTCATCGACCCTTACTTCAACAACGTCCGCTTCAGCTTCAAGGCCGCCTGCGACAGCGATCTCGATTGCGAAACGGAGCCGCGCCCCTGCCCACCGGACGAGCGCATCGATTTCCCGGTCGACTACCGCGCGCGCGATTTCTGGAGCATCCGCCGCGCCCTGACCGACTTTGCCGCGCAGCGCTACCCCGAGTGGCAGGACCGCCTCGAAGCCGACATCGGCATGATGGTGCTCGAACTGACGGCTGCGTTGGGCGACGAGTTCGCCTATGCCAACGACCGGCTCAATCGCGAAGGACGGCTCGATCAGGCCAGCCAGCGCCGTTCGCTGCGCCACCTCGCCCGGCTGGTCGACTATCCGCTCGACGACGGAGCGGGCGCGTTTGCGTGGATCGACGTTCAGGCCTCGGCCGCAGGCTTTGTCGATGCGGGCACCGCGATCACCGATGCGCAGCGCCAGCTGGTGTTCGAGATCGGCCGGGGGCTCGCGGATCGCCCGATTGCATTGCCGCCCAAGGCCCCCGCGAAGTTCGCGATCGATCCCGCGCGCAACGAAATCCCCGCCTATGTCTGGGACGAGAACGACACCTGCCTCCTCGCCGGCACGACCGAACTGACGATCACGGGCGCGCACGAGACCGAGCTGCAGCCCGATAACGCCATCGATCCAAAAGGTCGCTGGGTGCTGCTGCTGACGCGCCCGCCCTCACCCGACATCCCTGAGCGCCGGCTGGTGGTGCGGCTGAAGGACGCGCGCGACGAAGTTGATCCGCTGACCGCTGCGCCGATCACCCGGCTCGAGCTCGAAGCGCCCGCGCCGTTCGATCTCGATCTCGAAACGCTGGTGCTGCGCGCCAATATCCTGCCCGCCACCGCGGGTGCCTACCACGAGACACGCTTCCGCATCGGCCCGCCCGATGATCCAGCCGATCCCGACGCCCGCCTGCCGATGGCGGTCGAGCGGGTCGGGCCTGACAGCACCGTCTGCTATCCCGATCCGGGCAGTGCCGCCGATCTGGCGGCGCGGGTCAAGACCTTGTTTTCGCTGGCCGGATCGGACGAGACGCCGCTGGTGTGGCATGCGGACAAGTCCGGCGCCCTCCGGCCTGAAGTGCAAGTGCTGTGCGAAGACGAGAAGGCGGAGTGGGAATGGCGGCCCAGCCTGGTCGGCGAAACCACGGCGGAGCCCGACGACCCGCTGTTCACGCTCGAAGACGGGCTCTACCGCCGCGTCGTCGGTTTCGAACGCTTCGGCAAGGTCACCGAACTGATCGACTATGCCACCGGCGAAGGCACGACCCTGCGCTTCGGTGATGGCGAATTCGGCATGGCTCCGGCAGCGGGAAGCCGCTTCACCGTCCGCTACCGCCTCGGCAACGGCAGCCGGGGCAATGTCGCGCCCGATACGCTGACCGTGCTGCCCATCGCGGTTGCCGGCGTCCTCTCGGTCAACAATCCGCTGGCCGGCACTGGCGGGCGCGATCCCGAAACCGCGCAGGCCATCCGCACCAACGCCCCGCAGGCGTTCCGCGCGATCACCCACCGCGCGGTCCAGCCGGACGACTATGCGCGCATCGCCGAGCGCGACCTCGCCGTCCAGAAAGCAGGCGCGACAAGCCGCTGGACCGGCAGCTGGCCGACGATCTTCGTGACGCCCGATCCGCACGAAACCACCATCGTTTCAGCAGGTTTGCGCAAAAATCTCATGCTCCTGCTCAACCGCGCCCGGCAGGCAGGGCGCGAGGTCAAGCTGATGGAACCGCGTTACGCCGATTTCGATCTCGAAATCCGGCTCTGCGTTGCGGCCAATGCCTATCGCGGCGAGGTCGAGGAAGCGGCGCTCGCCGCACTGTTCGGCACGACGGGTCAGGGCGGCGGCTTCTTCGATCCGGACAACTTCACCTTCGGCATGCCGCTCTCGCGCGCGGCGCTGATAGATGCGCTGCAAGGCGTTCCCGGCGTCCGCGGGGTTGAAGCGATGCGCGTGCGCCGCCCCGGCTATTTCGAATGGCGCAGCTTTGACGAACTCGCGTTGCCTGTGGGGCTGAGCGAGCTCGTGCGTGTGACCAACAGCCGCGCACTGCCCGAACGCGGCGCGGTGCGGCTGATCATGGAAGGGGGCGCCTGATGGCCTGCACCTGTGACACCCACGATTGCAACGGCTTGGGCATTGCGGCAGGCCTGCCGGCGATCCCGCGCGCCATCGGGACCTTCGCGGATTGGCGGACGTCGCTGCTCGGCGCGATCGGCCGCGAACCGCTGCTCGATGCATGGCGCGCGCGTGACCGCGCCGATTTCGGCGTCATGCTCACCGAAATGTTCGCCTACATGGGCGACGTCACCAGCTTCTACGACATGCAGACCTGCAATGCCGCCTATCTCGGCACAGCCAGCGATCCGGCGCAGGTGCGGGCGCTGATCGGCCTGCTCGGCTACAAGCCCCGCCCCGGTCTGGGCGCATCGGTCTGGCTCTCGGCGCAGGCAGATGGCGTGCGCCCCGTCACCATTCCGCAAGGCACGGCATTCCGCTCGGGCGCATTTGCAGGCAGCCCGCCGCAAGTGTTCGAAGCGCAGCAATCCGAAACGGTCGAACCGCGCATCAACCGGCTCGCAGTCGACCGCGTGCCCGCAAACGCCCTGCCCTCACCGCTCACCGGCCTGCCCGTCGTGGCAAGCTCGCTGCGCGCGGGCAGCGGCACGCTGGTGGTCATCGCGGCGCCGGGCGGACTGGTTGCCACCCGCATTGCCCAGACCGCCGCGATGGCCCTGCGCATCCGCCGCGCGGTCACCTTCGTGGAATTCGCCGCCGCAGTCACGCCGCCCTCTGGCGCGACATTTGCCAACACCCGGCTGCTGCGCGGCGGCGCCCGCTGCGGGGTGTGGAAGCACGCTGCAGTTTCGGGCGATCCGGCGGTGCTTGCGGGCGCGACGCTGGCGCTTGAGGCGCGCGTGCCGATCCAGGCCGGCGATATCGTTGCGTTCGAGGCCGGGGGCGTCCTCACCGCCCGCCGTGTGATCAGCGCCAGCGAGGCGCAGTTCACCGTGCTTGCCGGATTGACGAGCACACTGACCGACAGCGACAACAAGGTCAGCAAGCTCGTGAGCCCCGCCGTCATGGCCGGTACGACGACGATCACTCTCGACAGCGCCCTCCCCTATGCGGAAGCCGATCTGCCGGGGCTGGTGGTCCACTATGCGATGGCCGATGCCGCCACGCTCCATGCGCCGCTCAAGGATACGCTCGCCAGCGGCGATCCGCTCCACATGCCGGGTCTCGTCGATCCGCCGCGCATGGCGGTCACGCACCTCGCGCTCGAAGATACGCACGGCGAGGCTGTGGTCACCAGCGGCACGCTCGATGCGGCCTCGCGCTCGGCCACCCTGTCCGATACGCCGGTCTGGCCGCAGCAGCTCGTCCAGCCGGTGACGCTCTATGGCAATACCTTCCTCGCCACGCGGGGCGAGAGCGTTCACGGCGAGGTGATCGGCACAGGCAACGCCGCCCTGCCGCTCCAGAGCTTCCGGCTCAGGAAGAAGCCGCTGACTTACCTTGCCGCCGCGAACGCCGCCGGGCGGGTCAGCACTTTGGTCATCCATGTCGGCGGGGTGGCGTGGCGCGAGGCCAGTAGCTTCTACGGCCAGCCTGCCGACGCGCAGGTCTACGTCGTGCGGCACGATGCGGATGGCGAGACCGATATCGACTTCGGCGGCGCGATGCGTTTGCCGACGGGCGCGCAAGTCGTTGCCGATTATCGCTTCGGCGCCGGATCGGCGGTGCCGCCGGCGGATTCGGTGAAGCAACTCGCCCGGCCGATCGCCAAGCTGCGCTCGGTGCGCAACGTCCTGCCCGCGTTCGGCGGCGCCGATGCCGAAGCCGCTGGTGAGATCCGCACGCGCGGCCCGGCCTCGGCGCTCCTCCTCGGGCGTGCGATCTCGCTCGTCGATATCGCGGCGGCTGCGGCGCAGACATCGGGCGTGCGCTCTGCCCGCGCGGTGTGGGCGTGGGACAAGACCGGCCAACGCCCGGCCGCCGTGGTGCGCTACATCGGCGATCCGCAGCTTGCCACGCCGATCCGCGCGGCTCTGCGTGCGCTCGCGGAAGACGATGCGCCGATCACCGTGATCAGTGCCGCCGCCCAATCCGCCCGGCTCGACGTCGATATCACGGTTTCGCCGGACTACGTGGCCGATGCGGTCGCCGCTGCGGTCGGCAAGGCGCTGTTCGCCCCGGCGGGCCTCCCCGGCACTGGCGGTCTGCTGCGGCCCGAGCAGCTCGGGCCGGACAGCACGCTGTTCGCCAGTGTGGTGATCAGGGCGATCATGGAAGTTCCCGGCGTCACAGCGCTGCGCGCGCTGAGCTTCGATGGAACCCCGTTTGGCGATGTCGCGCGCGTGCCCGCCGCCGGGGCCTATTTCGATTTTGCGGGCGGCGGCGTGCGCGTCAACGGCCGGCTGGCAGGATAGGGCTCGACATGGGAACTGCACGCGACTTCTACCGCGAATACTACACCGAGCGGCTGTGGGACTGGGTGCCCCCCGCGATCCGCGAGGCGGACGAGACCGAAGGCGGTTCGGCCCTGCGCGCGCTGCTGCGGGCCTTCGCCAGCCAGGCGGCGGTGATGAAGCGCAGCCAGGACCGCTTGTGGGACGACATGTTCGTCGAACTCGCAGACGACTGGGCGGTGCCCTACATCGCCGAGCTGGTCGCCGCCCGGCTGGTCTCCGCACTCAATCCGCGCGGGCGGCGCAGCGATGTCGCCAAGACGATCTACTACCGCCGCCGCAAGGGCACCCTCGCGGTGCTGGAGCAGCTCTGCGACGATATCGCCGGGTGGGATGCCAAGCTGGTCGAGGAATTCCGCCGCCTTGCCCGCAATCGGCATGGCCTTGATGGTCCCGCAGCGCCCGGCCGGGTGACAGGCACGCCCGAAGGCGGCCTTGCCGATCTGCGCTCGGTGCGCGGCGCGCTGCTCACCGGCGGTGCCTTCGATGAATTCCACCACACCCCGGAAATGCGCCGTCCGCACGATCGGCTTGGCCTGCGCGGCATCCCCGTTCTGGGCTTTCACCTGCACCGGCTGACGCTCGTCGAATTCCGCAATGTCACACCCCGGCTCGTCAAGAACCTCGCCGGCACCCGTGATGGCTACAGCTTTGACCCCAGCGGACGCGATGTGCCGTTGTTCGCCCGGGGGCTGGCGCGAACGGACTGGAGCGCCTGGCGCACCGCAGCCGAAGGCGAGCTCCCCCGCGTGATCGATTGCCGCCTCTACAACGAGGAAACCTTCGAAATCGGCGATGCCGTCATCGGGTGGGTCCGCAGCACCGCCCTGATCGCCAGCCAGGCCACCCGCCGCGCCTGTGCCAAAAGCCTCGGACAGATCGCGGGACAGCGCTTTGCCGCGCGCGCGGCGCTGCAGCGCGTTCTCGCCGGATTGCCGCAAGGCACAGTACTGACCGGCGCAGGCGTCTTCGCGCAGATCCTTGCGCTTACGCTGACGGATGACAGCGGTGCAGTGGTCCTCAAGGATGCCGTGTCGCTCGGCCTAAAGGGCGCCGCGCCCGTCCCGCGCGCGGCCATGCGCGCGGCTGACCTCAGCGACTGGAACCGCAACACACCCGCCGGGATCGATCTGCTGTTCGATCCGGCACGCGGGCGCATGCTGTTCGATCCCGGCGCCGCGCCGCCCACGGACCTGCGCGCGCGCTATACCACCGGCATGAGCGCGCCGATCGGTGCGGGTGCCTTCGCCCGGCGCACCGCGCGGACTGCGGCGACCGCGCTCTGGGCCCAGCGTGCAACCGCCGCCGGAGTGCCGACCAGCGGGGTGCTCGAACTGTCCGACAGCACGACCTTCGACAATCCGCCCAATCAGCCCGCCATCACCGACCTCACGATCCGCGCGCGCGAGCAGGAGAGGCCCTATGTGCGCCTCGCCGCCGACTGGAGGCTCGGCGCGGCGGGCAACAACCGCGCGCTGGTGATCGACGGGCTGTGGATCGGCGCGCTTTCGGGCCAGCTGCGGCTCGAGGGTTCCTACGGCAGGGTCTCGCTACGGTTCTGCACGCTTGATCCCGGCGGTATCGACGGCGGCGGGGGCGCGATCCCGCCTTGCGGCCTCATCGTGGCAGGCACCCTCGATGAACTCGTCATCGAGAACTGCATTCTCCCCGGCATTGTCCTCAGCGGCGCGGGTGCCTCGCTCGACCGGCTGATCCTGCGCAATTGCATCATCGATGCCGGCCAGACCGGCGCCACCGGAATTGTAGCCCCGCGCACGGCGGTGACCATGACGAACTGCACTGTGATCGGCGCGGCGATCAATGCCCTCGCGCTCGATGTCGAAAAGCTCGATGCCACCAATGTCCTGATCGCCGCCCGCGCCGATGTCACCGATCTCCAATCCGGCTGCTTCCGCTTTTCCGCGCGGGGGCCGGGCTCGCGCGTGCCGCACCCGTATGAATCGCACGAAGTGGCCGATCTGCAGCGCCTGTTCGCCTCGCGCCGGTTCGGCAATCCCGCCTACGCGGAGCTTTCGCCCAATGCGCCGGCGCAGATCCAGCGCGGATCGGAGGAGCAGTGCGAGATCGGCGCCTGGGCGGGCGAGCGCCGCCCCGTCCGGCTCGACGGCCTGCGCGCCAAGATCGACGAATACATGCCCTTTGGCCGGTTGCCGGCCGTGATCGTGGAGAACTGAGATGTCGACCATCGACCTGTCGCGGCAGCTGGGGGACCAGCGCAAGCAGTACGCCGGGGTCCGCCATCAGCAAGGCCGCGTGCTGACCGATGACGATTTCAACGAAGCCTCTTCGATCGAAGCGGAGGAGCTGCGGCGCACCCGCATCCACGCCATCGGAGCCTATGGCGCGCCGGGTGCGGGCTTCCTCCCTGCGGGCTTTGCAGTGAGCGGCGGCAAGCTCGATTTCACGCTGACCCCGGGCGAGCTCTACCTCGGCGGATTGCGGCTCGAAACGGCGGGAAGCGAGCATTTCCTCGAGCAGAAGGACTGGCTCAACTTCGACAAGGCCGCCGCCCCCGCGCCGCCCGCACCGGGCGTCAAGCGCACCGATCTCGTGTGGATCGAAGCCTGGCAGCAGCCGGTCACCGCGGTGGAAGACAGCGAGCTGTTCGAAGTCGCTCTCGGCGGACCCGATACCTCGGCGCGCTGGCGCACGATGCGCCGGGTCCACGTCATGTCCGGTGTCACCGGCACCGCCTGCCCCGCTGCCTGGGCCGCCGCGCTCGCCAGCTTCGCGCCGATGGGCACCATCGCCCCCGACATGGAGATGACGACGACCGCAACGCTGACCGTGGGCTTCACCGCGCCCATAACCGTCGGCGATCTGTGTTCACCGCCGCAGCCGGGCGGCTATCTCGGCGCGGAAAATCAGGCCATCCGCGTCCAGATGGTCGATGCCGGCCACTACACCTGGGGCTATAACAATGCCGCCCCGCTCTACCGCGCGAAGATCTCCGCAAAGGGCGGGCAGAACGTCCTGCTCAAGCTGCTGACCCTGCCGCGCGATGCGGCGCACTGGCCGCTCAAGGACATGGTCGTCGAGCTGCTGCCGTGGTCCGCCGCCCTGCCCAACGGCGAGCGCGTGTCCGAAGTGGCCGGGCACTTGTGCAAGGTCCTCGTCAGCTACGATCCGGATAATCAGACCTTCGAGATCGACACCCCGCTGCTCGCCTCCGAAGGCTTTGCCAACTGGACCGGACGCGGCGACAAGGCGCAGTTCAACGATCCAGCCGATCCCGACGACGACTTCCTCTACGTGCGCGTGTGGGACCGGGGCGACGACCTTGCCTCGCCCGCCGCGATTCCCGTCGCAACCACCAAGCTCGGCAACACCGGCCTCAGCGTCACCTTCAACGGCGCGCCGCTGCGCCCCGGCGATCACTGGATCATCGCGGCCCGCCCGGCGGCCCCTGCCGCGATCGTGCCGTGGCAACTGGCGCTGCCGAGCGGCGCGGCACCGAACGGCATCCGGCGCTACCGCGCGCCCCTCGGCCTCATCGAATGGACCGGCTCGGCCGCCGGCAGCGCAACCGGCGTGCTGGTCGACGATTGCCGCCCGCCGTTCCTGCCGCTCACCCGCATTCGCGGCTGCTGCACGGTCACCGTCGGCGACGGGATCGAGAGCTTCGGCATGTTCGATACGATTGCCGCCGCGCTTGCGTCCTTGCCGCCCGCTGGCGGATCCGTCTGCGTGCTTCCCGGCACATTCCGCGAAGCCGTGGTGATCGACGGCCTCCACAACGTGACCATCCACGGCTGCGGCCCGCGCTCGCGCATCGTCGCGCCCGATGAAACCGGCGACGGATCGACTGCGGTGACCATCACCCGCAGCGAAGACATCTGCGTTGAAGCGCTGGCGCTCGAAGGCGGCAACGGCCCCGTGGCTGCCGTGCGCTCCAGCAAGGCGGTGCGCCTTGCAGACTGCCTGATCCAGTTCCGCGATGCGCGTGAGGTCTTCTCGCCCTGGACCGCCGTCTATGCCGAAGGCAAGGCGATCGAGATCGAGGACAACATCATCGAACCGCTCCCCGCTGCGCTCGAGCGGATCTTCCACAAGCGCGCCGCGCCGGACCGGGCCGAGGACGCCGATGCGGCGCGCGGCGGCATCCAGCTCGGCGGCGGTAGCGTCAACGTGCTGGTGCGCGGCAACGTCATCGTTGGCGGCATGGGCAACGGCATCACGCTCGGCAGCATCCGGCGGATCGACGAGCAAAACCCGGATGGTTCCGACATCCCCGATATCGACCTGGAAGACCCCTGCGCCCCCTGCGATCCAACTGACAGCAGCGTCCCGCCGGACAACGGCGATGGCCCCGTGCGCTTCGTATCGGCGGGTGACCTCTACGAGATCGAGATTGCCGACAACGTGATTGCCCGGCACGGAGCCAACGGGATCGCGGTGGTCCGCTTCTTCGGGTTCAGCCTGAAGACCGGGCTGGAACTGGTCACGGTTCACGATCTCAGGATTGCCGGGAACCGCATCGCCCACTGCCTGCGCCACACGGTCGCCCAGCCGAAATCGGCGATGATCCTGTTTCTCGGCTATGGCGGCATATCGCTCGCGCTGACCACCGATCTGGTGATCGAAGGCAATGTGATCGAACACAACGGCCGGGACTGGCTCACGCCGGTCTGCGGGGTGTTCGTGCTGGTGGCCGATGGCCTCACGATCGAACGCAACGTGATCCGCGCCAACGGCGTGCCCGGCAAGGAGCCCGCCGAAGCGGCGCAGGAGGGCATCCGCGCGGGCATTCACATCTGGCTCGCGCTCACGCTCAATCTGCCCGGCACGGCCAAGTACGGCCATGCAAAAGTAATGATGGCCGAAGGCGCAGCGCGCGCTCGCCAGGCTGGTGGCCAGCTGCGCATCCACGGCAATCAGGTCGAACAACCGCTCGGCCGGGCTCTGTTCCTGCTCGGCGCCGGGCCGATGGCGATCACCGACAACCGCTTCCTCAGCGAAGCCATGGCCGAGAAGGTCTCCGACCCGATGGCCCGCACGGTTCTCGTCGCCAACTTCGGCGTAAGCCGTGAATGGACGCTCGGCCTGCTGCTCGCGGCCGTGCTCAAGGTGGCCGAAGCGATGGGCTACAACCTCGGCGTCGATGCCTGCACCGTGGCGCGGCTTGGCGTCTTCACCAAGGGCATCTGGCCGCGCCTGCCCACGGGCAAGCTGGCGTTCAATGATAATCAGGTGAGCTTCCTGATGCGCTCGGCACCCAAGGGCGCGGACCTGAGTTCGGTCCTGCTGCTCTCGCTCGACGATGTCTCCGCCTGCGACAACCAGTTCGAATACCATGTCGATGGCCGCGTTGCCGTGGCCGATCTGGTCGCTGCCGGATCGTCGGTGCGCATCAGCGACAACCGCCTCGCCGAAACTTGGGGCCGCGCGTTCTTCTCGGTGCTCAGCTTCGGGATCCTCAATACGGCCGACAGCAACCAATCGACCCATTGCCTCAAGGCGAACGGCGTCGAACGAGCGGTTGCGCACAACCTCGTGCTCGGCACCGCGTTCTGCAAGGAACTGTGCGGCGACGATCACGGCATCGAAAGCCACCTCGCGACGGGCGCCAAGAAGGCGTTCATGCCCCAACCCTGACCACCGGAGAACGATCATGGCGCGTTTCAACGCCGAGAGCATGAAGGCCTTTTCGCAATCCGGCCCCCGCCATACCGCCGCAGACCAGCAGGCAGCGATCGACAGCGTGTTCGGCCAGATTGCCCGCATCGCCCCGCAGATGCTGCAATTGCAGGAGGCGCTGATTACCGGCCTCGCCCAGTCGCAGCGGCGCGAAGCCAAGCGGCTGGCAGCATCCGAGAGCGACGGGGCCGCAGCCTCGCTCGCCGAGCAGCGGGCCCGTCGCGCCCACGATCTGCAACGCGAGGTGGCAAGCCTTGCCAGGCTCGCCGGTCAGCTTGCCGAGGGCCTTGGCAGCAAGCCCATATTCCACGGCTATGTCCTCGATGCCGATGGCGAGCCAGCGCCGGATCATTTGGTCCGGATCGTCGGAGAAGACACCACCGATCCGCGCTTGGCGCAGATCGCGCGGCGCACGGCCAAGACCGATGCGGGCGGCTACTTTCGCTTCGAGTTCGATGCCGTGAACGACTATCGCGCCATGCACGTGACCGAAGACGACACTTACTCGGTGGTCGGCGCCACTTACACCGAGCCTTCCGCCCGGCTCGATGTCGAAGTGCTGGACCCAGCCGGAACCGTCGTATTCCACGATCCCGCGCCGCCAAGCTTCACGGGCAGAGGCGCCGAGTTCCGTTTCTATCCCCTGCTCGACATGCGCGCAGCGGAATCCGGCGCGCACCAGTTCCGATGATGTGGCATGCGTCTCGCAGCAATTTTCGCGAGGAGCAGGCCGGACATGACGATCGTGGTAACAGGTGCAGGCGGTTTTGTCGGGCGAGCGCTCGTCCAGCAGCTTCTTGCGGCGGGCCATGGGGTGGTGGGCATCGATACCGCAGCGGGCGGCATTCCAGCTGGCGCCCGCGCCATCGCGGGTGATCTCGGTGAAGCCTCGGTCCGGGCTGCAGCGCTGGCGGATGACTGCAAGGCCCTGATCCACCTCGCCACGGTGCCCGGGGGCGCGGCGGAGGCCGATCCCGCCGCCTCGCGCCGGATCAATGTCGATGCGATGTACGATCTGCTGCTCGAAGTGGCGGAGACGGGCGGGCGCCCGCGCGTGGTCTTTGCCAGTTCGATCGCGGTCTTCGGCGATCCCCTTCCCGCGCATGTCGATGATGCGACCCCGCTTGTCCCGAAGATGATCTACGGCGGGCACAAGGCGATGATGGAACAGGCGGTGGCGATGTTCTCCAATCGCGGCCTGATCGATGGGGTAACCGTGCGCCTCCCCGGCATTCTCGCGCGCCCCAATGGCCCCTCGGGCCTCAAATCGGCGTTCATCAGCGACATGTTCCATGCGCTGAAGGCAGGCGAGCCCTTCATCTGCCCGGTCTCCGCCGGAGCCACGATCTGCGCGCAGTCGATCACGTGCTGCGCCGCGAACCTCGTCCACGCCCTGGCGCTGGATGCCGCGCTCCTACCGCCGACCCGCGCGGTCACGCTGCCGGCACTGCGCATCGCGATGAGCGATCTTGCCGCCGAAATCGCGCGGCAATGCGGCGTAGAGCCGAACCTCGTTTCCTGGGAGCCTGACACAGCGCTCGAAGCCATGTTCGGCACGCAGCCCCCGCTCGAAACCCCGGCGGCCGAGCGCGCCGGTTTTGCGCATGATGGCGACCTGGCCCGCCTCGTTGCCAGCGCGCTCGCCGCGTTGTGAAGGCCGGCGAAACGGGCCGGATCAGAAGGCAAAGCGCCGACCGGCAGCCCTGGCAGCATCAGCCAGACGCTTTTGCGTGTCCATGCCACTGACTTCGACGTCAGCGGTTCGCAAGCTGCAGCGTCCTAGCAGTTTGCAAAGTTCATTTTTGCAGTTTGGCGAAAAACCAGCAGCCATTCTGAACAGTATGGCGCCTTTCTGCGCGATTCTCCCGCAAGAACCCACTTGGCACGGTCCTTGAAAAGAGGGGGGCAGAGCCGGAACAGTTCCGACGCTCGTTTCTGCCAGATGGCAATCAAAACGGAGAACACGAATGCGCAACTTCATCTCGACCCTCGCTCTCGGCACTGTCCTCGCCATTGCTGGCGCGACCGCTGCCAACGCTGCGCCCGTCACCGCCGATGCCGGCGCCGGCGCCAAGATCATCGCCCCGCTCGAAATCGCCAACACCTCGTCGCTGTACTTCGGCACCATCGCTCCGTCGCTGACGCAGGGTGACAAGGTCGTCGTGACCCCCGCCGGTGACAAGAAGTGCGGCGCTGCGCTGACCTGCCTGACCGCCGACCACACCGCCGCTTCTTTCGAAGTGAAGGGCGAAGCCGACGCCGTCTACACGATCTCGCTTCCGGGCGGCATCGAGATCACCAACGAGAAGGGTGATGGCATGAAGGTGTTCGACTTCACGGGTTCGAAGGACAACGGCCGTCTCGTCAAGGGCGCAGACAGCTTCACCGTCGGCGGCACGCTCGACGTTGGTGTCCGCCAGGCCGCCGGCAAGTACACCGGCCGCTTCGTCGTCGCCGTCGAATACCAGTAATCGTCTCTGGCAGGGGAAGGAGCCCGGATCGCCCGCAAGGTGCTCCGGGCTCCGACCCGGTCCAGCCGCGCCTGCCCCATCCAAGGAAAGTCCCCTGCCATGTACTTTTCTACCCGCCTTGCGCGCATCGCGCCGTTGCTTGCGGCGCTCGCCGTTCAATCGCTGCCGACGCCTGCCGCCGCCCAGCTGATGGTCGCGCCGACCCGCGTCGTCCTCGCCGGTGCCGAACGCAGCACCGAGCTGATCCTGGTCAACAAGAGCGACGCCCAGACCGCCTACCGCATCGATGTCGAAAACCGTCGCATGCGCCGCGACGGTGCGCTGGAAACCGCCACCGACACCCGCGCTGGCGAGCTGTTCGCCGCCGACATGATCCGCTTCTCACCGCGCCGCGTTATCCTCGAGCCCGGCGCCCGCCAGTCGCTGCGCGTGTCGGTCACGCCGCCAGCAGGCCTCGCTCCGGGCGAATATCGCAGCCATCTGCGGCTCATGGCTGCGCCGACCAATGTCGGAACGGCAACGGCCGCGCCCGCCGAAGACGCCAACGACGGCTCGCTGTCGATCCAGCTCATCGCCGTACGCTCGGTCACCATCCCGGTCATCGTGCGGATCGGCACGCTCGACGCCACCGCGACGGTCGACAATGCGGCGCTTTCCCGCGAGGGCGACAACATGCTGGTCGTGAAGCTGACCCGCGCCGGCACGCGTTCGACTTATGGCGATCTGCGGCTGACGATCGCAGGCGAGGCCAACCCGGTCTACAGCGTGCGCGGCATCGCCATCTATACCCCCAACACCGACCGCGACGTGATGCTGCCACTGCCGGCGGACATCAGGGCCAAGCTGATCGGCCATGACGTGCGCATCGATTACGTCTCGTCCGATCCCAAGGCGCCGGGGCTGATCGCCACGCGCCGCGTCCAGCTCTGAACCGACTGGAACGAGCGACCGGTGCGGGGCCATGCGATTTCTCTTCGCTTTGCTGGCAGCACTGCTGCTGGCCGCCCCGGCGCACGCCCAGTCGCAGGACAGCGACAAGGTCTTTGACGATCTGTTCGGCACCGAACCGGCGCGGGTAACCGGCACCCGTGGCCCGCGCGCCGGTCGCGACGACCTCAGCATCGTCGCGCTCTACCTTGGCCGCTACCAGCTGCTCGAATCCCTGCCGGTCTACACCACACCGGCCGGGCTGTGCCTTCCGCTGCTGCCGGTGCTCGATGCGCTCGAGATCGGCCATGCGGAAGATGCCGGCCAACCCGTGATAGAGCTCCATGCTCCCGATCGGCGCGTGCCCGTGCCCGCCGCCGCGCTCACGCCGTCGCCCGAAGGCCCCTGCCTTGCCATGGCGGCCTTTGCCCGGTTGCTGCCGGTCACGGTGCGGCACGATGAAGCCAATTTGCGGATCAGCATCGATTCCAGCGAACCACTACCGGTCATCGCGCGTCTAGAACGCGCCGAGCGCCGGGCCAAGGCGCTGCGCGGTGCCGAACCGGCGCGGCCGCATTTCCCGCGCATCGCCAATCCCTGGGGCCTGATCGGCCTGCCGACCATGGACCTTGCGCTCACCGGCGAAAGCGGCAGCCGCAGCAGTTCTGTCGCAGGCCAGGCCGAAATGGTCGCCGATCTGGCGGGCATGACGGCACGCGCGCGGCTGGCCGGTGAGAGCAGCGGCAAGACCAGCGTCCGCCTCTCGCTCGGTCGCGATAGCGAAGCCGCCGATCAACTCGGCTTTCTCCACGCCCGCAGCTTTGCCATCGGCGATGTCAACGCGCCGGCACAGCCGCTGATCGGTGTTGCCAGCAGCGGCCGCGGGCTTGTCATATCCAACCGCCCTACCTGGCGCGCCGACCTGTTCGACCAGATCGAGCTGCGCGGGCCGCTGCCGCTTGGCTGGGATGCCGAACTGCACCGCGACGACCGGCTGGTGGCGGTATGCGACAAGCCCGATGCCAGCGGCGATTACGTCTTTTCCGATGTGCCGCTGCGTTCGGGTGCCAATGATTATGTGGTCAAGCTCTTCGGTCCACATGGCGAAGTCGAGGAGCGCTCGTTCAGCCGCTATGTCGGCAGCGAACTCAATCCTGAAAACGAATGGGTCTACGCCGCCGGCGTTGTCGATGGCGGCGTGCCGCTGATCGGCACACCGGCAGCGACGCAGACCGCTTCGGGCAAGGTCGCCTTTGCCACCGTCGAACATGGCCTGCGTGGCGGCGTCTCGATGCGGGTCGATGTGCGTGCGCCTCTGGATGGCGGCACACCGGCGCTGGCGGCGGGGGTCCATGCCGCGCTGCTGGGCGGCTTTGGCAGCCTGCTGGTCGCCGGCGATGGGCATGGCCGCCCGGCGCTCGCGCTGCGGGGTGTGCGGCAATGGGGGCAGACCAACATCAAGTTCGATGTCGCCGATTATGGCGGTCTCAGCGGGCCGTCGCTGCCGACTGCCGTTAGCGATCTGGCACGCGAATTCGGCATTTCGGCTGAAACGCGCATTGCAGCAGGGCGCCGCAGCCTGCCGCTGCTCATCGGCTGGCGGCATTCGGTCAATCGCAGCGGCAGCACCCTCGATCGGGTCGATGCCAGCCTGGCACTGGCGCTGGGCGACTGGCGTTTGAGCCAAGGTGCCAGCCTGGAAAAGCGCAGCGGAGACAAGCCGACCTTTCTTGGCAACTTTGCCGTCGCGCGCGCCGTCGGCAGCTGGCGCCTGCGTGCAGGCGTCGATATCAGCGCCAACCAAGGGCTGCGCCTGCGCCAGATCGGCCTCTCTGCCGCCCGCGCCACGCAGCGCGGCAGCCTCGGGGTCGATCTTGGCTGGGATGCAGAGCGCGGTGCCGCCAGCATTGCAGCGACCGTGCAGCGCCACTTCGGTGTCTTTTCGGTCGGTGTCGGCGCCGGTTATGGCGCCAAGGCCTGGCGGGTCGGACTGTCGCTCTCGGCAGCGTTGTTCCCGGACCGGCGCGGCTATCACCTTGCCGCCGCCGGCATAAGCCGCAGCGCCACATTGCAGCCACATGTCTTTGAAGATGCCGATGGCGATGGCGCGCAAGGACCGGGCGAGCCCGACATCGCCGGTGCCAGTTTCATCGTCGACAGCAGTGTCCGCCGCGAAGCGACCGCCAGCGACGGCCGGGCGCGGATCGGCGGGCTGATGCCGGGCACCGGCATCGACATGGAAGTGCAACTGGCATCGCTCCCCGACCTGCGGCTGCGGCCGGTGCAGCCCGGGGTAACCGCAGTGCTGCGCGCCGGCCAGGTGCTCGATGTCGCCGTGCCGCTGCGCCAGACCGGCGAGATCGAAGCCCAGGTCGAAACCGTCAATGGCGATCTGCGCAGGCCGCTGCCAGGTATCGAGGTCGCGCTGGTCGATGCCACCGGCAAACGCTTTGCCGTAACGCGCAGCGATTTCGAAGGTCTTGCTTATTTCGACGGCGTGCCGGTGGGCCAGTGGCGGCTGGAGGCGGCGCATGCGGCGCCCGTGCCGGTCACTCTCAGCCGCGAGACGCTTCTGGTGTCCGACGCGCATATCATTGTCGGGCGCTGATCGGCGTCGCGGCCAGCCTTGAAAATCTGGCGGACCGGCAGGGATTGGCGATCCAATCTTAATCCACTGATTTACAACCCATTTATTCTTCACGCTTGAGCAAAGCCCCCGCCGCAGTCCCCATCAATGATGGAGGCATCCATGTCTATCCGAACGTTGGAATCTCGGCTCCCACACTCAAAGGCGAACCTCCGGAGACTAGGCCGTAAACTCATGAACCGCACCGGCGATGAGCGCGAAGCCCGCGTTGCAGACGAGGACGTCAACGCTGCCGGTCTCGTCGAGCCGGTTCGAAATGGTCGAGGCAGTCGCGGCTGCGTCGCGGGATATCGAGTGTTTGGTTCTTGACCGGCACAGGAATGCAGCTGTCGCGCCGGCTCACACCGAATACGCGCCAGTCGCGGCTCGAAAGCAGCAGACCGTTGGGGCCCCCGGTGTCCGACGATGCGCCGGTCAGCAGAGGGCCCCGACGGGCAGCGCTCAAGCCGCAGCTTGCGGCATGGTTGCCGCGACGCTGTCGCGCGCGAGGTGGCGTTCAAGATAAGCGCCTAGCCGTGGGCGTTGGCTGATCAGTTCAGCGCCGGTCGGCGTGCTACGGCAGTAGAAGAGGATCGGAACGAGGTAAGCGTCGACTCGGAGGAATGCCTCGCCGCCGATCTGGCCAGCAGCAAGTGCGACCTCAAGCATGTCGAGCATCGAGGCGACTTCCGGCAGCAGCGCGTTGATCCGATCGGGGTCGGGCAGGTTGTCGGGCGTCCCAGGAAACATGTGCGCGAACAGGAATTGCCGGATCAGCAGAGGTTCGACCGAGGTCGTCACGATCGCGGTCCACATGTCACTGGCGATACGTCCGGTAAGGTTTTGCGGCACCAGTCGAGCGCCGTCAAAGGCCTCGTCGACATAGTCGATGATTGCACGGGATTCGGCGATCGCAACGTCGCCGTGCCGCAGCACCGGGACCTTGCCAAGCGGGTGTACTGCCAGCACCTCGAGGCTGTGCGGCGGGACGGGCATCACCTCATGAACAATGCCCTTTTCCGCCAGCGCGATCCGCACGGCCCACACGAAATTGCTCTGGGGCAGGCCGATTACTGTTACTTCTGTCATCATCACCTCCATGCTTGGTGATCGATGACGTCCGGACAGCGGGCATTGGGACAGGCGCGCTCGCTAATTCTGCAATCTTGCGCTCTGTTCGAGGAGAAAAGCGCGCAGGGAAGGGTCTTCCGCCAAGGCGGCGGCGCGCAAATAGGCATCCGCCGCCTCGGCACTTCGGCCGCTCTGCGCAAGCGCGAAGGCGCGTGTCGCCCAGAAGGGCTGGTGCGCCGCTACCGCCGCAGGATCGATTGCGCCAAGTCTGGCGAGTGCGGCCTCCGCCTCGCCCGACTGTGCAAGCGCCGCAGCCCACGCAACGTGCGCGCCGACAGTCGCGGAAAGGCCGGCGAGCCCCTCGTACAGCTTCAGGATCGCTGCCCAGTCGGTCCGTCCGCTGCGGCGACGCTCGGCATGGACAGCCTGAATCGCAGCCTCGACCTGAATGCGTCCTGGGCGCCGGAAATCCACGGCTCGGCGCAGCAGAGCCTCGGCCTCCTCCAACATGGCCGCGTTCCAGTCTGCCGGATCTTGGCGGCTCAGCGGTATGAAGGAGCCCTCACGCGTAGCGGGAACACGGGCGGTGACAAACAGCATCAGCGCCAGCAGCCCTAACGCCTCAGGCGCTTCGGGCGCTAGCTCTGCAAGCAGCCGGGTAAGCCAGAGCGCCTCCTCTGCAAGCCCTCCACGACCTCGATCATCGCGACCGACGGTGAAGGCGGCGTAGAGCGCGTCGAGAACAGGATCGAGGCGCTCGGCGAGTTCCTCGGGCTCGGGCTCGGCGAAGCCGATGCCGGATGCTGCGATCTTGGCTTTGGCGCGCACGAGGCGCTTGGTCATTGCTGCGGGCGAGGTCAGGAAAACCGGCGCCATGCGCTCGGCCGACAGCCCGAGGATCGCCTGCAACATCAGCGGCGTGCGCGCGGTCGGGTCAACAGCCGGGTGCGCGCAGGCGAGCATCAGCCCCAAGCGGCGGTCGGGGAAGAGTTGGGCTTCGTTCATCGCAACCTCCGCTTCCTCGTGCATGCGCTCGATCTCGGCCTGCGCGGCATCGGCGCGCGCGGCGCGGCGGGCGCGGTCGATCAGTTTGCGCCGAGCGACGGTGAGCAGCCAGGCCTGCGGATTGGCGGGGACGCCGAGCTCGGGCCAGCGCTCCAGCGCGGCGAGAAGGGCGTCCCCGAGTGCGTCCTCGGCCCCTGCCAGATCGCCCGAGCGCGCCGTCAGCAGCGCGACCAGACGACCATAGGCTAGCCGCGCCGCCGCCTCGACCGCGTTGGGAGAGGGCCGGTGCGGCATCAGGTCAGTAGGTCACGATCGGCCTGACCTCGACCGCGCCGGTGCTCGCAGCGGGATTGCGCGCAGCCCACAGCAGCGCATCGTCGAGGGTGTCGACTTCGATGATGAAGTAGCCGCCAAGCTCTTCCTTGCTGTCGGCATAGGGGCCGTCGTGAAGGTCTCGCTGCCCATCGCGCACGCGGACCGTGGTCGCCGTCGCTCCGGCGTGCAGTGCATTGCCGCCGCGCATCACGCCAGCGTCGATCAGGGCCTTGGTGTAGGCCTGCCACAGCGCCATTTCGGAGCCGTATTCCGGCACCCCGTCGGCACCCACGGTAACAGGCGGAACGTAGTTGATGATCATGTACTGCATTGGTTTGTCCTCCATTGTGCGGCGAGGCCCGGTGGCCCGCCTGCAGGGATGACGCGCGGGAAGCCGCCATTGGGACAGACGAGAGCCGGAAAACGCGCGCGGCGCATCAGGCGCAGGGCTCCAGAGGGATAACAGAGGCCGCGTTTGCCGCCCTGAGGCTCGTCCTCAGCGCATCGAGCGAAAGGCTGGTGACCGGGCGGCCACCGCCGAGGCTCGCGACGTCCTGACGGCGAAGATAGTCACTCATGTTTCCGCTGAGCGTGTCTCGGTCGTGCATAAACTCGTCTGGAGCAAGCATCCCGCGCTTCACCGCGAGGTTAGTCGCGATCGCGGGGGATAGCAGTTCGTGGTTGGACGTTATGTGCTCATCCGACCCGCTGTGGGTCAAGCCCGCCGGCTGCATCAGCTCCGCGACCGAGTAGCGCTTCGGCACAAATCCGCGAAACAGGCGCGCGGGAAGGCAAGGATTCGCGCTCGGTTTGCCGCTGAAAGCTGCTTCGATCGGCTGTGCTGGCTTTAGGCCGATCCGCGGCTTTTGCCATTTGCCAGACGGGATCGGCCATTTGGCAACCCCGAAGCTTGGCGACGCCGCGCCAGACATGACAACCATCAGAATCGACTCGCAAAACGCAGTACTCAGCGAGACAATGAACGGAGTGGTGCCGCGCACAAGGGGGCACATATGGGATGGCCATGCCGATCGAATTGATTTGTCTCGATGCCGATGACACGCTCTGGCACAACATGCGGTTTTTTGACGCAGCCGAGCAGGCGTTTTTGGACATGCTGCGCCCATTCGAAGACGCCAGAATTGTGCGAGAGACACGTGAGGCAAGCGAGGCGCGCAATTTGAAGCTCTACGGATACGGTGCCAAAGGCTTCACCCTCTCCATGATCGAAACGGCCCAGGAGCTAGTTGGCGATACCGTCCTGGTGGCGGATGCAACCTTGCGCCGGGTGACCTCCTCGGCACTGGCACGCTTTCCGGCTCAGATCCAGGCGGGGCCGGCAGCCTGCTCGAACTGACCAAGGGCGGGCGGGCGCCGATCGCGCTCCCCGGCGGCGAGATGCCCACGTTCCTTGAGGACGGTGACCGGGTGCCCCTTCATGCGGAGGCACGGCGCGAAGGATTCCGCGCTATTGGCTTCGGTCGATGCACCGGCACGGTGCTGCCTGCACCCGACATCCGAGGAATAGTGGCCCTGCGCTCTATCCAGCGGCGGCGCTGCGTTCAGCTTCGGCCTGCATCGCCGCCCACGCGCGCGCCACATCCTCGGCGCCGGTCCGTTCCGCCCCGATCGAGACACGCACGAACCAGCGTCCATCGATCTGCGAGGGCGATAGCCACGCCTCCCCGGACGCATTGACCGCAGCAGCCCAGCGGCGCGTATGCGCATCGAGTGCCGCGCCGCTGAGGCCCTCCGGCTCGTGTACCACGCAGACAGTCTGCAACCGCAGGGGCCGCACCAGCCGCCAGCCGGGCGCCGCCGCAACCTTGGCGGCCAGATCCTTGGCCAGCGCGAGATCCTTGCGCAGCTTGGCGCGCAAGCCCTCCGCGCCGAGATCCGCCAACACGAACCACAGCTTGAGCGCGCGAAAGCGGCGGCCCAGCGGCAGACCCCAATCGCGATAATTGCGCACCTCGTTATCACGCGCAGACTGGAGATAGGCCGGATTGGTCGACATCACCCGCTCGAGCGCCTCCGGTTCGCGCACGAAATAGAGGCTGCAGTCGAACGGCACGCCAAGCCACTTGTGGGCGTTGATCACGATGGAATCCGCCTGCCCGATCCCGGCAAAGCGCCCCCGCATCTCCGGCAGGATCAGCGCCGCCCCCGCCATCGCCGCATCGACATGCAGCCACACTCCGTGCCGCGCCGCGAGCGCCGCCAGGTCTTCCAGCGGATCGAACGCCAGGGTTCCGGTCGATCCGCTGGAGGCCACGATCGCGCAGGGAACACATCGCGCGGCAATATCGGCTGCGATCTGCGCGGCGAGTACATCGAGCGCCATGGCATCGTCCGCGCCGCCGGGAATCTTGCGCAAGTTGTCGCGCCCGAAGCCCGCCAGCAGCGCCGCCTTCTCGACCGAGCTGTGGCTGCTTTCGCCGTAATAGACGACCAACGGGCGCTCCAGCGCCTGCAAGCCGCCGCCAAACTGCGCATAGTCCGAAGCGCGTTCGCGCGCGGCAAGCAGCGCCACCAGCGTCGCGGTGGAAGCGCTGTCCTGAATCACGCCCTGATAGACCTCGGGCAGATCGAACAGCTGGCGGCACCAGCCGGTTACCACTTCCTCGACCTCGGTCAGCGCGGGCGAGGATTCCCACGAAAGCCCCACACTGCCGAGCACCGCGGAAACCAGCTCGCCCAGCACCCCGGCTTCCTGCCCGCCGGTCGGAAACCAGCCGAAGTATCGCGGGTGCTGCCAGTGGACCATGTTGGGCAGGACAACCGTGTCGAGCGCGGCAAGCACCGCGTCCAGCCCGCCGCCAGCCTCGGGCGCGGTCTGCTCCAGCATCGCGCGGACCCGGCCCGGGGCGAAATCCCCCCCGACCGGGCGCGCTGCCAGATCGCGGCGATAGTCCGCCGCCCAATCGACCAGACGATGGCCCAGCGCGCGGAATTCCTCGTTATTCATTTTGCCTCCCACCGGCTCATCGATCTCGGTCGCTGGCAACGCGCCCACCATCGGAAAGACATCATTGTCCAGGCTCGTGATCACGTCATCCGCGTTCACGGGCGTCCATCGATCCTTCAGAAGCTCGAACCAGTTAGGGGCCACCACCTAGAAGGTATTTGACGTCGCAAGCTTCCTCTCGATGGCCGCCTTCTTCGCCTCGAAACCAGCGTCCGTTCCCTCGACGAGCAAACGCCGCGCCTCGGCCTTGCGCTCTCGTGCAACCTTGAGCGACACCTCTGAGTAGGAACCCAGCATCAAGCGACGCTCTTTACCGTCAAATCGGTATCTGAACCGCCAACTGCAATGCCCTGCCTTCGTCACATAAAGATAGAGTCCCTCGGAGTCTGAAAGCTTGTCATCCTTGTCTCGCGCCTTGGCTTGGCGAACCGCCGGGTCACTGAGCATCGACGCCCCGGACAAATCGGTGCAAATAGAGAACAACCTCTAGCGCAAAAGCGCCAAAAATCACCGAATTCCAGCAGTCTTAGGAGGCCCTTGGCAAGGTGGCTGGCGGAGCGGCAGGGATTCGAACCCTGGATACGCTTTTGGCGTATACTCACTTTCCAGGCGAGCGCCTTCGACCACTCGGCCACCGCTCCGCATGCACTGGAAGGCGTTGCCCCTAACGGCAAGCAACCACTTCCGCAAGGCTGCGAAGGCTGGCACAAGTCGTTTGTGATGAAACATCCCTTTCTGCTCTCTGTTGCCTTGCTCGCCAGCTGCAACGCCGCGCCCGCCCCTGCCCCCACGAAGGAGTCTGCGCCCGCCGCTGCCCCTGCAAAGACGTCAGCGCTCGCGCCGACCGAAATCGTTGCGGCAGCCCCGGCGGCGGACTGGACGGCGATTGCACCGTCTGATCTGCTGGTCATGGACCTCGCGCCCGATGCCAAGGGCGCGGCGCGGCGGGTGGTGATCCAGTTGCTGCCAGCGCCGTTTTCGCAAGGGTGGATCGGCAATATCCGCGCACTCGCCGCCGCGAAGTGGTGGGACGGCACCAGCGTCAACCGCGTGCAGGACGGCTATGTCGTGCAATGGGGCGATCCGGACGGTGAGGACAAGGCGAAGGCCAAGCCGCTGCCTGCGGGGCTGAAGGTGGTGCCGGCGGAGGAGTACGAGCAGGCTGAAACAGTCTTGAAGTCGGCGCGATATCGCGACCGTAGCGGGGGTGCAGCCTACGTATATCAGGTGCTTCGCAACCTTGAGATTCCGGGCGCGTCGTCAAGAGCCAAAAGTGCACCGCCACACGTGGTCGGCTCGGCTGGCGACAGCTACGCCGCCTACGTGGGCTGGGAAGGCGGTTGGCCTGTGGGAAGCGACTTCACCAAGGCCTGGCCCATCCACTGCTACGGCACCGTTGGCGTCGGCCGCGATTATCCGCCTGACACCGGCTCGGGCGCCGAGCTCTACGCCGTCATCGGCCAGGCCCCGCGCCAGCTGGATCGCAATATCGCCGTCGTCGGCCGGGTGATCGAGGGGATGGAGCACCTCTCCAGCCTGCCGCGCGGCACCGGCGATATCGGCTTCTACAAGACGGCGGAGGAGCGCACCCCGATCCTCAGCATCCGCATCGGCAGCGATGTGCCCGATCTGCCGCGCTACGAGTATCTCTCCACCGAAAGCAAAAGCTTCGCCAGCTACGCCGATGCGCGGGCCAACCGGCGCGATTCCTTCTACATTCGGCCAGCGGGCGGGGTGGATATCTGCAACGTGCCGGTGCCGGTGCGGCGGGTGCCTTAGCACTAGTTCTTCCGCACAAAAAACGTCACCCTGAACTTGTTTCAGGGTCCATCTCTCAGCCCACGCGGAGGCTTGCGGTGAGAACACCATGCCGCGCGGTTTGCCCTCTATCGGCAAACACCGCGCTTGCCGCACGATGGACCCTGAAACAAGTTCAGGGTGACGAAGTGTGTGTAGAGGGGACGCAGACCGCCTGCCCTCACCCCAGCCCAAGCGGCGCATAAGCCCCGAAAATCAGCTGCTCGAACACACCGGTGCCCACCTCGCCTGCGCTCGTCGTGACGCGGCTGACGATCTGCACATGGAAATTGTCCATCCGCTTCGGGTCCACGTCCGCCAGCACAATGTCCTCGCGCTCAACCTCGAGCGCGCCATGATAGAGCCCATGCCCCCACGTGGGCGAGGTATAGCCCAGCCCGCGCATCTGGAAGCGCTGCAAGGGTTCGAAGGTCAGCGTCAACGGCTCATCGCCGCCGCCCACAGTCAGCGTGCCGCCCGCAGGCCACAACGTGCCCGGCTGCAACGGCGCATCGAGCGTCGCGGAAGGCGTCTCCGTGAAACCATCATGCCCCGCGCCATCGGGCGCGATCACTGCGCGGGTGTTCCAAGGCGCGCCATGCGCATCGGCGTTGATATGGAAGAACACGCTGCGAGTGGGCAAATTGATCGGCGTCCACTGCCAGAAGAACTGCGGCACCACGCCGTGCCCATGCGGCTGCGTATCGCTCGTGCCAACCGGGCGCACGCCCCAGCTGCGGTCGCGCGTGCCTGCCGTTCCCGGCTTCAGCACCGTGCGCACCCCGTCGATCTCGACCCAGCCGGTGTAGTGTCCGTTCTGCGTCAGCCGCGTGTAGTCCATGAAGGTACGCGGGCCGATGCGGTGGATGAAGCGCGGCTCCTCGATGGGAAAGGCGCGGCCGGTGAACACGATCTCGGCGCGGATGCCTTCGCCTTCAACGCTGATCGAAAGCTGCCGCAGCGGCTCCTCGACACGGATCGCGATCGGCCCGCAGGTCAGGTCCAGCCGCTCCATCGCCAGTTCGCGCGAGGCGTGGAGCGAATGCTGCACCCCGTCCTTGATGAAGCAGAAATGCGCATCCGCCACGTTGAGGTGCGGATAGATGCCGAAGGCCGCCGCGAAGAAGTCCGAGCCGTCCGGCGCATAGCCGTTGAAGAAGTAGCGGTCGTAGAAATTGCGGTCGGTGCCGGAGTAGGCGACTGGCTCCGGGGTCTGGTGCAGCGGGAAGTCGTCGCCCTTGGTCAGCATGTCTTTGTCTCCATCATGGCGTCCAAAGCGCCGATGCTATCATGATCGAGCGCGAGTTCGGCCGCGCCGCGCGCCATCGAAAGGAAGTTGGCATCCCCCCGCTCGGTGCGCACAACGAAGGCCGCGCTGAAAACGGCGGTGAAGAGGCCATGGAGCGCCCCGATCCGGTAGCGTCGCATCATCACATCGTGCGCAATCGGCGCGCCGTGCCGCGCCATTTCCTCGGCATAGAGCGCCAGCAGCGCCGCCTCGTTAGGCCGCCTGAGCGTGCTGCCGATGCCGCAGCCCATGAAGTAGCCGACGTCGGTCATCCCGCAGCCGATGGCGCAGGTTTGCCAATCGACGATGGCAATCGGTTCCGCACCGCCCCCCACCCCGAACAGCATGTTGTCGAGCCGGAAATCGCCATGGATCAGGCAGGGCTCCTCGGGCTGACGGCCCAGCCAGCCCTCTACCCGCCGGTCGAGTTCGTCGCACAGCGCCATGGCATCGGGCGCAAGCTGCCCGTCGTAGCGCTCACGGAAGATGGCGTGGGCCTGATGGTAGAGCTGACCGATCTGCGTCAGCAGCCCCTCGCGCCCGTGGAGCCAGTCTGCATTCAGCACTGCGGGATGGCCGATGGTTGCGCTGTGGAGCGCCGCCGCCTGCCGGATCGCTGCCTCGGCATCGGCAAGGTCGCAGCCCTCCAGCTGGTTCCCGCCCCGCTCCGGCGCCAAGTCCTCGAACAGCAGGACGAAATCGGTGCCCTCGGCATTGATCTCGGCGGCATAGACTTTCGGCGTCCGCACCGCGATTTCCGCCGCGAACGCGCGGTAGAAGCCCACTTCCTTGACATAGAGCATCATGGCCGCCGCCGTGCCGCGACTGGTCGGATCGGCAGAGGCAAACTTGCCCGCCAGCGTCGGCGGCGCGGCCGTGGGCCGGTCGTAGGTCAGCGTGAAGCGCGCCGTATCGCCCACCTGTCCGGTGCCGATGGCCTTCCATTCCAGCCCGGTGATCCGCGCATCACCCAGCAGCCCGGCGCGCGCCAGCCCAGCTTCGATCCAGCCCGGCGTTACCGCCGCAGCCGTCGTCGGAAATTCACCCATGCATCACTCTCCGCCAGCAAGGCTGGCAGAGAGCGGCACGGTTGTGAAGTGTTTTTAAGCGCCCGCTTAAATCAGGCGAGACGGCCAAACGCCGCCGCGCCTGCATAGCGTGCCGACTGGCCCAGCTCTTCCTCGATGCGGATGAGCTGGTTGTACTTGGCCAGCCGGTCCGAGCGCGCGAGGCTGCCGGTCTTGATCTGGCCGCAGTTGGTGGCAACCGCGAGGTCGGCAATCGTCGCGTCCTCGGTCTCGCCCGAACGGTGCGACATGACCGCGGTATAGCCATTGCGCTGCGCGATGCTCACCGCCTCCAGCGTCTCGGTCAGCGTTCCGATCTGGTTGACCTTCACCAGCAGCGAATTAGCGAGGCCCTTGGCGATGCCCATCGTCAGGCGCTTGGGGTTGGTGACAAACAGATCGTCGCCCACCAGCTGCACCTTCTTGCCGATCTTGTTCGTCAGCGCGGCCCAGCCCTCGAAATCGTCTTCGCTCATGCCGTCCTCGATCGAACGGATCGGATAGGCATCGGTCAGCGCGGCAAGATAATCCGCCATCGCTTCGGGCGAGAGCGAGAGCCCCTCGCCGCTGATCTCGTACTTGCCGTTCTTGAAGAACTCGGTCGCCGCGCAATCGAGCGCGAGCACGATGTCCGTCCCCGGCTTGAACCCGGCCTGCTCGATCGAGGCCATCACGAAATCGAGCGCATCGCGCGTGCTGGCGATGTTGGGGGCAAAGCCGCCCTCGTCGCCCACGCCCGTGGCGAGGCCCTTCTGGTAGAGCGCCTTCTTCAGCGTGTGGAACACTTCGCTGCCCCAGCGCACGGCTTCGGCCAAAGTCGGCGCGCCGACCGGCATGATCATGAATTCCTGGAAGTCGATCGGGTTGTCGGCATGTTCTCCGCCGTTGATGATGTTCATCATCGGAACCGGCAGCAGGTGCGCCGAAACCCCGCCGACATAGCTGTAGAGCGGCAGGCCGCGCGCGTCCGCCGCAGCCTTGGCCACCGCAAGGCTGGTGCCCAGGATCGCGTTCGCGCCAAGGCGGCTCTTGTTCTCGGTGCCGTCGAGCGCGATCATCGCAAGGTCGATATCGCGCTGGTCTTCGGCGTCCATGTCCACCAGCGCGCCGGCGATCTCGCCGTTCACCGCGCCGACCGCCTGCAGCACGCCCTTGCCCTTGTAGCGCGCGGGATCGCCATCGCGCAGCTCGACCGCTTCATGCGCGCCGGTCGAAGCGCCCGAAGGCACCGCAGCGCGGCCGAACGAGCCGTCCTCCAGCAGCACATCGACTTCGACGGTCGGGTTGCCCCGGCTATCGAGGATCTCGCGGGCGTGAATGTCGATGATCGCGGTCATGGCATTTCCTCGTTTGGTGACGTGAGAGTGTGACGACGTGATGCCGCGCCCCTATCGGCGCTTTGCCGGGGTGACAAGGTCAAGCTTGGAACCGGCACGCCCTTGCGCAGTTATGGAAGGCAAGCGGCAAATCCGGCCGGGCAGCCGCGCCCACCAGTCTCTGGCACACGCTAAATCCAGGTGCGCGCGCCTTTCGCACCTGCGGCAATTGGTCTAGGACTGTTCACCATTCCAGAATCGCCCCCGCGAAAGGACCCGCACGATGACCGATACCCCCGAGAACGCGGCTCCCGAAGCCGCCGCCAAGTCCAAAACCCGCAAAAAGGCCGCGCTCAAGGTGGTCGAAACCGTCGCTGAAGCCGTGCCTGCCGAGATCGCGCAGATCGACGAGACCATCACAGAAACCGCAGATGCCGTCACCACCCGCTTCGGCAAGGCGATCGAGGATGCCAAGGCGAGCGCCGCGAACCTGACCGGCGAAGCGCGCGAACGCACCGCCGCGATCACCGAGACTGTGGCTGCCACCGCCAGCGAATACACCGAAAAGGCCGGCGAATATGCCGAGCAGGCCAAGGTCGTCGCGCTCGATCTCGCGCGTCAAGGCAAGGGCAAGGCCACCGCTGCGCTCTCGACTCTGGGTGAGACGATCGAGAGCAACGCCGGCGTGATCGACGAAAAGCTCGGCGTGCAATATGGCGACTACGCCCGCGGCGCGGCGCACACGCTGCAGTCGACTGCCGCCACGCTCGAAGCCAAGGACATTCCCGAGATCGGCGAAGAGATCGTGACCTTCGTGAAGAAGAGCCCGGTCAAGGCGCTCGGCATCGCAGCGGTCGCCGGGTTCGTGCTCACGCGCTTCCTGCGCCGCAAGCCGGCGAAAACAGACAGCGAAACGGCGGAAGCCTGAACCCGCGCGTGACCGAGGAGGCGGCCCGCACCACGGACGAGGCGGCGGCAGGGGATGATACCCTGCTCGGCGGCGCGCGCGCACTGCTGGAAGACGGCCAGACGCTCCTCGCAGCGGAGATCGAATTCCAGAAGGCGCGGGCAGGCTTCGTGCTCGGCCGCGCCAAGGGCATCCTCGCGCTCGCCGCGCTGGCGCTCGCGCTGCTCTTCTTCGCACTGATGGCGCTGGTGATGGGACTGCTGCTCGCGCTGGCCCCGCTGCTCGGGCCTTGGGGTGCGCTGGCCGTGGTTGTTCTCGGCCTCCTTGCGCTCACCGGCCTCAGCGTACTCGGCGTCGTCCGCCGCGCCCGGTCCATCGCCCGCGCGCTCAAGGGCAAGGACGGCCCGGCATGAGCGACGAGACGCTGCAAGAAGCCCGCAGCCGCCGCGATCAGGCCTGGGCGCGTGTGCGTGGCCAGATCACCACGTTGCGCACCGACCTTGCCGAACGTCCGATCCCCACGCGCATCAAGGAAGCCGCGATGGACCGGGTGCTCGATACCGTGGACGAAGCCAAGGCCATCGCCAAGGACAACGTGCCCGTCATCGGCGGCACACTGGCGCTCCTCGCCGCATGGTTCTTCCGCCGCCCCCTCATTGCCCTGATCAAGAACCGCTGTGCCCCTGCGGCCGGAGCGGACGAGGACGAAACATGAGCGATAGCGAAGCCCCGCAGTCCGAAGCGCCCGCGACGCCCGAAACCGCCACCGATCCGCTCGGCAAGGTCAAGGGCTTCGTCGAGGAGCATCCCGTCGCAATGGTCGCCGGCGGCATCCTGCTCGGCGCGCTGGTCGCCGGAGCGATCGCCCGCACCGGCAGCGGCGTTGTCGGTGACAAGGCGACCCGCAAGGGCACGCTTTCGCGCATGTCGCTGCCCCGCCGCGCGGCGGATATTGCGGCGGTCGGCCTCGAGCTCGCCGCAGCCTATGTGGCAGGCGCAGTGGGTGAAAAGGCGGCTGCCGCCAGCAGCGCTGACGAAGCCGAAGCGCCCGCCAAATCGAACAAGGCTCGCCTGACTGACCTTGCCGGCAAGGCCCTGCGCACGCTCGGCCCGGTAATCACACGCCGCTTGCCGGGCAAGAAGGCTGATTAACGGCGACTTCCGTAGCGTCCGGCGCTTGCGCACCCCTCTCTTTTTTGCCAGTGCCGCGCTTCCTCCCCAAGGAAACGGACAAGCCAGCCATGCAGAAACTGCACCTCGTCATGGGCGGGCGGGTCAAGGACCCGCAGCACCTTGAATTTACCGATCTGAACGCGATCGATCTCGTCGGCGTCTATCCCGACTATGCCAGCGCCGAAGATGCCTGGCGCAGCTGTGCCCAGCGCACCGTGGACGATGCCGAGATGCGCTACGTGGTCGTCCACCTCCACCGCCTGCTGGAACCGGCCCTGCACAAGCCGGAGTGAGGGTTACCCCCTTGCATCACCAAACCTCGTCATTGCGAGCGTAGCGAAGCAATCCAGAGCGTAAGTGCACACTGCTCTGGATTGCTTCGCTACGCTCGCAATGACGAATGGGTGAGAGGCCGAGCGCTCAAATAAACTCGATCTTCTCGACCACGTAGAACCGGTCGCCCGAAGGCACCGTCACTTCGATCTCGTCCTCGACCCGGCGGCCGATCAGCGCGCGGCCCAGCGGCGAGTTGTAGCTGATGCGGCCGACCTTGGCGTCCGCCTCGGCCTGGCCCACGATCTGGTAGCGCACCGGCTTGTCTGCATCGTCGAGCAGCGTGACGGTCGCGCCGAACACGATGCGATCGCCGGAAAGCGTCGTCGGATCGATGATCTGCGCGCGGCTGATCTTGTCTTCCAGATCGCTGATCCCGGCCTCGACCTGGCCCTGTCGCTCTTTCGCGGCATGGTATTCGGCATTTTCGGAAAGATCGCCGTGCGCGCGGGCTTCCTCGATCGCATCGACGATCAGGGGACGCTCTTCGCGCAGCGCCTTCAGCTCCGCCGTCAGCTTCGCATAGCCTTCAGCCAGCATCGGCAGCTTCTCAACACTTGCCATCCCTAATCCTTTACCCTTTCAATCCCTTGCCACGCCGGACAAGAGGAAAACCGTTCCACCCCAGCCAGCACTATGCCGAACCGGGCCCCAATCGCCGCGTTAATGGGGATCATGTGGAGGGCTGATAATAATCCTGCAAGGAGCGTACCGCAAGTTCGGCGCTGCGCAGAGCCTCGATCGCAGCCGCCGCCGCGACAGATGCCGCCGCCGTGGTGAAATAAGGCACCTTGCCATAGAGCGCGCTGCCCCGGATCGATTGCGAATCCTTGTGGCTCTGCCAACCTTCGGTGGTGTTGAAGATCAGCGCGATCTCGCCATCGATGATCCGGTCGACGATATGCGGCCGCCCTTCGGCCACCTTGTTGACCCGCTCGACCTTCACGCCCGCCGCGGTCAGGAACGTCGCCGTCCCGCCCGTCGCCACGATGCGGAAGCCGAGTGCATCGAGCTTCTGCACTGCGGGCAGGATCACCGGTTTGTCGCTGTCCTTCACGGACACGAACACCGTCCCCGTCTGCGGCAGCACCATCCCCGCGCCCAGCTGCGCCTTGGCAAAGGCCACCGGGAAGCCGCTGTCGATGCCCATGACTTCGCCGGTCGATTTCATCTCGGGCGAAAGCACAGGATCGACACCCGGGAAGCGCGCAAACGGGAACACCGCTTCCTTGACCGCCATATAGGGCACATCGCGCTTGATCGGCGGCAGGTTCCTGATCTTCTCGCCCGCCATGATCCGCGCGGCATACTTGGCAATCGGCTGGCCGATGGCCTTGGCGACGAACGGCACCGTGCGGCTGGCGCGCGGGTTCACCTCGATGAGGTAAACCTCGCCGTCCTTCACCGCGAACTGGATATTCATCAGGCCGCGCACGCTCAGCGCCTTGGCCAGCAACACGGCCTGTCGTTCCATCTCGGCAATGATTTCGTCCGGCAGGCTATAGGGCGGCAGGGTGCAGGCGCTGTCGCCCGAATGGATGCCGGCCTCCTCGATATGCTGCATCACGCCCGCAACAACCACGTCGTCGCCATCGGCCAGCGCATCGACGTCGCATTCGATCGCATCGCGCAGATACTGGTCGATCAGCACCGGGCTATCGCCCGAAACCTTCACCGCGGTCGCGATATAATCATCGAGCTGCGCCTGGCTGTCGACGATCTCCATCGCCCGGCCGCCGAGCACATACGAAGGCCGGATCAGCACCGGATAGCCGATGCGAGTCGCCACCGCGACCGCCTCGTCGCGGCTGCGCGCCATGCCGCCCAGCGGCTGGCGCAAGCCAAGCTTCTCGACCAGATGGTTGAAGCGCTCGCGGTCCTCGGCGAGGTCAATCGCATCGGGTGAAGTGCCCAGGATCGGAATGCCCGCATCCTCCAGCGCCTGCGCCAGCTTCAGCGGCGTCTGCCCGCCGAACTGCACGATCACGCCCACCAGCGTGCCGTTGGCCTTCTCTGCCTCCAGCACTTCGAGCACGTCCTCGGCGGTCAGCGGCTCGAAATAGAGCCGGTCCGAAGTGTCGTAGTCGGTCGAGACCGTCTCGGGGTTGCAGTTGATCATGATCGTCTCGAAGCCGGCCCCGGCCTCGCCGCTCGCCGGGTCCGTATCGCCCAGCGCGAAGCAGGCGTGGCAGCAGCAATAATCGAACTCGATCCCCTGCCCGATCCGGTTCGGCCCGCCGCCCAGGATCACGATCTTGTTGCGGTCCGTCGGCGCGGATTCGCATTCCGGCGCGCCGAACAGGCCGCTTTCATACGTCGAGTACATATAGGGCGTCACCGCCTCGAACTCGGCCGCGCAGCTGTCGATCCGCTTGAACACCGGGCGCACGCCCAGCTTGTGGCGCAGCGCGCGCACTTCTTCCTCGCTCGTCGCGCCGGCCATCGCGTTCAGCACGTCGTGGATCAGGCCCGAACGGCGCGCTGTCGTCTCTGCCATGCCGCCCGCCACGCCGACCGACCGCACCGCCAGCGTTGCCAGCCGCTTGTCGGAAAAGCCCATCGACTTCAGGCGCCGAAGGCCCGCCGCGTCAATCGGGAGCCCCTCCACGTTGATGCGCTTTTCCTCAGCAATGATCGCCTCGATCTGGCGCAGGAACCACGGCTCGTACTTGGTGACGGCGTGGATCTCGTCGACGCTCAGCCCCTCGCGGAAGGCCTGCCCGATCACCAGCAGCCGCTCCGGCGTCGCCCGGCTCAGCGCCGCCACGATCTGGTCGCGCGTCGCACCTTCCAGCTCCACCACGCGGTTGAACCCGTCGAGCCCGGTCTCCAGCCCGCGCAGCGCCTTCTGCATCGATTCCTGGAAATTGCGGCCAATCGCCATGACTTCGCCGACCGACTTCATCGCCGTGCCGAGCAGCGGCTCCGCGCCCTTGAACTTCTCAAAGGCAAAGCGCGGGATCTTCGTCACGACATAGTCCAGCGTCGGCTCGAACGCCGCCGGGGTCGCGCCGGTGATGTCGTTCATGATCTCGTCGAGCGTGTAGCCCACCGCCAGCTTGGCCGCGACCTTCGCAATCGGGAAGCCGGTCGCCTTGGATGCCAGCGCAGACGAGCGCGAAACGCGCGGGTTCATCTCGATCACGATCAGCCGCCCGTCCTTCGGGTTGACCGCGAACTGCACGTTGGAACCGCCTGTTTCCACGCCGATTTCCCGCAAGACCGCGATCGATGCATTGCGCATGATCTGGTATTCCTTGTCGGTGAGCGTCAGCGCCGGGGCGACCGTGATCGAATCGCCGGTGTGGACGCCCATCGGATCGACGTTTTCGATCGAGCAGATGATGATGCAGTTGTCCTTGCGGTCGCGAACGACCTCCATCTCGTACTCTTTCCAGCCGAGCAGCGATTCCTCGATCAGCACTTCGGTGGTCGGCGAAGCTTCCAGCCCGCCGCGCACGATCTTGACGAATTCGTCCTTGTTATAGGCAATCCCGCCGCCGGTGCCGCCCATCGTGAAGCTCGGCCGGATGATCGAGGGCAGCCCGGTGCGCTCCAGCACGGCGAGCGCTTCGTCCACCGTGTGCGCGATGCCGGAACGGGCGGATTCAAGCCCGATCTTGTCCATCGCATCGCGGAACTTCATGCGGTCCTCGGCCTTGTCGATGGCCTCGGCATCCGCGCCGATCATGATGCAGCCGTACTTCTCCAGCGTGCCGTCGTTCGCGAGCGCCAGCGCGGTGTTCAGCGCGGTCTGCCCGCCCATCGTCGGCAGCACCGCATCGGGGCGCTCCTTCGCGATGATCTTCGCCACGATCTCGGGCGTGATCGGCTCGACATAAGTCGCGTCCGCCATGTCCGGATCGGTCATGATCGTCGCCGGGTTCGAATTGACGAGGACCACGCGGTAGCCCTCCTCCTTCAGCGCCTTGACCGCCTGCGTGCCCGAATAATCGAACTCGCAAGCCTGGCCGATGACGATCGGCCCGGCGCCGATGATCAGGATCGAGGAGATGTCAGTGCGTTTGGGCATGGACCGGCCTTAGTGTACTAAAGCCCTCCCCCGGTCGGGGGAGGGTTGGGTGGGGGTGCACGACGCATGAGCGAAAAACGCCTGACGCCGGTGGCGCGCAAACTGCGCAAAGATCCTACGGAAGCGGAAAAACGCCTTTGGTCTCGGGTGAGAGGCGAACAACTTGGCGCGCGCTTTACCCGGCAATATCCCATCGGCAATGCTATCGTCGATTTTGCGTGCCGCAGTTTGCGCCTCGCCATCGAACTCGACGGAGGGCAACACGCCGATAGCGAGGCAGATGCGGCGCGCACGCGCCTGATCGAAGCCCAAGGCTACCGCGTGATCCGCTTCTGGAACAACGATGTCCTCGCCAACACGGACGGCGTCCTGACGGCGATCGCGCAGGAACTCGCGCTCGCCCGAAATCGCAGCGATCCCTTCTAGCGCCGAGCACCCCCACCCAGCCTCCCCCGACCGGGGGAGGGGCAGGTTGCGCGATGCGCCACTGCGGTGCTCAACCGAAAAAGCCCTCCCCCGGTCGGGGGAGGGTTGGGTGGGGGTAACCGGGTTATCGAGATAGCACCTCACCCCAGCATCCCCACAAACTTCTCAAACAGATAGAAGCTATCCTGCGGTCCCGGGCTCGCCTCGGGGTGATACTGCACGCCGAACGCCTTCTTGCCAGAAATCGAAATCCCGCAGTTCGAGCCATCGAACAGCGAAACATGCGTCTCATCCACGCCCTCGGGCAGCGCGGAATTGTCCACCGCAAAGCCGTGGTTCATCGAGGTGATCTCGACCACGCCATCCGCATGGCGCTTCACCGGGTGGTTCGCGCCGCGGTGGCCCTGGTGCATCTTGATCGTGCGCGCGCCCGCCGCGAGGCCGAGCATCTGGTGACCAAGGCAGATGCCGAAGACCGGAATGTCGCGCTCCAGCAGCCCCTGGATCACCGGCACCGCGTAAGCCCCCGTCGCCGCCGGATCGCCCGGCCCGTTGGAAAGGAACACACCCGCCGGTTCCAGCGCCAGCACCGTCTCCAGCGCAGTTTCGGCGGGAACCACCGTCACCTGCGCGCCGGCCCGCACCAGATTGCGGAAGATATTGTCCTTCGCGCCATAATCGATCGCCACGACATGCGGCCGCGGATCGTGCGGCGAGCGGGCATAACCTTGCCCCAGATGCCAGACGCCGCCTTGCCACTCGTCCTGCTCCTCGCGGCTCACCACGCGGGCCAGGTCCATGCCTTCAAGGCCGGGCCAGCCCTGCGCCTCGGCGATCAGCGCCGGAATATCGAACTGGCCCTCCGGATCATGCGCGATCACCGCATTGGGCGCGCCGGCCAGCCGGATGCGCCGCGTCAGCGCGCGGGTGTCGATCCCCGAGAGGCCGATCTTGCCCCGCGCCGCAAGCCAGGCCTGCAGCGGCTCCACGCTGCGGAAGTTGGCCGGATCGGTCACATCCTCGCGCACCACGAGGCCGATGGCGCCCGGCACGTCATGGCTTTCCATGTCCTCAGGGTTTGTGCCGACATTGCCGATATGCGGGAAGGTGAAAGTCACCACCTGCCCGGCGTAGGAAGGGTCGGTCAGCACTTCCTGATAGCCCGTCATTGCGGTGTTGAAGCACACCTCGCCCACCGCCGTGCCGACCGCACCAAAGCCGCGACCCCAGGCCACCGAACCATCGGCGAGGACGAGAACGCCCGTGGCTCCAGCTGGTTTTGGCGCGTGCGTGTAGGCGGGGTCGGCCATTGTAGGGGGCGCTCCGTGGGCATGGTTCTGGCGATGTCGCTAAGGCTCGGTCGCTAGGCCCCTCGACCCTTGCCGTCAACCTAGCGAAGGCAGAAAGTTTCGCCTAAGTCACAGGGTCTCGCGCCGTGTGACGGCGCTCCATCCACAGGAATACGTACTCTCATGATCCGCGATACGATCAAGGCCGCCCAGATCAGTGCCATGAAAGCAGGCGACAAACCCCGCCTCGCCGCCGTCCGCCTCATCCTTGCCAAGCTGAAGGACAAGGACATCGAGCTGCGCACCGCATCCAGCACGCCCGATGACGATGTGCTGGTGGTCGACGTCCTCCAGAAGATGGCCAAGCAGCGCCGCGAATCGATCACGCTCTATCTGGAGGGCGGCCGCCAGGAGCTCGCCGATATCGAGCAGGCCGAGCTCGCGGTGATCGAGGAATTCCTCCCCGCCCAGATGAGCGAGGACGACACCAAGGCCGCGATCGAGGCGATCAAGGCCGAACTCGGCGCAACCTCGATGAAGGACATGGGCAAAGTTGTCGCCACCCTCAAGGCCCGCCACGGCAGCCAGCTCGATATGGGCAAAGCGAGCGGTCTGGTGAAGGCGGCGCTGGCATAGACCCCCCTCCCGCCTGCGGGAGGGGCTGGGGGAGGGCATGTTCGCGCAGCAGCCCGACCATTCGGAGAGCATACTTGGACGAGCATGGCAAAGAGTGGTTCCGGGAGAATGACAAGGGCTACTCCCGCCCCACCCCACGCTCGCGGGAATTGCGCAGGAATGCCACCGAAGCCGAACGCAAGCTTTGGGGCGCTCTAAGAGCGCGACAGGTACGAGGGGTGCGCTTCAACCGTCAGTTTCCCGTCGGTCAATACATCTGTGACTTTGCCTCCCGGGAAAAGCGCCTTGTCATCGAACTCGATGGCGGTCAGCACTCTGCAACAGTGGACTATGATGCGCGCCGGACCCGCTTCCTCGAAAGCGAGGGTTACAAGGTCGTGCGGTTCTGGAATTACGAAGTGATGGACAATCTTGAGGGTGTTGTGGCTCGTATCGGGGAAACGCTCGATAACATGCCCTCCCCCAGCCCCTCCCGCGAGCGGGAGGGGAGTTTGTGGATCCACCCGCTGCGCGGTGGAAGGCCCTGATGTCCCTAACCCCCCAATGGCTCGAAGAACTGCGCACCCGCGTCTCGCTCTCCGCGCTGATCGGGCGCAGCGTGCGCGTCCAGAAGGCAGGGCGCGAGTTCAAGGCCTGCTGCCCGTTCCACAACGAAAAGACGCCCAGCTTCACGATCAACGACGAGAAGGGCTTCTATCATTGCTTCGGCTGCGGCGCGCATGGCGACGCGATCCGCTGGATGACCGACCATCAGGGCCTGCCCTTCCTCGACGCGGTGAAGGAACTCGCCGCAAGCGCGGGCATGGAAGTCCCCGCGCCCGATCCCCGCGCGGCAAAGCGGGCTGAAGAGCAGAAGTCGCTCCATGATGTCATGGCCGCAGCCCAGGCCTTCTTCGTCAAAAGCCTCGCCGAGGATCAGGGCGCGCAGGCCCGCGCCTACCTCGCCTCGCGCGGGTTTCCGGCCAATGTCGTCAAGGAGTTCGGCTTCGGCTACGCGCCCGATAGCCGCACCGCGCTGAAGGAGGCGCTCTCCCAGTTCCCGGAAGGCATGTTGATCGAGGCGGGCCTCAGGATCGTTGTCGAAGGCCGCGATCCCTACGACCGGTTTCGCGGCCGCCTGATGCTCCCGATCTGCGATCCGCGCGGCCGCGTGATCGCCTTCGGCGGCCGCATCCTCGACAAGACGAAAACGGACGCACCCAAGTACCTCAACTCCCCGGATACCCCGCTCTTCGACAAGGGCCGCACGGTCTACAACCTGCACCGCGCTTCCCCGGCCAGCCGCCAGTCCGGCCGCGTCGTCGTGGTCGAGGGCTATATGGATGTCGTCGCGCTCGCCGCTGCGGGCATCAGCGAGGCGGTTGCCCCTTTGGGCACGGCGCTCACCGAAGACCAGATCGAGCGGCTCTGGCGGATGACCGAATGCCCGGTGCTGTGCTTCGACGGCGACAGCGCCGGCCAACGCGCCGCCGCGCGCGCCATTGTCCGCGCGCTGCCGCTGCTGCGCCCCGGCCATTCGCTCCGGATCGCGGTGCTTCCCGCCGGGCTCGATCCCGATGACCTCATCAAGCAGCGCGGGGCCCCTGCGATGGAAGAGGTCCTCGCCGCCGCGCGCCCGATGGTCGAAGTGCTCTGGGATATCGAGCGCCAGGCCGGCCCCTTCGCCACGCCTGAGGACAAGGCCGGGCTCAAAGCCCGCCTGATGGCGCATGTCGAGACGATTGGCGACGGCGATATCAAGGGGCTCTACCGCCGCGATCTGCTCGACCGCTTCGGCGCGCTCGCCTACCCCCAGCGCGAGCGGCCCCCGTTCCAACCCGCGCAGCGCAGCCCGGGTCCCGGCCGGAAAGGCCCGTGGAAGCCCGCGCCGCCGCCGCTTTCGGCCTCCGTCACCGCGCGGATGCAGGCCGTGGGCGAAGGCCGACCCTTGCTCGCGGCGGTCCTCACCGGCCTGATCGATCAGCCGCAGCAGATCGCGCGCCACGCCGAAACGCTCGCCCGGCTCGAGGTTGCCGATCCCGGCCTTGCCGCGCTGCTCGATGCGCTGATCGATATGGTCCACAGCGGTGCCCAAAGTCCTGGGCAGCCGCTTGAAAGCAGCAATGTTCTTACCATATTGGCAAGACGGGGCCTCCGGGCACCGCTGGCGGACGATTACGCCGGAATGCGATTCGGTTTTCTGGACGGCAAGGCACCCGATGCGGCGGAGGAACTCGCCGAAGCGGTCGATCTGCTGGTCGGATTGCCGGCCGTCGAAGCCGCGCTGGCAGAGGCCACGCGTCGGCATGAAGCGGAGTTTTCCGACGAAACATTCGCCGAACAGCAACGTTTGCTGCAACGAAGGCTGGCGCTGCTGGCCCGGTTGGGGCAAATGGGCCGCACCCGCGCCGGGATGTAACAGGGGAGTTGCAGTCCGCGCGCGCACAGATGGTACCGGGATTAGATGGCTTCCAACGACACGACTGACACCGGCGACGCTCCGCTGATCGATCTCAACGATGCTTCCATCCGGAAGCTGATTGCCCGCGCGAAGCGGCGCGGGATCATCACAGTAGACGAACTCAACGAGGCCCTGCCGCAGGACCAGATGTCTGCCGACCAGATCGAGGACATCATGGCCGCGATCTCGGAGATGGGCGTGAACATCGTCGAGAGCGACGAGGACGCGGTCGATCCTGAAGACAAGGCCGCCGAAGACGACGCCGACGAGGCCGAACAGGTCGACGAGCGCCCGGACCTTGTCTCGAAGCGCAAGGAAACCATCGAACGCACCGACGATCCGGTGCGCATGTACCTGCGCGAAATGGGCGCGGTCGAGCTCTTGAGCCGCGAGGGCGAGATCGCCATCGCCAAGCGCATCGAGGCCGGCCGAGACACCATGATCCTGGGCCTGTGCGAAAGCCCGATCACCTTCCACGCGATCATCCAGTGGTCCGAGGCGCTCAACGCGGGCGAAATGCAGCTGCGCGAGATCCTCGATCTCGACGCGATGCTCTCAAAGGAGCCGCAGCCCGAGAACCTCTCCGAGGACGGCGAGGAAACCGGTGACGGCGAGATCAGCGAAGCCACGGCCGGCCCCTCCTTCAAGGAAGAAGAGGACGTCGAGGAGGAGGAATCCGCCGAAGACGAGGACGACGAGCTCACCGAACGCCGCGCCAAGCGCCCGGCCGAGGAAGAGGAAGAGGACAACACCCTCAGCCTCGCGCAGATGGAAGCGCAGCTCAAGCCCGAAGCGCTCGAGAAGTTTGCCCATATCACCAGCCTGTTCCGCACCTTCGAAATGGTGCAGGCGCAGCGGCTGAACGCGCTCGGCGCCGGGCTCGATTTCCCCGCCGCCAAGGAACTTCAGTACCAGCAGCTTCGCGAGGATCTCACCGCGCAGGTCGAAAGCGTGCAGTTCCACGCGACCAAGATCGAGTATCTGGTCGACAACCTCTACGCCTTCAATCGCCGCCTCACCACGCTCGGCGGCCAGATGCTGCGTCTGGCCGAGCGCCACAAGGTGCCGCGCAAGGACTTCCTCGATCAGTACGTCGGGCGCGAGCTTGATGAGGGCTGGCTGCAGGCACTTGCGACCCGCGACAAGAAGTGGGCCGCCTTCGCGCTGAACGAAGCCGATCCGGTCGAGCGCATCCGCGCCGAGATCGCCGATATCGCAGCCGCCACCGGCATGTCGCTCGGTGAGTTCCGCCGCATCGTGAACATGGTCCAGAAGGGCGAGCGCGAGGCGCGCATCGCCAAGAAGGAAATGGTCGAGGCGAACCTGCGCCTCGTGATCTCGATCGCCAAGAAGTACACCAACCGCGGCCTGCAGTTCCTGGATCTCATTCAGGAAGGCAACATCGGCCTGATGAAGGCGGTCGACAAGTTCGAGTACCGCCGCGGCTACAAGTTCAGCACCTATGCCACCTGGTGGATCCGGCAGGCGATCACGCGCTCGATTGCCGATCAGGCGCGCACGATCCGCATCCCGGTTCACATGATCGAGACGATCAACAAGCTGGTGCGCACCAGCCGCCAGTTCCTGCACGAGCAGGGCCGCGAGCCGACGCCGGAGGAAATGGCCGAGCGTCTGTCGATGCCGCTCGAAAAAGTCCGCAAGGTGATGAAGATCGCCAAGGAGCCGATCTCCCTCGAAACGCCGATCGGCGACGAGGAAGACAGCCACCTCGGCGATTTCATCGAGGACAAGAACGCGGTGATCCCGGTGGACGCGGCGATTCAAGCCAACCTCAAGGAAACCGTCACCCGCGTCCTCGCCAGCCTCACCCCGCGCGAGGAACGCGTGCTGCGCATGCGCTTCGGCATCGGCATGAACACCGATCACACGCTCGAGGAAGTCGGCCAGCAATTCTCGGTGACGCGCGAGCGCATTCGCCAGATCGAAGCGAAGGCGCTGCGCAAGCTGAAGCACCCGAGCCGGTCACGGAAGATGCGTTCGTTCCTGGATCAATAAATAGGGACAGTCCCTGTTTACGAATTGGGGCTCCGCTGCGGCGGGGCCCTTTTCATTTGCGCGCTGGATTGTTTCGTCGGGAGAGAATGGCCGAAGATTCAATGGTATTGAGCGGAAAAGCAACCATTGAAGTTTCATGGGAATTGGCGGACATTGCTCTCATTGCGTCATCAAGGATAAGGTGTTTGATGACTAGAAAGCGCATCTTTTTTGCGATGGCATGCATTTCTGCCGCAGCACCTGCATCGGCCGAAACGTCATGGACCATTCAGGACGAGCAACGCCTGTCTGCAATCGTACCAAACTGTTCGGGCGGCGAATACGGCGACAAAGGCCTGCGAACTGCGCAAATGATCGCTGCCTCGCTCCCAAAGGCAGGGGAGGCCGCCGCGCTTCTAGGCAGCCAAAGGGCAGACGACATCTATCTCTATGCCGGAGCCCTTTTGAAGCCGCGCATCGTCAATGCGGAACGTGCGCTCGATGCCGTATCGTCTATCACCTGTCCGGCCGATCCGCAGCTGGGCGTGAGACTGATGGAGTATCTCGCAGGAGAGCAACCCGGCCGCAATTTCGGGCCGAACAATGTGTTCTACTGGCTGGGAATCGCCAGTCGCAGGGGCGTGGGCACGCCAGCCAACCCGGCGCTTGCACGCCAGTATTTCCTCAAAGCGCGCATTTTGGGCATATGGAAGGTCACGGCTGAAGATTGGGGGTCTTCTCCAAGCGACGACCTGCTGACGATAGCTCGCAAGCCGGAAAACTTCCGATGGATTGAAGAGGCTGCTGCAAACGGAAAGCAGGATGCTGGCGTTTTGCTGGCCCAGCTGATCGTCAGCAAGGCCCCGGCCCGCGCTAGGTCGCTCTTGTCCGCGCAACCAGACAACCTTTTCGCAGCGCGCGCGCTGGCCGAGTTTGAGATGGCGGGGAAGTTTGGGGCGCCTCATCCTGACGAGGCCGTCAGGGTCTTAGCCCGTTTTGGGCGGCTCAATAAACCCTACTACGATCTGATGCTCCAAGCCGCCCGACAGCACAATGGCTCGGACGATATTCCTGTTTCACCCCGCAAGGCGACGTTGGAGGAACTGGGTGGCGAGAAATTGCTATTGGAAGGAAAAAAGCAGCAGCTTGACGCTGTGCGTGGTGTGATAACGACCCGCGCATTGGTCGATCCCAATGGGACTATCGTTTATACCGAGCTCATCGATCCACAATCGGTTCGTTTTCGGATGGCATCGGCGACATTAAACGTATTTTCACCGCGTCTCCTGAATAAAGTACCGCCCCTTGCAAGCAACGGTCGCAATATCTTCCATTGGATCACCCTGCCAGCCATTAGATGGGGATCACCAACGGGTGCAGCTTCCATTCAACTTCAGGAAAGAGCTGAGCACTGAAGGGTTAATTTTTGCGCCCCCTGTTCTCCGAGGCAGAGGTCGATTGTCCAAGCTGCCTTATCGACTGCTCCTCTTATCAGCCTAACCCACCCGCCAAACCCCCAGCCGCACCGTATTCCCCACCTTGCCGCCATCCGCGACATAGATCGAGCGCGCCACCCACGTGTAGTCCGGATGCCCGCTATCCAGCCGGATCGCGGTGCGCATGTAGTATTCGGAAGGCGGCACCGCCTCCCCCGCCACGATCCGCGCCGCGACTTCGGCGGAGGCGTGGCGGATGCCCTGGCTCACCACTTCGATCACCGCGCCGTCGTCGGTCTCAATCGCATAGCGCGCGTCGAGTTGCGCCACGCCGCCCGCCTGCACCGTCTGCCAGTCTGCGCCGACGTTGAGGATGCGCCCGTTGATCCGAGCGCCGCTCGCCGTCCCGCCGACAATCGGAATGATCCGCCGTGTGCCCGCAAGCGCCGCGCCCATTTCGTGCGGCGGCGAAAGTTCGACCACCAGATCGCAGACATGTTCCAGCGCTATCGTCATACCAAAACCCTAGCCCCCGCCGGGATCGTCGGCGGCGCCGCATTGAGCTGCTCTTTCGCAAAGCCCGCCGCCTTCTGGTACGCCAGCATGAACGCCGCGCGTTCTTCCGCCGGGATCACCGCGTCGATATCGTCGAACTGCCCGCCGCAGCGCTCGTCCACCATGTTGAGCAGGCCGAACGGCCCCGCCCCCCGGTTGCGCATCGCCACCGCGCCGATGGGGCCGCACAGCTCGGCATCGAACGCCGCCAGCGTCCCCGCGTTCACCCCCTGCTGCGTCATGATCCGCCCCAGCACCCGCGCGTCGATGATCGCCTGCGAAGCGCCATTGGAGCCCGTCGGATACATCGGATGCGCTGCATCGCCGATCAGCAGGACCGGCCCGTCCACCCATGTCGGCAGCGGATCGCGGTCGATCATCGGGTTTTCATAGGCCACGTCTGACCCGGCCAGCAGCGCCGGCAGATCGAGCCAGTTGTAGACAAAGCCTTCGAACTCATGCGCAAACTCGGCCAGCGCGACGGGACGGAACCAGCCCGATTGCGTCCAGTCATGGCTTGCATCAAAGGTCTGCTCGGCGATCCAGTTGATGTCCGCCATGCCGTCCGCATCGGGGTGCGAAATCGGATAGAGCACCACCCGGTGCCGGCTCGTCCCCAGCCCCACGAACGAGGAGCCGCTGCGGATCGGTATCCCGCGCGCCGTGCCGCGCCACATGATCGTCCCGCCCCAGTGGATCGGCGGCTGTTCGGGATGCATCTGCGCCCGGATCGCCGAATGGATGCCGTCCGCGCCGATCAGCAGCGCGCCGCTGATCTCCTCGCGCCCGCCATCCGCCCGCTCGACCAGCGCCGTCACGCCGCCATCGGCGCCCTTGCGATAGCCCGAAACCCGCCGCCCCAGCCGCACCGCGTCCGGCCCCAGCCGCTCCAGCACCGTGCGGTAGAGCAGCATATGAAACTGCCCCCGGTGCACCGCATACTGGTGCCAGCGATACCCTGCGAGCTTGCCGCGCGGCTCGGCATAGATGTCCTTGCCGTTCAGCCCGACCAGCGCCCATTCGCGCGCCGGGATGCCGACTGCGTCAAGCTCGGCCTCGCCAATGCCAAGGTCTTCCAGTTCGCGCACCGCATTGGGCTGCAGGTTGATCCCCACCCCCATCGGCCTCAATTTGCGCACGCTTTCGAGCACCGTGCAGCGCACGCCGATCTGGTGCAGCGTCAGCGCCAGTACCAGCCCGCCAATGCCGCCGCCCGCAATCAAGACCTCGTTCTGGGCCATCCATTCCCCCGAATGTTATGTTCCATAGCGGCGCTACAGGCTCGGCTTCGGCGTTGCAACGGCTCTCACTTGTCCGCGCTGTAGGGCGGAACGGTATCCGCCAGCGGATCGAGCCGCACCGTCAGCGCCGTCCCCAGCGCCGCCACCAGCAGCACCGCCGCCGCCATCCGCGTGGTCCGCGCGCTCAGGCCCTCCCACAGCGGCAGCACAGCCAGCACCGCGAGAGCTAGCGGCAGCGCGGCCGCCATCGGCAGGCTCGGGCCCACGCCCTGCATCACGAAATGGCCCATCGAGATCATGTAGCCGATCACCGGCGCGCCCAGCGCCAGCGTGACCAGCCGCCCGCCCGCACTCTCGCCCGCCGCCATGGCGAGCGCCGCCAACATGACCGGCAACACCACTATATAGGCCGCCGTCGGTGCCAGCGCTTGCAGCACCAGTCCCAGCAGGAAGAGCGGCAGCGCCGCGCCCACCAGCCCCGCCGGTTTGGCCTTCCATGCCCCCAGCGCCAGCAGGAACGCCGCCAGCCCCCCGCACAGCGCCATCACTTCCAGCCGCGGGATCGCCGCCAGCCGGTCATAGTAATTCACCTTGCCCGGCCCGATCGAAAGCGCGTTCACCGCCCACAGCATCACCCCGGCGAGCCCGATCAACGCCAGCATCCGCGCAGCACCCGCCAGGCCATCCCTCCAGCCGCCGTCACGCCGCGCGGCAAGGCCGAGGCACACGGCCCCCACCGCCAGCATCGCCCAGCCACCCCATGCCGGATAGACCACCAGCGCAAAGCCTAGCGCATCGAAGAACACCACGTCCGGCGCCCTGCCCGGCAGCGGTTCGGCCATCAGCAGCGCCCGCGTCAGATCGAGCACTTGCGCGCCCATGTCCTGCAGCGCCCCCTGATCGAGCGCATCGGGGGTCGCCTTGGGCGAATGATAGAGCTGCGGACGCCCGATGAACGCGAAGTTGTAGCCTGTCCAAGGACCGCCGCGCGTTTCGGTGAGGTCGGTATCGTTGGGCAGCACCTTGTAGATGAACACCGCGAGGCTGGAGCCGCCGGGCCGCGCGATCGCCCCCGCCGCCCGCCCAATCGCGGCGCCGTTGTCCGCCGAGGTCTCAAACAGCGTCGTCCGCCCACCGCCGCCGCGCGCCTCCACATTGATCACCGCGCCGACATGCGCGCGCAAGGGATCGGCGGTAAAGAAGTGCCGCGCCCCATCGAGCCCCAGTTCCTCGCCATCGGTGATGAGGACGATGAGGTCGCGCGCAGGCTGCCCCCCGGCCCTCACCGCCCGAACCGTCTCCAGCAGCGATGCAACGCCTGCGGTATCATCCGCCGCCCCCGGCGATCCGCCCACGGTATCGTGGTGCGCCATCAGCAACACGGCGGGCAGGCTGCGGTCCTTGCCCGGAAGCACCCCGATCACGTTGGTGAGCACCGGCGCCGGCACGTCCTTCCCGCTCCACCACGCGAGCCGCTTGGCGCTCTCTGGCGGCGCGGTGAACGGCGTCTCGTGCACCGCCATCCCCATTGCCGCCATCCGCCGCCCGATATGGGCGCGCACGGCGACGTTCTCGGGCGAGGCGGCAAGGTGCGGCCGCGCCGCGATCATGCGCACATCGGCCATCGCGCGCCCGGCGGCAAAGACCTGCGGCGGCGCATCGGCCCCCACCGGCGCAGGCGGGGTCGTCGCACGAATACCCAGCAAAATGCCCAGCACTAGCGCCGCCAGCAGGATCAGCCGTTTGCTCATGTTCTCTCCCTCTCCTTTGCAACCAAGCCTGATCGAAAGGTTTGCGCAAGATGCATACCCCCCAGACCCGGCACTGATGCGGCGGAAGGGTTCTTCCTTGTTATTATTTTTCCTAATACTGCACTTAAGGCAATCGGGCGCACTGGCAAAGCTCGGCCAACCCTCCTAAAGCGCTCTGGACACACGAATCCCCCGGCTCAGGACCACCCTCCGCCCATGCGCATCGCCATCGCCTCGGACCACGCCGCCTTCGATCTCAAGGCCGAACTCGCCGCCCATATCGCCGCGCTCGGCCACGAAGTGCTCGATCTCGGGCCGGACAGCACCGCCAGCGTCGACTACCCGGACTACGGCTACAAGATCGCCGAAGCAGTTGCCTCGGGCAACGCAGATCGCGGCGTCGCGCTCTGCGGCTCGGGCATCGGCATTTCGATCGCGGTAAACCGCCATCCGGCGCTGCGCTGCGCACTGGTCAACGAGCCGCTCTCGGCCGCACTCAGCCGCTCGCACAACAACGCCAACGCGATTGCCATGGGCGCCCGCCTGATCGGTCCCGAAATGGCCAAGGCCTGCCTTGAGGCTTTCCTCGCAGGTGAATTCCTCGGCGGCCGCCACGAAGGCCGCGTCGCCAAACTTTCCACCCCTGCCCTCGCATAAGGAGCTACGCCGATGAACATTGCAGCACCAGCGCAGGAAATTCGCAAAGCCGGCTTCTTCACCGAACACCTCGCCGCCGCCGATCCCGAAGTCTACGCCGCGATCCGCGGTGAGCTGAACCGCCAGCAGACCAAGATCGAACTGATCGCGTCCGAGAACATCACCAGCCTTGCGTGCCTTGAAGCGGCCGGCTCGGTCTTCACCAACAAGTACGCCGAAGGCTACCCCGGCAAGCGCTACTATGGCGGCTGCGAATATGCCGACGTCGTCGAAACGCTCGCGATCGAGCGCGCGAAGCAGCTGTTCGGCTGCCAGTTCGCCAATGTGCAGCCCAATTCAGGCAGCCAGATGAATCAGGCCGTGTTCCTCGCCTTGCTTGAGCCGGGTGACACGTTCATGGGCCTCGATCTCAATTCAGGCGGCCACCTCACCCATGGCTCGCCGGTCAACATGTCGGGCAAGTGGTTCAAGCCGGTCGCTTATGGCGTGCGCCGCGAGGATCACCAGATCGACATGGACGCGGTCCGCGCCACTGCCCATGAGCACAAGCCCAAGCTCATCATCGCCGGCGGCACCGCCTATTCGCGCGTATGGGATTGGGAAGCCTTCCGCACCATCGCGGACGAGATCGGCGCGTACCTGCTGGTCGACATGTCGCACATCTCCGGCCTCGTCGCGGGCGGCGCGCATCCCTCGCCGATCCCGCACGCCCATGTCGTCACCACCACTACGCACAAGTCGCTGCGCGGCCCGCGCTCAGGCGTGATCCTCACCAACGATGAAGCGCTCGCCAAGAAGATCAACATGGCGGTGTTCCCCGGCATGCAGGGCGGCCCGCTGATGCATATCATCGCCGCCAAGGCCGTCGCCTTTGCCGAAGCGCTGAAGCCCGAATTTGCAGCCTACGCCCACCAGGTCGTCGCCAACGCCCGCGCGCTCGCCGCGAGCCTGCAGGAAGCCGGCCTCGGCATCGTCTCGGGCGGCACCGACAACCACTCGATGCTGGTCGATCTCACGCCCAAGGACGTGACCGGCAAGGCTGCCGAGAAGGGCCTCGACCGCGCCTGGCTCACTTGCAACAAGAACGGCATCCCCTTCGATACGCGCTCACCTTTCGTCACCTCGGGCATCCGGCTCGGCACCCCCGCCGGCACCACCCGCGGCTTCCGCGAGGACGAATTCCGCCAGATCGGTGCCCTTATCGCCGAAGTCGTCGATGGCCTTTCGCGCAATGGCGATGAAGGCGATGGTCAGGTGGAACAACGCGTGCGCGAGCGGGTTGAATCCCTGTGCGCCCGCTTCCCCATCTATCCGGAGCTTTGAACCATGTCTGACAACAACGATCTTCTGGGCCGCGCCCAGACTGAAATCAGCGGCATGGCGAAGCAGGGCATGGACCACCCGTCGACCAAGCCGGTCCTGATCGGCGCGGGTATCGGCGCCGTGGCGGGCGCGCTGCTCCCGTTCGTGTCGCTGCCCCTCGGCCTTGCCGTCGGCGCAGGCTATGCCTTCTGGCAGCGCATAAAATAATACCGCATGCGTTGCCCCTTCTGTGCCCATGAAGAGAGTCAGGTAAAGGACAGCCGGCCGAGCGAGGACAACACCTCGATCCGCCGGCGCCGCCAGTGCGAAGGCTGCGGCGCGCGCTTCACCACGTTCGAGCGCGTGCAGCTGCGCGAGGTCATGGTGGTGAAGGCGGGCGTGCCGGGCGGCGAACCTCGACGCGAACCCTTCGACCGCGCCAAGATCGAACAGTCCGTCGCGCTCGCCTGCCGCAAGCGCCCGGTCGCGCCCGAACGCATCGAACGCCTCGTCTCGGGCATCCAGCGCCAGCTCGAAACGCTGGGCGATGCCGAAGTTGAAAGCCGCCAGATCGGCGAAATGGTGATGGAAGGCCTGCGCCAGCTCGACAGCGTCGCCTACATCCGCTTCGCATCCGTCTACCGCGATTTCACCGAAGCGCGCGATTTCGAGGAATTCGCCAGCACCGTGCGCGAGGTCGGCGGGAAGTGACTGCAAACCCCGTTATCGTCCTCGTCCGGCCCCAGCTCGGCGAAAACATCGGCAAGGCCGCGCGCGCCATGCTGAACTTCGGCCTCACCCGCATGCGCCTCGTCGCCCCGCGCGATGGCTGGCCCAATCCTAGTGCCGGTCCCGCCGCCGCCGGCGCAGACATCGTGCTCGCGAACGCCGAAGTCTACGAAACCCTGGCCGATGCGGTAGCGGACTGCGCGCATGTCTATGCCACCACCGTGCGCAAACGCGGCGTCACCAAGCCTGTCCTCACGCCCGAGGAAGCCGCGAAGGAAGCCGCCACCGCCGTGGGCGGAACCGCCTTCGTCTTCGGCCCCGAACGCTCCGGCCTCGAAACAGATGATGTCGCGCTTGCCCGCAGCATCATCACCGTGCCGATCAACCCCGAATTCGGCTCGCTCAATCTCGCGCAAGCAGTCATCCTGTGCGCCTACGAATGGTCCAAGCATGCGCCCCAGGCCGGCCTCACGCAGCCGCCAGCCGAAGACCCCCTCCTCCCCCCTGCCCCGCAGGAGGAGCTCGAAGGTCTCATCGGCCACATCACCGGCCTCCTTGAGCCGCGCGGCTACTTCGAACCCTACAGCCGCGCCGACGTGACCCACCGCACCTTGCGCAACATGCTGACCAAGCCCGGCTGGAATCACCTCGAAGTGCGCACCATGCGCGGCGTGCTCACCACCCTCATGCGCAAGCCCGGCCCGAGGGACAAATAGGGACTGTCCCTATTTCCATATTGGTTCGCGCAGAGATCGCCGAGTTCGCAGAGAGAGCCGAAGTTGGCTGCACCGAAGGTCTTCAACCCGTCTCTGCGAACTCTGCGATCTCTGCGCGAACCATCTCTTCCTGCTTCTCTGCGCATCCACGCAGGAAACGCACTCCCGCCTTGACATTCCCCGCATTCGCTGGTCTAGGCGCGCCTTCGCAATTGGCCCTGCACGCCCGGTGAAGCAGTGGCCGCATGCCCCGTATGGGAACATGGTGCGGTTCCGGGTCTACGAAACGCCGGCCTCAAGGCTGGTTCCCATAGGTCGGCTCAGGCTGGCCGCATAGCAAATTGAAAGGACTTGCCATGTCGAAGCGCAAGGCATCGAAGCACAAGATTGACCGCCGTCTTGGCGAAAACATCTGGGGCCGCCCGAAGAGCTCGGTCAACCGCCGCGCCTATGGCCCCGGCCAGCACGGCCAGCGCCGCAAGAGCAAGGTGTCGGACTTCGGCATCCAGCTGCGCGCCAAGCAGAAGCTGCGCGGCTACTACGGCGACGTCACCGAAAAGCAGTTCAAGCGCACCTATCAGGAAGCGGCGTCCATGAAGGGTGATACCGGCCAGAACCTCATCGGTCTGCTCGAACAGCGCCTCGACATGATCGTCTACCGCGCCAAGTTCGCGCCGACGATCTTCTCGGCCCGCCAGATCGTCAGCCACGGCCACATCCGCGTCAACGGCGTGAAGTGCAACATCGCCAGCCGCCGCGTCCGCCCGGGCGACGTGCTGACCCTCGGCCCCAAGGCCAAGGAAATGGCGCTGATCGCCGAAGCCCAGTCGCTGGCCGAGCGTGACATTCCCGATTACGTCGCCGCCGAAGCCGACAAGGCGACCTTCGTTCGCGTCCCGACGCTGGATGAAGTGCCCTACCCGGTGAAGATGGAACCGAACCTGGTCGTCGAGTTCTACTCACGCTGATCCACGGTTAAATACAGAACACGAAGAAGGCGGGGCGAACACCCCGCCTTTTTTCGTTTCAGATCCTCCCCATTTTCACGAAGTGCAAATGGGGAGGTGTCAGCCCACAAGGCTGACGGAGGGGTAAAGCCCTACTCCCCCGGCGTCACCGCGATGATCCGCTCCGCTTCCTGCAACACCCGCGCCCGGCTCCACACGAAGGGCACATAAGCCCCGCCCGCCCAGCGCGCGAACAGATCGCGGTAATGCGGGCTCGCCGGATCGCCAGATTGCCCCGGCGTGTTGATCGCCACGCTGTTGTCCCACGCGCCTACGTCCATAACCAGTCGCACCGAAGGCCCGGCCGTCAGCAGGAAATCGCCCGACCAGCTTGCGGCATTGGGGGTCGAAGACCCGCCGCCGATCCCCAGCGGCCCCACCCGCTGCTCGCTCTCGCGGCCTGGAATGGCGAGCGCCGGACGAAAATCCGCGACATGGAGCTTGCCCCAGCGCCACTGCGCCGAATCCGGCCCCAGCCGCCGCGTCGTCTCGGCCCACGCGCTCCCCAGCGAATCGAGCAGGATCGCATGGCTGAGCTGCGCCGGCAGCTTGCCTTCCTCAAGCGTCTGAACGACGCCGTTCAGCGCAACTGTGCCGATCGCTTCCCGCGCTGCCTCAGGCACGATCGCCTTCACCGCGGCCTGTGGCAGATAGCGCCGCGCCCAGATCTCGTAGAGCGCCGCCGCCGCGCTCTCCGCGCCGAGCCCGCCATCCCAGCCGCGCAGCAGCGTCAGCGCGCCTGTCTCATCCACAGTCCTCCCTTCAAGCCCGCCCAGCAGTTTCACCACCCGCCGCGCAAAGGGCGAAGTCACGTCGTTCTGCAGCGCCATCGCATCGGTGATGCCGAATTTGGGCTTCGCCGCGATCACCTCGGTAATCCGCGCCATCCGGCTCGGATTGGACCATTCGAGACCCAGCATATGCGGATAGCCCGTCGGCACGTTGTACTGGTTGGCCGTCGCAAACCACCCCTGCGCCGGGTCCTTGATCGCCGGCATCAGCGCGCCGTCGAGCAGCCCATTCCAGCCATAGGCCTTACCCGCCGGCACCGGCAGCAGCCCGTCGCCCGCCGCACGCTTCGGCACGAACCCGGCCGCCATCCAGCCCGTCGTGCCGCCCCTGTCGGCATAGAGCAGGTTGAGCGGCGGCGCCCCCCAGTGTGTCTGCGCCGCGCGGAAGTCCTCCCAGCTCTTCGCCGTAAAGGCCCAGGCCGCGTTGAAATAGGCCGAAGCGCCCGGCTGGTTCCCCGTCGCGCGCAAGGCAAAGCTGCGCCCACTGGCCGCATCCTCATGGATCACCGGGCCATCTGCGGTGAACTTCAGCACGACCTCACGCGGGCCCTCGCCCTTCACCGCGATGCTCTCGCGCACTTCGGTCAACTTCGTGCCCTTGGGGTTCACCACCAGGTCCTGCTGGTCGATGGCAAAGATCGTCAGCGCCCAGGCCGCATCCTCGTTGTGCCCCAGGCTCATCCCCGGCAGCGCCGGCTCGCCCGCACCCGCAATTTTCAGCTCGGGCGTGTCGATATGCGAAAGATAGCGCAAGTTCGGCACGCTGTGCGTGCGGTGCGGATCGTTGGCCATGATCGCCCGCCCCGTCGCGCTACGGGCAGGCGCGATCACCCAGTTGTTCGATCCCTCCTGCACTTCGGGATCGCGCGGTGCCAGGGCCAGCGCCTTGCCATCAAAGCGCACCTCGCTCGTGCCCAGCAGGTATTCGTCCAGCACGTCCTTGGGGATGCTGCACGGATCGAGCCCCTTGGGCATCACCAGTTTGTGCGTCGCTGGCTCCAGCGGCGCGCGCATCGACTCATAGGCACCGGCCCCGCCACACAGCGCCCGCGCCCGGTCGACCTCGGAGGCCAGATTGCTTGCCAGCGCATTGGAGCGAATGCGCACGACATCGTCCGCCGTCCAGCGCTCGGGCCGGCTGGCGCTCGCGGCAAACTCCACCGGCATCGGCTGCCGCCCCGCCTCAACATCGGCAACGAAGGCATTGATTCCGGACACAAACGCCTCGGTCCAACCCTTCGCTGCCGCCGGATAGGCCGCCCATTCCTTGACCATATCCCCGCGATACAGCAGCAGCCGCGCCGCCCGGTCCTGCGCCACGTAGGCTGGCCCAAAACTCGCCGAAAGCCGCCCCAGCCCGCGCTTGCGCCACAAGTCGATCTGCCACAGCCGGTCACGCGCCACGGCATAGCCCTGCAGGAAAAACCCGTCGCGCGCCGACTCGGCATAGATATGCGGAATGCCTGCCCGGTCGATCACGATCTCGCCGGCCGCCTGCAGCCCCGGCACCACCCGAGCCTCGCGGACCACCGAAGGCGGCACCTCCTGCGCCATCACCGCCGTGCCCGAAACCGCCGCCAGCAGCCCTGCCAGCACAACCCCAATCCGCCGCATCACACCCCCCATCCTCACCGGATACCAAGGTGCTGCGGCAGGGCCCGGAAGGCAATCGCTTTCCCGAGCTAGAAACCCATGGCCTTCCGCAGAAACGCATCGCTCTCCGCCAGCACCCGCGTGCGCGCTGCTGCGGAGAACAGCTGGTGATCGAGCCCGGGGAACGTCACCAGTGTCACCGCCTTGCCCGCCGCGCGCAGCTTGTCCTCCATGATCCGCGATTGCGCGATATCGACATTGACGTCGTGATCGCCGTGGAACAGCAGGACCGGGGCCTTGATCCGGCTGGCATTCTGCGCCGGCGATCCCTCGGTCACTTGCGGCCCCTCTCCGATGAAGTCGCGGCCAAGCTTGCTGCTGTCTACACGTAGCCGCTGCAGATCGGTCACCGGCGCCACTGCCACGATTGCCTTGAACAGTTCGGGATCGAGCACCGAGCTTTGCAGGGCGGCATACCCGCCATAGGACCAGCCCACGATTCCCAGCTTGCCCGGTGCGGCGATGCCCTGCGCCGTGAGCCAGCGGCCCGCATCATTGACATCGCCGATTGCGGTGCGCCACGAACGGAAGCCATTGCGCTGGTACCAGTTGCTGCCATAGCCCGCAGAGCCGCGGAAATTCGGCTGCAGCACTGCATATCCGCGCACCGCAAAGAACTGCACCAGCCAGTCAAAACCCCACTCGTCGCGCGAAGATGGTCCGCCGTGCGGCATGACGATGGCGGGCAGGTTCTTGCCCGAACTGCCTGGCGGCAGCGTCAGATAGGCCGGGATCATCGTCCCGTCCGCCGCCGGATAGGTCACCGATTTCATCGTGCCCATCGTCACGCCGGCCAGCTCCGCGCGCACCGGCAGCAGCGGCGCGAGTTGCCGGGTTGCGGGGTCATAGCGGTAGAACGTCCCCGGATCGACGTCGCTCGATGCCAGCAGCAGCAACTTGCCGTCGTCGCTTGCATCCATGAAGGCCACGCTCGGCTGCCCCGGCAGCGCCTTGCCCAGCCCCGCGCCAAGCTTCTTGAGCGCGGGATCGAAGAACTCGACCATGCGCCGGTCTGTTGCATAGCTCGCGCCGACCACACGCTGGTCGCGCCCGATCTGGATCAGACCGTCGACATCGACCCCATCGCGCGCCAGCACCAGCTCCTGCTTGCCCGACCCGTCGAGCGCCATGGTGTAGAGCGCTTGCGCCCCGTTCAGCGCTTGCCAGCCATAGACCACGTTGCGCGCCGCATCGATCGCCAACGGATTGAAGCCCTCCTCCCGGCCGGATGCATCGAGCCTTACCTTCGAAAGGCTCTGCCACTCGCGCGATCCGGGCTGGCGGAACGAATAAGTGACCTGTCCGCGCCGATCGCCATTCCCGTCGATGGGCTGCACGCCCATGATGCGCACATTGCCATGGCCGTCGCTGATATACTCGCTGGCCTCGGCAACAGGCCGCTCGACGGTATGGCGCGAGAGGCTGGTGACGTCGACTTCCTCGACCCCGAAGCCCGTCACATCGCGCTTGATGCCGACTTGCGAGGCCTGCTGCGGCACGAAGAAGCGCGTCACGAGGATGCGACCCGGCTTGCCAGGCACAGCGGCCCAGTCGATCACCGATCCGCCCGTCAGCGCCACCGAGCCCAGCGTATCGCTGCCGGTCCCGGCCGAAACGCGCTGGACATTCCCGCCATCACTGTCGAGCGCGAAGAGGCGGCTGATCGGAAGCAGATAACCGCCGTAGTCATAGACGGTGGTATTGCGGCAGACGAGCCGCGTCGCCGTGGCCCAGCTGCAAGACCGCAGCGTCTCCGGCCCGGGCCGCTGAGCCAGCACCGCCTTGGGCACGCCGTCTCCCGCAAGATCGACGACCATAAGCCGTGCCCCGCCATCACCTTGCGGCGCGACGTAGGCAATCTTGGAGCCATCGGTCGAAAGGCTGATCTGCCGCACGGATTCAAGCGCGCCAAACTTCGCCGCGATCATGGCGCCCTCGTCCGCCTGAGCCAGCGCGCTGCCCGCGCCGGACAGGCTCGCGGCGCTCAATCCCATCATCCACAACGCAATGCGCAAGCTTGGCCTCCCCCGGAAAAGCCATCGCATCCTCATCGCAAGACTGCCGCCATGCAAGCGCGAACAGCGCCGATATGGAACCCGCGCGAACGCTGGGCAACGCAAGGCGCTGTCCTACACAAGCCCGGCCCGTTAGGGTGCAGCCTTGCTCTGTGAAACCGTGAAGAAACCCGCTCGCCGCGCTGTCAACGCTGGTGCCGTTTGCGTGCGAAAAGAGGGGTCGGAGTTTCCCCTCAGGACCGTGTCAACTGTGTCAACCTGACCTGAATTCAGCGCTTCGCCAGATATCTTGCCCGGAACCCCGCCGCAAAGGCCGCAAACCGCCCCTCGGCAATCGCGCCGCGCATCGCGGCCATCAGTTGCTGGTAGAACGAGAGGTTGTGCTCGGTCAGCAGCATCGCGCCCAGCATCTCGCCCGCCTTGTGGAGGTGGTGCAGGTAGGCCCGGCTATACTTGGCGCACACCGGGCATGTGCACTCCGGATCGAGCGGCCCCATATCCTCGGCGTGCTTCGCGTTGCGCATGTTGAGCGGCCCGTCCCAGGTGAAGCCCTGCCCGTTGCGGCCCGAACGCGTCGGCAGCACGCAGTCGAACATGTCGACCCCGCGCTCCACCGCGCCGACAAGGTCATCGGGCTTGCCAACGCCCATGAGGTAGCGCGGACGATCCTCCGGCAGCTGGCCCGGCGCGAAATCGAGCGTGGCAAACATCGCCTCCTGCCCCTCGCCCACCGCCAGCCCGCCGATGGCATAGCCATCGAAGCCGATATCCCGCAGCGCCCCGGCGCTCGCCGCACGCAGCTCCTTGTCGAGCCCGCCCTGCTGGATGCCGAACAGCGCCGCGCGTTCAGCATGCGCGCCGCCCGCATCGAAGCCGTCGCGGCTGCGCTTTGCCCAGCGCATCGACATGTCCATGCTGCGTGCGATCACGTCGCGCGGCTGGTCGATCTTGGGGCACTCATCGAAAGCCATCACGATGTCGCTACCCAGCAGCCGCTGAATCTCCATGCTGCGCTCCGGCGTAAGGTTGTGCCGCGAACCGTCGATATGGCTTGCGAAGGTCACGCCTTCCTCGGTGATCTTGCGCAAGTCGGAAAGGCTCATCACCTGATAGCCGCCGCTGTCGGTCAGGATCGGCTTGTCCCACCGCATGAAATTGTGCAGCCCGCCCAGCCGCGCCATCCGCTCCGCGCCGGGCCGCAGCATCAGGTGGTAGGTGTTGCCGAGGATGATGTCGGCACCCGTCGCCGCGACATCCTCCACCTTCATCGCCTTGACCGTGCCCGCCGTTCCCACCGGCATGAACGCGGGCGTGCGGATCGTGCCGCGCTGCATCGTGATCGCGCCGGTGCGGGCACGGCCATCGGTGGCGTGGACGGCGAAGGAAAAGCGGGTCATTGCGCAAGTTCTCGGGTGCGGGAGAGGTTGTGCGCCTTACGCACAAACGCCATGGGGCGCAAATGCACGAAGCTTTCGTCCTCGCCCCCTGGCTCTATCCCGCGCTGACCGCCCTTGCCGTGCTGACGGGTTGCATCGATGCCATTGCGGGAGGCGGCGGGCTTCTGACGCTTCCGGCGCTGATCTACGCCGGGCTGCCGCCGCACCTCATGCTCGGCACCAACAAGCTGCAGTCTGCCATGGGCGCTACTGTGGCCACCACGCGCTATCACCGCGCCGGGCTGTTCAAGCTGCGCCCCAATCTGCCTGCCACGATCGCCGCTTTCCTCGGCGCAGGCGCAGGCGCGCTCGTCATCCAGCACTTCGATGCCAAAGTCCTGCGCCTCGTCGTACCCCTGCTGCTGATGGGCGCTGCGCTCTACACCCTGCTCTCCCCCCGTATGGGCGATGCACCGGGCAAGCCGCGCCTCTCCGAAGGGGCCTATCTCCCCGTCGCTGGCAGCATCGGCTTCTACGATGGCTTCTTCGGCCCCGGCACCGGCCAGTTCTTCGCCGCCACGCTGGTGGCCTTGCGCGGCCTCGGCCTCACCCGCGCCACGGGCCTCACCAAGCTGCTCAACCTCGCCAGCAATGTCGCCAGCCTCGTGGTCTTTGCGCTGGGCGGGCAGGTCATCTGGCTGCTCGGTATCTGCATGGGCGCAGGCTCGATGGTGGGCGCCATGATCGGCACGCGGCTTGCCACCCGCTACGGCGCGGCGCTGATCCGCCCGCTGCTCGTCACCGCCAGCTTGGCGCTGACCGGCAAACTGGTGTGGAGCTGGTTCGCGAATTGACCGGCCGCAATTCGCCGCCCCTCCCGTCCTGCTAGGCTCCTCCCAGACCCCAACGAGGAGACCACCCATGAGCCATTCCGCCCACGATCTTGCCGCCGCATTTCCGGATGCCGCCGCAAAGCTCCACGCACTAAAGCTCGGCTACGCGCATTTCCAGAAGCTCAGCGATGCCTACTACCAGCTCGACAAGGCGATCCACCGCGCCGAAACCGGGATCGAGCCGACCTCCGACCATCACCTCGAAGACCTCAAGAAGCAGCGCCTCACCGTGCTCGATGCCGTGGCAGAGATGGTCGCGGCCTAGGCTGATTCCGTCAGTTTCCCAAGTTTCACCCCAAAGCTGTAATTGCAAATAGTGCATTTCCAGCAACTTAAGTATGTTCTCGACCAGAAGCGGCAGATCGCCAGCAGACTATAACCGCTAGCAAGGCAAGCACTTGTCAAGCTAGGAAGCAGACTATACTTAAATCCCTTTCACTTCTCGTCCAAATGGGAATGATGTGGGAGCAGGATGTATGCCGGGACCGACGTATCTGGATTTCGCTCGAATGGCAGACGCAGCATACTATGCCAATGACCCGTTAGTTCCGACATATACACGCGTGTACTTTGGTCAGTTGCCGAGCGGTTTCAAGGCAGCACGGTATACGGTGGCAAGTAGCGGAAAACAGGATGTGATCGTTGCTTTTGCCGGCACCGACACCGATGAATCGGAGCTTACAGATTCCGGCGATAAGTTTGCTGATATAGGTTTTGCCGGAATGGGTTTGACAGCAGTTTTGGGCACACAATCAAAACTCCTTGGCATTCTTTTGCTCGCAGCAAGACAAAGACTGCTAGACCAAGTTGCGGGGGCAATAGAGTTTACACGTCAAGCACAGTATTTTGCCGGGCCAAACAGTCGAGTCATGCTGGTCGGTCATTCTCTGGGTGGTGGCCTTGCTCAGATCATCGCGGCAAAAATGGGTCTTCAGGGTGTGGCGATCAATGGTCCGACGGTTTCCCAGATGGGGGTATCAATCAGCAATCCAAAGCAGTTCTTCAACATCAACAATAAGTGGGACCCAATTTCGAAAGGCACCCAGATGATCGGCAAGCATCTGGGGACGGTAGTCCAAATTGACACGGGCGCTATGGGCTTCAGCGCCCATTTATTACCCCCGATCGTCGCGTGGCTTGGCTCGGGCCCCGGGGCATCAAGGGGGTTAGAACAACCCTTCTAGTCAGCCCGCTGGGATCAGCAGGCTGGAATCGCCGTAGCTATAGAAGCGGTAATCATTGGCGATGGCATAGGCATAGGCCGCCTGCATCCGCTCCAGCCCCATCAGCGCGCTGACCAGCATCATCAGCGTCGATTTGGGCAGGTGGAAGTTGGTCATCAGCCCATCGATCGCGCGGAAGCGGTAGCCCGGCGTGATGAAGATGCTGGTATCGCCCGCAAAGGGGTGGATCACGCGGGCTTCATCCGCCGCGCTTTCCAGCAGGCGCAAGCTGGTGGTGCCTACCGCGATGATGCGTCCTCCGGCGGCGCGGGCAGCATTGAGCCGCGCCGCCGTTTCGGGTTCGATCCGGCCCCATTCGGCGTGCATCGCGTGGTCGTCGGTATCGTCGGCCTTGACCGGCAGGAACGTGCCCGCCCCCACGTGCAGGGTCAGCGTCTCATGCAGCACGCCCGCCTGGGCGAGCGCGGCCATCAGTTCGGGCGTGAAGTGCAGCGCGGCGGTCGGCGCGGCCACTGCGCCGTCTTCTGCTGCGAACATCGTCTGGTAATCCTCGCGGTCGCGCTCATCGACCGCGCGCTTGCCCGCGATATAGGGCGGCAGCGGCATCGTGCCCGCCCGCTCAAGCAGCACCTCGACCGGCTCCTCGCCGCCGAACGCCAGCGTCCAGCTGCCGTCGGCATGGCGCTCCTCGGCGGTTCCCGTCACGCCCGCGCCGAACGTGACCACCACGCCCGGCTTCAGCCGCCGCCCGTTGCGCACGAAGGCCTGCCAGCGGCGCAGGTCCATCCGCTTGTGCAAGGTCGCGCCGATCCGGGCATTGCCGACTTCGCCGTCCAGCTGCGCCGGGATCACCCGCGTATCGTTGAATACCAGAACATCGCCCGCGCGCAGCAATGTAGGCAGATCGCGCACCGCGGCATCGGTGAACGGCCCTTGCGCCCCCACGCCAAGCAGCTTGGCCGAATCGCGCGGAGAGGCGGGGCGCAACGCAATGCGCTCGGGCGGAAGCTCGAAATCAAACAGGTCTACACGCATGGGTATGGCTGCTAGCGCCGCTGCGTTGCTTCGACAAGCTCAGCGGGCGTGCGGACAAACTAAATGACAAACCCTCGCGCCAAGCCGCGCCAGCAACCCTCAGTTGGACTGGGAATTGCTCAGCATGTCTGCGGTAAACGCTGCGGGCGCAGCCGGCGCGGGCGGCGGCGGCGGGGCCTTGCCCTCGGACGCCAAGCTTGCCTGCACGATCTTGGTCGGATTCTTCGGCGGCTCGCCGCGCACGATGGAATCGACGATATCCATCCCCGCGATCACCCGCCCGAAGTTGGTATATTTGTGGTCAAGCGCGAAGCGCGGATAGAACACGATGAAGAACTGGCTGTTAGCCGAATTCGGCTCTTCCGTGCGCGCCATCGAAACGGTGCCGCGCAAGTGCGGGATATCGTTGAATTCGGCACTGAGGTCCGGCAGCTTCGAACCGCCCTGCCCGGTGCCAGTGGGATCGCCGGTCTGCGCCATGAAGCCCTCGATCACGCGGTGGAAGATCACCCCGTTGTAGAAGCCTTCCTTGGTCAGCGTCTTGATCCGCTCGACATGGTGGGGCGCCCATTCCGGCATGAGCCGGATCGCCACGCGCCCGCCGTTCGAAAGATCGAGCAGCAGCACGTTGTCGGGATCATGCGAGATATCGGCATCGACGGCATACATGATCGTCTGCGCATGCTGGATCGGATCGATCTTGATCGGCTTGATCGCTTCCTTCTCCGGCGGGCGCTGGGCCATGGCCGGCGAAATCGGGGCGATGAGCGCCGCGCCGAGCGCGAGCCCGAGCGTGATCCTGGTGAACAAACGCGATGCCATCAAACCCAATTCCTAATCACTCTGGCCGATCAGATCTGCCGATGTGCGCCGGATAGCCCCCCGGCGATGACGCCGCAATGAACAAATCGCCCCCGGCCCGGCGTTCACCGGGCCGCGTTCACCGGGCCGCGTTCAGTAGTCGCCAAGCCTCCCCTGGCGTTCCACCCGCTCCACCACTTCATCACGCACTGTCGGCGTAACGAACCGGTGAATGTCGCCGCCAAACAGCGCGATTTCCTTGACCAGCTTGGAAGCGATCGGCTGCAGGCTGACGTCGGCCATCAGGAACACCGTCTCGATGCCGTCGTTGAGCTGCTGGTTCATGCCGGCCATCTGGTATTCGTACTCGAAGTCCGCCACCGCGCGCAGCCCGCGCACGATCACGCTTGCGCCCTGCTTCTCGGCAAACTTCATCAGCAGCGCGTTGAAGCCCATGACCGAGACGTTTTCGATCCCCTGCGCCGCCACTTCACGCGTGACCATGGCCATGCGCTCCTCGGGCGTGAACATCGGGTTCTTCGAAGGATTGGTCGTCACGCCGATGATCAGCTTGTCGACCAGCTTTGCCCCCCGGCGAATGATATCGAGATGCCCCAGCGTGATCGGGTCGAACGTGCCGGGGTATACCCCGATCCTGCTTCCCGCCTCTCCCATTTCTACCGATCCCTTTCGACAATGAACCATGCCAGCGCACGCAGCAGGTCCGCTTCCTCCCCATAGGAGGACAGAAACTGCACCGCCTGCTCGACCAGCATATGCGCCTGCTCGCGCGCCCGCTCCGGCCCGAGCAGCGAAAGGAAGGTCTCCTTGCCCGCCTGCTCGTCCTTGCGCAGCGCCTTGCCCGCCGCTTCCTCGTCGCCCTCGGCATCGAGCAGATCGTCGGCGATCTGGAAGGCAAGCCCGATATCGCGGGCATAGCCGCGCAAGTGCGAGCGCCCCTCGGCCGGAATGCGCCCGATGATAGCGCCCATTTCCACCGCCGCGCTCAGCAGCGCGCCGGTCTTCAATTGCTGGAGCCGGGTCACCGTCGGCAGATCGAACGAAGCGGTCTCGGCGGCGATATCCATCATCTGCCCGCCGGCCATGCCGTTCATGCCGCTGGCGAGCGCCAGCGTGCGCACCAGTTCGATCCGCACGAACGGATCGCCCGACAGGTTGGGATCAGACAGCACCTCGAAGGCAAAGTCGTGCAGCGCGTCTCCCGCCAGCACTGCCGTCGCCTCATCGAAGGCGACATGCAGCGTCGGCTTGCCGTGGCGCAGCGCGTCGTCATCCATGCACGGCAGATCATCGTGGATCAGCGAATAGACGTGGATTGCCTCGATCGCGGTGCCCACCCGGATCGCCATGGAGCGGTCCGCGCCAAACAGGCTGGCGGTGGCCAGCACCAGCAGCGGGCGCAGCCGCTTGCCGCCGCCGATCGCGGCATAGCGCATCGCCTCGATCAGCCTATCGCGCGGGTCGTTCGCCAGCGGCAGCAGCGCATCGAAGCTGCTGTCGATATCCTCGGCGATGCGCACCAGCGCCGGGCGCAGCAGGTCCTGCCAGGGCCCCGTCCGTTCCATCGCGGTCATGCCCCGGCGTTTCCTTCATCAAACGGCTTGATGCCCGCAGCGCGTCCCTGCCCGTCCGTGACAATCGCCTCGATCCGCGCCTGCGCCGCATCCAGGCGCTTCTGGCAATGCGCGCGCAGCGCATCCCCCCGCGCGTAGAGGTCGATTGATTCGTCGAGCGGCGCCTCGCCGCTTTCCAGCCGGCGGACGATATCCTCCAGCGCTTTCAGGGCTTCCTCGAAACTCAGCGAGCCGATGTCGGGTTGGTCTACCATCGCGTGCCAGCATTGACGGGCGAGCCGCAGCCGGTCAAGCTTCGAGGCAGGGAGACCGTGGATGCAACTCGTAATCGCCTATGTCGTGGCGGCCCTCGTGTTCGGGGCGCTCGATGCGCTGTGGCTCGGCTGGGCCGGGCCAAACCTCTACCGGCCGGCACTCGGAGACCTGCTCGCCCCCACCTTCCGCCTTGCGCCAGCGGGCATTTTCTACCTCGTTTACCTTGGCGGCATGGTCTGGTTCGCGATCCGTCCCGGCATAGCAGGGGGCCTTGGCGCCGCAGCGCTCAACGGCGCCCTGCTCGGCGCGCTGTGCTACGCGACATACGATTTCACCAATCAGGCCACGCTCGCCCGCTGGCCAAGTTACGTGACCGCAATTGATGTCTGCTGGGGCGCCTTCGCCACCATGACCGCCGCAGTTGCCGCCACTTGGGCCGCACGCGCTTTCGCCGGCTGAGGCCCCATGTTCGTCGGCCATTTTGCCCCCGCCTTCATCGCCGCCACGGCGCGCAAGGCTCCGCCGCTCGGTGTGCTGATGGTCGGCACCCAGCTCATCGATTTCGGCTTCTTCACCTTCGCCCTTCTCGGCATCGAGCATTTCCGCATGGTGCCGGGGATCACCGCCAGCAACTGGCTCGATCTCTACGACATGCCCTATACGCACAGCCTGTTCGGCACCGGCGTATGGGCGGCAGGCTTTGCGGCACTGGTCTGGCTGATCTGGCGCAGCGCCGCCGCCGCTCTGCTCGCCGCCGCCGCAGTGCTCTCGCACTGGCTGCTCGATCTTCTCGTCCATCGGCCCGATCTCACGCTGGCGGGATCGCCGCCCCTGCTCGGGTTGGGACTGTGGGACCTGCCGCTGGTCGAAAAGCCGCTGGAACTCGCTCTCATCTACGGCGCGCTGGCGTTCTATGTCTGGCGCACGCGGCCTGTTTCGCCGCGCGCCCGATGGGCGCTGGGCGTGCTGGCCGTGGTGCTCGCGCTGGTTCAATCGATCGACTGGTTCGGCGCTCGCACGACTGTGGTCGATGCCAGCCTGCCGCTGACCGCGCTGTTTGCCTACGTTCTGATTTCGGCGCTTGGCGTTTGGCTGCAATCAACCCGGCAAAACCGCTTCTCTTGAGACTCGCCTTGGCCGCGCTCCGTCGCTAAAGCCCCCCGCATGGCCGAGATCACCGCAGAAACCGTCGCCGCCCACGGGCTGTCCGAGGAAGAATACGCCCGCGTGCTTCACGCGCTGGGGCGCGAGCCGAACCTCGTCGAGCTCGGCATCTTCTCGGTGATGTGGTCGGAGCACTGCTCCTACAAATCGAGCCGCATCCACTTGAAGAAGCTGCCGACCGAAGCACCTTGGGTCATCTGCGGGCCCGGCGAGAACGCGGGCGTGATCGATATCGGCGACGGGCCGGACGGCACCAAGCTCGCCGCCATCTTCAAGATGGAGAGCCACAACCACCCCTCCTACATCGAGCCTTACCAAGGCGCAGCGACGGGCGTGGGCGGCATCCTGCGCGATGTGTTCACCATGGGCGCGCGCCCGGTCGCCAACATGAACGCGCTGCGTTTCGGCCGGCCCGATCACCCCAAGATGAAGCACCTCGTGCAGGGCGTCGTCGCGGGCATCGGCGGATATGGCAACTGCGTCGGCGTGCCGACCGTTGGCGGCGAGACCAACTTCCACCCTGCCTATGACGGCAACATCCTCGTCAACGCGATGACTGTGGGCGTCGCCGATCAGGACAAGATCTTCTATTCCGCCGCCACCGGCATCGGCAATCCGATCGTCTACGTCGGCTCCAAGACCGGGCGCGACGGCATCCACGGCGCAACCATGGCCAGCGCCGATTTCGGCGAGGATTCGGAAGCCAAGCGTCCCACCGTGCAAGTCGGCGATCCCTTCACCGAAAAGCTCCTTATCGAAGCGTGCCTCGAACTCATGGCGACCGACGCCATCGTCGCGATCCAGGACATGGGCGCGGCTGGCCTTACCTCCTCGTCGGTCGAAATGGCGACCAACGGCAAGGCTGGCATCGTGCTCGACATGGACAAAGTGCCGTGCCGCGAAGAGGGCATGACGCCCTACGAGATGATGCTCTCGGAAAGCCAGGAGCGCATGCTCATGGTGCTGAAGCCCGGCAAGGAAGCCATGGCCGAGGCGATCTTCAAGAAGTGGGAACTCGATTTCGCGGTCATCGGCGAAGTGACCGATACCGGGCACATGGTCCTCACCTTCCAGGGCGAGACGGTGTGCAACATCCCGCTCGGACCCCTTGCCGAAGATGCCCCGCTCTATGATCGTCCGGCGCTGAGCCTTGCGGACTACAAGGCATGGGCCGGGGTGAAGCCGCTCGGGAACGTGCCCGCAAGCGCGGACCTGGGCGCGGACCTCCTCAAGCTTATCGGCAGCGCCGATCTCGCCAGCCGCCGCTGGATCTGGGAGCAGTATGATTCGCAAGTCGGCGCGGACACGCTGCAGAAGTCGGGCGGTGACGCCGCCGTCGTGCGCATCCACGGCACGCAGAAGGCGCTCGCGATGAGCACCGACTGCACCCCGCGCTATTGCTTTGCCGACCCATACGAAGGCGGCAAGCAGGCTGTGGCCGAAACCTACCGCAATATCTCGGCGGTCGGCGCCAAGCCTTTGGCTATCACCAATTGCCTGAACTTCGCCAACCCCCAGCGCCCCGAAATCATGGCCCAGATCGTCGAAGCCCTGCGCGGCATGGGCGAAGCCTGCCGCGCGCTCGACTATCCGATCGTGAGCGGCAACGTCTCGCTCTACAACGAGAGCAAGGCGACCGGTGGCGGCTCCGCCATCCTCCCCACCCCAGCGATCGGCGGCGTCGGCCTCATGGAAAACCATGAAACCATGGCGAAGATCGCGTTCAAGGCGGACGGCGAGGCCATCTTCGTGATCGGCCACAGCGATGAAGGGACTTTGGGGGGCCACCTCGGCCAGTCACTCTGGCTGCGCGAAATCCACGGCCTCGAGGACGGCCCGCCCCCGCCGGTCGATCTCGCCGCCGAACGCGCCCACGGCGAATTCGTGCGCAGCCTGATCGCCGCCGGAAAGGTCAGCGCAGTTCATGACGTTTCAGACGGCGGCCTGCTGGTAGCCCTTGCGGAAATGGCGCTCGCCAGCGGTATCGGCTGCATGCTCGAGGAAATCGGCGATCACTTCACCGCCTTCGGTGAGGATCAGGGCCGCTATATCGTGACGAGCGCGGTGGCCGAGACAATTCAGGCCGCCGGCATCCCGATGACCCGCATCGGCACCACCGGCGGCACCGCCGTCAGCGGCCCGGGGTTTGCGGTGGAAATCGCGGCGCTGCGTGAGGCCAACGAGGCGTTTTTCAAGGATTGGATGGAGGGGTAAAGAACCCCTCCGACCTGCCTGCGGCAGGCCACCTCCCCATTTGCCCTGCGGGAAAATGGAGAGGATCAGGCAGGCAGCGCTTCTATCTTCCTCTCCATTTTGGCTAAGCCCAAATGGGGAGGTGCCTGAGCGGAGCGAAGGCGGAGGGGTTCTTTACGCCGCCTTCTTGCCCAGCAGGTCGTAGGGATCGACCCCCATCGACTGCCACACCGCATGCGCCGCACGATAATGCATCGCGGGCGTGATGTTCAGGCGGCGGCGCACTTCCTGCAGCGGCAGCGGCAAGAGTTCGGTGATTGATTGCTCGACCAGACGCGGGCAAGCCTTGCCCAGCCCTTGCGCCTCGCGGATCGCACGCAGCACCGGGGCGCTGCTCTTGACCTGCTTGCCGATGTTGAGCCCAGCCATATAGCCAATGAACAGGTGCGCCGGCGAAGGCTGCTGGCTGTAGGTGAATGCCAGCACGCAGGCCTCGCCCAGCGCATCGCGGCCATAGCCGGTGAGAACATGAAGCATATCATGCACATCTCGCATGCGGTTCATGTACCACTGGAACTGGTCGTTATACTTGGGCTTGTCCTTGGCGAAGCGCTGGAACTCCTCGACGAGGCCCGCCGCGGTGAGCCCTTCCTTCTCCATGAAGTCGCAATAGGCATGCGCAAGCGAGCCCTCCGGCATCCGCCGCAGCGCCGCGTGATCATCGAGGATCGTCGGCAGATCGGGTTCCTTCACCCGGATATCCATGCCGCGCTCCGAAGTCAGGAACCGCTCGCCGGACTTGCGCAGATCGCGCCACGGCAGCGCCTCGAAGATGTAGAACACCTCCTCGGTGTTTTCCTTGTCCTTCAGCAGTTCGCGGAAATGGTGCAGCGCCTTGGCTGGCCGCAGACGCAGCTGCGGCCGCCGCTCGTCGAACAGCGGCAGCTGCAGGAAATCGCGTGAGGTATCAGCTTCGAAACGGGCAGTCAGAGCGTTCACGCAGGCCTCCGCAGAATCAGGTTCTGCGGCACTACTAACACCAGTGTTAATATCGCGTCAAGACACCACCCAGTTCTCCCGCGCAATGCCATAAAGCGAAAGGATCGCGGTCAGATCGCCCCGCTCGATCCACCCATCCGCTGCCGCGCGCGCCTTGGGCTTGGCGCGATAGGCGATGCCATGGGTCGCCGCCTCCAGCATCGGAATGTCGTTCGCGCCGTCGCCGGTCGCCAGCGAACCCGCGCCCTCGCCCAACAGCGCTGCCTCATCCAACAGCACCTTGCGCTTGACCGAACTGTCGACGATCCCGCCGACCACGTCGCCCGTCAGCTTGCCGCCGTGCACGCCCAGCCGGTTCGCCACGACATGCTCGAAGCCCAGTTGCTCCGCCACCGGATCGGCAAAGGCGTGGAAACCGCCGGTCACCAGCACCGTCCGCGCGCCCAGCGCCTTCAAGGTCGCAACCAGCGTGCGCGCACCGTCCATCGGGCGGATGCGCTGTTCAAGGCACTGCGCAATCGCGCTTTCGGAAAGGTCCTTCAGCAGCCCCACGCGTTCACGCAGCGCCGCCTCGAAATCGAGCTCGCCCCGCATCGCCCGCTCTGTGATCGCCGCGATCCGTTCCTTCAGCCCTGCAAAATCCGCCAGTTCATCAATGCATTCCTGCCCGATCATGGTCGAATCCATGTCCGAGACAAACAGCCGCGGCACTTCGATGGCTTCGCGCGAAAGCAGGAGGTCAGTGCTCGGGAAGCACTGGTCCAGAATGCGCCGAACTGCGCCGACATCGGGCGCTTCCGCTTCCTCGATCAGCTCCATCTCGAGCACGTCCTCGACTTCCGCGAGCATGCCCGCGCCGGCCACTTCCCAGCCCGCGTCCTCGATCTGCTCCATGGCGAGCGCAAGCCGATCACCTAAGGTGTCACCAAGCGTCTCGGGCTCTGCTATCAGCCGTGCGATGAGCACCGATCATTCCCCTTCAAGCGCGGCCAGCCTGCCGCCGCTCGCGCTCATTGCAGGGCCGACGGCCAGCGGCAAGAGCGATCTCGCCGTGCGCACCGCGCTTGCCGCCACAGGCAAGGCCGTGGTCATCAATGCCGATAGCGCGCAAGTCTACGCCGACCTCACCGTCTTAAGCGCCCGCCCCACGGCAGACGAGATGCGCGGCGTCCCCCACCGCCTGTTCGGCGCGTGGGACGGGGCCGAGGCCTGTACCGCCGCCGATTGGGCCGCCGCTGCCCGCACCGAAATCGCCGCCGCGCACGGGCAAGGTGCGCTCCCCATCCTCGTCGGCGGCACCGGACTTTACATCCGCACCCTGCTCGATGGCATCGCCCCCGTGCCCGCCATCGATCCCGAGGTGCGCGCCGCCGTGCGCGCCTTGCCGGTGGAGCAAGCCTATGCCGCCCTCACCCGCGAAGACCCGGAGCGCGCCGCCGCGCTCGCCCCGGCCGACAGCGCGCGCGTAGCCCGCGCGCTCGAAGTCGTGCGCTCCACCGGTCGCCCTCTTGCGGCATGGCAAGCCGAGCGTACCGGTGGCATCGGCCACGCCGTAGCGCTGCGCCCGCTGATCCTGATGCCCGATCGCACATGGCTCTATGAACGCTGCGACCGCCGCTTCGCGCAGATGTGGCGCGGCGGCGCGCTCGCCGAAGTCGAGGCGTTGCTGGCCCGCAATCTTGATCCCGCCCTCCCCGTGATGCGCGCCATCGGCGTGCCGGAAGTCACTGATTTTCTTGCCGGCGCGTGCTCCGAAGCCGAGGCCATCGCGGCAGGAAGCCAGGCCACGCGCCGCTATGCCAAGCGGCAATACACCTGGCTGAGGCATCAACCACCCCCCGCGTGGCCGCGCATCACGTTGCAAAATTCCCCATCAGGCACCTTGATTGAAGCATTATTACGCGATTAGCGATTGACGCGGCATTTTATGTCGTATACCCCACACTCACCGCCGGGTAAGACCTCCAGTCCCACCCGCGGCATGCTTGGCCCGGTGCAGTCTGCCTCTGCTCCGGGCCGCATTTTTTCCGGGTTTTCGTGGGATTCGGCCCTTGATCCGGCAGATTTTGGTTTGAACGGCGCGGCAGCACGGCTAACGCGCCGGTTCGCAGCGGCATCCGGGGCAAGACCCAGTAGGGAACACCGGGCCGGGAAGGGAATTGAGCGTGAAGAACGAGCGCAGCGGCGCAGAGATTCTTGTCGAAAGCCTGGTTGCACAGGGAGTCGAATGCGTGTTCGGCTATCCCGGCGGTGCGGTGCTGCCGATTTACGATGCCCTGTTCGGTGAAGAGCGCATTCGCCACATTCTCGTCCGCCACGAAGCAGGCGCCGCCCATGCCGCGGAAGGCTATGCCCGCGCTACCGGCAAGCCCGGCGTCGTGCTCGTCACTTCCGGCCCCGGCGCTACCAACGCGGTCACCGGCATTGCCGATGCTTTCATGGATTCGATCCCGCTTGTCGTCATCACCGGCCAGGTGCCTACCGCGCTGATCGGGTCTGATGCGTTCCAGGAATGCGATACCGTCGGCATCACGCGCCACTGCACCAAGCACAACTATCTGGTGAAGGACCCGGCCGAGCTTGGCGAAGTCGTCGCCGAAGCCTTCCGCATCGCCACGCAGGGCCGCCCCGGCCCGGTCGTGATCGATATCCCCAAGGACGTCCAGATCGGCCTCGCACCGTGGACGGGCAAGCCGCTGCGCGAACGCACGCGCTACACCCCGCAACTGGAAGCCGCCCGCGAGGATATCGCCCAGGCCGTGCAGATGATCGCCGCCGCGCAGGCGCCGATCTTCTACACTGGCGGCGGCGTGATCAATTCAGGGCCCGAGGCGGCCGCCCTGCTGCGCGAGCTGCAGGCCCTCACCGGCGCGCCCGTCACCTCCACGCTCATGGGCCTTGGCGCCTTCCCGGCAGAACATCCCGCCTGGCTCGGCATGCTCGGCATGCATGGCACTTATGAAGCCAACATGGCGATGAACCGCGCCGACCTCATCGTCGCTATCGGCGCCCGCTTTGACGACCGCGTCACCGGTCGGCTCGATGCCTTCTCGCCGAATTCCAAGCGCATCCACATCGATATCGACCGCGCCTCGATCAACAAGACGGTGCGCGCCGATCTTCCCATTGTCGGCGATTGCGCGAAGGTGCTGAAGCAGCTTCTTGGCGCGTGGCACGAAGCTCGCCACGAAGCGGCGGACCTCACCGAATGGTTTACCCGCATCGATGGCTGGCGCGCGCGCAAGTCCCTCGCCTATCCGCACCGGAGCGAGGCGATCATGCCGCAATATGCGGTCGAGCGGCTCTACGAGCTGACGCGCAGGCACGATCCGGTCATCACCACCGAAGTCGGCCAGCACCAGATGTGGGCGGCGCAGTATTTCCACTTCTCCGGCCCCAACAAGTGGCTCACTTCGGGCGGCCTCGGCACGATGGGCTATGGCCTGCCCGCCGCGATCGGCGCGCAAGTCGGCTTCCCCGATGCGCTCGTGATCGACATCGCGGGCGATGCCTCGATCCAGATGAACATCCAGGAGCTCGGCACCGCCACGCAGTATCGCCTGCCGGTCAAGGTCTTCGTGCTCAACAACGAATGGATGGGCATGGTCCGCCAGTGGCAGGAACTGACCTACGAAAGCCGCTATTCGAACTCCTATTCGGACAGCCTGCCCGATTTCGTGAAGCTCGCCGAAGCCTATGGCTGGAAGGGCATCCGCATCACCGACGAAAGCGAGCTCGATGCCGGCATCCAGGCGATGATCGACCATCCCGGCCCGGTCTTCGTCGATTGCCTCGTTGCCAAGGAAGTGAACTGCTACCCGATGATCCCGAGCGGCGCGGCGCACACTGACATGATCCTGTATGGTGACAGCGTGTCCGGCACGATGGACGACGCCGCCAAGGCGCTGGTCTGAGGGGAGCCGAGCCATGACCGCTGAAACGACCATCGCCGCTGCAGAGCGCCACGTCCTCACCATCACCGTCGACAACGAAGCCGGTATTCTCGCCAAGATCGCGGGCCTGTTCACCGCGCGCGGCTACAATATCGACAGCCTGACGGTGGCAGACATCACCGATGGCCATGATGTCAGCCGCATCACCATCGTCACCCACGGCCCGCCCGAAGTGATCGACCAGATCCGCGCGCAGCTCGAACGCCTCGTGCCCGTGCACAAGGTCGTCGATCTCACCGAAGTCGGCCCTTACGTCGAGCGCGAGCTCGCGCTCATCAAGGTTGCGGGCAAGGGCGAGAACCGCGTCGAGGCGCTGCGCCTCGCCGATGTTTTCCGCGCCAAGGTCGTCGATACCACGACCGGCAGCTTCGTCTTCGAACTGACCGGCGCGCCCGAGAAGATCGACAGCTTCGTCAGCCTGATGAAGGAGCTCGGCCTCGTCGAGGTCGGCCGCACCGGCATCGTCGGCATGATCCGCGGCGCGCAGGCGGCTTAGAAACTACGGAAATTCGAGAACCAACAGCAACCGAACCACCAAACACCCGTCACCCTGAACTTGTTTCAGGGTCCATCGTGCCGCAAGCACGGTCTTCTTACGGAAGGCCACAGCGCGGGCGGAAAGATGGATACTGAACCAAGTTCAGCATGACGCCCAAGACGCGAGGGAAGCATACTATGAAGGTCTATTACGACGCCGATTGCGATCTGAACCTCATCACGGACAAGAAGATCGCTGTCCTCGGCTACGGCTCGCAGGGCCACGCCCATGCCCAGAACCTGCGTGACAGCGGCGTCAAGGACGTCGCCATCGCACTGCGTGCCGGTTCGGCCACCGCCAAGAAGGCCGAAGCCGCCGGCTTCAAGGTCCTCTCGAACGCCGAAGCAGCAGCCTGGGCCGATATCCTCATGGTCCTCGCACCCGATGAGCATCAGGCCGCGATCTACGCCGAAGACCTTCATGCCAACATGAAGCCCGGCGCGGCGCTCGCCTTCGCCCACGGCCTCAACGTCCACTTCGGCCTGATCGAGCCGCGCGCCGATATCGACGTGATCATGATCGCGCCCAAGGGCCCCGGCCACACCGTCCGCAGCGAATACGTGCGCGGCGGCGGCGTCCCCTGCCTCATCGCCGTCCATCAGGACGCGACCGGCAACGCCCACGATGTCGGCCTCGCCTATGCGAGCGGTGTCGGCGGAGGCCGTTCGGGCATCATCGAGACGAACTTCAAGGAAGAGTGCGAAACCGACCTGTTCGGCGAGCAGGCCGTGCTGTGCGGCGGCATCACCCACCTCATCCAGGCCGGGTTCGAAACGCTGGTCGAAGCCGGCTACGCCCCCGAAATGGCCTATTTCGAGTGCCTGCACGAAACCAAGCTGATCGTCGACCTGCTTTATGAAGGCGGCATCGCCAACATGCGCTACTCGATCTCGAACACCGCCGAATACGGCGACATCACCACGGGTCCGCGCATCATCACCGACGAGACCAAGGCGGAAATGAAGCGCGTTCTGGCCGACATCCAGTCGGGCCGCTTCGTGAAGTCGTTCGTGCTCGACAACCGCGCCGGCCAGCCGGAATTGAAGGCCGCCCGCAAGGCCGCGGCAGCCCACCCGATCGAGAAGACCGGTGCCCAGCTGCGCGCGATGATGCCGTGGATCGGCGCCAACAAGCTGGTCGACAAGGCCAAGAACTGATCCGAAAATGCGGAAGGGCGGGCCCGTGCGGTCCGCCCTTCGACGAACGACATAAGGAAACCGCCCACCGGCGATTGTGGATTTACCCCCAAACCGATACCTCCAGTTTCGAAGTATCGGGCAATTTTGAAGTATCGGGGAATTCACAGAAATGACGTTTCGGTCTGGCGCGGCGGCGCTCGCATTGCTGCCGCTGTGCGCCGCATCAGCCCTGCCCCTGAAGGCAGAACCCATAGCCCCCGATACCTGCAGCCTTGCTCTCACCGCCCGTTTTGTGGGCGCACGGGCCATTGCCGAGGTGCGCAGCACCGTGGGCCAGGTTGCCCGCCCTCATCCCGTCCGCTGGATCGCCCCTGGGCAGGCCATCACGCTCGATCAGAATCCCGATCGGCTCAATGTGATCATCGACGAGACCGGGCGCATAGCCGTCATGCGCTGCGGCTGATCGCGACGCGCTTGCCATCAGCCATCCTGCTGTGGCAGCCACTCCGGCACACTCGCACCGGAGATCGCCCGTGATCCGCTTCCCCCGCGCCGCACGCACCACCCTGACGCTCGCCCTGCCCCTCGCGCTGGCCGCGCTCGCCGCGCCGTCGCTCTCGCAGATGCCCAGCACGCCCCCGGGCACGCTCGACAAGTCGCGCGTCACCGCCGGTAACTACACCGTCGATGCCACCCACTCGATGATCGCGTGGCGGGTCAACCATCTCGGTTTCAACGATTATTTCGGCTTGTTCGGCCAGCTCGGCGGTTCGATGACGTTCGATCCCGCCAATCCCGCAGCCGCAAAGCTGACCGCGACGATCCCGGTCTCGAAGGTCGTCACGGTAGATCAGGCGCTCACCGCGCACCTCCTCAAACCCGGTGCCGATGGCGGCAAGGCCGATTTCTTTGGCGCCAACGCGGCCGACGCCGTCTTCGTCTCGACCAAGGTGATCCCCGGCGCAGACGGCCTGAGCGCCACGGTCGAGGGCAACCTCACACTCAATGGCGTCACCAAGCCCGCCACGTTCACCGCGAAGTTCAGCGGCGCTGGGACCAATTTCTTCAACAAGGCAGCCACAATCGGCTTCCACGGCGAATCCACGATCAAGCGCAGCGATTTCGGCCTCGGCTTCTTCGCCCCGCTGGTGGCCGACGAAGTGAAGCTCGAAATCACCATCGCCTTCGAGAAGAAGGGCTGATTGCCTGTGCTCTCTCCCCTTCAAGGGAGAGAGCTTAGAAACTACCGCATCAGCGCAAACGCAGTCCGCAGCTCTCCCACGAAAGCTGCGGGCTGCTCCCACGCGGCGAAGTGCCCGCCCTTGGCCATCTCGCCCCAGTGGACGATCTTGGCGCAGTGCCGCTCCATCCACTTGCGCGGCGTCGGTAGCACTTCCTTGGGGAATGCACTTACCGCTATGGGCATCGCGATATCCCCGCCGCCCGCGCTGCCAAAGCTCTCCCAATAGAGCCGCGCCGAAGAAGCGCCCGCCGCCGGCAGCCAATAGAGCATGATATTGTCGAGCATCGCATCCCGGCTCAGCGCGCTTTCGGGCATGCCGTCGTGGTCGGTCCAAGCCCACATCTTTTCATAGATCCAGCCCGCCAGCCCCACTGGCGAATCGACAAGCGAATAGCCGATCGTCTGCGGCCGGGTGGATTGCTCTTTGGAATAGCCCGAATCCCAATCCTGATAGTACTTCAGCGCGCCCAGCGCCTTGAGCTCCGCCGGCGAAGGGTCCGCCATATCTTCCGGCAGCGGCCGCGAAATCGGCATGTTGAGGTGGATGCCCGCACAGCCCTCGATGGCCTGAATGCCGATCTGCGTCGTCACGATGGAGCCCCAGTCGCCCCCTTGCGCAAACCACCGCGCATAGCCCAGCCGCGCCATCAGCACGCCCCAGCCTCTCGCGATCTTCTCGACGCCCCAGCCGTGCTTCTCCGGCTTCCCCGAAAGACCAAAGCCCGGCAGGCACGGGATCACCAGATGAAAAGCATCCGCCGCCTTCCCCCCATGCGCTTCCGGATCGGTCAGCGCATCGATCACGCCGCGAAACTCGAGGATAGAGCCCGGCCACCCATGGGTCATGATCAGCGGCGCAGCATCCTCATGCTTCGATTTCACATGCAGAAACCGGATCGCCACCCCATCGATGGTCGTCGTGAAGAGCCCCAGCCCGTTCAGCCAGTTCTCGCACTTGCGCCAGTCATACTCATGCCGCCAATAGCGCACGAAATCCTGCAACGCCGCCAGCGGCACGCCTTGCGTCCAATCGTCCACCGCCTCGCGCTCCGGCCAGCGCGCCATATCGAGCCGCGCATGCAGATCATCCAGCGCCGCCTGCGGAACGCGGTATTCAAACGGCTCGACTGCTTCAGACATCATGCTCTCCTTTTGCATTCATTCTGGACAAGCGCAGCGCCTTTCACCATAGGCTAAACGCATGATCCGCGCTCTGGACTTTACCCTGCGACTTATCCGCCCTTGGGCGTGAAGCAAGGCGGCCGATAGGCGCGCCTTCAGCGCCCAAGGGTCTCCCGTCATGAAGTCGCAATTGCCAGATCCGAAAGCCATCCCATGTCCATGATGAAGAATCCCTCGGTCAAGTACCGCCCCTTCCCGCAGGTTCCGCTGGAAAACCGCCTGTGGCCCAGCCGCACGATCACGCAGGCCCCGCGCTGGCTCTCCACCGATATGCGCGATGGCAACCAGTCGCTGATCGATCCGATGGATGCGGACAAGAAGTCGCGCTTCTTCGATCTGCTGCTCAGCCTCGGCCTCAAGGAAATCGAAGTCGGTTTCCCCAGCGCAGGCGCGACCGAGTATGATTTCATCCGCGGACTGGTCGATTCCGGCCGCATTCCGGATGACGTCTTCATCCAGGTGCTGACGCAATCGCGCGAGGATCTGATCAAGACTTCGTTCGAAAGCCTTGCGGGCGCAAAGCAGGCAATCGTCCACGTCTACAACGCGGTCTCACCGCTGTGGCGCAAGGTCGTGTTCGGCATGGAACCCGCCGAGATCAAGGAAATCGCCCGCGCCGGCGCGACGTTCCTGCGCGATCAGGCCGCCCGTTTCCCTGAGACGGACTGGCACTTCGAATATAGCCCGGAGACCTTCTCCACCGCCGAACTCGATTTCAGCATCGAGTGCTGCGAGGCGGTGATGGAAGTGCTTCAGCCCACTACGGACAAGCCGATCATCCTCAACCTCCCCGCGACGGTCGAGGCAGCGACGCCCAATATCTACGCCGACCAGATCGAATACTTCTGCCGCAACCTGCCGAACCGCGACCGCGCAGTGATCAGCCTCCACACCCACAACGATCGCGGCACCGGCGTCGCTGCCGCCGAACTTGGCCTGATGGCCGGTGCGGACCGCGTCGAGGGCTGCCTGTTCGGCAACGGCGAGCGCACCGGCAACTGCTGCCTCGTCACCGTCGCGCTCAATATGTACACTCAGGGGATCGATCCTGGCCTCGATTTCTCGGACATCGACAAGGTCATCCAGACCGTCGAGTACTGCAACCAACTCCCCGTCCACCCGCGCCACCCCTATGGCGGCGAACTCGTCTTCACCGCCTTCTCCGGCAGCCACCAGGATGCGATCAAGAAGGGCTTTGCCGCGCGGGAAACGCAGAACGATGAACTGTGGGCGGTCCCCTACCTGCCCATCGACCCCGCCGATCTTGGCCGCAGCTACGAGGCGGTCATCCGCGTCAACTCGCAATCCGGCAAGGGCGGCTTCGCCTGGGTGCTCGAACAGGATCAGGGCCTCAAGCTGCCCAAGAAGATGCAGGCGCACTTCTCGCGCCACGTGCAGGACCTCGCCGATGAAGTCGGACGCGAACTGCAGGCCGGCGATATCTGGGCCGTGTTCCAGAAGACCTATCACCTCGAAGGCGAGCAGCGCTTCACCCTCGTCGACTACGAGGAAGCCCGCGCGCCCGACGGCACCCGCGTCTTCGCCGGCAAGATCGCCGTCGATGGCGAAGTCCGCTCGGTCTCCGGCCGCGGCAATGGCCTGATCTCCTCGGTCGTCGCCACCCTCAAGGACGGCTTCGGCATCAGCATCGACGTGCGCGACTACGCCGAGCATGCCCTCCAGGCCGGCAGCGACGCCCGCGCCGCTGCCTACGTCGAATGCACTGGCCCCGATGGCAAAGTCATCTGGGGCGTTGGCATTGACGAGGACGTCGCCACCGCCAGCGTCCGCGCAATTTTGAGCGCGGCGAACGCGGCGGGCTAACGCCCCCAGTTCCTCACCATTTTTGCGCAGCACAAATGGGGAGGTGGCCCGCCGAAGGCGGGTCGGAGGGGTGATACCCGAAGCTCTTCCGCGCGCCCGGTGTCCGGAGCCACAAGGCTCTTTCCTACACACCCCCACTTGAGGCATGATCCGCGCCGCTCTTTGAACCGTAGTTCCGACCAGGATCGCACCCGGCCCGCCCCTCACCGGCGCAAGGCCGGACGGAAGACAGGCACCGTGTATCCGCCATCGGAATAACAGACGCGCGCGTCTGTTATTCCTCGCGGCATGCTGGACATTGTTTCGCTCATTATCTCGCAAAATCAGTATGATAGAGGCCAAATCTCCGGGAACGCCTATTTCCCTCTGGACAGTGTCAACTGTGTCAACTTCACGCGCACCCACCCCAACCCTTCGGCATCCCCGAACGCGGGAATGACGAATGAGTAAGAGGGAATGACGAGGGTGGCGAGGTCGCCCCCTTCCCTTTCGTCCGCCATGCTGCATACTCCCCCAGCGCGCCCGCCAAGAGGCCGACCACGAGAGAGAGCCATGCCTGAAGAGATCATCGAACCCGATCTGCCGATCATCGACCCGCACCATCACCTGTGGGATCTGCGCCCGCTGGTCGCCTCGTTCCCGACTCCGCTGCATCCCTTTGTCGAAACGCTGGTTCCGGCGGCTTACTACAATTTCGACACCCTTCACGCCGATACGCACAGCGGGCACAACATCGTCGGAACGGTGTTCATGGAATGCGGCGCATTCTACCGGAACGGGGCCGAGCATGCGATGAAGCCGGTGGGCGAGGTCGAGTTTGTCAACGGCGTCGCCGCACAGGGCGCCAGCGGACTCTATGGCAGCTACCGCCCCTGCGCCGCGATCATCGGCCATGCCGACATGACGCTGGGCGACGGCGCTGTGCCGGTTCTCGAAGCGCTGGTCGCTGCGGGTAACGGCCGCTTCAAGGGCATTCGCCATGCCGCGGCCTGGGATGCCGATCCCGAAGTGCTCGGCCCGCCATTCCACGCGCCTGCCGGGCTGTACACCAGCGACGCCTTCCGCGCCGGGTTCAAGCACCTTGGCACGATGGGCCTCACCTTCGATGCATGGCTGCTCGAACCGCAGCTGCCCGATGTCATCAGCCTCGCCCGCGCCTTCCCCGATCAGCCGATCGTGCTCGATCATTGCGGCACCCCGCTCGGCACCGCGAGCTACAAGGGCAAGCTCCACGAACGCTTCGACGTCTGGCGCGAGAGCATCCGCGAACTGGCAAAGTGCCCCAATGTCTCGGTCAAACTGGGTGGCCTCGCCATGGCCTTCTGCGGCATGCCCGAACAGGGCCCGGCTGCCGGCACGGCTTCCGAAACCCTCGCCGCGATGTGGCGCCCCTATATCGAGACCTGCATCGATGCCTTCGGGCCGGAACGCGGGATGTTCGAAAGCAACTACCCCGTCGACCGCTGGGGCGCGACCTACCCGGTGCTCTGGAACACTTTCAAGCGCCTCGCCCATGGCGCTTCGGCGGAAGAGAAGCACGCGCTCTTCGCAGGCAATGCAGCGCGGACTTACGGCATCGAGCACCTGCTGGCCGCCTAGCCATAAAGGGAGCGGCGCTGGCGTTTGACAGCGCCGCTTCTCCTGCTAAAGCTCGGTTTAACCGCCCGCTTAAATCGGAGCTTCACGGATGCCGCTTCCCCCGCTGTTCAAGAACCTGCGCCTACCAGTCATCGGTTCGCCGCTGTTCATCATTTCCGGCCCCGAACTCGTCATCGCGCAGTGCAAGGCAGGCATCATCGGCAGCTTCCCGTCGCTCAATGCGCGCCCGATCAGCCAGCTCGACGAATGGCTACATGAAATCACCGAGACGCTGGCCGCGCACAACCGCGATCATCCGGAAAGCCCGGCCGCACCCTTCGCGGTCAACCAGATCGTCCACAAGACCAACAACCGCCTCGATGAGGACATGGCACTCTGCGAAAAGTGGCAGGTGCCCATGCTGATCACCTCGCTGGGCGCGCGGGAAGATATCAACCAGGCCGCGCACCGCTGGGGCGGCATCGTGCTGCATGACGTGATCAACGACCGCTTCGCCCGCAAGGCCATCGAAAAGGGCGCGGACGGGCTTATCCCCGTCGCCGCAGGGGCTGGCGGCCATGCCGGCGCGCTTTCGCCGTTCGCGCTGATGCAGGAAATCCGCACCTGGTTCGATGGCCTGATCGCGCTTTCGGGCGCCATCGCCCACGGCCGCTCGATCCTCGCCGCGCAGGCGCTGGGCGCCGATTTCGCCTATATCGGCTCGGCCTGGATCGCCACGACGGAAGCCCGCGCGGCGGAAGGCTACAAGCAGGAAATCGTCAGCAGCCGCGCGCAGGACATCGTCTATTCGAACCTCTTCACCGGCGTTCACGGCAACTACCTGCGCGGCTCGATCGTCAAGGCCGGGCTCGATCCCGATAACTTGCCCGTAAGCGATCCTTCGGCGATGAACTTCGGCTCGGGCGGCAACACCGAAGCCAAGGCGTGGAAGGACATCTGGGGTTCGGGCCAGGGCATCGGCGCGGTCGACAAGGTCGAGACCGTGGCCGAGCGTGTCGCCACGCTCACTGCGCAGTACCGCGAGGCCGCCGCCGGCCTCAGCGCCGACAGCGCGCCCTTCCTCTAAAGCCTGCTCTCCGTCGCTTCCCACAGCATCTCGGCCATGCGGTCGAGATGGCTGTAGTCCAGAGCGGGATCGTGCTTGTTGAGCACGATTTCCTCGCCTTTGGGCGGGCTCAATAAGCGGCGACGCAGCGCGCGTTGCAGCAGGTCGAGCCGCATCAGCGCCTCCATGCTCGCCAGTTCGATGTCATACTGGCGCGTGCGGCTCCAGCCGAGTTCGATCTGTCCGACCCGTTCGGTAACCATTTCCGAATAGGTTCCGTGCGGCCCCCGGTGTAACGGCAGGCCGATCCGCTGCGCGCCGCTTTCGGTCGCGGGCAGCAGCAGCCCGTTGGCGCGAAAGTCGTGAAAGCCGATGCGATCGGGTGTGAGCGCACCGATCATGCGGTTGAACGCCCGGCGATTGAGGAGTGCGCGGGGCAGCAGGTGATGGCGCTGCAGACCGGGTGAATAGCCGGATTTGCCCGGTACATTCACCGAGCGGAAGGGGATTCTTCCCCTGGCTTTTTGTCCAGCAGGAACCATGCGCCCATGTTTGCGCAGGTACATTAATGCTGCGCTCGCAAGCGTGCTTTAATTGCTGCAAGCAAGCTTCCTTTACCTAACGCGGCGCCACGTTAAGCCTGTTGCCCCCGTCCGGCTCGATCCACACCGCCCCCACGCCGGCGAGAACGACTTCGCGCGCGGCATCAACGCGCCCATGCGTGACAAGCCAATCGGTGAGGCGCACCGCGATGCGGCTGTCCTCGCGGTTCGGCCCGCCAGCCCGCGCATAGAGGGTAAATTCCTGGCCCGTGAGAAAGCCCAACCCTTCGCTTTCGATCCCGCTCTGATTGCGCGCCAATGCAGTCAGCGCGAGAGCGGGGAACGGACCGCCGGCCAGCCAGACGCCGACCGCTTCGGCAAACCATGCCGGCGACATCACGATACGGGCAGGCCGCCAGACGATCGCCTGCAGACCCTTCAACTGGGTCAAGTGCCGCAGGATGGCTGCCGCGACCCGCAGCACCGGCAGGAGATGCTCGGCACCCGCAAGGTGCGGCCCCACCCGAAACGATGTGGCCTCCAGCGAATCCCAATTGAAATCATTGGACAAAGCGACGCGGTGCACCGCAGCCGGTAGGTCCTTCTTCGGCGCGGGGGCGAGCCCGGCAAGGTCGAAGGTCAACCCGTCCCGGAGCAGTTCCGCCTGCCCTTGTGGTGCCTGCCTTGCATTGAGGATCGAGAACCCGTCGGGCCCGACGGCGAGGTCGGCCACAGCGTCCGCAGTCGGCCGGTCATCCCGACCGAACAGCAGCGCGGCAAGAGGCTCACGCCCTGCGGCACGCTCGATCACCACCAGATAAGCTCCCTCACTCTGATCAGCAGAGACACCAATGTTATGCAGCCGTCGAGTCCCGTGCAGCCAAAACGGAACGGAATCGGATAAATCCGCTGCGCCAGCCCCCTAGAACAGGCCCATCGCCAACCCGGCCGCAAAAGACTGTCCCAAATCGTAGCATCTTTTCAGCGCCGCCGCAGGCACCGTCTTGGGGGCAAGAATGGCCTCCGGTGTCTGCGCTTCGAGGTTCACGATGAGCCCTTCGGCGATTCGGCGCAGCCGCCAGCCGGTGACGATCCGCTCGATCTGCCGCTCGGCGCCTGATCCATCCGATCCGGCCGAAATTGCCGTCGCAAAGGGCAGGCCCTCGATCTGCCCGAGCATCGGATAATAGCAGCGATCGAAGAATTCCTTCATCGCCCCGCTCATCGTGCCGAGGTTTTCCGGGCACACGAAGAGATAGCCCTGCGCGGCAAGAAGCTGCTCCGGGTCAGCCTCCTCGGCGGGAAGCAAACGCGCATCGCCCTCGTCGGCGGCCCCCCGCAGCGCGGCCTCGGCCATCACGCGGGCGCCGCCGGTGCGGCTGTGCCAGATGATCAGCAGCATGGCCGGTTCAGCAGCCGTCTCCGCTGCCGCCAGCACCACTCACCGCGCCGCCCAGCGCGCCGCCGATCAGGCCGCCAAGCCCGCCCAGCCCGCGCTTCTTCGGCTTGGGCTGGCATTGCTGCTGCGATTGCTGGCCTTGGTTGCGACCGTTTCCGGCATCGGCCTCGTCCATGCCCGGCATGCCGAGCAGGAACCCGGTCATCGAACGGTGGCGGATATCGGCGGTCCATTCCGGCTTCCACGGCGTCTTGGGATTGGCCGGGCGCGGGGGATAGACGAAGCTTTCCTCAGGCCCATAGGCATAGAGCGTGACCATCTGGAACTGCGGTGCGGCTGCCTTGACCTCGGCAGGGACAGTGCACGTGGTCGTCGCGGGCGCCAGCACGGTCTTGCTGGCCACCAGCTTGGCCACCGTCGCAGGCGAGAGCCAGTCCGAAAGCCCGCCGCCGAACTCGCGCGTCGCGCTCGAAGACCACCACACCATGTCGCTCATCTCGCTGCCTTTATCCATCTTCCCACCGATCAGCGAGGCGTGATAGCCGGTCGCATCGGGCAGCGCGTTCCAGCGCAGCAAGGTCGCCCCGCTGGGCTGCGGAGCGCTCGAAGTTCTGAGCGCGCCCATGAAGTCCTTGGTCAGGGTAAAATTCATCTCGGGCGAGTAATTGCCCGCAATCTTGTGCGCGCCGATCAGCGAACTGTCGGTCCGGACCGACGTCTTGCCCTCGTCGTTGGGCCACGAACCATAAGTCTTGCTGCTCGAATAGGAGACACGGCGCTCCATCGGCACATTGCTCGTCCACAGGCCCGGCGGCATCTGCCCTGCGGCGATCTTCGCGAAGTCGATCACCACCGGCTGACCGGCGGGCGCATGCTCGCCGCAGCCCCAGAAGATCAGCATGCGCCCCTTTGGCCGTTTGAAGTCGCGCTTCTCGACCGGTTCCTCGGGGCCGACCGGTCCCTTCACCGGTGTCTTCAGCGGCACCGAAAGCCCGAGCCTGGCGCCAGCGGGCATGAAGTGGTCGGCCTTGGGCGGACCACCGGCAGGAACCCGGCTCGAACCCAGATCGAGCCACAGCTCGTGCTGCGGCGCGTTGCGATTGCCGCCGCCGAAAGCCATGCTCATCGCCGCGCCCATCCCTCCGCCACGCATGCCCGCCATGCCGCCCATCAGGCCGGAGGTGGTGCCGGCCCGCATCTCATAGCGGGCAATCGGTGCGGATGTCTGCGCCACGCCGATGCCGACGAGCACGACACTCGCGCTCCCTGCGGCAACGATCAGACGGATGCTGTTCTTGGTCATCGGCTCAAACCCCTTTTGCAAGAGTGGTGCCTGTGCCCCCCTCTGCCTGTTCGTATGGCGCGACCGGATTACCCTTTTGCCAGATGCGACCATATCCGCAGGCCTTCTGTCAATCGCGCTGCGGTGATGCGATGATCTGGCGCACAGATATGCAGCGGAATGTGGGCAGCATCTGCCCCGCCCTTCCCCGCGCCGCCGCGATCGGTTAGCGCCTTCAGCATGATCCCGGTCACCGCCATCACCCATTCGCTGTCCGGCCTCGCCTGGCGCTGGCGCGGCGGCAATATGGACCTTGCCGGCGGCGCTCTCGGCCAGCTCGATGGCCTTGTTGATCAGTTGCTCCTGGCGCGCGGTGTGGAACGCCACGATCTGGAGCGCCACCGCCGCCCCACCTTGCGCGATTTCCTGCCCGACCCTTCGATCTTCAACGACATGGATGCAGCTGCCGTGCGCCTCGCCGATGCGATCGCGAGAGGCGAGGCGATTGCTGTCTATGGCGACTACGACGTCGATGGCGCGACCAGCGCCGCGCTGCTGATCCGCTTCCTCGCCAGCCTTGGCGTTCAAGCGCGGCCCTATATCCCGGACCGCCTGCTCGAAGGCTATGGCCCTTCGGCCGAGGGCCTCGTCAAACTGGCGCGCGAGGGTGCGCAGCTCATCGTCACGGTCGATTGCGGCGCGATGGCGTATGAAGCCCTTTCGGCCGCGCGCGCGGAAGGTGTCGATGTCATCGTCGTCGATCACCATAAGTGCAATCCGGAGCTTCCCCCCGCCGCGGCACTGGTCAATCCCAACCGGCTCGACGAAAGCGACGAGGCCGCCAGCCATGGCCACATGGCCGCAGTCGGCGTTGCGTTCCTCCTTGCGGTCGCAACGCTGCGAACCTTGCGCGCACGCGGCCTGGTCGGCGCTTCGGCGGCGCCCGATCTCATGGGCCTGCTCGATCTCGTCGCGCTCGGCACGGTGGCCGATGTGGCGCAGATCCGGGGCGTGAACCGCGCATTCGTGGCGCAGGGCCTCAAGATCATGGCGCGCCGCGCCAATGTCGGCCTCGCCGCGCTGATCGACGCCAGCCGCCTCACCCGCGCGCCCACTTGCAGCGATCTCGGTTTCGCGCTCGGTCCGCGCATCAATGCGGCGGGGCGCATCGGCGATTCGAGCCTCGGCGTGCGGCTGCTGACCACTTCGGATTCGGAGGAAGCCCGCACCATTGCGGCGCGCCTATCCGAACTCAACGACGAGCGCCGGGCCATCGAGCAGGTCGTGCAGGAAGCCGCCGAAGCGCAGGTTCTGGCGCAGCACAACCGCAGCGTAGTCGTGGTGCACGGCGCGGGCTGGCATCCGGGGGTGATCGGCATCGTGGCCGGCCGCATCAAGGAAAAGACCGGCCGGCCCACGCTGGTCATCGCCGAGGATGGCGATTCTGAAGGCAACGGCAAAGGCTCGGGCCGCTCGATCCCCGGCGTCGATCTGGGCGCGGCGATCATTGCCGCGCGGGCGGCGGGGCTGCTGATCGCGGGCGGCGGCCATGCCATGGCCTGCGGGCTGACTGTGGCCGCGGGCGGCACCGAGCGCCTTGCCGACTGGCTCGACGAGCGCCTCGCCCGTGATGTTGCGGCAGCGCGGCAGAGCCAGTCGCTGCTGCTCGATCTCAGCCTCGCGCCCGGCGGCCTCACTCCCGATCTCGTCGAGCGGCTCGAGGCTGCCGGCCCGTTCGGCATGGGCTGGCCCGGCCCCCGCGTGGCCGTCGGGCCGGTGCGCCTGATCAAGTGCGACATTGTTGGCGCGGATCATGTGCGGATGATCGCAAGCGGGCAGGATGGCCGCTCGTTCAAGGCCATGGCCTTCCGCGCGGGTGAGAGCGAGATGGGCCAGGCCCTCCTCCACGGCGCGCGCGGGCGCCAGTTCTGGCTTGCCGGCCGTGCCAAGATCGATGACTGGGGCAGCCGCCCGGCCGCCGAACTCCATGTCGAGGACGCGGCCTTTGCCGACTGAGACCTTCCCCTTGGGACAGGCGTTTGCGTCTCCACAGGGAGGGGGTTGACCAATCCGATACACCGTCCTAGACGCGCGGGCCTGCCACGCGGCCTCAGCCAGTGGCCCCTTCGTCTAGCGGTTAGGACGCGGCCCTTTCACGGCTGAAACACGGGTTCGATTCCCGTAGGGGTCACCAACTGAATGCCAGGCGCCCAACTCCTGCCAATGGGCCCGGGCAAGAAGAATACGACCGGGGCGGGACCGCCGACCCGGTTTACGGCAAGGCCCCTTCGTCTAGCGGTTAGGACGCGGCCCTCTCACGGCTGAAACACGGGTTCGATTCCCGTAGGGGTCACCAGCCGGACGGCACCGGCCACCTGGCAACCGCCTCCCGGCACTTGGTCTGACATGCGAATGGCGCCATCGGCGCGGGATGCGATGGACTTCGATTCGCTCAGCTACACGGCGGAATTTGTCGGCCTCGGCGCGGTCATGCTGATCTGCGGCTTGCTCGCCGGCCTGCGCGAGCGCCGTGAACGCCGCCGCCGCGATCTCGATCGCATCAGCGCCGTGCCCTGGGGGTTCATTTCGGCGCTCTGCTCGATGCTGGCGATCATCACCCTGTCAACGGCCGCCAAGTTCTACTTCGCCGGCACCTAGAGCAATGGGCTTCAGAAGTTGCCCGTCAGCGCGACCGAAAAGACGTGGTCGTGATTGTCCGCAGCGCCGCGCACGAAACCGTGCTGCAGCAGGTAGCCCGCCTCGATCCCGAGCTTTTTGCTGAGCGGCGCGGAAAGGCCCACGAAGTTGCGCATCCGCTCCTCGCCGCGCACGCGCTGGAAAGCGGAGGTGTTCAGATCAATGAAGCTCTCATGGCTGGCAACAAGGTTCACCTTGCCCGCAACCGGCATGGATGCCTTGATGAATGGGCGCAACCGCCATGCGGGGCCGCCCTGCCCTTCACGCCACCGCTCCTCTAGCCGCACGCGGCCGGAAAACTTGATCCCACCGATCTGAGCAAAGTTGTCGACATTCACCTGCTGGCGAAAACGGTGCTCCATGCGCGTGAAGTCGCCATGGTCGTACTGGGGATTGTGCGTATAGCCGAGCCACAGCGTGACCTGCTTGTTCGGTTTGTAGCCGACCATCAGGTTGTCCTCGACCTCATAGAGTCCGCCACGGATATCGCTGAAGCGCAGCACGGTTTCGTTGCTGGCGCGAAAGCCCCCGCCGAGGTCGACATTGACGGTGGCCGCCGCCCAGCCTTGCGCATCGTCGCGCGCTTGGGCCGTACCGGCCGCGGTGAGCGCCATGGCAGTGGCGAGGACAGGAACAGCGATATGTATGAATTTGCGGGACAAAGCGTGGGCCTTTCAGGACGGCCCCCGCGCACTATGACGGTTTGATGACATTAATGTTACAGATTGTGTCAATCATGATGCCTTTTTGACAATCAAGCGCGGTTTGTGACAGCCAGCCGGAGCTCCGGCAAAAGTCGGCGGTAAAGCCGTAGTAGCCCGGCTTGCATGCACCCTCTCCCCTCGCCTATTGGACCCTTGTCCGGAAAAAGTCCGGCGCCGAAGGCCGTGGTCGCAGCGCTTGTCACGGGTCGGTAACACCGGTGGTATCAAGCAGCCTCATGGAATCGCCAAACCTTCCCTGGCCGAGCATGGTCGTCGCCCTTGGCACGGTCATCGCCATGGTCGTGCTCGGCACCAATCCGGGCCTGGGTGTCGCGGTCCTCATCCTGTGGTTCGGCACCTTGTGGCTGGCTCGGCCCGAACCGCAGATCGCCGTGCGCATGGCCGACGAAGGCACCGTCTCGCGCCAGGCCATGGTAGAGCTGGTCGAACCCTTCAGCGTGCCTGTGCTGATGCTTGATGGTCAGCGCATCGCCGCCGCCAATGCCGCCGCACGCGAGGCGCTGGGCTCGCATATCGTAGGGCAGGACGCGCGCGTCGCCCTGCGTCATCCGGAGGCGATCACCCTGCTCGACAAGCCACAGGGGGATGCGATCGTGCGCGGGCTCACTGGCGCGCGCAGCCTGTGGCACGTGCGCCGCGTCAGCATCGACCAGCGCTATTCGCTGATCGAACTCGTCAACCGCACCGCCGAAGCAGATATCAGCCGCTCGCATACCGATTTCGTCGCCAATGCCAGCCATGAGCTGCGCACGCCGCTCGCGTCGATCATCGGCTATATCGAAACGCTCGCCGATCCCGATGCCAAGGTCGACGCCGCGACGGCAGCGCGCTTCCACGCGACGGTGCTGCGCGAATCGCGCCGGCTGCAGAATCTCGTTGAGGATCTCATGTCGCTCTCGCGCATCGAGGCGGAAAAGCACGATATTCCGCGTGAGACGCTCGATCTCGGCCAGCTCGCGGCCAGCATCTGCGGCGAGATGGGCGCGACTGTCGGCGAAAAGCGGATCGAGGTGCAGACGACCTCCGCACTTGTGGTCGGGGATCGCCAGCAGCTCGATCAGCTCATCCGCAATCTGATCGACAACGCGCTGAAATACGGCGACCATGACCAGCCCGTGCGGGTGGACGTGGCTAGCGAGGGCGGCGAGGCCGTGCTCAAGGTGGTGGACCGGGGCGAAGGCATCCACGCCGATCACCTGCCCTATCTCACCCGCCGCTTCTACCGCACCGATCCGGGTCGCAGCCACGCGGCGGGCGGAACCGGGCTCGGCCTTGCCATCGTCAAGCACATCGTTGAAAGACACCGTGGCAAGCTCGACATTTCCAGCGAGCTGGGCAAGGGCACTTCCGTCATCGTGCGCTTTGCGCTCGCGCCAACCATGCAACACCCGATGTCATAAAACTGTCACGCAATGGTCACATGGCGCCGAGTGACGCTGCGTCAAAGGGAAAACATCAAATGACTGCGAATCGCCTCATATCCGGATCGGTGCTGGTCCTCGCCACGCTTGGTCTCGCCGCTTGTGGCGGCGGGCAGAGCGCAAGCCGCGATCAGGTCCGCGCCGTGGGTTCTTCCACGGTCTATCCGTTCGCCAAGGCCGTTGCGGAAGCACTTGCCAAGGAAGACCCGTCCATCAAGTCGCCGATCATCGAATCGACCGGCACGGGCGCCGGCATGAAGCTGTTCTGCGCCGGTGTCGGCCCGCAGCACCCCGATATCGAGGACGCCTCGCGCCGGATGAAGAAGTCCGAATTCGAGGAATGCCAGAAGAACAACGTGAAGGAGATCGTCGAGATCCAGGTCGGGCTTGATGGTGTCGCCTTCGCCGAAGGCACCAACGGCCCCGGCATCGCGCTGACCCCCGAAGACGTCTACAAAGCGCTCGCCAAGACCCCGTTCGGCAAGCCCAACACCGCCAAGACTTGGAAGGACGTGAACCCCGCCCTCCCTGCCGAGCCGATCCTCGTCTACGGCCCGCCGTCGACGTCCGGCACGCGCGATGCGCTGAAGGAGCTCATCCTCACCAAGGGCTGCGAGAGCGATCCCGCGATGAAGTCCCTCAAGGACAGCGACAAGAAGCAGCATGACGCGGTCTGCGGTGAAGTGCGCGAAGACGGCGCCTATGTCGATGCGGGCGAGAACGACAACTTGATCGTCCAGAAGATCGAGGCCAATCCCAAGGCGATCGGCATCTTCGGCTATTCCTATCTCGAAGAGAACCGCGACAAGCTGAAGGGCCTGACCATGGGCGGCGTCTCGCCGACTTATGCGACGATCACCGACTTCTCCTACCCCGGTGCCCGCCCGCTCTACATCTATGTGAAGAAGGCGCACCTCAAGGCGATCCCGGGCCTCCAGGCCTATGTGAACCAGTGGGCGAAGCTTTGGAGCAAGGACGGCGTCCTCGCCAAGGCCGGCATGGTCGTGGCACCTGATGACGTGCTGGCCGCCAGCGCCAAGGCAGCGAGCGAGCTGCCCGTGCTCGATGGCTCGCAGCTGAAGTAAGGACCGGACAAGGGGCCATGTCGCCAGCCATTCTCTTCATTCTAGCCTTCGGGCTGGGTCTGGTTGGCTGGCTGGCCGGGCGCTCGCGCGCCTGGGCTTTCCGCAAGTCTGCGCCGGGTGGTCGCATCAATTCACTTCCCGATTTCCACGCGTGGTATGTCGGGTTGTGGGTGGCTGTGCCCACCCTGCTCTTCGCACTGCTGTGGGATGCGATCAGCCCGGGGCTCGTCCTGCAGCATGTCCTCGCCGATCCTGCCGCCGCTGCGCTGCCCGCGTTCGGCTTCGAGCGCGAAGCGATCATGGGCGAGGCCCGGGCGGTCGCCACCGGCGCGGCGCAGGCCGTGTTCAACACCGAAGCGCAAGGGCTGGTCGAACCCTACCGGGTCGCGATCGCGCGCTACAACACCCTCGGCCTGATGGTGACGCTGGTGATCGCCTTCGCGGGCGGCGCTTTTGCGTTCCTGCGCCTGCGCCCGGATTTCACCGCACGCACGCGGGTCGAACGTGCGGTCATGGCGCTGCTGCTCATCGCGTCGCTGGTGGCGATCCTCACCACGATCGGCATCGTTGCCAGCCTCGTGTTCGAAACGGTGCGCTTCTTCGGCATGGTCTCTCCGCTCGATTTCCTGCTGGGCACGCATTGGGCGCCCGATCCGATGAGCACCGGCGCGCCCGATGGCGGCGCCTTCGGAGCGATTCCGTTGTTCTGGGGCACGATCTACATTGGCGCGATCATCGCCATGGCGGTCGCCATCCCGCTCGGCCTGATGAGCGCGGTCTACCTCACCCAATATGCCGATGCTTCGGTGCGCAAGGTGATGAAGCCCTTGCTGGAAATTCTCGCGGGCGTGCCGACCGTGGTCTACGGCTATTTCGCCGCGCTCACGGTTGCGCCCGCCGTGCGCGATTTGGCGCAGGCAATCGGCATTGCCAACGCCTCCACCGAAAGCGCCATGGCGGCCGGCCTCGTCATGGGCGTGATGATCATTCCCTTCGTCTCCTCGATGGCGGACGACAGCATCGCTGCCGTGCCCCAGGCGATGCGTGACGGCAGCCTTGCGATGGGCGCCACCCGCGCCGAAACGATCCGCAAGGTGCTGATCCCCGCCGCACTGCCCGGCATCGTCGCAGGCATCATGCTGGCTGTAAGCCGCGCCATCGGCGAGACCATGATCGTGGTCATGGCCGCCGGCGCCTCGGCCAACCTGACCGGCAACCCCTTTGCTTCGATGACGACCGTCACATTCCAGATCGTCGCGATGCTCACCGGCGAGGGCAGCTTCGATCACCCGGCGACACTGTCCGCCTTCGCGCTGGGAATGGTCCTCTTCCTTGTCACGCTCACGCTCAATTTCATCGCGCTGCGCGTGGTGAAGCGCTACCGCGAAGCCTACGAGTAGGGCTGATCCATGTCGACCAACGATCTCACAGCCACCAACGACCGCCGCGCCATCCGCCAGGCGCGCATGGAGGCCGGCCTTGCGCGCCGCTTCCGCGCGGACCGGTGGTTCCGCCTTGCTGGCCTCGGCGCGGTGAGCTTCTCCGCGCTCGTGCTCGTCTTCCTGCTGGGCTCCATGGCTTCCAGCGGCTGGGCCGGATTCCACCGCTCCGAACTGCGCTTTTCCGTACCGATCCACGGCCACCTCGAGATCGATCCGGCACGCCTTGCCCAGCCCGATCCGCTCGGCGGGCTGGAATCGGCCGGCCTGCCCGGAGTAGTCAATGCCGCCGCGAACAAGGCATTCGGCACCGGCGGCGAGGGCCTGCTTGATCCCGGCGCCTGGCGTGATGTCGGCGCGAAACTGATCAGCGATCCCGCGCTGCTGATGAGCGACGAACTCACCGTTTCGCTCCCGGCCAGTGACGACCTCGCCAATGCCATGCGCGGCGGCGGTGAGCCGGCGCTGCGCCAGCATGCCGCCAGCATGGCCCGTGAAGGCACGCTGGTGCGCGCTTTCGATACCGGCTTCCTCGTTCGCGCCGATGCGACCAACCCGCAAAGCGTGGGCATCTGGGGCGCGCTCAAGGGCTCGATGATGACGATGTTCATCACCCTCGTGCTGGCCTTCCCGGTCGGGGTGCTCTCGGCCCTCTATCTTGAGGAATACGCGACCCGGAACCGCTGGACGGACCTGATCGAAATCTCGATCAACAACCTTGCTGCCGTGCCCTCGATCATCTTCGGCCTGCTCGGCCTTGCGGTGTTCCTTGCGGCCTTCCCCAATTACCGCTCGGCCCCGCTGATCGGCGGCATGACGCTCGCGCTGATGACCATGCCGGTCATCGTCATTTCCGGGCGCAACGCGATCAAGTCCGTGCCGCCCTCGATCCGCGACGCCGCACTCGCCATGGGGGCCAGCCCTGTGCAAGTGGTCTTCCACCACGTGCTGCCGCTTGCCCTCCCCGGCATTCTCACCGGCACGATCATCGGCATGGCCCGCGCACTGGGCGAAACCGCGCCGCTGCTGATGATCGGCATGCGCGCCTTTGTCGCCAGCCCGCCAAGCGACTTCACCTCGCCCGCCACGGTCCTTCCCGTGCAGATCTTCCTGTGGTCGGACGAAATCGATCGCGGCTTCATCGAACGCACCAGCGCGGCGATCGTCGTGCTGCTCATCTTCCTGCTCGTGATGAATGGCATCGCGATCTATCTGCGCAACCGCTTCGAGAAACGGTGGTAACATGAACGCTCCAGTCCCTGCTGCAGATGCGGCGAACCAGCCTGCGGCGTCGGTGTTTCCCGATCCGGTCGGCCCCTCCAAGATCAGCGCACGCGGCGTTTCGGTCTTCTATGGCCAGAAGTGCGCGATCGACGATGTCTCGATCGAGATCCCCCAGAACTACGTGACCGCGTTCATCGGTCCTTCGGGCTGCGGCAAATCGACCTTCCTGCGCAGCCTCAACCGCATGAACGACACGATCCCCAGCGCCCGCGTGGAAGGCGAAATCCTGCTCGACGGGATGGACATCTATCGCTCGGGGATGGACGTCGTGCAGCTGCGGGCGCGCGTCGGCATGGTGTTTCAGAAGCCTAATCCCTTCCCCAAGTCGATCTACGAGAACATCGCCTATGGCCCGCGCATCCACGGGATCACCGCGAGCAGGTCGGAGCTTGACGGCATCGTCGAGCAGTCGCTCCAGCGCGCGGGCCTGTGGGACGAAGTGAAGGACCGGCTGACCGACAGCGGCACCGCGCTTTCCGGCGGCCAGCAGCAGCGCCTGTGCATCGCACGCGCCATCGCAGTCGATCCCGAAGTGATCCTGATGGACGAGCCCTGCTCGGCGCTGGACCCGATCGCCACCGCGCGCATCGAAGAGCTGATCGACGATCTGCGTGGCCGCTATGCCATCGTCATCGTCACGCACTCGATGCAGCAGGCGGCACGCGTCTCGCAGCGCACGGCGTTTTTCCATCTCGGCAAGATCGTGGAATACGGTACAACCTCGGACATCTTCACAAATCCGCGTGAGGAAAAGACCAAGGACTACATCACCGGCCGCTACGGTTGAGAGCACGGGTAAGGAATTGCAATGGCTGAACATACCGTCAAGGCGTTCGACGAGGACATTACCCGTCTGCGCGGTCTGGTGGCCGAAATGGGCGGATTGGCCGAGCTTTCGGTAGCCGAGGCCATGGACGCGCTCGTCACCGGAAACCAGGACCTTGCCGATGGCGTGATCGCGCGCGACAAACGGATCGATCAGCTGGAGGGAGAGGTCGACCGCCTCTCCGTCCGCGTCCTCGCCCTCCGCGCCCCGATGGCCGACGATCTGCGCGAGGTGATCGCCGCACTCAAGATCGCCGGCGTGATCGAACGCATTGGCGACTACGCCAAGAACATCGCCAAGCGCGTCGGCCACATCGAGGGCCGCAAGCGGTTCGAGCCGCTGACCCTGCTGCCGGTGATGAACGAGCTGGCGGGTGACATGGTCCACGACGTGCTCACGGCCTATGCCGCGCGTGATCCGGTCGCCGCGGCCGAGATCGTCAAGCGCGACGCCAAGGTCGATGCCTTCTACGACAGCGTGTTCCGCAACTTCGTCTCCTACATGGTTGAAAACCCGGCCACGATCAGCTCGGTCGCCCAGCTCATGTTCGTCGCGCGCAACATCGAGCGTATCGGCGATCATGCCACCAACATCGCCGAAATGGTCTATTATGCCGCGACGGGCGCCTACCTGCCTGAGCGTGACGAGGTCCTGCCACCAGCCTGACGCCCCTCGTCACGACGGCGTAACAATTGTCGTGTCTGCGCAAAGTCACTGTCATGACTGTCGTATCAGGGGTTCACAATGTCCGCGCCGAAGCTGCTGCTGGTAGAGGATGATACCGCGCTCGCGGAACTGGTCGAGTACCGGTTTCGCGGCGAGGGCTATGACGTGCGTACCACCGACGATGGCGATGAAGCCCTGCTCCTCGCCGCCGAGGACACGCCGGACCTCGTCCTGCTCGACTGGATGATCGGCGGCACCAGCGGCATCGAAGTCTGCCGCCGCCTACGCCGCAACAAGGCGACGGCCCACGTCCCCATCATCATCCTCACCGCCCGGAGCGACGAGGATGACCGCGTGCGCGGCCTCGAAACTGGCGCGGACGACTATGTCACCAAGCCCTTCTCCCCGCGCGAGCTGATTGCCCGCGTCGGCGCGGTGCTGCGCCGCGTGCGCCCGGCGCTTGCGGGTGAGACGATCACCGTCGGCGATCTCGCGCTCGATCCCACTGCGCACCGTGTCACGCGGCGCGGGCAGGCGATCAAGATCGGCCCTACTGAGTTCCGCCTGCTGCGCCATTTCATGGAACATCCGGGCCGCGTCTTCTCGCGCGGGCAGTTGCTCGATGCGGTGTGGGGCAGCGGTAGCGACATCGAGCTGCGCACGGTGGACGTCCACATCCGCCGCCTGCGCCAGGCCATCGCGATCCCCGGTGCCGCCGATCCGGTGCGCACCGTGCGCTCGGCCGGCTACGCGCTCGAAGGCGTCTGAATCAGGGTTTCGCGCAGAGGCGCAGAGAGAGGATGAAAGGCTGCGGCGCTGCCGCCTTGCTGTCTACCGTCTCTGTTCTCTGCGCCTGCGCGCCTCTGCGCGAACCAGACTCTTGAACTTCAAATCCCCAGCAGGGGCGCGATATCCAGGTCTTGAATCGTGATCCAGCGGTTCACGTAGTTCGCGTAGTAGAGCCAGAACAGCACCGTCGAGAGCACGGTCGCGCGGAGCAGAATACGGCGCGGATTGAAGTTCCCCGGCGCGCTGGGCGCTTGCCCCGGCACCTTGGCGATGCCCAACTCATCAGAGGTGCGCACGCCGAACGGCATCACGAGGAATGCCGAGAGCACCCAGAACAGCGCCCAGATCGCGATGATCGATGTCCACTTCATCGCTTCACCCCTCCCGCAACATGACCTGAACCACGGGCTTCTTTCCCGACCAGCGCTGTGCCGCGCGCCGGACGGTCAGTCGCACCGTCTCGGATATGCCGGCACGGTCGCGCTTCTTGTCGCCCTTGATCGCAGTCACGGCCTTCTCGACATCGACCTGCGCTTCTGCGATGAACTCGTCCATGTCCTCTTCAAGCGGCAGCCCGACTGCGGCAATCTCCACCGCAGACGTCAGCTTGCCCGCCGCCGAAACCGCCAGCGCCGCGACCACCAGGCCGCTCTCCGCCAGCTTGCGCCGCTGCCCCATTGCGCTGCCATCGGCAGGCGCAATGATGTCGCCATCGAGAACCAGCCGTCCGTTGCGCACTTCCGAGAGCTTCACCGGCCCGTTCGGGGCCAGCCGCACCACATCGCCGTTCTTCTGGACGATCGTGCGGGGGATGCCGCTTGCCTTGCCCAGCCGCGCCTGCTCGGCCATGTGGCGCATCTCGCCGTGCACCGGCACAAGCATCTCCGGCCGGATCCAGCTGTAGAGCGCCTCAAGTTCGGGCCGCCCCGGATGGCCGGAAACATGGATCATGCCCTGCCGGTCGGTCAGAATTTCCACGCCCTTCGCTGCCAGCTGGTTCTGCACCCGGCCGATGGCAATCTCATTGCCGGGGATCTGGCGGCTGGAGAAGAGTACCGCGTCGCCCTTTTCGAGCTTTACGGGATGCGTGTCCGAAGCGATCCGCGCCAGCGCCGCGCGCGCCTCGCCCTGCCCGCCGGTGGCAAGCACCATGAGCTGCCCGCGCGGCACGTCCATCGCCGCGTCCATGCTCACCGTCTCGGGAAAATGCTCGAGATAGCCGCTCGCCTGCGCCACCCCGATGATCCGGTCGAGCGAACGCCCCGCCACACAGAGCTTGCGCCCGGTCGCCACGGCCACCTCGCCCAGCGTCTGCAGCCGCGCCACGTTGGAGGCGAAGGTCGTCACCACCACGCGCTTGCCCTTGAGGCCGGCCACCATCTCCATCAGCCCGTCACGCACCGCGCCTTCGGAGCCGGAGGGCTTGGGATTGAACACGTTGGTCGAATCGCACACCAGCGCCAGCACGCCCTCGTCACCCAGCGCGGTGAGTTCGCCCTCGGTCGCCGGAACGCCGATCAGCGGCTGGTCATCCAGCTTCCAGTCGCCGGTGTGAAACACGCGGCCATGCGGCGTCTCGATCACCAGGGCATTGCCCTCGGCAATCGAGTGCGCCAGCGGCACATAGCGGATATCGAACGGCCCGAGGCTCAGCGACGAATCGTTGGGAATCGTGTTGAGCGTGACTTGCTTGGAAATCCCCGCCTCGGCGAGCTTCTCCGCCACCAGCCGCGCGGTGAACGGCGTCGCATAGAGCGGCACGCCGAGGTCCAGAGCAAAATAGGGCACCGCGCCGATATGGTCCTCGTGCGCGTGGGTCAGCACGATCCCGACCAGATCGTCGAGCCGCTCCTCGATGAACGAAAGGTCGGCAAACACGAGGTCGACGCCGGGATAATAGGGATCGGCAAAAGTCATGCCGAGATCGACCATCAACCACTTGCCGTTGCAGCCATAGAGATTGACGTTCATGCCGATCTCGCCGGATCCTCCGAGCGCGAGAAACAGCAATTCCTTACCGGGTTTCACAGCATTTCCAGTTCATTAGCGGCCCGAAGGCCTGGTTCTAGCGGCGCGCTCGATGGTCAGCGGGCGGCAACGCGTTCCGCCAGAATGGCGATGCCATCCAGCGTCAGGTCGGTATCGACATGGTCGAAAATCGACGTGTGCTGGTCGAACAGCACCGCCAGCCCGCCGGTGGCAACCACTTTGGCAGGGCGTCCGATTTCGTTGCGCAGGCGCGATATCAGGCCTTCCATCATCGCCACATAGCCCCAGAACACTCCGATCTGCATCTGATCTTCAGTGTTACGGCCGATGACGCTGCGGTTGTTGCCCTGCGGCGGCGCGATGGCAATCCGGGGCAGTTTGGCCGCCGCCGTCACCAGCGCATCGAGCGAGAGATTGATGCCCGGCGCGATGATTCCGCCCTTGTAGGCCCCGCTCGCATCGACCACGTCGAAGGTCGTCGCGGTGCCGAAATCGACTACGATGAGGTCTCCCTCATACTTCGCGTGCGCCGCCACGGTGTTCACCGCGCGGTCCGCGCCCAGCGAGCGCGGCTGCTCGACATCGGCGACAAAGCCCCACTCGACTGGCGGCTGCCCGGCCACCAGCGGATCGATGCCGAAATACTTCTGCCCCAGCACCTGCAGATTGTGCAGCGCGCGCGGCACCACGGTGGAAATCAGGATCTGCCGCACCCGCTCGCGGTCGAAGCCTTGCAGCTGCATCAGCTGGAGAAGCCAAACCGCGTACTCGTCCGCCGTGCGCCGCGGATCGGTGGCCACGCGCCAGCGCGAACGGATTTCGCGCCCATCGAAGAGCGCGAACACGACATTGGTGTTGCCGACGTCAACCGCCAGAAGCATGGCTCTCTCCACTTGCGCCGATAAGCTCGACATCTCCTGCGTGGATGGCACGGACCGAACCGTCCGCCAAGCGCAGAAGGACCGCGCCATCGGGCTCCAACCCCGCAAAACCGCCGATCACATGGCCCTCTTCGGTGAGGTTTACGCCGAGCAGCGTGCCCTTGGGCAGCGTTCTTGCCAGCCATTCGGCGCGCAGCATGGGCCAGCCGCCGGCATGCCATGTCGTCAGGTCTTCGGCCCAGGTCTCCGCCAGGGCCGAGGCAAATACATCCCGGCTCACCGCAAACCCCAGTGCAGCGAGCGAAACCGTCTTGCGGCCCGCCACCTCGGGCGCTTCCGCCAGATTGACCCCGATGCCGACGATCACCGCATCGCGCTGCCGCTCCAGCAGGATGCCGCCCAGCTTGGCCTCGCCCACCAGCAAGTCATTGGGCCATTTCAGCGAAAGGTCGGAAAGCGCTGGGACGACCGCCTTGAGCGCCCGGTGAACGCTCACCCCCGCCACCAGCGCCAGCGTCTGCGGCAAGGCCTCGCTGTCGCGCAAGGCAACCGCAGTCGATCCCATGAAGTTGCCAAGCCCGCCGGTCCACACCCGCCCGGCGCGCCCGCGCCCGGAGGTCTGCCGGTCCGCCACCAGCCAGTGGCCTTCCGCCGGAGCCTCACCATTGGCCAGCCGCGCCAGCAGGACCGAATTGGTCGAGGCGATCTCCGCGACGACCTTTATCAGCGGGTCCGGCACTGCCCGCTCAGCGTGTCATGCGATGTGGAACAATGCGGCCGCGGCATTGCTCGCCAGCACGCCCAGCGGCTTGGTCACCAGCCAGCCCAGCGGCGAAATCGCCACGACGGAGACGAACAGCAGCACGCGCTGCGCCATGTCGCTCTCGCCCGTCACCACATCGGCCGCTTCGTCGAAGTACATCACCTTGACGACCTTGATGTAGTAGAACGCGCCGATCACCGAGGCTGCGATACCGATGGCCGCGAGACTGAGCAGGTTTGCCTGCACTGCCGCCTGGAACACCACGAACTTGCCCCAGAACCCAAACAGCGGCGGAATGCCCGCGAGGCTGAACATGACTGCCGCCAACGCCAGTGCCAGCATCGGACGGGTCTTGGAAAGCCCAGCCATTGCCGCGATGGATTCAACCGGCGCGCCGCTTTCGTCGCGCAGCATCAGCACCGCGACAAATCCCGCAACCGACATCGCCACATAAATCGCAAGGTAAACCAGCATCGCCGCCGCGCCCGCCTCGTTCGCGCAGGCAAGGCCGATCAGCATGAAGCCGACATTGTTGATCGACGAATAAGCGAGGAGCCGCTTGATATTGTCCTGCCCGATCGCGCCGAGCGCACCGATCACGATGGAAAGCAGAGCGACGAAGATCACGATCTGCTGCCACGCGCCCGGCTGTGCGCCAAAGGCAAACAGGCTGACCCGCATCAGCAGCGCCAGCGCCGCCACCTTGGGCGCGGTCGCGAAGAACGTCGTCACCGGGGTCGGCGCGCCTTCATAGACGTCCGGCGTCCACATGTGGAACGGCGCGGCACTGACCTTGAAGGCAAGGCCGGCCAGCACGAACACGATCCCGAAAGTAGCCCCCATCGAAAGCGGCCCGGCCAGCGCGGCGTGAATGCCGGCAAAGCTGGTGCTGCCGGTGAAGCCGTAGGTCAGACTCACGCCATAAAGCAGGATGCCCGAGGCGAGCGAGCCCAGCACGAAGTACTTGAGGCCCGCTTCGGCCGAACGCTCGTCGCTGCGCAGGAACGCGGCCATGACATAGGCGGCAAGGCTGTTGAGCTCGAGCCCGATGTAGAGCGCGAGCATATCGGTCGCCGAAACCATCATGCCCATGCCCATCGCGGCAAACAGCACCAGCAGCGGGAATTCCGCGCGCATCGCGTTGCTGCGCTCGAAGAAAGCGGGCGCGACGATCAGCGTGACGGCAGCACCGGCATAGATCAGCAGCTTGCCGAACGCGGCGAAGGCATCGCCGCTGAACTGGCCGCTCCATGCAACGACGCCGGGGCCCATCGCAGCCTGGCTCAGCGCCGGTACGGTCAGCACCGCGCAGACGGTGAGCGCAGCCACCGCCGCGATCGAAATCACGCGGCTTGCCTTGTCACCGCCCCATGCGGCGGCCAGCAGCAGGATCAGGCCGGAGATGCTGAGGACTTCCTCGGTCCCGGTTATCGCCAGCGAACGGAGCAGTTCCATCAGCGTGCTCCCTCATGCCGGGCTTCGGCCCCGTGGGATCCTGAGCCGTGTTCCATTGCATCCCCATGTTCATGTGTCGCCGCGACCGGCGGAACAGCCGACAGTTGCACATCGGCGTCGCCCTTGGGCCGCGCCTGCGCCAGTCGCGCTTCAAGGCCTGCGATATCCTTGCGCATCGGCGCGAGGAAGGTTTCCGGATAGACCCCCATCCACAGCACCGCGATGCCGAGGGGGATCATCATCGCCCATTCGCGCGCATCAAGATCGGGCATCGCCGCCGCGTCCGCGTTCTTCTGAACGCCGAACACCACGCGGCGATAGAGATAGAGCATGTAGGCAGCGCCAAGGATGATACCGGTCGTGCACACCAGCGCCACCCAGCTCGATTGCGCGTATATGCCCAGCAGCGAAAGGAACTCGCCGACGAAGCCGCTCGTGCCCGGCAGGCCGACCGAGGCCATCGTGAACAGCATGAAGAACAGCGCATAAGCCGGCATGTTAATCGCAAGGCCGCCGTAGCGGTCGATCTCGCGCGTGTGCAGCCGGTCGTAGATCACGCCCACCGCAAGGAAGAGCGCGCCCGACACGATGCCATGGCTCAGCATCACGATCATCGAGCCCTCAAGCCCCTGCCGGTTGAACGCGAACAGGCCCACCGTAACGATCGCCATGTGCGCGACCGAGGAATAGGCGATCAGCTTCTTCATGTCGTGCTGCACCAGCGCGATCAGCGAGGTGATGACGACCGCCGCCATCGAAAGCCCGTAGATCAGCGGCGCGAACTGCGCCGAAGCCTCGGGAAACATCGGCAGCGAGAAGCGGATGAAGCCGTAGCCGCCCATCTTGAGCAGCACGCCCGCGAGGATCACCGAACCTGCGGTCGGCGCCTGCACGTGCGCATCAGGCAGCCAGGTGTGCGTCGGCCACATCGGCATCTTGACCGCGAAGCTCGCGAAGAACGCCAGCCACAGCCAGGTCTGCGCCTTCACCGGGAAGCTGTAGGCCATCAGCGTCGGGATATCGCTCGTGCCCGCCTCGTTCACCATCCACATCATCGCGATCAGCATCAGCACCGATCCGAGCAGCGTGTAGAGGAAGAACTTGTAGCTGGCGTAGATGCGGTCCGCGCCGCCCCAGATGCCGATGATGAGATACATCGGGATCAGGCCGGCTTCGAACATGATGTAGAACAGGAACAGGTCCTGCGCGGTGAAGACGCCGATCATCAGCGTCTCCATGATCAGGAAGTTGGCGTAATACTCACCCGCGCGCTTCTCGATCGCGTTCCAGCTCGCGCCGATGCAGATCGGCATGAGGAACACGGTCAAAGCGATCAGCAGCAGTGCGATCCCGTCGATGCCAAGCTTCCATTCGAAGCCGGCAAACACCGAGGCATGTTCCTGGAACTGCCACTGCGGCCCGCCGATCTGGTACTGCGACCAGAGCACCGCGCCGAGCACGAGATCGACCAGCGTCACCGCCAGCGCGATCGCGCGCGCAGCTTCGCGCCCCGCCATCAGGCAGGCTACCGCGCCGACCAGCGGCACGAGAAGCATCAGGCTGAGAATGGGAAAGCCGCTCATTTCGCAATCACCCAGCTGACCGCGCCGACAAGGCCGACGAGCATGACCAGCGCATAGCTGTTGAGGTATCCGGACTGCAGCCGCACTGCGATCCGGCTGCTGCGGGCGACCAGCGCCGCCGCGCCATTGGGGCCGAAGCGGTCGATGATGCCGATGTCACCCTGCTTCCAGAACACCCGGCCGAGCGCCATCGCAGGCTTCACGAACACCGCGTTGTAGAGCTCGTCGAAGTACCACTTGTTCAGCACGAACCGGTAGAGCGGTCCGATCTGGGCAGTGAACGCCGCCGGGAAGCCGGGGTTCGCGATGTAGGCGAAGTACGCGATTGCAACGCCGGTTACCATCACGCCGAACGGAGCCCACTTCACCCACTCCGGCACGCCGTGCATCGCGTGGATCAGGTGCTCGCTGAAGGCGACGCTGCTCTTCCAGAATTCGCCGCTGCCTTCGCTGATGAACGCACCGTGGAACACAAAGCCCGCCAACACCGCACCGACCGACAGCAGCGCCAGCGGCACCAGCATCGAAAACGGGCTCTCGTGCGGGTGATAGCCTGCAGTGCCATCATGGCTGTGCGCATGCCCATGATCGTGGCCATGATCGTCATGACCCTGGTCGTGCGCATCATGCCCATGAGAATCGTGAACAGCGTGCTGGATATGCTCGGATTGCTCCCAGCGCGGCTTGCCCCAGAAGGTCAGGAACATCAGCCGCCACGAATAGAAGCTCGTCATCAGTGCGGCGATAATGCCGCACCAGAAGCCGAAGTGGCCGGCGCCCGTCCCGCTGGCATAAGCCGCCTCGAGGATCGAATCCTTGGAATAGAACCCTGCGAAACCGAACACGTCGACAATGCCGACACCAGTGATGGCCAGCGTGCCCATCATCATCGCCCAGAAGGTAAGCGGGATGTGCTTCCTGAGGCCGCCATAGAAGCGCATGTCCTGCTCATGGTGCATCGCATGGATGACCGAGCCCGCGCCAAGGAACAGCAGCGCCTTGAAGAAGGCGTGGGTGAACAAGTGGAACATCGCCGCACCCGGCGCGCCCACGCCCGCCGCCACGAACATGTAGCCGAGCTGCGAGCAGGTCGAATAGGCGATCACCCGCTTGATGTCCCACTGCGTCGTGCCGATGGTCGCGGCAAAGAAGCAGGTCGCCGCGCCGACATAGGTCACCACAGTCATCGCGGTTTCGCTCGTCTGGAACATCGGCGAAAGGCGGCAGACCATGAACACGCCTGCGGTCACCATGGTCGCGGCGTGGATCAGCGCCGAAACCGGGGTCGGGCCTTCCATCGCGTCCGGCAGCCAGGTGTGGAGGCCAAGCTGCGCCGACTTGCCCATCGCGCCGATGAACAGGAGGATGCACAGCACCGTCATCGTATCGAGCCGGTAGCCGAGGAACCCGATGGTCGAGCCCGCCATGCCCGGCGCAGCCGCGAGGATCGCGGGGATCGAGACGGTGCCGAACACCAGAAACGTCCCGAAAATGCCCATCATGAAGCCAAGGTCACCCACGCGGTTGACCACGAAGGCCTTCATCGCGGCGGCGTTTGCGCTCGGCTTCCTGAACCAGAACCCGATCAGGAGGTACGAGGCCAGGCCCACCCCTTCCCAGCCGAAGAACATCTGCACGAGGTTGTCCGCCGTCACCAGCATCAACATCGCGAAGGTGAACAGCGAGAGGTAGGCGAAGAACCGCGGCTGGTCCGGGTCCTCATCCATGTAGCCCCAAGAGTACAGGTGGACGAGGGCCGAGACGCTGGTGATAACCACCAGCATGATCGCAGTCAGCGTATCGACACGAAGCGCCCACTGAAAGTCGAGATCGCCCGAACGCACCCATTGCAGCACCGGCACCACCGAGGCTTCGGCATTGCCACTCAGGAACGAAAGGAAGATCGGCCACGACAGCGCGCACGAGGTAAACAACGCCCCCGTCGTCACGAGCTTGGCCGGCACCTTGCCGATCAGCCGAGCGCCCAGTCCTGCGACCAGCGCCGCCAGCAGCGGCAGGAACACGATAATCTGGATCGGATGCACGGTGGTCTACCCCTTCATCCGGTTGACGTCGTCCACGGCAATCGTGCCGCGTCCACGGAAGTAGATGACGAGAATGGCAAGCCCGATCGCCGCCTCGCCCGCCGCCACGGTCAGCACGAACATCGCGAAGATCTGGCCGACAAGGTCGTGCAGGAACGCGCTGAACGCGACGAAATTGATGTTCACCGCCAGCAGGATCAGCTCGATCGCCATGAGGATGACGATCACGTTCTTGCGGTTGAGGAAGATCCCCAGCACGCCGAGCACGAACAGGATCGAGCTCACCACGACATAGTGTTCAATGCCAATCACAGCCCGGCCCCCTGATCCTGAACCATACCCAAAACCCGCTCAGGCTGAGCTTGTCGAAGCCCGCACACAACCGCCGCGCAAGCACCCTTCGACAAGCTCAGGGTGAGCGGAGCGCGGGAATACTTGCGCATCACAGCGTCACCCCTTGGCCCACGGCGGGCTTCACATTCACGGTCGCGTCTTCCGGACGCCGCGCGACCTGCCGGCCCACGTTCTGCCCGCGCGTATCGCTGCGCTGGCGGTGCGTCAGCACGATCGCGCCGATCATCGCGACGAGCAGGACGATGCCCGCCGCCTCGAACAGAAACAGATAGCGCGTGTAGAGCAGCGCGCCGATGGCAGCCGTGTTCGAAAGCCCCTCCGGCGTCGCCGAAGCCCCGTTCGCAACGCCCAGTTGCAGCGCGCCGGTCTTCCAGGCGCCCACGCCCAGCACCAGTTCGCACAGCAGCACAGCCGCGATCAGCACGCCCAGCGGCGCGTTCTTGATGAAGCCCGCGCGCATTTCCGAAAAGTCGATGTCGAGCATCATGACCACGAACAGGAACAGCACCGCGACCGCGCCGACGTAGACGATGACCAGCAGCATCGCGATGAACTCCGCGCCCACCAGCACCATCAGCCCCGCCGCGTTGAAGAACGCGAGGATCAGCCACAGCACCGAATGCACCGGATTGCGGGCAAGGATCGTGATCGCGCCGGAGGCAATCACGAGGCTCGCGAAGAGATAAAAAGCGAACACCTGCATCATGTCGCGCGGCCCCTAGCGGTACGGTGCATCGGCTTCAAGGTTCGCGGCGAGCGCACGCTCCCACTTGTCCCCGTTCGCGAGCAGCTTGGTCTTGTCGTAGAGCAGTTCCTCGCGCGTTTCGGTGGCGTATTCGAAGTTCGGCCCTTCGACGATGGCATCGACCGGGCAGGCTTCCTGGCAAAAGCCGCAGAAGATGCACTTGGTCATGTCGATATCATAGCGCGTGGTGCGGCGGCTGCCGTCCTCGCGCGGTTCGGCCTCGATGGTGATCGCCTGCGCCGGGCACACCGCCTCGCACAGCTTGCACGCGATGCAGCGCTCTTCGCCGTTGGGATAGCGGCGCAGCGCATGCTCGCCGCGAAAGCGCGGGGAGAGCGGGTTCTTCTCGAACGGGTAGTTGATCGTCGCCTTGGGCTTGAAGAGGTACTTCAAGGTCAGCCAATGCGCCTTGAGGAACTCCCAGAGAGTGAACGATTTGATGATCTGTCCGACGGTCATTGTTTGGACCCGTCCTTCTCTTGTTCGTTCATAGATTCATGAAAGCCGTCAAAGTCGTTCATGGCCTCTGTGACACCTTTTTCGGCCTTGACTACGCATGTCCCGCTGTCTGTCCTGCCCCCTTCGACTTGAAGTTCGGCATGATAAACTTCGCCGCCAGAGAAGGTTATCGTCATCGTATTTTTGCCCGAGAACACGGTCTTGCCGTTCTGGATCCGAACTCGATCAAAACCAGCCGAACTGATAAGACCATCTGGATTGCGAATTTGTTCCGGCTCAACAGGTTTGTCCTTCACCCCGGTTGAGGGAATGAAGATGGCAAGTCCCGGTTTGAAGCCCTCGGCATTCTTGAAGAAGAAGCAGGCCACAAGCATTCCGGACTGCTCTAACCCACTCGTCTCGGTTGCGTGAGCCGAGGATGTGGTAAGAGCCGTACCAACCAAGGCGCAAATTGCGATACGGAGCCTCACGCGAAATGCCCCGTCGCCATCAGATACCCGCTGATCGCGAACACGAAGAACAGCGAGAGCGGCAGGAAGATCTTCCAGCCCAGCCGCATCAGCTGGTCATAGCGGTAGCGCGGCACCGTCGCCTTGACCCAGCTGAAGATGAAGAAGAAAAACAGGATCTTGAGCAGCAGCCAGACGAGGCCGGGCACCAGATAGAGCACCGGAATATCCAGCGGCGGCAGCCACCCGCCCCAGAACAGCGTGGCGTTCAGCGCGCACATCAGCAGCACGTTGGCATATTCGCCCAGCCAGTAGAGCGCGAAGGCCATCGAGGAGTATTCGGTCTGATAGCCCGCGACGAGCTCGCTTTCCGCCTCGGTCAAGTCGAACGGCGCGCGCGCGGTTTCGGCCATCCCTGAGATCAGGAACATCACCCAGACCGGGAACAACAGCGGGTTCGCCACGAAACCGTTGATGATCCAGACGTGGTCCTTCTGCGCCTTGACGATGTCGTTCAGATTGAACGAGCCCGCCCACAGCACCACGCAGACCAGAATGAACCCGATCGAGACTTCATAGGAAATCATCTGCGCCGAAGCGCGCATCGCGCTGAAAAATGGGTATTTCGAGTTCGACGACCAGCCCGCGATCACCACCCCGTAAACCCCCAGCGACGAGATCGCGAGGACGTAGAGCAGGCCCACATTGATATCCGCCAGCACCGCGCCCGAATTGAACGGAATCACCGCCCAGGCCATCAGCGCCACGGTAAACGTGATGATCGGCGCGATCAGGAACAGGCCCTTGTTTGCCGCCGAGGGGATGATGGTTTCCTGCAGGAACACCTTGAGGCCGTCCGCGAACGACTGGAGGATGCCGAATGGCCCCACCACGTTCGGCCCGCGCCGCAGCGCCATCGAGGCCCAGATCTTGCGGTCGGCATAGATCACCAGCGCCACCGCCAGCATCACCGGCAGGGCGATCAGCAGGATTTCGAGGACCGTGGAAAGGCCCCAGGCGGCTTCAAAGGAAAGCCCGAGATTCTGGAAAAACGGGATCATTCCGCGGCCTCCGCAAAGCTTTCGCCGTGCAGCAGTTCGGCCGAACAGCGCTGCAAGGTCGGGCTCGAACGCGCGATGGCATTCGTCAGATAGTGGTCCTTGATCGGGTAACCCGCGATCACGCCCTCGGCCTTCGCGCCCTTCGGAGCCGCAGGCAGCGCGCCGTAATCGGCAAGACCTTCCGAACCCAGCGCCGGCACTTCGGCGATCATCGCGGCGCGCAGCTGCTCGAAGCTGTCGAAGCCCACCGAAACGCCCAGCGCGTCGGCCATCGCGCGCAGGATCGTCCAGTCCTCGCGCGCGTCCCCGGGCGCATAGACCGCGCGCTCGGAATACTGCACCCGGCCTTCGGTGTTAACGTAAGTGCCGTCCTTTTCGGTGAAGGCCGCCGCCGGCAGGATCACATCCGCCGCATGCGCCGCCTTGTCGCCGTGATGGCCGATATGCACGATCATCGAGCCAGCAAACTTGGTGTAATCCACCTCGTCCGCCCCCAGCGAGATCACCATCTTTGGCTTGGCCGCGACCAGATCACCCAGCCCGCCAGCCTGCGCATAGCCCAGCATCAGCCCGCCCATGCGGCTCGCGGCCATGTGGAGCACGTTGAAGCCGTTCCACTCTTCCGTCACCAGCTTGAAGCGCTCGGCAAACGCCAGACCAGCCTCTAGCGCGCCCTTGGCAAGGCCAGCCCCGCCAATGATGATCGCGGGCTTCTTCGCACCTTCGAAGGCGGCCACCACTTCGGCGGGCACATCGTTCAGGATCGCCGCATCATCGCCAAGGAAGGTCGCCGGGTAAGTCGGCTCCCAGGCAGCGCCGATCACGAAGACCTTCGCGCCCTTCTTCGCCGCCTTGCGGAGCCGCGTGTTCACCAGCGGCGCTTCATCGCGCACGTGGCTGCCCACGATGAGGATTGCGTCAGCTTCCTCGATGCCGTTCAGCGTCGAATTGAAGGCCACCGCCGCCATGTTGCTCGCGGTATAGGCCAGCCCCGTCTGGCGCCCTTCGAGCAGGCTCGAACCCAGCGCGTGCGCCAGTGCCTTGGCCGCAAACATCGTCTCGCAATCGACCTGATCGCCCGCAATCACCGCGACCGAAGCGCCGGGATTGATCTTGGCCACCGCGTCGAATGCCTCGGCCCAGTTCGCCGCCGTCAGCTTGCCATCCTTGCGCAGCCACGGCTTGTCCAGACGGCGCCGCGTCAGGCCATCGACCACATAGCGCGCGCGGTCCGAAAGCCATTCCTCGTTCACGTCATCGTTAACGCGCGGCAGGATGCGCAGTACCTCGCGGCCCCGGCTGTCGATGCGGATGTTGGAGCCGACCGCATCGGACACGTCGATGCCCAGCGTCTTCTTGAGCTCCCACGGACGCGCCTCAAACGCATAAGGCTTCGAGGTGAGCGCGCCGACCGGGCACAAGTCGATAACATTGGCCGAAAGCTCGTGCTTCGCCGCGCCTTCAAGGTACGTCGAAATCTGCATCCCCTCGCCGCGATAGAGCGCGCCGATCTCGTCCACGCCCGCGATCTCCTCGGAGAAGCGCACGCAGCGGGTGCAGTGGATGCACCGCGTCATCGTCGTCTTGATCAGCGGGCCCATGTACTTGTCGGTCACCGCGCGCTTGTTCTCGTCATAGCGCGAGGCACCGCGGCCATAAGCGACCGACTGGTCCTGCAGATCGCATTCGCCGCCCTGATCGCAGATTGGGCAATCGAGCGGGTGGTTGATGAGGAGAAACTCCATCACCCCCTCGCGCGCCTTCTTGACCATCTCGCTATCGGTGCGGATTTCCTGGCCTTCGGAGGCTGGCAGCGCACACGAAGCCTGCGGCTTGGGCGGCCCGGGCTTCACCTCGACCATACACATGCGGCAGTTGCCCGCGATGCTGAGCCGCTCGTGATAGCAGAAGCGGGGGATTTCCTTGCCGGCGAGCTCGCACGCCTGCAGCACCGTCGCGCCTGCGGGGACTTCGAGCTCTACGCCGTCTACTTTGAGTTTAGGCATTGCGGAGCCCCCTCAGATTGTTCGAATTGAGCGGCCTGTTCATCACTTCTGACCCTGTTTCGAAAGCGGATCCGACACGCGGAGCCGATAAAGCACCTCGATCAAGGCGTTGCGCAGAATGTTCCTCGAGAAAGCCAAGGTCTGGCCCTTTGGAAGGCAAGCCGAAAGATTTGGAGCAAGCGTACCGAAAGCCGAGTTTTCCTGACCCGATCCGACCACGCTGATGGCAAGAGCGTGGACAACCACGGGATTTGCCCGCACCACACAGTCAGAAAATTGACGCAAACCAATAGCTTGCAGGTCTTTTTCCTGAGTGCCGTCCGAACCGGCCGTGTAATCTGGTGAGGCACGGTCAGAAACGCTGTCTACAGATTTGAACGCAAATTCCTGGCGATAAAGCGCTTGGTAAGCCGCGCCCCGAAACGCGCTTTCGCTGAATTGGAGGCTACCGTTGTCGATACAATCGCTCACAGACAACCGAGCCGCCCGCTTGTTTGCATCCGCGCCGCCCGGGAATGTTCCAAGGTAGTACATGACCCCGCCGCGATTGCGCTTGAGCAAACAGATTGCATACGCCGCCATCGTCTTGCGCGCAGCCACCTCACCGGCCTTTTCGCCAAGCTGTGCGGGCTCCGGGCGGACAAGACTTCCCGTATCCTGCGCCATAGCTGCGCCGGCAAGGCCGCAAAGCATGCCTCCCCCGATCAGCAGTGAGGCAACAAGATGATCGGCAAGCCTCACTCCGCGGCCTCCCGCGCATTCTCCGCAATCCGGCGCTCGATTTCGGGCCGGAAGTGCTTGATCAGGCCCTGGATCGGCCAAGCCGCCGCGTCGCCGAGCGCGCAGATGGTGTGGCCTTCGACCTGCTTGGTCACCTGCTGGAGCATGTCGATCTCTTCGACCGCCGCATCGCCGGTGCGCAGGCGTTCCATCACGCGCCACATCCAGCCGGTGCCTTCGCGGCACGGGGTGCACTGGCCGCAGCTCTCGTGCTTGTAGAAGTACGAGAGGCGGGCAATCGCGCGGACGATGTCGGTGGACTTGTCCATCACGATCACAGCCGCCGTGCCAAGGCCCGAACCGACGGCCTTGAGCCCATCGAAATCCATCGGCGCGTCCCAGATTTCCGCCGCCGGCACCAAGGGCACCGAAGACCCGCCGGGGATCACCGCGAGCAGATTGTCGCGCCCGCCGCGAATGCCGCCGCAATGCTTCTCGATCAGTTCGCTGAAGGGGATGCTCATCGCTTCCTCAACCACGCAGGGCTTTTCGACATGCCCACTGATCTGGAAGAGCTTGGTGCCCTTGTTGTTGTCACGCCCGAAGCTCGAAAACCACGCCGCGCCGCGCCGCAGGATCGTAGGCGCCACGGCGATGCTCTCGACGTTGTTCACCGTCGTCGGGCAGCCATAGAGCCCCGCGCCTGCCGGGAACGGCGGCTTGAGGCGCGGCTGGCCCTTCTTGCCCTCAAGGCTCTCGATCATCGCGGTCTCTTCGCCGCAGATGTAAGCGCCCGCGCCCCGGTGGACGAAGACGTCGAAATCATAGCCCGAACCGCAGGCGTTCTTGCCCAGCAGCCCTGCCTCATAGGCTTCGGCCACGGCTGCAAACAGCGTCTCCGCCTCGCGGATGTACTCGCCGCGAATGTAGATGTAGGCCGCCCGCGCGCGCATCGCATAGCCCGCGACCAGCGCGCCCTCGATCAGCTTGTGCGGATCGTGGCGGATGATTTCGCGGTCCTTGCAGGAACCGGGTTCGGATTCGTCGGCATTGATCACGAGGAAGCTCGGACGGCCGTCCTTGCTCTCCTTGGGCATGAACGACCACTTCATCCCGGTCGGGAAGCCCGCACCGCCGCGACCGCGCAGGCCGCTCGCCTTTATTTCGTCGATGATCGCGTCCTGCCCGCGCTCCATCAGGGCCTTGGTGTTATCCCAATCCCCGCGCGCCTGCGCCGCTTTCAGGTTCCACGGCTGATAGCCGTAGAGGTTGGTGAAAATGCGGTCCTTGTCAGCGAGCATTGTCCGCTCCGTTCTTCTTCGGCGCATCGCCGCGCGTCGCAAAAGCGATCAGCAGCGCGGCAATGGCAATCGCCCAAGTGCCCAGCGACCCGTCACGCGCCAGATCGAGCATCCCGAGCCCAATCAGCACCGCGCCGACAGCAATCAGGATCGGCTTGAGGGCCATCACCATTCCCCCCGGTAATCGTGGTTCGCCGCCGCCATCGCGGTCAGCGAGCTCAGCGCGCCGGCGGGCTCGACCGTATGGCGGCCCGGCAGCTGCGTGCCCGTCTTGGGCTGCTTGCCCGCAGCGAGTTCATCGAGGATGCGCGTCATGTCTGCCGCAGTCAGGTCCTCGTAGTTGTCGTCGTTGATCTGGACCATCGGCGCGGAGGCGCAGTTGCCCATGCATTCCACTTCGGTCAGCGTGAACACGCCGTCGTCGGTCGTGTGGCCCTTCTTGAGCCCGCGCGCCTTGCACGCCGCCATGATGTCGTCTGATCCGCGCAGCATGCACGGCGTCGTCCCGCAGACCTGCACGTGGAACCGGCCGATCGGCGCAATGTTGTACATCGTGTAGAACGTCGCCACCTCGACCACGCGGATGATCGGCATGTCGAGCTGCTGCGCCACGTATTCCATCACCGGAATCGGCAGCCAGCCTTGCGTGTTCTCTTCCGCACCGACCTGGCGCTGCGCGAGATCGAGCAGCGGCATCACCGCCGAGCGCTGCCGCCCCGCCGGATAGCGTGCGATGATTTCCTTGGCCTTCTCGGCATTCTCAGCCGTCCACGCAAAACCGCCCCAGCGGGCGCGGAGTTCGGGGGTATCAGGTTCGATATGACGGTCAGCCATCAGCGAATGAACTCCACGCGAGAGCACTTCTCGCCTTCGAAAGAATAGACCGCGACGACGTCGAACGGCTCGACCAGCGGTGAACCATCGGTCGCCGGCCCGCGCGTCACATGTTCGCGCATCAGCACGTAATTGCCGATGGCCTGAGCCTCGATGATCTCGGCATGGTTCTGCGGCCAGCGCGCAAACGCGGCAGCAAGGCCCGAACGCGTGCCTTCCTTGCCTTCGCGCACGACATCACCGCGATAGTTCGCCTCGCAGGCACCGTCGGTCATGTAGGACACGTAGGTATCCACATCCTGCGCATTGTAGGCGGCAATCATGGCCTTGGCGGTGGCAAGATTGCTCACCGGTCGCACTCCCCGAACACCACATCGATCGCGCCCAGAATGGCGGTCGCGTCGGGCAGCATGTGGCCCTTCGACATGAAGTCCATCGCCTGCAGGTGCGAAAACGCCGTCGGGCGGATCTTGCAGCGGTAGGGTTTGTTCGAACCGTCCGACACGAGATAAACGCCGAACTCGCCCTTGGGGCTTTCGGTCGCGACGTAGACTTCGCCCGCCGGCACGTGGAAGCCTTCGGTGTAGAGCTTGAAGTGATGGATCAGCGCTTCCATCGATTGCTTCATCTCGCCGCGCTTGGGCGGCACGACCTTGCGGTCGCTGCTCGAAACCGGGCCTTCGGGCATTTCGGCCAAGCACTGCTTCATGATGCGCGCGGACTGGCGCACTTCTTCCACGCGGACCATGAACCGGTCGTAGCAATCCGAGCGGGTGCCAACCGGAATTTCGAAGTCCATGCGGTCATAGACGTCGTAGGGCTGGCTCTTGCGCAAGTCCCACGGAATGCCCGCGGCGCGGATCATCGGACCCGAAAAGCCCCAGGCAATCGCGTCCTCGCGGCTCACCACGGCGATATCGACGTTGCGCTGCTTGAAGATGCGGTTGTCGACAACGAGGCTCATCGCGTCCTCGAAGATCTGCGGCAACCGCGTATCCAGCCAATCGGCAATGTCGGTCAGCAGCTTGAGCGGCACATCCTGATGCACGCCGCCGGGGCGGAACCACGCCGCATGCATGCGCGCGCCAGAAGCGCGTTCGAAGAAGTTGAGGCAATCCTCGCGGATCTCGAACAACCACAGGTTCGGCGTCATCGCGCCGACGTCCATCACGTGGCTGCCGAGGTTCAGCATGTGGTTGCAGATGCGCGTCAGCTCGGCGAACAAGACGCGCAGATACTGGGCGCGCAGCGGTACTTCGATATTGAGCAGCTTTTCCACCGCGAGCACATACGTGTGCTCCATCGCCAGCGGCGAGCAGTAGTCCAGCCGGTCGAAATAGGGCAGCGCCTGCAGGTAGGTCTTGTGCTCGATCAGCTTTTCGGTGCCGCGGTGGAGCAGGCCGACATGCGGGTCGATCCGCTCGATGATCTCGCCGTCCAGCTCCATCACCATGCGCAGCACGCCGTGCGCCGCCGGGTGCTGCGGGCCGAAGTTGATCGTGTAGTTGCTGATGACCTCGTCGCCGGTGGTGGGCGACTGTTCAAGGCTCAGGCTCATGCGCCTTCTCCCTCGGTCTTGGGCTTGCGCGTACGCTTGGGCTTTTCGGCCTCGCTCTCGGCAGGGACCGTCGGCGTGTTCTCCGCGCGGGGCTTCTTCGCGGGCCGGTTCTCGGTCGGATCGGGCGCGCCGGGCTCAGGCGTTGCAGTGGCGACGGGCGCTCCCGGCGAAACCGTCTTTGCAGCTTCGGCATTGGCCTTCTCGCCAGCGCCGGTATCGGCGGGCTTGTCGGTGGTCTTGGGCACGTCGGCCTTCGCCTCGCCCTTGGTATCGGGCGCGGTCGCAACCGGCGCGGGAGCGGGCGGCACGGGCGCCGCCTTCTCGTCGCCCGGCAGCACGTAGTCAGCGCCTTCCCACGGGCTCATGAAATCGAACTGGCGGAGATCCTGCGCGAGTTCCACCTTCTCGTAGACGACGCGCTTGTCCTCTTCCGAATAGCGCAGCTCGACATAGCCCGTCAGCGGGAAGTCTTTGCGGAACGGATGGCCCTGAAAACCGTAATCGGTCAGGATGCGGCGCAGGTCCGGGTGCCCGGCGAAGAGCACGCCGTACATGTCGTAGACTTCGCGCTCGTACCAGCTGGCATTGGGCCAGAGCACCGTCGCGGTCGGCACCGGTGTCGCCTCGTCGGTCGAAACCTTGACGATCAGCCGGTGGTTCTTCGTCAGCGAAAGCAGGCAGTAGACCACCTCGAACCGCTCGGGCCGCGAGGGATAATCGGCGCCTGCAATGTCCATCAGCTGCTGATATTCGTGGGTATCGCGAAGGGCCCGCAGCACCTCGACGATCCGCTCGCGCACGACATGGATGACGATCTCGCCATGCTGCTCGCGCGCGGAGATCACGTCAGCGCCCAGCGCGCCGCTCAGCGTTTCCAGCACGCCGTCGAACGGCGCGTAGCGGGGGGCGGAATGAAGCACGGTCATTTCGGCAATCCCCTCAACGCTCGATCGTGCCGGCGCGGCGGATCTTCCGCTGCAGCTGCATCACGCCATACAGCAGCGCCTCGGCAGTCGGGGGGCAGCCGGGTACGTAGATGTCGACCGGCACGATCCGGTCGCACCCGCGCACCACTGAATAGCTGTAGTGATAATAGCCACCGCCATTGGCGCAGCTGCCCATCGAGATGACGTACTTGGGGTCCGACATCTGATCGTAGACCTTGCGCAGCGCCGGGGCCATCTTGTTGCACAGCGTGCCGGCCACGATCATCACGTCCGACTGGCGCGGAGAGGCGCGCGGGGCAACGCCGAAGCGCTCCATATCATAACGCGGCATGTTCACGTGGATCATCTCGACCGCGCAGCAGGCAAGGCCGAAGGTCATCCACCACAGCGAGCCGGTGCGCGCCCACTGAAACAGTTCCTCGGTGCCGACGACAAGGAAACCCTTGTCCGAAACCTCGGCGTTCAGGCTGTCGAAGAAGGCGGCATCAGGCGCCGCAGGCAGGTCCGCCGCAGTGGCAGGGATGATCGATGAGGACGTCATGTTGCTCATTCCCAATCCAGCGCGCCCTTCTTCCAGGCGTAGATGAAGCCGATGATCAGCTCGAACAGGAACACCATCATCGTGCCCCAGCCAGCCCAGCCGCTTTCCTTCAGGCTTACCGCCCACGGAAACAGGAACGCTGCTTCAAGGTCGAAGATGATGAACAGGATCGCCACGAGGTAGAAGCGCACGTCGAACTGGCTGCGCGGATCCTCGAACGCGGGGAAGCCGCATTCATACTCGCTGAGCTTCTCGGCATTGGGGTTGTGTGCCCCGGTGAGCCGCGAAACGCCCATCGGCAGGAACACGAACACGCAGGAAAGCGCGAGTGCGATGCCGAGGAAAATGAGGATCGGCAGATATTGCGCGAGGTAAGGCAGTTGCTCGGCCAAAGGATTGACTCGCCTGTTTCTATGTCGCCCCGCGCCCTAGTCCCGGGCGTGGCCATGTGCAAGTGCGGCATCGCCCGATGAGGCTCAAAATCCAAGCTTTTGTCTGTGGATGACCCCGCTTCCCACGGTTTTCCGTGCGCTGTGGCGCTGCATACGAATGATCAGGAAGTGATACCGATTTGCAATATCACATCCCCTGCCACAAGAACACCGGCCACGCCGCCAGCGCCAGCAGGGTGCCGAGCGGCAGCATCGTATCGCGCGTGATGCGCTGCCCTGCGGCGCGCAGCACGGCGGCAACCGCCAGTCCGCCAAGGCTCGCCACCAGCAGCGTGTGGATGACCCCCAGCGGCCCCAGCCAGAGCCCGATTGCGCCCAGCAGCGGCGGGTCGCCGCCTCCCAAACCCTCCTGTCCGCGCCAGGCGAGATAGCCCTGCCCCAGCAGCCACAGCACCGCGAAGCCGAAGACGCCGCCCACCATGGACTGGACAACGGCCATCACATCCTCGGACCAATAGCCCATAACCAGCGCGAACAGCGCGCCGCTGGCCCCCAGCAGCGCCGAAAGCTGGCGCGGTAGCCACATATGGCGCAGGTCCAGCATCGCGAGCAGCAGCAGCTGCCAGCCAAGCACCATCGCCCAGATCGGAAAGGTGCTCAGCATCACGGCCATCGCGCCGATTGTCGCCCCGCCCAGCTCCGCCGCAAGCTGCCAGCGATCGATTGCAGAGCCGCACTCGCGGCACTTGCCGCCCTGGATCACCCACGAAAGGATCGGCACGAGCTCGAACGGCTCCAGTTCCTTATCGCAGGTATCGCAGGCCGAGCGCGTCATGACCAGCGGCCGCCCATCCGGCATCCGGATGAGCACGACGCCCAGAAAGCTGCCGATCACCGCGCCCAGCACCATCGCGCCAAGGATGAACACGATCAGCATGCAGCCCGCCCTCGCATAGCATTTGCGCCCCTTCGCGAATTGAAATCGTCTCGCCCGGGGTCTACATCAACCGTAACCCCGGGGCCTGGCGCGGTCCCTTAGCACAGGAATGGTTTCCATGGTCCAACTCTCCCCCGCGTTCTCGAGCGCCGATCCCGTCGTCATTCTGTCCTTTGCGCGCACCCCGATGGGCGCGATGCAGGGATCGCTGGCCGATGTCCCCGCCACCCAGCTCGGCGCCACGGCGGTCAAGGCTGCGGTCGAGCGTGCCGGAATCTCGGGCGACAAGGTTGAGCGGCTGTACATGGGCTGTGTGCTCCCAGCCGGCCTCGGCCAGGCCCCTGCGCGTCAGGCCGCAATCCACGCCGGGCTCCCCACTTCGGTGCAGGCGACCACGGTCAACAAAGTCTGCGGTTCGGGCATGCAGGCGCTGATCATGGGGGCGGAAGCGCTGGCTTCGGGTTCCATCGACATGGTCGTCGCGGGCGGCATGGAAAGCATGACGAACGCGCCCTACCTCCTCAAGAAGCACCGCTCGGGCGCGCGCATCGGCCATGATACGGCTTATGACCACATGTTCCTCGATGGCCTTGAAGACGCCTACGAGCCCGGCCGCGCCATGGGCACCTTCGCGCAGGACACCGCCAACGAATACCAGCTCACCCGCGAACAGCAGGATGCCTACGCCATCGAATCGCTGCGCCGCGCGCAGACCGCGATTGCCGAAGGTGCCTTTGTCGCCGAGATCGCGCCGGTCACGGTGAAGTCGCGCAGCGGCGAAACCGTGGTCGATACCGACGAGGCCCCCGGCAAGGGCAAGCCGGACAAGATCCCCGCTCTGAAGCCTGCCTTCGCCAAGGACGGCACGATCACCGCCGCCACCTCCTCCTCGATCTCGGACGGCGCTGCCGCGCTGGTGCTGACGCGTGAGAGCGTTGCCGCCGCCGATGGCCTCACCCCCGTCGCCCGCGTCGTGGCGATGGCCGCGCACGCCCAGGCACCCAAGGACTTCACCACCGCCCCCGTCGGCGCGATCACCAAGCTGCTCGACAAGGCCAGCTGGAGCGTCGCGGATGTCGATCTGTTCGAAGTGAACGAGGCCTTCGCCTGCGTCGCGATGTTCGCGATGCACGATCTCGGCATCAGCCACGAGAAGATCAACGTCCACGGCGGCGCCACCGCGCTCGGCCACCCCATCGGCGCCTCGGGCGCCCGCATCGTCACCACGCTGATCGGCGCACTCCAGCGCCACGGCAAGAAGCGCGGTGTTGCAAGCCTGTGCATCGGCGGCGGCGAAGCAACCGCAGTCGCGATCGAGCTGGTCTAAGCGGGAATCCCTATCGGTCCTCCCCATTTTTGCGCAGCACAAATGGGGAGGTGGCCTGCCGAAGGCAGGTCGGAGGGGTAACGTGCTACGCGCCTACTCGGCGCCCCAAGCCGCAGCCTTGGCCACATAGCCGCGCCGGCCATCGATATCGAACTTGCACCAGACCGGCCCGCAATCGCCGAGTTTGCCCGTAACGCCGGGCTCCACGCGCCACAGCAGCCGGCCGCTGCCATCCGAATTCTCGCGGATTTCCGCCACCGTGCCTTTCACCGTTGCGGTGCGCGTGCGGGTGAGGAACTGGGCCAGCATCCAGCCCCGCGCACCGTCGATATCCTCGACCAGCCGCCAGCCACCGATCGTGCGCAGCACTTTCATCGGCAGCCCTGCGCGCACATAGACCCAGCTGATGCGATACTCGCGCCCCGGCCCCACGCGCAAGTTGGCCGGCTGGCCGCGCAACGAGGCCCAGTAAGGGCTGTTCTCGTCATCCGCCGCGTGCGCCGGTGTTCCCATCAGCATGCCGAGCAGGACAATGATCGCAATTCGCCTTCCAGACCGGGGCACGCTCAACCTTCCTTCATCTTCGCCGCCCCCGCTGCGATACAGCATTCGCGCGTCCGGGCAACCGGGTGCTTGACCGCAGGGCGCGAGGCGGCATAGCGATACGCCATGCCCGCAGCCCACACGCCCTCAGGTTCCCCAGGCGCCGACTACCGGCCCACCCGCCGGATCGAAGGCCGCCCCCGCGTCTTCGTGACCCGCCGCCTGCTGCCTGAAACGGAAGCGCGCATGGCAGAGCTGTTCGATGTCACGCTCAACCCCGATGATCGGGCGCTGTCGCAGGACGAGATCCGCGCCGCGATGCAGGAAGCCCACGTCCTCGTCCCCACCGTCACCGACCGGATCGACGCGGACCTCATTGCCTCCGCCGGTCCGCAGCTCGGCCTTATCGCCAGCTTCGGTGCAGGCACGGACCATATCGACCTCGCAGCGGCTCGCGCCCGCAAGATCCTCGTCACCAACACCCCCGGCGTGTTTACCGATGATACGGCGGACATGACGATGTCGCTGATCATCGCCGTCTCGCGCCGCCTTGCCGAAGGTGGCCGCGTGATCCGATCGGGTGACTGGGCCGGTTGGGCACCGTCCACCCTCCTCGGCCACCGCATCAGCGGCAAGCGGCTCGGCATCATCGGCATGGGCCGCATCGGCCAGGCCGTCGCCCACCGCGCCCGCGCCTTCGGGCTCGAGATCGTCTACCACAACCGCCAGCGCCTGCCTGAAGCGTTCGAACGCATGGTCGGCGCGCGGTATGAGGCCGATGTCGATGCGCTGGTGCGCGAGGCGGATATCGTCACCCTCCACTGCCCCTCGACCCCCGAAACGCACATGCTGATGGACGCGCGCCGCATCGCGCTGATGAAGCCCGAGGCCTATCTCGTGAACACCGCGCGCGGCGATGTGGTAGACGAGAATGCGCTGATCGAGGCGCTGCAGGCCGGCCGTATCGGCGGCGCCGGGCTCGATGTCTTCGCGCACGAGCCGAAGATCGATCCGCGCCTCCTCGCGCTCGGCAACGTCTCACTCCTCCCGCACATGGGCAGCGCCACATTCGAAGGGCGCACCGCTTCCGGCGACAAGGTTGTTGCAAACATCCGTTTCTGGGCCGATGGGCATCGTCCGCCCGATCAGGTCCTCGAAGGCTGGGCATAAGAACAAAGCGAATCGCGTGGGGGAGTGTTCGGAATGAAGAAGTTCTTCGCGGTGGCCTTTGCCGCCAGCGCCCTTGCGCTGCCCGCGCTGGGCCACGCCCAGGCCGCTGAAGCCGTGGATGCAGCCGATAGCGGCGATACCGCGTGGCTGCTCGCCTCCTCCGCGCTTGTCCTCCTGATGACGCTGCCGGGCCTCACGCTGTTCTATGGCGGGCTGGTGCGTGCCAAGGGCTTCCTCGCGGTTGCCATCCAGATCGGTGCGATTGCCGCGATCACCTCGCTGCTGTGGATCGTGGTGGGCTATACACTGGCCTTCGGTCCGGTTTCGAGCGGCTGGCTGGGCGGCGGCTCGGCGTGGATGCTCGGCCAGCTCGGCAATGTGCGCGAAGGCACGCTCGTCCCCGAAAGCGCCTACGTGCTGTTCCAGATGATGTTCGCGGCGATCACGCCCGCACTCATGGTCGGCGCCTGGGTCGATCGTGCCCGCTTCGGCTGGGTCGTCGCGTTCACGGCCCTCTGGAGCCTGATCGTCTACGCCCCTGTCGCGCACTGGATCTGGGGCGGCGGCTGGCTGGCGAGCCGTCTCGGCACGATGGATTTTGCCGGCGGCATCGTCGTCCACACCACCGCGGGCGTTTCCGCGCTGGTCGCTGCGCTGCTGATCGGTAAGCGCAGCGGCTTCCCGCGCACGCAGATGCTGCCGCATTCACCCGCACTCACAATGATTGGCGCGGCCATGCTCTGGGTCGGCTGGTTCGGCTTCAACGGCGGCTCCTCGCTCGCCGCGACGGATGATGCCGCCTCGGCGATCATCAACACCCATGCCGCCGCATGCGCCGCTGCGCTCGCCTGGCTCGCAATCGAAAAGGTCAGCATCGGCAAGCCCACGTCGGTCGGCTTTGCCACCGGCGCGGTTGCGGGCCTGGCGACCGTGACGCCCGCAGCCGGCTTCATCGCGCCGGGCGCCGCAATTCTGTTCGGCCTTGCTGCCGCCGCCGTCTGCTACCCGATGATCCTGCTGGTCAAGCGCCGGATCGAGATCGACGATTCGCTCGATGTCTTCGCCGTCCACGGCATGGGCGGCATCGTCGGCTCGCTGCTGCTCGCGATTTTCCTCGAGCCATCACTCGGCGGCACCGGGTATGCCGAGGGCATGGGCCTGTTCCGCCAGTTCTTCGCGCAGGCCGCAGGCGTCGGCGCTGTCGCCGCATGGAGCGCGCTGGGCACCGTGATCTGCGCTCTCGCAGTCGCCATGGTGATCCCGATGCGCGTGACCGAGGACGAGGAACGCGAGGGCCTCGACCTCACCAGCCACGGCGAACGCGCCTGGGAGTTTGAATAAGGTGAGCGTACGCAAGGCTCGCCTCGCTGCCTTCATCGAGTCCGTCTGGAACCGGGGTGAGGCAGAGGCAGTGACCGCCTACCTTGCCCCCGCCTACACCGTCTACCACGATCCCGGCGATCCGTGGGAAGGCCGCACGCTGGATCCCGCCGCGTTTACCGAGCGCCTCATCCAGTCAAGAGCGCCCTTCCCCGATCAGCGCTTCACCGCGCTGCGCATGGCCGAAGACGCGGACGCCGTGATCATGACATGGGCCTGGGAGGCCACTCATCTCGGCGATTTCCCCGGTTTTCCTGCCACCGGCCGCACGATCCGCATGTCTGGCGCGACTTCATACAGCTTCGACGCCGAGGACCGCCTCACCGGCCATTGGCAGATCGCCGACCGCCTCGGCGTGTTCCAGCAATTGCAGGCCAACCGGGGCTGAGGGCGTACACCCCGCCCCTACCCCAGCTCTTCGCGCAGCAACCCCAACACGGCCTGTACCGCCCCGCGCGCGCTTGCCATTTCGAAATGCTTGAACGGCACTTCGACCACCCGGTCCGCCTGCCCCGCCTCGCCCGCCGCGCTGCGCGGCGCAACGATGCCGTCGCGCCTTGACCATACCGCGATCGTGCGCACCGGCGGCTTCTCGCCCGGGTCCTCGGCAAAGGGCACCGCATCCACCGTGTGATCGTTGAGCGCTTCATAGACGCGCCAGGCGTTGTTCGCCCGCCGGTCACCCGAAAAGGGCGAACCCAAAGTCATCACCAGACTGCAGGCATCCGGATGGCGCTGCGCCAGCACGCGCGCAAACATGCCGCCAAGGCTCCAGCCGATCAGCACGACCGGTTCGCCCGATTGCTCGGCCAGTTTGCAAATCCGCTCTTCCAGCCGCGCGATCTTTTCCGGCTGCGCACCGGTGTTGAGCCCCTGCTCCCAGCCCTCGACAACGAACCCCGCCTTGCTGAGCGAATTGCGCAGCAGGGCGGTCGAACGGTCGTTCGAAAGCAGCCCCGGGATCACGATGACCGGTCGCCCTCGCCCGAACGGCGGCACCACGACCGGGCGGCGCAAGGGCGCGGCCTGAATCTGCGGCAAGGCCAGGAATTCCAGCGCCCAGCGCCAGCGCGGCGGGGCCTTTGCCCCTGAGGGATCGGACTCTGCTGCCAAGCCCTCAGTCCCCCGTCAGGATGCGGTCCACCAGTTGCTTCACGGTGGGCGTGAAGTTGTTGGAATAGAACGGGTCCTGCTTGAACCTGTACGCCGCGTGACCGGCAAACATCAGGTTCTCGTCGATCGGCCCGCCATGCGCGATGTCCTGCAAGGTCTTCTGGATGCAGAAGCTGCGCGGATCGGCGAGGCGGCCGGTGGTGTAGTCGTCGTGGTCCTTCCACGAGGAGAACCCGCAGTGCGAAAGGCAGCCCATGCAGTCCTTCTGGTCCTGCTGGATGGTCTCGCGCTCTGCGGTCGTCACGAAGATCACGGTGTCATCGGGCGTGCGCAGCGCATGGGTGAAGCCTGCGCCGAACCACGTGCGCGCACGGTCGCGGTCTGCCGGTGTCACCCAGAAGTTCTTGCCCTTCACGCCCACGTCGAGCTGCACGGTGTGCTCGCCTGCCGAAACCTTGGAATAAGGGATCTGCCGCTCGCTGCGGGCTTCGAGCGCGCGCAGGAAGGGGTTGCGCACGGCGGAGGAATAGAACCCCGTCGGCGAAAAGCGGTGGAGCAGCACGTCGCCCGGCTCCAGCGTGCGCAGATGTTCCTTCCACGCCTTCGGAATCGGGCTCTCCTCGGTCAGCAGCGGCCGGGTGCCGAACTGGAACGCGATCGAGCCGAGCTCGGGATTGTCGATCCAGTTGTCCCACTCGCGCAGGAACCACACGCCGCCTGCCATCACAATCGGCACGCTGTCCGGCACGCCTTCGGTGCGCATCACATCGCGCAGCATTTTCACGCGGGGGTACGGGTCCTCGGGCTTCTTCGGGTCCTCAGCGTTGGAGAGGCCATTGTGCCCACCCGCCAGCCACGGATCTTCATAGACCACCGCGCCCAGCCATTCCGGCACCTTGTGGTAGGCCCGCTTCCACAGCGCCCGAAACGCGCGGCCCGAAGAAACGATGGGAAGATAATATACCTGATGCCGCGCCGCGATTTCCGAAAGCTTGTAAGGCATTCCTGCGCCGCAGGTGACCCCTGCAATCAGCCCACGCGTCCGTGAGAGCACGCCTTCGAGGATCGGCTGCGCGCCGCCCATTTCCCACAGCACGTTGATATTGATCGCGCCGTTTCCGCCCGCCAGATCATAGGCCCGGCGGACCTGCTCCACCGCCCCGTCGATGCCATAGCGGATCAGCTGTTCATGGCGTTCCTTGCGGGTCAGCTGCTCGTAGATCTGCGGAATGATCTTGCCGGTCGCGTCATAGCTGTCGGCATTCACCGCGCTGACCGTGCCGATGCCCCCAGCGGCTGCCCACGCGCCCGAACTCGCATGGTTGGTTGCCGCAACACCCTTGCCGCCCTCGATCAGAGGCCACACTTCGCGGCCGCCATACAGGATCGGCTTCAAACCCTTGAACGCAGACATCGTCTTCCCTTAGAGACCCCCAACCTTGCCACCAGAGCCATTGGCACCGGCATGGCACGATTGCATCTTGCTCGGCTCAGGCGGCCCGCTGCCCGCAGGTACGAACTGAGCATAATAGCCTGATACATCCGGCTTACGGCGAAACGCGGTCAAGCGAAAGCCCGCTGTCTCGAATTCGCAAAAAAGCAAGGCGGGTGGCGTTCCGTGCCGGTCGGTGGGGCGATCGGCGTCGACCACCACAACCGAGCCGCCAGGCTTCAGCGACGGCCACAGCCGCCAGAGGAACGGATAGGGCTCCGCGATCTCGTGGTACATGTGGATCATGAACACGCGGTCGAAGCTGCGCGCCGGCAAGCGCGGATCATCGGGCGCGCCCCGCAGAATCGAGACCGACGTAAGCTGCTCGCGCTCGATCCGCGCACCCAGCCGGCCAAGCGCGCCCTCGTCGATGTCCTGCGCCAGTACCCGCCCCCTGGGGCCCACCCGTGCGGCAAGGCGCACCGTGTAGTACCCCTCACCCGCGCCGATATCGGCAACGGTCATGCCCGAGGCCACCTCGGCCTCGTCCATCACGCTTGTCGCTTCGCCCTGCTTGTCGCGCGCTTCCTCTGGCGCCCACTGGGTCGAGACGACTTTCGCAACCGGACGGTCGGCACTGGGAAACGCGCGATTGCGCGGCGCACGATCAGTATCGCCGGCATCTGCCGCGCGGCAGGCCGTCAGCGCCATCAGCCCGGCCAAAAAGGCCGCAGCCGTTCTCAATCGTCGTCTTCCACGGTCACCTTCTCGCCCGTCACCCGCTGCGCCAACGCCGCGGCCATGAACGGATCGAGCGCGCCATCAAGCACGTCGGTCGGGTTGGTGCTAACCACGCCGGTGCGCAGATCCTTCACCTGCTGATAGGGCTGGAGCACGTAGGAACGGATCTGGTGTCCCCAGCCAATTTCGGTCTTGGCGGCATATTCGCCGCTCGCCGCCGCCTCGCGCTTGGCCAGCTCCGCCTCGTAGAGCCGCGCCTTCAGCATGCCCATCGCGGTCGCGCGGTTCTTGTGCTGCGAACGGTCGATCTGGCTGGCCACGACAATGCCCGAAGGCACGTGGGTGATGCGCACGGCCGAATCGGTGGTGTTCACGTGCTGCCCGCCCGCGCCCGAAGCGCGGTAGGTGTCGATCTTGAGATCGGCGGGGTTGATCTCGATGTCGATGTCGTCGTCGATCTCGGGATAGACCCAGACCGAGCTGAAAGAGGTGTGCCGCCGTGCCGAGCTGTCGTAGGGGCTGATGCGCACCAGCCGGTGCACGCCGCTCTCGGTCTTGGCATAACCGTAGGCGTTTTCGCCCTTTATCAGCAGCGTCGCGCTCTTGATCCCGGCGGCTTCGCCGGCGTGATAGTCCAGTAGATCGACCTTGAACCCGTGGCGCTCCGCCCAGCGCGTATACATGCGCTGCAGCATCTCGGCCCAGTCCTGGCTTTCGGTGCCGCCTGCCCCGGCGTGGACTTCGAGGAACGCGTTCGATCCGTCCGCCTCGCCCGCCAGCAACGCCTGAACCTTGTCCGCATCCGCGCGCTCAGCGAGAGCGGCAAGGCTCGCCAGCCCTTCCCCAACCGTCGCTTCGTCGCCTTCCATCTCGCCGAGTTCGACGAATTCGATGGCATCGGCCATTTCGGCGCTGATCTCGTTCACCGTGCCGATCGACGCCTCAAGGCGCCGCCGCTCGCGCATCACCACTTCGGCCTGCTTGGGATCGTCCCACAGCTTCGGGTCCTCGACCCGCGCGTTGAGTTCATCGAGCCGCCGCACCGCGCGGTCCCAGTCGAGGAACTTGCGCACGAGCCGCAGCGCGGCCTCGATGCGGTCGATATGGGCCTGCCCTTCGGCACGCATGACGGGTCTCACTCCAGATTGCGGGAGCCCAGCCGCTTAGCGAAGCGGCGCGCCTTGTAAAGAGGCGCTTGGGGCTTGGCGCCTCGCGCTCAGCCCTTCTTGAGCTTCTGGACCGCCTCAAGCGTGAGCTTCACGTGATCCTTGTAGTCCATGTCCGAATGGACAAGCACGATCTTGCCGTTCTTCGCGATCACGTAGCTGGTGCGCTTGGTCAGCCCGCTCGAAATCCCGGCGACCTTGAGCGACACGTCATAGGCCTTGATGACGTCCTTCGAAGCAGCCGCCACCGCAAACTTGTCGCGGCACTCGGCCGTGGAAAACTTCTGCAACGTCGGCAGGTCGTCGTTGGACATGCCGATCACCGTGGCCCCAGCCTTGGCGAAATCGGCCGTCGCCTCGGCAAAGGCATGCGCTTCCATCGTGCAGCCCTGCGTGAACGCCTTGGGGTAGAAGTAGAGAACAACCGGCCCCTTCGCGAGCAGCGCCTTGAGGTTCACCTTCATCGGCTTGCCGGCGAGTGCCCCCATCGTCGTGAAATCGGGCGCGACAGCACCCTGGGTCAGCTCCGCGTTGGCGGCAGCGGGGACAAGAAGGGCGAGCGCCGCAGCAGCGGCCATAACTGGCTTGATCATGGAGAGGAGCATATCAGCAAGTTTGCCGAGCGGGAACCGGCAATTGGTGCAGGAAAAATAGGGACAGTCCCCATTTTCCTGCCAGCCCGGCACGACTCAATAAATGCCGCCCTTGTCCTCGACGAAGTCGCCTTCTTCCACCGGTACGTCCTCGCCCGCGCCGTCACCCTTGGCCGCGCGCGCCTTGCGGATCGCCTCGAGCACCGCGTCCTTCAGCGTCTGGTCTTCCGGCCGGAATGTGCGGGTCGGCTCGCTGTTGGGCTTGAACGCTTCCCAGATCACCGAAGCCTGCCGCTCATAATCCTGCGGTATCCCGCCAAAGACCTGCCGTCCGGTCACCCGGTCGATCTTCACCATGCGGATGCCTTCGGGCACGGTGAAGGGCGTATCGCTCCAGCGCGCCCGGGTCCGCTGCACGAATTCCTTGAAGATCGGCGCGGCGATCCGCCCGCCCTGGGCATAGCCGCCGAGGCTGCGGGGCTGGTCATAGCCAAGATAGAGCGCGCTTACGATATCGGGCGAGCCACCGGCAAACCACACGTTGGTAGGCCCACTGGTCGTGCCTGTCTTGCCGAACAGCGGCAGGTTGAGGTCCGCCAGCGTCAGCGCCGTGCCGCGCACGACAACGCCTTCCAGCATGTGTACCACCTGATAGGCGGTGCGGGAGTCCATCACCTGCTTGCCGGTCGGCTTCATGCGCGGCATCGGCTTGCCGTCCCACTGCGCCATGTTGCAGCCGGAGCAATCGCGGTTGTCGGCCTTCCAGATCACCTTGCCATCGCGGTTCTGCACATAGTCAATCAGCGTCTGCTCGTGCTGGCGGCCATGGTTGGCGAGCGCAGCATAGGCATTCGCCATCTTCGCCGCGGTCGTATCGCCCGCGCCCAGCGCCATCGAAAGATAGGGCTGATAATCCCCGATCCCGACGCCCTTGATCGTGCGGACCACCTTGTCCATGCCGATGTCGTTGGCGATGCGCACGGTCATCAGGTTGCGCGATTGCTCAAGGCCCCAGCGCATCGTGTGGCTGCCCGAGCCGCCTTCATTGCCGAAGTTGCGGAAACATTTCTGCCCCAGCGCCGCACCCTGATAGACGCAGAACGTGCCATCGAGCACCATCGAGGCTGGGGTCATCCCGTTGTCGAGCGCCGTTGCATAGACGAACGGCTTGATCGTCGAACCCGGCTGGCGCACCGCCTGTGTTGCGCGGTTGAACGAGCCCAGCCGGGAATCAAACCCGCCCTGCATCGCCAGCACGCGCCCGCTGAATGGCTCTTCCACCACCATGCCGCCGGAAACTTCGGGGATGACGCGCACGGCCCAGCCGCCGCCAGAAGGCGCTGCCGCGATCACGTCACCGGGCTTCATCGCGCTCGGCATCGCCCAGAGCGGCCCGGTGGTGCCGTCGGAAAATCCGATCCGCCCATCCCCTCCCTGACTATTGGCGCCGCGCTTCTCCAGCACCACGCCGATCCGCCAGTCCTGATAGCGGATCGCAAGGTTGCTGGTGACGAGTTCGGACTGCCAATTCCCTGAAACGTCGAGCTTGGCGATCGGTCCGTTCCAGGCCCGTCCGCCGCTGAAGCGAAGGAGGCCCGTGCGCAGCGCTGTCTGTGCCGCTGTCTGGAGCTCGGTATCGAGCGAGGTGCGCACCCACAGGCCGCCGGCATAGACGCTGTTGGGGCCGCCATCGGCGTTCTCGCCGAACTTGTCGATCAGCTGGCGCCGCACTTCCTCGAGGAAATAGCCCGCATCTGCCGTGTAGTTTTCAGCGCGCCGGGGCACGAGGCCCAGCGGCTGCGCCTTGGCTTCGGCCGCCTCAGCCGGAGTCGCCCAGCCGTTCTTGACCATCTGGTCCAGCACATAGGCGCGCCGCTCCAGCGCCTTTTCGGCAAACTTGGCGCGGCCATAAGTTTCCGGCGCCTTGGGCAGGATCGCGAGGAACGCGACTTCGTGGAGCTTGAGATCGCCCACATCTTTGTCGAAATAGGCCCGCGCCGCCGCCTGCACGCCAAAGCTCTGCCGCCCCAGCGGGATCTCGTTGAGATAAAGCTCGAGGATCTGCTGCTTGTTGAGGACACTCTCGATGCGCCGCGCGAGGATCATTTCCTTGAGCTTGCGCGTGACCGAATATTCGTTGCCGATCAGGATGTTCTTGGCCACCTGCTGGGTGATGGTGGAGCCGCCGCGTGCGCGCTCGCCCGAACCGAATTTCAGCGTGTAGTCCACCATCGCGCCGATCAGGCCGGTAATGTCGACGCCGCCATGGCTGAAGAAGGATTTGTCCTCAGCCGAAAGGAAGGCGTGGATCAGCGGCTCGGGAAAATCGACATAGCGCAGCTGCACCCGCCGCTCGCGCGCATAGCTGGAGACGATCTCGCCATCATTGCCGCGCACCATGGTCGGCAGCGGCGGCTGATAGGTGAGCAGCTTGTCCGCCGATGGCAGCGTGCGGATCACGGTGACCCAGAGGATCAGATAGAGCACCGCCAGCACGCCCAGCGCATAGCCCGCACGGCGTACCCAGACCTGCGTGCGCCAGAGCTCCCGCGCCCGGCCCAGCAGCCCCGCTGCATTGCGCTGGATGCGCCAACGCACCGAAGTGCCATCACCGCCGGGAAGGTTGGGATCATTCGCCATCTGCGCGGCGCTTTAGCATGGCCTTTCGCGGAAATGCCAGTGGCGAGCTTCAGGGAACGACCAAGGCGATGTTGGTCCGCGCAAGATAGATCTCGATCGCAGTGGCAACGGATGCGGCAAACCCCTTGCGCCAGCCCGGATTGGCCAGCGCCCGCGCGTCGTCCGGGCTGCTGATGTAGCCAGCCTCGATCAGGGCCGAGGGCAGGTCGAGCGATTTCAGCACGACGAACGCCGCCTCACGCTCCGGATCGGTGTGGAAGCGCATCTTGCCATCTCCCTCGCGCAGCACAAGCGCAGCAAACGCCCTCGAACGCTCACGCATTTCGCGCTGCGAGAGGCTCACCAGAATCGCCGTCACCGCATCGGATTTGCCGCCCAGTTCCACGCCGTTCACGGTGTCGGACTTGTTTTCCCGCCGCGCGACTGCATCGGCCACCGCGTCGGAGCCCCGGTCGGACAGAGTATAAACCGTCGCTCCGGTTGCCTCGGGCGATTCCGAAGCATCGGCGTGGATGGAAATGAACAGATCGGCCTTCAGCCGCCGCGCGATTCCCGATCGCTCCTCGAGCGCGAGGAAGCGGTCGCCATCGCGTGTCATCGCCACCCGCACACGGCCACCCGCGAGCAAGGCATCGCGCAGCGCCAGCGCAAGCGAAAGCGTGATCTTCTTCTCCCGCTCGCCATGCTGCCCGCTCGCGCCGGGGTCATGCCCGCCGTGCCCGGCATCGATCACCACGAGGGGCCGGCTCGCATCGGCCGGGCCTTCGATCTTGGGCAGCCCGATCTGCGCCGCCCCCGAAGGCAGGGCGATCCGGATCACATAGTCGGGATTGCGGGCCGGCGCGGCAAACGCCAGGGCCATGAGGATCGCGGCTGCCGTCATGACGGCCAACGGCACGCCCAGCACCACCCCGATCAGCACACGCCCTCTCATGGCTCGCGGCTATGCAATGCAGACTGCCGGGCGGTCCAGCAGGAATTGCTACGTGTTCCACCAGAGCGCCATCGGGGAGCGCCATCGGACCGCAGCCGCCCGGTCATGGTTTTAATTGCTGGTTGGTAATTCCGGTGCTAGCAGTGCCAATCTGGAACGAGCCCGGATCGGCCTCGGCTCCGCCTCCGAAACCTGCCGCAGTGCTAACGCGCGCGTCACAGATAATCGGGACAAGGCGTTGCCCTGACACGGTTTTTGCCCGGACCTGAAGTACCAGCGAAGAAGGGATCGCGGCCTTGGTTTTGGCCGTATTCGACCTTTTTCGCGCCAGAGGTTGATGTCTTGATGGAAATCCGTGCAACGTTCGAGCCGAGGAGCCCCACAGGGGCCCGCGCAGGCTTGGCGTGCATAGGTCCGTGCCAGTCGCCACGGACCATCCCACGGAATGCCATCTGGGCAGACACGCACCAACCGCCGCCGGGCGGCGAGCGCATCGGGCACGCAAAAGCGGCCTTTCCCGCGCTCCGAACCGGCAAACCCGCATTCGCGAAACGCCTCGCCCCGGCCCCGGCATCTGCCAGGCCCGGCCAAGACGGCTATCGCGCTTTCACATTGAACCGCGCCCAGAACCCGGGTTCACCCCCGTGGCCGCGCGGCTGGAGACTTTATAATGACCACGCGCATGCTGATCGATGCGCGCCACCCGGAAGAAACCCGGGTGGCGGTGCTCAATGGCAACCGGATTGAAGAGTTCGATTTCGAATCTGCTGATCACAAGCAGATCAAGGGCAACATCTATCTCGCCAAGGTAACCCGCGTCGAACCGTCGTTGCAGGCGGCTTTCGTCGATTTCGGCGGCAATCGGCACGGGTTCCTCGCCTTCAGCGAGATTCATCCCGATTACTACCAGATCCCCAAGGAAGACCGCGAGGCGCTCCTAGCCGAGGAAGCGGCCCACGCCGAGGAAGAAGCCGCACTGCGCGCTGCCGACGAGGCCGAGCACGACGACCTCGATGACGAGGAAGGCGGCGACGACCGCTACGATTACGATGGCGACGAAGGCGTCACCGAAGTCGATACTTCGGAGAAGGACGAAGTCGCCACGATCGAGGGCGGCGTCGTCGAAAATGGCTTTGAAGACGAAGACGGCAACGGCGGCGACGAAGCCGGTGACGAACAGGGCGAGGAAGGCTCCGACGACGAAGGCGGCCGTTCGCGCCGCCCACGTCGCCAGCGCGCGCCCCGCGCCCAGGCGCGTGAGGCAGACGATCTGCGCGCCCGCCGCATGGCGCTGCGCCGCCGCTACAAAATCCAGGACGTGATCCAGCGCCGCCAGGTGCTGCTCGTCCAGGTCGTCAAGGAAGAGCGCGGCAACAAGGGCGCTGCCCTCACCACCTACCTCAGCCTCGCGGGCCGCTACTGCGTGCTCATGCCCAATTCGAGCCATGGCGGCGGCATCAGCCGCAAGATCAACTCGGCGGCAGACCGCAAGCGCCTCAAGTCGATCATGGCCGAGCTCGAGCTGCCCCGCACGATGAGCTGCATCGTGCGCACGGCTGGCCTCCAGCGCACCAAGCCCGAGATCAAGCGCGATTTCGACTACCTCGCCCGCCTGTGGGACGAGATCCGCGAACGCACGCTGAAGTCCTCCGCGCCCGCGCTGATCCATTCGGACAGCGACCTTATCAAGCGCGCGATCCGCGACATCTATAATCGCGACATCGAGGAAGTCGTCGTCGAAGGCGAGCACGGCTACCGTGCCGCAAAGGACTTCATGAAGCTCCTGATGCCCAGCCATGCCAAGCGTGTGCGCCAATATGTCGATCCGGTGCCGCTGTTCCAGCGCTATGGCGCCGAAGACCAGCTTACCGCGATGTACGATCCTGTCGTCCAACTGAAGAGTGGCGGCTACCTCGTGATCAACCCGACCGAGGCGCTCGTCTCGATCGACATCAACTCGGGCCGTTCCACCAAGGAACACGGCATCGAGCAAACTGCGGTCGCCACCAACCTTGAAGCCGCGCGCGAGATTGCCCGCCAGTTGCGCCTGCGCGACATGGCCGGCCTCGTGGTGATCGACTTCATCGACATGGAGTACGGCTCCAACGTCCGCAAGGTCGAGAAGGCGATGAAGGAAGCGCTGCGCAACGACCGCGCGCGCATCCAGGTCGGCCGCATCTCGGGCTTCGGCCTCATGGAAATGAGCCGCCAGCGCCTGCGCACCGGCGTGCTTGAAGCGACGACCCGCGCCTGCCCGCACTGCGATGGCTCGGGCCTTGTCCGCACAGCGTCCTCTGCCGGGCTTTCGGCGCTGCGCATGATCGAGGACGAAGCCGCCAAGGGCAAGGGCACGATCATCTCGCTTTATGCCAGCCAGGAAGCGGCGATCTACGTGCTCAACGCCAAGCGCGCTGATCTGGCCGAGATCGAGGAGCGCTATGGCGTTTCGGTCGAGGTAATCCCTGAAGGCGAGAACGAAGGCGCCAAGATGCGCGTTGCCTCGCGTGGGCCCAAGCCCTCGTTCGTGCCGCGCTTCGAACCGATCATCGAGCCTGAAACGGACATCGACGAGGACGACGACTACGCCGAAGAGGAAGAGACCGAGGCGCAGGACGAGCCGCGCAGCGAACGGCGGGACCGCGATGAGGCAGATGGCGAAGGCGGTCGTCGCAAGCGCCGCAAGCGCCGCCGGGGCCGTGGCCGCGATCGTGATGGCAACGAGATCGCCCAGTCGGCAGCCGACGAAGGTGAAGGCGGCGAGGCCGACGGCGACGACGAAGGCGAGGAGGACGGCGAGCGCAGCGAAGGCGGCGAACGCTCCGAAGATCGCAATGACGAGCGCGGACCGCGCAAGCGCCGCCGCCGCGGCCGTCGTCGGCGCGGAGGCCGTGGTGACGGCGATGCTCAGGGTGATGAGTCACAGGGCGACGAAGCGCAGGATGACGGGGCCCAAGGTGACGGGACCAAGGCCGGCGACGAAGCTGCCGAAGCCGCCGAAGCGCCCGTTCTGGTCGAGGCAGCCGAGGAAGCACCTGCCAAGCCGCGTCGCTCGCGTCGCCGCAAGGCAGATGCCCAGCCGGTCGAGGTCGAAGCCGAGGCTCCCGTAGCCGAGCCCGCTGCGGAACCGGTAGTGGCCGAGGTCGAGACCGAAGCCCCTGCCAAGCCAAAGCGCTCGCGCCGCAAGAAGGCCGAAGCCGCCGAAGCGGAAGCGCCGGTTGCCGAGGTTGTTGCCGAAGTCCCTGCGGCTGAACCGGTTGCAGAAGCGGAAGCCGAAGCCCCCGCCAAGCCGAAACGCTCGCGCCGCAAGAAGAGCGATTCGCCCGAAGCAGAGGCACCCGCTGCACCCGCAGAGGAAACCGCTGCCACCGAGCCCGCGCCGGAAACACCGGCAGAAGCACCGGCTGCCGCCGCTGCTCCGGCTGATGACAAGCCGGGCGAGCCTCGTCGCGGCTGGTGGCAGCGCACCTTCGGCGCCTGATCCAGATCAGTCTGGCGCACAAACACGAAGGCCCTCCCCGGCGCCCATGCCGGGGAGGGCCTTTCGTTTGCTGGGGCGCAGCGCGCCTGGTCAGGCGAGGCGCGTTGCGGTGCCCCATTCCATCCACGCTGCCCAGCGCGGATTGCCGGGCAGATAGCCCTTGCCGATAGGGTCGACCTCGAAGCCCGCATGACGCACCGCCGCAGTAACCGGGCGCGTCAGATGGCAGCCCCCGGCAATCGGCTTCCAGAATGGCTCGATGCGCTGCTGCCAGCGCTGCACATCCTCATCGGGCGCGCTGCCGTGTTCGAGGAACAGGAACTGCCCGCCCGGCTTCAGGATGCGGCGCATCTCCGCCAGCACGCGCTGCGGATCGCTCACTGAGCACAAGGTGTAGGTGCACACCACCGTATCGAAGCTCTCGCTGGCGAAGGGAATCGCTTCGCCCACGCCATGGCGGATATCCGCTGCCCAGCCCTTCTTCGCCGCTTCCGCCCGCGCGAAATCGAGCAGCTTGTCCGATGGGTCGATCCCGGCGAAGGACGTGACCGCGCCTTGGTCATAGAACTGCTGGTTGTAGCCGCCGCCGCAGCCGATCTCGAACACCGCGCCGCGCGCCTTGGGCACAACCTGCCCGCGCAGCTCCATGATCGCATCCGCGCCGCAGCAGGTCCGGATGAGCCGTGGCACCATGTGCCGATCCCAGAATGCCTTGAATCCCATGCCGCTAACCCCTCCATGCCGACTGGCGCTGTTGTTGCACGCCCCGGCGCAGGCCGACAAGCGCCGCGGTGAAGCGTTTCACCGAGTCGATTGATTTCTATTTTGTGTCACAGTTTTCGCGCCAAACAGCCCGCTCAGCGCCACATCCACCTGATTCATAAAAGTATTTTACCGGCAGCCAAACCTGCATACCCTTTTCCGCGTTAGGGGATTGTTAGAAGGTTGTGCGTAGATAAGGCCTTGCTCACCACGGAAGACACGAGGGGTGAGTGGCGCGTGGGGCGCCAACTCAGGAGATCGAACATGACGCTTTTCAAGAACATTCTCGCTAACGAAGATGGCGCGACCGCAATCGAATACGGCCTGATCGCCGCTCTCATCGCTGTTGCCGCGATCACCGCCATGGGCGCGCTGGGCAACTCGCTGTCGAACACGTTCAACCTGGTTTCGACCCAGATGAACAACGCTTCGGACGGCAAGCTCTAAGAGCTTCGCGCAAGCGAAACGTTCGGGGGCGGGGAACTTCGGTTCCCCGCCCCTTTCGTTTGTGCTCAGTGCTTGTTGCCACTTGTGAGCCGGTGCCGTCATCCACGGACACCGAACAAGGGATTACCTGTCACCTTGGACAGGGTGCGAATGCCCCCCTGCCCCCTTGCCCACGGCCACGGTTTCGCTAAGGACTGTTCATCCTTTTTTCGAACCCGATCAACGTATCTGATCAACAAGGACGGCTCGATGGCGACCTTCACGCTTCCGAAGAATTCCAAGGTCAATGGCAAGTCGCGGCACTTCCCGGCGGCCACGCAAGGGAAGATCCAGAAGTTCAAGGTCTATCGCTACGATCCGGATAGCGGCGAGAACCCGCGCTACGATACCTTCGAGATCGATCTCGACCAGTGCGGCCCGATGGTGCTTGATGCGCTGATCAAGATGAAGGGCGAACAGGACCCGACGCTGACCTTCCGCCGCTCCTGCCGCGAAGGCATCTGCGGTTCGTGCGCGATGAACCTCAACGGCCGCAACGGCCTTGCCTGCACCACCGCGATTTCGGACCTCAAGGGCGAGATTCGCATCACCCCGCTGCCGCACATGGAAGTGATCAAGGACCTCGTCCCCGATTTCACCCACTTCTACGCGCAGTACGCCTCGATTCGTCCCTGGCTGCAGACTGTCTCGCCCACGCCTTCGGGTAAGGAGCGCTTGCAGAGCCCCGAGCAGCGCGAAAAGCTCGATGGCCTCTACGAATGCATCCTGTGTGCCTGCTGCAGCACCTCATGCCCCAGCTACTGGTGGAACTCCGACAAGTTCCTCGGTCCGGCCATCTTGCTCCAGGCCTACCGTTGGCTGGCCGACAGCCGCGACGAGATGACTGGCGAACGGCTTGACGAGCTGGAAGACCCCTTCCGCCTCTATCGTTGCCACACGATCATGAACTGCGCCAACGTCTGCCCCAAGGGCCTCTCGCCGGCGCGCGCGATCGCGGAAATCAAGAAGATGCAGGTCGAGCGCTCGCTCTGACCTGCATCCGGCCCCGCGCCTGACATGCCCCCGACCGATATGACCGTCGACAACGCTGCCTTCACCTATGGCCCCGCTGCGGACCATCCCGGCTGGTATACCTGGGACCTGAAGGATCAGGATCGGTTCAATGCCTATGTCATGGGCCGGTTGCTGGTGCGCCGCGAGGACTTGCCCGGTGGCGGCCCGGCGGTGCGGCTGCGCATGTTTCCGGAGCGCCGCCACAGCAACCTGCTCGATGCGGTCCACGGCGGCATCACGCTTTCGCTGATCGACGTCTCGCTGTTCGCCTGCATGCGCCACGCGATCGATGGCGATGCTGCAGGCTCGGTCACGCTGGATCTGTCCACCCAGTTCATCGGTGCGGGCATTGTCGGCAAGCCGCTTGATGCCGTGGTGGAAGTCCTGCGCGAAACGCGCCGCCTCCTGTTCCTGCGCGGCACGGTGGTGCAGGAAGACCATCTCGTCGCCGCCTTCAATGGAACCGTGCGCAAGCCCTCGGCGCGATGAGCGGCCTTGTGCAGCGCTATGCCGCGCTTGTCGCGGCTGGCGAACTCAAACCCGATCCCGAACAGGCTGCGGCAGCCGCGCGGCTCGATTCGCTCCAGCAGGAGCTGGAGCGGCCCGCCCCAAAGCCCGGCCTCGTCGGCCGCCTGCTGGGAGCCAAGCCCCCTGCCCCGCCGCGCGGCCTCTACATGTGGGGCGGAGTGGGGCGCGGCAAGTCGATGCTGATGGACCTGTTCCACGATACGCTGGAAGCAGGCCCCAAGCGCCGGGCGCACTTCCACGAATTCATGCTCGACGTTCATGCCCGTCTGCGCGTCGAGCGCCAGAAGGAGCGCGGCGACCCGATTCCCCCGGTCGCCGCTGCCATCGCGGCCGAAGCGCGCGTCCTCGCATTTGACGAGATGGTGGTGAACAACAGCGCCGATGCGATGATCATGGGCCGCCTGTTCACCGCCCTGATTGCCGATCTCGGCGTTACCGTGGTCACCACATCGAACCGCGCGCCGAGTGAGCTCTACAAGGACGGGCTCAACCGCGAGCACTTCCTCCCCTTCATCGCGCTGATTGAAAACCGGCTCGAGGTGATCGCGCTCAACGGCCCCACGGACTACCGCATGGCCCGCATGCAGGGTGTCGGCACTTGGCACGTGCCCAATGGACCCGAGGCAACGGCCGCGGTGCGCGAGGCGTTCTTCCGCATGACGGACTATCCGCCGGAGGACAGTCTGCATGTTCCCACCGGTTCGCTCGATCTTGGCGGCGGGCGGGTGCTGCACGTGCCAAAGAGCCTCAAAGGCGTGGCCGTGTTCAGCTTCAAGCGCCTCTGCGGCGAGGCACGCGGCGCGGCAGACTATCTTGCCATCGCGCGCAATTATCACACGGTGATCCTGGTCGGCATCCCGCAGCTCGGGCCAGATCAGCGCAACGAGGCCGCGCGCTTCGTCACGCTGATCGACGCGCTATACGAGCACAAGGTTAATCTGATCGCGACAGCCGATGCAGAGCCAGCGGATCTCTACCCTGCGGGTGACGGCCGATTCGAATTCGAGCGTACGGTCAGCCGTCTGATCGAGATGCAGAGCCGCGAGTATCTCGCGCTGGGCCACGGCGAAGCCTGAACTTTCGCCGCTGCGTACGCAGCTAGAGCAAATTGCTCCAAATCCGAAGCGATTGCGTTAACCGTCTTCCGCTTCGAAAGTCAGTCTGCGTGACCCGAACAAAAAATATGAGCGCCCAAGGCAGTTGCACCTTGAGCGCTCATATTGAGCGATTCGCGCCATTCACGATGCAAGACCACCGGGAAACCGGTGATCTTGGGTCGATCACTTAAACAGCCAGTGCCAAAGCATGAGTGCCTCCCGAAAAGTGGACTGCACGCTTTTATCACTAATGGGTTTGGTTAACAACGTCTAAACGGATCGCCGTCCTTGCCTCAGACTGGCATCGTAATCCTTCTCGAATTCGGCAAAGGCGATCGGCTTGCCGAGGTGATAACCCTGCGCGCAGTCGCACCCGAGGTCGCGCAGGAGTTGGAGCGTCGGCGCGTCTTCGATACCCTCGGCGACGACCCTCTGGCCCAGTGCATGAGCAAGACTGATGGTATTGGCGACGATGATCCGGTCCCGCGGGCTCGAGATCATCCGGGCGACAAAGCGCCGATCGATCTTGAGTTCGTCGCTCGGCAGGTCGGCCAGATAGGCAAGGCTCGCCTCGCCGGTCCCGAAATCGTCAATGGAAAGGCGGAAGCCCAGTTCACGCAGACGTGCCAGATTCTGGCAGGCTGCGGGCCGGTTCCGGACACTGGAAGTCTCGGTGATCTCGACCGTCAGCAGCGCAGGATCGATACCCCGGCGGCGCACGATCTCGGAAAAGTTGCTGACGAGATCAGGCTTGTCGACCATCTGCGCCGAAAGATTGATGCTCATCTGGAACCGCGGCCCTCGCGTATTGAGCGCCAGTGTCGCGGTGATCGCCAGATCGAGCACCCAGTAGGTCAGGGCATCGATTCGGCCGGCGCGTTCTGCCTGAAGAATGAAGGCATCGGGCGCAATCGCACCGCGTGTCGGATGGTTCCAGCGGATCAGCGCTTCGCCCCCACAGATGCGATTGTTGGTCAGGTCGAACTGCGGCTGGAATGCAAGCCAGATCTCGCCATTGCGCAGGCCTTCCTCGATCCGCGCGTGCAGCGAAAGCTCCCACGGCGCTTCTGCCAGGCGGCTGGCCTCGAACATCTCGATCGATCGGCCGCTCGCCATGGCCTGGTTGGCGCTGGCGAGAGCCGAATTGAGCCGGGTCGGCACATCGAGCCCCTCGTTGCGATCGAGGCCGAAATGGATGTTCGTATCGAACGTATGCGCCCCGATCTGGAGCGGCGAGGCAAACAGGGCGCGCAGCCCTTCAAGGTGGTCGAGCTGCGTTTCGAGCGGACGCGCTTCTTCGGACCAGGCAAACTGGCCGCTTTCGCCATGGTAGATCGTGTCCGTTCCGGAACCTGCGGTTATGCGTCTTGCAATGGCACGGGCAAATTCGCCGTGCAGTTCATGCGGCAAGGTTGCGAGCATTTCCTCATACCGCGCGACAACTGCCACGACCATGTCTGCCCCCACCGGCATCGTGCCGTTGGTGAACGCAAGGAGGTTGGGCAGGCCGGCAGCGCTCGTCAGCTGGATTCGCCGTGCCCGCTTTTGCCAAAGGCGCAGCGCGGCATAGACGGAAATGAAGATCAGCGCGCAGTCCGGCGGAAATACGATACCCTGTGTGCGCAAAAGAGCAGGCAGACCGATGATCGTGGCAACGGTCGCGACGTACCATGCCAGCTTGGCGCGCCGCTTTGCCCGAGCGCCTTGCACCACCATCAACGCGGCCAACAGCAGCATGGGGATCGAACCGAACTTCTGGCCGAATGACACAGAGAACGGCAGGGCGAGACCCGCCGCACCAGCGATATCGAGCGCGACGGCCGGAACCAGCCGGTGCCCGAAGTACCGGATCGACGGAACCCGCTCGAGCGAGGTCACGATCACCGTACGCCCGGCGAGACCGGATGGCAGGGGTGCCCCGCTCAGAATGTCCTGCGAGCGGACCCGGGGAATTGATTGGGGATCAATTGAAAAATCTGGATAGTAGTCGGATTCGACGCCGCTCTGCACGCCAGCCAGCGCCGCACCCAATGTCTGATATTCCCGGCCATGGATCGTGACCGTGTAGGGTGCGGAAATCGCGTAGTAGACAAAATTGGAGCGCCAAGCGGACGCCACGACCTTCGTGTTCCTCACCACCTGTGCCGATGGCAAGGTGAAGGCGTGATCGTCGAAGTCGTCCATCTTCTCGGCGCGCGCGACAACGGCAATATCGGAATCGAAGCTTTGCAGCGCCTGCATCAAAGCGGTGTCGCCAGCCTTGCTTTCTCCGGCCGGAATTGTCGCATCGAAGAAGACCCGGCGCGGCATTTGCCGGCGAAGCTTGTTCAGCAGATCGGCCTGTTCGGCAGTCGTCCACCCGCTGCGGTCATCCACAGTCAGCAGCACGGTGTTCGTGGGAGCGTCACGCCGGAGGCTTTTGAACACCACATTCCAGTAGGAATGCGCCAACGGCTCTCCCGTGGCGAACATTGCGAGGAGCAACGCCACCAGGAGGGAAAAACCCAATGTTGATCGCAAAACCCGCCGCATGGACCGCCCAAATAGGGTTGGTGACACCCGGCCATAGTCCGAAATGGTTTATATAGGTTTAATATTCGACAAACGGATTCAGCCGTGTACGCCTTTAATAATCTGTTTTTAAAGGATTATCTTCAAACTTCGGTCCAGCATCAGCAATTGCCAGATGAGCCGACTGTGATCGCTCGTCCCGGCGATATGCGCCTCGGCCAAAGCCGCCAGACGGGCGGTGTCGAACCAGCCCGTGCGGGCGAGAGTCCCGCCGGAAACCACCTGCCGCGCCTCTCCTGCCAGCGGCCCGCGCAGCCACGCGGCGATGGGGGTGACAAATCCCATCTTCTGCCGGAACAGGATATCCTCGGGAAGATAGCGCCGCATGGCCTCCTTCATCAGCCATTTGCCTGTCCGCCCGCGCACGCGCACCCGTTCGGGCAGGCGCGCGCCGAATTCGATCAGGCGATGATCGAGCAGCGGCTCGCGCGCCTCAAGGCTCACCGCCATGCTCGTGCGGTCGACCTTGGTCAGGATGTCGCCGGGCAGGTAGAACTTGAGATCGGCATATTGCGCCCGGTCCAGCCCGCTGCGCGCTGGCGCTCCGCGCATCAGCTCCACGAATGGTTGCTCGGCGCGGTAATCCCCGCGCAGGCGCCGAAATTCGTCGGAATAGAGGCCCATGCGCAGTTCCGGCCCGGTCACCGCCAGCGCCCGCGCATAGCCCTCCTCGCCGGTCCCAGCGAGACTGAGCAGCGTGGTCTTGGCGCGAAGCGGGCGCGGGGCCCAGTCCAGTTTCGGATAAGCTGCGCCGAGCCCGCCCAGCAGCGGACGGCGCACCGCAGCGGGCAGGAAGGCGCGCACCTGCTCCTCGCGGTGCTGGAAGGTCTGGCGGCGATATCCGGCAAAGGCTTCGTCCGCCCCATCGCCCGATAGCGCCACGGTCACATGTTCGCGCGCCAGTTGCGAGACGCGGTAGGTCGGCAAGGCGGAGGCATCGGCGAACGGTTCGTCGAACATCGCCGCGAGCGTGTCGACCAGCGCGAAGTCTTCCGCGCCGACGATCCGCTGATGGTGTTCGGTGCCATATTGCGCGGCTATGCGGCCCGCATAGTCGGTCTCGTCGAGCGCCTTCACATCGAAACCGATCGTGCAGGTCTTCACCGGCTCGCGGCTCGCCTCGGCCATCAGCGCGACGACGCTGGAGCTGTCCACCCCGCCCGAAAGGAAAGCGCCCAGCGGCACGTCGGCGACCATGCGCGAAGTCACTGCCTCGCGCAGGTGGTGCAGCAGATGCGCGCCGAGATCGGCCTCGCTCCCACGCTCGCGGCGTTCGAACGAGACGTCCCACCACTGCACCGGCGGCGGCGGCGGGGCATCGTGGCGCAGCAGGCGGTAGTGCCCTGCCGGCAGCTTTTCCACGCCCTTCAGGATCGCGCGCGTATCGGGCACAAAGCCCCAGGCGAGGTAGTCCTCCACCGCCAGCGGATCGATCTCGCGCCGCAGCGAAGGGTGCGCGAGGAGCTGCTTCAGCTCGGACCCGAAGATCACGCTGCCATCGGCCAGCGTCGCCATATGGAGCGGCTTCACCCCCAGCCGATCCCGCGCCAGCAGCAATGTGCGCTGCCGCAGGTCATAGAGCGCAAAGGCGAACATGCCGTGGAGGCGCGGCAGGCAGTTCACCCCCCAGCGCTGCCAGGCCGCGAGGATCACCTCGCTGTCACCGTCGGTGTGGAACGTCGCGCCCTCGGCCTGCAATTCGCGGCGCAATTCGCGGAAATTGTAGATCTCGCCGTTGAACACCAGCATGGCCGCACCATCGGACGAGGCCATCGGTTGCGGCGATCCCGCAAGGTCGATGATGGCAAGGCGCAGGTGCCCAAGCCCCACCCCCGGCGCGGTCCAGACCCCTTGCCCGTCCGGCCCGCGATGCGCCGCGACCGCGCACATGCGCGCGACCCGGTCGGGATCGACGGGCTTCAGGCCCTCGGTGTGGAAGATCCCGGCAATGCCGCACATAAGCCAGCGCTTACCGGACGCGCGCCATGCGGTCCATCCACGGCGCGATGGGGCCGGTGGCGGCAAGGAAGCTGCGGATCGATTCATCGGGCGGCGGCGCGCCCTCACCGGCCTCGGCGGAAAGAATCAAGGTCATCGTCGGGCGCGCGCGCAGCAGAAGGCGGTCCTCCATGTTGGCGAGTTTGAGCCGGGTGTTGCTCCCTGTGAGCAGATCACCGCTGCGCAGCCAGGTCACGGCAAGGCGGTGGATCGGGCCCGGCGCCTGAATCACGTCGCTGCGGGCATCGGCAAAGCCCGGGCCCGGCTCCTCCCATGCCCAGCGGCTGCCGAGCGGCAAGGCGCCCTGGCCAAAGCCCCCGGCCTCCTTGCCATCGCCTTGCGCGGCGTAGAGCGCGAAGGACATATCGACCACGTGGCCCTTGCCATCGGTGTAGCGCGCCACCAGCCGGTGATCGGCGCCGCCGTGGAGCGGGTGCCACTCGGCTTTCGGGCTGCCGTTGTCAAACTGCCAGCCAGGTACTGTCTGAAGCGCGATAAGGTCTGGCATGGGTGCTGCGATCCGGCTTGCCGCCGCGCTCCAGGCAAGGCCCGCCAGAGCGAGGGCGGCGATCCCGCCAAGCGCAGCCGTGGTGGGCAGCGCCATGCGCTCCAGCCGCGCCAGCAGCGGCGAGGCTGCAATGGCCGCCCCGTCGACCAGCGGCGCATCGATCTTGCGGTCGAAGAAGCGCCATCCGACAGCCATGACTAGCCCCATGACCAGTGCGAAGAACACCCAGCCATAGAAGATGTGGTCAAAGCTTGCGGCAAATTCGATCCCGCGCCAGCTGGCGATGTAGACCGTACCCCACGCCCTCACGCCGTTCGCAAGTACCGGCACCACCAGCGACAGCGCCATGAAGCCCGCACGGCGCCGCCAGCTCGCAAAGCAGACGTTGGAGACAAGCGCGCCATAGGCGAGCATCGCGATCAGGAACTTCACCCCGGAACAGGCCTCCGCCACTTCGAAGTAGCCGAAGCGTGTGGTGATGAACACGCCGTCGATCGTTGCCGGGATCTGGCTCAGCGCCAGCAGCAGCATGGTCAGCTTGGCGGTGATCGTCTGGAGAAACGGGATCAGCTCATCGCCAAAAGGCACCAGCGTGAGCATGTAGCCCAGCGGAAAGAGCTGTGCGGCAGCGACCCGCGGCCCCAGCAGCGCCAGCGCCGCCCCTTGCAGCATCACCACGACCGCCAGCTGCCGTGCCAGATTGAGCCCCGAAAAGTCGCCCAGCACCCATAGGAACACCGCTCCGCCCGTCACGATCAGGCCCGGCCACCAGGCACGCGGCACGATCTGTGCGGTTTCGGCGCCGCGCTGCATGGCGAGCCAACCGAGGATCGGCGGAATGAGCAGGATATGGTTGTAGGTGGAACTCTCCCACCACTGCCAGGCCATGTCGCGCCAATCGCCGAAGAACAGGACGATCAGCGCCAGCCACACCGCGACCAGCCGGATCAACGGCGCGCGCCAGTGGCCCGGCACGCGCGCAAACAGGCGCGTCAGCAGGCCTTGGTGCCGCGCCGGAAGCGCGCTTTCAGGCAGCATCGGCTGCCGACTCCGGCGGACCGGCAATCAGTTCGCGCAAGGGCGCCAGCACGCGGTCCCAGCCGCATTCGGCCACGACGAAGCGCCGCGCCGCAGCGCCCAGGGCGGCAGCCGCAGCGCGGTCCGCCAGCAGCGCCAGCGCGCGATCCGCTAGTGCCAAGGGTGCCTCGGCCAGCGCGAAGTGCTCCCCGTCGGCCCCGCCGATGCCCGTCGCCGCAGCAGGCGTCAGCAGCACCGGGCGCGCCATGGCCATCGCCTCGAGCACCTTGTTCTGCACCCCGCGCGCGATGAGCAGCGGCGCGGTGACCAGATCCGACCCCGCCAACCACGGCCGCACATCGGCAACAGCGCCGGTCACGAAAGTGCCATTGATCCCCTCAAGCGCCCGCACCGCAGCCGTTGGCGCACGGCCGACGATAGCGAAGCGCGCATCCGGATGGACCGCCCGGATGCGCGGCATCACTTCGTGCGCGAAGAGCTCCACCGCAGTCACGTTGGGCACATAGTCCATCTGCCCGGTGAACACGATGCCGGGGCCTTCGCCCGACAGTTCCGGTGCGGGTTCGACCATCGCCGGATCGAACAGTTCAGTATCGATGCCATTGCCCAGCGCGCGCACATCTGGCCGCGCGCTTCCGGTCAGCCGGCTTTCGAACAGCGCGCGCTCCTCGCGGCTGATGAAGAGGCTCGTTGTCGCGCGGCGCGCCGCCAGTTCCTCGAACCGGCGCAGCAGCCGCGCCTCGCGGGCATAGAGCAGCCGGCGCGGCAGCGCACCGGTCTGGGAATAGGCTTCAAACTTCGCCGAATCGACGTCGACGAAATCCATCACCACCCGCCCCCGGAATTCGGGCGGCACATATTGGGCCATCTGCCCGGAAAACACGAAGATCGCCGAAATCGGGCGGGTTTCCAGCAATTTATGCACCCAGCGCTGCAACTTGGCGGAGGCAAACGCGGCCAGGCTGACCGGCAGCCCCTGCCCCAGCGCCGCAAGTGCTGCGAGCGGAAGCGGCGCACTGCGGCGCACGATGCAGTGGCTGGTCGCAATCGCGGCGACTGCGCTTTCCTGCGCGAGGTCCGCCGCATCATCGGCCAGCGCGCCCACATGCACCGGCGCGATCTCCGCGATCCGGCGCAGCAGGTGGTTGGAGCGGATCTTGTCCCCCCGGTCGGGCGGAAAGGGCACGCGGTGCGCGAGGAACAGGACCTCGCTCATGCCAGCCCCTGCGCGATGAACGGCCCGATCCGGTTGGCGATGCCCAGCGGCAGCTTCTGCCACAGCGCGATCTTCGCCTTGTAGCGCGGGCTCAGCGGATTGACATCGCGCGGCGGTGCGCCATCGGCGCTCCACACGGCATAGCTCAGCGGCTGCGGCGCAAAGCCCCAGTTGCGCTTGAAGTGATAGGCGCCGGTATCGGTCTTGGAGCGCCCGAAATCGAAGCGATCACAGCCCTTCCGCCGCGCATTGCACATCAGCGCGTAATACATGACGTCATTCGCCCGAAGCGCTCGCGCTGCATGCACCCCGCCGCCCCAGTAGGGCATCACCGCGCCGCGATGATAGAGGCTGAGCACCGAAGCCACCGCGCGGCCCTCATGCAGCACGGTCAGAATGTCGGCATCCTCGCCGAACGCATCCATCACCGCCTCGAACAGGGCGCGCGGAAACACCGGCGTGCCCAGATTGCGCACGGATTCGGCATAGACGGCGTAGTGCCAGTCGCGGTCCTGCCTATCGCGGCCGACGCGAATCTCCATCGCGTGTCCCAGCCCCTTGCGCACTTCGGCGCGCTGCTTGCGCGGGATCCATGTGAGCTGCGCCTCGTCATCCACAGCAAGCGGCGCGGCGAAACCGGCGTGGCTGTCGCGCTTGATGTGCCAGGCGGAATCCTCCGGCATCGTGCCGCCGCGTAGTTCGACGGTCGGGCAAGTCAGCCGCCGGGCGAGTTCGGTGGCCGCTGCAAAGAGATCAGGCGCAGCGTCCGCATCGCCCAGCAGACCGCCGCCGACAGCAAATCCGGTCGAGACCAGTGCCCGGCCAAACAGCGGCGAATGCACGGCATGGAGCGGCAGCAGCGCCGCGATCGCCCCTTCGCGTTCGGCGAGCAGCATGTGCGCCGGATGCCCCGCGGCACGCGTCACCGCCTCCAGCCATTCAGGCCGATGGAACGGCGTCGCGCCGTCCGCCTCTGCCACGAAGCGCGCAATGGCGCCGCGATCTCCGGGATCGGCAAGGCGGACCCGGGTCAGCGACAGCCGGAAGGGTGCGTTCATGCCGCAACCTGCTCGGCATCAAGCCGCGCGGCCTCGGCGGCAACCACCGCATCCATGCGCCCCCACTGGAACGCGCCGAGCAGCTTCCGGAGCTTGGGCGCCATGACCGAAAGATTGGTGTAATGCCGAAAGCGCGAGCGCAGCGGCGCATCGGTGCGGCGCGGCTGATCGGGATCGACTTCCCACGGATGGAAGTAGAACGCCGCCGGGCGCCCATCATGCCGATTGACCCTGTCTACCGCCCAGTGCGAGACAGCATAGGGCAGCAAGCGGAAGAACCCGCCGCCGCCCGCCGCCATGCGCCGCCCGGCCAGTTCCACCGTCGTCACCGGCACTTCGACCAGCGGCGAGCCTGCCACCGGGCGGAACGCAAAGCGCGGTGCCTCGCGCCAGCCATAGTGATCGTGGACAATCGGCGCGACGCTGGAGGAATAGGCATAGCCGTGGCGCGCAAGCACTTCATGTGCCCAGGGCGTGCGCGCATCGATCGAAAAGCTCGGCGCGCGGTAGCCGGTCACCGCGCTGCCGCTGGTGTCTTCCAGCACGGCGCGCGCCCGCGCGATATCCTCGGCAAATGCCGCCTCGCCCATGGCAAACACGCGCTTGTGATCCCAGCCGTGGCTGGCGATCTCATGGCCTTGCGCGAAGATCCGGCGCATCATCGCGGGGTGCTTTTCCGCCACCCAGCCGAGCGTGAAGAACGTCGCCTTGACCCCGGCCTCGTCAAACAGCGCGAGCACGCGGTCGCAGTTCGCCTCGACGCGCCGGTCCAGCCCGTCCCATTCGCCGCGACCGATCACATGTTCGAACGCGCCGACCTGGAACCAGTCCTCGACATCGACCGACATGCCGTTGAGCACGGCACCCGAGGGCTGCGGATGACCAAGATCGGGGCGGGACATGGCGCCATCGCTCCTTCAGGCCGCGCGCCGCGGCGTTTCGCTTTCGAGCCACTCGATCAGCATTGTCAGCACATGGCGGATCGCCTGTTCCTGCTCCGCGCCGCGTGCTTCGAGCGCCACGATCCGCTGCTGCAACGCGCCGAGCATGGCTTCGAGCGTCTCGAACCGCGCGTCCGTGGCGGTTACCACCATCGGCTGGGCCGGCATATCAGCCAGCTCAAGCACGGCCTTCTGGAGTTCGGTGATCTGCTCGGCATGCCCCGAAATGGCTTGCTGCAGGCCTGCAAGACCGGCAATCGCGGCAGCGGGAATGGCGGCGACCGATGCCGCAGGCGCTTCCGGCGCGATCAGCGGAGCGGGCGCAGGCGCGGGTGCTGCCGGATCGGCCAGCGTGCCATCGCGCTCCAGATCGGCAATCACTTCGGCCAGCATGGCGCTGTCGATCTGCGACTTCTGCTCGACCGCGCCCATCAGCAGCAGGCGGCCGACCACCTGATTGATCCGGCGCGGCAAGCAGCCGGTGGTACGGGCAAGATCGGCGAACACGCGTTCTTCGAACGCCGGGTTGCCGCTCCAACCCACGCAGGCCAGGCGGTGCATCACATAGGGGCCGACTTCGCGGGGCTCCATCGCCTCAAGGTGGTGCGTCGCGATCACGCGCTGGCGCAGCTGCTCCAGCCGCGGCGAGCTCTGCAGCAGATCGCGGAATTCAGGCTGGCCCAGCAGCAGGATCTGCAGCAGCGGATGCGCGCCCAGCTGGAAGTTGGAGAGCATGCGCAGCTCTTCCAGCGCCTCGATCGAAAGGTTCTGCGTCTCGTCCACCACCAGCAGGCAGCGGCGCCCGGCGCGCGCTTCGTCGTGAAGGAACGCCTCGATCAGCCCGAGCGCGCTCGCCTTGTCGTGCCCAACCACCGCGATCCCGAACGCGCGCGCGGCCATGTGGACCATCTCGCCGCCATCGAGCCGGCTCGTCACGATCTGCGCCGCGGTCAGCCGCTGGCGGTCGATCGTGGCAAGGAGGTGCGCGGCCAGCGTCGATTTGCCCGCCCCCACGGCACCGGTAATGACGATGAAGCCTTCACCTTGTGCAAGGCCATAACCAAGGTAGGACAATGCCTTGCGGTGCGTTCCGCTCTCGAAATAGAACTCCGGATCGGGGGTAAGCTGGAACGGCCGTCCGGTCAGCTGGTAGAACGTATCGTACATCTTGGGGGACGCCCTTTATCAGAAGTTGTAGCGCAGGCCGACCTGACCGGTGGCGATCACATCGTCAGGGAAAGCCTTGCGGTTGAGCGCATCGAGCCCGACCCCGGCATTGCCAACCAGCCGCTGCGTGAACTGGTGGGTGAGGCCTGCGTTGACGCCGATGGAATTCACATCGGCCAGATCCGAAACACCGGACTTGTACCAGCTGTCGTAGACCGCGACGGTGAAGGAGGTGAGTCGGTCGATCGGCCCGGAAATCTGCCCGTTCACGTAGAAGGTCTGATCCGTGCGGCCATTGGCGGAGGCGAGGACCGTGCCGTTCGCGCCGATGAACTTGCGGCGCAGATAGCCCGCGCCCAGCCCCATGCGCAGCTTGCCGAGCTGATGGCTGTAGGATGCCGATACGCCCCGGTTGCGGAACGCCGCCGATGCGATCGAACCCAGCGCGCCGTTGACACAGCCGCCGCTCTGCGCACCCGCCGCGCAGCCCGAGATATCGCCGCTGAACGGATTGCGATCCGCCGTGAAGTCCGTCGGCAGGCCGCGCACGGCGTTGCCCACGGTCGATCCGAAACCGCTCACCGCATCGAACACGTCGATCTGCAGCGCATTGCGCGCGTTGGGCGTGTAGGAGAGCGAACCGTAATAGGTCATGCTGTCATAGCGGCGGCCGACGAAAGCGCTCAGCGATGTGCGACGGCTGGGGCGCCACATCACGCCGACATCCCAGGTCAGCCCGGTCACGTCATAGGCGATCTGGCGGGGCTTGGACTTGTCGGTCACATAGCGGCCGTCGCTGCCGACAACCGGCACGCCGCCCGGCCCGCGCACCGCATCGCGCGAGGAAACCTTCACGTCCTGCCAGCCCACATCACCGATCAGCGCCAGTTCCGAATTGATCGGCAGCGTCGCCTGGACGCCCGCGCGCAGTTCGCGCACGCGCTGGTCGAGGTTGGCGATGTCTTCCTGGTTGTAGCCGGCGCTCGCGGTGAGGCCGATCGGCAGCACCGTGCCCGGCGCCACCCCGGCGGAAACCTGCGCCGACTGCGCAACCGAGTGATTGAAGATGTCGCCCTGCGGCTGCGGCTGGCCGGGGGGCAGCCCTGTCACCGGGAGGCGCGGCGTGTTCACCTTGGTATAGCCGACGAGATAGGAACCCTTGAGCGCGACTTCACCGACATGGGTCGAAACCGCAGGGCCCGCATAGAGCGAATAGACCTGCGCGACCCGGTCACCCGTTTCCACCGAGCCGAGACGCGAAGCGCCGCTCGCATCGAACTGGGTGCGCGTGGCAAGGCCGCCCGCCTCGATCGTCAGTTCGCGCGGGATGAGATCGTGGCGCACGCGGGCAAGACCCGAAATCGTATCGTTGCTGACGATGTTGCCGCTCTCGGCAAAGCGCCGCTCATAGCGCACCGAGACCGCGCCTTCGGTCCGCCGCCCCGCGAGCGACATGTCGACGCCCACCGCAACGCTCGAATAAGTCAGCACATCGTGCACCGGCTCAAGGCGGGCAAGCACGCTCTGGCTGAGCTCGATGTAAGGCTGGAATTTCACCCGGGCGGAACCGCCCGCGCTGCCCATGCTGCGTCCGCCGCGCCGGGAATCGCCACCGCGGGCCGAATCGCCGCCCGAGGACGCGCCGTCCCCGTTCGAGATCCCCTCGCTGTCGCCGGGATCGCCGTAGGGCAGCGACTGCGCATGTGCCGCGCCGGAGAGCAGCAACATTGCCAGCGCACTGGCCACGAACGCATGGGTCGAGGTACGCGCCATGGTCATTCCTTGTACCCGTAGTAGGAGCCGAAGCGGCGTCCGGTGGGTGAGAAGCGGGTGCAGTTGAGCAGCAGCTTGATGTCCTCGCAGCCCGCAAGGATGCCCACAGCATCGCGCAGCGCGGCCTCGCCGGTCTGATCGGCGCGCACCACCATCAGCGCCTGGCCGACATGGTGGGCAAGCTCTGACGCGGGCGATGCCGCAAGCACCGGCGGGCTGTCGAAGATGACGATACGGTTGGGCGACTGGGAGGTCAGCCGGTCGAGGACCTGCGCGGTATAGGCGGAGGCCAGGTGTTCGGTGTCATGCCCGGTCGAATTGCCTGCGGGCAGCACGAAGAGTCCGGCAATGTCGGTGCCGATGATGCAGTCCTCGACCGCAATGGCGGGATCGGCCAGCGCGTCCATCAGCCCGCGCCCGCCCGGCAGGCCCAGCGCGGAAAGCACGCTGGGCTTGGCGAAATCGGCATCGACGAGGAGCACTTCGGTGTCCTTCTCCGCCGCCATCGAGAGCGCGAGATTGACCGCGCAGAAGGTCTTGCCCTCACCCGGATGCGACGAGCACACCAGGATGCGCTCGCCATGCCGCGCGCCTCTGCCGGCGCGCGAATCCGCCGCCGTCATCAGGAGCTGGCGCTTCACGATGCGGAATTCCTCAAGCAGACCGGTAACCGGCCCCTCTGGCTCGATCAGGCACTGTTCGCGCAGATGCTTGCGGTCGACCGGATGGAACGTGCCGCGAAAGGCCTGCCGCGCCGGGATGCCATCGAAAGCAGGCGGCGGCGCAGCCGAATGCGTCGGCGCGGCACCGCGTTGCACCGGCTGCGCAGGCTCTGCCGCTTCGGCGGTGATCGGGGGCCGCTCGCGCGGTTCGGGCAGTTTCGGCGCTACCGGTGCCTGGAAGGCGCGCAAGTCGAAGGTCCCCGCCGCGCGCTCGATCAGCGAGCGGGCCTCGGAGGTGTCCTTGGGAAGCGGGATCTTGCTCTGTTCGGTCATGATCTTCTCGGATTCCCTCAGGCGACCATGCCGCGTTTCATGAATTCGACCGCCAGCAGCACGACCAGCACGAAGGCGAGACTGGCGACGCCGCCGGCAAACCACTTGAGCTGACGCCAGTATTGGGCCCGCGCACGGCGGGTGAGTGTCAGCGTGACCGAGCCGACCACCTGCATGCCCGTCGCGCGCTCAAGCTGCCCCGTCGTTGCATAGGTCGAGCGCAGCTGGCCCAAGGCAAAGGCGCTGCCGCCGCCCGCTGCGACACCCACGACAAGCACGAGGAACAGCAGCATCGGCCGGTCCGGCGCCGAAGGCTTGCGCGGCGTCGTTGGTGGATCGATCACTTCGAACTTCACCGCGTTGCGTTCGGTCTCGACCTGCCCGCGCAGGCGCAACTGCTCGCGGTCGCGCAGCAGTTTGTCGTACTGCTCCTTGAGCACGTCGTAGTCGCGGTTGATGCGGGCGGCCTCGGCGGCAAGGCCGGGTTCACTGAACTGGCGGCCCGTCAGCTGGGCGAGTTCCTGCGTGAGCGAGCCACGGCGCGATTGCAGCGCGACGATGCTCGCCTCGCGATCCGCCTTGATCGACTGGAGCGAGGAGTAGGCCGGGTTGGGCATACCTCCGGGGCCGCTGTCACCTGCCGCCGCACGCTGAAGCGCGGCGACCTGCGCTTTCAGGGCGATCACGTCGGGGTGGCTGTCGGTCAGCCCGCGCGCGCGCATGGAGCTGAGGTCGGCCTGGGCCTGTGCCAGCGAGCCGCGCGCGCCGCCGCTTGCGCCGGGCATCACGATCGTCGGCGGCGTGCCCGAAAGCTGCCCGCGGATCGAAGCGAGTGCGCTTTGCGCTGCGAGCAGATCGGACTCGACCCCGCGCAACTCGGCGCGGGCGCCCTCGATCTTGCTGGAAAGCGAGCCATTGCCCGGCATCATCTCGGCGTTCTTCGCCTCGAAGGCCTGGCGCTTCTGTTCTGCTGCCTCAAGATCCTTCTGCCGGTCGGCCAGCTGCTGGTCCATGAAAGCCAGCGTGTCGCTCATCTCGCCGCGCCCGCCGGCAAGGTTCTCCTCGCGGAAGATGTCGATCATCTTCTGCACGATGTCCTGCGCCAGCTTGGCGTTCTGGACATCGGAATAGGCCTTGCTGCCCGAATAGGCGGTGATCTCGAACAGGTTGTCCTGCTGGCTCACCACCTTGATGTTCTTGCCCAGCCCTGCGACCGCGGCTTCCATCTGCTTGTCGGACGTCACCTTGTCGCCCAGCCGCGTGGCGCGTACGACCTTGGAGAGATTGACCGAGCTGGTCAGCGTCTGGCGCACCCGCTCGATATCGCGCTTGCGGTCGCCGCCGATGCCGATCTGGTCCGAAAGCACATCGTCGATCTGGACGAAGATGCGCGCCTTCGATTCGTAGGTATTGGGCACTGTCGCCACGACCAGCCAGCCGAGCAGGCAGACCAGCCACGCGACGCCCAGCGCCAGCCAGCGCCGGTGCCAGATGCCGTAAAGCGCGATGCGCACTTCTTCGTAGATGCTCGTCATGCGGCCAGCATCCTCAGAACGTGCTTTCGGGAATGATGATCACATCCCCCGGCATGAGCATCACGTTGGCGCGCGTATCGCCCTTGCGCAGCAGATCGCCAATCTTCACGCCGTATTCCTTCTGCGTGCCGGTCTGCTTGTCGAAGCGCACCAGCCGCGCCTTGTTGCCCGCGGCGTATTCTGAAAGGCCGCCCACCGCGATCATCGCGTCGAGCAGCGTCATGTTGGCGCGATAGGGGATCGAGGCCGGCTTGCTGGTCGCGCCGACGATGCGCACCTGCTGGCTGAACGTGCCGGAGAACTTGTTGACGATGACCGAGACGATCGGCTCCTGGATGTACTGCGAAAGCTGGAGCTTGATGTCCTCGGCCAGCATCGACGGGGTCTTGCCCACGGCCGGCATGTCGGTGATCAGCGGCGTAGTGATGCGCCCGTCCGGCCGCACCTGCACCGAAGCGCCCAGTTCGGGATTGCGCCACACGAAGATGGTCAGATCATCAAGCGGGCCAATTACGTATTCCTCGCCCGGGCCTTCCTGCAACGCCACGAACGACGCGGGCGGCAATTGCGCACCGCCGCCCCCACCTGCACAGCCGCCGAGCAACAGGCTCAGCGTGGCCGCAACGGTCATCGACCGGGCCAGCAAGCAGGTAATACGCGTATTCTTGGGCATTGACCGTCCTTTGCGCGCACTGGGCTGGCTGTCCTGCTCGTCCCGCAGCGGGACCACAGGGACCTCCCATGACTTCCGAGCTATCGCCAAAAAGGGTGAAGATACCGTTAGTACTGATGCGCCTGACCGCACCCGCACAAGCGCATTTCCGCCAAAGTCCCGTAACGGGACGGCGCCCCGGCTAAAGGTTAATACCTACGAATCAGGGCCTTGCGTTAACAAGCAGTTCAGCCGCCGGGCCGTGCCCGAGGAAATGCATCGGGCTTGCGCTCGCGCCATAGGCACCGGCGCAAAACACCGCGACAAGATCGCCCTCTTCGGCGCGCGGAAAGCCGCCCTTGTCCGCCAAGCGGTCAAGCGGAGTGCACAGGCAGCCCACGATGCTGGCCTCTTCCTCCACCGGCGCGCCGAACCGGGTGGCAATCGCGCTCGGGTAGTTGCGCCGCACCACTGTCCCGAAATTGCCGCTCGCCGCCAACTGGTGATGCAACCCGCCATCCGTGACGAGGAAGACCTCGCCGTGGCTTTCCTTGCGATCGATGATACGGGTCAGATAAACGCCAGCCTCGCCAACGAGATAGCGCCCCAGCTCGATACAGAACGCGGTATCTGCCAACACGTCCGGCACGGAGGCGAACTGCGCGCCGAGCGTATCGCCGACTGCACTCAGATCAAGCGGGGCATCGCCCGGGAAGTAGGGAATGCCAAACCCGCCGCCAAGGTTGCACGCCGGCAGAACCGCCCCGCTTTCCTCTGCCAGCCGCGCGGCCAGTGCGAGCGTTGCCGCCTGCATTTCGGCAATCGCGGCAGCATCGAGCGTCTGGCTCCCGGCATAGATGTGCAGGCCCCGCCACTCGGCACCAGAAGACATGATCCGCCGCACCAGCGCGGGCACCAAGGCCGCATCGACACCAAAGGGCTTGGCCCCGCCGCCCATCTTCATACCCGATCCCTTGAGATCGAAGTCCGGATTGACCCGGATCGCCAGCCTTGGCGCACGCCCCAGCCGCTCGCCGATCGCCAGCGCCCGCTCCGCCTCGCGCGCGGATTCGAGGTTAAGCGTCACCCCGCGCGCAATCGCCGCCGCGACGTCCGCATCGCGCTTGCCCGGCCCCGCAAAGCTGATCCGCTCCGTCGGCACGCCCGCCGCCTCGGCCATGAGCAGTTCGCCGCCCGAAGCAATGTCGAAACCATCGACCAGTCCCGCCATATGCCGCAGCACCGGCGCATAGGGATTGGCCTTCATCGCATAGTGCAGCCCCAGCCGGTCCGGAAGCGCCGCACGCAAGGCTGCAACCCGCGCCGTGATCAGCGCCGCATCATAGACGAACAGCGGCGATCCCGCCTCGGCCACCAGTTCGGACGCCTTGCGCCCGCCGATGGCAAGCTCGCCATCGATCGCGGCAAATCCGGGAGGAATGGGGCCAAGCGGCTTCATGCTTCAGGCCTTTGGCACGTCGGCCGATAATTCCTGGTAAAGACCGGTCCGGTCGAGCTTGCCATTTGGGCTGAGCGGCATTTCCTCGCGCCAGTGGATCACGCGCGGCACCATGAAGCCGGGAAGTTCGCGCGCGAGCGCGGCAAGCAGCGCCGCCTCAGCCTGAGCGACATCACCCTTGGCCCGCGCCACAAGGTGGATCGCCTGCCCAAGCGCCGGATCGGGAATCCCAAGTGCCACAGCTTCCGCCACCAGCCCGGTCGCAATCGCGGCATCTTCCACTTCCTGCGGGCTCACCCGATTGCCGCTGGTCTTGATCATCGCATCGCGCCGCCCGGCAAAGTGCAGCAACCCCGCCGCGTCGCGTCGCACCCGGTCGCCGGACCACACCGCCAGCCCGCCCATCCGCGAGAACCCCGGCGCCGGCCTGAACCGCTCCGCCGTCCGCTCCGCATCGCGCCAATAGCCTTGCGCCACCAGCGGCCCGGCATGGACCAGTTCACCCTCCTCGTCCGGCCCGGCCTCACACCCGTCATCGGCCAAGACCATCACTTCGGCGAACGGGATCGCCCCGCCGATCGAAGTGGGATGCGCATCAACCAGCGCCGGATCGAGATAGGTCGAGCGAAACGCCTCGGTCAGCCCGTACATGGGAAACAGGCGGCCTTGCGGAAACCGCGAACGCAGCGCCCGCACCAACGGCTCGGTCAGCGCGCCCCCGCTGTTGGTCAGCCGCCTGAGCTTCGCCGCCACCGCCTCGGGCCAATCAAGCTCCGTCAATTGCAGCCACAAGGGCGGCACCGCGGCAATCGTGGTGACGTCATGGCGCTCCACCGCCTTCATCACATCCCGCGGCATCAGATAATCGAGCGGCACCACCGCGCCGCCCGCATACCAGGTCGAAAGCAGCTGGTTCTGCCCGTAATCGAACGCCAGCGGGAGCACTGCCAGCACGCGGTCGTCCCCACCCACGCCCAGGTAATGCGCCACGCTCACCGCACCGAGCCACAAGTTGGCGTGACTCAGCATCACGCCCTTGGGCCGCCCGGTCGAGCCGCTGGTATAGAGGATCGCGGCCAGATCATTCGGGGCGGCCTCAGATGGTGCCAGTGGTGCGAATCCTTCTGCCGCTGCCCATGCCGCGCCTTCCTCCAGCGCCTCCGCTTCGGCAAGATCGCTTGGCTCCAGCGTCGCGAGCCGCCCCGCATTCGAAATCAGCAGCCGCGCGCCGCTGTCGGCCAGAATATGCGCCACCTGCCCGCGCTTGAGCAGCGGGTTCACCGGCACATGCACCAGCCCCGCCCGCACCGCAGCCAAGGGCATCAGGCAGGCAAGCTCGCTCTTGGGTAGCCAGGTTGCCACGCGTGCCCCCCGCTCCGGCACTTCCGCCACAAGCCATGCGGCGAGTTGTCCTAAACGCCGATTTAACGCCTCATAGCTAAGCGTATGCGTCTTGAAGACCAGCGCGGGCGCGTCAGGCTGCCCCCTCAGCGCGAGGTGATCAAGCGGGTATACGGTCGGATCGGGCGCTGCAGGCAAGCGGCTCTCTCGGGCAAGATGGCAGGATCTGGGGCAGGAACGAAGACTTGGGTGTTAAGGTCTATCACGCTGATTTGCGGGAAGCGCAAGCCGACCCGGCGCTCGCCGCGCTGCTTGGCCGCACGCCTGCAAGCGCGCCGTTCGACCGGCTGGACTGGCTCGTGCTCCTTGCCGAGCATTGCCTTCCCGGCACCGCCTGCAAGCTCGCCATTGCCCGCGATGGCGATACGCTGGCCGTCCTCCCGTTTCGGACAAGCCCCGGCGGCGCTGCGCCACTGGGCACATGGTACAGCTTCTTCGTCCGCCCGCTCACCAACGATTCCGCCCGCGCGCCCGAACTCTTCGAAGCGCTGGCCCGCAGCCTCGCCCCCATCGGCGCGGTGCAACTCGCGCCGATGCCCGAGGCCGAAGCCACAGCGCTTGCCAGGGCCTTCCGCGCCGCCGGCTGGATCGGCGTCGCCGAAGCGTGCGATACCAATCATATCCTTGAGCTAAAGGGCCGCAGCTTTGCCGCATACTGGGCGGCCCGCCCCGGCCAACTGCGCGAAACTGTCCGCCGCAAGACCGCGCGCGGCAAAGTCTCGCTGCGCATCGAGACCGTCTTCAGCGCGGCCGACTGGGCTGCCTACGAAGCGATCTACGCCAAGAGCTGGAAGCCCGAAGAAGGCAATCCCGCCTTCCTGCGCACCTTCGCGCAGGCCGAAAGCGCCGCAGGCGCGCTGCGCATGGGGATTGCAGAAATAGATGGCGAAGCGGTCGCCGCCCAGTTCTGGACGGTCGAGGGCGGCACAGCGTGGATCCACAAGCTAGCGCACAATGAAGCCTACCGCGCTCACTCCCCCGGCACGCTGCTCACCGCCGCACTGTTCCGCCATGTGATCGATGAAGACCACGTCCACACCGTCGATTTCGGCACCGGAAATGATCCCTACAAACGCGACTGGATGGAAGCGCAGCGCCCACGCTTCGCGCTCCGCTTCTATCGCCCAGCCGCCGTGGGCCACTGGCCCGCGCTCGCTCGCCTCGCCGCCCGTGCCGTCAAACGCCGGATGCTGCGTCCGCCCCCAAATCCTGCGCTTGTTTCGCCGCAGGCCGCTGGCTAAAGCGCGCGCCATTCCTTTCATCACAAGGCCTTACCCGTGACGTTGACCGATCAGACCGACACCGACTTGCGCAGCCTGCTGAACGATGTGCTCGGCCTTGGCGCCGCGCGCGCTGCGGCAATGACGGCGGACAGCGGCCTCTTCGGCGCGCTTCCCGAACTCGATTCCATGGCCGTCGCCGGGCTCCTCACCGAAATCGAGGACCGCTTCGACATCGTGATCGACGATGACGAGGTCGATGGCGACATGCTCGGCACTTACGGTGATCTCCTCACCTTCATCACCCGCAAACGCGGCGAGGCCTGAGCAAAAGCCCATGCCGGCAACCTGGCCTTGCCCTGGTCCCTCCGGCATTGCCGATGAATATGCGGTGGTCTTCGACCGCGCGCGCCCGGTCCGCCTGTTGATCGTGCCCCCGCTGTTCGAGGAGATGAACCGCACCCGGCGCATGCTGATCGAAACGCAGCGCCAGTTGGACGGCCTCGGCATCGATTCGATGCTCCCCGATCTCCCCGGCTGCAACGAAAGCGCGCAGGCCTTCTCGGCACAAAGCCTCGGCAGCTGGCGCGATGCGATGGCCGCTGCGGCCCGGCACTTTGCCGCCACCCATGTCCTCGCGCTGCGCGGCGGCGCGCTGGTGTTTCCGACCAGCCTCCCCGGCTGGGTGCTCGAACCGCAGAAGGGCGGCGCGATCCTGCGCCAGCTCCTGCGCGCGCGCGTGCTGTCCGCCAAGGAAGCGGGCGCTGAGGAAAACAGCGCCGACCTGCTCGAACAAGGCCGCAACCACGGCCTTGAACTCGTGGGTTACCGCCTCTCTGCCGCGCTCGTTGCCGGACTCGATGCCGCCGTGCCGCAAGACGAAGGCCAGCGCGTGATCCGCCAGTCCGACCTCGGCGGCAGCCCCCTCTGGCTGCGCAACGAACCGGGCGAAGACCCGGCCCAGTCCGCCGCCCTCGCCCGCCTGATTGCCGCCGAGGCAAGTGCCTGATGCGCCGCCACCTGACCTTCGCCTGCGGCTCCGCCACCCTCGTCGGCACGCTCGATATCGAGGCAGCGACTGGCACCACCGGCGTGCTGCTCGTCACCGGCGGGCGCGAGATCCGCTCCGGCAGCTGGGGCGGACAGGCCCGGATCGCCGCCCGCCTCGCCGCCGCTGGCGTGCCCGTTTTCCGCTACGATCGCCGCGGCGTCGGCGAAAGCGGCGGCACCGACCCTGGCTTCCAGCACACCCACGAAGACATCGCCGCCGCCCTCGGCGCCTTCCGCGCCGCCGTGCCCACGTTGCGCCGCGTGATCGCCTTCGGCAACTGCGACGCCGCCGCCGCGCTGATGCTCCACGCGGCTGATATCGGGCTCGACGGCCTCGTCCTCGCCAATCCGTGGACGCTGGAAACGGATGAGGCAGACACTGCCCCGCCCGCAGCCTTGCGCCAGCGCTATCTCGCCAAGCTTTCCAATCCGCGCGAAGTCCTGCGCCTGCTTACCGGCGGGGTAAACCTTGCCAAGCTCGCGCGGGGCCTTCGCCAAGCAGCTTCAGCTCCGGTCAAATCCTCGTTGGTTGAAACCATGGCCGGGAGCCTGGCGCGATTCGGCGGACCCGTGACGATCCTCCTCGCCACCGGCGACCGCACCGCGCAGATGTTCGAAGCCGAGTGGCCCGCGGGCGATCCGCGCATCCAGCGCCACAGCAGCAGCGGCCACAGCTTCGCCGGTGAGGAGGCGCAGGGATGGCTTTTTGAAAGGCTAATGGAAGCGCTGCGCTAGAACCCGTCTAACCCATCGTCATTGCAGGGCTACTCCGCCGCCACCGCCTGCGCTGCGGCAAAGGCATGCTCGGCCAGAAACCGCTCGGCATCGAGCGCCGCCATGCACCCCGTGCCCGCCGCCGTCACCGCCTGCCGATAGGTGTGGTCCATGACGTCACCGCAGGCAAACACACCCGGAATGGCCGTCTTGGGCGTGCCGGGCTGCACCACGATATAGCCGCTCTCGTCGAGCTCCAGCTTGCCCTTGAACAGCTCGGTCGCCGGCGCATGGCCGATCGCCACAAAGGCGCCATCGGTCGCCAAGGAAGAGGCCTCCCCCGTCACCGTATCAACCAGTTCCACCGCTTGGAGCACGCCGCCCGCAGCGCCGGTAAAGCGCGTAACGGCCTTGTTCCACAGCACCTTGATGCGCGGATTGCTCATCAGCCGGTCCTGCAGGATCTTCTCGGCGCGCAAGCTGTCACGGCGGTGGATCAGCGTCACTTCGGGCGAATGGTTGGTGAGGTACAGCGCTTCCTCGACCGCGGTGTTGCCGCCGCCGATCACCACCACCTTCTTGCCGCGATAGAAGAACCCGTCGCACGTCGCGCAGGCCGAAACGCCCTTGCCGCCGAACTCCTGCTCGCCTTCCACGCCCAGCCAGCGCGCCTGCGCGCCCGTCGCGATCACCAGCACCTCGCCTTCATAGACATCGCCGCTGTCCCCGTGCGCGCGGAACGGCGGGCCTTCGAGGCTCACTTCGGTGATCGTGTCCCACAGCATCCGCGTGCCGACATGCTCGGCCTGCGCCTGCATTTCCTGCATCAGCCATGGGCCCTGGATCACATCACGAAAGCCGGGATAGTTCTCGACGTCGGTCGTGATCGTCAGCTGCCCGCCGGGCTGCAGGCCCTGCACCACGATCGGCTCCATCCCTGCGCGCGCACCATAGATGGCGGCGGAAAGCCCGGCCGGGCCGGAACCGATGATCAGCATGCGGGTTTTGTGCGTGGTAGCCATGAAATCCTCCAGTGGGAGCGGGAAATAAGACGCACCCGCGCGGAATACGAGTCCCGCTTTGGGGCTATTCCCCGAATTAGCTGTGGCTGGCCTCAAACACCGACCAGCCCGTCCTCGCCGCCAGCCGCTCGAGCGCCAGTGCGCCAAGCTGCGAGTTCCCCTTGGCATTGAGACCGGGGGACCACACCGCGATGCTCGCCGTGCCCGGCACCACCGCGAGAATGCCCCCGCCCACGCCGGATTTGCCCGGCAGGCCGACACGGAAGGCAAATTCGCCCGAATTGTCATAATGCCCGCACAGCATCATCAGCGCGTTGATCCGCCGCGCGCGCTGGGGCGTCACGATGCAGCGCCCCGTCGCCGGATCGCGCCCGTCATGCGCCAGAAAGCGGCCCGCCATCGCCAGTTGGCGACAGCTCATCGCCAGCGCGCACTGGTGGAAATATACACCGAGCGCCTGCTCCACCGGGTGCTGCAGATTGGCGAACACGCGCATGTAGTTGGCCAGCGCCATGTTGCGATAGCCCGTCGCCAGTTCCGCCGCGGCGACCTTGGCGTCGATGGTGATCGTCTCGTCGCCAGCCAGCGTGCGGACAAAGCGCAGCACGCCTGCAATCGCCTCTGCCGGCGTGCCGCCAGCCAGCAGCACATCGGCCACCACGATCGCGCCTGCATTGATGAACGGGTTGCGCGGAATGCCTTGCTCGGTTTCCAGTTGCACGATCGAGTTGAACGCGCTGCCGGATGGCTCGCGCCCCACGCGGCTCCATAGCGCATCGCCGATCATGCCCAGCGCCAGGGTGAGCGAAAAGACCTTGGAGACCGACTGGATCGAGAACGGCTCCTCGGCGTTGCCGCCCAGATGAAGCGAGCCATCGGCCATGACCACGGCGATTCCGAACCGGTCGCGCGAAACGCAGGCCAGCGGCGGAATATAGTCCGCCACCCGCCCACGCTCGGTCGCGCCGCGCATCTCAGCCGTGATCTCGGCGACAATCGCACCAATGTCAGTCAACAGCTTAGCCGCCCTACTTCAGATGCTGCTTGAACCAGTCGACGATCCGCTCCAGCCGGTCGCGCTGGAAGCTGGGCCGCGCGATCCCGTGGTTTTCGTCCGGATAGCCTACCAGCCGGGTCGGCACGCCAGTGATCTTGAGCGCCTGATAGAGCTGCTGACCACCGATCAGCGGCACGTTGTCATCGGCAATCCCGCCCATGAACAGCGTCGGCGTCTTGATCCGGTCGGCATGAAAAAGCGGTTCGGACAGGCGCGTCCACAATTCGGGCTCCTTCCACGGCGTGCCCAGTTCCTGCGTGTACTGCTGGACATACTGATCCACCCCGAACAGCGCGAAGATATTGCCCTCGCCCGCCCCACTGAACGCCGCCTTGAGCCGGTTGTCGCGCACGATCAGGAAGTCGGTCAGGATGCCGCCGTAGCTCCAGCCGCCCGCGCCCAGCCGCGCCGGATCGGCAAAGCCCTGCGCCACTGCCCAATCGAGCGAGGCGTGGAGATCGGCCACATCCTTCTGGCCCCAATCTGCCGCAATCGCCGCCGAATAGGCATCGCCCCGGCCCGAAGAGCCGCGATAGTTGGGCATCAGCACCGCATAGCCCTGCGCGGCCAGCAGGTCGGCGATCATGGTGTAACCGTCGACCGCGTGGATATCCTGCGCATTCGGCCCGCCATGGATCCACAGCAGGGTCGGCACCTTGGCCCCGGAAGCCACGCCCGCCGGGCGCAGCATCAGCCCGTGGACTTCGTTGCCGTCCTTGGCCGTCGCCGCATAGTCCTCCACCTTGCCCCAGGCGACCCGGTCCGCCACCGCCTTGTTGTGCGATGTCAGCACCTTGAGCCCGCCTTTGGCATCAAGCACATAGAGTTCGGCCGGCTTGCCGTCCCCGCTCGCCACCACGGCCCGCGCCGCCCCGGGCACAGCCGAACCGCACTGCGCCAGCACGGAAAGCGTTCCGTCATTCAGCCGCCGCAGCGCTCCCTTGGCATCGACCACCGCAGGTACTTCATGCCGGTCCTCGGCGAGCACAGCGCCGATCTGCCCGCCACCAAGGTCTACCGGCGCGCTCACGAATATCCCGGCCGTCGCAGGCAAAATCCGCGTCGACCCGCTGGCGACCACGGTTTCCGCCAGATGCGGCTGGCCATACTGGTCCACCTTGCCGCCCGGCCCCACCAGATGGGTGATCTTCGTGCCATCGGCCGACCACAGCAGCGTCTGCCCCGGCGCACCGTTCAACTTCGCCACCACCTTCGGCGCTGCACCGGCCCGCGCTTCGATTACCGTCAGCCATTGCGCCCCAAGGCCGGACAAATCCGTCGTGTGATCAGCGATATAGGCGATGAACTTGCCATCGGGTGACCACTCGGCCGTCCCCGCGTCGAACGAATCCGAAGCGGTCAGCCGCGTCTCGGTCCGCGCCGCCACATCGAACAGCGCAAGGTGCGTGTGCGTCTCCGCCGTAATGAAGCCGACGCCATCCTGCTTGATCTTCACATCATCGACCACCACCGGGAGCGGCCGCTCCGGATCGTCCTTCGGCGGCTCGGCCGCGGGATCACTGATCGCCAGCAGCAGTGTTTTCGAATCGGGTGACCAGCGGAATCCGGCGATTTCGCCCTTCACGTCGGTCAGCTTGGTCGCCTCGCCTCCCCGCCGGTCGAGCAGCCAGATCTGCGCCAGCTTGTCCTTTCCGCGCTTGGACAGGAACGCGATGGACTTGCCGTCCGGGCTGAACGAAGGCGCGCTCGCGCTGTCCTCGCCGCTCGTCAGTTGCAGCGGTGCGCCGCCAGCCAGATCGGCCAGCCACAGCGCGCTGCGGCGCTTGTCGGCCTTGAGATCGGCCTCGCCCACAACATAGACCGCTTGCTTGCCATCGTGCGCGCAATCAAGCCCGGAGAGCGAACGCAGCGCCAGAATATCGTCAATCGTAACCGGGTGGCGGGCAGTAGCCGCACCTCCCTCCGCCATCGCCGGCAACGCCCCCGCCAGCGCACAAGCCGCCATTCCCCAGCCAAGACCCTTGCGCCACGCCGTCGCCGCCATTGATTTTCCCCCAAAAAACCGGACAAGCGTCAAGACTAACCACACCATCGCGGGGCAGGCAATCAACACCTTATTCCGATGACATTGCGGCCAGCCCGGCTAGGATGTTGCGATGGCAGGAAATCTCGAATTCAATACCTCGATGAGCGATGTGCTCGTCGTGCTCGGCGCGGCAGGGATCGTCATCCCCGCATTCGCTCGTGCGCGCATCACGCCGGTGATCGGCTTCATCCTTGTTGGCGTGCTCGTCGGCCCGTTCGGGCTGGGTCGCCTCGTCGGCCAGTTCCCCGCGCTCTATTACGTCACGATCACCCGGCCCGAAGCGATTGCCCCCTTTGCCGAACTGGGCGTGATCCTGCTGCTGTTCGAAATCGGACTCGAACTCTCGTTCGGCCGCCTATGGGCCATGCGTGCGCAAGTCTTCGGCCTCGGCGCAACAAAGCTTCTGCTCTGCGCCGCGCTCCTCACGCTGGTACTCATCGGGATGCGCCACGATATCTCCGCCGCCGCCGGGCTCGGCATCGCGCTCGCGCTCTCCTCCACCGCACTCGTCCTGCCCATTGCCGGCACGCAGGGCCCGGTCGGACGCCGCGCGCTCGCCATGCTGCTGCTCGAGGATATCGCCCTCGTCCCGATCATCTTCGTCCTCGGCGCGTTCGGGCCGGGCGGCGAGAGCGGCGCCGCACTCTTTGCCACGCTCTGGCGCGGGGCCATCATCATCGCGGTGATGCTCACCCTCGGCCGCTTCCTCTTGCCCCGCCTGTTCGCCAGCGCCGCACGCACCAAAAGCCCTGAGCTCTTCCTTGCCTTCAGCCTTCTCGTGGTGATCGCCGCTGCGCTCGCCACGGCCGGCGCGGGCCTTTCGCCGATCATGGGCGCGCTGCTCGCCGGTCTGCTCATCGCCGAAACCGACTACTCGCGTGAAGTCGAGGCGCTCACCGCCCCGTTCAAGGGCCTCGCGCTCGGCGTGTTCCTGATCACCGTGGGCATGAGCATCGACGTGGGCGAGATCTGGCGCCAACTCGGCCAGATCGCGCTCGGCGTCGCGGCGGTGCTCGCGGCCAAGGCGATCGTTACCGCGCTGCTGTTGCGCGTTGGCGGCGCGAGCCGGGGTGTCGCCGCCGAAGTCGCCCTGCTCCTCGCTTCCCCGTCCGAAACCACCCTGATCGTGCTGACCGCCGCCGCAGCCGCAGGGCTGGTCAGTCACGAGAATGCCCAGTTCTGGCAGATCGTCACCGCACTCGGCCTGACCCTCACGCCGCTGCTGGCCATGCTGGGCCGCCGCATCGCCAGCGCGGTGGACCGCCCGGGCGATGCCCCCGCCGCTGCAGCCCCCAGTGACGCGACCGGCCAGGCGCTCGTCTTCGGTTATGGCCGTGTCGGGCGCCTCGTCGGCGCGATGCTGGCCCGACACGATGTCCCCTGGCTCGCGCTGGATGCCGATCCCGCGCTGGTCACCCAGGCCCGCGGCGCAGGCGAACCGGTGATCTACGGCAATGTCGCCAACGCCGCGCTACTCGAAAAGCTCCACCTCGAGTCCGCGCGCGCGGTTATCGTCACCATGGACGAGCCGGTTCTCGTCAGCCGCACCGTCCGCCGTCTCCGCGCCGCGCACCCCGACCTTCCGATCATCGTGCGCGCCCGCGATGCCGATCACGCCGCCGAACTCTATCGCGCCGGTGCCAGCGATGCCGTCCCCGAAACGCTCGAAAGCTCGCTGCAGCTTTCCGAGGCCGTGCTCGTCGACATGGGTGTTGCGATGGGTCCCGTGATCGCCTCGATCCACGAGATGCGCGACGAACTGCGCGAAACGATCATGCGCGATGGCGGGCTCGACCATAAGCCGCGCCTCAAGGCAGCCGGGCTGCGGGACCGTTAGCCCGCGATGACAGCCTTCGCCGCAGCAATCGCCTCGGCGGCCTTGGCACCATCCGGGCCGCCGCCCTGCGCCATGTCGGGCCGCCCGCCGCCGCCCTTGCCGCCGAGTGCCTCGACACCGGCGCGCACGAGATCCACCGCGCTGACCTTGCCGACAAGGTCCTCGGTCACCGCCGCAGCGATGCTGGCCTTGCCATCGTTAACCGCGACGATCACCGCCACGCCCGAGCCCATGCGCGTCTTCGCCTGATCGAGAAGGCCGCGCAGTTCCTTGGGCTCCATGCCCTCGAGCACCTGGCCCGAGAACGTGACGCCGCCGACCTGCTCGTCCGCCGGGGCAGCCGCCGTGCCGCCGCCCGAAGCGCCGGCCAGCGCCAGCGCCTTCCTGGCCTCGGCCAATTCGCGTTCCAGCTTGCGCCGCTCATCGACCAGCGCCGCCACGCGCGCCTCGACTTCATCGGGCGAGGACCGCAGCAGGCCCGCCGTGCGCCGCAGTGCTTCCTCGCGGCCGACCAGATAGCTGCGCGCGCCTGCGCCCGTCAGCGCCTCGATACGCCGCACGCCCGAAGAAACCGCGCTTTCGCTCACCACGCGCAGCAGGCCAATATCACCCAGCGCGCGCACATGGGTGCCGCCGCAGAGTTCGACCGAATAAGGCTGCGCACCCGTGCCCATGCTGAGCACGCGCACTTCATCGCCATACTTCTCGCCAAACAGCGCCATCGCGCCCGCCGCAATCGCGTCTTCCGGGCTCATCAGCCGAGTCGTCACCGGCGCGTTGGCAAGGATTTCCGCGTTCACTTCATCTTCGACGGCCGCGATATCCTCCGCCGTCAGCGCCGCCGGATGCGAGAAGTCAAAGCGCAACCGCTCGGCCGAAACCATCGAGCCCTTCTGTGTCACATGGGCGCCAAGCCGGCGGCGCAGCGCCTCGTGAAGCAGGTGCGTGGCCGAATGGTTTGCGCGGGTCGCATCACGCCGCATCGCGTCGATGGCAAGCTGCACCGCATCGCCCACCTTGATCGAACCAGCCTCGACCATGCCCTGATGCGCATGCAGGCGCCCCAGCGGCTTGGACGTATCGTTCACTGCAATGCGCAGGCCTTCATTGGTGCTGATCGTGCCGGCATCACCCATCTGGCCGCCGCTTTCGGCATAGAACGGCGTCTGGTTGGTGATGACGGTGATGGTTTCGCCCGCCTCCGCCTCGGCAACTTCCTTGCCGTCCTTCACCAGAGCAACGACCACACCTTCGCCGATGTTGGCGGTATAGCCGGTGAACTCGGTCGCGCCTTCACGCTCGGCAATGTCGAACCACACTTCGCTGTCGGCGGTCTGCCCGCTGCCCTTCCAGGCCGCGCGGGCCGCCGCCTTCTGCTGCGCCATGGCCGCCTCGAACCCGGCGCGGTCCACGCTCACCCCGCGCGCGCGCAGCGCGTCTTCGGTCAGGTCATAGGGGAAGCCGAAGGTGTCATAGAGCTTGAACGCGGTCGCGCCGGGCAGGCTGTCGCCCTCGCCCAGATCGCCTGCTTCCTCGTCGAGCAGCTTGAGCCCGTTCGCCAGCGTGCGGCGGAACTGCACTTCCTCGCGCAGCAGCGTCTCTTCCACCAGCGGCTGCGCACGGCCAAGCTCGGGGAACGCCTGGCCCATCTCGGTCACCAGCGAACCCACCAGACGGTGCATGAGCGGTTCCTTCGCACCCAGCAGATGCGCATGGCGCATGGCGCGGCGCATGATCCGGCGCAGCACATAGCCGCGGCCCTCGTTGCTCGGCAGCACCCCGTCTGCCAGCAGGAAGCTCGATGAACGGAGGTGGTCCGCAATCACGCGGTGGCTCGCGCGGCTGGCGCCCTCGGCCTTGGTGCCCGTCAGGCTTTCCGAAGCCGCGATGAGCGCGCGGAACGTGTCGGTGTCGTAGTTGTCGTGCTCGCCCTGCATCACCGCGGCAATGCGCTCGATGCCCATGCCGGTGTCGATGCTCGGGCTCGGCAGGTTCGAGCGGGTGCCATCGGCGGCCTGCTCGAACTGCATGAACACGAGATTCCAGATCTCGATGAAGCGGTCGCCGTCCTCATCCGGCGAACCCGGAGGGCCGCCGAAGATGTGATCGCCGTGATCGTAGAAGATTTCCGAGCACGGCCCGCACGGCCCCGTATCGCCCATCGACCAGAAATTATCCGACGTCGGGATGCGGATGATGCGGTCGTCCGAAAGCCCCGCGATCTTCTTCCACAGGTCGAACGCTTCGTCATCGGTGTGGTAGACCGTGACGAGCAGCTTGTCCTTGGGCAGGCCCCACTCGCGCGTCAGCAGGGTCCAGGCGTGGGTGATCGCCTGATCCTTGAAGTAGTCGCCGAACGAGAAATTGCCCAGCATCTCGAAGAACGTGTGGTGCCGTGCGGTGTAGCCCACATTGTCGAGATCGTTGTGCTTGCCGCCGGCGCGCACGCACTTCTGCGAAGACGTCGCCCGCTTGGTCGCTCGCGTCTCGAGCCCGGTGAAGACGTTCTTGAACGGGACCATGCCCGCATTGGTAAACATCAGCGTCGGATCGTTATACGGTACGAGCGGTGCGGAAGGCACGATCTCGTGCCCGGCGGAGCCGAAGTAGTCGAGGAAGGACCGGCGGATTTCGTTCGTCGAAGTCATGACAAGCCGATTAGGCGAGCGCTCGGCGCGGAACAAGCACGTTTCAGCTAATGCCGTGCGCTTGTCCCCATGTCGCAGGCCTTCACTGGTTGTCGGCTGTCGCCGTAACCAGCCAGGCCGCCGCCGGAAAACACACCCGCCCGCCGACATGGCGCGACTGGACAAGCTCCAGCAGCGCCCGTTCGAAGGCCGCGCGCTGCTGATCGGGCAAGGTGCGGATCGCGGCCGCAGCGGGGCCGATCCGGCTGAAGAACGAGAGCGCGTCCGCGACCGGGTTGGTGCCCGATCCCGCGACATAAGCAAAATCAAGCGGCTCGAACCGGATGTCGCGCCAGCCCTTGAGGCAGCGCCGCGCGTGATCGGGATCGGCAAAGGCAAAGGGACCGGGCGGAAAATCGACCGCAGGCGCAGGCTTTGCAGGCGGCAGCAACCGCGCGATCTCCAGCGCCCAGGGGTTCTCTGCGGCAGGGCGGAAGCAGGAAAACACCATGCGCGCACCCGGCGCGGCCCTGGCCGACATATGGGCGAAGGCCGCGGGCGGATCGGTGAAGAACATCACCCCGTGGCGCGAGATATAGAGTTCGGGTGCCGCACCGTCCGCCAGCCAGACCGAAGCGTCCGCCACGGTGAATACGAGGTTGGCCAGCCCCGCAGCGCGTTGCCGCGCGGCCTCGATCAGTTCACTGGAGATGTCTACCCCGGTAACCTGCGCATCGGCGCGCGCTGTTGCAACCGCGATCGAAAGCTCGCCCGCGCCGCAGCCCACATCGATCACCCGCTTGCCGGGTTCGGCCGCAATGGCCGCCAGAAGATAGGGCGTGAGCGCGGCAAAGCTGCGGTCGGTCCGCTCCCACTCCGCCGCCCAATTCTGGCCGACCCGGCCCTGCCACTCTTGCGCACCCGTCATGCCATGCAGGCTATGCGCCGGTGCGCCACCCGGCAAGCGTTAAAGCGGCAATCCGGGTCAGGTCGCGAAATAGGGGCCGCCCTTGGCGCGCGCCGCCTGCCAGGCCGGGCGCGCATGGATCGCCGCGACGAAGGCAGCAAGCTTCGGATAGGCCTCACCCATGCCCTGCATGACAACGACTTCGGCGGGGAAGCTGAGCATCACGTCCGCACCGGTCCAGTCATCACCGATGAAATGGCCGGAGGGCCGCAGGATCTGCTCAAGGTAGCCGAAATGTGCCGCAAGCTGCTCGTCGATGCGCGGCCGCAGCGGCGCCCCTGCTTCGCCGAGCCGCGAAACATAGAGGTTGAGGAGGATCGGCGTCATGGCCGAGCCCTCGGCGAAGTGCATCAGTTCGTTATGCCGCAGCGCGTCGTCAGTACCGGGCGTGGGCTGCCATTTGCCTTCGCCGTAGGTGTCGCACAGGTACTGCACGATTGCGCCTGATTCCTCGATCACCCGGCCATCGACCTCAAGCAGCGGCGACTTGCCGAGCGGGTGCACGGCCTTCAATTCCGCAGGAGCAAGATTGGTCTCCGCATCACGCTGATAGACCTTGAGTTCATAGGGAACACCCAGTTCCTCCAGCATCCAGAGAATGCGCTGCGAACGGCTGTTGTTGAGGTGGTGGAGGATGATCGACATAAGGCTTCCTTTCCGAGGGTTCCGGCCGGTGCCGGTGGTTGCGCCGACGCTAGGTGTTTTCGCCGAGGCGCGAAAGTGTCTGGTGAGCGTAAGGCTGACCTGGCTTGAAGCAAGGCGCGCTTGGGCTGGAAGGAAGCCGCGCTTGGGCTGGAAGGACGCCGCGCTTGGCATCCGTGGCAAGGCCTTCCCTCACCCAAACAAAAACCGGCGCGTTCCTTCCCGGGAACGCGCCGGTCTTTGGACTGGCGGCGGGGTGCGGGGGAATGGGGGTGCCCCCCGCCGCCTGAAGGATCAGATGTCGTCGTCCGCGTCCGGACCCACCATCAGCCCTTCGGCGACCTTGTCGGTCTGGCCGCGGATCGCGGCTTCCAACTTGTCGCAAAGCTCCTTGTGTTCGCGCAGATACGTCTTGGCGTTCTCGCGGCCCTGCCCGATGCGGATCGAATCGTAGCTGAACCATGCGCCCGACTTCTCGACGATCCCGGCCTTGACGCCGAGATCGAGAATCTCGCCAATCTTCGAAATGCCCTCGCCGTACATGATGTCGAACTCGACCTGCTTGAACGGCGGGGCGACCTTGTTCTTGACGACCTTCACGCGAGTGGCATTGCCGACGATATCGTCGCGGTCCTTGATCTGGCCGGTGCGGCGGATGTCGAGGCGGACCGAGGCGTAGAACTTGAGCGCGTTGCCGCCCGTCGTCGTCTCCGGATTGCCGTACATCACGCCGATCTTCATGCGCAGCTGGTTGATGAAGATCACCATGCAGCGCGAGCGGCTGATCGAGCCGGTCAACTTGCGCAGGCTCTGCGACATGAGGCGCGCCTGGAGGCCGACGTGGCTGTCACCCATCTCGCCTTCGATTTCGGCGCGGGGCACCAGCGCGGCGACCGAATCGACCACCAGCACATCGATCGCGTTCGAACGCACCAGCGTATCGACGATCTCCAGCGCCTGTTCGCCCGTATCGGGCTGCGAGACGATCAGTTCGTCGATGTTGACGCCCAGCTTCCTGGCGTAGACCGGATCAAGCGCGTGCTCGGCATCGACGAAAGCCGCAGTGCCGCCGCCCTTCTGTGCCTCAGCGATCACGTGGAGCGCCAGCGTCGTCTTGCCCGAGCTTTCCGGCCCATAGACCTCGATCACGCGGCCACGCGGCAGCCCGCCAACGCCGAGTGCGATGTCGAGCCCGAGCGAACCGGTCGAGATCGCCTCGACCTGCATGGTCTGTTTCGAGCCCAGCCGCATGGCCGAGCCCTTGCCGAATGCCTTGTCGATCTGTGCGAGCGCTGCATCGAGCGCTTTCTGACGATCCATGTCCTTGTCTTTGCCTTCCTGGATAAGCTTCAACTGCGCCGCCATGGCTTGCTTCCCCTTGCTAGAGATGGCTGACATGAACCGTCAACACCAGCCTTGTACCCAGTTTGTTCTAATGGAACAAGGGGGGAACGAAATTCCGCGCAAGATTGGCGGTAACTGCCCGCACATTGCGGATATTCCTAAGGAATTTCCACTTTTGAGCGCAGTTCCAACCCGACTCTAGGGCAGATCCTGCAGAAACGGTGCAAAAATTTATTGGGGATCGCCGATTCGGACGGACCCGATCCCGTTCGGTACCGCGCGAAAGCATTAGCTGGCGCGTGCAGGCGGCTCCTACTTGCCAGGCCGGCCACCCGATTGACAGGCCGCAGACCGGCATTAAGTTCTGCTGCATTGCACAACTGGCGGTGGAGCCGCCTGGCGGGGGAAGATTCAATGAAGTGCTTGCTATCCTTCGCACTTGCCGCATCCAGCCATGCGCTCGCCGCTCCAGCTGCTGCTGAGGACGCCGCCCATGCCGTCCGCGCCATTCCGATCAACGATCACCTGACCGCGTTCTACCAGGGGCGGCCGGACGAAGCCTCGGTCCCGCCCGGCCCACGCCAGTGGCCCGATCTCGGCGCGATCTTCGTCGGTGTCGCGACTTACGCGGTCCATGATGGCGACACCGCGCTGGTCTACGATACCTTCACCGATCCCGCTTCAGCGAGGTGGGTGCGCGATTGGCTGACCAAGGCCGGGGTGCGCCGCTTTATCCTCGCCACCAGCCACTGGCACCTCGATCACATCGGCGGCAACACAGTCTATGCCGACAGCATGCGCTTCGCGACCGAAGCGACCCGGGTGAAACTGACCGAAAAGCGCGCCGCGATCGAGTCCGGCACCGAGGAAGGCCCCCCGGCGATCCGCCCGCTGATCCTGCCCAACATCGGGATCGCGCCAGGCAGCGTGGTGACGCTGGTGATCGGCAGTGTGCGGGCCGAACTCCACCCCGTCGCGATCCACTCCGCCGATGGTCTCGTGATCGAACTGCCGGACGATAAGCTGCTCCTTGCCGGTGATACGCTGGAAGACACCGCCACCTTCATCGCCGAACCACAATCGATCCCGCAGCAATACAAGGCGCTGGGCGCAATGCGCGGCTGGGGCTTCACGAAGATCCTGCCCAACCACGGCAATCCGGCGGTGATCGCCGCGGGCGGCTATGGCCTCGGCCTGATCGATGCGACGCGCGCCTATATCCGCACACTGGTCGAGCATTCGCATGACGCCGATTTCCAGAAGCAGCCGCTCGTCAGCTTCGTCGGCGATGCAATCAAGCGCGGCGATGTCAGCCTGTGGTGGCCCTATCGCGATGCCCACGCCAACAATCTCGCGGTGGTGGCGAAAGCGTGGAAGGACCAGCCGATCCCGACGTTCGACGCGGCGCCCTGATCCGCCTCAGCGCGCCTTCAACACATCTTCCACCGCCGTGCAGATCTGCGCCACGCTGAACGGCTTAGCGAGGAAATACATGTTGGGAATGTCGATCTCGCGCCGCAGTTGCTCCTCGGCATAGCCCGACATGAACAACACCGGCAGTTCGGGCCGCAACGCCCGAATTTCGCGCGCCATGGCGGGGCCGTCCATGCTCGGCATCACCACGTCCGAGAGAACGAGATCGAATTCCTCGCCCGCCGCGATCATGCGGCCCAGCGCTTCGAGGCCGTCCTCGCCGTCGCTGGCTGTCGTCACTTCATAACCCTGCCGCACCAGCGCGCGTTCGGCCACGGCGCGCACGGTGTCCTCGTCCTCGACCAGCAGCACGCGCCCGCCGCCCGACCATTGCTTGCGCGGTGCCGGCAGCCTGGCCGCCGTGGCGGCTGCCGCCGCTTCGGCCACATCTGCCGCATCGGGCACGTGGACAGGCAGATAGATCGAGAAGCGCGTCCCCCTGCCCACTTCGCTATCGGCAAAGATGAAGCCGCCCGATTGCTTGACGATACCGTAGACTGTCGAAAGGCCGAGCCCGGTGCCCTTGCCCTTCTCCTTGGTGGTGAAGAACGGCTCGAAGATCTTGCCGATCTGCGCGGGAGGAATACCGTGACCGGTGTCCTCCACGATCAGCGCGGTATAGTCGCCGATGGGGAGGATTTCGCTCTTCATCGCGCGCACGTCGGCGGCGGTCACCTTCTTCGTCTTGAGCCGCAGCACACCGCCGCCCTTGGTTGCCGGAATGCCGCCTGGCGCGCCGTTGCCGGTCATGGCATCTCGCGCATTGACCGCGAGGTTGAGGAGCACCTGCTCAAGCTGCACCGGGTCCGCGCGGACGAGGCCGAGGCCCCGATCGTGCGTGACCTCGAGAAGTATCTTTTCGCCCAACAGACGCTTGAGCAGCGTGGAGACTTCCGCGACCACATCCGGCAGTTGCAGCACCTCGGGGCGCAGCGTCTGCTGGCGCGAGAAGGCTAGCAATTGGCGCGTGAGGCTTGCCGCGCGGTTGGAATTGGCGCGGATCTGCTGGATATCGTCATAGTCGCTGTCGCCCGGCGTATGGCGCATCAGCATGAGATCGCAGTAGCCGATGATCGCGGTCAGCACGTTGTTGAAATCATGCGCGACGCCGCCCGCCAGCTGGCCCACCGCCTGCATCTTGGTCGCCTGCGCGATCTCGCGTTTGAGGCGGGTCTCTTCGGATGAATCCTTGAGGCTGAGGATCACCGCGCCCTCACCCAGCCCGCGCACCCCGGCAAGGCTGAGCGATACCGGATCCTCCGGCGCACTGCGCAGCCGCACCGCAACATCGCCCGCACCGCCGGACCCTTGCGCAAAGCGGCGCACCGCATCGGCCAGTGCTCCCTTGTCCTCGCGGATCACGAGGTCCGAGGGATAGGGCGGCGGGCCGCTCTCGTCATGCCCGGCCGCGCGCAGGAAGGCCTTGTTGGCAAACAGGAACCGCCCGTCGCGGTCAGTCATCGCAAGGCCAAGCGGCAGCCGCGCGAGCAGTGCCTCGATCTGCGGGATGCCGGTGCGAGTGTCGCCCACACCGCCCTGGTTGTCGATGAGGAGGAACAGCGAAGCTGTCTGCGCCGGATCGGCCGCCATCGCGCTCGCGGCCACGGCCTCGGGGTCGGCGATCGGCACGTGAAGCATGCGCACCGAAGCGCCGCGATTGCCTTCGCGCGCATAGAAGATGCGTTCCTGCTCGTCAGCGCTGAAATAGCCGACGAAATCGGTGCCCGCGACATCCGCCTCGGCCTCGCCCGTCGCGCGCAGCGCGAAGAGGGCGTTGGCTGCGTGAATCTGCCCGTCCGGCGCCACGGCGGCGATCTGAATGCCCTCGCGCGCGAGCGCCTTGCCCACCTTGCCGCGCACGTGGCCGATCACATCCTGCAGCGGATCGCGGCGCACCACGGGAGCAAAACGCCAGATCAGGAAGTCCTGCCCGCGTCCCGCCCGCTCGATCTCCAGCCGCCATTCGCGCCCGCTGGCGGTGACCGGTTCCAGCATGGACCGGCCGTCGCGCCAAGCGGCACGCGCGGCGTTTTCCAGCGCTTCGTTCTGCGCGCCTTCCAGCCCGAGCCGCGGCGGCGCCGCGCCGATGCCGAAGCATTCGGCAAAGCGCGCGTTGGCGCAGGTCAGCCGTCCGGCGCGGTCGATGATCGCGGTCGCTTCCTCGCCGCGCTCGATCGCAGCGTGGGTTACGGACCAATCGGGCGGCGCAAAGTCGCTCACCTCCGCCGCTTCGCGCGGGCGGGTCGCAAAGCTCAGCGCGATCGCAAGGCAGCCCACACCGAGCGCGTAGGCCAGCGCCGCCACCGCCTGCCCCGATGCCAGCCACAGCAGAAGCGCGCTGGCCAGGACCGCGAACGCCACCGTCACTCGCTCGCGCCAGCGCGATGGGCCGGAACTGGCGGAGTCTGCGGTCAGGGTCGTCACGCTCATGCCCGGGGGGCTCCGGCAAGCCCGCGATTCAGCCGCATGCGCCGCCGCCGCGCGGTCCACCAGCGCCAGATCACGATCGATGCGCCGTAGCCGATCACGGCAGAAACCACCGCGATGGACAGGAGCCCCAGCAAAAGCGCCGGTGCGGCGGAGGAAACCAGCCACGCGGCCCACTCACCCAGGCCTGCGCCCCGATCGATCAGCGACTGAAAGGTCGCCAGATCGGCATCGAGGCCCAGAAAGCTGCCCAGCCACAACGCGCCAAGCAGGATCATCGGCGTCGTTGCCGGGTTCGAGAGCAACGTCGCCCCGGCCGCGAGCGGTACATTGCCACGAAACGGCACGCACATCAGCGCTGCGCCGACAATCTGCACGCCCGGTATCATCGCGAAAATGCCGACGAATAGCCCCACCGCAATCCCGCGCGGCACCGAACGGCGGTTGTAGCGCCACAGTTCGGGCCGGGCCGCCAGCGGGCGGACGAAGCGGCTTTGCACGAGCGTTTCGCGCGTCGGGATCAATCGCCGCGCAAAGCCGGAAAACCCGCCCTTCATCCTGCCGCGATCATCCCCATGCGAAGGCGCCATCAGCCATGTTCGCGCATGATGCGCGCCTTGTCACGCTGCCAGTCGCGGTCCTTGATCGTTGCGCGCTTGTCCGCGTTGTTCTTGCCCTTGGCGAGCGCGAGTTCGACCTTGGCGCGGCCTCTCCCGTTGAAATAGACCGAAAGCGGCACCAGCGTCATGCCCTTGCGCTCCACCGCGCCGGTAAAGCGGGCGATCTCGCGCTCTTTCAGCAGCAGCTTGCGCGGCCGCTTGGGCTCGTGGTTGTAGCGGTTGCCGTGGCTGAATTCGGGCACGTTGGAGTTGACCAGCCAGACCTCGCCGTCCTTCACCTCGGCATAGCTCTCCGCGATCGAGCCTTCGCCGAAGCGTAGCGATTTCACCTCGGTGCCAGTCAGCGCGATGCCCGCCTCGTAGACGTCCTCGATGAAGTACTCGAAGCGCGCGCGGCGGTTTTCGGCGACGATCTTCTTCTTGTCGAAGGCGGGCGGAGTGGGACGGACCATGGTCATGGCCATGTAGGCCCCTCATGGCTGAAAGAAAAGGGAGCGTGCGCCGATCAGCCCTTGCCAAGCGCTCGCTGCGGTGCACAACAGATTTGGGGGCAGGAAAGACGCAACATGCGCGCAATCTTGGCGCGGCAAGGATCAAGCGGCATGGCCGGCAAGAAGACCCCTCCTCCAACAGCGACCACAAGCGAAGCGAACGTGCTCGTGCTCCAGGGCGGCGGCGCGCTAGGTGCGTACCAGGCCGGCGTATTCGAGGCGCTGGCAGCAGCCGGCCACGAACCGGCGTGGGTTGCGGGAATCTCCATCGGCGCGGTCAATGCCGCGCTCATCGCCGGTAATCCGCCCGAACGCCGGCTGGAGGCCCTGCGCACGTTCTGGGACCGCGCCTCCTCGCGCGTGCCCTTCCCCTCGCCCTTTGCCGATGGCTGGGGCCGCCGCCTGTTCAACGAAGCCGCAGCCGGCGTGATCGCGATGACCGGCATTCCCGGCTTCTTCGAGCCGCGCACGACGCCGCCGTGGCTCGCCCTGCCCGGCTCGCCAGAGGCCACCAGCCTTTATGATACCGCCCCCTTGCGCAAAACCTTGCTCGAGCTCGTTGATTTCGATCTGCTCAACACTGGCCCGATGCGCTTCAGCGTGGGCGCGGTGAACGTGCTTTCGGGCAACTTCACCTATTTCGACAACCGCGAGCGACTGATCGGACCGGAGCATATCATGGCGAGCGGCGCGCTGCCGCCGGGCTTTCCCGCCGTGATGATCGATGGCGAGCCTTATTGGGACGGCGGCATCGTTTCCAACACCCCGCTGCAATATGTGCTCGATACCCGCGGCAGCGGCGCACCGCTGCTCGTCTTCCAGGTCGATCTGTTCAGCGCGCGGGGCATGATGCCGCGCTCGCTGGGAGAGGCAGTCCAGCGCGAGAAGGACATCCGCTTTTCCAGCCGCACCCGGCTCGGCACCGATCTGCAGGTCCGGCTTGAGGCGATGGCCGCCGCAGCCTCGCGCCTCGCCGCGCGCTTACCGGATGAACTCCAGGGCGACCCTGATCTGGCCGCGCTGCTCAGCCAGGCCTGCGATGATCCGGTGACGATCCTGCACCTCATCAACCGCACCGAGGACTACGAATCGCAGGGCAAGGACTATGAATTCTCACGCGCGACGGTGACCGACCACTGGAATGCCGGCCGCCGCGATGCCAGCCGCTCGTTCGCCAGTCCGCGCTGGAAGAACCGGAACTTACCCGAACGCGGGATCGTTACCCTCGATCTCACTTGAACCTGCCAAACCGGAGCCAACCTTCATGAACCTTGAAAACAAGATCGCCATCGTGACGGGCGCCGCCAGCGGCATTGGCCTCGCCATCGCCAAGCGCTACGCCGCCGCCGGGGCCAAAGTCGCCATCGCCGATCTGAAGCTGGAGGCCGCGCAGGCCGCCGCCGATGCGATCAATGCCGAACATGCTGGCGCCGCCATGGCCGTCGCGATGGACGTGACCAGCGAGGAACAGGTCAACGCCGGCGTCGCCGCTGTGGTCGCCGCATGGGGCACGGTCGATGTTCTCGTCTCCAACGCGGGCATCCAGATCGTCAACCCCATCGAATCCTTCGCCTTTGCCGATTGGAAGAAGATGCTCGCCATCCACCTCGACGGCGCGTTCCTCACCAGCAAGGCGGTGATCCCGCATATGTACAAGCAGGGTTCGGGCGCGATCCTGTTCATGGGCTCGGTCCATTCGAAGGAAGCGAGCCCGCTCAAGAGCGCCTACGTCACCGCCAAGCACGGCCTCCTCGGCCTGTGCCGCACCATCGCCAAGGAAGGCGGCCCCAAAGGCGTGCGCACCAACGTGATCTGCCCCGGCTTCGTGCGGACGCCCTTGGTGGACAAGCAGATCCCCGAACAGGCCAAGGAACTGGGCATCAGCGAGGACGAAGTCGTCAAGAAAGTCATGCTCGGCCAGACCGTCGACGGCGAGTTCACCACCGTGGAAGACATCGCCGAACTCGCGCTGTTCTTCGCGGCGTTCCCGAGCAACGCGCTGACGGGCCAGTCGCTGGTGGCGAGCCATGGGTGGTCGATGAGCTAGGCGATGGAGCGGGCGGTTACCTGCTATAGTCACGACTGCGCCGGTCTGTCCGAGGACAAACCGGCGCAGTCGACCTGTTTTGGGATCAAGCCCGATCAGCAGCGTTTGCGGCGATTGTTGGCTAGTTCGTGCCCGGCCAAGCCGCCGACTGCCGCGCCGCCCAGCGTACCAGCGGTACCGCCAAAGATGACTTTGCCCAGCAAGCCGCCGCCAACCGCGCCGGCGACCGTGCCGGTGGTCTTGTTGAAACGCAGGCAGTTGCCGTGGTCGGTACGCGGATCGCGATTCTGTGAATACTGGCGATGATGATTACGATGGTGGCGCGCTTGCGCTTCGGTCGATAGGCCGGCGCCCAGAACAGTCATGCAGATGGCTGCCGACAAGATAGATCTTTTCATGGTGATACCCTTTGTGGTGATGCGGCACCTTGGAAATCCGCAGCAGCGCTACAGGGTGGACCGCGACGATCCCCAGATGCACCCGGCCAGATGAACCTAAGGTTGTTTCAAACCTTTACGGCGACATCCATGGGCAGAGCCCAGGATCGGCGCCCTGCCACCTCGTCACCCCGTCTCCCCACAAAGTTGCACAGAGCGATCCGTTAGGTCACCTTACATTGACCGCGCGGCCGGGTTACAGCATCCGGGACCTTAAACCCGGCCGCTAAGGCCACAGCAAGCGCAGGCAAAACCAACCCATGACCAACCCGACCGCAGCCGATCTCCACCGCATCTTCGAACTCCAGCAGGCGAACCAGTGGAACGTGAAGGCCTCCAGCGCCGACGTGCGCAAGGCCAAGCTCGCTGGCCTCAAGGCCGCGGTAGAGGCCAATGCCGATGCCATCGTCGCCGCCGTGCTCGAAGATACGCGCAAGCCTGAGGGCGAGATCCGCGTGACGGAAGTGCTCAACGTCACCGCCAATATCCAGCGCAACATCGACAATCTCGATGCGTGGATGGCCCCCACTGAAGTCACCCCCTCGCTCAATCCCGCTGACCGCGCGCAGATCCGCTATGAAGCACGCGGGGTCTGCCTGATCCTCGGCCCGTGGAACTTCCCGCTCGGCCTCGCGCTCGGGCCACTTGCTGCTGCGATTGCCGCGGGCAACTCCGCCGTGGTCAAGCTCACCGACCTCTGCCCCGCCACCGCAAAAGTAGCCGCCAAGATCATCGCCGAGGCGTTCGATGAAAGCGAAGTCGCGCTCGTCGAAGGCGATGTCAGCATCGCCACCGCGCTGCTCGAACTGCCGTTCAACCATATCTTCTTCACCGGCAGCACCCGCGTCGGCAAGATCGTCATGGCCGCCGCCGCCAGGCACCTCGCCAGCGTCACGCTCGAACTCGGCGGCAAGTCGCCCGTGATCCTCGATACCGGCGCGGATATCGACAAGGTCGCGGCGCAACTCGCCAATGCCAAGCAGTTCAACGGCGGACAGGCCTGCATCAGCCCGGACTACGTCTTCGTGCGGGAAGAGCAGCAGGCCCAGCTGGTCGAAGGCTTCAAGACCAATGTCGCCAAGAACCTCTATGACGAAACCGGCGCGATCAAGAAGGCAAGCATCGCCCAGATCGTCAATCAGGCGAACTTCAACCGCGTGAAAGCGCTGTTCGATGATGCGGTGGCGCAGGGCGCGACTGTCGCCGTCGGCGGCACGATGGACGAGAGCGACCTCACCATTCACCCCACCCTGCTGACCGGCGTCACCCCGCAGATGAAGATCCTGCAGGAAGAAATCTTCGCGCCCGTCCTGCCGGTGATGAATTACGAGACGATCGATCAGGCCATCGATTATATCGCCGCGCGCGACAAGCCGCTTGCGCTCTATGTCTACTCGGACGACGAGGCGAACATCGAGAAGGTCATCAGTCGCACCTCATCGGGCGGCATGACGATCAACGGCGTGTTCTCGCACTACCTTGAAAACCACCTGCCCTTCGGCGGCGTCAACGCCAGCGGCACCGGCAGCTATCACGGCTACTTCGGCTTCAAGGCCTTCTCACACGAACGCGCGATCTACCGGCATATGTGATTGGGTAGAACGACACCTCCCTTACCAATCCTCGCTCACCCTGAGCTTGTCGAAGGATGCTCGCACCACGGTCGCGCATGATGCTTCGACAGGCTCAGCATGAGCGGGGTGGTTTGGGTAGACTGTACTTCCGCGCGCGCCAGCGCTGGTCAGATCAACCCCGCATGCTTCAAGGCCGCGTCCACCTCGGCGCGGGCCTTGTCGCTGCATGGCACCAGCGGCAAACGCAGATCCTCGGTCATGTAATCATGCACCCGGCTCAGCGCATACTTCACCGGCCCCGGCGAGGCATCTTCGAACATCGCGTAGTGCAGCGGATAGAGCAAGTCATTGATCTCGCGCGCCTTCTCGAAATCGCCCGCCGCGCAGGCCGCCTGGAAATCGGCGCAGAGGCGCGGGGCAACGTTCGCCGTCACTGAAATGCAGCCCACCGCACCCGCCGCATTGGCGGGCAGCGCCAGTTCGTCATCACCGGAAAGCTGGCAGAAATGCTTGCCTATGCCCATGCGGTGATCGGTCACGCGCGAAAGGTCGCCGCTCGCGTCCTTGATCCCCACGATCTTGTCCGGATAGCGGCGCGCCAATTCGCACACCGTTTCGGGCAGGATATCGGTCACCGTTCGGCCCGGCACGTTGTAGAGGATGATCGGGAGATCGCTGTGCTCGGCCAGATAGCCGAAATGCGCCAGCAGCCCCGCCTGGCTCGGCCGGTTGTAGTAGGGCGCGACGCAAAGCGCGGCCTTGGCACCGCTCTTGCGCGAGAACGTCATGTGCAAGTGTGCGTTCATCGTGTCGTTGCTACCGCACCCGGCAATGATAGGAACCCGGCCCGCCGCCTGCTCCACGCAGACCTCGATCACACGGTGGTGCTCGGCATTCGAAAGCGTCGAGGCTTCGCCCGTCGTGCCGCAGGGAACCAGCGCGGAAGAGCCGTTCTCGATCTGCCAATCGACCAGCTGGCGAAACGCTTTCTCGTCGAACACCCCGCCGCGAAAAGGTGTCACCAAAGCCGGAATGGAGCCGGAAAACATGGACTTTACCCTTCGATCTGCGCCACAAGGCGTCTGCGCGGCGCGTCAATTCACCACCGTTGCACGCGCCTGATAGGAAGACGAAAGCCGGAATGTCCAGCATGGAGATGAGTGTCACGCTGCGAAAGCTGCTGCTGGGCGGTGCATTGCTCCCCGCGCTTGCCGCTTCGGCAGCCTGCCATGCCAGCGATGTGGATACCGGCGCCACCGCGTGGGACGCCGCGCGCGCCAAGCTCATCGCCCAAGGGCAAGGCCCGATGGCGCAGGCGATCAGCCGCTGGCAGATGCTGACCAGCTCCGATCGCTTCGCGTTCAGTGACTATTCGGGCTTCATCCTCAGCTATCGCGGCTTTCCCGAGGAAGAGAAGCTGCGCCGCGCCGCCGAAGCCGCACTCGATCGCCAATCGGCCGATGCCAGCACCGTGGTCGCCTTCTTTGATCGCGTGCCCCCCCTCACCAATCCAGCCCGCGCGCAATATGCCCTTGCCCTGAAGGCGCTCGGCCGCCCCGAAGCCGATGCCATGGCCCGCGCAGCCTGGCGCGGCGGCGCGATGAGCGACGCAGCGGAAGTGGCCATCCTCGCTGGTTGGGGCGGAACCTTTTTGCCAGAGGACGAGGACGCGCGGATGGACGCGCTGCTCTGGGCGGGAAACCCCTCGCCCGCCGCGCGCCAGACCGCGCGGGTCAGCCCCGCCCGGCGCGGGCTTTTTGCCGCTCGCCTCGCCACGCTCATCGGGCTTGATCCTTATGCCGCCGCCGATGGCACGGGCACGGATGTGCTCAATTCGGACCCCGGCTTCCTCTATTCCCGCGCCCGCCAGCTGCGACGGCAGGGCAATGGCGCCGCCGCGCAGGCGCTGATCGCCAATCGGCCCCTGCTCGCCCGCCCGCCGCTCAGCCGCGACAAGTGGGTGGACGAACTCCTCGCCAATGCACGCGGCGCAGCTGCGGTGGGCGATGCGCGGACGGCCTGGCGCATCGCCGCCGGGATCGACGATGCTTTTGCGCAAGGCGAAGACGTCAGCCAGATGCCCTACGATCTGCGCGACGACTATACCTCGCTGATGTGGCTCGGCGGCCAGCAGGCGCTGCGCCAGCTCAGCAATGGCAAGGATGCCGCGCCGCTGTTCTGGCGCTACGGTTCGGCGGCGCGCACGCCGGGCACGCGCTCCAAGGGCTTCTACTGGGCCGGCCTTGCCGCCGCGCAGGCCGGGCAGGCGAGCGAGGCGCAGCGCTACTTTGAAATGGCCGCCGCCTATGGGGACCAGTTCTACGGCCTCCTCGCGCTCGAACGGCTCGGCCGCCCGGTTCCGCGCTTTGCCGCCGAAGCCGATGTCCAGCCCACGCCGGATGAGCGCGCCCGCTTCAACGCGGCGCTGCTCACGCAGGCGGTGCGCGAAGCCGCGCGCGATGCGGATTGGCGCACCACCGTCCGCTTCTTCCGCGAGATCAGCAACCAGCAGCAGAGCAAGGGCCAGCACGTTCTCGTCGCCGATCTCGCACGCGAGCTGGGCCGCCGCGATCTTGGCGTGATCGTCGGGCAGGCCGCAGCGGCGCGCGGCTACCTCGATTTCCAGCACGTCGCCTTTCCGGTGATCCCCGTCCCGCAGGGCTACGAACACGCCTGGACGATGATCCACGCCATCGCCCGGCAGGAAAGCCAGTTTGCACAGAACGCCGTCAGCCACGCCGGCGCGCGCGGCCTCATGCAGCTCATGCCCGCCACGGCCAACGAACAGGCCGGGAAGCTGGGCCTGTCCTATTCCAGTTCAGCGCTGATCGATGATGCGGGTTTCAACCTGCAAGTCGGCGGCGCCTATTTCCAGCGCCTGCTGGATTACTACAACGGCAGCTATCCACTCGCCGTCGCGGCCTACAACGCGGGCGCGGGCAATGTGAACAAGTGGCTGCGCGCCAATGGTGATCCCAGAATCGGGCAGAGTGCTGGGGGTATCGGCTGGATCGACTGGATCGAGCGCATCCCGCTTTCCGAAACGCGCAACTACGTCCAGCGCGTGATGGAAAACGCCGTGGTCTACGAAGCGATGTACCCGGACAAGGCCAGCTACACCGGCGCCAATCCGCTCAGCCACTTCCTCGGCAAGCCGACGCCGGGTTGATTCCCCTCCCGCATGCGGGAGGGGTCGGGGGTGGGCTTTCCGGTCTAGCCCGTCACTCCGGCAGCATGTCCTGCAGCCGCGCCAACAGCTTCTGGATGTTCAGCGCCGCCAGCTTGAACGTCTCCACGTCTTCCTTGTTGTTGTCGGCGCGGGCTTCTTCAACAGCCTCGCCGTAGCCTTCAAGGTCCGCCTCGAGAGCATCCACGAGGATCTCGAGTTCGTCTTCGGTCAGTGTCAGCGCGATCGTCTTTGCCATGATATCCTCGTCAGAAGCAGTCTGCCCCGCCCTAGGCGCGCGCCCGCGAGGGGGCAACCTTCCATGCAGGGCCATCCCCGGCTAGAGCGCAATCAATGCAAGTAGATGGCAATCCGATCACCCCCGCCGGCATGGCCGCGCTGCGCGCGCGCTACGACCATTTGCTCGGCACCGAGCGACCCGCCATCGTCGAGGTTGTCAGCTGGGCTGCGGGCAACGGCGATCGCTCGGAAAACGGCGATTACCTCTATGGCCGCAAGCGCATGCGCGAGATCGACCGCGAATTGAACTTCCTCGCCAAGCGGATGAAGGCCGCACGCGTGATCGATCCCGCCCGCCAGCCAGACCAGACCCGCGTCCTGTTCGGCGCGACCGTCGAACTCGCGGATGAGGACGACATCCGCATGACCCTTACGCTTGTCGGCGATGACGAGCAGGACGCCACCGCCCGCCGCATCGGCTGGAGCGCCCCCATCGCCCGCGCCTTGCGCGGCGCCAAGGTGGGAGACCTGCGCAAGGTCATGCTCCCCGGCGGCGAGAAGGAATGGGAAGTGATCGCGATCAGCTATCCCGCCGCCTAAATTCCTCCCGCAGGGCTGACGGAGGGGCAACCCTTAACGAAACGGCGCGTTCAGCCGCACAATTGCCCAGTTCAGCCAAGCCGCAAAGCTCACCCACGCCAGATAGGGCAGGATCAGCTTCGCCGCGAAGGGCGAGATCGGCCAGAGCCCCACAACCAGCGCCACCAGCGAGGCCCACAGGAACACGACCTCGATCAGCGCCCAGTCCGGCCGCCGCAGCTTGAAGAACAGCGGGCTCCACAAGAGGTGGCACAGCGCATTCACGCCAAACAGGATCACCACGCTGGTGCGCGCCGCATCATCAGCCGCAGCGCTCCAGGCGGTTGCCGCAGACCACGCCGCGAGCCCCAGGATCACCGTCCACGCCGGGCCGAACAGCCAGTTCGGCGGCTGCAACCGCGGCTTCCTGAGGTTTGCATACCAGGGGCCGATCGGCGTCATCAGCCCGCCCACGGCGCCAAGAGCAATCGCGCCGCCAGCGGCCACGAGAACGGGTGTCGATATCAAGGGAGTGCGCCGATCTTGTCAGAGGATGCCTCAACATGGCAGGTTTGCCCGCAATGGGACAGGCCTTTCCCGCCAGCATCCTGATCCGGACGCGCTTTCCCCTTCGGCCCGCGCTTCTGCGGCGCGAGCGGGCACGCACGCACAGGCGCAGCGTGATCGGGGCACCGTTGGCGATGCCTTCGCCCGCCGCCCCCCCTCGCCATCCTCCGCATCAGCCGCTATCACCGCCGCCATGTCCAGCCCCCGTTTCTTCATCATGCGCCACGGCGAGACGGTCTACAACGCCGCGCGCCGCCTTCAGGCGAACCACATCCACACCCCGCTCTCCCGGCTCGGTGTCGAACAGGCGCTGGCCATGGGCGTCGCGCTGCGCGGCGTGCTCGGCACCTCGCCCAAAGTCACGCTCCACGTCTCGGAAACCGGCCGCGCCCTGCAGACCATGGCGATGATCGCCGATGTGCTGGGCCTCGATTGGTTCGCCGCCCGCCGCACCGACGATCTCAAGGAGATCGACATGGGTTCGTGGTGCGGCCGGCTCTATGATGACGTCGAGGCCGAGATCGGCCCCATCGTCATCGCCGATCACCTGCTGCGCCCCGCCCCCGATGGCGAGGATTATCCGATGATCGCCGCCCGCCTCGCCAACTGGCTTGCGGAAGTGGGCGATGAGCCGGGCGATCACATCGTCGTCATGCACGGCATATCCAGCCGCGTGCTGCGCGGGATGATGGCGGGCTATCCGGTCCACCCCGATCTTGGCGCGCCCATCGCCCCCTCGCTCGTGCAAGGCTCGATCGCGCTGCTCCAAAACGGGTGCGAAACCGTGCTGTTCGGCTCCGAGCGGGGCAGCGAGCACGCCTGATGGGCGAGATCGTGAACCTCCGCCTCGCCCGCAAGGCCGCCGCGCGCCGCAGCAAGGAGGCCGAAGCCGCCACCAACCGCGCCGCCCACGGCCGCACCCGCGCCGAGCGTGAGGCGACCCGCGCCGAAGCGACACGCGCCGCCCGCCTGCTGGACGGCGCCAAGCGCGAAGGCCACGATTGATGCGCTCGACCAGCGAAAGCACCAGCGTCCGGCTCTACCACCTGAGCGACGGCCCCGAAGGCGGCGCGGCGCAGACGCTGCTCTATGGCACGCTGGCCGAAGCCCTCGCCCTCGCCGCGCAGCAACCGGACGAGATCCAGGCCGATCTCTTCATCGCGACCGACAACGATGTCGTCGCCTATCTCGATCTGGTCGATCCATGAAGCGCGCCCTTGTTGCCACCGCGCTGCTCGTCGCGGCCCCCGCCATGGCGCGCGACAGCCTCGGCATCTGGAACAGCTGGGGCGCCTTCTCCGATGCCGGCGTGCCGCGCTGCTATGCGATCGCCATGGCCGACAAGGTCGAGGGCCGCGTGAACGAGATGCAGCCCTATTTCACGGTCGGCAATTGGCCCCGTCGCGGCGCGCGCGGCGAAGTTCACGTTCGTCTCTCGCGCAAGATCGGCCCCGGCGCCACGGTCACGCTCTCGGTCGGCGGCCAGCGCTTCGCGCTCGTCGCGGGCGCGGCGGATGCATGGGCCGCCGACCAGCGCATGGATGCCGCCATCGTTGCTGCCATGCGCTCCGCCTCAAGCATGAGCGTGACAGCGCGCAGCGACACCGGCCGCACGTTTACGGACACCTTCACCCTGGCCGGTGCGGCCTCCGCCATGGACGCCGCCTTGCTCGGCTGCGCCCAGAACTAACCCCAATTTGCACGGGCGCGCGCTTGCCCCTATATGCGCGCGATGCAGATTGAGCCCCAAATCTCGCCCATGCCGATCCCGGGACATTTCGATCCCGTACCTGTCCCCCGCGAGGTTACGCCCCGCGCCGACGGGCGCGTGGACCTGATCGGCCTGAGCCGCACGCAGATCGCCGCGCTGTTCCTCGATGCCGGGCTCGATGCCAAGGCCGCCAAGCTGCGCGCCAAGCAGGTGTTCCACTGGCTCTATCACCGCGGCGTGACCGGCTTCGACGCGATGACCGATATCGCCAAGACCATGCGCCCGTGGCTCGCCGAACGCTTCGTGATCGGCCGGCCCGAAGTGGTTGAGGCGCAAGTCTCGAACGACGGCACGCGCAAGTGGCTGCTGCGCACGGCAGACAATCACGATTTCGAGATGGTGTTCATCCCCGATGCCACGCGCGGCACGCTCTGCGTCTCGAGCCAGGTCGGCTGCACGCTCAACTGCCGCTTCTGCCACACCGGCACCATGCGGCTCGTGCGCAATCTCACGCCGGGGGAGATCGTCGGCCAGGTCATGCTCGCGCGCGATGTGCTGGGCGAATGGCCGCGCGGTTCGATGGCCGCGCCCGATTTCGATGATGCCGAGGATGATGAGGGCACCGACTATACGCCGGACGGCCGCCTGCTCACCAACATCGTCATGATGGGCATGGGCGAACCGCTCTACAACTTCGACCACGTCCGCGATGCACTCAAGGTGGTGATGGACGGCGACGGCCTTGCCCTTTCCAAGCGCCGCATCACGCTTTCGACCAGCGGTGTCGTACCGATGATGGCCCGCGCGGGTGAGGAAATCGGCGTAAACCTCGCGGTCTCGCTCCATGCGGTGACGAAGGACGTGCGCGACGAGATCGTGCCGATCAACCGCAAGTACGGGATCGAGGAACTGCTGCAGGCCTGCGCCGACTATCCCGGCGCATCCAATGCCCGGCGGATCACCTTCGAATATGTAATGCTGAAGGACAAGAACGACCGCGACAGCGACGCGCACGAGCTTGTCCGTCTGCTGCGTCAGTATGGCCTGCCCGCCAAGGTCAACCTAATCCCGTTCAATCCCTGGCCCGGCGCGCCATATGAATGTTCGACGCCGGAGCGCATCAAGCGCTTTGCCGAGATCGTCTTCAACGCCGGTATTTCCGCCCCCGTGCGCACCCCGCGCGGCCGCGATATCGATGCTGCTTGCGGGCAGCTCAAGACCGCGGCCGAACGCAAGTCCCGCGCCGAGGTCGACCGGCTTCTCGAAGAAAAGCAGGCCGCGCTCGGCTGATCTGTTCCGCTGACGCGGAAGGCGGCACCGGCCCACTCCCCCACCCGGCCACCCATTCAGGGTACTCTCGTGGGTGGCCGGGCGGCGAAGCGGGCCGGTGCCGCCTCTGTTTCAACCAGGCTGAAACAGACAGAGACTCCTCAGCTTGCCGAGAAGCTGCTCGAAAGCCGGAAGGTCGTCTGCGCGCCCGCACCGTTGACATAGCGGACGCGGTACATCGTCGCTGTGCCAACCGCGCCGCACATCCGCACCGAGATGTTTGCGCCGCTGCCTGCTGCCACGGCCTGGCTCGCGATCGCCTGATAGCTCGTACCGGTATCGAGCGACTGGTCGATGAACAGCGTACCGGCCTGATCGGCAAACGCGGTCGCATTGAAGAAGGCGAACTGGCCCGCACTGTTGGCACGGCCCGTCCCAGTGAACGTGGCCGAAGCGGCCAGCGCGGCGGTACTGTCGGTAAACCCGTTCCCGAGATTGACGCTGCCGGTGATCGTCGTCGTGCCGGTCACCGAAACGCTGCCAATGCCCGAAGTGCCAGCCGCGAGTGAAACGCCGCTCGACGGGGCGACCTGCTGCTTCTGGCTAAGCACGACCGCAACAGTCCCGCTCGTGTAGGTGGATACGCGCGCGCGGACGAAAGCAGCCGAGGAGACGTAGACATAGACCCCGGCAGTTGTCGATGTAGTAGCAGGTGCCGCGTTGGCAGCCGCCGCAGAGACGACCGGCAGCGTGACCCAGTTGGTGCCATCATTCGATTGCTCGTATGTGATCGTGCAAGTCGTGCCGGCGTTGGTCACCTGGAAAGAGCCGCCCATATAAAGGTTGTTGCTGGTCGAGACCACCACAGCGGCTGACGTCACGCTACCTGCCAACGTCGCACCCTCGCTGCACGAACGGTAGATTGCCGAAAGCCAGCCGGTAATGCCCGTGCCGCCAGCAGGCATCGTGGTGCCGGTGATCGCTGCCGCGCCGGGCTCGATATTGGCAAGATCGCTGGCCAGCCCCACGGAAAGGCTTGCGGGAAGCTGCCCGGAGATCGCAGCGAGCGAAGTGTTGCCCGAAGTCTGGTTGGCAGCCGTCGCTGCACCGGCCGGCAGTGGCAGGCTGGTTGCCGTCACCGTCTGGGTCGCGGGAAAGTTCCCCACCGTCACGCCTAGAGCGGACATATCGCTGGCCAGAGTCACCGGCAGGCTTTGCGTCATGGTCTTCTGACCCAGCGTGGCCGGCAGCTGCGCAGAAAGCGTGCCGAGCGCAGCGTTCGTTGCAGACTGGTTTGCAGCCGTCGCAGCGCCGGTCGGCAGCGGGAGACTGACCGCGCTAACGGCTTGGGTCCCCACACTGCCAGAAAGTGCGACTGGCAGCGGCGCATCGGCGCTGACGGTCTGTGCCGTCCCATCGGCATTGGCGAAGGCGACGGCATTGGCGGGGGTGAACATCGCAGGAAAGGTCACGGGCGGATTGGGCATGGTTCTTTCTCCAGACAGGCAGGGAAGACGACTAGAAAATAACCCATATGGTTCGTGTAGGAAAGTTGTTTGATCCAGACCAGCGCCTCGTCGCGCCCTGCCCTCACCTCATCGCCTTTGGAGCGGCGTTCATCTTCGGTTGGGCATGATGCGCACAAGCTTCAGACACATGATCCGTCACGCCACGAAACATCAGAAGGATGCTCATTCATGAACAGGTTCATCATCGCCGCAGCCCTCGCCGCAACGACCCTGGGCGCAGCCCCCGCGCTGGCTGATCCGCCGTCGTGGGCACCGGCCCATGGCCGCCGCGCTCACAGCGCCGAGTACGATCGGTATGGCCGCTACGCCGAGCCGCGCCCCCTCACCAGCCGCGACCGCGTCTGGCGCGGCCGCGACGGACGCTACTATTGCAAGCGCAGCAATGGCACGACCGGCCTCGTCATCGGCGCTGTCGGCGGTGCTCTCGTCGGTCGCACGATCGATACGCGCGGCGATCGCACCCTCGGCACGCTGCTGGGCGCTGCGGGCGGTGCCCTGCTCGGCCGCGAGATCGAACGGAGCGGTTCGCGCTGCCGCTAATGCATCGCTCTTATGCGCTGCATGGCTTGCCCATGGAGCCACGGCGGGCCATAGGCCGAGTTACTGGTTAACCGCTCTATGAGGTCGCCCGATGTCCATGATTTTGCTTGATGCCGCGCTGCGCCGTCTGGTGAAGCACGGAACGCTGACCTTGACCGAGGCCTCGGGCCGCCAGCGCCACTATGGCACGGCGGCCCAGGGCTGGCCCGATCTCGGCCTGAAGCTCCATGACGCGCGCGTGCCCGGCGCCATCGCGCGCAATCCCAGCCTTGGCATGGCCGAATGCTTCATGGACGGGCGGGTCACGATCGAGAATGGCGATATCCTGGATTTCGTCGGCTTCATCCGCCGCAACAATCCTTGGGAAAAGGGCGGCGATCTCGACAACCTGAACCTGTTCGACAAGGCCCGCGTGGCGATCACCGGCCGGCTCGACCAGATCAACCAGCGTCGCTCCTCGAAGCGCAACGTCGCGCATCACTACGATCTCGACGACCGGCTCTACGACTTGTTCCTCGATCCCGCGCGCCAGTACTCCTGCGCCTATTGGGACGAAGGCGTCACCACGCTCGAACAAGCCCAGATCGCCAAGATGGACCACATCGCGGCCAAGCTGGACCTCAAGCCCGGCATGCGCGTGCTCGATATCGGCTGCGGCTGGGGGGGCCTCGCGCTGCACCTGCACAAGATCTCGGGCGCATCAATCCACGGCATCTCGCTCAGCGTGGAGCAGATCGGCTACGCCAAGGCCTGGGCCGAGCGCGAAGGTGTCGCCGACAAGGTCACCTTCAGCCTCACCGATTACCGCGACCAGCAGGGGCCGTTCGACCGGATCGTCTCGGTCGGCATGTTCGAACATGTCGGCGTGCCCAACTACGAGACCTTCTTCCGCAAGTGCCACGATCTGCTCGCGGTCGACGGCGTGATGCTGCTCCACACCATCGGCCGGGCCGGACCGCCCAACATCACCGACGACTTCACCCGCAAGTATATCTTCCCCGGCGGCTACATCCCCTCGCTGAGCGAGACGGTGAAGGCAATCGAGCCATGCAAGCTCATGCTCACCGATTGCGAGATACTGCGCCGCCACTATGCCCTCACCTTGCGCGAATGGTACAAGCGCTGCGCCGAGCAGGAGGAGACGATCACGCGCATCTACGACGGGCGTTTCTTCCGCATGTGGCAGTTCTATCTCGCGGGCGCCGCAACCGGCTTCGAACATGCCGATCTGGTCAACTTTCAGCTCCAGATCGTGCGCAACCGTGATGCCTTGCCGCTCACGCGCGACTACATCCACGAGACCGAACTGGGCTACCGCGCCGCGCGCAAAGGCTGAGGCCGCCTGCCGACAGGTTGCATGGCGCGCGCGGCCCTGCTAGCCGCCGCGCCATTCCTTGCACCAGTCCTATGGGAACCTCGCTGCCATGTCCGATATCAAGCGCGTCGTCCTTGCCTACTCCGGCGGTCTCGATACCAGCGTCATTCTCAAGTGGCTGCAGGTGACCTATGGCTGCGAGGTGGTGACCTTCACCGCCGATCTGGGCCAGGGGGAAGAACTCGCCCCCGCCCGCGCCAAGGCCGAGCTGATGGGCGTGAAGCCCGAACACATCTACATCGACGACCTGCGCGAGGAATTCGTGCGCGATTTCGTCTTCCCGATGATGCGCGCCAATGCCCGCTACGAAGGCGATTACCTCCTCGGCACCTCGATCGCGCGCCCGCTCATTTCCAAGCGGCTGATCGAAATCGCGCGCGAAACCGGTGCGGACGCCGTAGCGCATGGCGCCACCGGCAAGGGCAACGATCAGGTGCGCTTCGAGCTGTCCGCCTATGCGCTGGAACCGGGGATCAAGGTCATCGCCCCGTGGCGCGAGTGGGATCTCACCAGCCGCACCGCGCTGATCGCCTGGGCCGAGGAACACCAGATCCCCGTGCCGAAGGACAAGCGCGGCGAAAGCCCGTTCTCGACCGATGCGAACCTCCTTCACACTTCGTCCGAAGGCAAAGTGCTGGAAGATCCGTGGCAGGAGACGCCGGACTACGTCTACAGCCGCACCGTCAATCCCGAAGACGCTCCGGACGTGCCGGAATACATCACCATCGACTTCGAACGCGGCGACGGCACCGCGCTGAACGGTGAGGCGATGTCGCCCGCCACGCTGCTTGCCGCGCTCAATGATCTGGGCCGCAAGCACGGCATCGGCCGGCTCGATCTGGTCGAGAACCGCTTCGTCGGCATGAAGAGCCGCGGGATGTACGAGACGCCGGGCGGCGAAATCTATGCCCGCGCGCATCGCGGCATCGAAAGCATCACGCTCGACCGGGGTGCCGCGCACCTCAAGGATGAGCTGATGCCGAAGTACGCCGAGCTCATCTACAACGGCTTCTGGTTCAGCCCGGAGCGCGAGATGCTGCAGGCCGCGATCGACCACAGCCAGGCACGGGTGAACGGCACCGTCCGCCTCAAGCTCTACAAGGGCAACGCCTCCGTCGTCGGCCGCAAGTCGGCGGACAGCCTCTATTCCGAACGCCACGTGACGTTCGAGGACGATGCCGGTGCCTACGACCAGAAGGACGCCGCGGGCTTTATCAAGCTCAATGCGCTCCGGCTGAGATTGCTGGCGCAGCGGGGGCAATAAGCACCAATGCCGTAACCCATTACCGCTCATGCTGAGCTTGTCGAAGCATCTGGCGCGACCGCCGCGCCAGCACCCTTCGACAAGCTCAGGGTGAGCGGATGGGGATCAGTACGAATCGTCACAAAACGAAAACAAAGCGGTTTCCGCAGCTTGCGAAGTTGTCCACCAGCCATTGGGCTGCCTGTGGATAACTTTGCATTTTGCTGCTTGTGCGACTCATCTCTCAGGCGCAGCATCTGCCTTGTCGAGAGGGAAACGAAGCCTGAAAAAAGCGCCGCAAGGCACTGATTGAAAGGCAGAAATTTTCCGATCGGGCTGGACCGGAAAGTCTGTGATGAAACCAGTTTCGGCGTGCTGAGGCGCGCATCGGAAAGGGCGGAGCGCAGACCGGAAAGACCGGCTCCGGAGGCCGGAATGGCGTCCCGAAGCAAGGCTGATGCGGCAAGGCCGATGGTCGCAAGACCGGGGGCAAGCGCCGGCGGGAGCGGAGCGAGGGGCAGCACGCCAGGACGCGCGGAAGGGCCCTTGCCTTCCTGAGGGAGGCACCGTCCGAAGGCGAGGCCGCAAGGCCGGACCGGAGGGAGCGGCGCCCGAAGAAAGCGCAGGGAAACACGCTCGCAGCAGCAGGACGCGCGGCAACGCGCAGAATGCGGTACGGGCACCAGCGACTGCCAGGCCCATGTGGTCAGGAACTGCGGACGCCGCAGGACTGAAGGCGGAGCGGACAAGGAAGCGCCTGCTTGCAGGCGGGACCGGACGGCGAAGCGGACCGGAGGTGCATCGTTCGAAAGAACGGGCCGTTCGAAAGGATGGGAACCGAAGGGCAGGGAACGGCGGAAGGACGCGGTGAGCTCAGGCGCTGGAAAGCCAGAGTGCCAGCAGCGGCGACAGTGGGGGCCGGCAGCAATGCCGGCCCCCATTTGGTTTGGGCATCCGGTTTTTGCTTCCCGTCCCAAGCCCGGCTCTGCGTCCCGCAGGGGGACGAAGTTGACACGGTTGACACAGTCCTGAGCGAAAACTGTCACCCCCCTCACCGCCCGCACACCCCTGCCCGCGCGGGAACCGAAGTGGCGGATTGTGGAGGATTCGCGAGGCATTCAGGAAACATGCCGCAGAGCGAAGGCTGTAGGACAGCACTTTATAAATAACAGACGCGTCTGTTATTTATGGAGGGGGCATACGTGGAAAGCGATCCCACTGCCCCACTCAGCGTCTATGGCCACAGCAAGGCACGAATGGACGCGCAGCTTAGTCAAAACGATCGGGCACTGGTCATCCGGACAGCATCTTTCTTCTCGCCCTATGACGAGCAGAACTTTGCATCGCACCTCGTCCAAAGCTTGCGTCAGGGCCGGTCCTTCTGTGCCGCATCGGACTGCTTCACCTCGCCCGCTTTTGTCCCCGATCTGGTTCGCACGACGCTCGATCTGGTGATTGATGACGAAACCGGGCTTTGGCACCTTGCCAGCCACGGGACGGCATCATGGGCTTAGTTTGCCGTCAATCTCGCGGATGCCGTGGGCCTGCCCGCGAGGCGGATCCGGTTCGTGCCGGCGGCGGAAATGGGTTGGACGGCAAAACGCCCCCGGTATGCGCCGCTCACCAGCGAACGCGGCGTCATCATGCCCAGCCTCGCGGCTTCCATCGAGCAGTTTGCGAGCGTGCTCAAGGCGGCGGGCTGATAGAGCTCTCCACGCCGAACCTCAGCTCGACCCTGGTCCCCGGTATCCAGCTGATCCTTTGAAGCGGCGCGGAGCAGCGCGCACTGCACGAAGGCGGCCGGGAGCATTATTCCGCAGCCTGGCGGGAACTGCGTGGGCATCCGCGGGTTAACTTCATGCAGGTCGATGAAGGCATAGCTCGATCAGGAGATCATAACATGGCAGCCACCCAAGCAACATCAGCATCAACGAAGAAGCGTCCGGCATCGAAGACGGTGCGCAAGACGCAGCGGGCGGCAGCTCGCCCCGTCGATGCGATCAAGCTGCTCAAGGACGATCACAAGCAGGTGAAGATCTGGTTCAAACAGTACGAGTCGCTTGAGGAGGATGCCGAAAAGCAGGCGCTTGCCCTGCAGATCTGCGAGGCCCTTACCGTTCATGCGCAGATTGAGGAGGAAATCTTCTATCCCGCCGCGCGCGAGGCCATCGACGACGACGACCTGCTGGATGAAGCCGAAGTCGAACACGCCAGCGCCAAGCAATTGATCGCCGAAATCCTCGGCATGTCTGTTGAGGATCGCCTGTTCGATGCCAAGATCACCGTGCTGGGCGAATACATCGACCATCACGTCGAGGAGGAGGAAACGGAAATGTTTCCCGAGGCACGCAGCAGCGACCTCGACCTCAAGGCGCTTGGTGCGCAGCTCGAAGCGCGAAAAGCCGAACTGATGGCCGCTTTAGGCAAGTGACAGCTCGACACGCGCGGGCATCCGGCCTGACTCTTTCGATTGTCTGATTGTCGGCGGTGGCCCGGCCGGGCTCACCGCCGCGATCCATCTTGCACGGTTTTGTTAGCGGTGCATTCTGGTGGACGCAGGCAACATTGGCGCACGGCAGCGCGCGCAACTCGGTGGAGGCCGAATAGCCATCGCTTCGGGGTACGAGCGCATCAGGCTTTCAGCAGGCCGCATCGCGCTTACGCTGGAGCAGGGCGACGTGGTTTTCGCCAGCATCTGTCCGGGGCTTTACGCGGCGGGCGATGTTGTGCTGGGCCTTGACCAGATCAGCCATGTCATGGGCGAAGGCGGTGTCGGCGCAACGACGATCCGCAACGACCTGGCCGCCATGGCCCCGCTGCGCCATTGACTGGCATTTCAGTCAGTCCCCGTCTGACCTGATCCTGTCGGCCGTCGCTCCATGGACCGGCCCTTTTCCGAAGCCGGGAATGGCACTTCGGCAGCGGCAATACCGGATAAACGTTTGTACACGTTGGCATGATTCAAACTTCGGAGCGGATTTATCTGCCCGGAGAGTCGGTCGAGTCAGGAACAGATAGGCTGTTGGCTTGTTATCAAAATGATGCGCTGAAAAGCCTGCATCGTCGGTGTGGGGAACGGTGCTGCTGCGCGTTGTTGCCGTCCCGAGAACCTCCTGTTCCCTCAGGCATCGGGCGTGAAAATCATTACACCAGTACACCCACAAGTCGCCGCCAGCTTGGCTATGGCCCTCGTTGCGGCATCCCATGCCCCACTTCTTCTCCTCGACGGAGACCTGGCTATAATCGGAGTAAGCGCTTCTTTCTGTAGTGCATTCAATGTCGGACCTCTTGGGCTTGAGGGGTCCAAGCTTAATGAGCTGGGCCGTGGAGAGTGGGATATTCCCCAGCTTCGCGGCCTCCTGATCGCGACAGTCAATGGCAACGCCGCAGTCGACAGCTACGAAGTAGATTTGATCCGGGATGGCCAGCCTCCGCTCCGACTTGTGATCTGTGCGAGCAAGCTTGAGTATTTTGGGGACGACACGACGCGCCTCCTTGTATCAGTTGTCGATGTAACCGGTGCGCGCCTTGCCGAACGGATGAGGGACGATCTCGTTCGCGATAAAGGGGTTCTCCTGCAGGAGCTCAATCACAGGGTCGCGAACAGCTTGCAGATAATCGCCAGTGTCCTGATGCACAGCGCGCGCACGGTTCAGTCGGAGGAGACGCGCTTCCACCTTCAGGACGCACATCACCGGGTAATGTCGATCGCGACGCTGCAACGTCAGCTTGCGGAAAATGAACACAAGGACGTCGCGCTTCGCCCGTACCTGACCGATCTTTGTCGCAGCCTTGGCGCGTCGATGATCCATGATCCGGCACGGCTCTCGCTGACAGCAAGGGTCGACGATAGCGTTAGCAGTTCGGACGTTTCCATCAGTCTCGGTCTTATCGTCACCGAACTCGTGATCAATGCCTTGAAACACGCGTTTCCAGACCGTGATCAAATCGGCGCCATTACCGTCGACTATGCAGCGGAGGGCGAGGCCTGGACCCTCAGGGTCGGCGACAACGGCGTAGGTATGCCCGGCGATGAAACAGAAGTAAAACCTGGGCTAGGGACGGGTATCGTCGATGCTCTCGCCAAACAACTCGGAGCGACAGTGGAGATAAAAGATGCTGATCCTGGCACAACAGTTTCGATATCTCACTCATAGCACAGCACCATTTCATCATGCCTTACGCTTATGCGCGATCTCTTGATTTCCGCAAGGATTTATTCATGGTAGGTGAATTTAAACCTCTAATACTATATGTAGAGGACGAAATCTTTACGCAATACCTCGTCGAGACAGCACTGTCTGAAGCGGGCTATGAGGTATGGACTGCAAGCAACGGCGCGGATGCGGTGAAGAAGCTTGCCGCAGCGGGTTCGTCACTGAGCGGTCTTGTTACTGATATCGATCTCGGCGTTGGCCCCAATGGTTGGCAAGTTGCTCGCGAAGCCAGGGCTGCAATGCGGCAGATCCCCGTCTTGTACGTCAGCGGTGCCAGCACGCAGGAGTGGAGCACGCAGAGTGTTGCAGGCAGCCAGATCATCTCGAAGCCCTTTGCGCCGGAACAGATTGTTACAGCCATGGCGCATTTGATTGCTATGGGTCGCACATGAACATCTCCGATCCAGAAAATCCGGGCGACCATCCCGCCGGCGTTGAGCAGTTGCTCGGCACCACTGACCTCGCCAATGCCTTGGAAAGTGACCGGTTCAAGCAGTTCCTCGACCACATTCCGATCGCGATCGCTGTGGCGGAGTTGAAACCCGACGAACGCATCGTCTACGCCAATATCGAGTTCGAGCGGCTGACGGGAAGAGCCGCTCCAGAGGTCTTCGGCAAGGATTGGGGTGTCTTCCCGGCCACCACCATAGCCATCGACGGCGGCGCTCGGCTCAGTGAAGCCATTGCCGCTGGCGAAGACTTCGTTGGAACATTCGCGCTGGAAATGCGAGGCGAGCCGATCGCCGTGGATGCCTGGTCAAACCTTATCCAGGATGATGGTGGGGAGCCGGTGTTCCGCCTCGTCGCGCTCGCGGAGGCTGGCCGCCGCTCCGATATTGATGAAAGTGAACTCGAGGCAGCCGTTCGTGAAAAGGACACGCTGCTTCGCGAATTGCAGCACCGCGTGACCAACAATCTACAGATGATCACAGCGCTGATCCGGCTGGAATCACGTAAAATCCCGGACGATTCAGCGACCGCCCGCTTCGACCGTTTGGCAGGTCGCATCGAAGCTCTAGGGCTGCTCTATCGCTCGCTCTCTGATACCCGGGATCGTTCCACGATCGATCTTGGCATCTATCTGAGCGAAATTGCATCGGCTGTAATGCGTGCGCATGCAGTAGAGGGCACCCATCTTGATCTCCAGGTGGATACGTGGCCGGTTTCGATCAACGTCGCGATGCCGGCCGGGCTTGTCGTAAACGAGCTTTTGACCAATGCACTCAAGCACGCATTTACTGGCCGAGCGGGAGGAACCATCGCGCTGCATAGCCTCGTTGATGAAGAGGGTTGTCGCGTCATTGTCGCTGACGATGGCATAGGGTTGCCCGCTGATATGATATGGCCAAAGCCCGGCAAGCTCAGCGCGATGATCGTCCAGTCACTTCGTCAGAATGCGAATGCGACGCTGAACGTCGAGTCTACCCCAGGACAAGGAATGCGGGTGACAATTTTCTTCGCTCGGGCTGATGCGATCAGATAGAGTCGCATGTTGTCGGCCTCGCAAGTCGCCAGCCGCGCACGATTGTTCAACTTCGCGGCATGAAACTGCGGGCTCGCTTTACCCCACCGATCAGCGGCTGATCGCTTGGCCGACCGAGGCTTTGAGCAAGCCGGCGGCAGAGGACGCAGATATTCCCGGGATGCAAGGGCGGTGGCCCTTGCCCGCTGGAGGCTTTTTCTTTTGGCGCTTTGGATTGCTTCGCGTTGCTCCCAAAGACGAGCGTTAAGCGGGTCGCCGGGGTTGGTTCAACCGCTTAGCCAATCGGCGGCGATCTCGCCCTTGTGGCCCTCGGGCGCGAGGGCGGTGCGCAGGGCTTGCAGGAGGGGCGGCAGGGTTTGCGTGAAGGCGTAGGGCGGGTTGATAATGAACAAGCCCGCGCCGTTGTAGATGCCGGGTTGGTCGCTATCGTAGAGCCAGTGCTCCACCCACAGCAGTTTCGGGATGCCGAGCCTGCGCAGCTGCTCCTTCCAGCGTTGATGCGCGGCGCGGTCTTTCAGGGGATACCAGATCACGGTTACGCCATGCGCCCATTTGCGGTGTGCGGCGGCGAGGGTGGCGGTGATGCGGGCGCGTTCGTCGGTCTGCTCGTAGGGCGGATCGACCATGACCACGCCGCGCGGGGTGCGGGGCGGCAGCATCGCCAGCCAGAACTCGTAGGCGTCGCGTTCATGCACGGCGGCGGGGGTGCCGCGCATCGCGACGCGCAGGGTGTGGGCGTCTTCGGGGTGCTTTTCGTTGAGGATCAGGGAATCCTGCGGGCGGAGCAGCTGCGCCAGAATTAGGGGCGAGCCGGGATAGAGGTGCGGCTCGGCCCCGGAATTCACGGCTTCCACGGCGGCGCGGTAGTCTATGAGCAAGGGGCTGGGATCGGCGAAGGCCCGCAGCACGCCTTGCGCGGCTTCGCCGGTGCGCCCGGCTTCCTCGCCTTGCAGATCATAGAGCCCGCAGCCGGCGTGGGTATCGATCAGGGTTAGCGCGCTCTCTTTTTGCTGCAAGGCGCGCACGAGGGCGATCAGCAGGCTGTGCTTCACGACATCGGCGCTGTTGCCGGCATGGAAGGAATGGCGATAGTTCATGGCAACTGAAAATCCTGACGCTCTGCCTTGATGCGGCCGGCCTGCCCGCGATGGCCGGGTGCGCGGCGATGGAAGCAACCAAAGAGGTGCTCGTATCGAACCGGGCGGAAACCTTCAAAGCCCTTCTGCGCGGGGGTTCATTCCTTGTGGACTGGCAGGCGGCACGGGCTAGTATGGCGGGATGGCATCGCCGCTTCCCCTCAAGCTCAAGCTCCAGATCCTGTGCGGCGATGAAGTTGCCATGGGGCCGGGCAAGGCCGATCTGCTGGAGGCGATCGCGCAGCATCATTCGATCTCGGCAGCGGGGCGGGCGATGGGGATGAGCTATCGGCGGACCTGGCTGCTCGTCGATGCGATGAACCGGTGCTGGCAGGGTCCGCTGGTCGCCACGACGCCCGGAAACCAGAAGGCCGGGGCGCAGCTTACGCCGCTGGGCGAGGCGATCCTTGCGCAGTATCGCGCGTTGCAGAACGAGGTGGAGCAGGTGAGCACGCAGCGGTTGGCCGCGCTGGTCGACCAGTTGCTGCTGCCCTCCCCCCGCCCGCAGCGGCATCGTGACAAGCGGGAGGGGGACGAGGCCCCGGCGGACGGACCTAGCGCCGCAGCCTGAGCGTGACGCCGACGGTGCGCGGATCGCTCGGCGTGCCGAGGATCAGCCCGGAGTTGCCGGCCTGAATGGTGAGGTTCTGGATATAGTTCGCCCCCAGCAGATTGCGCGCGAACACGGCGATTTCCCAGCCCTTGCCGTCCGCATCCTCGCGCCGGTAGCCGATGCTCGCGTTGGTGAGGTTGTAGCCTTCGATCCAGGTGTAGCGTGAGAGGGTGGGATCGCCGAAATAGCCGGTGCGCCAGTTGCTATCGGCATGGAGCACGAGCGCGCCGGTGCCTGCGGGCACGGCATAGTCTGCGCTGAGGGTTTCGGACCAGCGCGGCAGGCCCGCGAGCCGCTGGCCGGTGAGATTGCAGGCGGCGGTGGCAGCTGTCTGCACTTCGAGCGGGCACGGGCCGGCGGGATAGCTGGTGTAGGTCCCCTCGCCATAGGCCAGCGCGCCGGTGAGGGTGAGCGCGCCGATCCTCAGCGCGGCATCGGCCTCGACCCCTTTCACGCGCACTTCGGGGATATTGGAAAGGTAGCCGCGCAGGGCGACGGTCTGGCTGGAATCGACGATGGTTGCCTGAAAATCGCGGACCGTGGTGTGGTAGGCGGCAAGGTTGAGGGTGAGGCGGCGGTTCCAGATCTCGGCCTTGATGCCGGCTTCCCAGGTCGTGTTGCGCTCGGGCCGGACGACGGCGGTGGCAAGCGCGGGCTGGTTGGCGGCGTCGAGCGGGAGGCCCGACATGTTGATGCCGCCCGATTTGAAGCCGCGCGCGAAGCTGGCGTAAAGCAGCACGGCTTCGAGCGGCTTCCACGCGATGTTGGCACGGCCGGAGAGGCTGCCGTCGGAATCGCTGGCGGAATAGCTCTGGGGCCTGAGGACGCCGAGCTTGGCGTTGGTGAGCGCGGCGCTGGCCGTGGCGAGGCCGCCGAAGACGGTGGTGCTGTAGTCGCCCTGCTTGTTCTCCTGCGTGTAGCGCAGGCCGCCGGTGAGGGTGAGACGGGGGAGGATGCGCCAGTTCACCTCGGCAAAGGCGGCGTAGCTATCGACGGCGAAGCGCGTGTCGCCGGACTGGCCGTAGCCATCGAGGAGGTTGGCGGGGACGGGCGTGGCATTTGCGCCGGTCGTCCGGCCGATCAGCCACGGCGCGGCATAGGGGCCATAGACGCTGTCGGGATGGCCGCTCAGCACCTGGCGGAAATAGTAGAGCCCCGCGACATAGCTGAGGGCATGGTCGCCGTTGGAGGCGAGGCGCAGTTCCTGGCTCAGCTGATCCTGCCGCGAGGGGATGCGCTGGATGAGCTGGATGGGCAGGCCGGTGTAGTCGCGATCATTGGCAGCATCCCAGTTCCAGAAGCGCCATGCGCTGATCGAGGTTATCGTGGCGGGGCCGATGGTCCAGTCCGCCGTGGCCGCGACACCGCCCTCGCTGGTTTTGACCGCGAGTGGCGCATCGATATCGGTGAGGCGGTCATAGGGATTGGTGCTGGGGGGCGCGTAACCTGCCGCCGCTGCCAGTGCGGGGAACTGGCGGCCGGGGGCGCGCAGGCTGGTGCCGACGCGGAGATAGACCTGCGTGCAGCACTCGCTGCTGAAGTTCGAATAGTCCGCGATGAGCCGTAGCCTGAAATCCGCCGAAGGCTGCCACAGCACCTGCCCGCGCACCGCCTGGGTGCCCAGAGTGTTCTGATCCTGCCCGGTGCGCACGTTGCGCAGCACGCCGTCGCGGCGGGTGATGGTGCCCGAAAGCCGATAGGCCAGTGTATCGCCGACGAGCGGCCCGGTTGCCGAAACGCGCGCCTGGACGAAGCGGCGCTCGCCCACGCTGAGTTCGAGGTTCGCGCCGCTGGTGAAGACGGGCGCGGCCGAGACGATGTTGATCGCGCCCGCAGTGGTGTTCTTGCCGAACAGCGTGCCCTGCGGACCGCGCAGGACTTCGATCCGCTCGATATCGGAAAAGTCGAACGCCGCCGTGGCCGGGCGGGCATGATAGACGCCGTCGACATAGTAGCCGACGCCCGGCTCCAGCCCGTCGTTCGCCTGGCTGACCGCGACGACGCTCGATCCAAGGCCGCGGATGGTGAAGGCCGTGTTGCGCGGATTGGCGGAGGAATAGTTGAGCGCGGGGACCAGCGTGGTCAGCCCCTGTGTGTTGAGCGTGTAGGACTGATCGAGCCACCTGCCCCCCACCACGGACAGCGCGGCCGGCACATCCTGCGCGTTCTCCGGCCGCTGCCGCGCCGTGACGATGATGGCTTCGCTGGTGCCGTCCGATGCCGGCGCTTCCTCCGCCATGGCGGGAACGGATAGGAGCAAGGCGGCGCCGGTGAGCAGGCCGGTCGCGAGAGTGGTGCGCAAGAAAGTCCCCCATGGTTGTCCAGCGAATCTATATTTCAACATATATAGATTGCGATGTGAGGCAACCCGGGCCAGCAACCGATGGACGATCGGGTGTTCTGCCGGCGCAGGGGACTGGTTCGCGGGATCAGCATCGCGATCCCCGGGTCTGCGAGTGCGGGAGCGGAGCGGACTGCGAAGCCTGGCCGCGGGGTGTCGAGCGCGGCAAATCAGACTGGCTTACGGCTCGTCGATATCGCACCTTCCATCGCGATCGAGCCACACGGCGACCGTCAGTCCTCGTTCGTTCACCAAGACAGATCGGGCGCGATGGGTTCTTCTACTCACCAAGGTCAGGGCCGGCCACGCATTGGTCCCGCTCCAGCATTCGCTGAGGACCTCACCCTTGATTGGACGGATAAAGAGTCTGTCGACAATACGCTCGCTTTCGACACCGCCTGTAGTGTTGCGCTCCACTGGTTCGGTCTTCACGACCCAAATGCCCTTGTCTCCAGCGCGCGAAAAAACGCCAAAGCAGCAGCCAAGCGCGTCGGAGGGAACATGAGCGGGCGCATTCTCTGGCAGCCAAAGCCCGCCGCCCGCCCAATCCCAACCCGACACCACAGTGCCGAAATGCCCCCGAAAGACTGTTCCGACGCCGGGGCCGATATCTGCCGATTCAGCAGCCAGAGCTGGATACGAATAGCCAAGCAAAAGCAGCGCGCCAGACAGGCACTTGCGGAATGCTGGGATGGAACCGGATGCGGTTCGGCATCGATTCCGGTAGCTCACCCCTTGGCGAGCTGTCCGCGTACGGCACCACCGGGGAAGTCTGCATTGTGGATGTTCACATAGTAGCCAGCCGGATTGGCGATGATCGGCTTCAGTTTGTCGGGCTCGACCGCGATGCACATGTCGCTGCCCTTGCCGGTGACGTCCATCGTGATGACCGGAGCACCGTTGGCACCGGCGGCGCCGGTGTGGACGTGAGCCATCGTCGGCGCGGCAATCTTTTCGCCGTAGAGCGTGTAGCAGAAATCGCCGGTATCGGTGTTGATCTCCACGCGGAAGGCGCCGTTGCCTTCGGGCGCGCCGCCTCCCACTTCGTTGGCGCCGGAAAGGTTCGCCGTGAGGACCACCGTTTCAGCGGATGCGGCCACGGGGGCGAGCGCGAGCGCGGCGGCGCATGAGCTGAGGATCAGGGCGGGAAGCTTGGTCATCGCATCTTCTCCATGCAGGGCTGCGCGGCCAAAGCCTTCAGACTCGGGGCTTGTTTCCGCGCGCGAGGGGAGATTACGCCTTGTGGACGGGGGTGCAAGGTTTGGTGGCCTGCGGGGTTGGAAGGAGTTCTCGCAGAGATCGGAAAGGAGAAAGAGGGCGCAGAGAAGCCGTGCCTCGATTCCGCGTCAGCGGCTACAACGCGAGCGAACCATTGAGATTTGCGCGGCGTTGCCGCAGGTCCCTTCGTCTTCGCGCCCTCTGCTTCCTCTGCGATCTCTGCGAGCCCCCAATCAAAAGCTCTTCGGCAGGCCCAGAACGTGCGTCGCCACATGGCTGAGGATGAGGTTCGAGGAGATCGGCGCGACCTGATAGAGGCGGGTTTCGCGGAACTTGCGCTCGATGTCGTACTCCTCGGCAAAGCCGAAGCCGCCGTGGGTCTGCACGCACATGTCCGCCGCGAACCACGAGGCTTCGGAAGCGAGGAGCTTGGCCATGTTCGCCTCTGTCCCCGCGCCCTCTCCCGAATCGAACTTCGCGGCGGCGTCTGCCACCATCTGCGCGGCGGCGGTGGTCTGGATATAGGCGCGGGCGATGGGGAACTGGACGCCCTGGTTCTGGCCGATGGGGCGGCCGAAGACGGAGCGTTCCTTGGCATAGGCGCTGGCGCGATCGATGAAGAAGCGCGCGTCACCGATGCATTCGGAGGCGATCAGGATGCGTTCGGCGTTCATGCCGGAAAGGATGTAGCGGAATCCATCGCCTTCCTTGCCGATGAGGTTTTCTGCCGGGACCGAGAGGTCGTCGAAGAAAAGCTCGGTCGTCGCGTGGTTGAGCATCGTGCGGATCGGGCGGATGGTGAGACCATTGCCGACGGCTTCGCGCAAGTCGACGAGGAGGACGCTCATGCCTTCGGTGGGGCGCGCGCATTCCTCGCGCGCCGTGGTCCGCACGAGGAGGACCATGAGGTCCGAATGTTCGGCGCGGCTGATCCAGATCTTCTGGCCGTTGACGATATAGCGGTTGCCATCCCGGCGGGCGAAGGTGGTGAGGCGCGTGGTATCGGTGCCGCTGGTGGGTTCGGTGACGCCGAAGGCCTGCAGGCGCAGCTCTCCGCGCGCGATGGCGGGGAGATAGCGGTCCTTCTGTTCGTCGGAACCGTGGCGCAGCAGGGTGCCCATCGTGTACATCTGCGCGTGGGCTGCGCCGCCGTTGCAGCCGGAGCGGTGGACTTCCTCGAGCACCGCCGTTGCCGCTGCCAGACCGAGGCCGGAGCCGCCGTAGGCCTCCGGGATCAGGACGGAGAGCCAGCCTTCGTTCGCGAGCGTGGTGACGAATTCGGTGGGGTATTTCCGATCACGGTCGAGCGCTTGCCAATAGCTTCCGGGGAAGCGGGCGCAGAGTTTGCGCACGCCTTCGCGCAGGTCTGCAAAGGTTTCCTCGCCGTGAAGACCGTCCGTCATGCCTCAACCGCTCCCGCAAAGTGCTTGTCCGGGAAGGCTATTGCCTGCCTTTGGCCCGCCGTAAAGCTTGGACGGGAGTGCAATTTTGCTAGTCTGCGCCGAGGCGGTGGCGTTCGCGGCGCAAGTAGACGAAGAGCATGATGAAGACGGGCACGATGACAAGCGCGGCGAAAAGGTCGTGCTCCACATGAACGCCGAAGAGTGCAAGGCCGCCGCTGAGATAGGCGAGCAGCGAGACGGCGTAGTACGTGATGGCGACGGTGGAGAAGCCTTCGACGAGGTGCTGGAGGCGCAACTGCGTGCGCGTGGCGCTTTCCAGCGATTTGAGGAGCTGGGCGTTCTGATCCTCGATCCGCGTCTCGATCCGGGTGCGCAGCAGCGAGGTGAGCTGGGCGGAGCGCTCGGCCAGTTCCTGCTGGCGGCGCACGACCGTTTCGCAGGTACGGATCGCGGGATGAAACCGGCGCTGGGTGAAATCGGCGAGGCTGGCAAAGCCGGGAATGGCGACGGGCGCGAGCGTGGCGAGGCGTTCGTCCACCAGCCGGGCATAGGCGGCGGTGGCGCTGAGCCGGTAGCGCGAATCGCTGGCGATGGTGCCAAGCTCGAGCGACATCGCGCAAAGCGCATCGAGGAGGTCGTTGTCGGAATTCTCGTCCGAATCGAGCTTGCGGCCAAAAGCGCGCAGTTCCTCTTCGGCGGCATCGAGCTTGGCCCAGCACGCGCGGGCCACGGGGAGGCCGAGGAGGGCCATGTTGCGATAATTCCCCAGTTCCTGCAGCGATTGCACCGCGCGGGCGAGATCGACCGGGCCAAGCTGGCCAGCGGCGACGACGAGGCGGCCATAGCCCTCGTCCTTGATGCGGAAATCGGAGGAAAGCCGCGCGCCACCGCCGAAATCGCAGCAGACAAGCTCCGCCGGATCGACATCGAACTGGGCCATGCGGGCAGCAGCAGCGGCGGCATCGGCTTCGATATCGATGAGCGTGGCGCGCAGCACTTCGCCCGGCGCGCCTTCCGCCCACGCGCGCGCTTCGGCAAGGAGCGGTGCATCGGGGCTGGCGAAGACGGTGAGCGTGGTCGCTTCGCTGTGCCGTTCCCAGGTGAAGAGGAGGCCTTCTGCGAGGATGCCCTGCATGTGGCGCTGGCCCGGCTCGGCAGCGAAAGCGGGGCCGCCGCGAAACGGGGGCAGGCCTTCGGAAGGGCCAAGACGCAGGATCTGGACGATCCGCATCGGCGGTGTGATGGGCGGCCAGCGCCGCAAATGCATCTCGCCGACAATCTCGCGCCGCAGCCGGTGCTCGTTCAACATGGCCTCTGGCACTCCCGTCCGGCGCGGCTTAGCGCCGGTCTATAGTCTTTCACAGCACACTTGCCGTTACAACCCGCATAGTCCAGATTGGTTGACACTATGAACCGCTTCCCCTTCTCCGCCATCGTCGCGCAAGACGAAATGAAGCAGGCCCTGCTGCTCGCCGCTGTCGATCCCGCTATCGGGGGCGTGATGGTCTTCGGCGATCGCGGGACCGGAAAATCGACGGCAGCGCGGGCACTTGCCGCGATTCTGCCGCCCATCGTGGCGGTGGAAGGCTGCCGCTTCGGCTGCGCGCCGACCGACGCGGGGACCTGTCCAGATCCCTGTACATCGAAGAAGACGGCGAAACGGGCGGTGCCTTTCGTCGATCTGCCGCTGGGCGCGACGGAGGACCGCGTGATCGGCGCGCTCGATCTCGAACGCGCGCTGCGTTCGGGCGAAAAGCGCTTCGAGCCGGGGCTGCTGGCCAAGGCGCACCGGGGCTTTCTCTATATCGACGAGATCAACCTGCTGGAGGATCACCTCGTCGATCTGCTGCTCGATGTGGCGGCTTCGGGCGAAAACCTTGTCGAGCGCGAGGGGCTTTCGGTGCGGCACAAGGCAAAGTTCGTGCTGATCGGCAGCGGCAATCCGGAGGAAGGCGAACTGCGCCCGCAGTTGCTCGACCGGTTCGGGCTTTCGGTGGAAGTGCGCACCCCGCAGACGCTCGATGCGCGCGTGGAAATCATGCGCCGCTGCGCCGCGCATGAACGCGATGCGGCCGCCTTCGGCGAGGAATGGGCCCCGGCAGACGCCAAGATCGTGCGCCGCATTGCGCGGGGGCGGAGCCGGCTGCCCACGGTCGAGACGCCGGACGCAGTGCTCTATGACGCCTCGCGCCTGTGCATGGCCTGCCGCGCCGATGGCTTGCGCGGCGAACTGACCCTGATGCGCGCGGCGCGGGCGCAGGCCGCGCTGGAAGGGGCGGCCACGGTGCTGCGCAAACACGTGATCGCCGTCGCCCCGATGGCGCTGCGCCACCGCTTGCGCCGCGACGTGCTGGACGAGACCGGATCGACCACCCGCATCGAACGGGCGGTGGCCGAGGTGTTTGGATGATATCGCCTGATGCGCCGTCCGCTGCAGAGGATGCGGCGCTGGCGCTGCGTGCCTTTGCGCTCTGGCCGGCGGGCTTCGGCGGGCTCTGGCTGCGCGGCCCCGGCCCGGCGCGCGATGGGCTGGTCGAGCGGCTGGGCCAGGCGGTGCACCTTCGGCGCATGCCCGCGCATATCGATGGCGAGCGGCTGCATGGCGGGATCGATCTCGCCGCCAGTCTTGCCGCCGGGCGTAGTATCTTGCGGTCAGGCTTTCTGGAGGAAGCGCGCGGCGGCGTGGTGATTGCGCCGCTGGCCGAGCGGATCACCGCATCGCTGGCCGGCAGCGTGGCGCAGGCGCTGGACCACGCGGAAGCGGGCGAGCGTTTCGGTCTCGTGCTGCTCGATGACGGCGCGGAGCGGGACGAGGTGCCGCCGCTGAGCCTGACCGAGCGCGTGGCGTTTGCCTGCGAACTGGGAAACGCCGCACCGGGCGGGCTGGCGCAGACGGAACTGCCCCAGCCGCTGGCTTCCCCCGCCGAGATCCCGGCCTGCAGCGCGGAAGGGCTGGAAGCGCTTGCCGCCGTTTCGCTGGCGCTTGGAGTCGATTCCGGACGGGCGCTGCGCTTTGCCGCGCTCACTGCCGGGGCCAGCGCGCTGCTCGATGGGCGCGGTATTGTGCGCGAAAGCGATCTTGCGGCAGCGGCCCGGCTGGTGCTCGCCCCGCGCGCGACACGCTTGCCGCCGCCTCCGCCCGAGGATGAGGAGGAGGCCCCGCCCCCTCCCCCGCCCCCTGCGGACAGCGAGCCCGATACGCCGGGCGACGAGGAGCAGGAGGACAACGGGACGCCCGATCCGGACCAGCTTATCGAAGCGGCGGTGACGGCCATTCCGCCCGGCCTGCTTGAGGTGCTGGCGGATGGCCGCACCCGGCGCGGCGCGGGGAGTGGCGGCGGCGCGCGGCATCTTTCGCCGCTGCGGGGCCGTCCGCTGGCCGCACGGCAGGGCCTGCCGCGCGGCGGAGCCAGGCTTGCGTTGATCGATACGCTGCGCGCGGCTGTACCGTGGCAGGCGCTGCGGCGGGCGGAAGGCGAGGCGCGTGCGGGCCTGCGGATCATGAAGGACGATGTGCGCGTCCGCCGGTTCGAGGCGCGTAGCGCTTCGGTCACGATCTTTGCAGTCGATGCCTCGGGATCGGCGGCGTTTAGCCGGCTTGCCGAGGCCAAGGGCGCGGTCGAGTTGCTGCTAGCGCAGGCTTATGTGAAGCGCACGGAAGTCGCGCTCGTGGCGTTCCGGGGAAGCGATGCACAACTGCTGCTGCCGCCCACCCGTTCGCTTACCCGCGCGCGGCGGGCGCTGACAGAGCTGCCGGGCGGCGGCGGCACCCCGCTTGCGGCGGGCCTTTCGCTGGTCTGCACGCTCGGCACCGGCCTGACACGGCGGGGTTATACGCCGCTGCTGGTGATCCTGACCGACGGGCGCGGCAATATCGCGCTCGATGGCAGCGCCAACCGGGCGGCAGCCACGGAAGACTCGCTGAAAGCCGGGCGCGCGATTGCGGCGGCTGGCCTTGCCGGCGTGGTGATCGACATCTCGCCCCGCCCTCGCCCCGAAGCTTCAGCTGTCGCTGCGGCCATGCGCGCGCGCTATGTGCCGCTGCCGCAGGCCAACGCGGCCACGCTGAGCAAGGTGATCGGGGCGCTGACATGAGCAAGCCGCTCGTCTGGGAAACCGACGGCCGCGATTGGCCGCACCGCGCGGCGAGCCGGTTCGTGCAGGCGGGGCCCCTGACCTGGCACGTGCAGGAGATGGGGGAAGGCCCGGCGGTGGTGCTGCTCCACGGCACCGGCGCGGCCACCCACAGCTGGCGCCACCTGATGCCGCTCCTTGCGCAAGACCACCGGGTGATCGCGATGGACCTGCCCGGCCACGGCTTCACGCGCGGGCGGCCATCTGGTGGCCTCACGCTGCCCGGCATGGCGGCGGCGGTGACGGCGCTGCTCAACACGCTGGAGGTTCGGCCCGAGCGGCTGATCGGCCACTCGGCAGGGGCGGCGATTGCGCTCAGGATGATCCGCGAGGGTTTCGCAGTGCCCGAGGTCATTGGCCTCAATGCCGCCCTCTCCCCGTTTCCCGGGTTTTTTGCGCCGTTGTTTCAGGGGCTCGCGCGTGCGCTGGTGCTCAATCCGCTGGTGCCGCGCCTGTTTGCTGCCAGCGCGCGGACCTCAGGCGATACCGGGCGATTGCTTGTCCGCTCGACCGGTTCGCAGATCGAGGCCGATGGCGTGCGCTGCTACGCCATGCTGCTGGGCAATGCGCTCCATTGCCGTGGGGCGCTGGAGATGATGGCCGGGTGGGACCTTGCCGGGCTGCAGCGTGATTTCCCGGGGATCACCGTGCCGGTCCGCCTGATCCACGGCGCCAAGGATGCCGCCGTGCCGACCAGCTCGGTCGAGCAGGCGGCCAAGTTGCTGCCGCAGGCCACGCTCAGCGTGCTTGCAGGTCTCGGCCACCTGGCGCACGAAGAGCGCGCGGATCTCGTTGCGGAGGCCATTGCCGCCACCGCGCCGGTACATGCTTGAGAGGGAGGCAGCGCGTGGCTCAGAACTTCGGTTGGATCGAGATGGTTGTCTTCGGCGGCATCGCGCTTTCGCTCGGCGTGTGGCAGCTCGTTTCGGTCAACCGCGAGATTGCGCGGGACAAGGCGAAGAAGGACGCGGCGCCGAAGGACTGAGCGATCAGCGGCGCGCCCTCGGCATGCGGTGCGGGATCAGTTGCTGCACGATCGGTGAGCAGAAGCGGTCCAGCGACAACGTTTCCTGCATTGCCACCACCGGCTCGCCATAGAGCCGCGCGTGGAGCGTCGAGCGGGTGTAGAAGGGCGAATCCTCCCAGGTGCGCCGAACCGTGGCATGGCCGCGATCCGCGCGGGTGAGGCGCTCCATCTGCCATAGCGTGTTGGGCAGCGGTGCGGTCGGCGGCAAATCCGCCTCGTGCGGCACCCCGGCTGAATCGAACCGCAGTGCGCTGGCAAAGGTGGAGCCATCGCGGCGCTGGCCTTCGTAGAACACCGCGACATGCTTGCCGAGATGCGCGCGCGACCAGTGCCAGATGCGGAAGCCTTCCTCGAGCGACTCCGAGCCGCGATTGCTATCGAGATAGGCGCTGCCCTTCCAGCTGAGCGCCGGCGCCTGCATTTCGACCGAGATCCGCGCGCGCGGGGCGAGGCAGTGCCACACATGCTTGCCCGCCGGATCGAGCGCGAACGCCTCGGTGTTGAGCATTTCGGGCCAGACCTTGATCTGCCCCGCCACGCGGCGGCGGAAGGGGTTCATGATCCGCTTGTCGACTTCCTCGATGTCGATGATCAGGCAATCGCCCGCCCAGCGCACCGAGCTGGGCCCGATTGCGAACTGATCCGCCTCCGGCTTGACCGCGTGCTCGCCCCGCTCGGTCATCGTCCAGCGCGCCTTGGGGCCATAGAGCGCGACATTGAGCGCGCAGTGATCCAGCGGGTTTCCGCGGCCGGAACGCTTGAAATAGGGTGAGAACACGCTGCCGATGAAGGCGATCAGGGTGAGGCCGTGCTGGCCATCGTCGCTGAGCGCATCGACGTACCACCAGCTGTAGCCACCCGGCGGCACCGGCGTATCGAAGCGGGGATGCGCATCACTGTCGCGGCTGCCTGGTGCGCGGACAAGGCGGTCTTCCTCACCTCGGTTGAGCAGGGCCCAGGGATCGGGAGCGACCGGCGCGGGCGGCAGGGCGCCGTTCATCCGCGCGATGCCCTTCCACAGCGGCGGCCATTCTTCGGCCGTTTCCGGGCCACTGTCCTTGAACTTCAGCGCACCATCTGCGTGGGTTTCTCCTCGCCACATGGCTCAATCTCCCTTTCCCCACACGCGGGGCTTGCGAGGGATGATTGACGCATTGCCCCTAAATGTCCAATGTAATTGACATATGGATATGTCCAATCATCTGGATCTGCCCCAAAGGGCCGGGATCAGGGAACGCTGGATCGGCTGGCGCAACCGTCTTTTGACGAATCCCCGGTTCCAGCAATGGAGCGCGGCCTTCCCGCTGACTCGGCCGATCGTGCGCTCCCGCGCGCGGCGGGCCTTCGATCTGGTGGCGGGCTTTGCCTATGCGCAGGTGCTTGCCGCCTGTGTGGAAGGCGGGTTGCTGGACCTTCTGGCCGAAGGCCCGTGCGACACGGCGACAGCGGCGAACCGCGCGGGACTTGGCCTTCCCGCCACCGAGCGACTGCTGCGCGCCGCCGCTTCGCTGGGCATTGCCGAATCGCTACCCGGCGGGCGCTGGACGCTGGGGATGGATGGCGCTGCGCTACAGTGCAATCCGGGCGCGCGAGCGATGATCCGGCACCATTCGCTGCTCTATGCCGACCTTGCCGATCCGTTGGCGCTGCTACGCGCAGACCGCAAGGAGCCGACTGCGCTTTCGGATTTCTGGACTTATGCGCGGGCCAGCGCGACCGGCACCGTACCGCCCGGGCGGCAGGGCGATGCGGAAAACGCGCCGGCTGCAACTGCCTATTCCGCGCTGATGGCGGCCTCGCAGGCGATGGTCAGCGAACAACTGGTCGCGGCCTACAAATTCAGCCGCCACAAGGCGATGCTCGATGTTGGCGGGGGCACGGGCGCCTTCGTGCGGGCGGTCGGTATGGCAGCGCCCTCGCTGCGACTCGGGCTTTTCGATCTTCCCGATGTTGTCGCCGGTGCCGAAACTTCGTTGGGCCGCGACGCGCTGATCGCCCCCCGGCTGACCATGCACAAGGGCAGCTTCCTCCATGATCCGCTGCCCACGGGCTTTGATCTCATCACGCTCGTGCGGATCTTGCACGATCATGATGATGAACCGGCGCTGCGCCTGCTGCGCGCAGTGCGTGCGGCGCTTCCGCCCGGCGGAACGCTGCTGATCGGCGAGCCGATGGCCGGAGCCGCAGGCGGTGCGGCGATGGGCGATGCCTATTTCGGGCTTTACCTCTGGGCGATGGGATCGGGCCGCCCGCGCCGCCCTGATGAACTCGGCGCCATGCTGCGCAGCGCGGGATTCTCCAGCTGGCGCGGGCTTTCCACGCATCTTCCGCTGGTTTGCGGCGCGATTGTCGCCCGCGTCTGACGCGCGGTGCCCGATAGCGGGCAAGTTTCCACCAAAACGGATCACCGGCGCTCATGCACAGCTTGTCGCACTACCCTTCCGCACAAAAGTGTAGTGCCGAGTTGACACTTGTTGATGACAATGTAAGCTGACACTCGGAAAGCCCCCTAGACCGAACGGTACGCCGTCCGGGCCGGGGTGAGGGGAAATGTGGTCGTGGAAGCATTAGCGCTAATCATGGAGGCTCCGGAGCAACTGGCTCTCCGCCCCCTCGCGCTTGATGCGCCGACCGGCGCCGACGTGGTTGTCGAAGTCCGCTGGAGCGGCATCAGCACAGGCACCGAAAAGCTGCTCTGGACCGGGAAAATGCCGATGTTTCCGGGCATGGGTTATCCGCTCGTGCCGGGTTACGAATCGGTTGGTCGGGTGATCGATGCTGGTCGGGATGCCTGGGCGCGAATCGGTGATTGGGTCTTCGTTCCCGGCGCCAGCTGCTTCCGCGATGCGCGCGGCCTGTTCGGCGGCTCGGCTCGCCGCCTCGTTCTCCCATCGACCCGCGCACTGACCATAGACGAGTCGCTGCAGGCTGACGGCGTGCTCTTCGCCCTCGCCGCGACGGCGCTTCATGCGCTCGATGGCGGCACCCTGCCCGATCTCATCGTCGGCCACGGCGTGCTTGGCCGCCTGCTGGCCCGCATCACGATGGCGCTGGGCGCACCTGCCCCCACCGTCTGGGAAACCGATCCGCTCCGCACCGCCGGCGCTATCGGCTACACGGTCGTCGCGCCCGATGCCGATCCGCGCCGCGATTATCGCTCGATCTGCGATGCCAGCGGCGATTCGAACATTCTCGATACGCTGCTCTCGCGCCTGGCGCGCGGCGGCGAGATCAACCTTGCCGGGTTCTATTCGGACCGGCTGAACTTCGCCTTTCCGGTGGCCTTCCGCGCCGAGGCCCGCATTCGCGTGGCTGCAGAGTGGAGCCCCGGCGACCTCGACCGGACGCGCGATCTCGTTCGCGACGGCCGGCTCGACCTCAGCGGCCTGGTCACCGACGTTCGCCCTGCGAGCGAGGCGGCCGAGGCCTATCCTGCGGCCTTCACAGACCGCAACTGCCTGAAAATGGTACTCGATTGGAGCAACTGCGCATGACGACTCTTGAAGCATCTGCGCGCGTCCAGGCCCTTCGCGACGAAGCCGCGATCGAACCCGACGCGATTGTACCTACCGAAGTGACCAAGGAAACGCAGATCATCGCGATCTACGGCAAGGGTGGCTCGGGCAAGAGCTTCGCGCTTTCCAACCTCAGCTACATGATGGCGCAACAGGGCAAGCGCGTGCTGCTGATCGGCTGCGATCCCAAGTCCGATACAACCTCGCTGCTGTTCGGCGGCAAGAGCTGCCCGACGATCATCGAGACCTCCTCGCGCAAGAAGCTGGCGGGTGAGGAAGTGAAAATCGAGGACGTGTGCTTCCAGCGCGACGGCGTTTTTGCGATGGAACTCGGCGGACCCGAAGTCGGCCGTGGTTGCGGCGGGCGCGGCATCATCCACGGTTTCGAACTGCTCGAGAAGCTGGGCTTCCACGAGTGGGGCTTCGATTACGTGCTGCTCGATTTCCTCGGCGACGTGGTCTGCGGCGGCTTCGGCCTGCCGATCGCGCGTGACATGTGCCAGAAGGTCATCGTCGTCGGCTCGAACGACCTGCAGTCGCTCTACGTGGCGAACAATGTCTGCAAGGCGGTCGAATATTTCCGCTCGATGGGCGGCAATGTCGGCGTCGCGGGCATGATCATCAACAAGGACGACGGCACCGGCGAGGCGAAGGCCTTTGCCGAAGCGGTCGATATCCCGGTGCTCTGCGCGATCCCGGCGGACGAGGACATTCGCCGCAAATCCGCCAATTACCAGATCATCGGCCGGCCTGACTCGCAGTGGGGCAGCCTGTTCGAAGAGCTGGCGGAAAACGTCGCCACCGCTCCGCCGCGCCGGCCCAAGCCGCTCGACCAGGACGGCCTGCTCGGCCTGTTCTCGCCCGAGGAAACCGGCGGCAGCGTGACTTTGCTGCCTGCGACCCAGGCCGACATGCGCGGCGGCTCGTTCGAACCCAAGGCTTCGCTGGAGGTCGTCTACGATGACATCTGACGCGCGCCCCCCTGCTGACCGTATCGACGCCACACCGGACGCGCTCGTCCCGGCGGGCGACGGGGGCGGCTGCCATGGCGGCACGGACCGGATGCGCGAGGCGGCCCGCGCCGCAGGCAAGAGCGAAGTGCTCGATCGCTATGCCGCCGACTATCCGGTCGGCCCGCACGATCAGCCCCAATCGATGTGCCCCGCGTTCGGCTCGCTGCGCGTGGGCCTTCGCATGCGGCGCACCGCAAGCGTGCTCTCGGGCTCGGCCTGCTGCGTCTATGGCCTCACCTTTACCTCGCACTTCTACGGCGCGCGGCGCAGCGTGGGCTATGTTCCGTTCAATTCGGAAACACTCGTCACCGGCAAGCTCTTTGAAGATATCAAGGAAGCGGTCGAGAACCTCGCCGATCCCGAGCACTACGATGCGATCGTGGTCACCAACCTCTGCGTGCCCACGGCCAGCGGCGTTCCGCTCCGTCTGCTGGGCAAGGAAATCAACGGCGTCCGGATCATCGGCATCGATGTTCCCGGTTTCGGCATTCCGACCCACGCCGAAGCCAAGGACGTGCTCGCCGGAGCCATGCTCGCTTACGCCCGCAGCGAGGCTGAAGCAGGCCCGGTGAGCGCGCCCCAGACGCGGCCCGACAAGCCGACTGTCACCCTGCTGGGCGAAATGTTCCCGGTCGATCCGATGGGCATTGCCCAGATGCTTGAACCGATGGGCCTGGCTGCCGGCCCTGTCGTGCCGACCCGCGAATGGCGCGAGCTCTATGCCGCGCTTGATTGCGCCGTCGTCGCCGCGATCCACCCTTTCTACACCGCCAGCGTGCGCGAATTCGAAGCCGCCGGCCGCACCGTCGTCGGCTCGGCGCCGGTTGGCCGCGACGGCACGGCCGACTGGCTGGCCGCGATCGGCCAGGCCTGCGGCGTAAAGGCCGATCTGGTCGCCGCCGCGCAGAACCGCATCCTGCCTGCGATCACCGCAGCGCTTGCGGCCCGCCCGATCAAGGGCCGGATCACCGTTTCGGGCTATGAAGGCTCGGAACTGCTGGTCGCCCGCCTGCTGATCGAAAGCGGCGCGGACGTCCGCTACGTCGGCACTGCCTGCCCGCGCACGGTCTGGTCCGATCCCGATCGCGAGTGGCTCCAGGCCCGCGGCGTGAAAGTGCAGTATCGCGCCAGCCTCGAGCAGGACATCGCGGCGGTCGAGGAATTCCGCCCCGATCTCGCCATCGGGACGACGCCGGTGGTGCAGCATGCCAAGCAGATGGCGATCCCGGCGCTCTATTTCACCAACCTCATCTCGGCCCGGCCGCTGATGGGCCCGGCAGGCGCAGGCAGCCTGGCCATGGTGGTCAACACCGCCATCGCCGGCAAGGCGCGCTTCGATCGCATGGCCGCCTTCTTCGACGGCGTCGGCACCGGGCACGCCACCGGTGTCTGGGAAGATACCCCGCAGGACCGCCCAAGCTTCAAGAAGAAGTACGCGGCATTGAACGAGGCTGCCCGCAAGGCGGCCGAGGCGGTGGGCTCATGATCTTTCTCATCTCCTACGGCGACCAGCGCCTCGCCATCACTGTGCAGCCCGCGCGGCAGCCGGCCGTTCAGCCATCAAGCCCGCACTCCGACGAAACGTCGGTGCTGCTGTTCGGCCATAGCCTGGGCAAGGCCCTGAGCCAGATGTTCGGAGCGCGCGCATGACGCTGATCATCGATCATGATCGGGCCGGTGGCTATTGGGGCGCGGTCTACGTCTTTACGGCGGTCAAGGGCCTGCAGGTCATCATCGATGGCCCGGTGGGCTGCGAGAACCTGCCGGTCACCTCGGTGCTGCACTACACCGATGGCCTGCCGCCGCATGAACTGCCCATCGTCGTGACCGGCCTGGGCGAGGAAGAGCTCGGCAAGACCGGCACCGAAGCGGCGATGCGCCGCGCCTGGAAGACGCTCGACCCGGATCTCCCGGCTGTCGTCGTCACCGGCTCCATCGCCGAGATGATCGGCGGCGGCGTGACGCCCGGCGGCACCAATATCAAGCGCTTCCTGCCGCGCACGATCGACGAGGATCAGTGGCAATCGGCCGACCGCGCGCTGAGCTGGCTTTGGACCGAGTTCGGCCCCAAGGCGATGCCCGCCCCCAAGGCCCGCAAGGAAGGCGAAAAGCCCCGCGTCAACATCATCGGCCCGGCTTACGGCATGTTCAACATGGCCTCGGATCTCGCCGAAGTGCGCCGCCTGATCGAAGGCATCGGCGCCGAGGTGAACGTGGTGTTCCCGCTGGGCTGCCATCTTGCCGATATCCGCAAACTGGCGGATGCCGACGCCAACGTCTGCCTCTACCGCGAGTTCGGGCGGAACCTGTGCGAAGTGCTCGAGCGGCCCTACTTCCAGGCGCCGGTAGGCCTTACGTCGACCACCCGCTTCCTCGAAGCGCTGGGCGCATCGCTGGGTCTTGATCCCGAGCCGTTCATCACGCGCGAGAAGCACACCACGATCAAGCCGCTGTGGGACTTGTGGCGTTCGGTGACGCAGGACTTCTTCGGCACGGCGAGCTTCGGCATCGTCGCGAACGAGACCTACACGCGCGGAATCCGCCATTTCCTCGAAGAGGACATGGGCCTCCCTTGCGCCTTCGCCTTCTCGCGCAGTGCAGGCGTGAAGCCGAAGAACGAGGACGTGCGCGATGCGATCCGCGCCGGCGCGCCGATGGTCGTGTTCGGCAGCTATAATGAGCGGATGTACCTCGCCGAATGCGGCGCGCGCAGCATCTACATCCCGGCGAGCTTCCCGGGTGCAGCGATCCGCCGCCACCCCGGCACGCCCTTCATGGGCTATTCGGGTGCGACTTACCTGATCCAGGAAGTGTGCAACGCGCTGTTCGATGCGCTGTTCCACATCCTCCCGCTGGCCACCCAGCTCGATGCGGTGCCCGCCACGCCGGCGCGGCTCCACCGCGAGCTGCCGTGGAGTGACGAGGCCAAGGCGCGGCTCGACGAACTGGTCGAAGCACAGCCGGTCCTCATCCGCATCTCCTTTGCCAAGCGCCTGCGCGACGCGGCTGAAGCCGCCGCGCGCCGCGAAGGCGAAAGCATCGTCAGCCCCGACAGGCTGGCAGATGCGCTGCTCGGTGCTTCCGCACCATGAGCCGCGCGCACGAAATGACCCGCGCCAACGCGGGCACCACCATTCCCTCGGTTTCGGCCGTTGGAATATCGCCGGGGGGCGATCGCCGCCTCTCGCTTTGCACGTCAATACTGGAGATGCAGAAATGAGCGATGATCGCCTTGGGCTCAGGACCTACCTGACCCCCGAAGAAGCCAAGGAATTCCACAAGCTGTTCATGAGCAGCTTCCTCGGCTTCACCGCAGTTGCCGTGGTTGCCCACGCGCTCGTGTGGTCGTGGCGTCCCTGGATTTCGTAAGAAATCCACCGACACAACTACCGCGTTTGGCCGTAACGGCCACCCGGCCATTTCTTGGCCGAACATGTACGACCGCGCCCAGATGGCGCATTCACAAGGACAGATACCATGTGGAGAGTCTGGCTTATTTTCGATCCGCGCAGGGCCCTGGTGGCTCTTGCTGCCTTCCTGTTTGTGCTGGCAATCGTGATTCACTTCATCCTGCTCAGCACGCCTCGCTTCAACTGGCTCGACGGCCCGCACACTGCGGCCCCGGCAGCCGCAGCCGCTGGCGCGGCCGCACCCTGACCACCTGCAAGGCAAGAGGCGGCATCCCACCCATCTGATGGGGGACATGCCGCCTCCGGCACTGCCGGGGGGAACCGGTTGATTTTCCATGTACTTGTGCCCGCCAGGCTTGGGCGGGGGAGGATAGAGCTATGGCGCTCCTCAGTTTCGAGCGGAAGTATCGCGTGCGCGGAGGCACGTTGATCGGCGGGGACCTTTTCGACTTTTGGGTCGGCCCGTTCTACGTTGGGTTTTTCGGAGTGATCACGGCGATCTTCGCCTCACTCGGAACAGCCCTCATTCTCTACTGTGCCTCACAAGGCGGCACGTGGAACCCGTGGCTGATCTCGATCGCCCCACCTGATCTCAAATACGGCCTGGGATTTGCCCCGCTCAGTCATGGCGGATTCTGGCAGGTGATCACGGTCTGCGCGATCGTATCGTTCACATCGTGGGCGCTGCGCGAGGTCGAAATCTGCCGCAAACTCGGCATGGGCTATCATGTGCCCATCGCCTTCGGGTTTGCAATCTTCGCCTACGTTTCGCTGGTGGTGATCCGTCCGGTCTTGCTGGGTGCCTGGCACTTCGGCTTCCCCTATGGGATCTTCAGCCACCTCGACTGGGTGTCGAACACCGGCTACCAGTACCTGCACTTCCACTACAATCCGGCGCACATGCTGGCGGTGTCGTTCTTCTTCACCACCTGCCTCGCGCTCGCATTGCACGGCGCGCTGGTGCTGTCCGCGGTCAATCCCAAAGAGGGCGAGACCGTCAAGACGCCGGAATACGAAGACACCTTCTTCCGCGATCTGATCGGTTACTCGATCGGTACCCTGGGCATCCACCGCCTGGGCCTGCTGCTGGCGCTCAACGCCGGCTTCTGGAGCGCGGTCTGCATCATCATCAGCGGCCCGCTGTGGACCCGCGGATGGCCCGAATGGTGGAACTGGTGGCTCAATCTGCCGATCTGGTCGTGAAGGAGGACTAGCCATGGCTTACCAGAATATCTTCACCCAGGTTCAGCTCAGCCATGCCCCGGAAATGGGCATTGGGATGAAGCCCGGCAGTGATCCTCGCGGCACCGCCGTAGGGTTCAACCACCTCTTTGGCCGCTTTGGCCAGGCCCAGCTCGGCCCGATCTACCTTGGATGGACGGGGCTCCTCGCCCTCCTGTGCGGGTTCATCGCGTTCGAGATCATCGGGCTCAACATGATGGCGTCGGTGAACTGGAACCCAATCCAGTTCGTCCGCATGCTGCCCTGGCTCAGCCTCGAGCCGCCGGGGCCGGAATACGGCTTCTCGCCCATCGTTCCGCTCGCCAAGGGCGGCTGGTGGATCCTCGCCGGCATGTTCCTGACGCTCTCGGTCCTGCTCTGGGCGATCCGGACCTACCGCCGGGCCCGCGCACTCGGCATGGGCACCCACGTATTCTGGGCGTTCATGTCAGCGATCTGGCTGTACCTCGTGCTCGGCTTCATCCGGCCCGCCTTCATGGGCAGCTGGTCTGAAGCGGTGCCCTTCGGCATCTTCCCGCATCTCGATTGGACTGCTGCGTTTTCGATCCGCTATGGCAACCTGTTCTACAATCCGTTCCACGCCCTCTCGATCGCCTTCCTTTATGGCTCGACCCTGCTCTTCGCGATGCACGGCGCAACCATTCTGGCAGTCGGCCGCTACGGCGGTGAGCGCGAGATCGAGCAGATTACCGATCGCGGTACTGCATCGGAGCGTGCGGCCCTGTTCTGGCGCTGGACCATGGGCTTCAACGCCACGATGGAATCGATTCACCGCTGGGCATGGTGGTTTGCCGTGCTGACCACGCTGACCGGCGGCATCGGCATCCTGCTCACCGGCACCGTTGTCGATAACTGGTACCTTTGGGCACAACAGCACCACTACGCGCCGGCCTATCCCGACACCGGGGTCGTTGATCCGGCATTGGGGAGCACGGGACAATGAGAAGCACCATGCTACTGCGCCTCGGCGCGGTCCTCGCCGGCGCGGCACTGCTCGGTGCCTGCCAACTGGAAACCAAATCGGTCGCGCAGAACGGCTATCGGGGCACGGGCATGGACCAGATCCATCTCGTCTCCGACAAGAAGAAGGTCGGCGAGGTTCCCCCGCCGCCCTACGATCCGCCGAAGCCGGGCGGCAAGCCGGCCCGCGAAGCCTACCAGAACGTCCAGGTTCTGGGTGACATCTCGGAGGACGAGTTCAGCTACACGATGGCCGCGATCACACAGTGGATCGCACCGGAGCAAGGCTGCAACTATTGCCACAATCCGGCGAACATGGCCTCTGACGAGCTCTACACCAAAAAGGTCGCGCGGCGGATGCTGCAGATGACCCGGAACATCAACACGGGCTGGACACAGCACGTGAAGCAGACCGGCGTCACCTGCTACACCTGCCACCGCGGACAGGCGGTGCCGAGCGAGAACTGGGCGCTGCCGGCAAAGGGCAATCCGGATACCATTCTGGGCAACAAGCATGGCCAGAATGCGCCGCTTGCCACGACGGCCTATTCCTCGCTCCCGAACGAGGCGTTTGCCAAGTACCTGCTTGATGCGAAATCCAGCAACATCCGGGTGCAATCGAACTATAGCCATCCTTCGGGCTATGCGGCGACGGCGAACAAGACCACCACGATGGAAACCGAGGGCACCTACAGCCTGATGATGCACACCTCCTCGGCGCTCGGCGTGAACTGCACGTTCTGTCACAACGCCGGCTCGTTCCAGGCCTGGAACATGAGCACGCCCAAGCGCGTTGGCGCCTGGTACGGCTACCGCATGGTGCGCAACATCAACGGCGAATACATCGGCTCGCTTGCCAGTGTGTTCCCCAAGCACCGGCTGGGACCGCAGGGTGATCCGCTCAAGGTCAACTGCGCAACCTGCCACCGCGGCGTGAACAAGCCTCTGGGCGGCGTCTCGATGGTCAAGGACTACCCGGCCCTGCGGCCGACCGGTCCGATGATCACGGCAGCGGCTGCACCTGCCCCGGCAGCTCCGGCTGCGGCGGCAACCAAGATGCCCTGACCCCGGTCAGGCAACACAACACCCCCGCGCACGCAACCGGCGCGGAACACCTGGCCCCTGCGATCCCACACGGATCGCGGGGGTTTTCTTTTTGTGGGTGGGGCTACTGCGGAAAGAAGTGCAGCATAGCGGGCATCAAGCCTTCTGGCGTGACAACCGCGCTGTTGCAGACCTTTGACGATGCGTTAGCCTGAACCATGCGTGACGTTCACCACATGCAGATCAGTGCGATGCTTCGCGGCGATTCCATCCGCTGGCATCTTCTGGGCTTGGTGGCAGATCTCGGTCTGCCAGATTGCTGGATCGCGGCTGGATTTGTCAGGAATGCGGTCTGGGATGCCCTGCACAATCGCCCACCACGGCCACCTCTGGGTGATGTCGATGTGATCTGGTTCGATCCAGACCGCAGTCAGGAATGGCATGATCGCAGTCTTGAAGATGCTCTCCGCGTTGCTGCGCCTTCCATTGACTGGTCGGTGAAGAATCAGGCGCGGATGCACACCCGCAACAACGATCCCCCCTATCAATCTGCAACCGACGCCATGCGGTATTGGCCTGAGACAGCGACAGCCGTGGCTGCGAGGCGCAGCGGGAGGGATCAGATCGAGATTGCCAGCCCGCTCGGCCTGGATGATCTCTTCAACTTGGTGCTCCGGCCGACGCAGAGGTTCATAACTGAAAAACTGGCCATCTACGACGAAAGGATCAGTTCAAAGGACTGGACGACAGAGTGGCCGTTGCTAGCCTGCACGAAACCGCTCTCTACGTAACCTCGGTTCTTCTGACTACTGTCCGCAGCTGTGGTACACCCAATGCTGACACGTTACTGCCGAAGAACCTATTGACGCTGCCTTAAGCGTGCAGGCTCGTGGTAGGTGCTACCGTCGCTCTGGCTTCCCGCCTTCGCGGGAATGACGAAGGTCAGGTGGCCCATCCGGTATTGTTGTGCTCTACCGCCCCCTGCCCCGGCGCATCATATCCGCCAGATGGACCGGGAACGACGCCGCCAGCGGCAGCGCGATCCACGGCCAGCTGGCGCCGACCAGCGCGGCGCGCAGGCCCAGCATCATGCAGGCGCCGGGGAGCAGGAGCAGCGCGACATCGATGGCGGGGCGGCCTGCGCGCATCAGGAGCAGCGCCTCAACGGCCAACACGGCGAGCACGAGATCGGCGGCGTGGCCGCTGGCGAAGAAGGCGGCAAGATTAGGCATCACATGGTCTGCACTGTTGCGCCAACACCCTTCGACAAGCTCAGGGTGAGCGGGGTTTTTGGAGCGACCGTCGAGATCAGAACGGCCCGTTGAGCTGGATCACCTGCCAGTTGAGTGCGCCCGCGACCGAAACCCACGCCAGATACGGCAGGAGCAGCAGCGCCGCGATGCGCGAAAAGCGGCCGCAGGCGAAGATCAGGACGACGATCGAGACCCACAGCACCGAAAGCTCGACAAAGGCCCAGTCCGGCCGGCGCAACTGGAAGAACAGGACGGTCCAACTCACGTTGAGCGCGCCGTTGATCGCGTAGAGGCCGATCAGCGTATCGGCTGAACGGCTATCGGGCGCGGCGCGCCAGGCGTTGACACCGGAGGCGGCGATCAGCGTGAAGACGACAGTCCAGATCATGCCGAAGGCGGGCGGCGGCGGGTTCCAGCTGGGCAAGCGCAGGCTCAGATACCAGCCGGTCGTGTCCGTCATCGTGCCGCCCACCCCGGCCACCACGATCGCCGCAATCGCGGCAATGGCAATCGGCAGTCCCCAGGGCCTGTTACCCATGGGAGCGTTCAAGGGTGCGCTGCCCTGAGGCCAAGGAGATGCGCTGTGTCTTTCAGGAAGATCCTGAGGTGCGCCATCGGATCGGCGCGGACCAGCTTCTTGTTCATATAGGCCTGCCAGGTCAGCTTCTGCACATCGGGATCTGCGCACATCGCCACGAAGCGTTCGCGGCGCTTGTCGCTGGAATACCAGAAGTATTGCATGATCCCCAGGATCAAGAACACCCGGCCATGTTCGCGCATGAAAGTGCGCCGTGCGGCCCTGAGCGCGCTGGGCTTGCCGGTGAGCAGGAACTGATGCGCGGCGTTTGCGGCATGGCGGCCGCAGGTCATCGCATAGTAGATCCCCTCGCCCGAGGCGGGCGCGACGACGCCGGCGGCATCGCCCGAGACGAGGACGTCACGGCCGTTGTCCCAGCGTTTCAGGGGTTTGAGCGGGATGGGCGCGCCTTCGCTGCGCACCGTTTCGCAATGGGCGAGGCCCATTTCCTGGCGCATCGTGGCGACCGAGCCCCTGAGCGAAAAGCCCTTGTTCGCGCTGCCGACGCCGATGCTTGCGGTTTCACCGTGGGGGAAGACCCAGCCATAGAAATCGGGCGAGACGCGCCCCTGGTAGATCACATCGCAGCGCGCCGGATCGTAGCCCTGATCGTTGGCCGGCGGGGACTTGATGATCTCGTGATAGGCGAAGACGCATTTGACGTTTTCACTGTTGGGAATGCTGTCGCGCGCGACGCCTGAACGGGCGCCGTCTGCGCCGATGACCAGCCGCGCGCGGACGCGGTGTTCCGGTCCGCCGCGGTTTTCGCGGTAGACGACCACGGCGCCTTCGGCCCCATCGCGATCAATCCGCTCGAAGGTGCCGGTGCGGCGTTCTGCCCCCACTTGCGCGGCGCGATTGCGCAGCCATTCATCGAACACGTCGCGATCGACCATGCCGACATAGCCGATCTCGCCCACCGGCATATCGACAGCGCGGTCTGACGGGGCGACCATGCGCGCGCTGCGGGCGCGGGCGACGAGGAGGCTGTCGGGAATGGCGAATTCTTCCATCAGGCGCGGGGGGACTGCGCCGCCGCAGGGCTTGATGCGACCTGCGCGATCGAGCAGCATGACCGAATGGCCCATGCGCGCCAGATCCGCGGCAGCAGTTGCCCCCGAAGGCCCGCCGCCCACCACCACGACGTCGAATTCGATCCCGCTCATGCTTCCGCCTCCCGCAAACTGATTGACGCGCCCTGCCCTGCAATGCGCGCTGCCATGACCGCCGCGGCCATGAACAGCATGGCCTCAAGCGCAAAGATTGTCTGAAAGGCGCCGCCATCGCTTTCCGCGTGGCGCGCCAGATCGACGCCGATTGCCCCGGTGAGCCCACCGAGCCCGAAGGCGATGCCCTGCGCCGCGCCCCACACGCCCATGCGCACGCCGGTATCAGCACCGGACCCGCTACCCGCCAGGCTCATCATCGCGCCGATGGCGGAGACCGCGAACACGCCGTTGGCAAAGCCGAGCGCGGCGATATTGGCGGCGAGCGGCCAGCCCGGCCCCACCCCGGCACCAACCGCAAGGCCCGCGAGCGCGAGCGCCGAGCCGACGCAGCCGGCGGCGATCCAGCCCCGAAGTTCCCCGGCGGCGCGACCAGCGAAGGCGCTGCCGCCGATACCGGCGACGATCATGCCGAGGAGCACGCCGCTGTGCTGGACAGCGGAGAGCGAGGTCGATTGCGCGGGGCTCATGCGGAACACGATCCCGGCGAAGGGTTCAAGGATGAGATCCTGCATCGAATAGGCGAGCATCGAGAGGAACACGAACACGGTGAAGCGTCGAGCTGCGGTTTCAGCGAAGACCGCGCGCAGGGCATCGCCGAAGTTGGTCTGGCTTGCAGGTTCGGGGTTGGCGGCCTGAACGCGGCGTTCCAGCCGGAAGGTGGCGAGCACGGTGAGCACGAGTGCAGAGAGCGCGATGCCACCCGAGACTTGCACGAGCCGGGCCCACGAGAACGGCTCGAGCAGCGCGCCGGCGGTGCCTGCAGACAAGACGATGCCCATCACCATCATGATCCAGGTAAGGGCAGCGGCGGCGGCGCGGCGCTGGGGCGCGACATCGGCGGCGAGGAGCGCAAGGAGCGAAGTGCCTGCCGCGCCGACGCCCCCACCGATCAGTATGAAGCCGAGGAGCAGCAACGCGTTGGCGGGCAGCTGGGGGAGCGGCAATGCGAAGACCGCAAGCATGGCGCCAAAGCCGAGCACCGCGACGCCGCCGATAATCCAGGGAGTGCGGGCATGGCCGCGATCCGAGCCATGGCCCCAGACGGGGCGCGCGAGCTGCACGGCATAATGGAGCGCGACGAGCCCGGCGGGTACGGCGGCGGCCATCCCGTATTCGACGACCATGACGCGGTTGAGCAGCGAAGTGGCCAGCATGACGATCGCGCCGATGGAGGCCTGAACCAGACCAAGCCGAGCGATCGAGAGCCAGCCGAAGCCGGAGGGTGTGCCAGCGCGGGCCATCACCAATGGCCGCCAAGGCCGCCGGCGGCTGCCAGCATGCCGAGGACGTAGAGCGTGACGCCAGTCCCGCCATACCACGGCGCACGTTTGGCCGGGTCGGCGATCAGCTTGGGCATGAGCGCGAACTGCACGGCGAGCACCAACGCAACGATGCCAGCAGAGAGCATGAGGCCTTGCTGCACGAGGTAGATCGCGACGATCACCTGCGCGAGCGCCATGACCCCGCAAGCAAACAAGGCGGCGTTGCGCACGCCGAGCACGACGGGGAGCGAGCGCACCCCGGTCTGCTTGTCGCCCTCTACCGCCTTGAAATCATTAAGTGTCATGATGCCGTGCGCGCCGAGGCTGTAGAGCACGAGGACGACGAGCACCGGCGTGGGCGGCAAGGTGCTGGTCATCACGGCCGCGCCGGTGAACCAGCTGAGACCTTCATAAGTGAGGCCGACGAGCGCGGGGCCCCACCAGCCGCTGGCCTTGAGGCGGAAGGGCGGCGCGCTGTAGGCCCAGGCGGCAGCAAGGCCGACGAGCGATGCGACCATGACCCAGATACCGAGCGCCGCGCCCACCGCGAAAGACAATACCGAGCCAACGCAGGCGATCCAGAGGCCCCAGCGGCCGGGGATGCGGCCCGAGGGGATCGGGCGATTGGGCTCATTGATGGCATCGACATGGCGATCGAACCAGTCGTTGATGGCCTGGCTGTTGCCGCAAACCAGTGGGCCGGCAAGGAGGCCGCCTGCGATGATCGCGATCCAGTGGCCGGAAGCTGGCTGACCCGACGACACGGCCCCGCACATGAAGGCCCAGATCGGCGGGAACCAGGTGATCGGCTTGAGCAACTCCAGCACGTCACGCGGGGCGGGGCGCCGAATGTCCTTGGCGGTGGCAGGAGCCCCGGGCTGGGCCGAAGTGGCAGGCTGCGTCATACCTCGGAGGGTATGGTTGACACCCACAAGTGTCAATTGATTCTTACACTTGCAGGTTAGACGCTATTCGCTCTCACCCACGAGATTGCCGAGCCCATAGCGGTGCAGCTTGGAATAGAGGCTCTGGCGGCTGAGGCCGAGGATTTCGGCGGCCGAAGCGCGGTTATCCGAAGTGTAAGCCAGCGCGGCTTCGATGCAGAGACGCTCGATCAGGTCGGTACTCTCGCGCACGATTTCCTTGAGCGAGGCGCGACCGACGAGTTCGGTCAGTTGCTCGACCGAGCGGGGCAGATCGAGCGGCGTAGGCGGCAGATCGCGGAGGCGGCGGCCGATCTCGCGGATCGCGAAGCCATAGCAGGGGTTGTCGCCCGAGGTGCGGACGGCGGACAGCTCCACCGGCTCTTCCAGTTCGGAATCGCGGGCGCGGACGACCGTGCTGACATTGCGGGCAAGGCCGTACTTGGTGAGTTGGCCTTCGATGAGATCGAGATCGATGCCGGGACGACCGACGAATTCGCCGAGCGGACGGCCGCGGATCTGATCGAGCGAGGCGGCGCGCGCCAGTTCGAGGAACGCGATGTTGGCCGCAATGATCCGCATATCGGAATTGGCGACCACGAAGGCATCGGGCATGCGCTCGACAATATCGAGCAAGGTGGCCGCGCCTTCGGTGTTGCGACTGTCGGGGCTGCCGAGCCGCACAAGCAGGTAGCGCCCGCCGAGCTGGCGGAAACCGGTGGCGGAGATGGTCAGTTGCTGGCGCGCCCGTTCCAGCTCGACCGTGAGCGGTGAAACCTCCGACGTCGTCAGCACCGCGCCGAGATAGGCGATCAGCGCATCGCGCGAGCCGCGCGCGATGAGGCTGGAGAGCTTGGCACCGACAAGGCTGCCGGGGCGCGCTTCGAGCACCGAATGCGCGGCGGGGTTGGCTTCCTGGATGCGCTGGCTGTCCGCCTCCACCAGCAGGACCGGTTCGGAGGACAGATCGAAGAGCAGGCGATAGCGTGTCTCGATCTGGCGCAGGCGCATGTAGTCCCGCTCGAGCGACTGCTGGGCCTGGAGAAGGCGCTGCTGCAGCACGACTGCATTGCGCATGTCACGCCCGACCGCGATGAGGTGCTTGCTGCCCTCGAGGCGGATCAGGAGATAGCGGACCGGGATATCGCCGGCGCTGCTGGTGTGGTTGATCTGGCGCCAGCGATTGCCCGCGTCACCATGTTCCCCCAGCAACATGTCCTTGACCTTGCCGCGGCTTTCGACCGTGACGATGGCGTCGAAGTGCTGGCCGATCCAGCTGTCGCAGCCCGGAAAGTCCTGCCGATTGGCGGCGACATCGAGGATGTGGCCTTCAGGATCGAGCGCGAGGGTGACATCCCCCGAGGCGATCACAAGGCGCATGGCATCGGCCGGGCCGATACCGTTGAAAGCGGATTCCAACCGTGAAAACGGTGTCTTGTCCGCGAGGGCGCGTTCGGGTTCTACCACGGTGGCGACCGGCCCTAGCCGGCGTTCACGGTCCGGTGCGGAGCCGCGCCGACCAGACGGTTGGCGAGAGCGAGCGCTCCGGGTGCATCAGCCGCCGAGCCATCTGCGCCGGCTTCGAGAGCCATCGCCGGATTGGCATTCACTGCTTGTCCCCCCACCAGAATGCTTACGTCTTGGCACATGGACACGCTGCGGATCGCCTTGATCGTTCTTGCGAGCGACTCGGTAGTAACATCGCAGGAAACGGTCAAGCCGACGAGATCGTAGGATTTGTTGGCAACTTTTGCGACAAGCTGGCGCATGTCAGGGGCGACCAGAACTTCGCTGTCCCACGCGGCGCGGACGAACACTTCGTGCACCATCGTTGCGCCGAAACTGTGCTGTTCGCCCGGAATGGGCGAGAACAGCGCACGGCGCGGTGCGATGAGCGGGCCGGTGATGATCGGGCTGCCCCAGGCAATCTCGCGCATCACTTCCTGAAGGCGCCAGAGGCCAATGGTGACATCGAGGAAATCGCAGAGATCCTCTTCCCACAGGACGCCGAGGCGGCGTGCTGCGGGCGCCAGCAGATCGACGAAGATCGCATCGATACCGACCCCGCGCGCGAGATACTCCTCGACATGGACAAGCAGTTCATCGGCCTGCAGCGTGAGCGGCAGCGCAGAGAAGCGTGCGACATCCTCAGCCGTGATCAGGCTGCTGCCGCTGGCAACCGAGCGACAGGGGCGGGTGCGGTGCGCGACCAGGAGCTGGGGGATGATCTCACCCTCGATCAGGGTGCTGATGGCCGAGTTGGAGTTGGGGCTGGAACGCTGCTGACGCCGCGAGCTTCCGCCCCGACCGCCGCCGCTGTTGCCGCCGCCGCTGCCCTTCCGGCGACCGTTCACCGGCACACCAGTATGTTCCTCGTACGCAGCACCCGGGTCCGCCTTGCGGGGCCCCTGGCCACCTTGTGGCCCGCTCTTTCCAACCGCCAAGTCCATGTCAGACTCTCCCGTCTGCCGCGGCGACATGGCCACGTGGGGATAGTGGTATAAGACACTCCGACTCTGTCCCGTAGCCAAGACGTACGCCGAATGCCGGACCTTGGCAAACCCAATGATGTCAATTTTTCTTGTCGTCCAATTTTATTGACAGTCCGTTCGAACGAGTCGTAAGCTGCTCGTTGTGAAGAGGATGGGACGCAAGAAATGTCGGAAGCTCGTACGACAGCGCTGCGCGGAATCGGGTCCGGATCGGACCACCGCCTGAGCGCTCGCGGGCCGGCCCGGCCAGCCCGCCCGCTATATACTCCTGAAGAACAGCAACGGCGTGACAACACGGTTTGGACACTGGTCCAGGGCCTGCTGGCGCCGTTCCAGTTCCTTGTGTTTCTGGTCAGCCTCGCGCTTGTGGTGCGCTGCCTGCTGACGGGCGAAGGCGCCTTTGCGGCAGACCTTTCGGTGATCGCGAAGACGCTCACGCTCTATACCATCATGGTCACCGGCTCGATCTGGGAAAAGGTCGTCTTCGGCAAGTGGCTCTTCGCCCCGGCGTTCTTCTGGGAAGACGTCGTCTCGATGCTCGTGATCGCCCTGCACACGGCCTACATGGTCATGCTGGTGGGCAAGATCGGCACGCTGGAAGCACGCCTCGCCATCGTGCTCGCGGCCTACTTCGCCTATGTCGTCAACGCCGCGCAGTTCGTGCTGAAGCTGCGGGCGGCCCGGCTCCAGGCCCAGATGCTCAAGGGAGCCGCCGCATGAGCCCTGCACAAGCACTCGCAGCTGCAGAAACATCACGCGACGGCGGGCTGGAAATTCTGCGCGAACGCGGCCAGCGCGAGGTTTTCTGCGGACTGACCGGTATCGTCTGGCTGCATCGCAAGATGCAGGACGCGTTCTTCCTTGTCGTGGGATCGCGGACCTGCGCGCACCTGCTGCAATCGGCAGCGGGGGTCATGATCTTTGCCGAGCCGCGCTTTGCCACGGCGATCATCGAGGAACGCGATCTCGCCGGAATGGCCGATTGCCACGCCGAGCTGGACCGCGTGGTGGACCGCCTGCTGGCGCGCCGCCCCGAGATCCGCACGCTGTTCCTCGTCGGTTCATGCCCGTCCGAGGTGATCAAGCTCGATCTGAGCAACGCCGCGCAGCGCCTTGGCTCCAAGCACGTGCGCAGCGAAGGCCGCGAAGGTGTGCGCATCCTCGCCTATTCGGGCAGCGGGATCGAGACGACATTCACCGAAGGCGAGGACGCCTGTCTCACCACGCTCGTGCCGGAAATGCCCGCCGAAGCGCCGGGTGCGCCGCTCTCGCTGGTCATGGTCGGCACGCTGCCGGACATCGTGGAAGACCAGTTCCTGCGCCTGTTTGCCGAACTGGGCATTTCCCAAGTCGGCGTGCTGCCGGCGCGGCGCTCTGGCGGCCTTCCGCCGGTTGGCCCCAATACGCGTTACATTCTCGCCCAGCCGTTCCTGGGCGAGACCGCGCGCGCTCTGGAAGACCGGGGTGCGGTGCGCATCGATGCGCCCTTCCCGTTCGGCGCCGAAGGCACCGCTGCATGGCTGACGGCTGCCGCCGCCGCCTTCCGAATCGACGAGATGCACGTCAACCGCGTGATCGCGCCGGGCCGCGAGCGGGCCAAGCGGGCGCTGGAGCGTTACGCACCCACCCTGAAGGGCAAGCGCATCTCGTTCATGCCGGACTCGCAGCTGGAAATCCCGCTCGCGCGGTTTCTGGCGAACGAACTGGGCATGATTCCGGTCGAAGTGGGCACACCCTACCTTCACCGCGCGCATCTCGCCGCCGACCTTGCCCGCCTGCCCGAAGGCACGCGGATCAGCGAAGGGCAGGATGTGGAGCGCCAGTTGGACCGGGTCCGCGCCGACCGGCCCGACCTGACCGTCTGCGGGCTTGGCCTTGCCAATCCGCTCGAAGCTGAGGGCCTTGCAACCAAGTGGTCGATCGAACTGGTGTTCTCGCCCGTGCACGGCTTCGATCAGGCGGGTGACCTCGCCGAACTTTTCGCCCGGCCACTGCGCCGCCGCGATGTGCTGAGGATTTAGGCCCATGCAACTTGCCGTCTGGACCTATGAAGGACCGCCGCATGTCGGCGCCATGCGGGTCGCGACGGCGATGCGCGGCGTGCACTACCTGCTCCATGCGCCGCAGGGCGATACTTACGCCGACCTGCTGTTCACGATGATCGAGCGGCGCAATGTGCGCCCGCCCGTCACCTACACCACGTTCCAGGCCCGCGATCTGGGCAAGGATACCGCGAGCCTGTTCCAGAACTCGGCGCGCGATGCGGTGGATCGGTTCAAGCCGCAGGCGCTGCTGGTCGGCGCATCATGCACGGCCGAGCTGATCCAGGACGATCCGGCGGGCCTCGCCAACAACATGGGCCTGCCTTGCCCGGTTATTCCGCTCGAGCTGCCCAGCTATCAGCGCAAGGAAAACTGGGGCGCGGCAGAAACGTTCTACCAGATCGTGCGCCATCTGGCGGATACCTCGGTGCGCCCCGCCCCGCGTGAAGGCCGCCGTCCGCGCGTCAACCTGCTCGGTCCCGCCGCGCTCGGCTTCCGCCACCGCGACGATGTGATCGAAGTGCGCCGCATCCTCGATCTGCTGGGCATCGACGTCCATCTCGTGGCACCGCAGGATGCATCGCCCGAGGATATCCGCACCATCGGCGCGGCCGATTTCAACATCGTGCTGTATCCCGAGATCGGCGATGAAGCCGCGCGCTGGCTCGACAAGACTTTTGCCCAGCCCGCGATCCGCACCGTGCCGATCGGCGTGGGCGCGACGCGCGCCTTCATCAGCGAAGTCGCCGCGCTGGCAGGCGTCGATCCGGCCCCGGCGCTGAACGACGGTGCCTCGCGCATGCCGTGGTGGAGCCGTTCGGTCGACTCGACCTACCTGACGGGCAAGCGCGTGTTCGTGTTCGGCGATGCGACCCATGCCGTGGCTGCCGCGCGGATCGCGCATGAGGAGCTTGGCTTCACGGTCTGCGGGATCGGCTGCTACAACCGCGAATTCGCGCGCGACATCCGTGCCGCTGCCAAGGAATACGGCCTCGAGCCGCTGATCACCGACGATCACCTGACGGTTGAAGAAGCCATCGCCGCCGCCGCGCCCGAACTGGTGCTCGGCACGCAGATGGAGCGGCATATCGCCAAGCGGCTCGGCGTGCCCTGCGCGGTGATTTCCTCTCCGGTGCACGTGCAGGATTTCCCGGCGCGCTTCAGCCCGCAGATGGGCTTCGAAGGCGCGAACGTGATCTTCGATACCTGGGTCCACCCGCTGGTGATGGGGCTGGAAGAGCACCTGCTCACCATGTTCCGCGACGATTTCGAGTTCAGCGACGCGGCAGGCCCGTCGCACCTTCACGGCTCGGCCCCGGCGCATAGCAAGCCTGAACCGGTGCTCGCGCCTGCGGGCGATATTCTCATCAAGGAAGAAGCCGCGCCCGTCGCTGCTTCGGACGGCGCGGCCGGCTGGACCGACGATGCCGAGCGCGAACTGCGCAAAATTCCGTTCTTCGTGCGGGGCAAAGCCAAGCGCAACACCGAGAAGTACGCGAATGAAATGGGGCTGGCGGCTATCACGCTCGACACGCTCTACGAGGCAAAAGCCCATTATGCGCGGTAAAGCCCCCGTCACCACCCCGGATACACCGGTGCGCGTTGTCGTCATTACGCTCGACAACCACCTCTCCGGCGCATTCCAGCGCGCGCAGGGGCAGTTCGCGCGCGCCGGGACCGGTGTGTCGATCGGTTTCCATGCGGCGGCAGACTGGGAAGAGAAGCCCGGTTCGCTCGACGCCGCGCGGGCAGACATCGCGCAGGCCGACATCATCCTGTGCACGATGCTGTTCCTCGAGGATCATATCCGCGCGGTGATGCCGGCGCTCGAAGCCCGCCGCGACAATTGCGATGCGATCGTCGGCCTGATGTCGGCCGGCGAAGTGGTCAAGCTCACCCGCATGGGTGACTACCGCATGGACAAGCCCGCCACGGGCATGATGGGCCTGCTCAAGAAGCTGCGCGGATCGGGCAAGCCGGGGGCAAGCTCGGGCAAGGGTCAGATGGCCATGCTGCGCCGCCTGCCCAAGCTGCTGCGCTTCGTGCCGGGCACCGCGCAGGACGTGCGCGCCTATTTCCTGACCTTGCAGTACTGGCTCGCGGGCAGTGACGACAACGTGGTGGACATGATCCGCGCGCTGATTGATCGCTATGCTTCCGGCGAGCGTGCCGCCCTGCGCGGCGCGATGAAGGCCGAAGCGCCGCGCGAATATCCCGAAGTCGGCGTCTATCACCCGGCGATGACCCCGCGCATGGCGGCGAGTGCTGCGGCCCTGCCCGCCAGCGCCACTGCGGGCAAGCGCGGCACGGTCGGCCTCCTCATGCTGCGCTCCTATGTGCTCGCCAAGGATGCGCGCCATTATGACGGCGTGATCGCGGCGATGGAGGCACGGGGCCTGAGCGTAATCCCGGCCTTTGCCGGCGGTCTCGACGGGCGGCCGGCGATCGAGGCGCTGTTCATGAAGGACGGCAAGAGCACGGTCGATGCCGTGGTGAACCTGACGGGCTTCAGCCTTGTCGGCGGCCCTGCCTACAACGATACGGCAGCGGCCGAGGCGATCCTCGCCAAGCTCGACCGGCCCTATATCGCCGCGCATCCGGTGGAATTCCAGACACTTCAGGCCTGGGGCGCGAACCCGCAGGGGCTGCTGCCGCTGGAATCGACGATGATGATCGCGATTCCCGAGCTTGACGGGGCCATCCAGCCGATGGTTTTCGGCGGCCGTGCGGACGGCAGCGGCGAAGCCTGCACCGGCTGCGCCAATGGCTGCACGTTTGCCGGATCCGGCGTTGCAGGCGTGCGGCAGATGGAAAGCTGCGCCGAACGCGCCGAAGCGCTCGCCGCGCGCGTGGTGAAGCAGATCGATCTAGCCCGCGCGGCAGCAGCGGAGCGCCGCATTGCGGTCGTGCTGTTCAATTTCCCGCCGAATGCCGGCGCGGCTGGCACCGCGCAGTTCCTCAGCGTGTTCGAATCGCTCCACGCCACGCTCAAGCGGTTGGCGAGCGAAGGCTACACCGTCGAAGTGCCGGAAAGCGTCGACGCACTGCGCTCGGCGATCCTGATCGGCAATTCGGCGCGTTATGGCACCGAGGCCAATGTCCACACGCGGATCATGGCTGACACCATCGTCTCGCGCGAGACCTGGCTCAAGGACATCGAGGCTTCGTGGGGCCCGGCCCCGGGCAAGCTGCAGTCCGACGGCAGCGCGGTTCAGGTGCTCGGTGCGCAGTTCGGCAATGTGTTCGTCGGCATCCAGCCCGCGATCGGCATCGAAGGCGATCCGATGCGGCTGCTGTTCGAGGGGCGCTTCGCCCCGAGCCACGCTTTCGCCGCGTTCTATCGCTGGCTGCGCGAGGACTTCCAGGCCCACGCCGTCCTCCACTTCGGCACACACGGCAGCCTTGAATTCATGCCCGGCAAGCAGACCGGCCTGACGGCGCAGTGCTGGCCGGATCGGATGATCGGCGATTTGCCGAATGTCTATCTCTACGCCGCGAACAACCCTTCGGAAGGCGTGCTCGCCAAGCGCCGTTCGGGTGCGACGCTGGTGAGCTACCTCACCCCCGCCCTCACCCGCTCGGGCGTCTACAAGGGCCTCGCCGATCTCAAGGCCTCGGTCGAGCGCTGGCGTTCGCTGCCTCCGGGCGACGAGCAGGCCTTGCTCCTGGCCGAACTGATTGCCGAGCAGGCCGAAGCGCTGGACCTCGATGGCAGCGACGTACCGGCGCTGGCCGCGCGGCTTTATGAGATCGAGCGCGAGCTGATCCCGCAGGGGCTCCACATCGCCGGCCAAGCCGCGAGCCGCGAAGAGCGCATCGACATGGTGAGCGCCTCCGCCGAAGCGCGCGGCGAACCCCTCAGCCCGGAAGCCGCCGAACTGCTGGTCGATGGCAGGCTGAAGCTCGATACGCCGCTGCTCAAGGACATGGGCGCGCTCAACGCGGCGCTTTCGGTCAACCATGAACTCGACGGCATCGTCCGCGCGCTTTCGGGCCGGTTCATCCGCCCCGTCTCAGGCGGCGACGTGCTGCGCGCGCCGGAGATCCTGCCGACCGGGCGCAACATCCACGGCTTCGATCCGTTCCGCCTGCCTTCCGCCTTCGCGGTGAAGGACGGCGCGGAACAGGCGAAGAAGCTGCTCGAGCGCAGTATGGCCGACAGTGGCCACCTGCCGCAGACTGTCGCGATGGTCCTTTGGGGCACCGACAACCTCAAGAGCGAAGGCGCGCAGATTGCGCAGGTCCTCGCGCTGATCGGTGCACGCCCACGGTTTGACAGCTACAGCCGCCTTGCCGGAGCCGAGTTGATCTCGCTCGAAGAGCTGGGCCGCCCGCGCATCGACGTGATCGCAACGCTTTCCGGCGTGTTCCGCGACTTGCTGCCGCTCCAGACCCGCATGCTGGCCGAAGCCGCGCTGCTTGCCGCGAGCGCGGACGAGCCGCTCGAAATGAACTTCGTGCGCGCCCACGCCATCGCGCACCAGGACGAGCATCACTGCGATTTCGAGACGGCGGCGCTGCGCGTCTTCTCGAACGCACAAGGGGCCTATGGCGCCAACGTCAATCTGATGATCGACAACGGCGCGTGGACTGATCCGGACGAACTGGCCGACAGCTTCGAGCGCCAGAAGGGCTATGCTTACGGCGTGAAGGGCGTGCCGATCCGCCAGGCCGCGATCCTCGCCTCGGCGCTCAAGACCGTCGATTGCGCCTATCAGAACCTCGAAAGCGTCGAGCTCGGCATCACCTCGATCGACCAGTATGTCGACGCGCTGGGCGGCATCAGCCGTGCCGTCACGCGGGCCAAAGGCGGCGAGACCGCACCGGTCTACATCGGCGATCAGACGCAAGGCAGCGGCAAGGTCCGCAGCCTGCAGGAACAGGTCGCGCTCGAAACCCGGACCCGCATCCTCAATCCGGTGTGGACCGAAGGCCTGCTGCGCCACGGCTATGAAGGCGTCCGCGCGATCGAGGGCCATGTCACCACCACGATGGGCTGGTCCGCCACCACCGGCGAAGTCGATCCCTGGGTCTACCAGCGCATCAGCGAAACCTATGTGCTCGACGCCGCGATGCGCGAACGCATGGCCGCCCTTAATCCGCGCGCTTCGGCCCGCGTTGCCAACCGTCTCATCGAAGCGGTCGACCGCAAGTTCTGGTCGCCCGACGAAGCCACTCTCGCAGCCCTCCACGCCGCCAGCGACGAACTCGAGGACCGCCTTGAAGGCGTGATCCCCGCGGGCGTCGAAGCCGTCGCAGCATAAAGGAACCCACCCATGGCGCTACTCGATCCCCCTACCCGCAAGCCAGATGGCGACGGGTCCGTGCAGGTCCGGCTCGATCCCGCTGATCGCATCGGCAATGCCAAGGTCTTTGCCGTCTACGGCAAGGGCGGCATCGGCAAGTCGACCACTTCGTCGAACCTGTCCGCCGCGTTTTCGATGATGGGCCACCGCGTGCTGCAGATCGGCTGCGATCCCAAGCACGATTCCACCTTCACCCTCACCAAGAAGCTGATGCCGACGGTGATCGACGTGCTCGAAACCGTGGAATTCCACGCAGAGGAACTGCGGCCCGAAGACTACATGTTCGAAGGCTTCAACGGCGTGATGTGCGTCGAGGCCGGCGGCCCGCCCGCTGGCACCGGCTGCGGCGGCTATGTCGTGGGGCAGACCGTCAAGCTGCTCAAGCAGCACCACTTGCTCGAAGATACGGACGTCGTGATTTTCGACGTGCTGGGCGATGTGGTGTGTGGCGGGTTCGCTGCGCCGCTGCAACATGCCGAACGCGCGATCGTCGTCGCCGCCAACGATTTCGACAGCATCTTCGCGATGAACCGCATTGTCGCCGCGATCAATGCCAAGTCGAAGAACTACGACGTCCGCCTTGCAGGGGTTGTCGCCAACCGTTCGGCAGGCACCGACGAGATCGACCGTTTCAACGACGCCATCGGGCTCAAGCGGCTTGCCCACTTCAAGGATCTCGACGCGATCCGCCGCTCGCGCCTGAAGAAGTGCACCTTGTTCGAAATGCCGGACAGCCCGGACGTGATCGCGGCGCGCGAGGAATACCTCAATCTTGCCCGCATCCTCTGGAATGGCACGCCTGCGCTTGAGGCGACGGCCATGAAGGACCGCGATATTTTCGATTTCCTGGGGTATGAATGATGGCGACGCGCGCATCTTCCAGCTTTGACGGCCAGGTCTCCCGGCACGGCTCGCGCTTCGATGCACAGCGCGACAAGCTGACAACCTATTTCGACAGCACGGCGCGCAAAGCGTGGATCGACCTGACTTCGGATGCGAAAGTCAGCGGGATCCGCGCCACCGTGCGCGCAGGCCGCGATGCCATGCGCGACGTGCTGCTGGACTGGCTGCCGCATGACCTGCGGCGGATGCGCGTGCTCGATGCCGGGTGCGGCACCGGCGCGCTGAGCGTGCTGGCGGCGCGGCGCGGGGCCGAAGTGGTCGGCGTCGATGTGGCGGGCGGGCTCGTCGCGATTGCGCGCGAACGCTGCCCCTCGTTCCTCGGCCACGGCCGCATCCACTGGCGTGTGGGCGACATGCTCGATCCCGCGCATGGCCGTTTTGACCATGTCGTCGCGATGGATTCGCTGATCCACTACCGCCCGGACGACATCGTTGCCACGCTGGTTTCGCTGGCCGAGCGCTGCGACGGCTCGATCGTGTTTACCCACGCACCTTCCACCCCGATGCTGCGCGCGATGCACACGATGGGCCTGCTTTTCCCCCGCAGCGACCGCGCGCCCGCCATCGTGCCTGTGCGCGATGCCGACCTGATCGCGCGGATCGAGAAGGCCCTGCGCGGCTGGCATGTCGGCCGCAGCAAGCGGATCGGCACCGGCTTCTACATTTCCAATGCCCTCGAACTGGTGCGCGACTGACCATGACCGGAACGCCCGCCATGACCGACACTATCCCGCAGACCCGCCTTTCGCGGATGGCAGGCCAGTGGACGCGCGTGGCGGTGAGCTGGCTGCCCTTTGCTGATGCCGCGAGCGCCGAACTGCCTCTGTCCCGCCTGCTGCGCCTTGCGCTGTTTCAGGTGAGCGTGGGCATGGCGACGGTGCTGCTCAATGGCACCCTCAACCGCGTGATGATCGTCGAACTGCACACCCCGGCTTGGCTGGTTTCGCTGCTGATCGCGATGCCGCTGCTGTTTGCCCCGCTGCGCGCGCTCATCGGGCACAAGTCCGATACGCACCGCTCCGTGCTCGGCTGGCGGCGGGTGCCCTATATCTGGTTCGGCACGCTGATGCAGTGGGGCGGTCTTGCGATCATGCCCTTCGCGCTGCTGCTGATGAGCGAGACGCGTACATTCTATACCGGCCTTGGCGGGGGCGCGCTCGCGTTCCTGCTGACGGGCGCGGGGCTCCACGTGACGCAGACCGCCGGCCTTGCACTGGCGACCGACCTTGCGCGCGCGGACAAGCGCCCGCGCGCAGTGGCGCTGCTCTATGTGATGCTGCTGGTAGGCATGATGGTTTCGGCCTTCGTGATCGGCGGCCTGCTGGTGCCCTTCAGCCCGACCCGGCTGGTGCAGGTGATCCAAGGCGCAGCGGTCGTGACGCTCGTGCTCAACGTGACCGCGCTGTGGAAGCAGGAAGGCCGCAATCCCGGCCGGACCGCGAAGGACCGCGAGGCGCCCGAATTCAGCGACGTTTGGCGCGAATTCGTCGCCGAGCCCAACACGGTGCGCCTGCTTTCGGCCATCGGCCTCGGCGCGGCTGCTTTTGCGATGCAGGACGCGCTGCTCGAACCCTATGGCGCCGAGCTGTTGGGCCTTGCCGTTGGTTCCACCACCATGCTGACAGGCTCCTGGGCGATGGGCGCGATTGCCGGTTTCTCGATCTCTACCCGCGTGCTGGAGCGCGGCTTCGATCCGCTGCGGCTGGCAGGCGCGGGCATGGTCGGCGGGATCTGCGCGTTCATTCTCGTTCTGCTGGCAGCTCCGCTCCATTCTGCGGCACTGCTTGCCGTGGGTGCGGGCGCGATCGGCTTCGGCATCGGCCTGTTCTCGGTCGGCACGCTGATCGCAGCGATGTCGCTGGCGCAGCGCCGCGATTCCGGTGTGGCGCTCGGCGCCTGGGGCGCGGTGCAGGCGACGGCGGCAGGCAGCGCGCTCGCGGTGGGCGGCGTGATCCGCGATACCGTTTCCTGGGCAAGCGGCCCGGGCGGACGCGCGGCAGGCTATGCCACGGTCTACAGCCTTGAAATCGTAATGCTCATTGCAGCCCTGGTGGTCCTTGGACCGCTGGCGGGCAAGCGCCTCGGCCTCTCGGGCGATTTGCCCGGCGGGCAGATGGCTTTGCCGGAGTTTCCGACATGAGTGTTTCCAGCGTGAATGTGGTGGTGGGAATTGCGGCCTCCGGGGCCCTGATCCGGGAAAGGAACGTTCGATGAAAAGCGCATATGTAGTTGGCTCGATTGACGTGGCAGAGCTCGCGCTCTGGGCGTTCTTCCTCTTCTTCCTTGCCCTGGTCTTCTGGCTGCGGCGCGAGGATCGCCGCGAGGGCTATCCGCTCGAAGACGAAATGAACGGATTCATCGAGACCGTTGGCGGGCCGCTCTCGACGGCGCTGCCCAAGACCTTCCACCTGCCTTTCGGCCGGGGCAGCGTGTCCTATCCGCTGCCGCGCACCGAAGGCCGCGAGCCGGTGGAAATCGCCGCCAAGCGCTACGAGAACTTTGCCGGTGCGCCCTATGTTCCGACCGGCAATCCGCTGGTCGATGGCGTCGGCCCGGCATCCTATGCCAACCGCGCCAAGTGGCCCGATCAGGACGCGCATGGCCGCGCCCGCATCGTGCCGCTTTCGACCGAGGATCACATCTCGGTATGGAAGGGCGGCCCTGATCCGCGCGGCATGAAGGTGATCGCGGCGGACGGTCAGGTGGCCGGCACCGTGACCGACCTGTGGATCGACCGTGCGGAGCACCAGGTCCGCTACCTTGCGGTAGAGACCACCAGCGGCAAGCATGTGCTCGCCCCGATGGCGATGGCAACGGTGAGCGCAGCAGGCGTGACCATCGATGCGATCAACGCGGCCGACTACGACGCCGTGCCGCAGCTTGAGAGCGCGACCGAGATCACCCGCTATGAAGAAGAGCGCGTGATCGGCTACTTCGGCGGCGGCTATCTCTACGCCAACGCCGGTCGTCAGGAGCCCATCCTGTGAGAGAGCACGATATCGAGCCGATCCGCGGCCTGCCGGGTGATCTGCCTGCGGGCGAGGCGATCCTCTGGCAGGGCACGCCCGATGCACAGGTGTTCGCCCGCAGCGCGCTGGGCGTGCGGTGGATCGGCGGATACTTCGTGGCTCTCGTCGGCTGGGCGTTTGTCGGCGGCACGCCGCTGGGGGCGCTCATCACGGCAGGCTTCGGTGTGCTGGCGGTGGGCCTCGCCTATGGCTTCGCACTGCTGGTGGCGCGCAGCACGGTCTACACGATCACCAACCGCCGCGTGGTGCTGCGCATCGGCGTCGCGCTCAGCAAGTGCATCAATCTGCCGTTGGTGAAGCTGGGCGGCGCGGATCTGCGCAATCTGGGTGCGGGCTACGGCGATATCGCGCTTTCGCTCGATGGGCCGAGCATGCTCGGCTACGCGATGCTCTGGCCGCATGCCCGTCCCTTCCGCCTGGCCAAGCCGCAGCCGATGCTGCGCGCGCTGCCCAACGCGGCTGAGGCGGCGGGCATTCTCGCCAAGGCAACCGCCGCGATCGTGCCGGTTCAGCAGCGCAGCGAAGCCGCACCCGCCGCAAGCGCACCGCGTCCGGCATTGGGCGCAAAGGAGGCAATGGCATGAGCCTGGTCCACGATCATGAACAGACGATGCCCAAGGGCGCCCTTGCCTCGGCGCTGGTCCTCGTGGGAACTGCACTCGCGCTCACGGCGCTGGTCAAGGTTGGCGTGCTGAGCCGCGAGGCGATCCCCGCTGCCGCCCGCACCGAAGCGCATGTCGCACCGGCGGTCGTGCGCCAGCTCACCTTCACCGACCGCGGTGACGGCGCAGTGGTGGTGCGCGATGTCTCCACCGGCGAGACGGTGCGCGTGCTGGTTGACGGCGTGCCCGGCAACGGCTTCGTGCGCGGCGTGATGCGCGGCATGGCGCGGGAGCGGCATATCCGCGGCGTCGGCATGGCCCCGCCCTTCACGCTGACGCTGTGGAAGAACGGCACGCTTTCGCTGGACGACAAAGCCACAGGCCGTTCGATCGAGCTCGGCTCGTTCGGGCCGGACAACCGGGCCGCCTTTGCTGCGCTCCTTCCCGGAGGCGCCGCCTGATGGCCTCCAGCAGGTTCGATACCCCCTGCCGCATCGAGATCGAGCAGACGCCGGAACACTTCCACGCGCATGTGCGGCTGGCCGGCGATATCGAACTGCAGCCGGGCGATCGCGTGAAGGTCCACGGCGCGCCGATCCGTGTTGATTTCGGTCAAAGCCTCGCGATTGACCGGATGGCAACGGTGACGCGAGCCGGTCCGCTGGTGCGGGCCTGGATCAGGCTGGCCGCCTATTTCGACCTTACCGAACTCTACGAAGTCAGCTTTACGCCCGGGAGACCGTCATGAACGCCCCTACCACGATCGACCCGAAGTCTTCCGCGCATGAAGAGTTCAGCCGCGCCGCCGCCGCTGCCGGGCTCGACTTCGACAACGGCAGCAGCGCCAAGCTGGATACGATGGCCATGGCGCGCGCCGAAACGGTGCTGAGCCCCCGCTTCTACACCACCGACTTCGCTGCGCTCGATGCGATCGACGTCTCGCCCGTACGTGCCGAGTGGGACGACCTGATCGCCGAGATGCAGGCAGACCGCAACAAGCTGCACTTCAAGCGCACGGAAAGCTTCGAGGGGATCATCGAGAACCTTGAACCGGCCCTGCGCGAGGAATTCACCGATTTCCTCGTCAGCTCGATGACTTCGGAGTTTTCGGGCTGCGTGCTCTATTCCGAAATGGCCCGGCGCACGCGCAATCCGGACATGAAGATGCTGTTCAAGCTGCTCGCGCGCGATGAAAGCCGCCATGCCGGGTTCATCAACGAAACGCTGAAGGACGCCGGGATCGGCGTCGATCTGGGCTTTTTGACCAAATCGAAGAAGTACACGTACTTCCGCCCGAAGTTTATCTGGTATGCCGTCTATCTTTCTGAAAAGATTGGCTATGCCCGCTACATCACGATCTACCGGCACCTCGCCAGGCACCCCGAGCACCGCTTCCACCCGATTTTCTCGTGGTTCGAGGAGTGGTGCAACGACGAGTTCCGCCATGGCGAAGCTTTCGCGCTGCTGATGCGGGCAGATCCGAAGCTGCTGACCGGGCTGAACCGCCTGTGGATTCGCTTCTTCCTGCTTTCGGTCTACGCCACGATGTATGTGCGCGATCATGCGCGCCCGCTGTTCCACGAGGCCCTGGGCGTTGATCCGACCGAGTACGACTACAAGGTCTTCTCGGTCTGCACCGCGATCACCCGCCAGGTGTTCCCGATCGAGCTGGAAACCGATGATCCGGCCTTCCGCCGCCGGATGGACGACCTGCTGAACGCCAGCAACCGCATCGCCGCCGGCAAGGCGCGCGGCGGGGTGGCGGGCGCGTTCCAGCGCTACAGCGGTGTTGCCGCCGCGGGCCTCGCCTTTGCGCGGATGTACTTCCACCGCACGCGCGAGAACGCGCTGCCCGCCTCGGTGCGGATGCAGCCATCGTGGTAAGCCTCTCCGGTCACGCTATCCCCATGGTGGTCACGCTTGTCGTGTGGTTCTTCGCCACCGGGCTGATCGCGTGGCTGGACAACCGTGACCGGGCGACTTTCCCGCGCGCGCTGGCCATCGCTGGCGCAGGCGGCATCGCCGGTCTGATCGCGGTGGTGATCGGATCGCAGCTGCCCACGATTGCCGGGACCTATATCGGGTTTGTCGGCGCGCTGATGGTGTGGTCCTGGCATGAGGCGAGCTTCCTCATGGGCGCTGTCGCCGGGCCGCGGCGCGAGCCGAGCCGCCCCTCCGCGCGCGGCTGGGAACGCTTCGTCGATGCCAGTTCCACCCTGATCTACCACGAGATCGCCTTGGCGCTGACCGCGCTGATGCTGATGTCCGTCAGCTGGAACGGGCCGAACCCGACCGGTGCAGAGGTCTTCCTGCTGCTGTTTGCGCTGCGCCTGTGCAGCAAGCTGGTGCTCTATGCGGGCGTGCCCAACGAGATCGGCACCCTGCTGCCGCCGCACCTGCAATATCTGTGTAGCTATTTCGGGCCGCAGCGCTTTTCCGCCGCCTTTGCCTGCTCGCTGATCGGCACCATTGCGCTGGCCGCAGGGCTTGGTGCCAATGCGCTGGCAGCGCCTGGCGCGAGCGCACAGGCCGTCAGCGCCAGTTTGCTGTTTGCCATGGCCGCGCTTGGCGCGGTCGAGCACATTTTCTTCGCCTTGCCGTTTCGTGACGGCGCACTGTGGGGCTGGGCATTGCCGGGCCGCACCAACCGGATGAGCGCCTGAGATTCGGGCCGTATTTTAATGGGAAGGGGTATTTCGGCCATGGATTATGAGGCCTTCTTTACACAGGAACTCGATGCTGTCCGCGGCGAAGGGCGTTATCGCATCTTTGCCGAACTGGAGCGCCATCGCGGCTCCTTCCCCAAAGCGACCCGCCATGTGGACGGCGGCACACAGGAAGTCACCGTCTGGTGTTCGAACGATTACCTCGGCATGGGCCAGCACCCCAAGGTGCTGGACGCGATGCACACGGTCATCGACGAATGCGGTGCGGGCGCAGGCGGCACGCGCAACATTTCAGGCACGAACCGGCACCACGCGCTGCTCGAAACCGAGCTCGCCGATCTCCACCACAAGGAAGCCGCGCTGCTGTTCACCTCGGGCTATGTCTCGAACTGGGCGGCGCTCGGCACGCTGGCCGCACGCCTGCCCGATTGCGTCGTGTTTTCGGATGCCGGCAACCACGCCTCGATGATCGAAGGCATTCGCCACAGCCGCGCTGAATGCGTGGTCTGGAAGCACAACGACTGGCGCGATCTCGATGCCAAGCTTTCGCAAGTGGCCCCTGGCCGCGCGAAGCTGGTGGCGTTCGAAAGCGTCTACTCGATGGACGGCGATATCTCGCCGATCCGCGAGATCATCGAAGTCTGCGAGAAGCACGGCGCGCTCTCCTACATCGACGAAGTCCACGGCGTCGGCCTCTATGGCCCGCGCGGCGCGGGCGTGGCCGAGCGTGAAGGCCTGATGGACCGGATCGACGTGATCGAGGGCACGCTGGGCAAGGCCTTCGGCGTCATGGGCGGCTATATCGCGGCCTCAGAAGCGCTGTGCGACTATGTGCGCAGCTTCGCCTCAGGCTTCATCTTCACGACGGCGATCCCTCCTGCCCTCGCCGCCGGTGCCTGCGCCAGCATCCAGCACCTGAAGGTGAGCGGCTACGAACGCGCCCGCCACCGCGACCGGGTGAGCACGGTGCGCCGCAAACTCAACGCGCTGGGCATCCCGCACCTCGACAACCCGAGCCACATCATCCCGGTGATGGTGGGCGACGCGCGCAAGTGCAAGATGATCAGCGACTGGCTGCTCGACAACCACGGCATCTATGTCCAGCCGATCAACTATCCCACCGTGCCGCGCGGCACGGAGCGGCTGCGCATCACCCCCTCGCCCGTCCACACCGATGGCGATATCGACCGGCTGCTGGAAGCGCTGAGCGACATCTGGTCGCAGTGCGAACTGGCGCGGCGCAGCCACGCGGCTTGAACTGAACTGAAGGAAGAGACCCGGTTCCCTGCGAAGGCGGGGGGCCGGGTTTTTTTGTGGCCGTCAGCTAAGGTTCGCGGCTGACCTGGAGCTGCCCAGCGGCTGCCAGGCCGGTCACTTGCGCGGTGGCAAAGCTGATGCCGTGAAGGTTGCGCTGCTGGGGCACGCCTTCGATCGGGCGCGGATAGCCCGAGGCGTAGTGGACCCCATCTGCGCCGAGAAGGGCCGTTCCGCGCGGGACATCCCAATCGAGACCCACCGCGATGACACCCGCCAGCATGCCCGGCCAGCATGGCGCATCGTCTGCCGCCGTGCGCGGGGCAACGATGCGCGCGGGGCTGCGCGCCACTGCCGCCGCGAAATGATCGGCATGCGCCGGATTGGTGGTGCCAAGGCTGAGGTTGCAGAAATCGGCGCCTTGTGCGCTCGCCCAGTCCAGCGCGGCGATCAGCGCGCGGGGTGAGGCGCGCAGGCCATCGCGGAATACCCGGATCGGCAGGATCAGCGCATCCGGCGCCAGCTCCTGAATCGCGGCGGTCACGGCGGTGCCATGGCCGACACGGTCCAGCGTCACGCCGTCCCCTTGCTCGATCGTGCCATCGGCGAGGATCGCCACGCCCGGCAGCAGGCGGCTGGCCACGATATGCGGATGGTCGGGGTGCGCGCCGCTATCGATCACGGCAATGCGGACCAGGTCAGCCACGCAGACAAGCCTTTCCGTCCGTCAGGGTCACCACGATATCCGCGCCTTCGGTCAGCGCGGGGCGGTGCGTGATGATGATCAGCGTGGCATCGGGCAGCGCCTCGCGCAGGCCGGCGGCGACGCGCTGCTCGGTGGCTGCATCGAGTGCTGCGGTGGGTTCATCGAGCACCAGCACCGAGGGCCGCCGCAGCAGCGCGCGGGCAATCGCGATGCGCTGGCGTTCACCGGCGGACAGCGAAAGCCCGCGTTCGCCGACCGGGGTCTGCAAGCCTTGTGGCAGGCGCTGGAGCAAGGGGCCAAGCCCGGCGGCTTCGGCGGCGGCCTGCACCTCGGCAGTGGTTGCGCTTTCGAGCGCAAAAGCGATGTTGGTGGCAATCGCGGCGTTGAACAGGAAGGGAGCCTGATCGACCAGCAAGACTTCGCGGCGCAGATCACCGAGCGCGACATCGCGGATATCCACTCCGTCGATGGTAATCCGGCCGCTCTGGGGGTCCTGAAGGCGCACCAGCAGATCGGCCAGCGTCGATTTGCCGGCACCGCTTTCGCCCAGAACGGCGCAATGCGCGCCCGCCGGGATGATGAGGGCGATCCCGTCCAGCACCGCCTCCCGGTCATGCCGGAAATGCACGCCTTCAAAGCGGATCGCGCTGCGCACCGGACCCAGCGGCAGCGGATCGGCGCGCTGGATCACCTCGGGTTCGGTATCGAACAGTTCGAAGATCCGTCCCAGTGACACGCGGGTGGACGCGAGCCCGGAGGAGAGCCCCAGCAAGGCCTGCACCGGCGCAAACAGCCGCGCGTGATAGGCCATGAAGGCGACCAGCGTGCCGATGGTGAGCTCGCCCGAAAAGACCCGCCAGCCGCCATAAAGCGTCACCGCCGCGGTCGAGATCGCCAGCAGCGCGCCGGGCAGCGCGCCGGTGAGGAACGAGGCGACCTGCATGCGCAGCATGGTCTGGACAAAGCGGCCATTGGCATCGGCGAACCGGGCAAGTTCATGCCGCTCGGCCCCCAGCGCTGTCACCACTCGCATTCCCATCACGGTATCGACCAGCAGGCTACCCAGATCGGCGCCGCGCTCGCGCATGTCGCGCGTGATCTCCACCAGCCGCCGCTGCAGCCGCACGAAGGCCAGTACCGCGAACGGCACGAGCACGGTGCCGACCAGAAACAGCCGCCAATCGAGCCAGATCATCAGGACCACGCTGCCGATGAGGAACAGCACATTGCCGAGCGCCGCGAGCAGGGTATCGGCGGCGGCGCGCTGCACGTCGCTTACGTCGCTGTTGATCCGGCTCATGAGGTCGCCAAGCCGGAAGCGGGCGTAGAAGCGTGGGGAGAGCGTCTGCAAGTGGCGCAGCAGATCGACGCGGATATCGAAGAGCATCGCGGCGGAGATCTTCACGTAGCGATAGCTGGAAGCGATATTGAGCGCATAGCCGCCGAGGGTGACGCCGATTGTCGCCGCCGCGATCCATCCCAGTGCCGCGAGGTTGTGACCGAGCAGCGCCTCGTCGATCATCAGCTTCGAAAGGTAGGGCTGCGCAAGCGTGACTGCGGTCGCCATGAGGCTGAGCGCGAGCACGAAGGCGAGGCGGCCGCGATAGGGCATGATGTAGGGCAGGAGCCGCCGATAGGTCCGCCACTGCGCAACCGGCGGAGCAGGATTTGCGCCGCTCATGCCGCCACCGTGCGCGGGGCGAGCCGGCTGCCTGTGAGCACAAAGGCAGGCTCCGGCTCCACCGCCAGCATGCTGGTGCACCAGGCATGGCCTTCGGCGGTGACCCGCGCCTGCTCCTGCCACCACGCGCCAGACCCGCCGCGCTGGTAGAACGGCAGGCACGCGGCGAGATGGCGGCGCAGCGCGGCAATCAGCATCGCGCGGTAGTGGCGCAGCAAGGGGCCAGGGTCCTGCCCTTCCGCGATCGCGCTTGCTACCGCCCCCGCCAGAATGCCCCCGCGCGCCGCCATCGCCGTGCCGTCGCCGCAAAGCGGATCAAACGCGAGTGCGCCGCTGCCCAGCACAAGCCAGTCATCCCCCACCAGGTGTTCCAGCACGCGCGGTGCCGTCTCGAACCTTGCCTCGACCGCGCCCAGCGTGCCGATCGCCGGTGCGATCAGACGGCTCTGCGCCAGCAGCGCATCCGGGGCATCGCCCACTGCGAGCAGCCACGCGCATTCCGCCCCCAGCGGGATCAGGAAGAGCCAGCCCGCCGCAACTGCCTCGACCAGCACCGATGCGGCATCCGCCCCTGCCGCCAGCGTGACCGGCGCTGCCGCCGCCTCGCGCTGGCCGAATTGGTGCAAGGACGGTTTCGGCGGACGTGCATGCAGCGAAAAGCGTGGCGGCGCAGCCGGGGGCGAGCCATGGGCAAGCGGGAGTGCCCCGAGCAAGGCCTGCCCGGAAAGCGCGAAAGCCTGATGCGGGATGGACACGGGCTCGGCCTCGTTCCACCGCACGATGCGCCGCGTGATGCGGTGCGATCCGGCAATGCGGCCCTCGCCAAACAGGCTGTCCAGCAGATGCAGCGCCTGTTCGCCCAGCATCACGACAGGAGCCGAACCGCGCTCCGCGCCTTGCTCTGCAGAGAAACTGGCCGCGTTTTCGAGCAGCACGGCCTGCGCCGCCGCCACTCCGACCCCGCGCCCCATGACATGCACGGACGACCGCCACCCGGCGGTCATTTGGCCAGCCTCACTTGAGGACCAGCATTCCGGCCATGGTTGCGTCGGCACCGAGATCCCAGGTCTTTTCCAGCTTCATCGTAGCAGCGTCGTAGACCTCGATATCGTAGCTGGCGCCGTAGATATAGAGCTTCGCGCCATCGCCAGACATGCCGAGCTGGAAGCGCGAGCGGCAACCGAACTCGGCCTTGTCCTTCAGCTTCAGGCTGGCCATGTCGAACTTCCAGAACTCGCAGCGCTTGTTGCCGGTCTGGCCGTTGGTGACCACGGTGTAGCCGGTCTTGCCGTCCGGCGTGATCTCAAGCCCGGACATGCCGGTGGTGATCGGCCCCATCGGCGTGAACTTGAACTTGCGCGTGTTGAGATCGAACTTGCCGAGGCCGAACACCTTGTTGTGCACATAAGGATCGGCAGCCGTGAACAGCGAGACGAGCTCGCCCGCATTCGTCGTCTGGAACGATTCGACGCCGCCGCCAAAGGCCACGTTTTCATAGCCGGTGGATTCGGGCTTCTGCACGTCGATGCGGTCCACCACCTTCAGTTTGCCGGTATCGACCACCAGCACCTTGTCCTTGAAAAGGTAGAGCGTCTTGCCATCGGGTGAGACCATCATCGGCGCGCGATAGCCGCCGCTGAGCGCGTCGTCCTCAGGTTCGAGATCGGCGGTGCGGACGACCTTTTTCAGCTTGGTGTCGATCACCGCGAACATCTGCTTGCTGACCTTCCAGCGGTCGATCAGCTTATCCATGCGCAGCATCGTCGTGTAGAAATAGCGCCCGGTCGGATCGGGGGCGCCGCCGTTGAAGCGGTAGCGCTCGGTCGGCGTGTTGAGATCGAACTGGGTGAGGATCGCGCGCGATTTCGCGTCCATCACGATCACGCTGCTGTTGGTGATCGTGGTCGCAAAGATCTTCGATTGGTCCGGCGTGATCCGCAGCGAAACTGGCAGGCCGCCGGGCAACTGGATCTTCTCGCCGATCTTGCCGGTGCCCTCATCCACCGTGAACAGCTTGTCCGGATAAGTGCCCAGCATCAAGGTTCCGGCCGTGGCGGGAATGCTGAACGCAAGGGCAAGCGCGGCGCTGCCGAGAACGGTCTTGCGGGCAAGCGAGATCATGCGATTAGTCCCTTCGCAATCAGCAATTCAGGCAGCAGTCAGGCAGGCCAAAACCTTACGGGAAGACGATATCGAGGTTGCGCCAGTCCTTGGTCGCCGCCGCGCAATTGCTCGCCCAGTCGGCCGAATAGTTGACGTGGTCGGCCATCTGCACCGGCCAGAAGCAAGTGACGTAGCAATCGTAGATGTCGCGCTCAGCCGGCTGGCACAGGCCCGCCGTGCCGCCCGTGGCATCCACTTCCCAGCCCGGAGAGAACGAGAGCGAACAGCCCAGCGGCACGTGCGGACGCGGCGTCTGCTGCAGCGCGACCACATCCTCTTCCATCGAGGCCATATCGGCTTCGATCTTGAAGGCCTTGGCGTTGATCGGTTTCAGGTGCTTCATGACAAGCCCTTTCGTTCTGCGAAACGGGTAAGAAATTCAGGATTGCGCTGGGCGAGCACGCCGTAGATCTGCAGGCAGCGATCGGTCCATTGGCGGATCCAGTCGCAATAATGCAGGTTGGCATGGCCGGTATCACCATAGCGCACGAAGGCTTCGTGGTGGCAGCCCCCGGCGCACATCGGGCGGGCCCAGCAGGTGCTGCATTCATACTTCGAGGCGACATGGCCCTTGGTCAGGAATGCCTCGCGCTTGGTCTGATCGAGCCCGGTATCGATGTGGCCCAGCGTGTGCGTATCGGCATCGGTGAAGCGGTGGCAGGGCGACAGATCGCCCGAGGGGCTCACGCCGAGTAGCCCCAGCCCGGCGCCGCAGGGATGCGACTTGTTGGTGCCCGCGATCAGTTCCGAGATCGTTTCGGACACATTGGTGAAGCCGTGGACCTTGCCTTGCAGCGCATAGTCCAGCCATTCGTCCGCCAGCGCCTCGAAATCGGCGAGCACGCCGGTCATCGCATCGCCGTCGAGCGCATAGTCGCGCTCCTCGCCCGCTGTAGTGACGGGCGCGAAGCCGACTTCGTGGAAGCCGATGTCGTGCTTGAGATGCTGGTAGATCCGCTTCACGTCGGTCACCCCGGCGCTCAGCGTGACGCGGGCGGTGACCGCGCGGGTCTTGTGCCCGGCGATCAGCTTGCGCAGGCGCGGCTCCATCACCGCATAGCTGCCCTTGCCGTTCTTGTAGACGCGGCGGGCATCCTGCAGTTCGGGCGGGCCGTCCATGGATACGGTGACGCCGATCGCGTGGTCCGAGAGGAAGGCGATGATCTCGTCGGTCAGCAGGGTGGCGTTGGTCGTCAGGCTGTAGGTGATGCGCTTGCCCGCCGCCTTCGCCGCTTCATCGGCATAGAGCACGACATCGCGCAGCAGGCGGAAGTTCATCAGCGTTTCGCCGCCGAAGAAGGTGATGTGCACTGCCTCGCGCCGGTCCGCGCTCTTCAGCAGGAAATCGACCGAGGACTTGGCGGTTTCCAGCGACATGTACTTGGGCTTGCCGGCAGGGGTGGCGATCTTGTCGGCCCCGAATTCGTAGCAATAAGTGCAGGCGAGGTTGCACTGGTTGGTGACGTTGAGCACCAGCGCCTGCAGGGGGTAATCCGCCGGCGGGGCGGCGGGCATCAGCGCATGGACCACCTGCGCCGACTGGATCGCCCGCGCCAACCGCAGTTCGCGCACCAGTTCCTCGGCGTCTGTGGCGGAGACACCATCGGCCACCATCGCGCGGACGAGATCGTCATGGTCCATCTCGCCATGCTCGCCCAGAAGATCGAGCACCTTGCGGGTCATGTCATCGGCGGCGAAGATCGCGCCCGCCGTCACCAGATAGATGAAGTCCGCGCCCTGCGCCCGGAACTCGTGGATTTCGCCGCTGCGATAGCGGTGCGCGAGCCGAGTGGCTGTCATGGTAGTCACTGCGACACCCCCGGGTTGTCCCACCGCTTGTAGGCAGGCACGGTCACGACGAGATAGGAGCGCGCGGTCAGCGGCTGGCCGGTGGCGTCCTTCTCCTCCTTCGCGGTCGCGACCACCCAGACATCGCCGTAATTGTTGCGATTGCCGCTGCGCTCGGGGTTCGGCCCGTCGCTCGCGGGGGTGAAGAAGCCGGACGGGGTCAGTTTGCCGACGAAGTCCTTGTCGTCGTCGTAGTAGGTCGCCTGGAATTCCTCGATGTGGAACTCGGCGGGGACCACGCCGACTTTGACGTCATCGGCGGTATTGGGTTTGCCATCGGCCCCGGCGTCAAAGCCCCAGGCTTCGAACTGGGCATAGCCCGGTGTGCGCTTGCCCGAACCCAGCCGTGAGATGCCGGTTTCCGGGCTGACCTTGAGATAGGCGATCTTCTGGTAGACCGGCAACGCGCTGGCCAGCACGGCCGATCCGACCGAGACATCGTGCACCGAAGGCTTCACATCAGCCGCCGCATCGACGGTGACGACCACCTCACCGGGCGCTGCCGAAACCAGCTTGGTCACCGTGATCCCGGTGCCGAGATCAACGTCCTTGGCCGTCAGCCCCGCCGGGAAGGCATCTCCGTAGATATGCACGGTCTGCGCCTTGGCGCCGCCCTTGAGCGAGGCAGGCCAGACCGCGCCGATCACCGGGCTGCCATCGGCGCGCGTCAGCGTCACGTCGTAGCCGAATTCCTGATAATCGCCCCAGAACCAGCGCCCGGTGGCGCTGCGGCGATCGGAGCCGAACATCATCGTGCTGCGCAGCGGCTGGTTGAAGGCGTTCGGCGCGGTGGGCGCTGCGGCCGGCATCGTGCGGCCGCGCCAGGCATAGCCGCCATAGACGAGGCCGCCGCCGGGCGCGCTCAGCACATCGCCATCGGCCAGATTCTTCAGCGCCGTCTCGGTCTTGAACTCGCCTTCCGCCGCGCCGGGCGCAACGGTGAAAGTGCCGTAGAACAGGCCCTTGCCGGGCAGCCAAGCGCTCGCCAGCCACTTGCCCGCAAGGCGCGGCGCCTGCTTGCGGGCTTCCCATGCGGTCCATTCCGGCGTCTTGAGCGGTGCAACCTTGCGCAGGTATTCGAGCGCCACCTGTCCCGACGTAACCGGGATCATGCCGGGCTTGTTCACGATCGGATCGGTCTGGCCGAACACCGCGCCGGGACGGTCCACCGCCGGGCGGCGATACTGGGCGTCGGCCTGCGAATAGAGCGCGACGTGGAATTCCTGGAGGTTCTTCCACTCCGCAGCCGAACGCCGCCACGAAAGCGGCTGGGCAAAGGCGTGGCATGCGGCGCAACTGGTGCGCACCGATTCGCTCGGGATATTGGTTTCGTCGATTACCCGCTTCTCGACGAGGTACTGCACGGGCTTGGCCTCTTCCGGCGCAAGGCCATGCGTATCGGCGAGATAGCGCACGATATGGCGGGCCTCTTCGGGCGTCAGCGCGGCGCCGTTGAGGCGGACCATGCGCTTGATCGCCTGATCCCAGCCTTCGGGCGTGGTGCGGACCCACGAAATGCGCGAGAGATTGCCCTTGTCGTCCGCCGTGTGGCACGAACCGCACTTTTCGCGCGTGAGGGCATCGGTGACGGGGATGCCGTCTTCCTTCTCGATCCCCTCGTCGGCGGGAAGGCTGGCCTGCCCGATGACGGCAGAAGCGGAGAACAGGCTGGCTGCACCAAACAGCAACGCGGCGGTGAGTCTGCGGACGACTGCATTGCCGAGTGTATGCCTGGGGGGTGCGTTCGCTGAAGGCGCAGGGCCATTCCCGAGGGCCGATGATACTTGGTCTGCCGCGCCTGGAACGTCCATCTGCGTAAAGCCCCCTGAAGAATTGTCCCCGATGCACCCTCCGGCCTGATTCGAATTCTGTACAAGCGTACAGGATTGGTCAATCGCTAACTCGCATCATTTGTTGCGCTTGCGAAGATTCTTTTTGCCCTGCGCAAAACGCCGCTCAGGCCAGCTGTAGCGGCAGGCTGCGCAGCCGCTTGCCGGTCGCCGCGCGGATCGCGTTCGCAACCGCGGGAATGACCGGCGGCAAGGTCGGCTCGCCCAGCCCGGTTGGCGGATAGTCGTTCTTCACCCAGCTGATCGCGATCTCGGCTGGCTTGGCATCCATGCGCAGCAGCGGGAAATCGCTGAACGTCACCGTCTGCACCGCGCCCGCTTCCTGCACGATGGGCTGCCACACCAGCGCCTGCGCCAGCCCGTCGATCGCGGCGCCTTGCGCCTGATGCTCGGCATTCAAGGGATTGATGATCTGCGAGCCGATGTCGCCCGCGATCCACACTTTGTCGACCTTCACCGCGCCATCGGCCACCGTCACGTCGACCACTTCGGCGAAGTAGCCGCGGTGGCTGAAATAGAAGCCGAAGCCGCGGCCCTTGCCCGGCACAGCGGATGGCTTGCCTGTCCAGCCGGCAAAGGCCACCACGCGCTCGATCACTGCACGCGCGCGGGCCGTGCTGAACACGATGTTCGGGCGTTCTGTCGGCAGATCGCGCGGCGCACCCAGGGTGCGGAGCATCAGCGCGGGAAGGTCGGTTCCCGCCGCCTCAGCCACTTCGTCCATGAAGCTCTGGTAGACGAAGGCCATCGCGTTGGACGTCGGCGCGCGCAGCCAGCCGGTGGTGAGGTTGGTGGCGAGGAACGACTGCATGAGATGCGTATCGGGCACGACCGAGGCCGGAAACTCCGAGGCCGGCATGTCCGCCGCGCGGATCGGTTTGCCGTTCGCGCCGAAGGTCACGAAGTGGTCCTTGAACGCCGTCAGCGCGCCGCTTGCATCGAGCCCTGCGGTGAAGCGGTGCCAGCCGCCGGGGCGGTAGTAGTCGTTACGCAGATCGTCGGTCCGGTCGAACAGCAGCTTGACCGGGCGCCCCGACACAGCCTTCGCGACCTGCGCAGCCATGACCATGTAATCGTTCATCAGCCGCCGGCCGAAGCCGCCGCCGATTCGCGTCATGTGGATGGTGATCGCCTCCGGCGCGATGCCCATCATCGCCGCCACGTCCTTGCGGCCATTGCCGGGGTTCTGGGTCGGCGCCCAGAACTCCGCCGTGCCGTCCGCATGCCACAGCGCGGTGCAGTTCTGCGGCTCGAGCGTGGCGTGGGCCAGGAAGGGATAGCTGTAATCGCCGGTGATCACCTTGGCGGCCTTGGCGAGTGCCGCATCGGCATAGCCTGCCTTGAACACCGTGGCGTCGGGCGCCTTGGCCAGCGCCTCGGCGGCCTGCTTGGCATAAAGCTCGGTAGAAAAGCCCTGCTGCGCGGCGATATCCCACTGCACCACCAGCTTGTCGCGCAGCTTCTGCACGGCCCACCACGAGGTGCCGACGATCGCCACCGCATCCTGCTTGCCTGCCGGGCACTGGCCGCTGCTGATCGGAACCACGGCCACGACCTCGCGCGCTGCCTTCACCGCCGAAGCGTCATGGCTCACCAGCGTCCCGCCAATCGCCGGGCACTTGACGATGGCTGCATGGAGCAGCCCCGGCAGCCGCGTATCGATGCCGAACAGGGGCTCCCCGCGCACGATCTTCGGCGTATCGACACCCTTCCTCGGGGTGCCGATGATGTGGAATTCATCCGGTTTCTTGAGCGCCACCTTGGCAAGATCCGGCGCTGGCTGCGCTGCCGCCGCCTTGGCGAGCGAGGCATATGTCGCGCTGCGCCCGCTCGCCGCGTGGATCACCCGCCCGGCGGAGGTCTTGAGGCTTGCCGCGTCCACGCTCCATTGCGCCGCAGCCGCCCCCACCAGCATCGCCCGCGCAGCCGCGCCGGCCTGCCGCGCCGGAAGCCAGTTCATGGGCGTCGCGGTGCTTCCACCGGCCACTTGCGGGCCATAGGCCTTCTCGTTGGCGTCGGTCTGCTCGATCTTCACCTGTTCCCAGGTCACGTCGAGCTCGTCCGCCAGCAGCATCGGCAGCATAGTCTTGATGCCCTGCCCGATCTCGGGGTTTTTCGCTCCGATGATCACGCTGTTGTCCGGCAGAATGCGGATGAACGCGTTGAGCACGGTCGCATCCGGCACGCCGGGCCCCGCCGCAAGCGCGATCTTCGCCTCGAAAGTCAGCGCAGCCCCGCCAGCCAGCGAGGCGGCGATAAACGAGCGGCGGCTCAATGCCACCTTGCCGGTGATCGCACTCATGCCTTGGTCTCCAGTCCGGCGGCCTCGCGGATGGCCCGCTCGATCCGCACATACGTCGCGCAGCGGCAGATATTGCCGTTCATGCCCAGCAGGATGTCTTCCGCGCTCGGCTTCGGGTTCGTGGTGAGCAGCGCAGTCGCCGACATGATCTGCCCGGCCTGGCAATAGCCACACTGCGGAACATCGATGCGGGTCCACGCATCGACCGCCTTCTGCCCCGCCGGCAGCGCGGTCACGCCCTCGATCGTGGTGATCTGCTTGCCCGCGGCTTCTGCAATCGGTGTCTGGCACGAGCGGACCGCCTAACCATCGAGCAGCACCGTGCAGGCCCCGCACAGGCCCGCACCGCAGCCGAACTTGGTGCCGGGCATATCGAGATCCTCACGCAGGACCCACAGCAGAGGCTTGTCGGCATCGGCATCCACCGTCCGCTTGCGGCGATTGACTGTCAGCACCACGGACATGGAAAAACTCCGTTTCTGCGAGTGTCCCGCGAAAGAGGACCCCAACGGTTGGAAATCTGAACAGTCTTCAAGGATCGCGTCAAGCACCGAAGACAAGGAACGCGAGGGCGGTGCCCACTACTGCGGCTGATCGGGCTTCAGCACATCGAGCACCACAGGTGCGCAGTTCATCCGGCAACGCCGTGCGCGTCGCACCCCGGTCGACCACATCATTCCGTGCCGAGGTTTCCCGAATGCTCGACTCTGTGATGTGCCGTCAAACCAGACCGGATCATCAAGTGATATCGGACGCGCTAGAGGGCATCCGCCGCGCCGCGTTACCCGCGCTTGATTGCCATTATGATCACATGCCGTTCGTCTTGCCCGGTCGGGGACGAACCCGGCCCCCGATCGGTCTCGATCACCGTGACAGCGAAGCCGCTGCGGGCGAGTGCTCCAGCAAATCTGTCGTCGTGCGACGCAGACCAGACGCCGAGAATTCCGCCCTCCTTCAGAGCGGACCATGCGGCCGCTACCCCTTCCCGGGAATAGAGCCAATCGTTCGCCCGGCGCGTCAGGCCTTCTGGTCCGTTGTCGACGTCGAGCAGGATGCAATCGTAACCTTGCGCCGCGGATTCAATCAAAAAGGCAACGTCGTCCTGCACCAGTTGCACGCGCGGGTCATCCAGGCACCCATCGGTGATGCGCGCCATGGGTCCTTTCGCCCACTCAACGATCTTCGGCACGATTTCCGCAACCGTCACTTCAGCATCGCGTCCGAGCGTCCGGAGAGCGGATCGCAGCGTGTAACCCATGCCGTAGCCGCCGATGAGCATGTGAACCGGGTCGCGGCCGCCGAGTTCGGCGCAGACCGCGCTGGCGAGCACACCTTCCGAGGCCGAAAGGTCTGTGCTCATCAATTCATTGTCGTCGAGAAGGATCGCGAAATCAGTCCCATTCCGGATGAGGCGGAGCCGGCTTCCATCCGGAACGAAGGCGGTGTCGACGAGGTGCTCGTCGGCATTCAAAGCGGAAAGGCCGTTGGCTTTGGCAGTATTTTTCAAGCGCTACTTCTTGCGAGCCTTGCGGGCCGCATACTTTGCGTCCCGAGCCGCCTTGCGCTCCGCTTCGGTAAGTGCAGGCGCTACCTTGGCAGCGCGCTCCGCCTTGTCGGCAAGTTCCTGCGCCTTTTTCGCGGCGAGCAACGCGCGCTTTTCGGCCTGGATTTTCTCACGCGCCTCAGCCGCGGCAATGCGTTCGGCCTGCGCTGCGGGATCCAGCGGGGCTCGTGCCTTGAGCTTTGCGAGTGCCTGTTCTCGCGCAGACGCTGCCGCCGCGCGCCGGGCCTCGAGCCCGGGTTCCTTGTAACCTGCCATAAACGGGGTCGTCTCCGAAGGGGGGCGCTTGCTTTCCCGTGCGATGGGATCGCAATCCGCTAGGATGCATCTGATGGCGAGCGACGCCCACGCCTGCAAACACAACCGGCGTGGCGGCGTGGCTGCACCGACATCGCGGCGCCCTACGCCGTGTCTCGGCCTATGTCACGGATTGTTGTTCAACGGGATCCAAGCGGTGTGTACGCGCAGCGCGCGTGGTATGACCCCTGTTGCCATAAACAGAGTTCCGACACTGAGACTGGAATGTCGATGTCTGGGGGAAAGCGGCCACCGAACCACGCATGCTCGCGAGCGGAGGTAACGCCCACTTTAGCCCCATCCAAACCCGCAACAAAAAAACGCCGCCCCCTTCCGGGAGCGGCGCTCTTTCTGTGCTGAGAGCAGCGAGGCTTACTTCGTCGCGCTGGTCAGGTAGGCGATCACGTCCGCGCGGTCCTGGCCCTTGGCGAGGCCGGCGAAGGCCATCTTGGTGCCGGGGACGACGCGGGCGGGCTTTTCCAGATACTGGTAAAGCTTCTCGGGCGTCCAGGTGATGCCGCTTTCCTTGTTCGCGCTCGAATAGGAGAAGCCGGCGATCTGACCAGCCTTGCGGCCAATGATGCCGTGCAGCGACGGACCGATGCGGTTCACGCCCGGATCGATCACGTGGCAGGTCTTGCACTGGGTGAACACCTTCTCACCCGCAGCCGCATCGCCCTTCATGTCGGCGAACTTGGTGCCGTCGAGGGTGTCGGTCGCGTCGGCGGCAACCTTGGTAGCCGCAGCAGGCGCCGCAGCATCAGCAGCCGGTGCGGCCGCAGCAGGAGCTTCGGCAGGCGCCGCAGCTTCTTCCTTCTTGCCGCCGCAAGCCGCCAGGGCGGCAGACAGGGCGATCAGACCGAGGTATCCTCTCAAATTGCTCATGGCCACTCCTCTACGAAACTGGGACAGTTCAAAACTGCCGAACGATTATGACGAAAAATCCGGACCGGCAACCGACAAACGCGGCTTGGCGGCCATGGACAGGCTTCCTTACACACATTTAATCTTCACCCGGATCAGCGCCCCTGCAATTGTCCTCAAGGGCATGTCGCGCGGGGCCGCCTGATCTGCCATCGCGCCGCAGTTTTGCGCGGTGCCCAGCACCCTTTGACAGCAGCGCCGGAGCGACCGTAAAGGCGGATGGGATGAGGGTATGGCCGTTCTCGGTACTGGTTGATACGCGCAGCGCAGCGGCGCGCGAAAGGCCATTGGGCGAGCTGGCACTTATTCTCCTGCTCAGCGCGCTGGCCGCCCTGCCCGCGATTGCGGCGCCGGTGCTGCCGCTGATCGATCTTGGCGGACACATCGCGCGCTATGCGGTGCAGCTCGATGCCGGCCGATCCGAAGTACTCCGCAATTGGTACAGCTTCGAATGGGGGCTGCTGCCCAACCTCGGCGTCGATCTGCTGGTGCAGCTGCTTGCGCCGGTCATGGGGCTGGAGCCGGCGGTGCACCTCATCGTCGGATCGATTCCGCCGCTGACGGTTTCGGGCATGCTGCTGCTTTCGCGCGCAGCACACGGGCGGATCGGAGTGAACGCGCTCTATGCGCTGCCGCTCGCGATCTCGCTGCCCTATCTCTACGGTTTCGCCAATTTCGCACTTTCGATCGCGCTGGCCTTCCACGCCATGGCGCTGTGGATTGCGCTGGAGCGGCGGCCGGTGCTGCGCACGGCGCTGTTCGTGCCGATCGGGTTCCTGCTGTGGGTGTGCCATCTCGTCGGCTGGGCGGTGTTCAGCCTGGTGGCGGGGATGACCGCACTGGTGGCGAACTGGCGCAGCGGTCCGGGGGGCGGCAAGGGTTTCGCAACCACGGTGATCGCGACGGGCCTGATGACCGCGCCGCTGCTGCTTGGCCCGATCATCGGCGTGCTGACGCAGCGGCCGGGCAAGGAAGCCATCGCGCTGCTGGCCAATAACGACGCACCGCGCAAGATCGTCTGGCTGATCATGGCGATGGCGGATCGCTGGCTGGGATGGGATGCAGCCTGCGCGGGGGTGATCGCGCTGGTGCTCTATATCAGCCTGCGCACGCGCGGCTTCGCGGTGAACTGGGGGCTGATGGCCGCGGCGCTTGCGCTGCTGGGGCTCTATCTGCTGATGCCCGATACGATCATGGGATCGCGCTTTGCCGATATGCGGCTGGGCCCGGTGATTCTGGCGCTGCTGGTGCTGGCCAGCGCTCCGGGCGAACACGTCGATCCGCGGCTGACGCGCTGGCTGCTGATCGGCGGTCTCGTATTCTCCGGGGCGCGGCTGGCCACCAACACTGCGAGCATGGCGCTGGCCGGCAACCAGTTTGCCGAGACGCTGACCGCGATCGAAGCGGCACCGCGCGGGGTGAACCTCGTCTCGCTCTATATCGACGAGTGCAACGGCTGGAACACCGACCGGCGGCGGCACATCATGGGTTATGGCCTGGCGCGGCGGCACTTGTTTGACAACGGGCAGTGGCAGCTGCCGAGCGGACAGCTGATCAGCATCCACAATCCGCGCCTTGCCCCGTTTGACCGGGACCCTTCAACGATCACGTTCATGGAGCCCTGCGGCGATTCGCCCGCCCTGCCCGCAGTGGTCGCCGCGATCCCGCGCGCGGCGCGCTTCCTGTGGGTGATCCGGATCGATCCGGCGACGCGCCTGCCCGGCTGGGAACCGCTGCGCAAGACGGCGGACAGCGTGCTCTATCGTCGCTTGAAAACTCCACCAAATTGATTGACTATAACCATAACCTTCCAGAGCAGGATGCCCCGATGACCGACCTCAGCAAAGCCAAGCCCGAAACCCTCGCCCTCCACGCCGGCTGGCGCGCCGATCCGACGACCGGCTCGGTCGCGGTGCCGATCCACCAGACGACCTCGTACCAGTTCCATTCGACCGAGCACGCCGCGAACCTCTTCGCGCTCAAGGAACTGGGCAACATCTACACCCGGCTGATGAACCCGACGACCGATGTGCTGGAACAGCGCATGGCCGCGATCGAGGGCGGCGTGGCGGCGCTGGCAGTCTCGTCCGGCCAGTCGGCGACGACGCTCGCCATCCTCAACCTTGCCAAGGCGGGCGACAATATCGTCGCCTCGACCAACCTCTACGGCGGGACCTGGAACCTGCTGGCGAACACGCTGCGCGATCTGGGCATCGAGACGCGGTTCGTCGATCCGGCGGACGTGGAAGGCTTCCGCCGCGCGACCGATGACAAGACGCGCGCCTACTATGCCGAATCGCTGCCCAATCCGAAGCTGGAGGTCTTTCCGATTGCCGAGGTGGCCGCGATCGGACGTGAATACGGCATCCCGCTGATCATGGACAACACCGCAGCGCCGCTGCTGATCAAGCCGTTCGAGCATGGCGCGGCGATTGTGGTCTATTCGGCGACCAAGTACATCGGCGGGCACGGCACCTCGATCGGCGGGTTGATCATCGATGGCGGCAACTTCGACTGGGAAGCCTTCCCCGAACGCCAGCCGCACCTCAACACGCCGGACGCCAGCTATCACGGCGCCGTCTGGGCGCGCGACATCAAGCCGCTGGGGCCGATTGCCTACATCATCCGCGCGCGCGTGGTGCTGCTGCGCGATCTGGGCAACGCGCTCTCGCCGATGAGCGCGTTCCAGCTGATCCAGGGGCTGGAAACGATGCCGCTGCGCATCGAGCGGCACTGTGAGAACGCGGTGAAGGTGGCGGCGTTCCTTGCGGCGCATCCCAAGGTGGCTTCGGTGATCCATCCTTCGGTTGCGACAGGCCGGGCGGCGGACCTTGCCGCCAAGTACCTGACGCGCGGCCAGGGCGGGCTGGTCGGCTTCGAACTCAAGGACGGGGCCGAAGCGGGCAAGCGCTTCATCGATGCGCTGGGGCTGTTCTACCACGTGGCGAATATTGGCGATGCGCGCAGCCTTGCGATCCATCCGGCCTCGACCACGCATTCGCAGCTTTCCGTGGAAGAGCAGGCCGCGAGCGGCGTGACGCCGGGCTATGTGCGGCTTTCGATCGGGATCGAGCATATCGACGATATCCTCGCCGATCTGGGCACAGCGCTGGACGCGGCGTAAGGGCTGCCTGCCCCCACTATCGTCATTGCGAGCGTAGCGAAGCAATCCAGAGCGTCAGGCACGACCGCTCTGGATTGCTTCGTCGCTTCGCTCCTCGCAATGACGAGGTTTGGAGGTGGGTTTGGGGTCCGCGCTCCTAGTACCCCACCGCCATGCCGTCCTTGCGGTGGTCCGAACCGGCGCGGTAGGCGCCGGTTTTCGGATCGATCATGATGCCCTGATAGCCGCCCATTTCCGAACCATCGTCGCGCATCACCTTGTGGCCGCGCGCGGCGAGATCGGTGCCGACGAGATCATAGAGGCCGCTTTCGAGGCGCAGCACGTTCGACTGCTGGCTGTGGTTGAAGCGCGCGGCGTCGCTGGCGCTCTGCACATTGGCCCCGAAGGCGAGGAGGTTGGCGAGGACCTGTGCCTGCCCCTGCGCCTGCTGGCCGCCCTGCATCACGCCGAACGAATAGTAAGGCTTGCCGTCCTGCGTCACGAAGCCGGGGATGATCGTGTAGAACGGGCGCTTCCCCGGGGCCAAGGCGTTGGGGCTGGCGGGATCGAGCGAGAAAGCATTGCCGCGGTTGCTCAGCGTGAAGCCGTAGCCGGGCACGGTGATGCCGGAGCCGAAGAAATCATAGACCGAGTAGATCAGCGAGACGACGTTGCCGTCCTTGTCTGCCGTCGTGATATAGGCGGTGCCGCCCAGCGCAGGCGCATCGGGGCCGATGGCGGCGGCCTCTTTCATGTCGATCCGGCTGCATTGCTGCGCGGCGTATTCCTTCGAAACGAGGCGGGCGACGGGGATCGCGGAATAGTCCGGATCGCCATTGAAGCGCTTGAGATCGGCGTAGGCGAGCTTCTTGGCCTCGACCATCAGGTGCCAGTAATCGGCGGAGCGCGGGCCGAGTTTGGCGGGATCGAGCCCGAGTTTGGCCGGGCAGACTTCGAGCATGTTCATGATCTGGAGCACGGCGAAACCCTGCGTGCTCGGCGGCATTTCGTGGATGGTGTAGCCCAGATACGTTGTGCTGATCGGTTCGACCCAGCGAGCGTGGATCGTATCGAAGTCCTTCAATGCAAAACCGCCGCCAAGGCTTTGGGATTTGGCGACAATCGCCTCGGCAATCGGCCCTTTGTAGAAGGCATCGCGCCCGCCGCTGGCGATGAGGCGGAAGGCCTTGGCGAGATCGGGATTGCGGAAGATATCTCCCCAACCGAGCGATTTGCCGCCGGGCATATAGGTCTTGGCCGAGTCCGGATCCTTCGCCAGCAGCTTGGCGCTGACCTGCCATTCGCCGCCGATCCGTTCGGTGAGCGGGAAACCCTGCTCGGCAATCCGGATAGCGGGCTGGAGCGCTTGCGCCATGCCGAGCTTGCCGTAGCGCGCGAGCAGCACAGACCACCCATCGACCGCGCCGGGGACAAGCGCGGTGTGGATGCCTTCCTCCGGCATCGCCGCGCCGAACATCTTGCGGTAGCGTTCAAGGCTGGCACCGCTGGGCGCACGGCCCGCGGCATCGAGCGCGACGAGGCGCTTTTCCTTGGCGACCCACGCGATGACGAACATATCGCCGCCGATGCCGGTCGCTTCGGGCTCCACCACGTTGATCGCGGCGGCTGTGGCAACCGCGGCATCGAAGGCATTGCCGCCGGCGTGGAGCACTTCAAGTCCGGCTTCGGCGGCAAGCGGCTGGCTGGTCGCGACCATGCCGTTCATAGCCATGACTTCGGAGCGGCTCTGCGCAGTCCAGCCCCCTGCCCTGTCGCCGCGAACGGCATCGAAGGGTGCGGGATCGGCGGCGAGGGCCGGTGCGGCGAGAGCGGCAAGCGCAGCGGCGGCGAGCAGGCGAAAACGGCGCATCAGGCTTTCTTCCAATCGTGGGAGAGCAATTTCACGGTGACCTTGCCGGTGGCGACCACGATGCCATTCGCGTCGAGCATCGGAAACTCGGCAAAATAGCCCGCGCTGCCCTTGCGTTCGAGATCGGCGAGAAGGCCTTCGAGCGCGGGTTCATCGAGGCTGAATTCAGCGAAGACGTCGGTTGCAGCCATCTTGTGAAAGGCGACCGCTATGTCCTTGATGATCGGGTAGAACCGCGCGGTATCGAGGATCGAGATGCCGGGGATCGCGGCAGTCGCCTCGGCCAGCACGGTGAAGGCGCCCATGTACATCACGCCGACGTGGTTCTCATTCCCGGCGAGCGGCATGCGGTAGCGCGCGTGGCCTCGGCTGCTTTCGAGAAGCTGGAGGCCGGTGCGTTCGACGAATTCGACGCGGTAGGTCATGTGCGGGTCCTTATGCCTTGTACTTCACGTCGCCGCCGACAAGCGTTTGCTGGACGCGGATATCCTTGATCTTTTCGGGGTCCACGCTGGCAGGATCGCCGTCGAGGATCACCATGTCGGCCAGCTTGCCGGGGCTGAGGGTGCCTTTGAGGTCTTCCTCGAACGAGGCGTGCGCGCCGTTGGCGCTGAGGACATGCAAGCCTTCCATCACGGAGATCTTCTGGCTGGCGCCCCAGATCTCCCCGTTCCAGCCCTTGCGCGTGACCATGCCCTGGAGGCCCATGAGCGGCGCGAACGGCCCTGGCGGGAAATCGGAGCCGGCGCAGACGGGGACGCCCGCGTCGATCATCATGCGGTAGGCCATCATGTGTTCCATCATCTCCGCGCCGTAGAAATGGAACTTGTCGGCATTGTAGTAGGCGTAGCTGGTGAACAGCGCCGGGACCGCGCCCAAGGCCTTGATCCGGCCGACAAGTTGCGGCGAGACATTGGTGCAGTGGGTGATCTTGGGGCGGCGGTCGGCGGGGCCGAGGAGCTTCATGCCGCGTTCGTAGGCGGTGAGCACCATGCCGATGGCGACATCGCCGTTGGCGTGGAAATTGGGCTGTATCCCTGCGCGCATCTGCTTTTCGACAAGGGCATCGAGGCCCTCCTGCGTCTGCATGATATTGCCGTAATAAGCCGGCGTGCGGCCCGGATAGGGCGTGGCGCGCGACATCGTGCGTTCGGAGAAGGAGCCGTCGGAGAACTGCTCGGCAGTGGCGCCGAAGCGGATCCATTCATCGCCGAAGCCGGTGCGCACGCCATTGGCGATCATGGCATCGAGCATGGCACCCGAGGTTTCGTACGTCACGCGGTGGAGCAGTTTGCCTTCGCGCCGGATCTGCTGGATCGCGGCGAAATCGTCGGCGAGGCCGGTACTCCCGCCGACGAGTCCCGGCGCGGTGTGGCACACGCTGGTGAGGCCGTAGCGGACGAATTCGGAACTGATCTTGGCTTGGCCGGCAATGGCGCGGGCGCGCAGCTGTTCGGGGGTGAGATCGGGCTCCTTCGCCGCATCGCGCACGAAATTGAGCGCGGCATCGGTGAGGCGGCCGGTGAGATTGCCATTGGCATCACGGTCATAGGTGCCGCCGAAGGGATTGGGCGTATCGCGGGTGATCCCGGCGTTCTTCAGCGCATAGCCATTGACCACGCCGGTGTGCCCGCCACGGTGGGTGACGATCACCGGGTGCGTGGTGGAAACGCGGTCGAGATCGGCCATGACGAGGGGGCGGCCATCCTTGATCTTGGTATCGTCGTAAAACTCGCCGCGCACGAGGCGACCCGGCGGGGTTTGCGCCGCGCGATCGCGCAGCAGCGTGACGATCCGGTCGATGGTGAAAAACTCGACCTCGAACGGATTGCCGACAAGCACATCGCCGAGGAGGCTTTCGCCCACCGCATGGAGGTGCGCATCGTTGAAGCCGGGGACGATGGTCTGCCCGCCCAGATCGATCACTTCGGTGCGAGAGGTGGCAAGCGACTTGAGATCGTCCCAGGTGCCGACGCCGACGATGCGGCTGCCTGCAATGGCGATGGCATCGGCGGACTGGATCGCAGGATCGAGCGTGTGGATGCGCGCACCCTTGTAGATACGGGTGGGCGCTGGATCGAGCACCGCGGCCATGGCGCGGGGCGAGATGCCGGCCAGCGTGAGCGCACCGCCGGAGCCGATGAAACCGCGCCGCGTGATTGCCAGTGATGCCATGGACTGCCCTCCCCCAATAAGCCTCCACATCGTGCGGGGTTGAGGCGCTACTGGCAAGGGGGATGGTGGCCGCCGCTAGAGCACGCGCAGCAGTGCAGTTCCTTCTGCGCCGCCTTGCCCATCGAGCGCGGCGCGCAGCAGGGCTCGGGTGACCTTGCATTGATCCGAGGGGCTGCCGCTGTTGCTGATCGCATCGCGCACGCGCTTTTCCGGCAGGCCGGTTACAGTGATGACCTTGCCGATGAGCGCCCCCGGAATCCGCGCGCTGGTGACCGAGGGCGGCTTTGGCGCCGCGAGCAGGCCCTTCTCGACCATTTCGGCTGCCAGGGCGCGTTCCCTGGTGCGGATTTCATCCGGCACGACGAGGTCTTGCATCTTCTCCATCTTGAGCACGCGCATGCACAGATCGGGGCCCTGCTTGCTCGCGGCGTCGAGCATCGCGAGGCGAAGGGCGACTGTCTTGCGCAGGATCGGGCCTTGCGCATTGCGGCCATCGAGCTGGGCGCGCAGCCGGACATATTCGAGCACATCGGCCATCACACCAACTTCGCTGCGGCCTTCCCGGCGCGAGGCGCGGATGCGGTCTTCGAAATCCGAGGCGAGGCTGGCCTGCTGTTCGCGCAGCCGCTCGATCGTGGTGCCCTGACCGAACACTTCTGCAAGCGCCCTGTCGCGGATCATGATGAACTGCGGATCGGGCGATGCGAGGGCAGCTGGCGGGCCGAACACGTTGGCGGGCGGCGCAACGGGATCGGGCGCGATGCCGCGCAGCACGGCCATCAGGATCTGCAAGCCGACGACCACCGAGATCGCGTAGCCAGAGTTGAAGGTGAAGCCGGTGCCGAAGATTCGGAACACGCCGAAGCCCTGCCCACGCGCCGCCGCGCCGTCGCCCCACGAAACCACGCGTTCGCGTGGGAAGTGGTTTTCGAGTTCGGGGAAGTGCTTGCGCACGCCCTCCAGAAGCTGGTTGATTTCGGCGCGTTTGACCCGGAACCTGTCGATCACGGTGGCGCTGCCCGGGCGCGTCAGTTCGGTCCAGGCCTTGTGAAGCTGGTGATCGGGCTCGGTCACCTTGTCCTGGAAGCGCAGCCCGCGCAGGCGCGCGTTGAGCCAGGCGATCGAGGGTCGCTCGGTGATCTGGCCGCGTTCGTTCTCCCAGCCGAACGCTTCGGCACTGGGGCGCAGAAGCGGCGCGCTGCGGGGCCAGGTTTCAGCGAGGAGATCAGCGAGCCACTCCTCGATCCGCGCATGGCGGGTAAGATCGGCGGTGGCCGCTTCGGCGAGCAGCACTCGCAAGCAGCGCTGGGCGAAGGCATCCTGCTCGTCGGTCAGCGGGCCAAGCTCCGCCTCAGGATCGTGGAGCAGCCGCGCCAGATCGCCATCGGGGTGGGCGAGATAGCCGACATCGGCGCGCAGCGGCTGGGCGCTTTCGATGAGCGGCGGACCGGCGAGCGCGCGCAGGGCGGCTGCGGGGGTCGCGGGGGCGTGGATCGGCTGCGGCGTGAGCACAGCGGGTTCGGCATGGGGCACCGCCCCTGCATTGAGGAGCGGCAGGTCCGCCGCCTGCGGGTGCGCCAGCGTGGGCGCTCCATAGAGCCACGGCTCGGCCGGGTGCGCGGCGGTTTCTTCGGGCACGTCCGCCGCTTCGACCGGCTGCTGCGGCGGCGGGGCAGCGGCGACCTTGGCGGCGCGCAGGGCAATGTCGCGGGCCTGCCGCAGACGCGCGTAGCCTTCCGGATCGGCATCCGGGTCCATTGCCTTGTAGAGCGCGGCATAGGCCTTGCGGATGGCGGGGACATCCGCGCCGGCGCGCAGCCCAAGGTGCCGGAGCGCGGCGGAGGGCGTCACAGCAGCGAATTTCCGCTGGCCGCCTCCAGCTGCTGCTGAAGCAGGCCGCGCGCCTCGGCGATCCGGCGGGGATCCTGGCTATCGAGCGCGCCGGCGAAATCGGTGATCCACTGGCCGATCATCCGGCGCTCCTCGCCCACGAAATCCTCGTAGATGCGTTCGGCGCGGGCCATCAGCGCAACGTTCTCGGCATCCTCGCGCGGATGGAACTTGAGTTTGGCCAGCGCATCGCGCCGCGCGGCAACTTCGCGGTCGGTCAGCGTCTCTGCCTCGCCCGCGATCACCAGAGTGCGGGTGACGCCGGTTTCGTGGACAGTCACGTCCACTTCGAGCAGGCCGCTGCTATCGTAGCTGAAGCGCACGTCTGCCCCCGCTTCGCCCGCCGGGCGCGCCGGGACCGGTACCTTGATCGCGCCAAGGTGGATATTGCCCGAAACCTCGCGCGCCTCGCCCTGATAGATGTTGAACAGGATTTCCTTCTGGTTGTCCTGCACGGTGCGGTAGTTGCTGACCCGGCTGACGGGGACGGGCGTGTTGCGATCGATGATCGGCGAGAACACGCCGTGCTGCATGCCGCCGCGCGAATCGCGTTCGACCGAATCGACGCCGAGCGTGAAGGGGCAGACATCGGCGATGCGGATCTCATCAAGCGCGGCATCGCGGCTGAGCAGGCCCGCCTGGATCGCGGCACCCAGCGCCACCGCGTGATCCGGGTGGACATTGCTGTTCGGGAAGCGGCCGAACATGCGCGTGATCGCCTTGCGCACGATGGGCATGCGGGTGGACCCGCCGACGAGGACGATATCGCCCAGTTCCGCCACATCGAACGCACAATCGCGCAAGGCCCGCGCGACGGGCTCGCGCAGGCGGCGCAGCAGGTCTTCACAGGCAGCCTCGAACATGTCGGCAGAGACTTCCGCGGTCAGGCGGTCTTCGCCGATCACGACAGCGAAGGTGGCCTTGTCCTCGACCGAGAGCTGGCGCCGGGCGGTTTCGGCAGCGCGGTGGAGCATCGCCTCGCGCTGGCGGGCGTCGAGCTTTTCCAGCCGGCCTTCGGGATCGACCAGCGGGCGCATGCGGGCCGCGAGCGCGGTGTTGAAATCATCGCCGCCGAGCCTGTTGTCACCCGCCGAGGCCCGCACTTCGACAACGCCTTCAAACTTTTCGACAATCGAGACGTCGAACGTGCCGCCGCCAAGATCGAACACGAGGAAGGGCTCGCGGTCTTCCTGATCCTGCAGGCCGAAGGCGAGCGCGGCGGCGGTCGGCTCATTGATCAGGCGGCGCACGGTGAGGCCGGCAAGCTCGCCCGCATGGCGCGTTGCCTTGCGCTGGCGGTCGTTGAAATAGGCAGGGACGGTAATCACCGCTTCAGTCGGGCGGGTGCCGAGGTAGGCCTCAGCATCGTCGCACAGCGCGCGCAGGACCAGCGCGGAGAGGTCCTCCGGCCGCCAGTCCTTCTTGCCGAGCCGCAACTTGCGCTCCGTCCCCATGTAGCGCTTGAAGCTGGTCGCGGTGCTTTCTGGCTGAGTCGCCAGCCGGTCGAGCGCAGCCGCCCCGACATAAGTCGTGCCGTCGCGGCCGACCGAGACCGCCGAGGGCGTGAGCATTTCGCCCAGCGCATTGGGGATCAGCTGCGGTGCATCGTCCTGCCAGACGGAAATGGCGCTGTTGGTGGTTCCAAGATCAATTCCGACGATCATTCCGCGCGCGTGCCCCTGTCCCCGCATCAGGAAGGACTTGCCCAAGGGCGGGGGTCAGCGCAAGCCCGCGGTGCGCCCGCTCTTCAGGCCTGATGCTCCAGCGCGCTGCGGGTGGCGCGGGTCCAGGTCTGGCTGCCGGTGAGGAAGGCGTACCAGCCGAGCGCGGCGCCGGCGTGGCGCAGGAGCTGGAAGCTGAAGGGCTCAAGCAGCGCGGCGATGAGTGCGGGGCCGAAGCGCAGGCCCTCGCGTCGGCCGGTCCAGCGCTTGTAGATGCCGAGCGACCAGAGGTGGAAGGTGAGGTCGATCACGATCTTGGCCACCATCACGAGGAGGATCGGGAAGGCGAGATAGAAACGGCCCGTCGCGACAAGGAAGATGAGGATCGCGAAGGCGGCGAGGCCGTAGATCGGCTGGAGCGTATCGAGCGCTTTCACCGGCAGCATGCGCGTGCCGACGAGGCCGTAGCGGCTGTTGCCCACCATGTCCCGGTTCCAGTACTGCGTCTGGAGGAAGCCGCCGAACCAGCGCTGGCGCTGCTTGAGGAAGCCGCGGATAGTGGCGGGGGCATCGGTGCGGGCGAGTGCGCCGCCGACGACGCTGACCTGCCAGCCAAGGCCGTGATCGTTGGAATGGCGGTGGAGGCGGTGGATCAGTTCGTAATCCTCGACCATGCAATCGGGATCGAACCCGCCGACGGCGAGCACCGCCTCGCGCCGGAAGGCGGCGAAGGCGCCCGAGATCAGCAGCAGGCCGTTGAGCTGCATCCATGCGTGGCGCGAGAGGAAATTGCGCACGTATTCGTAGGATTGGAACCATTCGAACAGGCGGCCCGAAAGCGACGGACCGCAGATCGGCTGGAGCACGCCGGTGGCGGCCACCAACGCGGGATCGCGCAGGAAGGCGGTGCGCATGGCGGCAATCGCGCCCGGCTCCAGCAGGGTATCGGCATCGACGGTGAGCACGACATCGGTGCGCGCGTGCTGCAGCGCCTGATTGAGCGCGCGGGCCTTGCCGCCATGGGGCAGGCGCAGCCACTGCAGGCGGGTCGCGCCGATCACCGTCTCGGCCATGCCGCCGATGCAGGGGGCGGCGAGGCCATAGGTATCGAGCATGACCGCCGGAGTTGCGTCGGTGGAGCCATCGTCCGCGATCAGGATCGCCTCGGGCGGCTGGGCCTGCGCGAGGAGGCGATTGATCGTGAGGTGGATGACGCCGGCTTCGTTATGCGCGGCGACGATGACGCCGAGGGAGGGCGCGTCAGCCGTGTGGGGCACCGGACGGCTGGAATCGGCCACCAGCTTGCGGATCTGCCAGGCCGTGAACAGCAGCAGCGCGGTATCGTAGAGGATATAGACCACGCCGACAGACCACATGCCGAGGCCCTGCCGATAGAACGCCTGCGCGGTGAGCAGGATGAACAGCAGCGGGGCGGCGATTCCGATCAGCCGGCTGACCAGCGGGATCGGGCGCGGTGTGAAGCGCGGGGACTCGGCGAGTAGAACGGCGTTGAGTGACGGCATGGGGGCGGGCCATAGCCTTGGCAACCTGAACCGGCTATTGCGTTTGAAGGGCAAGTACGTGAACAATCGGCAATGGTCCGATCGGAGCTGAGACTATCATGATCAAGAAATACAGCGGCGTAGCCATTGCTCTTCATTGGATCGTCGCGCTGGGCATTCTGGTGAACCTGCTGCTGCCCAACATCTGGGAAGCGGTGGGCGACGAGAACGTGCGGCCGCTGATCGATGCGCACAAGTCCATCGGGGTGACGGTGCTGGGCCTTGCCGTGATGCGGCTCTTGTGGCGGCTGACGCATACCCCGCCTGCGCTCCCCGCCAGCTACAAGCCGTGGGAAGTAAAGGCGAGCCATGCGGCGCACTGGGCGCTCTATGCCTTCATCTTCGCGATGCCGCTGACGGGCTGGATCATGGATTCGGCATGGAAGGACGCCGCGACCCATCCGATGCAGTGGTTCGGCCTGTTCGAATGGCCGCGCATCAGCATGGTGATGGGGCTGGACGAAGTGACCAAGAAGAGCGTGCACGACAGCTTTGGCGAAGCGCACGAGATCCTGGGCTATGCGCTGTGGGCGCTGTTTGCGCTGCACGTGATCGGCGCGCTGAAGCACCAGTTCCTCGACGGCGAGAAGGAATTGCAGCGCATGATGCCGTGAGGCGGTGCGGATTGCCGAGTGGGGCGACTGACGGGGGGGATTGTGATGCGGAAGATTGCGGTTTCGGGCGCGCTGGCGCTGGTTTTGGCGGTGTCACCAGCGGGGGCGAAGACCGCGCCGGCTGATACCGTGCTGCGCGGCGGGACGATCCTGACCGTGGATGCCAAGGACCGCGTGGTTCAGGCCATGGCGATCCGGGGCGGGCGGATTGTCGCGCTGGGGAGCGACAAGGCCATCCGCGCCTATATCGGCAAGCGCACCAAAGTGATCGATCTGGCGGGCAAGACCGCGACGCCGGGGATGATCGATGCCCATGCCCATGCGCTGGAAGGCGGGATCGATGAAGTGGCCAACTTGCAGCTGGGCGAGGCTTCCTCCGTCGCCGATTTCCTCGCGCGGGTGAAAGCACGCGCGGCGGAATTGTCGGCGGGCGCTTGGGTGACAGGATCGGGCTGGAACGAGAGCCGCATTGCCGAGCACCACCCGCCGAGCCTGGCCGAACTGGACGCAGTTTCGGGCGGGCATCCGGTCGCGCTGGGGAACACGACGGGGCACTATACGCTGGTCAACAGCGCGGTGCTCAAGCTGGCGGGGGTTGACGCCAAGACGCCCGATCCTGCGGGCGGGCGCTTTGACAAGGACGCCAGCGGCGCGCTGACGGGTGTGCTCTATGACAGCGCGCAGGACGTGCTCGACAAGCTGGTGCCGCCGGTGGATGCAGCGACGCGGGCCAAGGGGCTGACCCATGTGATCGAAGGCGCGCTGTCCGAAGGGCTGACAGGCTTCAAGGACCCGCGCACCGGCCGTTTGCAGTGGGACGTCTATGCCGCGGCCGCGAAGCAGGCGCCGCTGAACGTCCATGTCTGCACGCTGACGTTCGCGCAGACCGACATGACGGCGGCGCGCGCGGCGGTGGACGACTATCGCCAGCGCAAGCGGGAATTGCTCGCGCTCAAGGGCCGCAACCTTGATGTGTGCGGGGTGAAGATCTTCCTCGATGGGTCGGGCGCGGGGCGCACGGCGTGGGTCTACAAGCCATTCGAGACGGATGCTTCGCATGCCAATCCGGGCACGGGCTTTCCGATGATGGGGGCCGACGTCTACCGCCAGATGGTGGACCTGTTCACGAAGGAAGGCATGCCGATCGGCACGCATGCCATCGGCGACCGGGCGATCGATACGGTGGTCGATGCCTATGCCGATGCGCTGAAGAAGTGGCCGAAGCAGGGCCTGCGCCACAGCCTGATCCACGCCAATCTGCCAACGGACCATGCCATCGATGTGATGGCGGACCTGCAGAAGACATACGATTCCGGCTATCCCGAAGCGCAGGCAGAATTCCTTTGGTTCCTCGGCGATGCGCTGGCGGCGGGCTGGGGCCCCGAACGCAGCGTTCGAATGATGCCCTACGCGACCTATGTGAAGCGCGGCATCCTCTACAGCGACGGATCGGACTATCCGGTGACGCCTTATGCGCCGCGCTATGGCCTGTGGTCATCCGTGGCGCGTGAGCCCGATGGCGACCGCTTCGGCAAGGCACCGTTCGGCACGGCGGAAGCGGTGGATATCCACACCGCGATGAAGAGCCACACGATCTGGGCGGCGCGGCAGCTGTTTCTCGAGAAGCAGACGGGCTCGCTCGAGGTGGGCAAGCTGGCGGACGTGGCTGTGTGGGACCGCAATCCTTATGCGGTGCCGACCGCAAGCCTCAAGGACATGACCTGCATGATGACGCTGTTTGGCGGGAAGGTCGTGTTCGTCAGGAAGTGAGCCCCCTCACCTTCGCGCCTTGAGCCAGGCTTTGCCGGCATTCTGGATGGAAAGCAGCGCCTTGAAGGGCGAAATGCCGATATTGGCGCGGCCGGTGCGGGCGATGGCGTCGATCTGGGCGTAGTACCAGTAGGTGACGGCGAAGCCTTCGACCGCGCGCATCATCTTCAGGCCGCCGAGGAACGAGAGCCACGGCGGGAGCAACTTGAGCTTGATTTCCCAGCGGTCGAGTTCGTCCGCGCCCGCCAGCAGCTTGGCGGGGCCTGCGGTATCGACGCAGAGCGGGCGGCCGAGGCCGATTACGTCTGCCCCGCCCTGCTCCAGCGCGGTGTTCATGGCGCGGCGGGTGCGGAAGCCGCCGGTGACCATGAGCGGCATGGTGAGCGAGGCGCGCATGGTCTTGGCGAAATCGACGAAATAGGCCTCGCGCGCGGCGGTTGACGCCTTTTGTGGGGGCGCATCAGGGGCTTCCATGCCCTGAATGTCCATCATCGCGGGTTGTTCGTAGGAGCCGCCCGAGATTTCGAGGAGATCGACGCCCGCATCCTGAAGCCAGCGGGCCACGATCACGCTTTCCTCGAAGGCGAAGCCGCCTTTCTGGAAATCGGCGGAATTGAGTTTCACGCCGATGGGGAATTCCGGACCAACCACGGCACGGACGCGCGCGACGACGGCCAGGAGCATCCGCGCGCGGTTTTCGAGGCTGCCACCCCATTGATCGCTGCGCAAGTTGGAACGCGGGCTGAGGAACTGCGAGAGCAGATAGCCGTGTGCGCCATGGATCTGGACGCCGGTGTAGCCGGTGGCCTTGGCGATTTCTGCCGCCACGCCGAAGCGTTCGACCAGATCAAGGATCTCCGGCTCGGTCAGCGCTTCGGGCAGGCCGAACTGCTTGCCGGGGAGGCCGACGGCGACGGCGGAAGGCGCCTTGGGGTGCGGGTTGACGGTGACCTGCGTCTGGCGGCCGGCGTGGCTGATCTGCATCCAGATTTGGCCGCCCGCGCGCCTTCCGGCGCTGGCCATGGCACGCAGGCCCGCATGCGCGGCTTCATCCTGCGGGCCGTGGATGATCACGTTGCCGGGGCGTTCAAGGTGGTCGCGGTCGATCTGGACGTTGCCGGTGATGAGCAGGCCTGAGCCGCCATCGGCCCACAGGCCATAGAGCCGCGCGAGTTCGGGCGTGGCGCGGCCTTGCGGATCGGCCAGCCCCTCGGTCATCGCGGCCTTGGCGAGGCGATTGGGCAGGACCGCGCCGCAGGGGAGAACGAGGGGATCGGCGATGGACGGCATGTCTGGGCTCTCCGGATAGGCCTCACTCGCGGAGACCTTGCGCGCACTCTTTAAGCGCGGTTGCGCCAGACCGACAAATCGCGTTTGCTGTGCATGAACAGGTTTCGGGGGAATGATGGTGCGGCAGTTGCGGGCCGATGTGCTGGTGATCGGCGGGGGCACGGCGGGCTTTGGCGCGGCGCTGGGCGCGGCGCGGCAGGGCGCAACCGTACGGCTGATCGAGGGGACCAGCAAGATCGGCGGCGTGATGGCGTTCTGCCCGGGCATGCCCTGGGGCGGAGGCTATCCGACCGGGCGGAGCATCGGCGGCGTGTTTGGCGAGCTGACCGACCAGTTGCTGGCGATGAACCCGCCAATGGCCGAAGTGCGGCCTTCCACGCTGGAAAACTTCGGAGCCGAAGTGATCTACGACCACGAAGCGGCTGTTTTCGCGATGTTCCAGATGCTGGAGGATGCCGGCGTCGAGGTGCATCTGGGCACCTTTGCGGGCGCGCCGGTGCTGGAACAGGGGCGGATTGCCCGCGTGGAATGCACCGACCGCACCGGGCCGATGATGATCGAGGCGGGGATGGTGATCGACTGTTCGGGCGACGGCGATACCTCGGCGCGCGTGGGCGTGCCTTTCATGGTGGGCGACGGGCGCGGCAACATGATGGGGGTGACGCTCTCGTTTTCGATGGTGGGCGCGGACTGGGCGCGCGTGTTTGCCAAGGGCGATCCCTATTTCGAGGAAGAGGCGGCCGCCGGGATCGCGGCGGGGCTGCTCCATCCCGATCTCGCCAAGCTCTATCTGATGAAGGGTTTTCACCGCGACACGGTGTTCTGCAATTCGGTGCATATCCGGGGGGTGGACGGGACCGACCCGCAAGGCGTGGCGCGCGCGACGCAGGAGGGGCGGCGCAGGTGCCACCAGCTGGCACAGTTCCTGGTGGGCCATGTTCCGGGCTTCGAGGCTGCGCGGATGAGCGAACTGGGGCCGACGGTGGGCGTGCGCGAGACGCGCAAGCTGGAGGCCGTTCACCGCATACTGGCGCGCGATCTGCGCGCAGGGGCCAAGCCCGCGGACGGCATCGTGGCCTGCGACAACCCGATCGACGACGTGATGCGCGGGGATGCGGACATGACCCACGATGCGATCGTGGCCGATGGCGATTACTACACGATCCCCTTCCGCGCGATGGTGCCGGATACGCCCGCCAACCTGCTGTTTGCCGGACGGCTGGTCTGCGCAGACCCGGCGGCCTTCGCCTCGGTGCGGGGGATGCCGCAGTGCATGGCGATGGGGCAGGCAGCTGGGACGGCGGCGGCGCTCGCGCTGGCGGAGGGCATCGCGGTGCAGGCGCTTGATCCGGCGCGGGTGGTTGCCTCGCTCGCCGCGCAGGGGATGCGCGGGATCGGCGGGGATGCGCTGGTGCGGCATGCGCGCGCGCTGGAGGAGGTGGCATGACGCGGCGGCGCTGGATGCTGGCGCTCGCACTGGCGGGGCTGCCGACGGGAGTGCCGGCGCAAGAGGCGCCCTCCCCTGCCCTGTCCGTGCGGATCGACCGCGACGGGTTTGGCGTGCCGCATGTGTTTGGCGAGACATCGGAAAGCGTGCTCTTTGGCGCGGGCTATGCCGAGGCGCAGGACCGGCTGGCCGATATGGAGCAATCGCGGCGGCGGGCCTTGGGGCGGCTGGCCGAAGTGCTCGGACCTTCGGCGGTGGCTTCCGACGTGGTTTCGCGCCAGCGGTTGCCAGACAAGGCCGAGCTTCTGCGCATGTATGGTGCGCTTGGGGGCGAGTATCAGCGGATGATCGCGGCCTATGTGGCGGGGGTGAACCGCGCGATTGCCGAGATCGAGGCCGACCCGGCGCATCGGACACCGTATGAATTCACTGAGTGGGGCGTGAAGCCCGAACGCTGGGTGCTGACTGATTTCCTCGCCATGATTGCGAGCTTTCCACGCGGGCGCGGCGGATCGGAAGTGACCAACCTCGCCTATCTGCAGGCGATGACCCTGCAGCATGGCGAGGCCAAGGGGCGGCAGCTGTTCAACGATCTGGTGCCGGTGCGCGATCCCGAGACGCCGACAGTGATCCCGCCGGGCGAGGATCTGGCCCCTGCCCAGCCCCTGCCGCAGGCGACCTTCCTGACGCTGGCACCGCGTGCCAAGCCTGCCGAGCCGATCCCGGCACCGGGCAAGGATCACAGCCGCTGCCTCGTGCTCGGACCGCAGCGCACCGCGAGCGGCAAGGTGATCATGATGGAAGCGACGGCGGACGGGCCGGAAATCCATCTGCACGGCGGCGGGTTTGACAGCGCGGGGTTCACGATCCCGGCCTTTGGCGTGCCGATCATGGGGCGCGGGCCGCATCATGGCTGGCTGGTGACATCGGGCCATGGCGACACGACCGACACTTTCGCCGAGAAGCTCGATCCTAAGAACCCGGATCGCTACTGGTTCAAGGGCCAGTGGCGGCAGATGGAGCGGCAGACACAGACCATTGCCGTCAAAGGCGCAGCACCGGTGGTGCGCGTTCTGCGCTGGACGGTGCATGGCCCGGTGGTGAGCGAGGACCGGGCCGGCGGCGTTGCCTATGCCCAGCGCTTTGCGATGCGCGGGCATGAGCTGGAGAACTGGGCCGCGTTCGTTGATATGCAGCGGGCGCGTTCCCTGGCCGAGTTTGGCGCGGCGATGGGCCGGGTCTCGACCAATTTCGGCATTTGCTATGGCAATGAAGGCGGCGAAATCGGGTTCTGGGAGACGGGGATGATGCCCAGGCGCGCGCCCGGGACCGATCCGCGCCTGCCCACACCCGGCACCGGCGAGTACGAGTGGCAGGGCTTCCTCTCGCCCGCCGAGCGGCCGCACATGGTGAACCCTAAACAGGGCTGGATCCATGCGTGGAACAGCAAGGCGACCACGTGGAGCCGCGAGGGCGATGACGCACGGATGGGGGCGACGTTCCGCACCTGGCTGGGAGCCAAGCTGGCGGCGGGATCAAAGGGCGCGACGCTCCTCGATATGGTGGGCTACAACCGCCAGATCTGGAACGCTTTTGGCGCACGCGACCGGGCCAATGCGCCCCCTGCCATGTTTGCGCCATTCTTGCGCGCGGCCGCGGCGAGCGCGGATGATCCCGAGGTGCGGGAAGCGGTCGACCTGATGATCGCGTGGAACGGACGCTATGAAGACCGCGATGGTGACGAACGCTATGACAAGGCGGGGCTGACGCTGTTCCGCGCCTGGCTCGAGACGGCGCCCGAGGTGTTGTGCGGCCCGGTGATGGGCACGTGGTGGAAGGACATCGACGCCAAGCGCTATCAGAAATACCGCACCGCGCTGCTGTACCGCGTTCTGCAGGGCCCGGCGGCAGGGCTGCCGGTGGAGTTCGACTATCTTGCGGGGCGGCCGCGCGAGGCTGTGGTGGCCGAGACGATCAGGCGCACGATTGCGGCAGTGCGGCCGCAGTTCGGCTCTGCCGCGATGGCCGAGTGGAAGCGGCCGATCTTCTGGAAATACTTCACCGACGATGCCGAGGACCCGGCCCGCCCGCCGCTGCCCGATGACGACGAACGCGGCAAGGCGCTGTGGGGCGAGCTTGGTCTGGGGCCGAAGATGATCCCCCTGAACGGCGGCGAAGGCTGGGTGGGGATGATGGAGCTGACCCCGGGCGTGCCCGCGATCTACACGATCACCGAAGTGGGCGGGCAGAACCAGTTCATCGATCCCGACAAGCGCGGCACGGTGCACCTGACCGATCAGGTGCAGATGCATGCGCAGAACCGGTTCAAACGGATCGATCTGGCACCCGAAGCGATTGCGGCAGGCCGGGAAAGCTCGGTGACGCTGACTTACGTGCCCCAATAGTCCTGCCGGAACCCTCCACCACAACCCGCTCACCCTGAGCTTGTCGAAGGGTGTTGGCGCGACTGTTGCGCCTTATGCTTCGACAAGCTCAGCATGAGCGGGGTTGGGAACCCCTGCTCGGAGCTAGAAGATCACGTGTTCCTGCCCCAGCCAGAGGGGGGAGCGCGGGAGATCGATGAACTTGCGTTCGTCTTCGAGCAGGAGCGCACCGGCGGCAATCGCTTCGGGGCTGCTGCTGGCGAGGTCTTCGAGGCTGTCCCACCACAATTGCGCCACGCCGTCATAGGGCTCGGGCGCACCGCGGGCCACGGCGAAGGGGGCGTTTTCGGTATCGGCGAGCGAGTGGAGCTGGACGTAGCGCCTGATCTTGAGCGCGTCACGGACGCTGGCGACGAGCGGCCCATGCGTATTGAGCCAGTAGTCCTGAAATTCGGCGCGGCTGAGGTGCGGCAGGCGGTGGAGGCAGAAGGTGAGCTTGATCATGGTTCTCTCTCAGACTGGGGGAAGCGGCAGGCTGGTGGTGTGCTTGACCCGATCGAGCACCACGCTGGAGCGAACGCTGGCGACATCGCCGTGGCCGAGCAGCTGTTCGTTCATCAGCTTGGAATAGCTGGCGAGATCGCGCGCGACGATGCGCAGGAGATAGTCGGAATCGCCAGTGGTGGCGCGGCAATCGAGCACTTCGTCGAGCGCGGAGATGCGGCTGTGAAAACCGCGCACGACATCGGGCGCGTAGCTGGCCATCGCGACGGCGACAAAGGCTTCGACCTGCAGGCCCAGCGCCGCTTCGCTGAGCAGCGCGACGGTGGCGCGGATATAGCCTTCCGCTTCAAGCCGGGCGATGCGGCGGGAGACCTGGCTAGGGGAGAGATTGACCAGCTTGGCAATGTCGGCGTGCGCGCGCGAAGCATCGACCTGAAGCAAGGCGAGCAACTGGCGATCAAGTTTGTCCATGCGCAGGGTCCTTCCTAGCCGGCCAGCGCGGCGACAATGGCGCGCTCGACAATCGCACCGGCCAGATCGGCAGTGGTCATGGCGCCGGGCATGGGGCGGATCACACCTTTGCGGCGCATCGAGGCGAAACCGTAGATCGCGGACCAGAATGCGAGGGTGCGCAGGTCTGCCGCTTTGCCATCAAGGCCGGGCATGCTGGCAGCGACTGCCGCGCGCACGGCGGCGTGACCGATCTGCTGGAACGCAAGAAGCTCTGGATCGAGCGCGGGGGACGTCAGCTCGCTTTCATACATCAGATCAACGAGATGCGGGTTCTCTTCGGCAAAGCGGATGAATTGTGTGCCGAGCGCGCGCAGCTTGTCCGCAGGATGATCGGCAGTGGCCGCAACCGCGTCCGACCGGGCGAGCATTTCGCGAAAGCCATCGAGCGCGAGCGCGAGGAGGAACGCACGCCGATCCGGGAAGTGGTGATAGGGCGCGCCGGGCGAGACACCGACCTGCTGCGCAAGGATGCGCATCGAGAGGCCGAGATGGCCGTGCGCTTCCACCCAGGCGCGGCCGGCCCTCAGCAGATCGCCCCTCAGGTCTTCCTTGTGGTACGGCTTCTTCGTCGACATGCGCCTTCCCGGTCGTGACGCATCCGTACCATGTTTGCAGCGAGGCGCCAGTCAGGCCACGCAGAGCGTCGCGAGGCGGGCTTCGTGCATCGGGAACACGTGCACGTCGGGCGGAAAATAGGAATAGCGGATGCGGGCGAGCACTTCGACCTTGTGAATGCCGGGTGCGAGGCCGCCGGGCTTGTCGACAAGGATTTCGCCCCATTCGAGCAGACCCCAGCGCGCAGTGGTTTCCTCGCGCATTTCGGCGAGGGTGTAGACTTCATCGCGGATGCCGAGGCTATTCTGCTCGAAGCCGTAGACCTCGCCATCGACGGTGACGGTGAAGCCATCGAGCTGCGAAAGGCGGGTGCCGTGATAGTTGGGGATGCGGATGCGAACCGCAAAGCCGGTGCGCGCGCCCACGGGGCCGATGTTGCGGAAGCCGGTGCTCTGGATGAGCTGGTGTTCGAGCATCTTGGTGTTCCTATGAATTGTGACGCAGTGGGCGCTCAGGCGAGCAGGCCCAGATCGTATTCGCGCTCCAGCTCGCGGAGCAGGACCTGCTGGCGGCGGACCTGATCGATGGCGCGCCAGGGGCTGCGCAGGCCTTCGTATTCGCTCGAGAGGTAGCCGGAGTAGCCCGAGCGCTTGATCGCCGCGATGACCGGGCGCCACGGGATGTTGAGGTCTTCCAGAGTGTCGTCGATATCGTGGAACTTGGCCTGGATGAACACGACGTACTGCGCGATTTCGAGGAACTGTTCGGGCGGCACCTTGATGCCGTTCAGGAAAGCCATGTGCTCGCGCATTTCGTCGTTGATCTGATGCGAGCCCCAGTGGGTGAGCGGACGGTCCTGAAAGATGCCGGTATCGATCATCAGGCCGAAGTTCCTGGTGCCCGTGCGCTCGATGAAATCGATATAGCCTTGGGTGACGCGGTGCTTGATCGGCGTGGGCGCGTGGATTTCCGGGCAGATGACGATGCCGAGCTGGTGCGCGAGATCGAGATTGCGCTCGACATAGGCCTGCCATTGCGGATCGGGATCAAGCTCGTGCGAAGTGACGCCGAACTTGGGGCGCAGGAACTTGAACCCAAGGCGGTGGGCGAGCCGCAAGTCCCGCGCCAGCTCGGCCGCGCCTTCCGCGATGGTGAGATTGCGGGTGAGCGTGATGCGGGTATCGACCCAGGCGCAGAAGTTGGTGGGTTCGAGCTTGTAGCGATCGACGAGCGCAAACCACGTATCGAGCCACGCGGATGACGGCTCGGGATAGCCTTCGACTTGCCCCTCGCCGAGGATCTCGATGCCGGTTGCGCCGGTATCGGCGATGTGATCGAACGCGTCTTCCAGCGTCATCACCGAACCGTAGTCGTTGACGTAACTGTAGACCGAGACGCCGTATTGGAGAGATCCCATTGTCCGCAAAACCCCTGCGCGCACGAAGGCGCGATGTGTGGACGGCAAGGTGCCGTCGGCGGCTTATCTAATCGCTGATTAAATTGCGTGCAAGCCCCGTCCGATAGCCCGGCGGGGCAAGGCTGCAAAAGGTGCTTGCAGGCGTGAATGATAGCGCTATCTTGACGTCTTGTAACGAAGCAGGATGAAACATCCGGCCCTCAAGCGCCGGAGTTTGGGGAAGGAAATCAACCTGATGAATCGCATGTTCCGTGCGCTGGGAATGGCCACCGCCTTGCTGATGGCCACGAGTTCAGCCAGCGCAGCCACACCGCAAGCGACCAATTCCCTGCCCTTCGGGCGTTGCATCAACATGGGCAACCATCTGGAGCCACCGCAGGAAGGCGCGTGGGGCCGCGCGATCGCGGACGATGACTTCAGCGTCATTGCCAAGGCGGGATTTGCCACCATTCGCCTGCCGGTGCGCTGGTCGGGCCATACTGACACGGCAGGGCAGATCGATCCGGCATTTCTGCAGCGGGTGCAGCGCGTTGTTGCCCTCGCGCGGGCGGCGGGGCTCAACGTGATCATCGATGATCACAACTTCGATGCGCTGATGAGCGCACCCGAGGCGAACCGGGAGCGGCTTGCGGTGATCTGGCGGCAAGTGGCGCGCGCTTTCGCTGATACCCCGCGCGATCACGTGTGGTTCGAGATCGAGAACGAGCCGCATGACAAGCTCGGCAACGCCAACCTTGTCGCCACGCTCGGCGCAGCGCTGGCCGCGATCCGCGAAAGCAATCCGGACCGGCCGGTGATCGTGGGCGGGGAGTTCTGGAGCGGGGTGAGTTCGCTCGCGACCTTGCAGCTGCCGGACGATCCGCACCTGGTGCCGACCTTCCACTACTACGAACCCTTCGATTTCACGCATCAGGGCGCGACCTGGGTCGAGCCGGTGCGGCCGCTGGGCCGCGTCTATGGCGGCGAGGCGGACAAGGCGATGCTCGCGGGCGACGTTGCCAAGGTGCGCGCCTATATCGCGCGGACCGGCAAGACGCCGCTGCTGGGCGAGTTCGGCGCGATCGACAAGGCGCCGCTGGAGCAGCGCGTAGCCTATGCCAGGGCGGTGCGCACGGCGTTCGATGCGATCGGCGTCGCCACCTGCTCCTGGGCCTATACCAACACGTTCCCGCTTTATGACAGCAAGGCGAAGCAGTGGCTGCCGGGAATGCTAGAGGCTGTGGGGGCGGGCCGGTGATGCGGATGAAGCACGCGATCCTTGCTGCCGCGCTACTGGGCTCGGCGGCGCCGCTGCTGTCGGCTCCGCCGCCGCGTGCGCCTGCGTTGCAGGCGCTCGATGATGCGCTGCCGGGCACGTTGATCAACGATCCCACCAAGCTCGATTGGCCGGTGTTCGGCGGCGCGGCGGCGAAGGCGGTGAAATCCCCCGATGCGCCGGGCGGCGGCGCGCTGCAGGTCAACGTGCCGCGCGCCGGGGCCAACATCTACGATGTGGGCGCGAATGCCCCCATCGATGCGCCGATCAGCGCCGGGCAGCGCGTGACAGTGGCGTTCTACGCGCGCACTCTGAAGGCTGAAACCGCGGACGGGAACGGCGTGATTGCGGTGCGGGTGCAGCAGAACGTCGCGCCCTACGCGGGCTTTGCCGATAGCAGGCTGAGCATCGGGCCGCAGTGGAAGCTCTATGAGGCGACGGGGCTTGCCGAGCGGGATATTCCGGCCGGGCAGGCTGTCGTCGGCTTCCAGCTGGCGGGCGCGAAGCAGACGATCGAGATCGGCCAGACCATCGTGGTCGAAGGCGCCGATAGCATCGTGCCGAGCGCCAAGGCACCCGAAATGCCGCCGCTGCTGGTCGGCAAGGGCCGGCTGATCAACACGGTCAACGCGCCGGAAAGCTGGGCGCTTTACGGGCCGGGTCTCACCAGCAAGGCGGTCGAAGCGCGCGGCACGCCGGGGCTGAGCGCGCTGCAGGTGAACGTGCCGGGCAAGGCGGCGCATCCCTACGATCTGGGTATCAATGTGCCGATCAATGAGGCGCTGGAGGAAGGCGACATACTCAACGTGGCGGTGCTGGCCCGCACGGTGAGCACCGAGAGCCCCGATGGGCTGGGGCGCATCACCCTGCGCGTGCAGAAAAACGCCGATGGCTATCCGGGATTTGGCGAGAATGTCGTGACCGTGGGGCCGACGTGGAAGCTGATCCAGCTGCGCACGCAGGCGCGGCTCGACATCGCCAAGGGCCAGGGCACGGTGGCGCTGCATCTGGGACATGCCAGGCAAGTGCTTGAGATCGAGAACGTCTTTGTCCTCAAGGAAGAACCCGCGCTTTGAGCGGGCTTCCCTCCCCTGTCCTTTCACCACGGAGACCGATGCGATGAAGCTGACCCGACGCGAGGGGCTGGGCCTGATGGCCGCCGGGGGTGCGCTGCTGGCCGCGCCGGTGCGCGCGCTGGCCGAGGAGACGCCGCCGTCACTCGCGGCGCTGGCACGGGCCAAGGGCATGCGCTTTGGCAGTGCGGTGGCGGGCGGTGGCGGTGGTTCATGGCGCAATCCGCGCTATGCTGCGCTGATCGAGCGCGAATGCGCGGTACTCGTCGCCGAGAACGAGATGAAGTGGCAGGCGATCCGCCCGACGGCGACGACGTTCGACTTTGCCGCCTTCGACGCGATGCTGGGCTTTGCCGAGCAAAAAGGCCTCGCCATGCGCGGGCACAACCTGCTCTGGCACCGACCAAGGTGGATGCCCCGCTGGCTGGAGACACACGATTTCGGCGCACGGCCGGCAAGTGCGGCGGCGGCGATGATGACCACGCACGTCGAGACCGTCTGCGCCCGTTACAAGGGGCGCATCCTTTCGTACGACGTGGTCAACGAGACAGTGCTGCCCGAAGACGGCATGCTGGCGCAGACGGCATTGTCCAAGGCGATGGGCGGCACCGAAGCGCTGGTGGACCTTGCCTTTCGCACCGCGCGGGAGGCGGCACCGGGGGCAGAGCTCGTCTATAACGATTACATGAGCTGGGAGCCGGGCAATGCCGCGCATCGCAAGGGCGTGCTGCAACTGCTGGAAGGGTTCCGCAAGCGGGGCACGCCGGTCGATGCGCTGGGGATCCAGTCGCACCTTGTGGCGCCGGTGCCGGTTGCGGCGGAGCGGCGCGAATGGCAGCGCTTCATCGATGCGGTGGTGGCAATGGGCTACCGCTTGCTGATCACCGAATTCGATGTGCGCGACAAGGATCTGCCACCCGATGTTGCGGCGCGGGACCGCGTGGTGGCCGATACCGCCAAGGCCTATTGCGAGATGATGTTCAGCTATCCGCAGCTGAAGGACGTACTCGCCTGGGGCATGGTCGATGCCTTTTCGTGGCTGCAGGGCTTCGAGCCGCGCAGCGACGGGATCGAGGCGCGCGGGTGCCCCTATGATTCCGCCTACAAGCCCAAGCTGCTGCGCGAGACGCTGGCGGCGACATTCGCGCAGGCCCCTGCCCGCGCCTAGACAGATCGGGTCCACCACAGCCGCCGCGCCGGTCCCGCACCGACCGGCGCGTGGAGCATAGGCGCAAAAAATGGGCGCCGGATTGCTCCGACGCCCAGTTGCCACACGCGAAGGGGAGTTAGAAATTGACCTTCGCGGATATCGTGAAGCGTCGGTCGGTCTTGTACCACTGGCGCGGGACGAGAACGACCTGCTTATCCGCTTCGGAAGCGGGTTTGTTGTAGACTGCCGCCGCCGTCTTCACCAGCGAGTCCAGCAGGTTGACGCCCTGGACACCGATGGTGAAGTGGTCATTCACCTTGAGGCTGACCGAAGCATCGAGCTGACCATAGGCCTTCTGAAAGATCGGATCGAACGGCGTGATCACGTCGCGCAGGGTGAGCAGATATTGCGAGCGCCAGCTGTAGGCCGCGCGCAGGGTCAGCTTGCCCTTCTCGTAATAGGGCACGATGTTGAAGGTGTGCTTCGAGAGGCCCTGCAGAGGGAAGTTGTCACCCGGCACGGTCGAGACGCGGCCGGCGGCGACATCGGGGTCGGTGGCCGACAGCGTTGATTGCGGGACGCCCGAGGAATCGACGAAGGTGTAGTTGGCCTGGAGCCCAAGGCCGCTGAGGAAGCCCGGCAGGAACGAATAGTTCTGCTGATAGGCGACTTCGAAGCCCTTGATCTTGCCCTTCTGCTTCGAGTTCACCGGCTGCGTTGCGTTGACGAAGGCGGTGGCCGAAGCGACCGGGATCGTGAGCGAGACGTTGTCGTTGGTGAGAACCCCCTTCAGCTCCTTGTAGAAGGCCGAGACGGTGAACTGGCCGCCATTGCCGAAGTAGTATTCGGCGGTGATGTCGAAGTTATCGGCCTCGATCGGCTTCAGGTAGGGATTTCCAGCGGTAATCGAGCCCGCGAGGTAGGGCTGGCCGCCATTGACTGCCGCATCCGCTCGCACGGCGATGGCGTCGATCCGCTGGTAGTTGCGGGTGAGGCCGAAGTCCGGCGGCGCGATGCCCTTGAAGTAGGCCGCGCGGAACTGCAGCCCGCCGCCTGCCTCGAACTTGAGGTTCACGCTGGGCAGCCAGTATTCATACCGCAGATTGGCGACCGAGGGGACATAAGCCGCTGCGCCGCCCGTATCGGAAGCAACAAGGGCCTGCTGCACATCGGCAGGCAGGCGGCAGAACGGCGAGGGCTGTCCGCCGGGCTGGACCACCGCGCAGGCGGCAAGCTGCTGGCCGAAGGTGTTGTTGGCATTGCCGATGAAGGTGCCGCCGAACGAAGTGCGATCGGTGCGGGTGTAGCGCAGGCCGATATTGCCCGAGAAGCGCTTGCCCCCGCTCAGATCCTTGCCGAACATCGCCATGACATAGCCGGACTGGGTCTCTTCTCGTGCCGAGTTGATTTCACCCGGCAGGAACGGCGTTCCGGCAACCACGCCCGCGCGCTGGGCGAGCGGCCGCCATCCCTGCCCGTCCCAGGCGTTGTTGATCGCAATCGCGTAGTTCTCGTAGGCCTGCACGTCCTGCGCAGGGTTGCCGTTGTAAAACAGGCGCCCTTCACCGAGCGGGCTGGCGATCTTGCCGCCGAAGAAATCGGGGAACGTGTAGGCCCGGAAGCCCGGAGCCTGCGCCGCTACCGGATTATCGAGCCAGCGCGGACCGCCGCTGCCCCACTGTTCCGAAAGCACGCCCCAGTTGTAGGTCGAGAAGCGAGCCGTTTGATCGCGCTTGGCATAGCGATAGCCCGCCTTGATCGCATTCAGGAAACCGCCTTCGGGGAAATCGTATTTGAGGTCGATCTTGGCAGCATCAGACTTGCCGTCGCTCTTTTCGATGTGATCCATCGAGGAGCGCCAGAAGCTGTTATAGGGATCGAGGTAGCTCTGGTGCGTGCCGGTGAAGTAGGTCTGCACCCCGCCGCCGTTGATGCAGTTGGGACTGCAGTTCTGCGGCGCCTGCAGCGCGATGGTGGGCAGGTTGAAGCCGTTGTTGGTGATGCTGGCGTTCTGGTAGGTGCTCGCCCAGATGCCGTTGTCGATCACATCCACGGTCGAATCGACATGCTGGTAATCGAACACCGCAGTCAGCCGGTCGGTGACCTTCCACTTGAGGTTGGCCGAATAGTCGGTGACGACATTCTTCTCGACATGGCCGCGGCGGATGTTGTTGCTTTGCAGGCCATAGGCGGGCGTGCGCGAGCTGGCCGGGTCGGTCGAGAAATCGGTGTCCGCGCGCCAGCCGGTGTTGCCGGTGATCACGCCGTTGGTGAAAACACCGCTCTGGTCGAAGGTATATTCGGTGCCGGGCGCTGCAAACGGTCCGCCGTTGTTATCGACATTGTCGGTGGCGACTTCGACGGTGTATTCGCCCCAGTTCTGCTTGGCTTCGGAGCGCAGGAATTCAAAAGTCGCCTCAAGCGCGCCATCGGTGCTGCGCCATTGCAGCACGCCCGAGCCGCCGATGCGTTCGCGGTTGAAATCCTGCGAGCCGACCACGGCACCCGCCGGGAACAGGCCGTAGCTGGCGATGGTGCCGGGGTTTGCCGACGTGATCGCCTGGCCACCGGCATCGAGCCCGATCGGGCGGAAGCGCGAGATGGCGACGCGATCGGCGCGGGTGAAGAGCTGTGAATAATTGAAGCTGCCGAGGACGCCGATATCGCCGATCGGCGTTTCAAAGCGGACCGAGCCGACCGCCGCGACGGTGGGCGCGCTCTTGCGCACGAAATCGCCGTAGTTGTTCTCGATCGAGCCGGCGAAGAAGTTCTTGGCGCGGTCGAAGGGCTTGCGCGTGCGCAGATCGACCGTGCCGGCGATGCCGCCTTCGATGTGATCGGCGGGCAGCGACTTGTAGACATCCACACCGCCGAGAAGTTCGGCGGGCACGTCGGCAAAGCCGAGGCCGCGGCCGTTGTTGGCGGTAAAGGCATCGCGGCCGTTGAACTCCGAACGGACATAAGTGAGGCCGCGCACGACCACGCCCGAACCTTCGGCGGTGAAGTGATCCGGGTCCACGCCCGCCGCGAAACGGTTGATCGAAATGCCCGGAATGCGCTGCAGCGTCTCGGTCACCGAACGATCCGGCAGGGCACCGATGTCGTTGGCGGAAACCGAATCGACAATGGTGTCGGAGTTCTTCTTTTTCTTCTGTGCGCTCTCGAGGCTGCCGCGATAACCGGTGACGATGATCTGTCTGTCAGCGTTGTCAGCCGAAGCCGCAGAATTGGTGTCGCCGGCCTGTGCCGCGTCTTGCGCGATAGCCGGCCCTGCGACGCCCATCATCGCGATCGCGAGCAGCGATGCCCCGGCGATCTGCGCACCACGTCGGCGTGACTTCGCCGCCAGACGCAACTCTGCTGTGGTAAATGTCATCCCTCTCTCCCTGTTCGCCCCTGAGACGGTTCCGCCTCTTGCGTTAGCGCTATCAGATTTGCTGATGACGCTTTTGATTGCGCTAACATTTCACAAGGGCTACGTCAACGCGACCACAAGCGCAATAGCTATGCTGCACTGTTTCTTGCACAATGGTGCACGCTGAAAACAGCTTGGTGAGAGAACCTGTGTGAGGGGCAGAGGCATGGACGCTCGCATGATCGAGCGCATCGTGATTGTGGGCGGCGGCACGGCGGGCTGGATGACGGCGGCTGCGCTGGCCCATCGCCTGCAGGGCCTGCCGGTCTCGATCACACTCGTCGAATCGGAGGAAATCGGCACTGTCGGCGTGGGCGAGGCGACCGTCCCGCACATCCGCTTCTTCAACGCGCGGCTCGGCATCGACGAGGCCGATTTCATGCGGCGCACGAACGCGACGTTCAAGCTCGGCATCGAATTCCGGAGCTGGGGCCGCAAAGGCGACAGCTACATCCACCCTTTCGGCGTGTTCGGCGAAGAGATCGAGGGCGTGCCTTTCCACCACGTGTGGGCGCGCTTTGCCCGGGCCGGCGGGCGCGATGCGGTGGAGGCCTTTTCGCTGCCGGTGCTGGCCGCGCGGATGGACCGGTTTGCGCATCCGGATTCCGATCCATGCAGCCTGCTTTCGACCTATTCCTATGCCTACCAGTTCGACGCGGGGCTCTATGCAGCCTATCTGCGCGCCTATGCCGAGGCGCGCGGGGTGCGGCGGGTGGAGGGCAAGATCACGGCAGCGCAGCAGCATGGCGAGACAGGTTTTGTCGAGAGCGTGGTGCTGGAAAGCGGGCAGACGGTGGCCGGAGAGCTTTTCGTCGATTGCTCGGGCTTTCGCGGCCTGTTGATAGAGCAGACGCTGCATGCGGGCTACGAGGACTGGAGCCACTGGTTGCCCTGCGACCGCGCTGTGGCGGTCCCCTGCCGCAGCGGGGCGGCGCTTTCGCCCTATACCCGCGCGACGGCGCTCGATGCCGGGTGGGCCTGGCGCATTCCGCTGCAGCACCGGGTCGGCAACGGCCATGTCTATTGCAGCAGCTACATTTCGGACGAGGCCGCGCGCGATGCGCTACTGGCGCAGATCGAGGGCGAGCCGATTGCCGAGCCGCGCTTCCTGAGCTTCACCACCGGGCGGCGGCGCAAGCAGTGGGACCGGAACGTGGTCGCGATCGGCCTTGCGGCAGGGTTTCTGGAGCCGCTCGAATCGACCAGCATCCATCTGATCCAGCTCGCCATCGGGCGGTTGCTCGATCTCTGGCCGGACCGAGATTGGGATCAGTTCCTGGCGCGCGAGTACAACCGGCTGATGGATATGGAATACGAGCGCGTGCGCGATTTCCTGATCCTGCACTACCATGCGACCGAGCGTGACGACACGCCGTTCTGGAACCAGGTGCGCACGATGGCGGTGCCGGAAAGCCTTGCGCACCGGCTGGAAACCTTCCGCAAGCGCGGGGTGGTGGTGAACTACCGCGACGGCATGTTCCTCGATGCGAGCTGGATCGCGGTCTATCTCGGCCAACGGGTGATCCCCGAGGCAGGTGATCCGCGGGGCGAGGTTCTGAGCGATGCCGGGCTCATGCTGCGGCTGGCGGCGATGCGTGACGACTATGCGCGGATGGCCGCGCAGTTGCCGACTCAGGCGGCGTTCCTCGAGCGGATCGGCGCGAATGCCAGCTGAATTGCCGCTGACGAACGTGGCGATTGCGGGCGCGGGCCTGGCCGGATGGCTGGCCGCGAGCCTGATTGCGCGCGCGCTGCCCGATCTGGCGATCAGTCTGGTCGAAGTGCCGGGGCCGGATCGCAGCCTGGGTGTTGCGACGGCGGCGGAACTGCTGCTGCCCGATGATCTTCCGCTGCTGGGCGAAGCGGGATGGAACGGCGCGGATCTGCTGCGCGGCGCCCGTGCGGGCTTCGTGCTGGGCAGCGCGCTCAGCGGCTGGCGTGCGGACGGCGCTGCGGCCTTCATGCCCTTCGGCGAGATCGGCGCGCCGCTCGGGCCGGTGTCGTTTCACCAGCTTGTCAGCACCATGCGGCGGCGCGGGCAGGCGGTGAACATGGCGAACTACGCGCTGGGCGCGCTGGCGGCACAGGCTGGGCGGTTTGCCCCGCCGCCGCCCGGTGACGAGACGGTGCATGCCGCGCTCGGCTTTGGGCTGTGCGTGGATACAGCGCGAATGACCGCGATGCTGCGCGGCGACGCGCTGGAGCGGGGCGTCACGCTCGCCGGGAAATGGAACGGTGAAGCCGAGCGGCGCGGTGATGGCGGTTTGGAGCGGCTGGTGCTCGCGGACGGCACGAGCCTTGCGGCAGACCTTGTGATCGATGCTTCGGGACCGGATAGCCCGCTCTGCGGGGCGCGCGAGGATTGGACTGCGTGGTTTCCCTTCGACCGCGCGGCATCGGCCAGGCGAGCGAGCGAGGCCCCTCCCCCGCCCTATATCCACTGCGATGCGCATGGTTCGGGCTGGCAGAGCTTTGCCCCGCTGACGGACGGGGTGGGCGAACTCTTCGTGTTTTCTGCCGCCGATACGCCGGGTGCGCCGGCGGCCGAACCGTTTGCGCCGGGCTGCGAGGTCGCGGCGTGGACCGGCAATTGCGTGCGGATCGGCGGGGCGGCGGCGCAGCATGATCCGGTGGCGGGCCTGCAGCTTCATCTCGCGCTGGCCGATGTGCTGCGGCTGATCGGGCTGTTTCCGGCCAGCGTCGACCACGCGGCGGAAGCGGCGGAATACAACCGGCAGTGGCGCGAGCAGACTGACTGCGCGTTCGATACGGCACTGCTGCGGCTGGCCTGCAGCGGCGCGAAAGGTGCGATATGGGACCGGCTGCGCGCTAGCGCCTTGCCAGAACGCGCGGCCTATCGGCGCGATCTCTATGCCGCGAACGGGCGCGTTGTGCTGCACGATGGCGAAGTTCTCGACGAGGCGGGCTGGACCGCGCTGTTCGATGCGCTGGGCCTGCAGCCGCGCAAGGGGTATGCGCTGGCCGACGCGCTCCCCCCAGAGCAGATCGCCGCACACTTTGCCGCGATCCGGCAGGCGATGATCGCCGCCGTGGGCCGCATGCCGCCCTATCAGGCACTGATGGCGCAGGTGGCGGCGCAATGATGGCGGGACCGATCCGCAGGGTGGTGATCGCGGGCGGCGGGACCGCAGGCTGGATGGCGGCGGCAGCGCTATCGCGGCTGACGGGCAATGGCGTGACCGAAGTGGTGCTCGTGGAATCCGAGGAGATCGGCACCGTTGGAGTGGGAGAGGCAACGATACCGCCGATCCGCACCTTCAACGCCATGCTCGGCATCGACGAGGACGAATTTGTCGCCGCCACGCAGGGCAGCTTCAAGCTGGGCATCGAATTTGCCGGGTGGAGCCGCGAGGGCCAGTCTTACATCCACCCGTTCGGCGCATACGGCGCGGATATCGACGGGGTGAAGTTCCACCAGGTGTGGCTGGCGCTGCGCGCGGGCGGGCTGCCTCTCCCCCTCGATGATTTCAGCCTCTGCGCCACTGCGGCGCGGCTCAATCGGTTTCAGCGGCCGGACGGCAATCCCGCCTCGCCGCTTTCGCAGATCTCCTATGCCTTTCACTTCGATGCCGGGCTTTATGCCGCGTTCCTGCGCCGCCATGCCGAGGCGCGCGGCGTGGTGCGGCACGAGGGCAAGATTGCCGCGGTGCAGCTCGACGGGACAAGCGGCTTCATCACCGCGCTGTCGCTTGATGACGGGCGGGTGATCGAGGGCGACCTGTTCATCGATTGCACCGGCTTTCGCGCGCTGCTGATCGGTGAGGCGCTGGGCTCGCCCTATGAGGACTGGAGCCACTGGCTGCCCTGCGACCGCGCGGTGGCGGTGCCCAGCACGCGTACCGCACCGCTGCTGCCCTATACCCGCTCCACGGCGCGGAAAGCCGGGTGGCAATGGCGCATTCCGCTGCAGCACCGCACCGGCAACGGCATGGTCTATTGCAGCCGGCACATCTCGGACGACGAGGCGGCAGCGACCCTGCTCGCGAACCTCGACGGCGAGGCGACCGCCGATCCGCGCCTGCTGCGTTTCACCACCGGCATTCGCGCGGAGCCGTGGCGCAAGAACTGCGTGGCTCTGGGGCTGGCGAGCGGGTTCATGGAGCCCTTGGAATCGACCAGCATTCATCTGATCCAGATCGGCATTTCGAAGCTGCTCGCGCTCTTCCCGGACCGCAGTTTTCAAGCGCACGAGCGCGACGAATACAACCGGCTGACCGCGCTGCAGTGGGTACAGATCCGCGATTTCCTAATCCTGCACTACAAGCAGAACCAGCGCGCCGGGCAGCCGTTCTGGGAGGAATGCGCCGCGATGGCAGTGCCCGAGACATTGGCGCGCAAGTTGGCGCTGTTCGGCGCGGCGGGGCGCCTGTTTCGCTATGAGGACGAGCTCTTTAACGATGCGAACTGGGCTGCAGTGATGATCGGCCAGGGACTGGTGCCGGAGCGCCATGATCCCCTCGCCGATACGCTGAACCAAGCCGAAGTGCGCGATCTGGCGGCGCGGATGGCCGATGCCTTTCGCCGCACTGCGCGCGCCATGCCCACCCATGCCGACTACATCGCGCGCCACTGCGCCGGGAGGACCATGTGACCGCCGAAGCTTCGACGTGCGATAACAGGATTCGCCGCATCGCCATCATCGGCGGCGGCACCGCGGGCTGGATGACGGCCGCCGCGCTCGCGAAAGTGCTGGGGCCGCATTATGCCGCGATCACGCTGGTCGAGTCCGATGCGATCGGAACGGTCGGCGTCGGCGAGGCGACGATCCCGCAGATCAACATCTTCAACCGCATGCTCGGCATCGACGAGAACGATTTCGTCCGCCGCACCAAGGGCAGCTTCAAGCTGGGCATCGAATTCGTCGATTGGCGGCGCCTGGGGCACAGCTATTTCCACCCGTTCGGCAAGTTCGGGCTCGATATGGAAGGCGTCTCGTTCCACGCCTTCTGGCTGCGGCTGCATGCGCTGGGGCTGGCGGGGCCCATCGAGGACTATTCGCTGATGGCCAAGGCGGCTGAGACGGGCAAGTTCATGCGCCCCGTCAATGCGGGCAATTCGCCGCTATCCTCGATTGCTTACGCCTTCCACTTCGATGCCGGGCTCTATGCGCTGTTTCTGCGCGATCATGCCGAGAAGCGCGGGGTAAAACGGCACGAGGGGCGCATCGTGAAAGTGGATCAGCGCGGCGAGGACGGCTTCGTGACCAGCGTGCTGCTGGAGGACGGCACCCGCGTGGAAGCGGACCTCTTCATCGATTGCACCGGCTTTCGCGGGTTGCTGATCGAGGAGACGCTGCATGCGGGCTATACCGACTGGTCGAACTGGCTGCCATGCAACCGCGCGGTGGCGGTGCCTTGCGCCGGAGGGGCGGACCTGCCGCCCTTCACCCGCTCGACCGCGCGCAAGGCCGGGTGGCAGTGGCGCATTCCGCTGCAACATCGGGTCGGCAACGGCCATGTCTATTGCAGCGAGTTTATCTCGGACGACGAGGCTGCGGCGACTTTGCTGGCGAACCTCGGCGGCGAGCCGCTGGCAGAGCCGCGCTTCATCAGGTTCACCACCGGCCACCGCAACACGTACTGGGAGAAGAACGTGGTGGCGATCGGGCTATCCTCCGGCTTCATGGAGCCGCTGGAATCGACCAGTATCCACATGATCCAGAGCGGCATCGCCAATCTGCTGGCAAACTTCCCGGACATGTCGTTCGATCCCGTGGACGCAGCGCGGTATAACCGGGTGATCCGGCAGGAAAGCGAGGACATCCGCGATTTCCTCGTGCTCCACTACAAGGCGACGGAACGCGATGATTCGCCCTTCTGGAACCATTGCCGGACGATGGCGGTGCCAGACAGGCTGGCGGAAAAGATCCGCGTGTTCGAGAACTCGGGCCGCACCTTCCGCGAGAACGAGGAGCTGTTCAACGACACCAGCTGGTTCGCGGTGATGGCAGGGCAAGGGCTGAAGCCGCGCACCTACGATCCGGTTGCGAACCTCCTCGATCTCGATACGACCCGCGCGCGGCTCGACGAGATCAGGCGCGTTGTGGCGACATCATTGGACCATATGCCAGACCACCGCGCCTTCATCGCGCAGCACTGCGCCGCTTAGTGATTGTCCCGCGGTAGGCCCATGGTCTGCGCGATGCGCTGGTACTTTTCCGCGCCTTCGAGGATGCCGCCGGTTTCGAGCTGGCCAACGCGCTCGCGGTAGATTTCCTGCCATGGCGTCTGCGAAGGGGGATAGGGATAGCCCCCGGCTGCTTCGAGTGCGGCGCGGCGGGAGACGAGTTCTTCCTCGGGCAGCAGCATGTCCGCGGTGCCCTTGCGCAAGTCGATGCGGACGCGGTCCCCGGTGCGCAGCAGGGCAAGGCCGCCCATCGCGGCGGCTTCGGGGCTGGCGTTGAGAATCGAGGGGCTGCCCGACGTGCCCGACTGACGCCCATCACCGATGCATGGGAGCGCATTGACCCCGGCCTGAATCAGATAGACCGGTGCGCGCATGTTCACGACTTCGGCCGAGCCCGGATAGCCGATGGGGCCGGTGCCGCGCATGAACAGCACCGATTCCGGGGTAATCCCGGTCGCCGGATCATCGATGCGTGCGTGGTAGTCCTCCGGCCCATCAAATACCACGGCGGGGCCTTCGAAGGCTTCGGGATCATCGGGGTTGGAGAGATAGCGCGCGCGGAATTCCGGGCTGATCACGCAAGTCTTCATGATCGCCGCGTTGAACAGGTTGCCCGAAAGCACGATGAATCCGGCATCGTGGACCAGCGGCTGATCGAACGGACGGATGACGCGCTCGTCCTCGATCTCCGCGTCGCGGCAGTTTTCGCCGATGGTCCGGCCATTCACGGTCATCGCACCTTCGGCAATCAAGCCCTGCGCCATCAACTGCGCAACGACGGCAGGGACACCGCCGGCGCGGTAATAGTCCTCACCGAGGTATTCGCCCGCTGGCTGGAGATTGACCAGTAGCGGCACCTTGTGGCCGAGCCGCTGCCATTCGGTGAGCGGGAGATCGACGCCAACGTGGCGGGCAATCGCGGCCAGATGGACCGGCGCGTTGGTCGAGCCGCCGATGGCCGAATTGACGACAATGGCGTTGTGGAAGGCCTCCAGCGTCATGATATCAGACGGCTTGAGGTCCTCGCGTACCATTTCGACCGCACGCTTGCCGGTGCGCCAGGCGCATTCCTGCCGGTCGCGATAAGGCGCGGGGATCGCGGCGGAACCGGGGAGCATCATGCCCAGCGCTTCGGCGAGGCTGTTCATTGTGGTCGCCGTGCCCATGGTGTTGCAATAGCCGGTCGAGGGCGCGGAGCTGGCGACGAGCTTGATGAAGCCCATCTCGTCGAGCTCACCCTTGGCCAGCAGCTCGCGCGCCTTCCACACGATCGTGCCCGAGCCGGTGCGCTCGCCCTTGAACCAGCCGTTGAGCATGGGGCCAACCGAGAGCGCGATGGCGGGAATGTTGACCGTCGCGGCGGCCATGAGCAGCGCAGGCGTGGTCTTGTCACAGCCGGTGGTGAGGACGACGCCATCGATGGGATAGCCATAGAGCGCCTCGACAAGGCCGAGGTAGGCGAGATTCCGGTCAAGCGCGGCGGTGGGCCGCTTGCCGGTTTCCTGGATCGGATGGACCGGGATTTCGAGCGCGATGCCGCCCGCCTCGCGGATGCCTTCGCGCACGCGTTCGGCCAGCACGATATGGTGGCGGTTGCAGGGAGAAAGGTCGCTGCCCGTCTGCGCGATGCCGATGACCGGCTTGCCGGAGCGCAGTTCCTCTAGGCTGAGGCCGAAGTTGAGATAGCGCTCGAGGTAGAGCGCGGTCATATCGATGTTTTGCGGATTGTTGAACCAGGCCTGCGAGCGCAGTTTCCGGGCAGGCGGGGTGTCAGGCGTATGGGTCATGGCAGCTTTCCAGGGTCTTGGTGCAGCAGGTATCAGCGGGCCTTGGGTACCTTGCCGACGCGGAAGATCATCACGTGGCGATAGGGCTTGCCGGGATCGACGCGGGCGGAAAGGAAGCCCGGCTGGTTGGGCGCATCGGGGAACTTCTGCGGCTCCAGCGCGATGCCGTCACCCATGCGGTAAAGGTGGCCGCCCTTCCCCGCGAGCGTGCCATCAAGGAAATTGCCGGTGTAGAACTGCACGCCGGGTTCGGTGGTGAACACTTCAAGCATGCGGCCGGAGACGGGATCGACCAGCCGCGCAGCGAGTTGCGGCGCGGCGGTGAGCCCCTTGTCGAGCGCGAAGTTGTGATCATAGCCCCGGCCGAAGCGGATCTGCTCGTCGGTGCCATCGCGCAGGCCATCGGCGATGCGGCGGCCCTTGCGGAAATCGAACGCGGTGCCGGCAACCTTGCGCAGCTCACCGGTGGGGATGAGCCTTGCGTCGACCGGCGTGTAGGCGCTGGCAGGGATGGTGAGCTTCTGTCCCATCGCGCCCAGCGGCGAGCCCTCCCCCGCCATGTTGAACAGCGCGTGGTTGGTCATGTTGACGATCGTCGGCTTGTCGGTCTCAGCCTCGAACGTGATGCCGAGGTTGCCTTTCTCGTCGAGCGAATAGGTGACGCGCGTGGTCAGCGTGCCGGGGTAGCCCTGATCGCCATCGGGGCTGACATGGGAGAACGTGACGCTCGCCACCGGGCCGCTCTTGACCGAGACGACCTTCCAGTTCTGCTTGTCGAAGCCCTTGAAGCCGCCGTGGAGGCTGTTGGTCTTGTCATTCAGCGGGAGCTGGTAGGCCTTGCCTTCGAGCTTGAAGGTGCCGCCTGCAATGCGGTTGGCATAGCGGCCGACGGTGACGCCGAAATAGTTGGGACGCGCTTCGTAGCTCTGCACGTCATCGTAGCCGAGGAGGATGTCGGCGGGCTTGCCGGTGCGGCCGGGGACCATGAACGACTGCAGTGTGGCGCCGTAACTCAGCACGCGGGCCGAAACGCCATTCGCCGCCTTGAGCGTGATCGCCCGCGCTTCGCTGCCATCGGCGAGCTTCCCGGCGCTCTCCTGCCGCGCCTCTGCCGCCACCGCGCTTTGCGCTGCAAACGCCAGCGCGCTGGCGGATACGAAGAGCCATGCGCCGCTGCGCAGCCGGCCGCTGGATTCCATCGCTGTGTCCCTCTTCAACCCGCGCCGCAAAGCGCCACCCGCGCAAAGCGCCATTGACGCTTGCATATCCCGGATATAGTCCGACAAATAGAATGCGCGCAAGACCGATGCGTTTCGCCCCGCGCAAGGACCGAGCGAGAGGATGCGACCGACCATGCCGCCTGCGGCCCCAGCCCAGACAAATGCCCGGACAACCGAGGAATCCCCCCAAAGCTACGGCCCGGCACTGACCTTGCTGGCGAGCCTGTTCTTCATGTGGGGCTTCATCACTGTGATCAACAACACACTGCTGCCGCATCTGCGCAGTGTGTTCGATCTGAACTATACACAGACAACATTGATCGAGTCCGTGTGGTTCATCGCCTACTTCGTCGCTTCCATCCCTTCGGCCCGACTGATCGAGCGGGTGGGTTACCAGAAGTCGCTGGTCATTGGCCTCGTAATCATGGCGGCGGGCGCGTTGGGCATGATGGTGGCGGCCTCGATCCCCTCCTACGGCGTCACGCTCGCCATGCTCTTCGTGATTGCGAGCGGAATCACGCTGTTGCAGGTCGCGGCCAACCCTTACGTCGCGGTGGTGGGCAAGCCCGAGACGGCATCCTCGCGCCTCAATCTGGTGCAGGCGATGAATTCAGCGGGCACAATGCTCGCCCCGATGTTCGGTGCCTATCTGATCCTTGGCCGGTCAAAGGGCGGCACTTCGCCGGCGGATGTGGTGCTCACCCCTGCCGAGCGGCTAGCCGATGCGCAATCGGTGATCCTGCCTTATGCGCTGGTGGCGGGCGTGCTGGTGGTCCTCGCGATGGTGATCGCGCGCTTTCCCCTGCCCGCGATGGGCAATGCAACGCAGCGCGCAAACACCGAGGAACGCAAAGCGCTGTCCTTGTGGAAGCATCGCAATCTGGTGTTCGGCGTGCCGGCGATCTTCATCTATCTGATCGCGGAAATCGGCGTGGCGAACCTCTTCGTCAACTTCGTCAGCCAGCCCGATATCGCCAACCTGACGCACGAGAAGGCCGGACAATACCTGACCTTCCTGTGGGGCGGGATGATGGTCGGGCGCTTTGCCGGCTCGGCGATCATGCAGAAGGTGGACGCCGCGCTCGTGCTCGCCGCGTTTTCGGTGGGGGCATTCGTGGTCATGATCGTGACGGTGTTCAGCACCGGACCCGCCGCGATGTGGTCGCTGATCCTGGTCGGGCTGTTCCATTCGATCATGTTCCCGACGATCTTCACGCTCGGCATTCGCGGGCTGGGGCCACTGACCGAGGAAGGCTCGGGCCTGCTCATCATGGCGATTGCCGGCGGCGCGCTGGTCGTCGTGCAGGGCTGGCTGGCGGACAGCTACGGCCTGCAGGCCTCGTTCCTGCTGACGGCGGCCTGCGAGCTCTACATCCTGTTCTACGCGCTGTGGGGTTCGCGCCCCACAGCGGCAGTTGCTTGATCCCCTTCCCCATTTCATCTGGAGATACCAATGCCCGAGTTCCGCGCGCTTTCGGCTGCCACGGGTGAGCCGGTCGGCCCGGCCTTTCCCGTCCATGGCCCGGCTGATGTGGCTGCCGCTTGTGCGGCTGCGGCGGAGGCCTTTGCGGTCTATCGTGCGACCAGCCGCGAGGAGCGCGCGCGCTTTCTGGAGGCGATTGCCGAGGAAATCCTCGCGATCGGCGATCCGCTGATCGAGGCAGCGATGCGCGAAAGCGGCTTGCCGCGCGCGCGGCTGGAAGGCGAGCGCGGGCGCACCGTGGGCCAGCTCAGGATGTTCGCGGGCGTGGTGCGGGGGGGCGCGTGGCAGCAGCTGCGGATCGATCCGGCGCTCCCCGAACGCCAGCCCCTGCCCCGCCCGGACCTGCGCCTCAGGATGATCCCGCTCGGCCCGGTCGCGGTATTTGGCGCCTCGAACTTCCCGCTCGCCTTCTCGACCGCCGGTGGCGACACCGCCTCGGCGCTCGCGGCGGGCTGTCCGGTGGTGGTGAAGGGCCATCCTGCCCATCCGGAAACCGGCGCGCTGGTGGCCGGGGCAATCGCGCGTGCGGTTGCGGCCTGCGGGTTGCCGGCGGGCGTGTTCGGGCATCTGACCGGCCCGTCCAACGAACTCGGCGCGGCGCTGGTGCAAGATCCGCGCATCGCCGCGGTGGGGTTCACCGGATCGCGCGCAGGCGGGCTCGCGCTCGTGCGGCTGGCGCAGGCGCGCAGCGTTCCGATCCCGGTCTATGCCGAAATGTCGAGCATCAACCCGGTGCTGCTGCTGCCCGAGGCGCTCAAGGCGCGCGGCGCGGCGCTGGGCGCGGCGTTTGCCGGATCGCTGACGATGGGCGCGGGGCAGTTCTGCACCAATCCGGGCCTGGTGCTTGCGATGGCGGGCGAAGGGCTCGATGCGTTCATCGCCGCCGCGAGCGAAGCGATCGGCGTGGCGGCGGCGCAGACCATGCTGACCAATGGCATCTGCAAGGCCTATGCGGGCGGCGTCGCCACGCTGGCGGGGCTGCCGGGGGTCGAGCGCGTTGCCTCCGGTCTGATGGGTGAAGCCGGACAAGGCCAGGCGGCACTGTTCCGCACCAGCGCGCAGGCGTTTCTGGCGGAAGCGGCGATGGGTCATGAAGTATTCGGCGCGTCCTCGCTCGTGGTGGTCTGCAACGACGAAGCCGAGCTGGCGGCGGTGATCGGCGGGCTCGAAGGCCAGCTGACCGCGACGCTGCAGATGGACGCTGCCGACGAAGCGCTGGCGGCGAGGCTGCTGCCACTGCTGGAAATGAAGGCCGGGCGCATCCTTGCCAATGGCTGGCCGACGGGGGTCGAGGTGTGCCACGCGATGGTGCACGGCGGCCCCTTCCCCGCTACCTCCGATCCGCGCACGACCTCGGTCGGCAGCCTCGCCATCGACCGCTTCATGCGGCCCGTCAGCTATCAGAACATCGCGACTGCGCTGCTGCCGAGCGAACTGCGTGATGGCGCGCGGGGCGATGGCGCACCGCGCCTGATCGATGGCACGCTCACGCTCTGAAGGACTGCACACCATGGCCACTCGCCTTCTCCAGCACCGCGCCGAGGACGGCACGCGGTCGGTCATTCTCGCCGAGGGTTCGGCGGCCCATGTGCTGCCCGGGGTCGGGTCGGTGCGCGAGCTTGCGCAGCGCGCGATTGCGGCGGGCACAAGCTTGACCGAAGCGGCGCAGGCCTGCGGTACGGGCGCGGCGGTCGATCTGGCGGCGGAGTTTGCTACCGGGCGCTTCCTTGCACCGATTGACCATGATGACCCGGCGCATCTTGTGCTCAGCGGCACCGGCCTCACCCACCTCGGCTCGGCCGAAGGGCGCGACAAGATGCACCGCGAGGCGGCGGCGGCGCACCAGACCGATTCCATGCGCATGTTTCTCGAAGGGCTGGCAGGCGGGAAGCCCGCTGATGGCGGCGTGGGCCAGCAGCCCGAATGGTTCTACAAGGGCGATGGCGGCCAGCTGGTCGGGCCTGATGCGGCGCTGGAAATGCCCAGCTTCGCGCAGGACGGCGGCGAAGAGCCGGAACTGGCGGGGGTGTACGTTATCGGGCCGGATGGCACGCCATTCCGCCTCGGCTTCGCGCTCGCCAACGAGTTTTCGGATCATGTGACCGAGCGGCACAACTACCTGTGGCTCGCGCATTCCAAGCTGCGCCGCGCGGCGCTGGGGCCAGAGCTGCTGATCGGCGAGGCGCCCGCCGATATTCGCGGCACCAGCCGGATCGTGCGCGCAGGCGAGGTGATCTGGGAGAAGCCCTTCCTCACCGGCGAGGCGAACATGAGCCACACGCTCGCCAACCTTGAGCACCATCACTTCAAGTATGGCCTGTTCCGCCGGCCCGGGCAGGTCCACGTGCACTTTTTCGGCACCGCGACGCTTTCCTACAGCGACGGCGTGCGCACCGAACCGGGCGACGTGTTCGAGATCGCAGCGGCGCCCTTTGCGCTACCCTGCCGCAATCCGTTGACCCGCGCGGTGGGTGATGCGGCGGCGGTGCAAGGTGTGACGGTGCTTTGAAGCGATGATGCGGATTGCCGTCATCGGGCTGGGCAAGATCGCTCGGGATCAACATCTGCCGGCAATTGCCGGGAGCGAAACGTTCGAACTGGCCGCGACGGTTGATCCTGCTGGCGATGGCGCGGCAGGGGCCGCGCATTTTGCCAGCGTCGAGGCCCTGCTGGAAAGCGGCATCACCATCGATGCGGCGGCGCTTTGCACACCGCCGCAAGTGCGCCGCGATCTGGCGGAGGCGCTGCTGGCGCGCGGGATCCACGTGCTGCTGGAAAAGCCGCCCGGAGTCACGCTGGGCGAAGTCGCAGTGCTGGAGCGCGCGGCCGATGCGGCGGGGGCCACCCTGTTTGCCGCATGGCATTCGCGCTTCGCCCATGGCGTGGCCCCGGCGCGGGTGTGGCTGGCGGAGCGCCGGATCGATGCCGTGCGCGTCGTGTGGCGCGAGGACGTGCGCGTGTGGCATCCAGGGCAGCGATGGATCTGGCAGCCGGGCGGGCTCGGCGTGTTCGATCCGGGGATCAATGCGCTCTCGATCCTGACACATATCCTGCCGCAGCCGGTGTTTCTGACGCAGGCGAAGCTGGATGTGCCCGCCAACTGCGCGGCGCCCATCGCGGCTGATCTCCATCTGCGCACGGCAGGCGGCGCACCTGTCCACATCGATCTCGATTTCCGCCAGACCGGGCCGCAGAGCTGGGACATCGTGGTGGAGACCGATGGCGGTGTACTGACTCTTTCAAGCGGTGGTGCGGTGCTGGGCCTGCCCGGGGATACACCGCGCGGCGAGGATCGCGAATATCCGCTGCTTTACGATCATTTTGCCGCGCTGGTTGCGGCGCGTCGGAGCGACGTCGATATCGTCCCGCTGCGTATCGTGGCCGATGCGTTCCTGTGCGGGCTGCAGGTGCCGACCCAGCCGTTCGAGGAGTGACGGGAGCGACGGATACTCGCTTGCCGAGCGGAATAGTTAGCGCTATCACAAACTCACAAACAGGCGGCCCACTGTGAGGGAAAATGCCGGATACGAAAAGGGATGTGGGACAATGAAGGCAAGACTCACCCTGGCAGCGCTATGCCTTTCCAGCGCTCTGGCCGCTGCTGCGTGCACGCAGGCCGCGACCCCTGCCCCCGGCAATGCAACCGGAGCCACGTTCCGCGATCAGCCGCTGGTGAGCGAGATCTACACCGCCGATCCTTCCGCGCATGTCTTCGGCGGCAGGATATACGTCTATCCCTCGCACGATATCGCCACGAATACGCCCGACGACGACCTTGGCAACGAATATGCCATGCGTGACTACCGCGTGCTGGCGATGGACAGGATCGGCGGCAAGGTGGCGGTCGGCCCCGTCGCGCTCGACGTGAAGGACGTGCCCTGGGCCTCGCAGCAGATGTGGGCGCCCGATGCCGCCTTCAAGGACGGCACCTACTACCTCTATTTCCCGGCGCGCGACAGATCGAAGGACAAGAACGGGCTCGGCGCGTTCCGCATCGGGGTCGCCACCTCCAAGAACCCGATGGGCCCGTTCGTGGCCGAGAAGGAGCCGATTGCGGGGGCCTATTCGATGGACCCGGCGGTGTTCATCGACCCAGACGGCAGCGCCTTTCTCTATTTCGGCGGCATCTGGGGCGGCCAGTTGCAACGCTGGGCAAGCGGCCAGTACGACCCCAACGGATCGGACACCGATCTGCTGCAGGACGACAAGCCGGCGCTTTCAGGCAAAGTCGCCAAGCTGGGTCCCGACATGAAGACCCTCGCCGAAGCCCCTCGTGATGCGGTGATTCTCGACGAGAACGGCAAGCCCGTGCTTGGCGGCGATCACGAGCGGCGGTTCTTCGAAGCCTCGTGGATGTTCCGCAAGGACGGCAAGTATTACTACACCTACTCGACCGGCGACACGCACTTCCTGAACTACGCCATCGGCAGCTCGCCCTACGGGCCCTTCACCTACACCGGGCACATCATGAAGCCGGTACAAGGCTGGACGACACACCACTCGATCATCGAGCAGGACGGCAAGTGGTGGCTTTTCTACGCGGACAACCAGCTTTCGGGAAAGAACCACCTTCGCAACGTCAAGGTGACCGAGCTGACCTTCAATGCGGACGGCACGATCCAGACGATCGATCCGCTGAAAGCGAAGTAGGCCGCGCATGTATCTTGGCATCGATATCGGCACGAGCTGCGTAAAGGCGGTGGTGACCGCCGAGAGCGGCGAAGTCCTCGCGCAATCGAGCGCGGACCTCACTGTTTTCCGGCCCCATCCGCTGTGGTCCGAACAGGCACCGGCGGACTGGATTTCCGCCACGCACAAGGCCGTGCTGGGGCTCGATGCCGCCTTGCGCGCCGGGGTGCGCGGGATCGGCCTTGCCGGGCAAATGCATGGTGCAACCTTGCTGGGATCGGACGACAAGCCGCTGCGTCCGGCGATCCTGTGGAACGACGGCCGCAGCTTTGCCGAGTGCGCGGCGCTGGAAGTAGTTGAGCCGCGCAGCCGTGCGATCACCGGCAACATCGCCATGCCCGGCTTCACCGCGCCCAAGCTGGCGTGGGTGCGCGCGCACGAGCCCGATGTGTTCGCTGCGACACGCACCGTGCTGCTGCCCAAGGATTACGTGCGCCTCGCCCTCACCGGCGAGAAGGCGAGCGATATGTCCGACGCGGCGGGGACGCTGTGGCTCGATGGTGCGGCGCGGGCGTGGTCCGACGAAATGCTGGCGGCGACAGGCCTCGATGAGACCCACATGCCGCGCCTCCATGAAGGTCCGGACGTGACCGGAGCGCTGCGCGAGGATGTGGCGCGCGCATGGGGCATGGACCGCGTACCGGTAGTCGCGGGCGCGGGCGACAATGCGGCGGGTGCACTCGGCGTCGGCGTGCTGGGTGAAGGCCAGGGCATGCTTTCGCTCGGTACTTCGGGCGTGATCTTCGTGGCGAACGATGCGTTTCGGCCCAATCCGGCGCAGGCCGTCCATGCCTTCTGCCATGCGCTGCCCGGCGTGTGGCACCAGATGAGCGTGCACCTCTCCGCCGCATCGTGCATCGATTGGGCGGCGCGCGCGTGCAACGTGCCGGGTCCGGCAGAGTTCTTCGCGCTGGCCGAGCAGGCAGGCGCGGCGTGCGGGCCAGAGCTCTTCCTCCCTTACCTTTCGGGCGAGCGCACCCCGCACAACGACCCGCATATCCGCGCGGCGTTCCTCAGCCTCGACAACGAAAGCACGACACCGCGCATGGCCGCAGCCGTGCTCGAAGGCGTGGCTTTCGCGCATGCCGATGGCATCGACGCGCTGCGCAGCGCAGGCACGGCGATCGAGGAGCTTTGCGTCATCGGCGGGGGTTCGCGCTCGGCGCATTGGGGCCGCATCCTCGCCAGCGTGCTCGGCGTGCGGCTGGTTTACCTACACGGCGGCGAAGTCGGCCCCGCGCTTGGCGGCGCGCGGCTGGCGCAGATGGGCGTGACCGGGGCCGCCGCCGCCGAAGTCTGCACCCGCCCACCCGTTCGCGCCGTGATCGAGCCCGATCTCGATCTCGCCGCCCGTCTTGCGCCGAAGCGTGCCCGCTTTCGCGCTGCCTATCAGGCGCTCCGCGCCATCCAGGAGTAACTTCGCCATGTCTGCTGCCTACTTCGATGCCTTTCCCACCATTCGCTACGAAGGCCCTGATTCCACGAATGATCTGGCCTACCGCTGGTATGACAAGGACCGCGTGGTCTTCGGCAAGCGCATGGAGGATTACCTGCGCTTCGCCGTGTGCATGTGGCACACCTTCTGCTGGCCGGGCAGCGACGTGTTCGGCGCGGGGACCTTCGACCGGCCGTGGCTGAACGGCCCGCAGGACGAAGCCGCAGCGCGGGCCAAACGCGAGGCTGCGCTGGCGTTCGTCGAGAAGCTCGACCTGCCCTTCTACTGCTTCCACGATGTCGACGTGATGGCGCCCGCCGAAAGCATCGGCGAGTTCCGCGCCAGCTTTGCCCGCGCGGTCGATCATCTGGAAGAACTGCAGGCCGCGCATGGGCGCAAGCTGCTGTGGGGCACAGCGAACCTGTTCGGCCATCCGCGCTATCTGGCCGGCGCAGCAACCAGCCCGCGCCCCGAAGTCTATGCATGGGGCGCGAGCCAGGTGCGCGATGCGCTGGAGGCGACGCACCGGCTGGGCGGCGCAAACTACGTCTTGTGGGGCGGGCGTGAGGGTTACGATACGATCCTCAACACCGACCTCAAGACCGAGCAGGACAACTTCGGGCGGTTCCTCAGCCTTGTCGTCGAGCACAAGCACAAGATCGGGTTTGCCGGGACGATCCTGATCGAGCCCAAGCCGCACGAGCCGACCAAGCACCAGTATGACTTCGACACGCAGACGGTCTACGGCTTCCTCAAGCGCTATGGGCTGGAAGACGAGGTCCGCGTCAATATCGAGGCGAATCACGCCACGCTTTCCGGCCATACCTTCGAGCACGAGATCGCGATGGCCGGCGCGCTCGGCATCTTTGGTTCGATCGACGCCAACCGCGGCGATCCGCAGAACGGCTGGGATACCGACCAATTCCCCAACTCGGTCGAGGAACTGACGCTCGCCTGCATCGAGATCGAGCGCGCGGGCGGGTTCACCACCGGCGGCTTCAACTTCGATGCCAAGGTCCGGCGCCAGTCGGTTGATGCGGAAGACTTGTTCCACGGCCATATCGGCGGGGTGGACGTGATCGCGCGGGCGCTGCTGCGCGCCGAGGCGGTGATCGCGGATGGCCAGCTCGATGCCTTCCGCGCCCAGCGCTATGCCGGCTGGCAGGGCGAGTTGGGCCAGACGATCAAGAGCGCGAGCCTTTCCGAAATCGCCGACCTTGCCGTGGCGCGCGATCTGGCGCCGGGGCCGGTTTCGGGCCGGCAGGAGTGGCTGGAGAACCTGCTGGGCCGCTTCTGATACAGACGATTCTGGCTGCGGCCAGACCTGCCGCCCGCACCGGTTGTGCCTCGTCGGTGCGGGCGGCTTGAACAGGCTCGATATCCCTTCAAGCGCTGGACTTTGCCGAATTTGCGCCCAAATAGGGAGAGAGCGCAAGGAGCACAGGGTGTCGCGTAGCAAGGAACAGTGCGGAGACGGGATCGACAGGTCTGACAAATCGCTGCGCCTGCACGGCAGCATCGCGCGCGATCTTGGCATTGCCATCGTCACCGGCAAATACCCGCCCGGCCACGTGCTGAGCAGCGAGCTCGATTTTGCCGAGCGCAACCAGATCTCACGCACCGCCTACCGCGAGGCGATCCGGATTCTGGCAGCAAAAGGTCTGGTGGAAAGCCGCCCCAAAGCGGGCACGCGGATCACCGATCCTTCGCGCTGGCATATCCTCGATCCCGATGTGCTGGCCTGGACTTTCGCAGGCGAGCCGAGCGTGACGGCGATCCACGACCTGTTCGAGCTGCGCATGATCATCGAACCGGCAGCGGCGGAACTCGCGGCAAAACGGCGCAATGGCGCGCAATTGGCGCAGATGGGGCATGCGCTGGAAGAAATGGCGAAACACACGCTGGCCTCCCCGCTGGGGCAGGCGGCGGATCAGGCGTTCCACACCACGGTGCTCAAGGCGACCGGCAATGCGGCGCTGATCGCGCTCGCCAGCACGATTTCGGCGGCGGTGCGCTGGACCACGATCTACAAGCAGCGCAAGCGCAAGCTCCCGCGCGATCCGCTGCCCGATCACCGCGTGCTGTTCGATGCCGTGGCCAATGGCGATGGCCCCGGCGCACGCACCGCGATGCACAGGCTGATCGAGCTGGCCCTTGCCGATATCGATTTGCCCGAACGCCTTTAGCTCAGATGCCTCCGACCAGGCTTTCAGCAGTATTGTCGTACTTATTCTGCAGAGGCCTATGGCGATCCGCCTGCTGCCCGGTTGAGCCCTATTTCGGCAGATCGACCACCCGGTCCACGATGAACGCAGCCTCGCTGCCGGGCAGACCGCTATCCGGCTGGCCGCCGCCGAGGAACAGGCGGTAGCTGCCCGCGAAGACCTGCCGCGTGCCATCGGGGCGAACGGCGGAAAGGTCGCGCGGGGAGAGTTCCAGCGTCACTGTCTTGCGCTCGCCGGGCTGAAGCGCAACGCGGGTGAGGCCGCGCAGCGCGACGCGGGGCGCGCCGGGCTGATCCGGGAAGCGCAAGTACGCCTGCACCACTTCCTCGCCCGCGCGGCTGCCGGTGTTGGTGACCTCACCGATCACGCGGATGCCGTTTGCAGCGCTGCCGCCGACGGGCTCGACCCGCGCCGGGCCATAGCCGAAACTGGTGTAGCTGAGGCCGTAGCCGAAGCCATAGACCGGTTTGCCGGTGAAGTAGCGGTAAGTCCGCCCGGCCATGCTGTAGTCGGTGAAGGGCGGCAGATCGGCGGTATCCTTGTAGAAGGTGAGCGGCAGGCGGCCCGACGGGTTGGTCTTGCCGGAAAGGACATTGCCCAAAGCGAGGCCGCCCGCTTGCCCCGGATACCAAGCCTCGATCAATGCGTCGGCATTGTCCTTCGCCCACGAGAGATTGAGCGGGCTGCCGTTCATGGTGACGACGACGAGCGGCTTGCCCAGCGTGCGCGCGCGAATGAGGAGTTCGCGCTGGTCCATCGGGAGTTCGAGGCTGGTGCGGTCGCCGCCGTCGAAGCCTTCGATCTTGAGCGGCATTTCCTCGCCCTCGAGATCGGCGGTGAGGCCGACCACGGCGACGAGGACATCGGCATCGGCCGCGCCACGCGCGAGCTCACCCCAGGGATCATGCGTGATGCGCTTCCAGAACAGGCCCGGACCCGCCGCGCCGCCGCCTTCGATATCGAAGTGCAGCGGGTAGCGTTCGCCCTTGGTCAGCGTGACCTCGACGTACTTGGGCGCCTCGCCCCAGAGCGAATAGTGATCGGAAATGATCGTCGGCTTGCCGCCGATATCGATTGCCCCTTTCACGCCGGTCACGCCCATCTTGTAGAGCCCGCTTGTCGGCGCGACGAAGAAGCCGTCCCACACGACCTTGTGCGCGTCGGTCACCTCTTTCAGCTGCATCGCGCTGCTGCCAAGCGTGGTTTCGATGCGCGTGACGACCGGCTTGGCGGCGTAAGTGCGCTCGCCGCGCGGCTTCGAGGCATCCAGCGCGTTGTAGTAGACCGCACGTAGGCCGGGCTTGCCATCGGGGGTGAGGAAGTTTCCTTCAGTCACGAGATCGCCATCGGTGATCGAAGGCGCGAAGGGCACGAGTGTAACTGTGGCGCCCGGCATCGCCCGGCGAAGGCCATCAAGCACCGAGATCGGCGGCGCGGAATTGGGTGAGGAATAGTTGCCGCGCAGCACCCGCGTCGCATCACCGAGGGGGCCAATCACCGCGACGCGGACATCGGACTTCAGTGGCAAAACGCCCGCGTTCTTGAGCAGGACGAGGCTCTTTTCCGCCGAGGTGAGCGAGAGATCCCAGCCGCTCTGAGCGCCAACCGCGCTGACCGGGGTGGCATTGGGCTGGCGAGCGCGCATACCGGGCAGATCGCCATTGCGGTAGCGCGCGGAAAACAGGCGCACGAGGACGCGGTCAACGTCGCTTGGCGCAAGGTAGCCGGCCTTGAGCGCGGCGCGGTAGCGGTCGGCCAGCCCCTTCGCCTCACCAATCGTGCCGGTGTTGCATTCGTTGTCCATGCCCATGCGCAGGCTGACCGCAACGCCGGAGGCCGCATCGGGGGCGAACTTGTGGCGGTCGTAGATATCGACGACCGCATCGCAGTCCGAAACGACATAGCCCTTGAAGCCCCAGGCGCCGCGCAGCCGGTCCTTCAGCAGCAGATCGCTCGCGCAGGCCGGCTCGCCGTTCACGCGGTTGTAGGCGCACATGATCGAGCCGGCCTTGCCCTCGACAATCGCGGCGCGGAAGGCGGGGAGATAGGTGTCCTCCAGATCATGCGGGAGGACCATGATGTTGTCGGTGTGGCGCGAGGGTTCGGGGCCCGAGTGGACCGCAAAGTGCTTGGGGCTGGCGATCACGTTGGGAAGATCGGGATTCGGCCCCTGCATACCCGTCACATAGGCGACGCCCATGCGCGCGGTGAGGAAGGGGTCCTCGCCATAAGTCTCCTGCCCCCGCCCCCAGCGCGGATCGCGGAAGATGTTGATATTGGGCGCCCAGGTATCGAGCCCGGTGCCGATCTTGCCAAGGTGTCCGGTCTGGCGCGCAAGGGTGTGGAGGCCCTGCAGTTCGGTGCTGATCACCTTGGCGACCTCGTGGATCAGCGGCGGATCGAAAGTGGCCGCAAGGCCTATGGATTGCGGGAAATTTGTGGTGGGCACCGCGCCGCCCGCGCCGTGGAGGCTTTCGGTCCACCAGTTGTAGGCCGGCACGCCGAGGCGCGGGATCGCGGGCGCGACATTAAGCAGCTGCTCGACCTTCTCGTCGGTCGTCATCTTCGCGACGAGCGTGGAAGCCAGCTCTTCGGCTTCGGCCAACGCCTCGGGCGAGCCTTGCGCGGCGGCGGGAGTCGCAAAGGCGAGGACGCCAATGGCTGCGGTTGCAAGAAGCTGCCCGCACCGGCGCTGCGGGGACAGGTTACGCTGGGTCACGTGAGGGAATCCTTCCTGGGTCAGACGGGCTGGAGCCCGTAGGCCTTGATGCGGTTGATGAGATCGCGGTGGCGCGGGAGACCCGCCAGCATGCGTTCGGTGCGCTCGGCATTCTCGCGCCGGGCGCGGCAGGCAGCAGCGACTTCGGGTGCGAGCGCGCGCGGCGATACTTCCGAGCGGAAGCCCATGCCATAGAGCACATATTGGTAGGAGGCCGAGGGGAACACCTCGTCCACCCGGTCGAACTCCTCGTGCATGTAAGGCGGCTGGAAGCGCCACAGCGAGAGCAGTTCCTGCAGGCGCTCGGGAATGCTCGCCGGGTCCATGTTATCGCGCCAGAACGCAGTGTCGCGCCGCTGGCTCAGCACATAGTGGAGCTTGAGGAAATCGATGATCCGGCCCCAGCGGTAGAGCGTCTTCTCGTTGTAGCGCCGCGCGACGATATCCATCACTTCACGCGCCGGGGGCATCTGCTCGGCAATCATCTTCGCGGATAGCTCGATCAGCACGATGGCCGAGGCTTCGAGCGGTTCGAGGAAACCTGCTGCAAGTCCCACGGCGACGCAGTTGTTCTTCCAGAACAGTTCGCGGTGGCCCGAGCGGATATCGATCTTGCGTACCGAGAGCCCGTCGGCGGTGGGGCCGATATAGGTGCGCAGCTCGGTCTCGGCCTGCTCGCGGCTGATGTGGCGGCTCGAATAGACATGGCCGACCCCGCGCCGGGTAGGGAGGCCGATGTCCCAGATCCAGCCGGCGGACTGCGCGGTCGAGATCGTGTGCGTCGCAATCGGTGCCTCGGGATCGGGATAGGGCACCTGCACCGCCAGCGCGGTATCGCAGAACAGGACATCATTGCAGTCCCTGAAGCCCACGCCGAGCGTCTCGCCCAGCAGCAGGCTGCGCATGCCGGTGCAATCGATGTAGAGGTCGCCCGCGATCTCGCCCGCCTGTTCGGTCTCGATCGCACAGATATCGCCGCGCTCGTCCTGGATCACCCGGCGCATGTCCGCCAGCACGTGGCGCACGCCGAGCTTTTCGGTGCAGTGGCGCTGCATGAACGGGGCAAACTTGCCGGCATCGAGATGGTAGGCGTAGTTCGCCTGCCCCTCGAACTCGGCGTTGGTCATCGCCTTGGGGGCAAGGCCCGCATCGCACAGGCGGCCCTGCGGGCAGACCGCATCGCAGAAGGTATCGCCGTTGCCGCCCGGTTCGGCCATCGTGCCCGCCAGCCAGTGCGGCGCGAGGTTGAGTTCGCCAAAGCGCTGCGGGAGGACAAGCGGGTGGTAGTAGTCGTCGTCTGCGGCGCCGGTCGTCCACTTGGCGAAGAGCGCGCCCTGCTTGAAGGCGGCATCGCATTCGCGGAAGAAATCGGTTTCGGAAACGCCCACGCTCTTGAGCGTCGAGCGCAAGGTCGGCCACGTCCCCTCCCCCACACCGATGATCGGGACATTGGGGCTTTCGACGAGCGTGACCGAGAAATCGTGGCCGATGCGGGCCTTGTGCCTTGCGGCAATGATGGCAGCGGTGAGCCAGCCGGCGGTGCCGCCGCCGACAATCACGACATCGCGTATTGCACGGTCCATCAGCTATCCTGCACACAAAGGGCAACGGCACCGACCCGCAAGCCGGTGCCGCCGGTATCGCTATCAATAGTTGAACCGCGCGCCGAAGACAAAGCGGCGGCCATACGAGAAGGTATCCAGCGGCATGTTCGACCAGCGGCCATAGGTGCTGTAGGTCGAGTTGTTGAGGTTGGTCGCCTCGCCGAACACCGAGAACTGCCTGGTGATGCGGTAGCTGGCGCTGGCATCGACCTGGAACTGCTGGTTCACGTTGACCGGTTCGGCCCCAAAGGTGCCGCCCTGGCGCTGGCCGAGCTGTAGCAGGTAGCTGTCCCGCCAGTTGGCCGCGACGCGCACTTCCAGACCGTTCTTGTCATAGAAGCCCACGAAGTTGGCCGAGTTGGCGAGGCCCGTGATCGCGAAGGCCGAGCCCGAGATATCCTTGGGATCGAAGTTGCGATTGGTGCTCACGAACGTGCCGTTGGCGTTGAAGCCGAAGCCGCTTTCGCCAAATACGTGCTGCCACGCGATTTCCACGCCCTTCACCACACCGTCCGGCCCGTTGACCTTGCCGTTGACCTGGAACTGCGCGGGCTGGTTGGTGAACGGATCGATCACGCCGTTGATCGTCTGGGTGCTGACCCCGCCGACGATGAAGTTCGAGATGAACTTCATGAAGCCGTTGACCGCGAAGTGCGAGTTGCGACCGTAGTAGTACTCGGCCCCGAGATCGAGGTTGTCAGCCAGGTACGGCTTGAGGTTCGCGTTGCCACCGGAGGCTGCAAGGCTGCCCCTGCGCAGCGTGCCGAGGTTGATCGTCGGGCGCAGATCGCCCAGCGCAGGCCGGGTCAGTGTGCGCGAAGCATCGAAGCGCAGGGTCAGCTTGGGGGTGATTTCGAGCTTCACGTCGATGGAGGGCAGGAGGTAGTTGTAGTTGGACGAGCGACTGATGTCCTGCTGCGGTGTGTAGGTCTTGACGTTGATCAGCGTGGGATCAGTAGCCACCGTTTCCAGTGTGACCGGGTTGCGTCCGATCGCGCCCGAAATGAGCTTGGTGTACTCGTTGCGCACACCGGCGCTGACGTGGAACGGCATCTCGCCGAGCTGAGTGTCGAAGCTGACGTTGAGGTAGCCCGCGAAGGTCCGCTCGCGCACGTTGAGCACGCTTGAGGGGTCGAAGGCCGGTGCGGTGGTGCCGCCACCGGTCGCCTCGAGCACCCGGTACACCGCGACCGGATCGTAGACGACGATCGCAGGCGCGAGATTGCCCTGATAGCCGGGGATGAACCCGCCCGTGTTGATGATGCCTTGATAGACGCTGTCGGGCAGCGGCGCGACGGCGCCGGTGCGGCCCGATGGCGCGCCATAGCCGCCGTAGCGGAAGAACGTGCCATTCACGAAGGGGTTCTGCCCTTCCTGATGGAACTTGTTCTCCTGATAGCTGGCGCCGAAGCGGACCTTGACGTCACCGCCAACGAACTTGCCGCCGATCTTCACCTGCCGGACCAGATCGGTGAAATAGTTGGGGAAGCCGGCGATCACGTGGCTTCCGATGACCGAACGATCGGTGAACTTCGCGGCATTGCCCGCCGGACCCACATCGTGGATGCTGGGCAGGAAGGACTTGCTCGGCCCGAGGATCTTGACGCCGGTGTTGGCACCGAGAATCGTCGAGTAGTTCGAGCAGGACGTGGGCGGCGTGTTCGGCCCGGCGCCGGCGGGATAGGTGCATCCTGTCGAGAGGAACGGCCCGTTGGGATCGCCGTTGGTGCCACCGTAGCCAATGTCCATGGCGTTGTCGAAACCGTTGTTGCCCGGATTGAGCACCGAACGCGAAACCGCGACGTCGACGTCAAAGCTGAGCTTGTCGGTGGCTTCCCACTGGAGGTTACCTCCGATCACGTGGGTCTGGTTGATGGTCCGCGCGAGGCTCGCGTTGAAGTCCATCGGCGTGCCGAACTGGTTAAAGTCGATGACCGTGCCGTTGCTGTCCTGCTTGACGTTGCGCAGGTCATCGCCGTTGAACCAAGCGCCGTAGCCATAAGTCGCGGTGTTGAGCGTCTGGCGCGTGAAGGTGCCGTCGATCGTCAGCAGAATGCGGTCGCTCGGCCGCCACTGATAGGCGATGCGGCCATCGATGCGTTCGTCCTTGGTGGTCACCTGGTTGGCGCCGATTTGCTGCGGGAACCAGCCTAGCTTGTTCTTGTTGGCCGGGGTGAAATCGCTGGTCTGGCAGGCGGGATTGGACTGGCAGGCGTAGAAGTAATTGCCGATCCATCCGGGGATGAACACCTGATTGGCATCGGTATCGACCCGGCGATAGGCGGCATAGGCAAGGAAGCCCATAGTATCGTCGGCGAAGGTCGTGCTGAACAGGCCCGCAGCCGAAGGCGTGACCTTGCCGCTGCGATCCTGCACCGAACCCGAAGCCTTAAGGGCGATCTTGGTGCCGCCACTGTCAAACGGCTTGGGCAGCGCGACGTTGATCGTCGCACCGATGGCGCTGGCGCCGTACTCGACATCGGGCGTCTTGTAGACCGAGATGGTGTGGACGAAGTCCGAACCGATCGTGGTGAAATCGACCGCGCGGTTGCCCGAGGCGGTGGAGAGGTGGCGGCCATCGAACTGGGTGTCGTTGAAATCACCGCCGAAGCCGCGCACGGTCACACCGGTCGCTTCACCACGCGCGCCGGAACGCTGGATCGAGATGCCCGGCAGGCGCTGGATCGCATCGGCGACGTTGGCATCGGGGAACTTGCCGATGTCTTCCGCCGAGATCGCATCGACCACGCCCGAGGCGGCGCGCTTGATATCGAGGTTGCGCTGAAGCGAGCCGCGGATGCCGGTGACGACGATCTCGGGCGTCGCATCGCCGGATGCGCCTGAAGCGGGCGCCTGCTGTGCGGCGGCAGGCATCGCAAGGGCCATGGCCATGACGCTGCCGGCGCTTCCGAGCAGGAACCGCGCGTTGAATGAAGTCCTCATATCCTCTCCACTGCTTTTCTCTGGCGGCCCCCCCCGCCCGGGCGGGTGACGCTCGGCCCGGCTGCCCCTCCCGCTTGCGGAGCCTGCCGGACATGGAAACGCTGCGATGGAAAAGTCTGGGCGCAGCAGCCCGGCTGCCCGCCTACCTCTCACTCGCAGGCGCTCTCGACGTCACCTTGCGGCCATTGTGTATCGCACCAAGGTAGCGCTATCAATATTAAATTGTCTGCGTAATCAGCGCTCCATCGGCACTGGTTGGTGCGGTCTGGTTGTGGGGATTGGACAATTCATGGTAGCGCGCACATAAACGCTTTGCACAAGCCGCTATAAACCGCGCAAATGACACGATCTCTGTGAGGATACCGATGGCCGAGCAGCTCGAAATCCTGAACACCGTGACCCACCGCCAGCTCACCATGCACCCCTTCGCGCGGTCCCATCCGCACATGGTGCAGATCGTTGTGCCGGAGATCGAAAGCGCTGCTGCATGCTGCCCGGTAGTCCTCGCCAAGTCGCCCGAAACAGGTCGATTCGCGATCATTGCGCTGTTCGGATTCGAGCCAGGCGAAGTGCTGGTTGAAGGCGCGGAAGCCGGAAACGCTGCATTTACTCCGCTCGACCTGCAACGGCAGGGCTTCTTCGCGGCGGACGAGTCAATAGCGATCGATCTTGCGCATCCGCGCTTCGCTCCGGGCGGCACTATCCCCCTGTTCGATGCGATGGGCGACCCGACTGACGAGATGCGGCTGGTGCAGCGCGCAATCGGCGTGCTGATGGCTCAGGCAGCGCCGACAGAGGCGTTCATTGCGTGGCTCGTCGAGCATCGGCTGGTCGAACCTGTCGACATTTCGCTGCAGTTTGACGATGGCCGGAACGTCTCCCTGAGCGGGCTCTACACCATCAGCGGTGAAGCCCTTACCGGACTCGGCGACTCTGATATTGTCAGTCTTTTCCGCAGCGGCTGGCTGCAAGCCGCATTGGCCCTGCGCGCCTCGCTGCATCAGGTGGGTCTGCTGGCCCGCCGCCGCAACGAACGGCTGGCTTCCGGGCTTGGCAAAGGCTGGGCCTGAGCCGTGCCGGCCCTCGCCGAGCTTCCCGCCGACGATCCGGCGCTGGCCGATCCCGACGCCTTCCAAGCCCGGGTTGTCCGCGCCGCGCAGCCTGTGGTGATCCGCGGGCTTGGGGTCGGGCTACGCGCCGTGCAGGCTGCGCGGGAAGCACCGGACGCCGGGCTCGATCACGTGCTGGCCTACGACACCGGTGGTAGCCCCGAAGTGTTTCTCGCCGATCCCGCCATCGCTGGCCGCTATTTCTACAGCGAGGACATGGCGGGCTTCAATTTCACCCGCTCACAGATGCCGCTGGCCGAAGCCTTTGCACATATCCGTCGCCATGCCGAGGACTCGGCAGCGCCGACCGCCTATCTCGGCTCGCTGGTCGCCTCTGCCTATCTTCCGGGCTTTGCGGAGGCGAACCGCTTGGCAAACGTGCCGCCGGAGGTCGAGACCCGGCTGTGGATCGGCAATGCGAGCCGGGTCGCCTGCCACTACGATGCCTACGAGAACCTTGCCTGCGTGATCGCGGGCCAGCGGCGCTTCACCCTCTATCCGCCCGGTGCGATCGGTGATCTCTATGTCGGCCCGATCGATCACACGATGGCAGGCCAGCCCGCAAGCCTCGCGTCTGCCGATCCTGAACGCTTCCCGCGTTTTGCGGCGGCAGCGGCGCGGGCGATCACGGTCGATCTGGAGCCGGGTGACGCGCTGTTCCTGCCCAAGCTGTGGTGGCATGCGGTGGAAGCCAAGGGGCCGATCAACGTGATGCTCAACCACTGGTGGGACGCAACCGCAGTCGGCCCGGACGCGCCGCTGCTCTCGATGCTCTTCGCGATGATCGCGCTGGCCGAGCGGCCCGAAGACGAGCGCATGGCCTTCCGCGCCTTCTTCGACCACTACGTTTTCCGCACTGGCGGTCATCCGCTGGCACACTTGCCCGAAGACCAGCGCGGCATTCTCGGTGATCTCACGGGTGCGCGCTATGGCCAGATCCGCGCGATGGTGCTGCGCGCGATGCGCGGCGCATGAAGTCCTCCAGCCTCAGACGAGACCGGCCAGCAGCGGCACCGAAAAAAGGGCCCGGCGCGCGGGAAGCGGGCCGGGCCTTCAAGTTTTGCAGTGGTCTCAGGAGGAAGAAGAGAGGCCGCTGCAAGGCAACTCGGATCAGTTCGAAACCTTCACAACGGCAACCGCGCGCGGCGGCAGAGCAATGATGACACCGCCCTCGCCCGGCTTGCCCGCGATAGGCTTGGGCGCGACGACATCGGGCGCAGTGAAGGTGTTGATGCTGTCGACACGCGGCGCGGTGAGCACCTCGCCAGCCGCGCTACGGTAGCCCGGCAGGGTCACGCTGGTGCCCGCATCTGGATCGACATTGACGAGCGCAACCCAGACCTGCCCGGCCTTGTCGCGCGCGGCCATGGCATCGACCTCAGGCAGTGTCTTGCCCGCCAGCACGAGTTCGCCCGCCTTGAAGCGCACCGGCAGGAACGTCGCATCCTGAAAGGGCACGTACATCCGGAAGACGTGGTAGGTGGGCGTTAGCACCATCTTGCCGCCATCGGTGAGGATCATCGCCTGCAGCACGTTGATCATCTGCGCGATGTTGGCGATCTTCACCCGGTCCGCATGGTGCGCGAAGATATTGATGTTGATTGCGGCGAGAATGCCATCGCGCAAGGAGTTCTGCTGCTGGAGGAAGCCCGGATTGCTGCCCGGCGTGGGCGCCAGCCATGCACCCCATTCATCGACCGCGATCATCAGCTTCTTCGCGGGATCATACTTGTCCATCACCGCGCTTTGCCGGGTGATGAGACTATCCATGGTCAGCGTATCGGCGATCGCGGCGGCGTAGTCCTCGTTGGCGAAGCCGGTTCCGGGCAGGTGCGGCGGCCAGCCGCCGGTCGTGTACTTGTGGAGCGAGATGCCGTCGATATCCCACGAGTAGACATGGGTACTCCACGCCTTGGCAACCTCCTCGGTGTAATCGAGCTTGTCGCTGTCCCAGCCCACCGCGATGCGCTTCATCCGCGCCGCGCCATCGCGCTGGGCGGGACTGTAGTTGCGCGTAAAGTTGGCGAAGCGCTTCATTTCTTCGACATAGTGGGTGGCCGACATGGCACCGCCGCAGCCCCAGTTCTCGTTGCCAAGGCCGAGGATCGGGACCTTCCACGGCGCGGGGTGGCCATTGGCAGCACGTTCCTGCGCCAGGGTCGTGTCCTTCTCGGCGGTCATGTATTCGAGCCACTGCGCGGCTTCTGCCGCAGTGCCGGAGCCGATGTTGACCGAGACGTAGGGATCGGCGCCGATCTGCTCTGCAAAGTCCATGAACTCGTGCGTGCCGAAAGCGTTGCTCTCGGGCACGCCGCCCCAGTTACTGTTGATCTGGACGCGGCGCTTCTCGGCGGGGCCAATGCCGTCGCGCCAGTGGTATTCATCGGCAAAGCAGCCGCCCGGCCAGCGCACGTTAGGCACCTTGAGCGCCTTCAGCGCGCCGACGACGTCGCTGCGGATACCGCGCAGGTTGGGGATGGACGAGTCTTTGCCAACCCACACGCCGCCGTAGATCCCGGTGCCGAGATGCTCGGCAAACTGGCCAAAAATGTTGCGGTCGATCACCGGGCCGGGCTTGGCGGCTTCAATCGCTACGGTAGTCGCCGCCTGTTTTGCCAGAGCCGGACTGGCAAGGGCTGCACAGGTTGCGGCGGCGGCAAGCAGGGCGTTTTTGAGGGTCTTCATCGTCACGTCTCCGCGGCGCGCACTCAATGGCCGCCCCAGCCTTCCATCTGCTCCAGTTCCTTGCCCGCGGTTTCGGGCAGGAAGGCCTTGACCAGCCAGAAGCTGACGAAGGCGCTGATCGTGTAGAGGACGTAAGTCTCGGCAAGGCCGAGGCCGCTCGCCATCGCGGGGAAGCTCTGCACCACCGCGTAGTTGGCGCCCCACTGCGCAAGGCCGCAAACCGCGAGCGCGGAGCCGCGCAGCTGGTTGGGGAACATCTCGCCCAGCATGATCCACATGATAGGACCCCAGCTGGCATTGAAGAACACGACGTAGATATTGGCCGCGATCACCGCGACGAATCCGAGCTGCTGGTTCATCTGCAGCGCGCCGGCGGCATCGAGCGTCCCTTGCGAAAAGGCCCAGCTCATCGCGCCAAGCGAGACCGCCATGCCCGCCGAGCCGATCAGAAGCAGCGGCTTGCGGCCGATCTTGTCGACCAGCGCCATGGTGACGAAGATCGCGCCGATGGAAACGAGGCCAGAGATGATGTTGCGCTCCAGCGCGGCCTTCTCGGAAACGCCAGCGAGCTTCCACAGCGTCTCGCCGTAGTAGAAAATCACGTTGATGCCGACGAATTGCTGGAACACCGCGATGATCAGGCCGGCCCAGACGATCGGGCGCAGCACGGTGCCGGGTGCGAGCACGTCGCTCAGGCTGGGGCGATGGTCCGCCGCGAACGTGCTGCGGATCTCGTCCACCTTGCGGCCAGCTTCGGCGGCGCCGAACAGGCGGGTGAGCACGGCGCGCGCTTCTTCCTCGCGCCCGCTGTTGACGAGGTAGCGCGGGCTTTCGGGGATGAACTGCAACGCGGCGAGGAAGACGACCGCCGGAACGGCCTGGGCCAGATACATCCAGCGCCAGGCAGGGAACCCCGCCAGGATGCCGAGCGAATCGCCTGCCGCCTGCGCGAGCAAGTAGTTGACCACGAAGGCGAGCGTGAGGCCGGTGATGATCATGACCTGCTGCACGCTGGTCAGCCGCCCGCGTACTGCTGCCGGGGCGACCTCGGAAATATAGGCGGGCGAGAGCACGCTCGCCGCGCCGACCGCCATGCCGCCAAAGAAGCGTGCGATGACGAAGAGAGTGTGATCGGCGGTGAGGCCCTGCACCAGCGCGCCGGTGAGGAAGAGGATGGCGGCCAGCACCATGATGCGCTTGCGGCCGAAGCGGTCTGCCAGACGGCCAGCGAGGAATGCACCCGCCGCGCAGCCCATCAGCAGCGAGCCGACCGTGAAGCCGAGGCCGTTGTCATCCAGCGCAAAGGCTGCCTTGAGGCCGGTCTGCGTTCCGTTGACCGCGCCGCTGTCGTACCCGAACAGCAGGCCGCCAATCGTGGCGACGGCGACGATCGCGCTGACCAGTGTCATGTTGACCTGATCTTGCGGCTTTGAAGCCATGTCCTTCTCCCACCCTAGTCTTGTCGCCCCGGCTTACCCGCAAACCTTGCAGGCCGCCGCTGATCACAATCGCGCCATCCATGATAGCGCTACCTTTGTAGCCCCTGATCTGCCCGGTGCAAGCGGCAATTGCAGATGCGTGCCGCCCTTTCCCCTCATTCCTGCAACAATCGCGCTTGCCAAGGGGCGGCGGCACGGTCAGGAAATCGCCAGCCGGAGCTCTTGCAACATGATTGAACCTCGATCGCGCCGCCGCCAGTCTGGCCGCCCCACTGTCAGCGATGTGGCGCGCCTTGCGAGGTGTTCGCAAATGACGGTGAGCCGCGTGGTCAACGGCGGCGCGGGGGTGCGCGAAGAAACGCGGCTGGCCGTGGAGGCGGCGATCAAGGAACTGGGCTACGCACCCAACCGGGCTGCGCGCAGCCTTGCCGGTGCCTCGCAGCTGCGGATCGTGCTGCTTTATTCGAACCCCTCCGCCGCCTACCTCAGCGAACTGCTGATCGGCTGCATGGATGCGGCAACCCGGCTCGATGCTAACCTCGTAGTTGAGCGCTGCGATCCGGAGCGCGACCAATCGCGGATGATCCAGCGCCTCATCGAAAGCGCGGTGGACGGTTTTCTGCTGCCGCCGCCGCTGTGCGACGACACCGCGCTGCTCACCCGCCTGCGCCGCGCCGGCACCCATGCCGTGCTGATCGGGCCGGGGCAGGCCGAGGCGCACCACGGCGTAGTGATGATCGACGATTATCAAGCCGCGCACGACATGACGCGGCATATCATCGGGCTGGGGCACCGCCGCATCGGCTTCATCATCGGCAACCCGCACCAATCTGCCAGCGCGCTGCGCCTTGCCGGTTTCCGCGATGCCATGGCCGAGGCGGGCGCCGAAGTTGACGAAGCGCTGGTGCGGCAGGGCCAGTTCACCTATCGCTCCGGCCTCGATGCAGCGATGGACATGCTGGCGCTGCCGGTGCCGCCAAGCGCGATCTTCGCCTCGAACGACGACATGGCGGCGGGCTGCATTGCCGCCGCGCACCGGCGCGGGCTCGATGTGCCGCGCGATCTCACCATCTGCGGGTTCGACGATACCGCACTTGCCTCAACCATCTGGCCCGAATTGACCACGATCCGGCAGCCGATCCGGCAGATGGCGGAAACCGCACTCGATCTGCTGGCGCAGGAGATCCGCAGCGACCGCGCGACCGATGCGGCAAGGCCGCGGCTTGCGACGCTCGATTACGAGTTTGTGCAGCGCGATTCGGACGCACCGCCGCGCGCCTGAATCACGGCGCGACGGGCAGTTCAAAGCCGGGAACGGGTAGCGCGCGCCCGTCGAACAGGTTCACCACCGGGCTATCGGCCCAAGCGTAGCGGACGCGGACAGGGCCCGCGCCCTCGCTGCGGATCACAACGGCATCACCGTCGACCGTAGCGGGGCTGAACCGGCAGCTGCCAGCCGCATCGCAAAGCTCGAAACCGATTGCTTCGGCGCTGCTCCAGCTGTGCAGACCGCCTTCGATGCCGCTGAAGGTCACGCGCACGCCGCCTGCGACGTGCCTTGCCGCGACCGGCATGGGCAGCGCCTGCCCCAGCGCGCCCATGGCGAGGCGCTGGCCGAGCAGCAGCTTGTTCGCGGGATGAATATCGGTCCGCTCGCCTAGGTCGATCGCGGTGGCTAGCCAAGCCTGCGGGTCTTCCGCGACGATCCGCCGCTGCACATCGCGCATATGGCCCCAGCCGGAATCGACCGGCGCGCTGGCGGGAGAGCCATAGCCCGCGAGCTGAACCAGCGCGATCTTGAGGCTAGACCCGAAGCGCGCGCGCCAGCCCGCGATCAGCGCTTTCATCCGCTGCGCGTAGTCCGCCGTGCCGATATCGCTTTCACCCTGATACCAGGCCGCGCCTTCCATCGCGTAAGCCCCGAGCGGCGCGATCATCCGGTTGTACATCAGGCCGACACCGGCGTTGGCATCCCACGGTGAGCGCGGCGGTTCGGCAGTGGTCGGCGCGATGGCAAAGCGCCAGCCATCGGCAAGCGGGATGGCCCTGCCCCCGTCCAGCCTGAGTGCCAACCGGTCCGCCGGGCTGCCGAAGCCGCCGTTGCCATAAGTGTTGGTCGCCGCGACCATGATCTCGTTCACCCCGGCGCGCAGGAACGCACTTGGCACACGGTAGGCGCGCTCCTCGTCCCAGCCGAAGGTGTTGCCCACCGCGTGGCCGTTGACGAAAGTCGTGTCCATGTCGTCCATCACGCCGAGCGCGAGGGTGCCGCCGGCCTTGGCCTCGGCGGCGGTCAGCATGACCTGCCGCCGCAGCCAGACAGTGCCGATGGGCTTCCGCGCGAGCGGGGTATCCTTCCACGCGAGCCAGCCGGTGATCGCAGGCACGGCCTGCCATGCGAGCGCATCAGGCTGGGCCCAGGGCTGCGAACCGCCAGTGGCACCGGAATACCACGCCTGCCAGCGCGGGGCGAACTGCGTGACGGCGGCAAGACGGTCCTTGGCGTAGAGGGAGAGCAGCGCCATGTCAGCAGCGCCCGCGAGGGCAGCGCCTGCCTCAGGATCAAGCCAGGGCGTGACTTTCGAGCCGCCCCAACTGGCGTGGATAGCGCCCACCGGCACGCCGCGGGTGCGGCGAAGTTCGCGCGCCATGAAGTAGCAGGCGGCGGAGAACGGTGCGGCCGTATCAGGAGCGGACAGGGCCCAGCGGGTGTCCTTGTTGAACCTGCGCTCCGGCACGTAGGCAATCGCCTTGGGAACCTGCAGCAGCCGCAGCTGCGGATCGGCGGCGAGCCCCGCTTCCATCTCGCCATTGAGCGCGCGGGAGAGCGGGAATTCCATGTTCGATTGGCCCGAACAGAGCCAGACATCGCCGAACAGCAGATCGGCAGCGCGCACCGTCTCGCCCCCGGCAGAAACCGCAATCTCGGCAGGAATCGTGGAGGCAGCGTGCGGGGCAAAGTGCAGCGCAAAGTGGCCTTGCGCATCGGCCATGGCTTCGGCCAGTTCGCTGCCGAGCGTTCCCGTCACGCGCGCGGCGGGGGTGGCGGTGCCTTCGACCACGATGGGCTGGCCGCGCTGGATCACGGCGTGATCGCTCCACACGGCGCCAAGCTGCAACGCAGGGGCAGCAAAGGCGGGGCTGGCAGAGGCCAGACCGGCCGCCAACAGACTGATGCGCAGAGTGATCATCCCCATACTTCGGCGAGTACCGGGGCCATGCCGGGCACGGCCACATCAAAGGCAAAAAGATCGCCCGCCATCGGCTGCGCCGCGAGCGCTGCCGCATCGAGCCCCTTGCGCGCGGTCGTCACGAAGGCGCGGGTAAGGTCCGGTCCCCCGAACGCGAGCTTGGTGACGTTGGCGACCGGCAGTTCGACTTTCTCGAGCAACTGGCCATTGGGCGAATAGCGAGCGACGCCCCAGCCGTTCCACAGGCCGGTCCAGACGCAGCCCTCGGCATCGCAGACCGGCCCATCGGGATAGGCATCGGGGAAATCGCGCGCGACATCGGCGAAAAGTTGCGCCTCGCCGATCGTGCCGTCCGGCCCGAAGGTGGCGACATGGATGGTCCTGGCGAGCGTATCGGTGAAGTAGATGCGGGCATCGCCGGGCGAGACTGCGGGCCCATTTGTGATGCAGATGCCGGTGGGACCTGCAGGTCCGATCTCACCCTGAAAGGCGCGGTAGAACTGGCCGCTGTCCGCCGTCTCGCCATCGTCCATCGAACCGAAGTAGACCCTTCCGCGACTGTCGACGCAGGCATCGTTGAGCCGGTTGCCGGCCGGCTCACCAGGCACCGGCGTGATATAGCGGCAACGCCCGGTGGCGGCGTTGAAGAAGTGCAGCCCATCCTGCAGGCCTGCCAGCAGATCGCCGCCTTTGGCCGGGAGCACCCAGCCAACCTGCGCGGGCACGGCAAAGCTTTCGTGCTTGCCCGTAGCCGGGTCGAAGTTGTGGATGCGGTGCTCCTTGATGTCGGTGAACCACAGACATTCGCGCGCGGCGTCCCACACCGGCCCCTCGCCGAGCGTGCAGCCAGAAGCCAGTACGCGCTCGGCCGTATGGCCCACAGTCAACGCCAGCCCCCGTCGACCCAGTATTCGTGCGCGGTGCAGAAGCGGGCATCGTCCGAGGCGAGGAACAGCGCCATGGCCGCGATGTCTACCGGCTGAAGGCGGCCCTTGAGGCACTGCGCGGTAACGATCTCGGCCTCGCCTTCGGGCGTGTACCAGCGCATCTGGCGTTCGGTCTGCACGTTGCCCGGAATGATCGTGTTGACGCGGATGTTGAAGGGACCGAGCTCGCGCGCAAGGCTGCGGGTCAGCCCTTCGATGCCGGCCTTGGCGATCTGGTAGAGCGCGAGATCATCGAGCCCGAGGTGCCACGAGATCGACCCGAGATTGAGGATCACGCCGCCGCCGTTCGCCTTCATGTCCGGCCAGACACCTTGCGAGGCGAAAAACGCATGCTTGAGGTTCACCGCAAGCCGCTGGTCCCAGTACGCGGGCGTCACCACATCAAGCGCGTGGCGATCATCGCTGGCCGCATTGTTGACCAGGACATCGCAGCCGCCGAGCGTTTCGACGAGCCCGGCCAGCGTGGCGCCGAACGTGGCGGCATCGGCCACGTCCTGCTCGCGGAATACCGGCACGTGATGCGCATCAGCGAGGCGGCGAACAAGGTCCTGCGCGGGCCCGCCGAGGATATCGATGAAGCCGACCTGCGCGCCCTGCAACGCAAAGGCCTCGACAATCGCCTCGCCAATTCCGGAAGCGCCGCCGGTGACGATCACGCGCTTGTCGCGCAGGCTGGGATAGCGGGCGGACATCATCGGGGGCTGGCTGTATGGACGGGCAGGAACATCGCGGCGTTGATCAGTCACCCCCGGCTCGGGGACATTGTGAAGCGTATGGGGGGACATGCTCAGGCCATCTCCACCAGACCGCGGGCGGCCAGATTGCGCATGAAGGCGCCCAGTCCCATCGACCACTTGGGCGCATCGCGCGAGGTTGTCACGGTGTTGACCAGACTGCCGAGCCGGGTGCTGCGGATCGTGACGCGGTCGCCCACCTTGTGGGTAAAGCCGCCGCCGGGCTCGTCGCGGTCCTGCGTCGGCGCAAAAAGTGTGCCGCAGAAGAGGACGAAACCATCGGGATAGCTGTGTTCGCTCAGGGTCTGCGCCACGAGTTCGAGCGGATCGCGGCTGATCTCGGTCATCCGGTTGGTGCCTTCCATGCGGAAGTTGTCCTTGCCCTCGACCACCAGCTCAACGTCCGCGCGCCGCACATCCTCGATCCCGAAGGCCGCATCGAACAGGCGGATGAACGGCCCGATGGCGCAGGACGCGGTGTTGTCCTTGGCCTTGGAGAGAAGCAGCGCCGAGCGGCCCTCGAAGTCACGCAGGTTGACGTCGTTGCCAAGCGCGGCACCGACCACTTCGCCTGCCGGATCGACCACGATCACGACCTCCGGCTCGGGGTTGTTCCAGCTCGAATCAGAGCGCACGCCGATCAGCGCGCCGTGGCCGACGGTGGAGAGGACGGGCGATTTGGAGAAGATCTCGGCATCCGGGCCGATGGCGACTTCGAGGTACTGCGACCACATGCCGGCCTCGATCAGCGCCGCCTTGAGCGCCATGGCCTCCGCGCTGCCCGGCACGACCGCCCGGATGCCCGCACCGATGCTTGCCTCAAGCTCGCTGCGGATGCTGGCGGCCACCGCCGCATCGCCCCGCGCACGTTCCTCGATCACACGCTCGATGGCGCTGACCGCGAAGGTCACACCACTCGCCTTCACGCATTGCAGATCGATGGGGGACAAGAGCTGCCAGCCTGCCGGCAGGCCATCCTCGATCGCGCCAAGATCGATACCGCCGGAGAATGCGCGGCGCGCAATCGCGCCGGAAACCGTGCTCGCCAGAACTGTGATATCGCGGATGCGACCTTCGCTCAGCACGATGACATGCGGCCCATCGTCAGCCTCGGCACGCCCGATGAACACGCCGTCCGCATAGTCGTGCGGCAGGCAAGCCGCGAGACCCAATTCCATTCCAAGCATCCCCGGCTCACTTTGATAGCGCTACCTTAGGTGTATCGTCAGACAAGATCAAGAGCGGCAGCCTGCGGTCAGAACAGACAAGGCCACAAAATCGCTTCACCCGCCGCATCGCAGATTGGCCACTGCGGCCAAGCCAGAGCGCCGGGTGCCCCGTCCTAATGCCAGCCCAGACAGATTCGGCAGGACCATCCACGCGCCGAAAGCTGATAAGCATGCCGGTGGGCACAATCACCGGACCAAGGTGCTGGCACTACATACGGCGGGGACCAAGGCGTGCTCCGCGAGCGAGGGGAAACCGAATGAGCGACGCGACACTGTTCCTGACCGACGAGCGCACCTTCTGGCACTGCACCGGGGTGCAGGCGCTGTTCTTCCCGATCGGCGACTGGGTCGAGCCGCCTTCGGGCAGCTACGGTGCCGATACGCCGGCCTCGAAGCGCCGCCTCCTCAATCTGGTGCGCGCAGCAGGCCTCGATCAGCATATGGAAGTGCGCAGCGCCGCTCCGGCCACGCGCGAGGATCTGCTGCGCATCCATCCCGCCAGCTATATCGACGAGTTCAAGCGGGTGAGCGATGCCGGCGGCGGCGAGCTTGGCCTGTTTGCCCCCTTCAGCAAGGGCGGCTTCGAACTTGCGGCGCTCTCCGCCGGGCTTGCCATCGAGGCGGTGGACGCGGTCGTGACGGGCCGCGCGCGCAATTCCTATGCACTGTGCCGTCCGGCGGGGCACCATTGCCTTGCCGATCAACCGATGGGCTTTTGCCTGCTGGCCAACATTCCCATCGCCATCGATGCGGCCAAGGCGCGCCACGGCCTCGGCAAGGTCGCGGTGGTCGATTGGGACGTGCACCACGGCAACGGCACGCAGAGCATTTTCTATGATCGCGGCGATGTGCTGACGATCTCGATCCATCAGGACCGCTGCTTCCCGCCGGGCTACACCGGCCATGAGGATCGCGGGACAGGCGAGGGCCTGGGGGCCAATCTCAACGTGCCGCTCCCCGCCGGTAGCGGCCACGAAACCTACCTCAGGGCGCTGGACCGTGTCGTGATCCCGGCGCTGCAGCGCTACCAGCCCGATCTGATCGTGATCGCGAGCGGACTCGACGCCAATGCCGCCGATCCCCTCGCCCGGCAGATGCTGCATTCGGAAAGCTTCCGGGCAATGACCGAACGCATGATCGCAGTGGCGGACGAGCTGTGCGGCGGGCGCCTCGCGGTGGTCCACGAAGGCGGCTACTCGGAAGCTTATGTGCCGTTCTGCGGCCTTTCGCTGCTCGAGGCGCTGACGGGCGTGAAGACCGAAGTCGTCGATCCCGAAATGGATTTCTTCGGGCCGCAGCAGCCGGATGAGCGCATGCTCGCGTTCCACTTCGAACTGATCGAGGAAATGCGCGCGGGCGCAGGGCTGTAGAGCCCCTCCCCCCTGCCGCGCCGGGCCGGTTCTCCGCAGGGGGACTGGCCCGGTGTAGCAACGCCGCAAGGCGAATGGCAGCACCGGCCAGTTAGTTGGCAGGCTGCGACGTTGCATCGCGCGTCATCTTGGCGAAATTCGTGACCATAGCCGGAGCGATGCGTGTCGCGACCGGACTCAGGCCGAATGGGAGCGTGATGTGACCGATGTAATGGAAAAGCCGCAGCTGGATACGGGCGCGGCAACGCAGGATTTCGACGTCCTGATCGTGGGTGCCGGCATTTCCGGCATCGGCAGCGCCTATCACCTCAAGACCCAGAACCCCGGCAAGAGCTTCGTGATCCTCGAGGCGAAGGACGACATCGGCGGCACCTGGCACACCCACAAGTACCCAGGCGTCCGGTCGGACTCCGATCTCTATACCTTCGGCTACCGCTTCAAGCCCTGGATCGGCCCGCCGATCGCCACCGCCGAGGAAATCCGCAAGTATCTGCGCGATGTGCTGGCCGAGAACGATCTGGACACGGCCATCCGCTTCGGCACACTGATCACGCGCTGTTCGTGGTCCACGGCCGAGAAGCTTTGGACGGTGGAAACGCGCAAGACCGATGGCTCGGCCGGGCCGACCTATCGCGCCAACTTCCTGTGGATGTGCCAGGGATACTATGACCACCAAAACCCCTATCTGCCCGACTGGCCGGGCATGGCGGACTACAAGGGGCAGCTTGTCCATGCGCAGTTGTGGGACGACAGCATCGACTATGCCGGCAAGGACGTTGTCGTCATCGGTTCTGGCGCGACCGCCGCAACGGTGATCCCGGTGCTGGCCGACAAGGCGAAGCACGTGACGATGCTGCAGCGCTCGCCCACCTACTTCTACTGCTATCCCAACCGCAGCGATCTGGCTGACAAGCTGCGCGAGATCGGCGTGGATGAGGATACCGTGCACCGCGTTGTGCGGCTCGATTATCTCCACAACCTCAAGATGCTCGATCACCGCGCGCGGGCCGAGCCCGATCTGGTGTTCGAGGAACTGAAGGAACTGATCCGCCAGTATGCCGGGCCGGACTTCGAGTTCGAGCCGCACTTCACCCCGCGCTATCGCCCCTGGCAGCAGCGGCTGGCATTCATCCCCGATGGCGACATGTTCGAGCGCATCCGCGACGGCAAGGTCTCCGCGATCACCGATACCATCGACCATTTCACCGACAGCGGGATCAAGCTCGGCTCGGGCGACGAGCTCAAGGCCGACATCGTCATGGCGGCAACCGGCTTCAAGCTGCTGATGATGGGCGGAATCGAATTCCAGGTGGACGGCAAGACCATCGATTGGTCCGAGAAGGCGACCTATCGCGGCATGATGTTCGAAGGCGTGCCCAACATGGTCTGGGTCTTCGGCTATTTCCGCGCGGCGTGGACGCTGCGGGTCGATCTGCTCGGTGATTTCGTCTGCCGGATGCTGCGGCACATGGACGAGAAGGGCGCGTCCGAAGTCAACATCGTGATCCCGCCCGCACTGGCGAATGAGCCGCTCATGCCGTGGATCGAGGATGACAACTTCAATCCCAGCTATCTGATGCGCGACATGGACAAGCTGCCCAAGCGGCTTGGCGAGCAGCCGGAATGGCGCCACACGCAGGATTACTGGCGCGAGGCGGTCGACATTCCCGCGATCGATCTGGAAGGCGCCGAGTTCGCCTACAGCTGATACCCTCGGCGGCAGGCCTCAGGCGAGACGCGTGTTGCTCGTCTGGGACTGCCGCCGGAATTCCAGGGCGCCCATGCCCGACCAGCGCTTGAACGCGCGGGAGAAGCTCGACGGTTCGGCGAAGCCGACCGCAACGGCGATCTGCTCGATCGCCATGTGCCCTTCCATCAGCAATTCACGCGCGCGGCAGTAGCGCGCTTCGTCTATCATTGCCGAAAAACGGGTGCCTTCCTCTGCCAGCCGCCGGTGCAGCGTGCGTTCGGAAAGGGCGAGCATGCGCGCCGCCTCACCAGCTGTCGGGAAATCGCTGTCGCTGCGGCTAAGCCGCGCGGCGAGCCGGCCCTTGATCGTCGCATCGGTCTGCGCGCGGCGCAGCATGGTGTCGCACCGCGAGCTGTAGAGCGTGACGAGATCGCTGTCGGCCATCGGCAGCGCCAGGTTCGCCGCGCCCGGCAGGAACAGCCACTGCGTCTGATCCGCGTTGAACTGCACCGGGCAGGGGAAATGGTGCTGCTGCTGCGCCCAGTCCGGCGGGGGCGGCGTGGTGAGGGTGACGCGCTCGAGCGGCAGAACGCCCCCCATCAGATCGGCTACAAGCGTGCGGATCGCGCCAAGATCGCGGTAGTGGGTGAAATCGTGCAGCGGCCCCGCCAGCTTGCTGCAGCTGCCGATCAGCGCGAGAGCGCCATTGGGCGCAGAGGCATAGCGATAGTTGATCAGCGAATAAGTGAGCGACTGGCAGCGGCAGGCGATCTGCATGGCTTCGCCCAGCGTGCGCGCCGTCATCATCGCAAGGCCAAGCTCGCCATACTTGATCGCCCGGTAGCGCAGGCCGATATCGAACCAGATGTTGCGCGCACCCGCCGTGCAGGCCGCGAACGACTTCTGCAACTGCAGTTCCTCCTGCGCGAGGAGCTGCCCCGAGTAGGCGTCGAAACGCACGGGCCGGACATGGCTGTTGCGGCAGAAATCATCCCAATCGACCCTGGTTTCGCTCGCCAGGGCGCTGCGCATGATCCGTGCGCTCAGATCCGGCAACGTCGCGTAGAGTGCATTGGAGTCCATGCTCCATCCCCTCCTCTTTACCCTTGTGCTGCCTTTTTTGGAGGAACGTAGCGGGCGCTGGCCACATCCGTCAATAACTTGGCGCGCAGCGACATGGTGCCCAGCCGCCCATTCGCCTAGCTTTCCCGATACATGCATGTAGCTTTTGGAGTTACTGTTATTTTTCAGATGTTTGCCGCAAGACCCGATCTGATGGGCTCCTTCAGTCCAAAACCGGCCGGGATGCGGCAATTGATCCCGGGTGCCCGCGCGCCTCTCCGCAGCGGGCCGAACGTGTTTTTGCAGATGGCAGGAGCCTCTTGATGGAAGAACCCTTTGTCTTGCCCGAGACGGCGGCTGTGCTGGCGGGAATTGCCGAGCAGGGCGGCCCGCACCTGGCCGATCTCTCGGCGGCGGACATGCGCGCGACCTATCTGCAGATGGGCGCGCTATTCGATACGCCGCCCGAAGCAGGTGTGCGATGGAAGGATATTGCGGGGCCCACCTGCATGCTCCGCGCCTATTTCCCCGGTGAAGCGGCAGCGGGGCCGGTCGTGCTCTACATGCACGGCGGTGGCTGGGTGATCGGAGACCTCGAGACCCATCATCCCGTCTGCACGACGATTGCCGCGATCACCGGGCTGCGCGTGGTTGCGGTCGATTATCGCATGGCGCCGGAAAGCCCCTTCCCCGCCAGCCATGACGACTGCGTCGAAGCCGCACGCTTCGTCCTCGCCGGCCCGGCGGAACTCGAAGCGCCGGTGACCGGGCTTGCCACGGCGGGTGACAGCGCGGGCGGCAATCTGGCATTTCACGTTGCAGCCGCGCTCGGCTCCGCTGCGGTCAAGGCGCAGCTGCTGGTCTATCCCTGGCTCGATTGCACGGCCCCGGATCGCGGATCGTACAAGGCCTTCGGCGAAGGCTTCATCCTCGATGCCAAGCTCCTCGCCCGGTTCGCGGCGGATTACCTCCCCGGCGAGGGCATGGCTGCAAGCGCAGCCGCATCGCCGCTGCTGCACCCGCTGCCGGCAGACCTTGCGCCGGCGGTCATTCTCACCGCCGGGCTCGATCCCTTGCGCGATCAAGGCCGGGCCATGGCCGGCCGCATGGCAGAGGCCGGGATGGAAGTTCATTTCATGGAAGCGAAGGGCCTGATCCACGGGCTTGCCACGATGCGGGCCGCCTTCCCCACCGCCGATCGCATCCTGCGGCGCGCCATCGGCGTTTTCGGAGATCTGGTGAACGGCTGACCACAACAACTACTGACCACAACAAAAAAACGACAACCCAAAGGAGAGGGAAAATGAGCAAGATCAGGCGCACCGTTCTGGTGGCATCCACGGCAATCGGCTTGGCCGGCATCGCGCAGCCGGCCTTCGCGGCTCCGGCAGCAGAAAACGCTGCCGCCGCAGAGGAAGCCCCCGTCGGCGAAATCATCGTCACCGCCAACAAGCGCAGTGAAAGCATCAGCAAGGTCGGCGCGAGCGTCGCCGCGTTCGACACCACCTTGCTCGACAAGCGCAACATCGTGCGGCTGGACGAACTCGCCAAGGCCGTGCCGAACCTCGCGCTCGCCCCCTCCACCCACGGCACGCCGGTGTTCACCCTGCGCGGCATCGGCTTCAACTCTGACTCGCTCGGCGTCTATCCGGCAGTCAGCCTCTCGCTCGATCAGGCGCCGATGCCCTTCCCGGTGCTGGCAGGCCACTCGCTCTATGATCTGGAGCGCGTCGAAGTGCTCAAGGGTCCGCAGGGCACCCTGTTCGGCCAGAACTCGACCGGCGGTGCAATCAACTTCGTCGCGGCCAAGCCAACCAAGGAGCTGCAGGCCGGCTTCAACCTTGATTACGGCCGCTTCAACGAAGTCCACGGCACGATGTATATCAGTGGCCCGGTCAGCGAGACCGTCGGCATGCGCCTCGCCGTCGATGCGATGCACCGCGATGACTGGCAGTACAACTTCACGCGCAAGGACTCGAACGGCGAGCAGAACTACATCGCCGCCCGCCTGATCACCGACTGGCAGGCCTCCGACAAGCTGAAGTTCGAACTCAACCTCAATGGTTCGGTCGACCGGTCTGACCCGCAGGCGCTGCAGATCATCGCCTCGCTGCCGTCGAACCCCGCCGCCCCGACGCCCGAGGAACTCAATGCGCCGCTCGCCCCGCGCGATCTGCGTGCGGCCAACTGGTCCAATTCGGGCCGCCGCGGCGTGGGCACGCAATCGGATACCGAATCCGCCCGCCCGCGCGGCAACCGCAAGCTGTTCCAGGCTTTCTTGCGCGCCGACTACAACGTGACCGACGATGTCGCGCTGACCTCGATCACCACCTACAACCACCTCAAGCAGAACATGGCGTTCGACCTCGATGGCTCGCAGTACGAGCTGGTCGACAACCCGCGCGGTGATGGCACGATCAGCGATTTCAACCAGGAACTGCGCCTCTCGAACGCTTCGGCGCCGGGTGCGAAGTTCCGCTGGACCGTGGGCGCGAACTACAACCACAGCAAGGTCGACGAACTTCAGATCATCACTTACGGTGCCAACTCGCTGAGCAATGCCGGCACCAACTTCATCCACGAATCCAACGTGCAGAACCGCGGCCGGATGGACAACTACGCCGCCTTTGCCAACGGCGAGTACGACCTTACCGACCAGCTGACCTTCAAGGCCGGCATCCGCTACACCAGCTCGAAGAACAAGAACCGCATGTGCGGCTCGGACACCACGGGCGACCAGCAGCTTTCCACGCTGTTCCGGCTGCTCGGCAATCTGCTGGGCGGGAAGGACATCCCGATCGGTCCGGGCGATTGCATCTCGCTCAACGCGCAGAACCTGCCGGGCGATCCGATCAACATCACGCTGAAGGAAGACAACGTCTCGTGGCGCGCGGGGCTGGACTTCAAGCCCAACTCCACCACCCTGCTCTATGCGAACATCTCGCGCGGGTACAAGGCCGGCGCATTCCCGGTGATCACCGGCGCGACGCAGGAAGTGTTCACGCCGGCCAAGCAGGAATCGGTGACTTCGTATGAAGCGGGCGTGAAGACCCGCCTGATGAACAACGCCATCTCGCTCAGCGGCGCGGTGTTCTATCAGGATTACCGCGACAAGCAGATCCAGGGCACGGTCAACACCGCGCTGTTCGGCCTGCTCCAGCGGCTCGACAACGTGCCCAAGTCGCACATCTTCGGCGTCGAGGCTGAAGTGACCATTCGTCCGACGGCAGGCCTGACGCTGTCGGGTTCGATGAGCTACCTCAAGACCAAGGTCGACGAATACTCGGGCATCACGGTGTTCGGCGATCAGCGCAACTTTGCCGGCAGCCGCCTGCCCTTCGCGCCATCGTGGTCGCTGGTCGGTGATATCGACTACCGCGTGCCGACCAGTGCCGGCGGCGAAGTCTTCGTGGGTGCGGGGATCAACTACCGCACCTATCAGGATGCCTACATCGCCGGCAGCCAGTTGCAGATCCCCGACAACGGGGTGAACCGCTGGATCGACCGCACCGCCTTCCGGATCGAAGGCTATGCGCTCGTCGATGCCCGGATCGGCTACGTCTTCCCGGGTGAGAAGCTGACCGTTTCGGCCTGGGGCAAGAACGTGTTCAACACGTTCAACGTGCAGAACAAGATCTCGTACAACAACATCATCACCCAGGCGACCGGCATGCCGGCCACCTATGGTGTCTCGCTCAAGGTGCGCTTCAAGTAAGCACCGGCTTCAAGGGGGGAGCAGTGCCGCTGGCGCTGCTCCCTTTTTGCTGCTTATCGATCCCCTCTCCACCAGCCATTTCAAAGGGTTCCCATGTCAGCGGAAGCGCATTCTGATCCGGTTATCGCCCGCGCGCGGGCGCAATCGCTTTCGGCCATGCTCACCCGCGCGGCGGAGCGACATGGCGCAAAGACCGCGATCATCTGCGGCGATGTGACGTGGAGCTATGCAGGTTTTCACCGCGAAGTGGAGCGGCTGGCTTCAGGCCTGCGCCGGCTGGGGCTGCAGCCGGGCGACCGCATCGCGATCCTCGCGCGCAACAGCCATGCCTTCATCGCGCTGCGCTTTGCCATCGCGCGGGCCGATGCCGTGCTGGTGCCGATTAACTTCATGCTCAATGCGGAGGATGTGCGCTACATCCTCGATCATTCGGGCGCACGGGCGCTGTTCGTGGATGAGACCACGCTGGCGACGGGCCTTGCCGCGCGCAGTGCTGCAGTAGAGCACATGTTCGGCATGGCGGGTGAGCTTGTGTCACCGCCGGCGGGCCTTCCTGCCTGGACCGAACTGCTGAGCGACGAACCGCTCGCCCCGCAGGAGCGCGGCGGCGAGGACCTGTTGCAGATCGTCTATACCAGCGGCACGGAATCGCGGCCCAAGGGCGCGATGCTTTCGCACAACAGCGTGCTGTGGGAATATCAGAGTTGCATCATCGATTGCGAATGGACGGCGGGGACGGTCGCGCTCCACGCCATGCCGCTGTTCCACTGCGCGCAGCTCGATTGCATGATCGGCCCGGCACTGCATGTCGGCGCGACCAACGTGATCACCGGATCGCCTGCTGCAGACAACGTGCTGCAGCTTCTGGCGCAGCACAGGATCACCTCGTTCTTCGCACCGCCGACAGTGTGGATCTCGCTTTTGCGTTCACCGCTAATGGAGACCTGCGATCTCTCGGCGCTCGAAAAGGGCTACTACGGCGCCTCGATCATGCCGGTCGAAGTGCTGCGCGAAATGAACGCGCGGATCCCCCAGCTGCGGCTGTGGAACCTCTACGGCCAGACCGAAATCGCCCCGGTCGCCACGATCCTGTTTCCCGAGGAACATGCCGAGCGGCTGGGTTCGGCAGGGCGACCGACGCTGCATGTCGAGACGCGCATCGTCGATGACGCGATGGAACCGGTGGCGCCCGGCGAAGTGGGCGAGATCGTCCACCGCTCGCCGCAATTGCTCAGCGGCTACTGGAACGATCCCGCACGCACGGCAGAGGCCTTTGCGGGCGGCTGGTTCCACAGCGGCGATCTCGGCGTGGCGGATGCCGAAGGCTACATCACCGTGGTCGATCGCAAGAAGGACATGATCAAGACCGGCGGCGAAAACGTCGCCTCGCGCGAGGTGGAGGAAGTGCTCTATCGCCACTCCGCGATCAGCGAAGTGGCGGTGATCGGGATGCCCGATCCCAAGTGGATCGAGGCCGTGACCGCCGTGATCGTGCTGCGCGAAGGGCATGCGCTGGAAGTGCCCGAGGTGCTGGAGCACTGCGCCATCCACCTCTCCGCCTTCAAGATCCCCAAGAAGGTGGTGTTCGCAGAGAACCTGCCGCGCAATGCGAGCGGCAAGATCCTCAAGCGCGAACTGCGGCTTTCGCTGCTCTAGGCCGCCAGATACGAGCCGCCGGTCACGAACACCACCTGCCCCTGGATCATCGCAGCGGAGGGGCTCGCGAGGTATTCGATCAGACTGCAATAGTCGTCATCGACCACATTGCGCCCGCTGGGGCTAGCAGCGGCAGACTGCCGCATGATTTCTTCAGTCTGCGCGCCATAAACCTGCCGCAGCGCTTCGGTGTCGACCGCGCTCGGCGCGACGCAATTGGCCCGCACGCCCAGCGGGGCAAGCTCGAACGCAAGGTAGCGAATCAGGCTTTCCGCCAGCGACTTGCCCGCACCCACGGCGGCGTAGTTCGGGATGACAGTTCGGCTGCCCCGGCTAGAGAGGAAAAACACCGTGCTGCCGCGCCGGAACAGCGGCACCGCGGCCTGCGCCAGATAGACCAGCGCCGTGCCGTTGAGATTGATCGCCTCGGTGAACGCCACCGGATCGACAGTGAGCAGCGGCTCGGGAATCACTTTGACCGCGCAGTGGACGAGTTGGTCCAGCCGGTCTGTCTGCGCAGCAACTGCTGCAAGCACCCCCTGCGCCCCTTCCGGCGTGCTCACATCGCCCTGGATCAAATGGCAGCGCGCGCCCGCCGCCTCGATCTCCGCTTTCGCCTTGTCTGCGGAATCCTGATCGGCGCGAAAATTCAGGAACACATCGGTATCGGGCTTCGCAAAGCGCCGCGCGATGGCAAGCCCGATACCCTTGGTACCGCCGGTGACGAGAATGGCCATGGCGCGCGGTTAACCGACGTTGCCGATGGACGACGTCAGCGTCACGCCGAAACGCTCGATCATCCCGCCGGCATCGGTGCGCAGCGCGAGCCATTCCGGCGTATGCTCATCACGCTCCATCGCGGCCTTGTCCGCCCAGGTCATGATCGCGAAGCGGTAGGCATCGGCCGGGGCGCCCTCGAGCCCTTCGGCGACCAGAATGGTCTCAAGGCTGGTGAGGTTCGGCAGGGCGCGGGCGAGCGGCGCATGCACATTGGCATAGGCGGTTTCGAAGGCATCGCGGTCTTCAGGCTTCGGCGCGGACCACACAGCAACAAGCTTCAGCATCACGTTCTCTCCCGCGCCGTTTTGCGCACAATGGCGGCGGGTTCGGCCCGCCCCTTCTCATCTTGCCGCGATGCTACCAAACAAGCGATTGCTATGGCAAGAGCTGGGTGATAGCCAGATCGGAAATCCGGAGCTTTTCCTGCATCATGCCCACCCGCCAACTGGTCTTCGATCCCCGCGATCCAGACGTCATCCAGCGCCCGCTGGAAACGTTGCTGCGCTTGCAGGCGCACGATCCGGTGCACTGGTCGCCGCTGCTCAAGGGCTGGGTGCTGACACGGCACGACGACGTGAAGTCGGTGCAGATGAACAGCGGGATCACCTCGGACCGGCTGACCCCGTTTTTCGAAAGCCAGCAGGGCGAAGAGCGCGCGCGGCTGAACGATCTGATCCGCTATCTCAACACCTGGGTCGTCTTCAAGGATCCGCCCGATCACACCCGGCTGCGCACCCTGCTCAACAAGGTGGTGACGCCTGCGGTGATGCGCGATCTGGAAGACGGGATCACCGAACTGGCCGATGGATTGCTGGATCGCATCGCCGCACGCGGCGATGGGCGGTTCGAGTGCATCAGCGAATTTGCCAATCCCCTCCCCGCCAGCGTGATCATGGACCTGCTCGGCGTGCCGCGCGCGGACATGGATTTGCTGCGGGACTGGTCGATGCAGTTGCAGCCGTTCCTTGGCAATGCCACCGGCACCGGCGACAAGTATGAGACCGGACGCGCGGGCATCGTGGCAATGGCTGACTATTTCCGCGCTGCCGCCAAGGACCGGCAGGCGAAGCCGCGCGGCGATGTGATCTCGCACTTCGTCATGCTGGAGCAGACGGGCCAGATTACCGAGGACGAAGTGATCGGCTCGTGCATCCTGTTCCTGTTTGCAGGCCACGAGACGACCACCAACCTCATCGGCAATGGCATCCGCGCGCTGCTCGCCAATCCCGATCAGAAGGCAAGGCTGCTGGCCGACCCATCGCTTGCCGCCAGCGCGGTAGAGGAAATGCTGCGCTTCGAAGGGCCGACCGGCGCCGTCGTGCGCGTGGTGAAAGAGCCTTTCGAAATGCGCGGCAAGACGCTCAACAAGGGCGACCGGGTCTATGCCATGGTCAATGCCGCCAACCACGATCCCGCCGTGTTCGAAGCCGCCGCGCAGTTCGATATCGGCCGTACGCCCAACCGCCATCTCACCTTCAACCACGGCATCCACTTCTGCCTCGGCGCGCCGCTCGCCCGGGCCGAGGCCCGCATCGCGATAAGCCGCTTCTTCGCGCGCTTCCCCAATGCAGCCATGGCGAGCGATGCGGTGGAATACATGGACACGCTAACGATGCGCGGCGTGCGCGAAATGCCGATGGTGACCGGATAAAAGCGCGATGATCGAAGCCCCCGCCTTTGGCATGGCCAGCATCTGGGCCGCCCACGCCCGCTTCGCGCCTGATCGGATCGCGGCAATCTGCGGCACACGGCAGCTGACCTGGGGCGAATTCGACCGCGCGACCTGCCGGGTTGCCAATGCCTTGCAGGCGATGGGCGTGCGCCATGACGAGCCGGTCGCGCTGGTCATGACCAATTCGCTCGAAATGCTGGAAGTGATGTTCGGCATCGTGCGCGCAGGGGCCTGCATGGTGCCGATCAGCGGCCTGCTGACCGGTGCGCAGATCGCGACGATGATGGCCGACAGCGGCGCGCGCACGGTGTTCGTATCTGCCGGAAACCGTGCGCTGGTAGAAGCGGCAGAGCTTCCCGCCAGCGTGCGGCGGATCGCCATCGGCTTTACCGGCGAAGGCTGGGAAGCGGGCGACGCGCTGCTCGCTGCCGCGCCGGAAACCGACCCCGGCGTGCGCAACCGCCCGGAAGACCGCTTCAACATCATCTACAGCTCCGGCACCACGGGCCTGCCCAAGGGCATCGTGCAGAGCCACGGCGCGCGCACGCATTTCGCGTGGTCCAATGCGCTGGAGCTGGGCATGTCGCGCGACAGCATCGCGCTCGTCACCACCGCGCTCTATTCGAACGGCACGATGTTCATGGTCCTCCCGCCGCTGCTGCTGGGCGCGACCGTGGTCATCATGGAGCAGTTCAGCCCCGCCGGCGCACTGGCGCTGATCGGGCGGCACCGCGTGACCCACGCGTTCATGGTGCCCACCCAGTGCATCGTCACGCTCGATGATCCCGCGCTGGGCACGCATGATCTTTCGAGCCTCAAGGCGCTGCTCTCCGCCGGTTCCTCGCTGCGGGCCGATACGCGCGAGGCGTTGATCGAGCGGATGACCCCGCATGTCTACGAGCTCTACGGCTTCAGCGAGGGCTTCGCGACAATGCGCAAGCCCGGCGACGCGCCCGCGCGGCCCGGTGCGGTCGGGCGGCCGGTGATCGGCTTCGACATGCGCATCGTGGGCGGTGACGACCGGGAATGTGCGCGCGGCGAGGTGGGCGAAATCGTCGGGCACGGCCTTGGCGTGATGGCCGGATATCACAATCGCCCGGACCTCGACGAAGCGATTCTCTGGCACAGCCCATCGGGCGAGGCATTCCTGCGCAGCGGTGATCTGGGTTATTTGGATGAGGAAGGCTTCCTCCACATCGTCGATCGCAAGAAGGACATGATCCTCTCGGGCGGGTTCAACATTTTCCCGGCAGACCTCGAAGCCGTGATCGGCGAGCACCCCGAGGTTCAGGACGTGACCGTGATCGGCATTCCGCATCCCAAATGGGGGGAAACGCCGCTCGCGCTGGTTATCCCGCGCGGGAACCCCGATCCGGCGACGCTGCTGGAATGGGCCAATGCCCGGCTGGCGCGCAACCAGAGGCTGGCGGGGCTGGAACTGAGGACCGAGTTTCCGCGCAATGCTCTGGGCAAAGTACTGAAGCGCGAACTGCGCGCACCTTGGTGGGATAACGCGAAATGACGGACGCCTTCATCGTCGGCAGCTATTCGAGCAGCTTCGGCAAGTTTCCCGATCGCAGCTTCAAGGACCTGACGCGCGAAGTCTATCTTGGCGTGCTGGCCGATGCGGGGCTGGCCAATGGAAACGACATCGGCATGGCCTGGTTCGGCAATTGCGGCATGTGGACCGATGGCCAGGGCAGCATTCGAGGGCAGGTCTGCCTCACCCCGCTGGTGCGCGAAGGGCTGTTTCCCGAACGCGTGCCGGTGATCAATGTCGAAGGCGGCTGCGCCACCGCATCCATCGCGCTCCACGGCGCGTGGAAGGATGTGCTGAGCGGCCAGACCGACCTCAGCATCGCCATCGGGGTCGAAAAGACCTTCAATCCGGCCATGCCGGAGCGGACCAAGGCGCTGTTCGATGGCGGCATCGACCAGTATGATCCCGCAGAGTGGATGGCCTACTATGCCGAGGCCGGAGAGGCATCGGGCAAGCCGTTCGAACCGGGGCCGGGCCGGACCATCTTCATGGATACTTACGCCATGCAGGCCGCGTGGCACATGCGCACGTACGGCACGACCGAGCGCCAGATCGCCATCGCCTGCGCCAAGAACCACACGGCATCCGCGCACAATCCCAAGGCGCAGTACCGCTTTGCTCTCACACCAGAGGATGTTCTCGCGGACAGGCCGGTCAGTTGGCCGCTCACCCGCGCGATGTGTGCGCCGATCGGCGATGGCGCGGCGGCGGCGCTGGTCTGTTCGGGCGCATGGCTGGCGCGCCAGCCCGCAGCGGTTCGTGCGCGCGCCGTCCGGATTGCGGCGAGCACGATGACGGCGGGCAAGTATCGCCGGCTGGACGAGCCGGGGCTTTCCAAGCTCGCCGCCGAACGGGCCTACAAGGCAGCGGGGCTGACACCGGCCGACATTGACCTCGCCGAAGTGCATGATGCGACATCGTTCTGCGAGATCTACCAGTCCGAGATGCTCGGCTTCTGCGGCATGGGCGAAGGCGGCCGGCTCGTCGAAAGCGGTGCGACCACGCTCGGCGGCTCGATCCCGATCAACCTTTCGGGCGGGCTCGTCAGCAAGGGGCACCCCGTCGGCGCGACGGGGCTTTCGATGATCGACGAACTCATGCTGCAACTGCGCGGCGAGGCCGGCCCCCGGCAAGTCAGCGGTGCGCGCATCGGGCTGGCCGAGAATGGCGGCGGCGTCATGGGCTTTGACGAGGCGGCCTGCTCGGTTACCATCCTGCAGCGGGATTGAGGCGGTCATGCCGAGGGGAGTTGTGCAAGTGACCAACCGAGTCGCCGAGGCCCCGGCGGACCCCCAGCCCAAGGCCGAAGCGCGTGGGGGCGAGAGCCGGCGCGAGGCGCTGCTGGATGCGGCCGCCGCCATGTTCGCAGCCAAGGGGTATGACGGCACGTCGATCCGCGACATCGCCGGCGCGGTCGGGATGCTGCCAGGCTCGCTCTACTATCACTTCAAGTCCAAGGAAGACTTGCTGATCGCGGTCTACCGCAAGGGCGTGGCGCGCTTCGAAGCCGCGATAGACGAGGCATTAGGCAAAACTGGGGTCAAAACCGTTGGCGAGCCGTGGCAGGCGATCGAGGCGGCCTGCGCTGCGCACCTTTCGATCCTGCTCGATGGCGGCGACTATGCGCGTATCGTCAATCCGGAATTCGTGCGCTCGTTCCCGCCCGCGATGCTTCCAACGCTGAATGCGGAGCGCGACCGCTACGAGCGCCATTTCGAAAAGCTGATCGCCGCACTGCCGCTTGCTCCCGAGACGGATCGCTGGCTGTTCAAGGTCGCGCTTTTCGGCAGTCTGAACTGGTCGCAGACCTGGTATCGCAAGGGCCGGTACACACCCGGTGACATTGCTGCAGCATTCATCGGCATGCTGCGGCAAAAGGGAGCCTGATACTGCCCCTGACCACCCTCGGAAAATGGCACGGAAAGCCAGAAAAATGGCCAGATAAATCATCGTGCTGAAGCGCTGTGTATGGTGCAATCAGGCATGGCGGTCTAACCAGTCGATAAACATGGACCCGGGCAACGCCGGGCCGCGAGGAGAGGGATAAAGATATGCGCATTTCCTTTGTGCGAAAGCTTGGCCTGGCATCCAGCCTCGCGCTGGCAGTGGGCGCCATCGCGGTCCCGGGTGCGATGGCCACGGTGACCGAGGCGATGCTGCGCGCCGTGCCGGGCGCCGAATGGCTCACCTACGGCGGCGACTATGCCGAGCAGCGCTTCTCCCCGCTAAAGCTGGTCAACGAATACAACGTCGATCAACTGGGCCTTGCCTGGTATGCCGACATGGACACCGCACGCGGGCAGGAAGCGACGCCGCTGGTGCATGATGGCGTGCTTTATGTGACCACCGCCTGGTCGATGGTGAAAGCTTACGACGCGAAGACCGGCAAGCCGCTGTGGGCCTATGATCCCAAGGTGCCGCGCAGCACGCTGTACCGCGCCTGCTGCGATGCGGTGAACCGGGGCGTTGCGCTCTATGGCGACAAGCTGTTTGTTGCGGCGCTGGATGGCCGGCTGATCGCGCTCGATCAGAAGACAGGCAAAGTGCTTTGGGAGAAGGTCACCGTCCCCAACCAGACCGACTACACCATCACCGGCGCGCCGCGCATCGTGAAGGGCCGTGTGCTGATCGGTGCTGCGGGTTCCGAATACAAGGCGCGCGGCTATATCGCGGCTTACGACACCGAGACCGGTAGCGAGGTCTGGCGCTTCAACACCGTGCCCGGCAACCCCGCCAAGGGCTTCGGCAAGGAAGGCCTCAACAAGGCCGCGCACGAAGCCGCGGCCAAGACCTGGGGCAACAAGTGGTGGGAGCTGGGCGGTGGCGGCACCGTCTGGGATTCGATCACTTATGATCCGGAAACCAACCTCGTCCTCTTCGGCACCGGCAATGCCGAACCGTGGAACCCGGCAGCGAACGGGCGTGAGGGTGACAGCCTCTACACCTCCTCGATCGTGGCGGTGAATGCGGATACCGGCCAGTATGCCTGGCACTATCAGGAAACCCCGGAAGACCGCTGGGACTTCGATTCCGATCAGCAGATCACCATCGCGGATATCAACATCGGCGGCGAGAAGCGCCATGTCGCCATGCACGCGCCCAAGAACGGGCACGTCTATGTGCTCGATGTGAAGACCGGCAAGTTCATCTCTGGGACGCCGTGGGTGCCGGTAAACTGGGCAACCGGCCTCGATCCGGCGACAGGCCGACCCAAGATCAACCCGGATGCGCAATATGAAAAAACCGGCAAGCCCTTCATCAGCCTGCCCGGCGCGGTCGGCGCCCATAGCTGGCAGCCGCAGAGCTACAGCCCCAAGACCGGCTATCTCTACATCCCGACCAACCTCGCTGGATGGCCTTACCTTGCCGCCAAGGACTGGAAGCCGGGCACCGTCGGGTGGTCGATCGGAATGGACGGCTATGCCGTGGCGATGCCGGCCGATCTCAAGGTGCAGGAAGGCGCCAAGGCAGCAACCAAAGGCCAGCTGGTCGCATGGGACGTGGCGAACAAGAAGGCCGCATGGCGAGTTGACCTCACCGGTCCTTCGAACGGCGGCGTGCTTTCGACTGCGGGCAACCTCGTGTTCCAGGGCACTTCGGGCGGCGAATTCGTGGCCTACACCGCCGACAAGGGCGAAAAGCTGTGGTCGTTCCCGGCCCAGAGCGGCATCATTGCCGCGCCGATGACCTATGCCATCGGCGGCGAGCAATATGTCGCCATCCTCGTCGGCTGGGGCGGCGTGTGGGATGTCGCCACCGGCGTGCTGGCCAACAAGGGCGGCGCCGGGCGCAACATCAGCCGCCTGATGGTGTTCAAGCTCGGCGCTTCGGGCCAGCTGCCCGCGCCGCCGCCGATGAACCAGATGGTGCTCGATCCGCCGCCGTTCACCGGCACACAGGCGCAGGCGACCCATGGCGGGCAACTCTATGGCCGGTATTGCGCCATGTGCCACGGCGACGCTGCCATTTCGGGCAGTCTGAACCCTGATCTGCGCCATTCCGGCGTGATCGGTTCGGCTGAAGCGGTGAAGGCGATCGTCATCGGCGGCCAGCTGCACCAGATGGGCATGGTCTCGTTCAAGGCGGCGCTCAAACCGGCGGACGCCGAAGCCATCCGCCTGTACATCATCAAGCGGGCCAACGAGGACAAGGCGCTGGCCAGCCGCTGAGGCATTGCTTCAAACTGCCGGCGACGTGGATGCCGGCCCTGCAAATGGACAGGGCCGGGTCCGCTTCGCCGGCAGTCGGCATCTCACGAAACCGGCGGATCAGCCGTGCGGGTAGAGCTTGGGGAAATCGGGGTGACGGAAACGGTCGCCCGGAACCAGCCCCTCGTAAAACTCGCTAACATCGCGCGAGCCGGTTTCCTGCCGGTTGAAACCGACAGCCGATTCCTTGCTGACCCCCGGCCGAGCCACGAAGTTGCAATCGTCGCCGAAGAAGCGGAGCGAGATCGTGCGCCGCTCGCCGTGCGCTTCGGTATGCCCGCCGCCGTGCAGCGTGCTGGGGTGAAACACGAGCGCATCGCCGGGTTCGAACGGCCATGACACGATATCGAACCGCTCCCGGTCCGCCTCGATATCCGGCAGCCGGGGCATCTCGCCCACATCATAGAGCGGGGCGGTATCATCATCGCCGGTGAAGGCCGAGCCATTGTAGAGCCGTCCCCGGTGCGATCCGCGCACGAATTCCAGCGCCTGCGAGGGCGGCACGGGATCGAGGCTGATCCACAGGACCGACATGTCCGCCCCATCCACGGGGAAGTACGACGTATCCTGATGCCAGGGCGTGCGGCGGCTCTGTCCCTTCTTGTGGAAGACCTGCTCGAAGAAGAACCACACGTTCTCGCAGCCCCAGAGCCGCGCCATCACCTCGCCGAGCCCCGCCTTGCGCAGCAGCGGATCATAGTGCGGCCAGCTCAGCGTGTTGAACAGGTCCTGATAGAACACCGTGCCGTCCTGCGGGAACAGCTGCTGGGCGGCGGGGCTGGGGTTGGCGAGGCTCCATTCGAAGCCCTGGCGCGCCAGTTCCAGCATTTCGGCATCGAACAGCCCGGGCAGGTAGACCACGCCATCCTCGCGGTAGCGCTGCATCAGGGTGTCGGCGTCCCCGGCCTCGGCGGTCATCACGGTCATCGCGGGGTTTCCTTGGAAGGAGGGGATGGGCGCGATCAGCGCGCTTCCGCCAGCCAGGCGATGCAGCGGCGGAGCAGTTCCTGAAACGCGGCTTCGTCCCAAGGGCCGCGCACGACCGGCGCTTCGTCCATCAGGGGCCGCGCATCAAAGCGGCCGCAGGCATGGCCGAGCGGGCTGTAGGCCACCTCGCCGCTGCCGAAACTGCGGACATAGAGCTGCGGGCGCGGCGGATCATCGTCCCACTGCCCCAGCAGGTAGCCGGGCGCCTCACCCTTGTAGCGCGCGGTCAGCAAGGTGCGGTAGTTGCACAGGGGCGCCGCGATATAGGGCTCGTCGGTCACCGTGAAATCATCGAGCCCGCGCGTGATCGGGTGATCCGGATCTTCGACATGGATATGCATGGTCTGCGCCGAAAGATGCGCGACGAAGCGGCTCCCGAGGAGTTCCATGAAGGCTGGTGCCACACTTTCCGCGGTCGGCTTCACGAGGCCGGGGATGCGCACGCCGCTGGCGACGATTTCCGGCCCGTCGGTAAACTCGAGACCGGCGTTTGCTCCGTGCAGCGCCAGCAGCCTGCCGCCAGCGGCGACAAAATCGGCGAGCGCCTGCGCCTCGCTTTCCGAAGGCATGAGATCGCAGGTGTAGAGCACCACGGCGGCAAAGCCCGCAAGATCGCCCACATCGCGGAAGTCCGCAGCGCAGCGGACCCGGATGCGGTCATCCTCGGCCATGAGGTTCAGCAGCACCAGCCGGGCAAGATCGAAATCGTGGTACTTGCCCCCCGAAATGAGATGGATGCGGACGGGCTCGCTCATGCGGCGCTCTCCATGGGAATGAGGAAGGGTGCGCCGCCGTCCCACCGCGCGGCGGCGCGCTCGGAGAGATCGAAGAAGGCACGGGTTGCCGCGCAATCGGTGATCAGTTCGATGTGGAGGCCCAGCGCGGTGCGGCAATCGTAGTAGCGCAGCTCGACCTCCTCGTTCAGCTTGCCGGTCGAAACCGGCGGTCCCGCGTCGAGCGCAGCGCCCGCGCTATCGAGATCGGTGACAAGGAACGCATGGTGGTGCGCCTTGCACGCGCCGGCGGGCAGCGGCCCATCACCATAAACGCTGGGCCAGGGCCCATGGGGCTGGATCAGTTCGATCATCTTGTCGCCCAGCTGACCGAAGGCGATGTCGAGCGTCAGCGCCTGCGGTTCGCCGTGGAAGGTCCAGCCCGCGAAGGCCATGCCCGGCATGTGGATGAAGGGCCCCGCCCCGGTGCGCCGGACCCAATCGTCGACGCTCGTCGCGAGATCCCCGACAACGTAGCCAAGCTGCATGATCGGGCCGTGCATTGTGCGTTCCCTGTTCAATCGAGTGAGGATGGCGTCCCGTGCCAGGCGAAGGGCCGCGCTTTCATCCGGACGAAGAAGTCCTGCAGCCAGGTCGCTTCCTCGGGGATCGGCTGGCCATGGTTTTCGCCGAACTGGAGGAAGCAGTAGAGGTAGATATCCGCCAGCGAGTAGCGGCTGCCGCAGATGAACTCGCGGCCCCGCATCACGCCGTCGAGCCAGACCATGCGGTAGCGCGACTTGGCCTTGAGGACGGCGGCGGCTTCCAGCGGCAGAAGGCTCTTGGTCACCGCGCCATCGATGTCCTTGTCGCCCTCGAAGAAGGCGCGGCCTTCCTCGGTGGAGAAGCCCTCGCCCATCGGCCAGGCGATGTTCTGGTCGATCCGGCGTACCCACATGCGGGTTTCCGCCCGCTCTTCGGGCGTGGAGCCGATCAGCGGCGGATCGGGCCGGATATCCTCGAAGTATTCGCAGATCGCGGTGACTTCGGTGATGGCGGTGCCGTCGTCGAGCTCCAGCGCGGGCAGCTCACCCATCGGATTGATCCGGCTGATGAAGGGCTCGCGCCGGTTCTCGCGGGTGAACAGGTCGATGAAGCGTCGCTCCAGCGCGATGCCCTTCTCCTGCGCGAAGATCCAGGCGATCCACGGGTTCGGTGCAAACAGGTCGAAATCATAGAAGATCATGTGCGCCTCGTTCGTGGAAATCGCCCGGATATTCGGCCGCGCCCCGCGCTAGAACTTGCCCTCGATCGAGATGCCGATGGTGCGCGGATATACGATCTGGTTCTGGCCGCCGGGCCGGTTGAGCGGGCCTACCGTATTCCCCACGTTGTCGCTGAAGATGCCGGCTTCCCAGCGATCCGTGCCGATGCTGGCGCGGACGTAGCCGATCCCGTTGAACGGCGCGTAGACCCCGTTGAAGATGCTCTGCTGGCGCGAGCGGTAGCTGTAGCGCGCGTTCAGCTTGAGTTCGAGGCCATCGGGCCCGATCTCGCGGCTGTAGGTTCCGCCAAGGTTGAAGGTGGTCTTGGCGGTGCCGGGCAGCTGGTTGCCCTCGCGCAGCTGCGGGATCTTGGCGACGATCGGCGCGGCCACGTTGTGGATCGTGGTCGAGTTGAAGTTGCCGTTGAAGTTCAGCGTCAGCCCCTGCACCGGCGTGCGCCAGGTGATCGACGGCTCGATGCCGTGCCCGCGCACATCACCGACTTGCGCGACGATGGTTTGCAGCGCCGGCGAAAGCTCGATCTGGGCGCGCGGCCAATCGACGTAATAGGCCGCCAGTTCAACTTGCACCGTGTTGTTGAAGAGGCCCCACTTGAGCCCTGCTTCGTAGTTCCACAGCGTATCGGGCGGGGAGATGTTGGAGAGGTTGACCCCCAGCACCGCGTTGGACGCACCGACAATCGAGGCCGAGGAAATCGCGCCGCTGCGGAAGCCCTTGGCCGCTTCGACATAAAGCAGCCCGCCGCCCGGTGCATGGTAGGCAAGGTTGAAGCGCGGGTTGAAGGTGCTATTGCTGGAACGGGTGGTGCTGCGATTGGGGATCACGCCGCCCGCGATCTCGAGCTGGCTGTTCTCCTCAAACCGGCGCTTTTCCTTGTAGTAGCGCCCACCGACGGTGATATCGAGCTTGCGATCGAACGCCGCATAGGTCGCTTCGCCATAGACCGCCCAGCCCTGGCTGAAGAGCTGGTTCCTGTCGTTGACGGTGTTGAAGCCCAGCACGCCGGGCGCCACCACGAAGTCCGGCAGCTGCACGGTCTGGCCGCCGAACGTGTCGCCCTTCTGGTAGAAGAAGCCGACGATGTACTGCAGCGGCCCCTTGCCCGATGAAGTCAGGCGCACATCCTCGTTGAAGTTGTGCGTGGTGAGCGGCCACAGCGAGGTGAAATTGCCGATGCCCGGGATAAAGCCGCCATTGTTCGAGATGACGGTGTTCTTGATGTGGCCGGTCGAGCTTTGCAGCGTGGCAAAGCCCAGATCGTATTCAACATCGCCGCTGAACAGCCAGTAGTCCGAGAGCGCCTCGCCGAAGCGCTGGTCGATGCTTGCGGGATCGGCAAAGGTGATGCGGTCGGACCAGTTCTGCTTGGTGTTGTTGCGCCAGGCCGAAAGGCGGATCGTGAGGTTGTCGGTGGGCTTGGCCAGCAGCTTGACGCGGCCGGTGAAGCTGGTCGCGTAGTTGTCGTTCTTCACGCCGGTCGGGATGATATCGGCATAGCCGCCCGTCCGCTTGTAGGTGATCACCCCGCGCAGCGCGACCTTGTCGGTCACCAGTGGCAGGTTGACCATGACATCGCTCGAATACCCCGGCTTGCCGCCCGTCACGAGGTTGCCCGAAGCGCGCACCGAGGCGGCGTTGCGGTCAAGCTCGGGATCGTTGGTCAGCACCTTGATCGTGCCGCCGATCGAGCCGAGGCCGTAGAGCGTGCCCGAAGGCCCGCGCAGCACTTCGACGCGCTTGAGATCGTAGAACGCGGCGACCGGCGCATAAGGACGGCCGGGCATGGTGAAGGCAAAGTTGTCGAGATAATAGCCCACCGCCGGATCGCCGTCGGTCTCCGAGGCCGCAATCGCGCGGATCTGGTAGGTCGTGCTGCCCGCACCGATGGTCGCGCCGGTCGTGGCGCTCGGCACGAGCGAGATCGCCTGCCCGATATCGGTGACACCCGAACGCAGCAGCGTTTCCCCGCTGATACCCTGCACCGCCTGGGGAACCGAGGTCAGCGTCTGTTCGCGGCGCTGCGCGGTCACGATGATCTCGCTGTCATCCTTGCTCTCGGCGGCTTCGGCCTGCGCTTGCTGGGCCAGTGCGGCCTGCGATGCGAGAAGGACCGCAAGTGCGGCGGACGAGGCGGCGGCGCGCCATGCATAGGCGGCAGATCGGCACGTTTTCATTGGTTCTCTCCCCTCTTCTTGTTCATTGCCGCAGGGTTCGTGCCCGGCGGCTGTTCGGCGCCGGTTCAACCGTGATCAAGCCACGGGTAGTCCCCCATCAGGCAGCGATCGATCTGCTGGTGGAAATGGCGGATCCGCACTTCCTGATCGCCCAGGATCATGCCTCTGAAGCCCTGCGACGCGGTTCCATGCTGCATCGTGGTCATGTTCGAACCATCCTGCTTGAGCACATTGGCAAGGAACGGATCGAACGTGCCGTCGAAGGCTTCGGCATAGTCCTGCAATTCACCGTGGCGATAGGTCCGGTGATTGACGACAGGCGGCTCCGATCCGGGCGCGCGGCGCTCGGTGATCAGGAAGTCGTAATAGCAGATGCCCGGATCGGATGGGTGCGGCCGATAGCGGAACATGATCGAGACTTCGGGCGTCTGGGTCAGCGTGGTGCCCGGGAAGAACGTATAGTGATACTGATGAACGAGCTGCTCGTCGTTCATCCGGCGATAGGGCATGTAGGTATCGTTCTCGATCGCCCGCTTGGCCTTGATCACCTCGAGATGGATGTCCTTCAGGCTGCCCTTGTAATCCGCAGGGACGAGCGTACCGATGCCGAGGAACTTCTCGCGCAGCGGGGTCATCTCCTCCGCATTGCCGAGCAGTTCGCTCACCGTCAGGTTGAAGTTGATCATCCGGCTGTGCATGCCGATCAGTTCGATCGGAACGTCATAGCCCTCGGTGATGTTCATGAAGTCTGCGTGCAGCGATTCGAAGTGATAGCTTTCGTTGAAAGCATCGTGCGCGTGCTTCCAGTTGCCGTTCCATTCGAAGGTGGCGCTGTCGATCAGCTGGAATTCTTCAAGCTCGTATGTCTCGAGGTGCGATCCCGCTTCGCCGAGATACTCCTTGAGGCCGATTGCGTGCCGATCGAGATTGAACCAGACCCAGCCGCCCCAGATTTCGGTGCGGATCGCCGCGAGATCGAGTTCGCCGTTTGGCACGCCATCGCGGTACTGTGCGAAGAGTTCGGGCCGCGCGATCCGGTTCAGCGTGCCGTCGTTGTTCCACTTCCAGCCGTGATAGGGGCAGGTGAACGTGTCGAGCGAGCCGGAATCCACCTGGCAAAGCAGATTGCCGCGATGCTGGCAGATGTTGAAGAAGCCGCGGATCTCGCCATCGTTCGAACGGACGAACAGCAGCGACTCCTTGCCGAGCGTATGGAGGCGGAAATCGCCCGGCTCGGCGAGTTCGGAAACATGGCAGCCGACGTTCCAGGTCTTGGTCCAGACGTGATCCCATTCGCGCTGCATGAAATCGCGGCTATGAAAGCGTGTCCCGTCGATGCGCTGATAGCCGATGGCCGGAATGGGCTTGCGCGGCACGAACGCAGGTGCCTGCGTATCTTTCCGCACCGGCCCCAGCGCCTCGATCAATCGGTCTTCGATCTTTGCCATTACCCAGCCATCCTCGCTCACGGCGCTGGCGGCATCCGGGCTCGTCGAGGAGATTGCCGGTGATGACCGGCGCAGCGCGATCCTGCGGCCAGAGCCCGCAGACGCGCTAGCTTGCGCTCTCCCAAACGTGCCGCGGCTTTAAAACATGCCAACCAGCTTGTTTTTGAAAACACCACAGCACCCGAGGACTGTCAATAAACAAGCGGACTGGCTGGTTTTAATGATAGGGACCTGCTGCAGGCTTGACTTGGGGCGGCAAATGCCCAGACCAATGCGCCATGAACCTGCATTCGGACCGTGTGATATCGATGGATCAGGACGATCCGGCGGTCGATACCGCAATCCCCCGGGGCCGGCGGCCATCGCGCAGCGCCGGGGCCTCCCCGCGCCAGATCGCGAAGAGCGAGGCCATGCGCCTGCGCGTGCTCGAAGCCACCGTCGATTGCCTGCAGGAAGGCAAATCGCACGAGGTTTCGATCGCGGTGATTGCCGAGCGGGCGCAGATTTCACGCGGGGCGGTGCAGTATCATTTCGCGACGCGGCGCGAGCTGCTCTGCGCCGTGATCGCGCACATCAACGCCCGCCGCCTCCAGCAGTTCCGCGCCGATCTTGCGGAGATCGGCCCCGGCGAAGACCTCGCCGAGCGGATCGTCGATACCCACTGGAAGCACCTCGGCGAGCGGGACTTCCTCGCCTATCAGGAACTCGTCCTGCTCGCACGCAGCGATCCCGATCTGACCGAGGGCTTCGCCCCGCTCTATCAGGATTTCCTCGGCGAATGGTACGAGACCGCACGCAGGGCCTTCGGCTGGAGCTACCGCGACCGCGAGGTGATGAAGGCGGGCAACATCGCGCACTACCTGCTGGAAGGCATGGCCTATGGCCAGCTCGCCGGCCAGCTTTCGAGCGAGGTCGTCGCCGACATGCTGGATCACACCAAATCGATCCTGCGCGCAGCAATTCAGAAGAAGCAGGAAGGCGGCTGACCGCAGCGCCCCTTCCCCAAATCCACAAGAATCCAGCACGGGAGAGCGAGATGGGCGGCAGATTTGCAGGCAGGACCATGGTGGTGACCGGCGCCGCATCGGGCATCGGGCGCCGCACGGCGGAGCGGCTCGTCGCTGAAGGCGCAGCAGTGCAGGGCGCCGACCTGGCCCCCGTCTCCATCGCAGGTGTGACCGGACACCGGCTCGACGTGACCAGCGAAGCGGACTGGGAAGCGCTGATGAGCAGCATCGCGGCGCAGCACGGCCATCTCGACGGCCTTGTCAATGCTGCCGGGGTGATCCGCATGGGCACCACCGCCGAAACCTCGATCGAGGACTTCCGGCTGGTCATGGCCGTGAACGTCGAGGGCACGTTCCTTGGCAGCAAGCACGCCATGCGCGCGATGCAGGCGCGCGGCGCGGGTGTGATCGTCAACATCTCATCCACCGCGGGCATCTGCGGCTCGCCCGGTGCCGCTGCCTACACCGCGAGCAAGGGCGCGGTCCGGCTGCTGACCAAGACCACCGCGCTTGAAGCCATTGCGCTCCCCAGCCGCATCCGGGTGAACTCGGTCCACCCCGCGCTCACCAACACCCCCATGGCCGATGCCATCGTGGACCAGCTTGGCGGCGCCGCCGAAGTTCGCCAGGCCCTCAGCAACATGATGCCATCGGGCCGGCTGGCGGAGCCGGACGAGATCGCCAGCGCGATCCTGTTCCTGCTCTCGGACGATTCAAGCTACATGAACGGTTCGGAACTGGTGGTGGACAACGGCTTCACCGCCCAATGAGCGGTTGAAGCCAGGGCGCTACCCGGCAGGGAGGTGCCGTTCGAGGAACGCGGTCACCGCATCATTGAACGCATCGTTGCGATCACCGGCCACCATGTGCCCGGCGCCCCCGACATCGGCCACTTCAAGGTCCGGCACGAGCGCCCGGAAGGCGGCCACGCCGGCATCGCTCACCACATCGCTCTTGAGGCCGCGCACCAGCAGCACCGGCACGCCGATCTGCGGCAGCTTCGCCGCTGATTGGCGCACCATGTCATGAAGGTCCTGCGGGCGCGCTGCGACGATCCGGGGATCCCAGTGCCAGTAAAGCCTGCCGTCCTCGCGCTGGCGCAAATTGCGCATCAGCCCGTTCGGATCGCGCGGACGGGGCCGCTCCGGGTTGTAGGCCGCAACGGCATCGACCGCCTCGTCCAGCGTGGCAAACCCCTCCGTATGGGCGCGCATGAAAGTGACGATGCGGCTGATCCCCTCCGGTTCGGGATGCGGGACGATATCGACCAGCACCAACGAGGCAGGCCGCATCGCCTGGGCCACCGCGTGGATCGACGTCGCCCCGCCAAGCGAGGCCCCGACAAGCGCAAAAGGCCGATCGAGCTTCGCGACAATCGCCTCAAGGTCAGCGACACGGTCATCGAGGGAATAGGCTCCCGCTTCGGACCATTCGCTCTCGCCATGCCCGCGCAGGTCGACGTTGACCACCCGGTAGCCGCGCTGCGAAAGCGCCTTGGCGGCGCCCGACCAGCTGTGCCGGGTCTGCCCGCCGCCGTGGAGCAGGATCACCACCGGCGCATCGAGCGGCCCCAGATCATCGACGGCGAGCACGAGCCCATCGTGCGAGGCGATCCGGTGCAGCCGCGCTGCGCCTGTTTCGGCAGAAGGGCCGAGGGAATTGTGGCTCATTGCGGAAGGCTTTCGATCGAAGTGGTGCCGATGCGCGTTTGCACAGGCGCGGGTTTGGCCTTGGTCCAGCACAGGCAGCCCTTCATCGCGGCAGGAACCCCCGTGCGAGAATGTCCACCATCTGGCGGGCGACAGCCTCAGGCGAAAGCGCACCGCCATGATCGTGCCAGCGCGCGGGCCAATTGAGCGCACCGGCCAGCGTGAAGGCCATCAGGCGCACGTCGCACGGCGGGATCGAGCCGTCCTCGACTGCGGCGGCAATCAGGCCGCGCATGTCGCTATCGATCTGGCGCTTGAGCGCACGGAAGCGCTTGCGGCTTTCCGGCGCCAGCGCCTCGTCACCGGTACGGATCACGCATCGACCGAAATCATCCATGTTCACTTCGGCATAGCGCACAAGGAAGGCGATCAGCCGGTCAGCGCCGGTGCCCTCGCGCGCCCGCGATTGCTCGGCCGCCTCGATCAACTGGCCGAGCCCGATCGAAACGCATTCGAGCAGGACCTGATCCTTGTTGCCAAGGTAGTGGTAGATCGTCGGCTTGGAGATCCCCAGACGCGCCGCGACATCATCGAGCGAGGTCTGGTGAAAGCCGCGTTCGTTGAACATCTGGACCGCCGCGCGCAGCACTGCGGCGCGCTTTGCCTCGCGCGCGGCGCGCTTCTCCTGCGCGGAGGGGAATGGCGATTGAGCGGCGTCCATGGTCTGCTCGACGTTGACTGAAAACTTGCCAGCAAGCAATCTACTCACGCGTAAAATTTTCGCGTAGGAGCGGACTGCGAGTCGCCGCAGCGGCGCTGAAGGAGATCGGGTTCATGGAGATCGCAGGACTGGCCGCCATCGTGACGGGCGGCGCATCGGGGCTTGGCGCGGCTACGGCAGAACTGCTCGCGGCGCGCGGGGCGAAGGTGACGCTGTTCGATCTCAATGCAGACCTCGGCACGACCAAGGCGGCGGAAATCGGCGGGCGCTTCGCGGCTGTGAACGTGACCGATGAGGACGCCGTGGCGAATGCCATCGCAGAGGCCGAGGCGGTCAACGGCAAGGCGCGCATCCTGATCAACTGCGCCGGCATCGGCCCGCCGGCCAAGGTGCTGAACCGCGATGGCAGCCCGCTGCCGCTGGCGGACTTTGCGAAGATCATCCAGATCAACCTCATCGGCACGTTCAACGTACTCTCGAAGTTTGCCGCGCGCATCCACGATGCCGAACCGCTCAACGAGGATGGCGAGCGCGGCGTGATCGTGAACACCGCCAGCGTCGCCGCGTTCGAAGGCCAGATCGGCCAGCCCGCCTATGCCGCATCCAAGGGCGGCGTTGTCGGCATGGCGCTGCCGATTGCGCGCGAATTTGCCCGCTATGGCATCCGCGTGAACACCATCGCGCCGGGGATTTTCTGGACCCCGCTGCTCGGCTCGCTGCCGCAGGAAGCGCAGGATTCGCTGGGGCGGCAGGTGCCCTTCCCCAGCCGTTTGGGGAGGCCCGAAGAGTACGCGAAGATGGTAGAGGCCATCGTGACCAACCCGATGGTCAACGCCGAAGTGATCCGCCTCGATGGCGCGATCCGCATGGCGCCGAAGTAAGCACGCGCAGGTTTCAGGAAGGTTTGAGGACATGACGATCAGCAGCGAAGCGCTGGAAATGGCCGCGAAGGTCGAGGCATTCGTGCGGGACAAGATCTTCCCCTACGAGCAGGATCCGCGCCGCGATCACCACGGTGCGCCGACTGACGAACTCGTCATGGAAATGCGCGAACTGGCGCGCGTGGCGGGCGTGCTGACGCCGCATATCCGCCCGGATGGCAGCCACTTCAACCAGCGCGAGACGGCGGTGATCCTCATCAAGTCCGGCCTTACGCCGCTCGGCATGCTGGCCTGCAACACGCAGGCGCCGGATGAGGGCAACATGTACCTCATCGGCCATGTCGGCAGCCCGGAACTGAAGGAACGGTTCCTGAGGCCGCTGGTGGAAGGCCGCGCGCGTTCGGCCTTCATGATGACCGAGCCCGCGGAACTGAACGGCGCAGGCGCGGACCCTTCGATGATGCTCACCACCTGCCACAAGGACGGCAATCACTGGGTGGTGAACGGCAAGAAGTGCTTCATCACCGGGGCGGAAGGCGCGAAAGTCGGCATTGTCATGGCGAAGTCCGAGGACCCGGACAGCAAGGGCGGCGCCTGCATGTTCCTGGTCGATCTGCCCGACCCCGCCATCCAGATCACCGGCGTGCCCAACACCATCGACAGCTCGATGCCCGGCAGCCACGCCGAAATCACCATCGACAACTTGCGCATTCCGGCTGACCAGATGCTGGGCGATGCCGGCGAAGGCTTCAAGTATGCGCAGATCCGCCTGAGCCCGGCGCGGCTATCGCACTGCATGCGCTGGCTGGGCGGCTGCATGCGCGCACAGGAAATCGCGACCGACTATGCCAACCGCCGCATGGCCTTCGGCAAGACGCTGATCGACCACGAAGGCGTCGGCTTCATGCTCGCCGAGAACATGATCGACATCAAGCAGTGCGAACTGATGATCGACTGGTGCGCTTCGGTCCTCGATACCGGCTCGCTCGGCACGGTCGAAAGCTCGATGACCAAGGTCGCGGTTTCCGAAGCGCTGATGCGCATCGCGGACAAGTGCGTGCAGGTCATGGGCGGCATGGGCGTGACCGACAAGACCATCGTCGAGACGATGTTCCGCGAAGTGCGCGCCTTCCGCATCTATGACGGCCCGACCGAGGTCCACAAGTGGAGCCTTGCCAAGAAGCTGCGTCGTGACTGGAAGGCCGCGCAATGACGGGTTCGGGGAGCGGTTCGGGGACCGACCTGGCAGCGGCGAACAGCGGCGCTGGCAAAGTCCGCACCGCGTTTGACGAGGTATCGCTCGCCGCGTGGATGGCTGGACATGTCGAGGGCTTCACCGGGCCGCTGACAGTCGAGCAGTTCAATGGCGGGCAGTCCAATCCGACCTACAAGCTCACCACGCCGGGCCAGCGCTATGTGCTGCGCCGCAAGCCGCCGGGGCCGCTGCTGAAAGGCGCGCATGATGTGCTGCGTGAGGCGCGGGTGCAGCAGGCGCTGGCGGGGAGCGACGTGCCAGTCGCGCGGATCTTCGCCGTGTGCGACGACGAGAGCGTGATCGGCAGCGCGTTTTATGTGATGGACATGGTCGAGGGGCGGATCTTCTGGGACGCGGCCTTCACCGCAGTGCCCAAGGCCGAACGCGCGGGCTACTTCGATGCGATGAACCGCGTGATCGCGGCGCTCCATTCGGTTGACGTCGAGGCCGTGGGGCTCGGCGATTATGGCCGGCCGGGCAACTACTTCGCGCGGCAGATCGGGCGGTGGAGCAAGCAATACCGCGAGGACGAACTCGCCGGTCGCCTGCCGGACATGGACGCGCTGGTCGAATGGCTGCCGACCGCGATCCCCGAGGGCGACGAGACCTCCATCGTCCACGGCGATTTCCGCTGCGATAACATGATCTTCCACCCCACCGAACCGCGAGTGGTTGCGGTGCTCGATTGGGAGCTATCGACGCTCGGGCATCCCCTTGCCGACTTCGCCTATCACGCGATGATGTACCGCATGCCGGGCGACATCGTGGCGGGGCTTGGCGGCGCGGACCCGGTGCCGCTGGGGCTCCCCACAGAGGCTGAGTACATTGCCGCCTACTGCGCGCGAACGGGGCGCGAAGGCATAGCCAATTGGGATTACTATCTCGCGTTCAACTTCTTCCGGCTGGCAGCGATCATGCACGGCATCAAGGGGCGGGTGCTGCGCGGCACCGCCTCCAACGCGCAAGCGCGGGAGCGGGCGGAGTCCCTCCCCCGGCTGGCGGCGCTGGCGCGGGCGGCGATGGAAAAGGCGATCTGAACCCGACCGAGGCAATCGTGATTAGGGCCGAGACAGCCAGCTCTTGCGCTCTGCCGCAGCTTCCTCGTCCGAGTAGACCGGGGCGTTGTCGTCGAAATGCGTCCAGCCTGCACTGCGATAGGCCTCGCGCCGGTTGCCCAGTTCCACGTGTCTTGAACGGTCCAGCACGGCTTCGACCGAAGCCGCTTCCTCATCTTCGACGGTGACGCTCACCAGCGTTCCGCCGCGCCGCACGCCCTCGGCGTAGACATCCGCTTCCTCCTGACTGACCCCCGAATTGGTCAGCGCGCCGACAATGCCGCCCGCGCCTCCACCGACGACACCCCCGGCTACGGCACCGACCGCAGCCGCTGCCAGCCAGCCGGCCGCCACGACCGGCCCAAGACCCGGAATGGCGATCAGGCCAAGCCCGGCCAGCACACCCCCGCCCGCTCCGAGCAGGCCGCCCAAGGTTGCGCCGAGCGCCATGCCGGAGCCTGACGCTTCGGCAGCGGTCATGTCCTGCGGTTCGCGCACCGCTGCCCGAGCACTGCTGACCCCCGATTGATGGGAGACGAGGCTGATGTCGCTATGTGCCACACCGGCGCGCTCAAGTTCGAGCACGGCTTCTTCGGCGTGATCGAAGCTGTCGTAGAGACGCGTTACAATCTTTCCCATGTCATGGTCCTTGTGTGGGCAGGTCTAATGTTCCGCGACGTTGCCCTTGAAATCGAGCGCAACGCGGACGGGCTGGTCGTTCATTGTCGCGTCGGCTTGCCACAGCCCGTCCCCGTCGAGCCTCAGGCGCGTGATCTTGCGATATCCGGCCTTTTCGAGCCTGTCTTTCGCCTGGCTCGCGGTGAAGGAGTTGTGCCCCTTGGCCAGATCGCCCCAGACGATCGTATCGGGCGACTTGACCGCAGCATTTGGCGCAGCACTGTCGCTGGCCACAGGCCGCTCTTGCGCCACCGCCGCAGTCCCCGCAACCATCCACAGCGCAAGGGCGGCGGTGCCCCGGATCAAACTGGTGAACTTCATGGCAACTCTCTCCTCTGTTGCAGAACAAGAAAGCGCGCAGCGCGGGGAAATGTTCCCGCTCGCCATGGCCGCCTGCCCTGCGCTATCATTCGATGCCTCACCATGAGCGAACAGGCCTTTGACCTCGTTGCCGATGCGAACTGCCGCCTGCTGGTTCTGGGCAGCTTTCCGGGTGTCCGCTCGCTGCAGGCGCGGCGCTATTATGCGCACCCGGGCAACCAGTTCTGGAAGCTGATGTCGCCGGTTGCCGGGGTCGATCTGGCTGCGCTCGAATACGATGAGCGGCTGGTGGCCCTTGTCGCGCGCGGGATCGGGCTGTGGGATGTCGCGCAGACGGCCCGGCGCAAGGGCAGCCTCGATGCGGCGCTGCGCGAAGTGGAGGCGCGCGACCTGCGCACGCTTGCCGCACAGCTGCCGCATCTGCGCGCGATGGCCTTCAATGGCGGGACTGCCTTCAGGATCGGGCAGCGGCAGTTGGGCGCAAATCCGCCCGTTGCGCTGATCCCCCTGCCCTCAAGCAGCGGAGCGCACGCGATTCCGCTCGCCGCCAAGCAGGCTGTGTGGAACCAGCTCGGCGCCTGGCTTCAATCGTCCTCCCCACCCGGTCCGAACATGCCGTCCTCGTCGTCGTCGTTGCGCTCGCCGCGATAGGCATCCATGTCGATCCGGCCCGAGCGCACCATGTCGTGCATGTGGTCGACGAGGTCCTGAACATCGTCTTCCTCGTCTTGCGCAGGCGTCTTGTCGCTGTCTTCCAGCGCGAAATCGGCGGCATCTCGGCCGCTTGAGGCTGCTGCCAGCGTCTGGCTTTGCGCGTCCTCGTCTTCCTGCGACTGGTTCACGGTTTCGGGCGGCAGCGGATCGCCGCCGGGCGACGCCATCCGCGGTTCAATCGGCTCGTCCCGTTCGGGGTGATCATCAGGATCACGCAGGGGCACTTCGGGCGGATCGGGGTTCGGATCGGGGATAGTAGCCATCGGATTTGCTCCTGCCCGGCGTGTGATGGGGTGGCCGGGCAAAGAGGAAACCGCCGAGGCCCTGATCGGTTCCCGCTGCGCCCGGTTGCCGCCAGAGAGCGCTGATGCGCGGAACAACAGCCATCCTGCGCTGTTCTCTCTTCAGAAGGTCATCCTGCCTTCGCGCATCTGGGAGACACATCATGGGTTCGACATCTGATCGCATCGCCGGCGCGGCCAATTCGGTGGCCGGCAAGATCAAGGAAACCATCGGCAAGGAAACCGGCGACGCCTCGCTCGCTGCCGATGGCGCCGCGCAGGACGTCAAGGGCAAGGTGCAGACCGCAGTGGGCAAAGGCAAGGCCGCGCTCGGCAAGTAAGGCCCGGGAATGCCCCCGTCCTGCACAGGGCGGGGGAAATCCCCCTTTTTGTTATCCGCGTCCATCGCAAGAAAAAGGGCTGGAGCGAACTCCAGCCCTTTCCCATTCCGGATCCTGGGGGGGGATCAGAATCCGGCGTTCGGTCCGTAGGTGATTTCCACCCGGCGGTTCTGCAGTTCGCGCACGCCCGGTGCCGTCGGCACGCGCGGATTGGCCATGCCATAGGCCTTGGTCGCGATCTGCGTGGCGGGCACGCCATGCGCGGTCAGATAGCCCTGAACCGCGCTGTTGCGGCGGGCCGAGAGATCCAGATTGTACCGGGCCGTACCCGAAAGATCGGTATAGCCATCAAGCTGGATCGGCACGTTGGCGCAGTTGCCGTAGGCGGTCACCGCGTTGTCGAGGATCGAGGCGGCCTCGGGCGAGACATCTGCCCGGTCCCAATCGAAGAACACGATGTAGGGGCCCTTGTTGCACACCGGCGCGGGCGGCGGTGGCGGAGGCGGCGGAGGGGGCGGCGGCGGCGGGGGCGGCGGCGGTTCGGTCGCCGGCGCGGGCTCGGGCGGCGCTTCCTGCGCCCGGCCGAAGTTGAACGTCAGCGTCGCCAGCAGCGAATGCGAACGCAGCGAGGCGCGCGCATCGCGGTTGGCTACAGTCAGGAAATTGCCCTCGTCGGGGCGGAAGTACCGATAGCGCACGCCAAGATCGACGTTGCGGCCGAGCGGCACGGTGACTCCAGCAAGCGCCTGCCAGGCAAAGCCCGATGACCTGTCACGCACGTCATCGCCATAGGCAGTCACTTCGTAGAGACGGGTCCGTGCATAGCCGGCACCGCCGCCGACATAGGCCTTGATGCCGCCCCAATGGCCAAGGCCGATAAGCGCGTTGCCCATCGCTGCCCAGGTCGAGGTATCACCGCCGAGCGTGCCATCATCACGAGTGAGAAACGTCGGCACGCCAGACGCATCCCGGCTCTGCGATTTCAGCTTCGAGCGGGCATAGAACCCTTCCGCCTCGAGCCGGAAATGGCCGAAATCATAGCCGATGGCACCGCCAGCTTCCCAGCCGGTGTTGAACTTGTCCGAACGGACGGACGATCCATCCGCACGGACATCCGAACGCTCCTGTTTGACCGCGCCACCTTCAATGGTGACATAAGGCCCGGACTCATCAGCCCAGGCCGTCCCTGCCATTGCAGTTGACGCAAGGGCAGCAGCTAAGAGCAGTTTTCTCATATGGGTTTCCTCGTTTCGGCGTATTTCACGCGTGCAAGAAAGCGTTGAATCAGCCGATTGTTGCCTGAGCGGGCTGCCGCATGTCTGATTTGTGGTAAGGCCGCCCGATTGTTGCCGAATTGCAACAGCGCGGGGCGGCCCACCCGTGTGTCATGCGATCACGTGTGGATGCGGGGCGATCCGATGCCGTTCAGTACGCCGAAGACCTGCAGCAGCCAGATCACCAGCACGATGACGACGACACCGTTGAGCAGCGATTTGATGGTGCCCTGCATCGGCACGTAAGTGTTGATCAGCCAGAGAAGTACCCCGGCCACGACCAGAACGATAATGATGCTGAAGAGATCCATTGTGCGTGCTCCTTGATCAGCAGAAACGGTGCCGAAACGCCGGGGCGCAAACGGCCGATCACTGCTGGAACCATAACGACGCGCGCCGCGCATTGTTCCGCGCTGGCCTGTGGCGTGGGCGCGCCAAACAAAGACGCCGCGCTCCCGAAGGAACGCGGCGCTTCTGTGCTACGGGGCAGGACGGGGATCAGAACCGGAAGCGAATGCCTGCGCGGCCGCCGAAGCCTTCCTGTGTCAGCTGGCCATTGGCGCTGCTGCCGAAGGAATGCTCGTAGGTGCCTTCCATGAAGGTCGTCATCGCGCGGCCATTGGCGATGTTGAAGCCGGCGACAGCTTCGCCGTAATCGCGGCGCTTCTGGCCATCGACGGTGAACGTGCCGCCAAGGTTGCTGAAGGTAACGCGGTCCTGGCCCTTGAATTCATGGACGTAGTTTCCGCCAGCGTAGAAGGCCATCTTGTCACCGTTGCCGATGCCGGTGTTGCCACCGATCCGGGCACCCAGCTTGCCGCGCACGCCTTCACGGTTGTCGAAATCGACGCGCGTGCCTTCAAAAGCGAAGGGATTGAGCGTGCTGCGGATCCACGAGATCTGGGCAACCGGCTCCATGAAGAAGCTATTGCTGCCGAAGCGGGCGCCCAGTTCGCCGCGCGCGCCATAGGCATGGCCGCGGAAGTCCTGGCTAAAGCCGGCGGTCTGGCTTTCCGCACGGGCCCAGTAGTGATCGTATTTGCCCAGCACCGTGGCGAAGACATTGCCGGTGGTGAAGCTGGCATAGACGCCGCCGTTTGCGCCGTTGATCCTGAGGTTGTCGGTGGAGTGGCCGAGGCTGGTCATCGAGTGGATGAAGCCGCCGGTAACCCCGACCGAGAACCCGCCGCGATCCGAAACCCCGCCGGTCAGATCAAGTCCGACCTGTCCGCCGAAGAAGTCCTGATGCGCGGCCGTGTCGGTCAGGTTGGTCTGGCCGAGCGTGCCGAAGTTGCGATAGCCGCGCGTGTTCTCGACCGAGGCGCCCATCGAGAGCCAGAAGCGACCCGATGGCGCGGTGCCGCCCATGTTCCACAAGGTGTCACGCTTGGTGCGCAGTTCGGTGGTGACGGCATCGGCAGACTTGTACCACATGCTGCCCAGCGCGTTCTGATAGCCGAGCATGTGGTAGGCCGCATCGCTCGGGCCGGCGACGAGGGCATAGTCGGAGGTGGTCGGATTGAAGACCACATCATAGCGCACCAGACCGGCGTTCTGCCGGGCCGGATCAATCACGAAGGCCCCGGCGGTCGAGCCGGTGCCGGCCTGCACGATCGTCGTGCCCATGTTGAACAGCGGCTGCGCACCCGAAGCGAGATCGAAGGCGACCCGGGTCGAACCCGTGGCCGAACCGCCGACGATCAACTGGTCGGCCGGAATGGCCATACCGGGGGCAATCCTTACCCCGAGCTGGGCATTCCCACTGCCGACGTAGTTGCCGGTGGTGGTCAGCGTGTTGCCAATCGCCCCGCTGCGCAGATCGATGAGCCCGGAGTTGTTAAGGGTGCCGAGCCCGGTCAGCGTGGCAGTGCCCGGCACTGCGCCGGCGGATCGCACCTGCAGTAGGCCTGAGTTGTTCAGCACCGAACCCGCACCAAAGGTGCTGACCCCTGCAGCATCGAACGTGCCGGTGTTGTTGAAGGTGCTGCCTACGCCATTGAGGGCCACCGCGCCCCGGACCATGCCGGAGTTGTTGACCGTGGCGGGGCCGCCGCTCGCGGAAACCGCATAGACCCTGCCCTGCAGCGTGCCGGCGTTGTTCACCGTGCTGCCGGTGCCGCCAGCGAGCACGGCACCGTTAAGCCCGCCGTTCACTGTCGTGCCACTTGCCGTGTTCAGCGTGGCGGTCGTGGCGCTCGTGATCATCACGCCGTTGCCGGTGGTCGAGGTGACCTGACCCGGGGTGAGCGTGACGGTTGCCGGACCGGCGGTGGAAGCGGCCACGATCGCATCTCCGGTGGTGGCGCTGGCACTGCCGCTCGTGACGAGGACAGGACCGGTGCCGCGCGCCTGGATGGCATTGCCGCCTGCGCCGCTGACCGTGGTGGTACCGGCATTGACCGTGACCGGACCTGCGGTGCTGACGGCGAGGATGCCGTTGGAGCCGGTGCCCAGCGTGGTGACGGTACCCGTGGTAATGGAGACCGGCCCGGCGCCGAGGGCGTTGACGCCGTTGGCGGTGTTGCCAGCGGTGCGAACAGTGGTGCCGTTCACCGTCACGGTGCCGGTGTCGGCCATGGCGCGGATGCCATCGCTCGAAAGGCCGGTGGTGGTGACCGCGCCGGTGGTGACGCTGACGGGGCCGGTGGTCGAGACAACGTAGATGCCGTGGGCAAGCGCGCCGGTGGTATCAACGGTGCCGCCGCCGGTTACGGTCGCGCCGGTCACCCCGCTGGCATAGATGCCGCGGCTGCCGTCACCAGTGGTGGTGACATGGCCGGCATTGGCTACACTGGCAGCTCCCGTAGTGGAGACCGCGCTGATGCCATCGGCATTGATGCCCTGGGTCGCAGTATTGCCATTGGCGGTGATCGTTGCATTGCCGCCAGTTGCCGTTGCGGTCAGCGCGCGGGCGCCGGCACCAAGGGTCGAGGCATTCTGCGCGGTGATCACGGCGTTGCCATTGGTGGCAATCGCACTCACCGCGTCGCCGCTATAGATCGGCACGCCCGGTTGGGCGGTGCCGCTGGTAGCAGCCGTTCCAGTCACCACGGCGGAGGCGTTGGCGCCGCTGGCGAAAACCGCATTGCCGCCCAGCGCCGCATCCGCAGGATCGGCAGCGACGGTCGAGACGTTTGTCGCGGTGACTGCAGCGTTGCCGGTGAGGGAAGTGGCGATAAGGCCGAGGTTGCCCCGCCCGGAGGAGACGACATCACCGGTGGTGACGATCGAGGCATTGCCCGTGTCCGAAGTGGCGGCGGCGGCCGTGTTGCCGGTGCCGGTTGCACGGATTGCGCGAGCCGCAATCGTGGCCGGTCCCCCGATCGAGGTTGCGGTAAGGCCGTTGCCGAGCGCCCCGGCTACGCTCACATCGCGAGCAGCAATAGTGGCTCCGCCCGCGCCGGCGATCGCCGTCACGCCGTTGGTGGCTGCTGCGCCGGTCATGGACACATCCTGGACCCGCACATTGGCACTGCCGCCGGGCGCATTGGCCTGCACACCATAGGCGTTGGAACCGGCGGCGGAAATCGGGCCATTCACCGTGACAGCGACATTGCCGGTGGTGCTGCGCGCAAACACACCATTGGTGTTGTCACCCAGCGTGGTGACGGCGTCCGTCGTGATCGCAACGTTCCCGGTATCGGTAAAGCCCACAGCGCCCGAGGCCCCGTTGGCTGCCGTGCCGAGCATCCCGGTGGTTAGGGCGACATTGCCGGCCCCGGTCGTGGCTGCGGTGACGGCGGTGCTGCCAGGCAGCATCAACACAGCGTTTGGCGTCGTGCCCGTGGTCGCGACGTCGCCGGTGCGCACCGAAACAGACTGGTCCGGCCCGCCGGTGGCGATAACACCCGCAGCGAGCGCCCCGGAGGTGCTGACATTGCCGACATTGACCATTGCGGGGCCCGTGCCGGTGATGAGGTACACACCGTTGCTGCCGTCTCCGGTTGTCGACACGGTCACAGCGCCGTCAAGGGTGGCGGCCTGCGTACCGACGATCGTGAAGCCGTTGGTGGCGGGGGCAGTCGTGGCGACCGTGACGGCGGCAGGGGCGTTCACGGTGATATCGGTCGGCGCGATGTAGGTAACGCCGGTGGGGTAATTGCCCGCGCTCGGGGCGCAGGTGACGGTGCCGCCCGAAGGCACGCCGCACTCGTTGGCAGCGAAGGCCGGCGAGGCGAAGCTGCCCACGCACAGGGCGGCAAGGGCGCAGCCGATCCGGTAATGCAGCCGTGCATTGGCTGCATTGGCGACGCGCGTATCATTGTTGTTGTTGAGCATGAATATTTCCTCGATGAACGAAGCTTTAAATATTTGAGATACGATCTGGTTCCTCGTTGGATTATTTCAGATCGCAATTGGTGAGATCGTGATATATTTGTCGCAATTCACCCTGATGAGGTGAATTACAGATGGCATGGGATAGAGAATGGAGCCTGGGTGGGAGGCCTGCGCCTCCCATCACGGTCTGGTCAGAAGGATGATTGCCGCACCGCGGGACGCCGCGTCCGGAGATCAGGCGTGGTGCCGATCGATGACATGCTGCGGTGCGATCCTGGCAAGCTCGACAACGAATGCGTCCAGCACTTCGCCCTTGAGGACGTAGTTGTGCCGGTGATCGGGCAGGATGCCGCTTTCGATCGTTGCGGAAAGGCTGGCCCGGGCACGGGCGATCCGGCTCTTGATCGTGCCGACGGCCACGCCGCAGATCTCCGCCATCTCGCGGTAGCTGACATGGCCCACAGCGGCGAGGATCAGGACTTCGCGCTGGGCAGCGGGGAGGAGCATCATGGCGCGCAGTACATCGGTGGCCTCGAGGCCGACATCCTGCTTGGCCGGCGTGCTGAGCACCCGTTCGGCCTCGATCTCGTTGTACTCGCCCACAAACCGCAGGCGGCGGATCTGGCCGAAATAGACGTTGCGCAGGATGGTGAAGGTCCAGGCCTTGAAGCTGGTACCAGCCGCAAATCGCTCGCGCGCAGCCCACGCGCGCATCAGGGTTTCCTGAGTGAGATCGTCAGCCGTATCCCGATTGCCGCACAGGGACCTTGCGAAGGCCCGCAAATGCAGGATGGCTCCGGTCAACTCGGCTCGAAAGGCACTGTCCGAAAGACATACTCCGCGGGGGGGGACGACGTCGCACACGGACTCCAGAACGCCAGCCATCGTTTATCCTTATCGTTTTTCACGATGCCTCCCGGATCCCATAATGCTTGGCCAGCCGGTAAGTTCCGCTTTGGGGCGGGCCATCACAAATAAATCTTTCAGGTGTGGCTGGAGCGACGGATACCGCCCGCTGGCTGGTCGCGCCCGCCGGCTGCTATGGCCGGGCGGGCGCGATCCTCGTTTCAGGCCGTGACGGCTTCGGACACCTTGCGCAACTCCTTTGCCGCCTTCTTCTTCGTCTTGCGGGCGAGCCTGCGGGCATCGTCAAGGCTGGCAGAGCGGTTCTGCTGCATATAGATCAATCCGCCGGCGATCAGCCCCACGGCCACAAGGCCCGTAAGCGAGCGCAGCGCGATGCGCGTCGTCGCAAAGGCGGCTGCGGAGGCAAGCAGCGGATTGTCCTCGAACGCTTCGGTGATCCGCGCCGCAATCGGCGTCGCCAGAGCGCTGCGGATGCCTTCGCTGAAATTTGCTGTCTGTTCCATAAATCTGTTTTCCTTTGAGAAGGTTATGCGGGATTGCTGATGGGCGTGTGATGCTTTGGCGGCAGATCGCTCAGGTGAGGAGATCGCGCAGATCGTCCGCGTGCTCCTCCTCCTGCGCGAGGATTGCCTCAAGCATGATGCGGGTGGTTGGATCACGATCGCCGAGGAACTGGATGAACTCGCGGTAGGCCTCCACCGCGATGCGCTCGGCGATCAGGTTTTCGCGGATCATCTGCTCGGTCGAGCTGGCGGGGACATATTCCGCATGGGAACGTGCGGCGAGCGTGGCGGGATTGAGGTCGGGCTCTGCCCCCAATTGCACGATGCGTTCGGCCAGCTTGTGGGCATGGGCCTGTTCCTCGCGCGCATGCTGCAGGAAGTGCGCCTTGATCGGTTCGGCAACGACGCCGGTGATGCAATAGGCGTGGCGCAGATAGCGCAGGACGCAGACCCATTCGGTGGCCAGCGCGCGGCCAAGATGCTCGACGATCACATCGCGGTCTTCAGGATAGGACACGGTGACCGGGCCCGTCTCGACATGCTGGCGCGCCTGCGCTCGCAGAACGTCGACGGGCGTGAACGCGGAATGTGGAAGAGTATCGGAGGTGGCCATCTCATGTCCTTGGTCGTCGGAAATGTTCGGCACGCTGTGCGGGCCGGGATCCTTCACCAAACGTGCGGGGAAGCAGAGGGTTCCGCCACGCCCTGGCACAAAGCCCGATCAGGAAGCTGCGGCTGGGATGAAAAGTCGGGCGCAAGGTCGGGCGCGCTCACCATGGAGATGGTCCCCTCCACGCCGTCAGAGCGTCCAGCGGACCAAAGCCGGGAATGCTTCGCCACGGGAACAAACCTCAGGCACGCGGATTGTGCGGACACTCCCACTCGAACCGACAAGGATAACAATATGGGCAAGGGCATACTTCTCTGGCTGCTGGGCATCCCGCTGCCGATCATCATCATCCTCGCCTTGTTCTGGCATTGAACATGCTGTCCGAACCTCGCTCATCGCTCGATCCCGGGCTGTATCCCGCTGGAACGCAGCTGGAATCCGCAAGCTCTGCCGTGGCTTGGCCAGCAATCTTCGCCGGTGCGGCAACGGCCATCGCCACCTGGCTCACGCTATTCACATTGGGTGCCGGCCTTGGCATGGCGCAGACCGCCGGCTGGCCGGGCGGGCAGATGGCGACAACCGAGTTCCGCATCGCTGTCGGCCTCTGGCTGATCACCACGCATTGGCTGTCCTTCGCGCTTGGCGGCTATGTTGCCGGGCGGATGCGGGTGCGTTGGGCAAGCCTGCATGGCGATGAGGTGTTCTTCCGCGATACCGTGCACGGAATGCTGACATGGGCCACTTCAACCGTGGTCGTGGCAGGCATCGCCATGCTGGCCACCGCTGCGGCGCCCCACACGGTTCAACCCCACACTGGATCGGCGATCGATCCGGAACTCCTGCAGAAAGCTGCCGCCGCTTGGGCGATCTTCAGCGCAATCGCGATGCTTTCCGGCGCATTCGTCGCCTCGGTAGCAGCGGTGATCGGCGGAAAATTGCGTGATCGTCATCCCTGACGACGGCGTGAGCGGGGCGGTCCTTGATGGACCGCCCCGCCTACACGGGCCCGCATTGCCGAAGGCGCTGCGCCCGTTAGTCTTTGCCCGTCAGTCCTGATTCGCGCGCAAGGTGCCGTTCCCATCGAGATTGAGCGCGACGAACTCCCAGTTGATCAGCGCGCTCAGCAGCGCCTCGACGTATTTTGGCCGGGCGTTGCGATAATCGATGTAGTAAGCGTGCTCCCACAGATCGAGCGTGAGCAACGGGGCCATGCCGCCATGTGCGATGGGCGTATCGCCATCATGCAGCGAGGTGATGCGAAGCGCGCCCTCTTCCATCACCAGCCAGGCCCAGCCGCTGCCGAAATGCGCGATCGCGGTCTCGGCGAGCGCCTTGGTGAGCGCCTCAAGCGATCCGAAATCACGCGTGATGAGGTGCAGCAGCGCCTCCGGCGGGCTGGTCGGTTCGGGCGAAAGGCACTGCCAGAAGAAGCTGTGGTTCCACAGCTGGCCGGCATTGTTGCGCAAGGGATCGGACTCCGCCGAACGGATCACATCGACGAGGGAGCGGCCCTGCAGCCCGGCCTCCACCATCAGCTGATTGGTCTTGTCAACATAGGCCTGGTGGTGCTTGCCGTGGTGGTATGCAAGCGTCTCAGCAGACATGTGCGGCGCAAGCGCATCCGGTGCGTAGGGAAGTGACGGCAGAGTAAAGGGCATGGTTATCTTTCCTTGGCCAAGGCAAGCACTGGAAAGCCTTCAAGCAGCCCCCGGTTCCGGGGGTCTTCAGCAAACGCCCGTTTTCTCGAAGCAAACGCGCTGAACCGCCCGATCTTGCGCCATGCCGTGATGGCGGCGGGGAACATCATTGGCGCTGGCCCGTTGTAAAGGCGCTTGCCCAAGAAGGACCCGCAATGACCATCAGACAGTACACCGCCATGGCGCCCGGCGCGCCGCTCGCGTCGGTGCCCCGCGCGGACAGGCCTGCCGAACTGCACTCGATCCTCACGCGCCCGCCCTACGGGCTCCACGCCGCGATGCGCGTCGCCGTGGTCGGCACCTATGCGCCGCGCAGCTGCGGCATCGCCACTTTCACCGCCGACTTGTGCGATCAACTCGCCGCGCACTTTCCCGAGGTTGGCCTTGATGTCTACGCGCTGGAGGCACCCGGCAGTCAGCACGTCTATGCCGATGACATCGCCCTCATCGCAGCAGAAGCACCCGGCAGTTACGCAGAGGCCGCGCGGGCCATCAACGCCAGCGGCACCGATGTCGTGTGGATCCAGCATGAGTTCGGCATTTTCGGCGGCAAGGATGGCCAGCTGATCACCGAACTGGTCGATCGCGTGGCCGCGCCGATGATCGTCACGTTCCACACCGTGCTCGCCTCGCCCAGCGAGGGCCAGCGCGCGGTGATGGAGCATCTCGTCCAGCGCTGCTCGCGGATCATGGTCATGTCGCAGCAGAGTCGCGAGATCCTCGTTTCGGTCTACCGCGCCCGCCGCGAGATCGTCGACGTGATCGAGCATGGCGCGCCCGACCGGCCCTTCGGCAAGGCCGAAGCCGCCAAGCAGCGGATGGGGCTCGAAGGCCGCAAGGTGCTCACCACCTTCGGCCTGCTTAGCCCCGGCAAGGGCATCGATGTGGCCATCGCCGCGATGCCGGCCATCCTCGCGCAGCACCCCGATGCCATCTACCGCATCATCGGCGCCACCCACCCGGTCACCGCCGCGCGCGAGGGCGAAAGCTACCGCGCGATGCTGGAGGATCTCGCCCAGCGGCTCGGCGTCGCAGAGAGCATCCAGTGGGACAACCGCTTCCTCGCCATCGACGAGCTGCTCGGCCAGCTCGAATGCTGCGACATCTATCTCACGCCCTATCGCAGCCTCGGCCAGACCACATCGGGCACGCTCAGCTACGCGGTGGCACTCGGCAAGGCAGTCGTCTCGACGCCCTACGTCCATGCCCGCGAACTGCTCGCCGATGATGTCGGCTGCCTGATCGAGCCGGAATCTCCCGAAGCCATCGCCGAGGCGGTCAATGCGCTGCTGTCCAGCCCATCACGCCTGCTGGCCATGCAGGAGCGCGCCTACGAGCGCGGGCGGCGCACGATCTGGCCGAGTTTCGCGCGCGCCAGCATGCAATTGCTCCGCCGGACCCAGGCCCCCCGCGCCCGGACTGCCAGCACCGCGGTGGACCCGGCGCTCACCGCCGTCTGGCACATGAGCGAAGCGACCGGCATGCACCAGCACGGCATCGGCGCCATTCCCGATTTCAGGCATGGCTACTGCATCGATGACAACGCCCGGGCGCTTATGCTGATGAACATCGCAGGCGCGCTCACCGAGGCCGAGCGCCACCGCTGGAGCGTCACTTACGCGGCCTTCGTCCAGTATGCCTGGAACCCTGATCTGAACCGCTTTCGCAACTTCATGGCCTATGACCGCAGCTGGTGCGAAGATACGGGATCGCAGGATTCCAACGGCCGCGCGTTCTGGTCACTCGGCCACACGGTCGAGAACAGCCCGTTCAAGGCGTTGCGGAGCTGGGCGGAGAACCTGTTCGACCACGCGGCCACGGCGCTGGAGGCGCTGGACACGCCGCGTTCGATGGCATTCGGAGCCCTGGGCGCCTGCGCCCTGCTGCGCGCCGGAGCAAACAGCGCGGCTGCCGAACGCCGCATTGCCGCCACTTGCGATGCACTGGCCGGCCTCGTGTCCCGGCATCAGCGTCCGGGCTGGACATGGTTCGAACCCATGCTCGCTTACGACAATCCGCGCCTGAGCCAGGCCTTGATCGAGTGCGGCGTGCTGCTGGGCCGGCAGGACTGGCTCGACACGGGGCTCGAAACGCTGCGCTGGCTGGCCGAAGTGCAAACCGCAGCCGCCGGCCATTTCCGCCCGGTCGGCTCCGAGACCTTCGGCAGCAACGGCACTGCGCTGCCGTTCGACCAGCAGCCGCTTGAAGCCCAGGCCGCGATCGAAGCCGCGCGCGCCGCCTGGCATGCAACCCGCGATCCGTTCTGGTTGCGGCACGCCGAGCACGCCTATCAATGGTTCCTCGGTGGCAACGACCGCGGGGTCGCGCTTGCCGATCCCGCCAGCGGCTCCTGCTGCGACGGCGTGACCCCGCGCGGGCGGAACGAAAACTGCGGCGCGGAATCGATCCTTGCCTATCATCTCGGGCACTACAGCCTGAAGGCGCTCCAGCGGTCCGCCGATCAGCGCCTGCCGCCCGATCAGTGCCTCCCTGCCCATCTGGATTCCACGGCGGCGCTGGCCTGAACCGGCTAGCAGCTCGCCATGTCCGACATGCCCTTGCCCGCCACGCCGGTCAGTCCGCTGCGCATTCTTGACCTGCGCCTGCACGCCGATCCCTCGCGCACGGTGCTGCGCCCGTTCCATCTCGGCTGGCAGGCCACCAGCGCGCCGGAGGGACGGGTGCTGGCGCTGGTGAGAGGGGTGATGGACCTGCCGGAGGAGGAGATCGAGCACGAGTACCAGGCCGTGTTGCGCGATTTCGGCGCGCGCCATTGGCAGACCGAGCACATGTTCGAGGCACGCTATCTCGAATTGGCCGAAAGCCTTCACCTCGATGGCAGCACTTTGTCGGATGCGCGCCGCCGTCTGCTGGGTGCCTATTTCTGCCACGAATACACTTATGCCGCCGCCGCGCTGATGAACCCCAGCATCGTGCCAGCCCCGAACCAGCAGGGCATGGACGACGGCGCGGTGCGCTTCGTCCTCTCGCTGCGGGCGGTGGGCGAAGGTCATATCAGCTCGATCGCCTTTCGCGACGGGATCGTGGAGACCGACGGTTCCTTCATGCTCTGGCCCGAATCCGCCTTTGCCACCAGCGTGCAGCGGACGGACAACAACCCGCGCAACGACCCCGATGCCACCGTCACGGTGCAGTGCCATCCCGAAAGTTCGCTCTCGAACACGGTGATCTTCCCGATCACCGAACAGCAGGCGAACGGGCTCGAGGACCTGCGCCTCACCCGTTTCGATCATGGCGACGGTGATTTCGAGTGGCTGGGCACCTACACCGCCTATTCCGGGCGCTCGATCCGCTCCGAACTGATGCGCACGCGCGATTTCCGCAGCTTCGATCTCACTCCGATCAAGGGCAAGGCCGGCCGCAACAAGGGCATGGCGCTGTTCCCCCGCAAGGTCGGCGATCAGTATTGCATGCTGGGCCGGCAGGACGGCAAGAACCTCTACCTTCTCCGCTCGGACCGGCTCGATACCTGGGATGACGACGGTGTTCTGCTGATGGAGCCGAAGTTTCCGTGGGAGTTCATCCAGATCGGCAACTGCGGCAGTCCGCTGCTGATCCCGGAAGGCTGGCTCGTGATCACCCACGGCGTCGGCCCGGTGCGCAAGTATGCGCTGGGCTGCGCGCTGCTGGACCGCGACGATCCCAGCCGCGTTCTGGGTCGCTCGGCCTGCCCGATCCTCACGGCGGAGAATGCCGACCGCGCCGGCTACGTCCCCAATGTGGTCTACAGCTGCGGCGGCATGCTGGTGGGCGATGACCAGCTCCTCCTGCCCTACGGGATTTCCGATATCGCAGTCGGCTTCGGCCTGGCGCGGCTGAAAGACCTTCTGGCGACCATGGTATGATTCCCGCCAACCCGTACGGAACCGGGGCGCAAGGTGGTCGTTTCTGGCAAATGGCTTGCGCTCGAGACCCGCGGCAGCTTGCGGAACAGGGCCCGACGGCTCGATCAGCGTAGAATCCGAGCCGGGCGCAGGCTCCATTTTCATCCTATCCATTCCCATGCGCCGCACAGGCGACCAGGAGGACGTTGCATCATGAACGAACGGGCCAGACGAACGTGGGTGGCTGATGCCGCTTTCTGAATCGAGCATTCTCTACATCGATGATGATGATGGCCTCTGCCGCCTCACCAAGCGCCATCTCGAAAGCCTGGGCTGCACGATGACCTGTGTGCTCTCCGGTCACGAGGGCCTGCACCTTGCCCGACAGCAGCATTTCGATCTTGTCGTGCTCGATCATGTCATGCCCGGCATGGGCGGCATGGAGACGCTGGAGCAGCTGATGGCCCTGCCCTCGCCGCCTGCAATCATCTACGTCACCGGGTCGGACGACAGCAGCATAGCGGTTGCCGCGCTCAAGGCAGGTGCGGTGGACTATGTGGTGAAGTCGACTCCCGAAGATTACTTCGAACTGCTGACGAGCACATTGCACCAGGCACTCGATACCTTGCGCCTGCGAAAGCAGAAGGACCTCGCCGAACAGGAACTGCGCGAGACCAACAAGCAGCTCGCCTCCCTGCTCCACGAAGTGAACCACCGCGTGGCCAACAGCCTGCAGATGGTCGCGACCCTCGTGCATCTCCAGGGCCGCCGTGCGCTTGGAGCAGAAGCCAAGGCGATGCTGCAGGATGTCCAGAGCCGGATTCAGGCAATCGCCCGCATCCACCAGCAGCTCTATTCCGGCGCCAGCATTCATGAGGTCAACATGGCGGACTACATCGAGGGAATGGCCCGCGACCTCTCGCGCACCTATTCGACCCACAGCGTGCGGCGCGATATCCTTGTCGAAGCCGAAAGCGCAACGCTGCCCGCCGCCACTGCCGTGACGCTCGGCGTGCTGATCAACGAACTGGTGAGCAACGCCTGCAAGTATGCCTACGAAAGGGACGAACCCGGCCAGGTTCGGATCACCTTCCACACCGAAGGGACCGACGGCTATCGGTTGCGCGTGGAGGATGATGGCGTGGGGATGGGCAAGAGCATGACGCCCTCGGGAACGGGGCTCGGTTCGCAGATCATTCGATCGATGGTGCTTTTCCTGGGTGCCCGGCTGGAGCAGTCGAGCCCGGGCCTCGGGCTTTGCATCGATATCCACCGGCCCGCCAGTGAACCTGCCGGTCCAGGATCAGCGTCGCTGTAGACGCGCCACTCGCACTGCCAACACCCGCATTGCGCATTGGAAACCTTCGGCGGGGGGGGGGGGGGGGGGCGC